>NZ_PYFT01000001.1:0-1407735 GCF_003023845.1 Adhaeribacter arboris | reverse complement strand
GCAGAAACATAAGGCAAGTTTATTTAATAATTATCTTTGTCAATGACTAAGGTAAATTTGTTAGGCAAATCTTCAATGAACCCCTTAACCAATTTTAATTATTTTATCTGCTAAGAACAGCCAGGGCCAGTTGAATTTGTTGCGTATACGATTCCATTGTTTTGGCTATTACTTCTATATTTTCCTGTGCTTCTGGCCAATTGCGCTGTTCTATAGCCTCCCGAATACCCGGCAAGGTTTTTACGCCGTAGCCGGTATAATATCCTGGGGCATAAATCTGGTGCTTATACCAGGGTCGCCTGGGTAATCCTTTTTCCGTAATCAGTTTTCTTTCCAGTTTATATAAGATTTCATTTAGTTGCTTTTGTTTGGTAACAGGCATTCCTAGAGCGCTGCCATATTGCTTTCCTAATGCTTCGGTATTGGTTCTTAGCTGTACCAGGGCATTTTCCAGGTGACTGAAATTAAGATAAGGTACAGCATCTTTTATTTTTGGTATTTTATAATTTGAAGTAGGATCCTTTGCCAGGTCAAATAACTTATCCTGAATCATTTTATTTTCCAGTTCATTTTCGGCTCGGGTGTTATCTAATTGGGATTTTAAATCGGTAATATACTCTGCTACTGTTTTGTAAAAGCTATTTACCTCAAAAGGCAAAATATCGGCATTGGCCATTCGCATTATTATACGCCCGGCAGTTTTGGATAAGGCCACGCCATAATTAAAACCCGGGTCTTGGTATTTTATAAAATGATCGTAGGAATCGTAAACGGAATGATAAACACCCCCTTCCGATTCTCCATAAAAACCGAGATTCATGGAGGCAATACCTAAATGTTGCAAGAAACCAGACCAATCGGAACCTGCGCCAAGCGCCTCCAATTTTATAGTTTTAGTTCCGGTTAATTTAGCCCGGGCGTTTTTATTTGCAGTTACCATAGTGGCAGCATAACTTCTATCTTTTATACTCACCTTGGTTTGCGGATCTATCACCGCATCTGCTATTTCGTTAAAAAAAGGTTCTAAGGTATGAGATCCCCCGACTTCAATGAAGCCTCTGGAATTGCCATCGGAATTTAAATAGAAGACGGCTTTTTTCCGTAATTCATCCTGGTGATCTTCTGTCCATTCCGTTGAACCCAGCAAAGCCGGTTCTTCCCCATCCCAGGCGCAATACACCAGCGTCCGCTTTAATTTAAATCCTTTTTTAACTAATTCGCCAATGGCTCTGGCTTCTTCCATTTCGGCTACCATTCCGCTGGTAGGGTCAGCTGCCCCGTTTACCCAGGCATCGTGATGATTTCCCCGAATAACCCATTCATCCGGAAATTCACTACCCGGCAATTTGGCAATTACGTTATAAAGCGGTTTGATATCCCAATTAAAATCCACTTTCAAATGCACTTTATCTTTGCTTGGACCAACATGATACGTAATCGGTAAACCTCCTCGCCAATTAGCGGGCACCACCGGGCCCGCTAAGGACTGTAATAAAGGCATTGCATCTTCGTAGGAGATGGGCAGAACGGGAATTTTCATGATAGTATTGGCTTCCTTGCGGTCCAAGCGCTTGGCTTTCTTGGTTGCTCCTATATTGGGAGTTAGCGGATCGCCGGGAGAAACCGGCATATCCATTACAGAACCGCGCTGCACTCCATCTTTTGGCCGGAAAGCGCCTTGGGGGTACACATCTCCGAGAGCATAACCGTCATCTTGCGGATCGGAATAAATAAGGCAGCCAATAGCGCCGTGTTCTGCCGCTAATTTGGGTTTAATACCGCGCCAGGAACCACCATATTTGGCAATTGCAATTTTGCCTTTCACCTCAACACCAAATCTTTCTAGTTCCTCATAATCAGCCGGAACACCCCGATTAACAAAGACTAATTCCGCTGTTACATCGCCATCGGCTGAATAAGCGTTGTAAGCGGGTAGTTGTTCTGTTTTTTGGCCGGAAGTTTTGTCTTCGGGCAAGCTGGGTTCTTCCAGTTTGGCCTTGTAAGGTTGCTTGCCTAAGAGTTCCAACAACCTGGTTTTAGGGGTAGGAAATAAGACATCGTAAGAAGCAATTTCGGTTTGGTATCCCCATTGTTTAAACAAATTCGCCATGTATTCGGCATTTGCTTTATCTTGCGGACTGCCCACATGGTGCGGATGTGACGTGAGAAACTGCATCCAGGTATCCAGATTTTTGGCATTTAGCTGCGCATCAAACTGTTTTTCCCAATCAATTTGTTTAGCCGCATTTACATCCGTGAAACCCATTAGCTTTTGGGTATAGCCTGTGGCGGCAAAAAGCAGGAACATTAAAAGTAATGGCAAAACTTTCATCAGATTAGTTTTTAATAATTGTTAGCTACCGAATGCATTAGTTATGGTTTTGATAATTGACACACTTTACCAGAAACCGGATTAATGTAATTAAAGAATTTCGGTTCCCAAAAAGATGTTTATATGAAACCAAAACATACGTTTCGTTAATTTTTTAATGCGGCCTAAACTATTGTAGATCCTGGATGTGAGATTTAATAATGGAAATAAGAGTTAGTAAAAATAATGGGTTGATTTTTTACGGTAAACTGGTAGAGGCAAACTAATAAAAATAAGTAAGCTGGTTCTGTTTACTGCCAATAAATTACGAAAATGAAAAAGCACCAGCGAATTACCGGTGCTTTCTTAACTTTTATAAGTAATATAAGTAATTACAATCTGTACTTACTCCTTTAAACTTTTTAAATAAGCCAGGGTTTGCGGCACTTGCTTGTGGGGTTGGGGGCTTTCGTCTTCGATGAAGTAATGTTTGATGCCTACTTTTTTAGCCGCTTTTAAAATGGCCGGAATATCTAATTGGCCGGTTCCGAGGACTACGTCGTTTTCGATGGGAGTATTACCGGTTAAATCGCCTTTCACGCCTTTTTTCAAATCTTTTAAGTGCATGAGTTTCCAGCGGCTGCCGTATTTATTCAGGAGTTGCACCGGGTCTTGCCCCCCGTGAAAAGCCCATAAAATATCCAGTTCAAACGAAACATAACGCGGATCGGTATTCGCGGCCAGGTAATCGAAGAGGGTACCATTTTGGTAAGGCCCGAATTCATAACCGTGGTTATGGTAACAGAAAGTAATGCCTTGATCTTTTAAAATCTTACCAACCCGGTTAAAATCGCTGGCAGCTTTTTGCGCGTCGGCTAGCGTAAATTCTTTTTTATGCGGTATCCAGGCCACCATTACGTATTTGGCTCCCAATACTTTGGCTTTCCGGGCAACTTCGGCGGGGTCTTTTACAATTTCGTCGTAACCAGCTCCCACTGAAGGACAAGTTAAGCGGCGTTCATCCAGCATTTTCCGGAAAGTTTCGGCCGTTAGTCCATAAGGACTAGCGCCGCTTTCCAACTCGGTAAACCCCAGCATTTTAATGGTATCGAGCGTAGCCGCTACGTTCTTCTTAAAACTTTCGCGGTAGGTATACGCCTCCATCCCAGGCATTTGCGGAAACAAAGGCTTGCCGGATTGAGCTTCCGCGTCCGGTAAAAACTGACCGGAAAATAAGAGCAAAGAAAATAAATAAGATATTTTTTTCATGAATAATAAGTTGTTCTGTGCGGGGTTAAATATAAGTTTTTTCTAAAAGGATTAATGCGTTATCCTTTAGTTAAAGGTAGAAATAACTTAATTTTTGTCTTAAGCCCGATAACTTAATCGCTCCCTTTACCATGTCATTAATTATCCGAAGGGTTTAAATCAATATCTTCCAGCTCATTTACATTTTCTTCGAGCATCTGTTTTAATTCTACGTCAACATCGTTTATTACCAGTAAGGCGAAGAAAATGGCTTCATCGCTTTCTAAGCCTTGTTGGGCCAGATTCGCCGAAATTACTTTCCAACCGGCTTTTGCCAAGGAATTTAACTCGTTTTCAAAGGCTTCCGCGGAAATGCTTCTTAATACTTTATATTTTTTCATAAGGGCGTAGTATATATTTCACGTTAAAAAACAGTGTACGATAATTTAGAAGATTTAGGCTGACTACCAGTAGTTACTAGGTAAGCTCTTATTAAGTCTTAAAGAAATAAAATCAAGTAATAAAAGAAATACAGAATAGTGGCTCTATCTTTTAAACAATGTAGGAACTTCGCCGATAAACCGGATTATTACGTATATACGTTACTAATTAGAACATCTGGCATGTAGTAGAGCCTTTCGTCCGGTCATTTAGCATGGGATGGTAGCATAGAGTCGCATAAGGCAATTATATTCCTTCTCCCATCCGAGGGCAATTTCGGTTATTTTTAATGTTAACTTTCGTTTTTATTTAAAAATAAGTAAAGGCCCAAACAAAACTGGCATTTCGGATTTTATTATTATGTTGCACTAAGTTAAGTTCATAATGAAAGGGTGCTTAGAGAAAATTACTACTACTTTTAAAAATATAGTTAAAATTTCAACCATAATTAGTTAATATTAGTAAATTAATACTTATTTAGGTTAAATAGTATACATTATAAACGAAGATGTATGAGTGATGTCCGGAGTTATGAAACCTACCAAGGGGTTTTTAGCGGTTACGATTTAAAGCCAGGGTTTCTGGATGAGGTATTTAGCCCGGAGGGGAAAGTTTTCCCGCATTATAATTTAGTGCTGGATCAGTTTAAGCAATTTACCACCGAAGATTTTAACGAACTAAATGAACTGGCCAAAGTTTCTTTCTTTAACCAGGGCGTAACGTTTGCCGTGTACTCCGACAAAGCCCGGGGCGTAGAGCGGATTTTTCCTTTTGATCTTTTCCCTCGCATTATTTCGGCGAGTGATTGGGACCATTTAGAACGAGGGGTTATTCAACGGAACCTGGCCATAAATTTATTTATTCAGGATATTTACAACAAAAAGCAGATTCTTCGGGACGGGATTGTGCCGGCTGAGCTTATCTTTAGTTCGAGTCATTACGCCAAAGCCATGCTGGGCATTAACCCGGTGGGTAATATCTACAACCATATTTCGGGAACGGATTTAATTAAGCACAGCGACGGCCAGTATTACGTGCTGGAAGATAACGTGCGCTGCCCTTCGGGAGTTAGTTACGTACTTTCCAACCGCGAAGCCATGAAGAAAACGCTGTTTAATCTTTTCCGCAAACACGATGTGTTGTCGGTCCAGGATTATCCGCAACAGTTGCTGTCCATTATGCAGTCCGTGGCCCCAAACAGCGATAACGAACCTACCTGCGTGGTTCTAACGCCGGGCGTATATAATTCGGCGTATTACGAACATTCCTTTCTGGCGCTTACCATGGGCATCCCGCTGGTAGAAGGACGCGATTTGTTCGTGGATCATAATTTCGTGTACATGAAAACGATTTATGGCCCGCAGCGGGTAGATGTTATTTACCGGCGAATCGATGATTTATTTCTGGACCCATTGGCTTTTAAAGCGGATTCGGTTTTAGGCATACCGGGTATATTGGGAGCCTACCGCGAAGGAAATGTTTCGCTACTCAACGCTCCCGGTACCGGCGCCGCCGACGACAAAGCCGTGTACAGCTACGTGCCGGAAATTATAAAATACTACCTGGGCGAGGACCCGATTCTGAATAATGTACATACTTACCGCTGCGAACTCGACCATGATTATTCGTATGTATTAGAGCACATGGAGGAACTGGTAGTAAAACCGGTTGATGAGTCGGGGGGTTACGGAATTTTGGTTGGCAGTAATTCTACCCGGGAGCAACGCGAAGAATTAAAAAAAGTTATCGCGGCCAACCGCCGGAAATACATTGCGCAACCCATTATGTCGCTTTCGCTGCATTCCACCTTTATCGAAAAGGAAAACAAATTTGAAGGGCGCCACATTGATTTACGCACGTACACCCTTTTGGGCAAAGACAAACAGTATGTATTAAAAGGCGGCTTGTCGCGGGTGGCGCTTACTAAAGGTAGCTTAGTGGTAAACTCCTCGCAGGGCGGAGGTTCTAAAGATACCTGGGTGCTGGCGAAATAAGTGTTAGTCCACGGTCCACAGTCGACCAATTATGAAATTGCTGGTTTGTTGAATTGTGCGTAATCTATAGTCCATAATCTATAATCTCAGATTAAAGCATACTGTTATATTGTTGGATGGTTAAAAGTTGGATGGTTTAGGGGAAAAATATTATGTAAAGCCAGAACAATTTTAACTTCTAACCTTAAACCCATTCAACTTTCTAACTTTTAAACCTTCTAACCTTTTCAACTTGCAACTTGCAACCTGTAACTTTTAACTAAATTTATGTTATCAAGAATTGGTAATAGTTTATTCTGGATGGGGCGCTACATTGAGCGGGCCGAACACGTAGCCCGTTACACCAAAGTGCATTATGTTTCGTCGCTGGATGCTCCGTTGGCGCTGAATAAAGAAAATACTTTAGAATCTATCTTAGATTTAATGGGTCAGCAAGCCGATTATTACCAAAAATACGGGCAACTAACCGATGATGATGTACTTTGCTTTATTACCATCGACGATAATAATCCTTCTTCCATTGTATCTACCGTTAATTTAATCCGGGAAAATGCCCGGGGTACCCGCGACAGTATTTCGATGGAAATATGGGAAGCCATTAACCGGTTTTATCACAGCATTAATAAGTACGATGCCACCAGATTTCAGCAAAAAGGAATTTTTAGTTTTTCCCGGGAAGTAGAAGAAAACAGCTCGGTAATTAAAGGTTTAATCGCCAATACGCTCATCCGCGACGAAGTGTGGATGTTAATATCTTTAGGCATTAACCTGGAGCGGGCCGTGCAAATTTGTAAAATGATTTTAACCACTTTGTACGACGTAGAAAAAATAGATCCGGCAAAACGAGGCGGCCCCGCCGAAAATTACCAATGGACGATGCTGCTGAAAAGCGCTCAAGCCTTTGATATGTACAAACGGTATTATAAAACCAATACCTGGCGCCGTAACATTCTGGATTTTCTGCTGTTTAATGCCACTTTTCCGAAATCATTGGCTTATAATTTAAGCTATATTCAAAAAAATGTGCAGAGCATTGCTTTTCAGGAAGCAAAAGGAAAAGATTCCATAACGTTTAAGGTGGGCAAAAGTGCGGCTCAGCTACAATTCATGACCATAGAAGAAGTAGAAGATGATACCATTGGCTTTTTAAATAAAGCGCTGGATAAATTATACAAGCTGGGCCGGTTGCTCGAAGAAAAGTACCTTGTTTATTAATTTTTTTACTTTAAAAGTTGTCAATGGCCACCGAATACACAATTAACTACCACACGCATAATAAATACGAAGCCCCGGTTACCGAAGCCTTATTCGAGTTATTAGTTGCTCCCTGTACCGAGGCTACCCAACGAATTACCCGTATATCGTATACCAATTCCTTGGGCCAAGAAATGTATCACCACGGGAACCCGTTTGGTTTTCAGGTGGCTTGCCTGCGTTCAGCCAAACATTTCTCCGAATTTAAATTTACCATGCGGGCCACCGTCGAAAAAAGCCAACCCTGGCTGGTAGTTAACTCTCTGCCTCTGGAAGAAGAACAGGCTATTCTGGTTTCCCGCGATTTTTTCATCGACCATCATTTATACTTAGGCTTTACCCGCTACACCAGCATTTTAGAGTCGTATCATAAACGTTTGTTAAACCGCCCCCGGAAACAATCTGTTTATGATTACCTGAAACAATTAAACCAATACGTGAACGAGTTGCTCGAATTTGATCCGGTGCCTACCAACGTGCATACTACGGCCAGCGAAGTTTTTTACTTAGGGAAAGGCGTTTGCCAGGATTATACGCATTTGTTTTTAGCGATTGCCCGCCTAAACCGGATTCCTTGCCGCTACGTGTCGGGGTATTTAAACCAGGGAGGAGGTTTCGTGGGTTCTGCGGTAATGCACGCCTGGGCGGAGGCTTTTATTCCGGGACACGGTTGGTTCGGTTTTGATCCTACGAATAATTTGCTGGTAGGAATAAATCATATCAAAGCCGCCCACGGCGTAGATTACAGCGATTGCAGTCCTTTGCGGGGCATACTCAAAACACAAGGCCAGAATTATACTTCTTATTACGTAGATGTATTGACCACCCAAATGCAGGAACAAGCGCAGCAGTAAGAAGTAGATTTTCTCAGCCAAAAATGCTTTTGGCAATTCGCCCCACCGTAGGAACCAAATCGGAGAGAAGCTTACCGCCTATGGCAAAATCGCTGGGTGAATAAGAATGAAAACGGATATTAATTGAATCTGTTTCTGTTACCGGAATGCTAAATAACTGCGCCAACACCGGAGTAAGTACTTGGGCCACTTGCTTTTGCTTTTTTACCGACATACTCCAATCCGATAATTCGACGGTTACATCCTTTCTGCCCCGTTGACTTACCGTCTGGCCTCCAATATATAATTCATCTGGTTGGTAAGGCACAAAGTGAATCGTAGTTCTTTGGCGGAGTTCTTCGCGGGTAACCCGGCTTTGAGGATTATAAAACAAATTAATTATTTCGGCAGTTAACTTTTGCGCCATATCCTGAAATTGCGCGTGCTCCGCATCGGAACAAGTGATTTTTAAATAAGGCATAAGTAGGTAATACGTTTTTAAGTTATAGGTTGTACGTTAACAAATGGTGGCTTATTAATGTGGACACTAATAAAACGTATACTTAATAAAACGTATACTTGATTTTAATCGGATACTTACCAGCCTTACCATTACGTCTTTTACTTTCTCTGGACTGGAGTATTCAGAAAAACAAGAATTATTTTCTTTAGTTACGGCCTTTAACGGCAGAAAGGTATGAAAAGAAAAAATCTAAGCACTTCAAAATCGGTTCTTTAAAATTTATTTAGTTAAAATAGAAAATTTTCGTAGGGTAGAAAAAGCACGCCTGAAAAATCCGGATGCTGCCGGCAAGAATTAGGCGCTAGTAAACGAAATACGAAAATGAATACTCAAAAAAAAAGCAGAAACTGGATAATAGGATTAATAATTTTAGCGGTGCTCTTAGCAATTGGCTACGCGGTAATTAAGTTTCAGCGCTCCGATAAAAAGGTAGCCGATTACATTATACCTAAACTTACCCTGACGAGCATGCAGCTCACCAATTTAACCGCCGAAAAAGCCGACGTGAAAATGGGAATGATCATTGATAATCCGGCGCCCATTGGATTTACCATGGATAGTTTGTACTACGAAGTGTTTATCGCCGACCAGCAAGTAGCCCGCACCACGTACCCGGACACGTTGCGGTTGGAGGCCAAAGACAGTACCAAAATTACTTTACCTTTAACTTTGTACTACGATAAGCTGAAAGAAGTAACCGACCGGCTCGCTCAGCAAAAGCAGGACAGCGTTAACTACCGGGTAAACGCCACTATATTCTCTAAAACGAAACTTATTCCGAAAGATAAATTTAACCTGAAAGTAGAAAAACGTTTGCCTTTGGTAACCATACCGGAAGTAAAAATCACGGACATTAAAATAAACGATTTAAAATTGAAAGGGGCTACCATGCAGGTAGCGGCAACCGTTAGAAACCGCAACGTTTTTGCCTTAGGCTTAAAAGATATAGCTTATTCCGTTAAATTAGAAGACAACGAAGCCGTGGAGGGTACTAAACCGGGCACCATTCAGATACCCGCCAAGGGTACCACCAACTTTACCATACCGGTGCAGCTTACCTTTAAAGAAATGGGCAAAACTTTACTCGATATTATTAAGGAAGGCAAAGACGTGAGCTACGACGTAAAAATGAAAACCGAATTGGTTACCAAATCTAATATACTCCAGGACAGCAAAATAAACCTGAATTCTACGGGTAAATTAAAAACGGTTTTGGATGCCGTTAAAGAAAAAACTCAAGAAAAGAAAGAGGAGAAAAAGGAAGAACGGAAAGAGGAACGAAAAGAGCGCCGGGAAGAAAGAAGAGAAGCCCGAAAAGAAAAGGCAGCCTAAAACGTAACATTTCGGCTTATATTGGAAAGGAATATTTTTAAATTAGCCGGAACCGGATTTAGCCGACTCCTAATTGCTGGAAAACGAGTAAATGCCTTTCGCAAATTGTACGACTGATGTTAACGTTTCTGGACGTTTTGTTTACCGGTATTCATTTGTTAATTATTTGTTTTAATTTATTCGGGTGGATTTGGTCCGCTACCCGGAAGTTACATTTGATTTGTGTAGGCCTGACAACTTTTCGCTGGGTAGTTTTAGGTATTTGGTTCGGCTGGGGCTATTGCTCCATCACCGATTATCAGTGGCAAATTAAAGAAAAGCTGGGCGAACAAAATTTACCGAATTCTTTTATCAAGTATTACGCGGATAAACTGCTGCACCAGGACATAAATGCTTTGTTTATGGATACCGTAACGGCTGTTCTTTTTGCTTTAGCGGCCCTGATCTCCGTTTACGTGAACCTGCGGTTAAGAAAGCTTCAAACCTAATAATTCTTTTGGCGGTATTCCTTTGCCTTGAATGAGCACTTTAAATTTCCGGCCCATATCCATGAGCAGGGTTTGGGTTAAAAAAAGTTCTTGTTTAAAGTTAGCTTCGTCCTGGCCGGGAATAGCGATATTTTTTAAATATTCTTTAAAACCCAATGCTAACAAGAAACGGCCTTGGTTGGTGTACCCGCAAAGTTCCAAACCGAATTTTGCGCCCAAATGGATTAAAGCCGAAAAATTAATGTGGGTAGTAATATCTTGCTCGCCGATATTCTGGTAGGGGTTTTCGTTTACCTGGTGTTTGTGGTAGCAGACAATAGTTCCGGTCCGGCGGTAGTCTTGGTACAACTCGTCCGAAGTAAATCCATAATCAATAGTAAGAACGTAGCCTTTGGTAAGTGAAGAGGCAATTTCCCGGAGCCAATCCAATGCTTCCAGGTTTATTTCCGTCCGAAAATTAGGGGGTAAAATTACATGTAAGTCCGCCAGGTAATCTTTCAGCGGAGGAGAGGCGGGGAGGAGCTTTTCTGTAAAACCTGCCTGATAATCCACGAATACTTCCATCAGTTCCTCGCGCCTAATTACCTGGTGTACCGCCAGATTATCCAACAACTCATTCGATAAAACGCAGCCGGTAAAAGGAGCCAGTTCCTGAATGGAATCGTGCCAGCTCACTTTTTCCGTTAAGTGACTGGCTTCTATTTGGCGCATACTGGGGCTTTTTTCAATGATGCAATACCGCAAATGGGCGTACAGTTCTTCGTTGTTTTTCAGGTAATTCAGGATATCGTGGCACAAGGCACCCGTACCGGCTCCGTACTCCACAATGGTAAAGGCTTCTTTTCCCAGTAATTCCCACATGTCTTCGAGTTGCCGGCCAATCATGGTACCAAAAGCCGATCCCAGACTAGAACTGGTGTAAAAATCGCCTTGAGTACCTATTTTATGCGGCGCCGAAGTGTAATAACCTAACTCCGGGTAATACAAGGCCATTTCCATGTAATCACGAAAGGAAATTGGGCCTTCCTGTTGAATTCTTTGGATGATAATTTCGGTAAGCGTCATTCAGGATAAAAAGGGTAATTACGTGCTCGAACGGGAAAGATAGAAAAAATTAGGGGAATTTAGGAAATAGGAACGTCGCCGTTGTTCACGAATAAAGCAATTTACTTAAACCGAAAGTAGTTGCCCGTCTTCCGGAATAATCACCTTGGCAGTTAAGTTCTGCTCGAAAATTACTCTTTTTAAGTTACTGCGCTTGACGAAACAATGATTTACGGTGTCCATGTGTACGGCAATAACTTTGGTATGAGGTAGTGTTTCCTGTACTTTCAAAATATCTACTGACGTCATGGTAATGGGGCCACCGGTTAAAAACTGCGCGCCACCGGCATTTAATATAGTTATTTCGGGTTTATACTTTTGTAAAGCAGCTTCCACCTCCGGGCACCAGATGGTATCGCCGGCTACGTAAATAGTCTGGTTTTTATCCCGGAAAACAAAGCCCGATACTTCGCCCATTTGTTGCCCGATCTCGCCGGTGCCGTGTTGGCCTTGGGTGCGGCTAATGGTTATTTCTTTCCAATTTAGAGTGGTATCAACCGGGGTTACTTGTAAAAAACCTTGTTCTTTTATTTTCGCCGTATCCGCAGGTTGGCAATAAATTAACTTGTTTTTGGGAATCAAATTTTGGGCAGCAGTATCCCAGTGGTCGCGGTGCAAATGCGTAATAGCAACCGCATCTACATCATTGATAATTTTGTTTAATTCTTCGGCATGCACGGGTAAATCCACCATCGGAATGCGAATATCGTTGCCGCAATTAGGTATAGGGTCCATTTCATTTTTCGCAGACAACATGGGATCCACCAAAATCTTTCCATTACCAATTTGAATAACCAAGGTAGCATGGCGGAGTAGCTGAATACGGTTATTAGGTTTCATGGCCGTAAAAAGTTTAGTGGGGAATGCCGGTGAAGCTCCCATTACAAGCAGACTTTGTAAAAATCTTTTCCACTTCATAGAAGTCAGCCGGTTACGCGTAATTACCTAAGCGTAATTTTCTTGATTTTTTATGATGAATCTCCGTCGTAAAATAAATATTCAGATAAGTCGCTGATAAAGTCTATGGCCTTAGTTCTCTTACAAAAATTGCTTTAGCCATTCCCGGGCTTGTTGATCGTCCGAGAATGACTGCGTAGGAATAAGCGGCGACTTAAATTTGAACAATACGTTTAGGATAAATTGAGCCAAGCCCGGTTTAGAAACCATCGCCATGGCTTTATAAATCTCGGGTAATTGCTCCGTCGAATATCTACGGGTTTCCTTATCCGGTACCGGGGAGTTGCTCAAATAAATCAATAAAGGCACTTTTTTATTACCGGTAATTTGTTTTACCAAGGCCACATTCTCCGAGATGTTTTTGACAGTGCGCTTCGGATTTTTAGAATAAGAATACAAAATCCCTTCTTCGTCCAGCCAATAATCCGCAATTTCTCCCTTTATTAATGGTCGGTCGTTAGTTGCTAACATAAAGTAAGCGGGAATATTTTGTGTAAAGTCCGGGTAACTTGCTTTCAGATTCTAAATAAGGAAAAATATTAGCCGAATGAAAAAATAATTACTTATTACATCTGGTTTCCGGTTCTTTTTCGATTTTATTAAACTTGAGCATTTCTAGGATAAATAAAATTGAAAAGTACTGACGGAAAGCCGATATCATGTTAAAGCGCTTAAATCAACTGCCATAAAGGTATAAATTTAATGATTGGGAACGGTGGTACAAATGGTTTTCCTAAATGCTTCGATTGCATCTGACTTAATTTTTAATACCAACTTCTTTCTTTATAGCTTTGGGGGCATTTAATTTACTTCTGGTGGTTACTATTTAAAGGCGCGGCTGTTACTTTATCGATAAAACCTCTTACCTGAACAAATGAAATCGACTAAAAACATCTATTCTGATACTGCAAACCTGGACAGAAGAAAATTTTTAACTTCCGTGACGAAAGCTGTAGGTACCTCGGTAATTTTAACCTTTCCCAGGTTAAGTTTTGCCGGGAAATTCTGGCCGAAAAATTATGCACTTACCGTGCAGCAGGTAATTGCTATAATTCTGAAAGAAATTCCCGGGGCACCCTTTGCGACAACCGTTGATCAGTTACGAACAGGAACTATGGATCAGATGGTAACCGGAATTGTAACGACCACTTTCCCTACCTTAGAGGTAATTGAACAAACCGCTAAAGTAGGAGCTAATTTTATAATTGCGCACGAAACTCCCTTTTACAACAACCAGGATGAAACCGATTGGCTGGAAAAGGATGAGGTTTATCAGTATAAAATAGCATTATTAAAAAAGCACAACATTGCTATCTGGCGCTTTCATGATTACTGGCACGCCCACAAACCCGACGGTATTTTAATGGGCACTCTTAGCACCTTAGGTTGGGAAAAATATTATAACCCCGAAAATCCCCGCTTGCTTACTTTACCTAATCCGGTAGCTGTAAAGGCAATAGTAGCTTTAACGAAAGAAAAATTAGGTATCTCCACGGTGCGACTGGTAGGCGATTTAAAACAAAATTGTACCCGGATTTACATGGCTCTAGGCTACATGGATAGTAAACGGCAAATTGCGGCCATTGAGGAATTTAAGCCGGATTTATTTATAAGCGGCGAAACCAGAGAATGGGAAACAGTAGAACGGGTTCGGGACGGCCGGCGAATGGGGCAAAAAACTTCGTTACTGGTCCTGAGCCACGCGGTAAGTGAAGAAGCCGGGATGCAGTACGCCGTCAAATGGCTGCAACCCAAAGTGCCCGGGATAAAAATTACCCACATTCCCGCTAAAAATCCATTCACTTTTGTGTAAATCATCCGTTAATTGTTAATGAGCAAAATAGCTTTTTCTGAACCGGAAGGGTTAGATTGTTCAATTTAGAAGGGAATCATTGGTACTACTACGTTCTCTTGAAAAATTTACAATGCTCAAATTGGTACCTCTTTATCTGCAACTTTTTGGCCAGGGCCGCACAATGTTCTTTATCCAGACTGGCAAAAAGAGGAATATTTGATAATAGAAAATGATCCATTTTTAAGCAAGTTTTAAACTCATTTCACGAAACGAAAGCAGAATGCCTGGGAAAGCTAGATTATGGCAAAGTGGATCGAAAACAACTTTAACTATCAGTATACTAATATACTCAGAAGGTGCAAAATAATCTAAATTTGTTGCGCTTCATCTAAAATCAGAATTTACAATAACCGTTCAATTAGCTATATTTAGCTAACCCCAGCTTACCATAATGACGACTGCTGCTTATTCTGAAATTCAGAGATTTGTTATTGCAAAATTAACTGCTGGATTATCAGAAAGGCTCACCTACCACCATGTTAATCATACCTTAGATGTGTTAGAACAGAGTGAGCGTATTGCCCGTTTAGAAAAAATAATTGCGGAAGAAGATATTTTTCTTTTAAAAATTGGAGCCTTATACCACGATAGCGGATTTCTGAATACGTACCAGGGACACGAAGAAAAAAGCTGTGAAATTGCCGAAAATGATTTAACGCACTTTGGGATTACTACTTTTCAAAAGAAATAATCTTCGGATTAATCCGAGCCACTCAGGTTCCGCAAAAGCCGCAATCAAAATTAGAGCAAATAATCTGCGATGCCGATTTGGATTACCTGGGCCGTAAAGATTTTTTTTTGATTGGAGCCGGTCTTTACCAGGAGTTTAGGTGGCAGGGCTTGGTAACGAATGAACGGGAATGGAACCAGGTTCAGGTTAAATTTTTAGAAAACCACCATTACTTTACGCCATCGTCTAAGCAACGCCGCGACCCGCTGAAACAGCAACACTTAGCCGAGGTTAAAGCGAAGGTTGCCCGGCAGGAGCAGCAACCGTAGTTTCGGCTTGTTTGGCTTTTGCATCCATTAGGCGCAAACGCCGGCCTAAGGTTTTTAAAATTCCTTTTAATACTTCGGCATTGGCCATCATAATATCGTAAAAAGGCTCTTGTTCCAGTTTTAGCAATATGGTTTCTTGCAGAGCCGTAGCGCTCGCCGAGCGGGTTTCGGCATCGAGCACCGACAATTCGCCTAAAATTTCATTTTCTTCCAGAACCGCCAAAGTTAATTCCTCATCATGAATCCGGATTTTTCCTTTATAAATAAAATACATGCATTCGCCTGTATCTCCTTTCTGAAACAAATTTTCGTTAGGGTTTAGGTAAAGCTCTTCTAAAACTCCGGCCAATTCCACCAATTCCGTTTCGGGGGTATTGCTGAAAATATCCGAAGACCGTAACGTCAGCACTTTTTCTATGAGTAGCATGGGGTAATTAGAAATCTACTTGAGATAAAACAAAATTTTTGGTTTCGCTAAATAAAGGACTATTCTCCTCTACCTGAGGTTCTGCTAAGATTTTATACAGCGATTTATCGGCCAGAGTTGGAATTAGGTAAAGTGCCACCGATTTCGTCCAGATGGTATAATCACCGGCGGGAGCGCTTATTATTTCTTTTATCAGCGAGGTAAGTTCTAGGTTAGCGTTCCGCGAAATTTCCGGTTGCGCCACGCCACTATCCAGTAAAAATTCCAAAATACTATCTACTTGTAAAAAATACCGTTTAGGAACTCTTAATTCTAACATTTCAATGGCATTATAAATTCGGGTATCGTTGCCGGCATTTTTTACTAATTGCAGCACTCTTTCCAAACCTTGCCGGTCGTACAAAAGGGCAAAAGCCTTTAAAATTAACTGCAAGTCTTGTTCTATTTCCGATTTAACGGCAGCAGCCAAGAGGGTGGCAGAGGCGGAAGCAGCTAATGTAGGGTAGCTGCTTACTTTGCGTTTCCCTTGCTCTAATTTATTTTCCAGCCATAAAACAACTTCTTTTTCCCCAACGGAGCCCGCCACATTTACTTTTTTGTGAAAAAGTGCGGCTAAGGCGGCATCCTTCCACTCATTTTCCGGGGCTAAACAATTCATTAAATAAGCGGTAGAGAACTTGCCATTGCAATTTCCCGCCGATTTTATATGCGCCAGAATAACTTCATTCGGTAAATCAGGGTTATTAGTATATTCCGGGGCAAAAATAGCGTCTCCAAAAAACAGCATTGATTTTTGCAGGGAATTAGTAGCCTTTTTTTGAATTGCTACTTTAGTTGCTGCTCGCCATAGCGGGAAGGCCCGTACTTTACCCACCGTTTCGATAGCTTTTTTGTAGATCGCGGGAGCTGGTTCCTGCAATAAAGTTTTTAAGCTGGCGTAAAATTCACCGTGCGGAGCATCGGCCATAATTTCCAGGGCTATTAACTTATCTTCTTCCCCTGGGCTGGTTGTTAAAAAGGCGACTTCCTGCTCTACTAAACTAATTACTTTTAATTCAGTTCGGGCGGCTAAACCTAATAAAGCCGCTTTCTTACTAATGGGGTCAAGATTTTGAAAATTAGTTTGTTCCCCGGCGTGGTCGGAATTTAAATAATAAAGGGCAGTAATTAAATCCGGCTTTAATTCCGGGTCGGAAGAAGCGCTTACTTTTTGCTGAACAAGCGGTAAAGCCTCCGTAATATTCCGGTGAATGATTCGGGCAAGAACAAACTTTTTAACCAGGGCAAAGGGGCTGTTTAATTCTCGTAAAAGTAAATCATTAAACTTAGTATAACCCGATTTTTCCAATAACTCCAGAGCGAAAAGCACTTCTTTGGGCTTCGGGCTTTCGGTTTTGGCCAGTAACAACTCTCTTACCGGTTGATCGTTTAAAAATAACTGGGTGCCGGTAAAATATCCTTTTTTTAAAGCCCGAATAAGGGTATGCAAGTATTCTTTTTTAATCAGCGAAACAAGCAGCGACCAAGCAGCGAGCAAAATTACCAGCGTACCGCAAACCAACGAAATAGAAATATCTCCTTTCTGGTCCCGGAAAATAAAAGCGAAAATACTAACCGCCACTAAAGCAAACGGCAGGGTGTATCCTTTGGTAATTAAATGACCTTTTAAGCGGGAGTGCGGATGCAGAGGTTGAAATAAAATAAAAAAGGCCGGTTCCTGCACCGCCGATTTCAGAACTTCCGAGAATAAAACCATTACGCCAAAAACCATTAAGCCGGTATTTAATGATTTATCGACGAGCAGAACCGTCCCGGTAATGAGTAATAAAACCGCGGGCGTAATAAGCAAAGAGTTAGCTAAACCCAGCCGGTTAATAACCCGGCTGCTAAAAATTAATTTCAGGAAAATGGCTAAAACGCGGCCAATAGCAAAAAACACCCCCAGAAAAAAAGCTAGCTCCTGACTGGATTTAAATCTTACTTTAATTTCGGTTACAAAAGTTAAATCAATGAGGGTGTAGATAGTAAAACCCAGAAAAGACCAAATGGCAATAACAAATATGAGATTGTTCTGAAACAAACGTTCTATTATAGGCGGATGATTACCCGCTGCATGACCAGGCCCGTGCGAAGAATGGCTATGCTCCGGAACGGCCACAATACTGGGGTGCTGAAATTGCCTTAAGAAATAATAACCGAGCAGAAAGGCAACGATAGAGAGAGCTAAAACATTAATGACGCCAATTACCGGAGCCAAAATTGCGACCGCCGCGTAGCCAATTATTTTGGCAGGAATATCGCCGGAACCTACCACCGAAAATAGTCTACGGCTTTCCCGCACGTTAAAAATAATGGCGGTCATTCCCCAAAAGGCGTAGCTTACCACCATGTACACCACTAAATTCCAGGCCGACAAGAAAAAAGGCAACCAGGAAATAGAAAAAATAGTAGCCTCCAGCCAGGTAAACACAATAGAACCCAGGGAAAACAAAATTATAAGCTGCAGCAGTTTTTTAGCGGATAACTTGGCTTCTAAGCGGGCATAAACAAAATTGGCCACTAACAATAAGCCGGCGGCTAATAATGAAACTTTAGGTAGCTCTTTGATGGGGTAAGTAGCTAAAAATAACGTGAGGGCACTGGTAAATAAAAAAGAGGTACCTACCCCTAAAAAAAATTGCACCAAAAAAAGTTGCTTCACCAACCCACCTTCCGATGGTTTAATATTTAATAAGGTAAAAATCCGACTTTTCATTCAAGTTGATGTTCGATACTAAATGCTAGACACTAGATACTAGATATTCAATGTTCATTATTCGACTTACTTGATAATAATTGACTAAAATTATTACTTGTTTTAATGTAAATACCTGATAAATAATCACATAACCCCTATTATTTAACATCTAGCATCTAGTGTCTAGCATCTTGCCTCCAGCAGCATCATTCCAGAACTTCGTAAATAATAACTGGCTTTACTTTATTCTTTAAACTTACTTCCTTCACCTTTTGACAGCTAAACGATTCTTTGGCTTTTTCATAGGAGGCTTCGGAAATAATTATCTGGTTAGGATTGGCAATAGATTGCAGCCGTTGCGCGACATTCACTTCGTCGCCGATAACGGTAAAATCTAAGCGCCGGAGGGAAGCAGAACCAATGTTACCCGAAATAACCTCGCCCGAATTTATGCCAATCGAAATTTTTGGTTTAAACGCAATTCCGTCTAACTGTACTTCTTCTTCGCTATTTAATTTTTCTTTAACGGCCAGGGCGGCATCAATGGCCCGATCGAGGTGGAATTTCCCGCGGAATACAGCCATTATGGCATCGCCCATAAATTTATCTACGTGGCCTTTTTGCGCAATAATTTCTTTCACCATCAAGTCAAAATACTTATTAAGCAAGTGCACTACTTCGTTGGCCGATACTTTCTCGGTAATGGAGGTAAAGCCGCAAATATCAATAAACATAATGGTGGCTTCAATGGTCTCATTTTCCAGTAAGCTGTTTTCGAATTCTTTGTGCGTCATAAAATGCAGCACATTTTCGTCGACGTACATTTTAAGGATGTTATTTTCCTTTATGGCCTGCATGGTTTCGCGCAATTGATACACATGTTGTAAGGTCTTGTCCATGGTTAATTCCAGGTCTTCGAAATTAACGGGCTTGCACACAAAATCAAAAGCGCCCCGGTTCATAGCCATCCGGATGTTTTCCATATCGCCGTAAGCGGAAACCATCACCGCTTTTACCAGAGGGTTTGCCTCGGGTAATTTAGTGAGTAAGGTAAGGCCATCCATTTCGGGCATATTAATATCACTCAAAATAATATCTAAATCCGGATGTTCGGCTAATTTTTCTAAAGCTTCATAGCCATTGTGCGCAAAAACAAATTCATAGGCATTTTCTCTAATCTTCCGGCGAAACTTTTGTTTTATGAGCAACTCTAAATCCGTCTCGTCATCCACCACCAATATTTTTGCCATCAGGATGCAAAAGTTTTAAGTTTATCTTTCAATTGAGTAAAGTCCAAGGGCTTGGTTAAGAAATCGTCGGCCCCCAGTTTCATGGCTTGCTGGTAATTTTCTTCATCGCCGTAAGCGGTAACCATCATTATGGTAGGGGGTTTGGTTTCGTGTTTCTTTCTTATTAACCGTAACAATTCCAAACCACTCATGCCGGGCATATTAATGTCTGATAAAATAAGTACTACTTCCGAGTCGTGTTTTTCGAGGTAAGTATACGCCTCTTCCCCGGACTGGGAAAAGGCAAAATCCAGTTCTCCGTTTCTTATTTCCCGCCGGAAGCGCTGTAAAAACAAGGGTTGCACATCGGCTTCGTCGTCTACTACCAATATTTTCATGTACTTATAAAATTGGGCTAAATTGTGTTTAAATTATTATATATTATCCATTATTCCGAGGTAACCGCAAGATAAATTCCGAAAATTCGCCTTCCTGGGTATTCACGTCAATGGAGCCACCGTGGGATTTGGTGATAATATCGTAGCTAAGAGACAGCCCTAAACCGGTACCTTTGCCGGCCGGTTTGGTAGTAAAAAAAGGCTGCATAATTTTATCCCGGATAGCCGCCGGTATTCCCAAACCATTATCTTTTACTTTAATTTCTATTTTGCCGTCTTTTTGCTGGGTAGTTACAAAAATGGTGGGCTCATAGGAACCGTTCTTAATTTTCTTTTTCTCACTAACCGCGTAAAAGGCATTATTATACAAGTTTAACAATACCCGGCCTAAATCCTGGGGAATTACTTCTATGGGACTGATATCGGGCGCATAGTCGGTTTTTAAAGTGGCGTTAAAAAATTTGTCTTTGGCCCGTAAACCATGGTAAGAAAGCCGCAGGTATTCATCGGCTAAAGCATTTATATCGGTGGGTTCTTTCTGGTTATTGGTCGTGCGCGAATGCTGGAGCATACCTTTTACAATTTTTTCGGCCCGCCGGCCGTGCTGCGAGATTTTGTTTAAATTCTGCGTTAAATCAAACAAAATTTCATTGGCGTATTGTTTTTCGTTTTCCGGTAATTTTTGCAAAGGTCCTACTTTTAGCTCCTCCAGTAATTCGGTGCTTACTTCCGAAAAATTATTAACAAAATTTAAGGGATTTTGAATTTCGTGGGCAATGCCCGCGGTGAGTTCGCCTAAAGAAGCCAATTTTTCCTGCTGAATCAGTTGGGTCTGGGTAGCTTGTAATTCTTTTACCGTGGCTTCCAGTTCTTCTTTTTGCTGCGTAATTTCGGCGGTCCGCTCGGCTACTAACACTTCTAACTGGTCTTTACGGACGGAGAGAGCTAATTTTTGTTGTTCTTCCAGTTGCCTTTGCTGGCGTTCGTAATCCAGTTCTTTCTCCCGTTTATTCGCGTTTATCCAACTGGCAAAATTCCAGACGAATGCTCCCATTATCGCCGCACTCCAATAACCTTCCCAGTTTTTGTAAAAATCAGGCACGATTAAATTTAAAAAACCGCTTAAAAAAGCAATAACGGCAAACGGCAAAATAGGCGTAACAAAGGCGCGGGACGAATAAAAATCGGGTTCTTTGTAGATGAAGAATATAACCAACCACAGGTAGATAGCCGCGCTAAAATTAGATACTTCGTCGCTTAAAAAACTGCCAATGGCAAACATAAGACCCAACGTAATCCAACTGGAAACGTTCAGCCATTGATCCCACTTAAACGTCTGGGAAGTACCCCTATTAGATTTAAGTAGGCGCCGCAGAAGCAGAAAAACAGAAAGTAACGTAAAAAAATACATACAGTAACCGGCTGGAATTTAGGCTAAAGGTAATTAATTAAACAATTAATGCCTTCGTTGAACGCGGTAATATAATACTAAACTCGGTAAACTCACCTTCTTTCGAATCTACTCTTAGCTCACCCCCGTGCCCTTTGGTAATAATATCATAACTCAGCGACAAGCCTAATCCCGTTCCTTGGCCCGTAGGTTTGGTGGTAAAGAAAGGTTGAAAGATTTTACTTTGCACATTTTCCGGTATACCCATGCCATTGTCGCGGACCCTAATTTGGATACTGCCGTCTAGTTGGCGGGTAGTTACTTTTACTTCGGGCTCGTACTGGCCATTAAGCCGGGCTTTTTTCTGTTGGGTGGCGTAAAAGGCATTATTAAATAAATTCAGCAGCACTCTTCCTATTTCCTGGGGCACTACTTCTACTTTATAAATACTTTTATCAAAGTCGGTAAGCAAGCTAGCATTAAAGTTTTTATCCTTTGCCCTTAACCCATGGTAAGCTAATCGTAAATTTTCTTCGGCTAAGTCATTGATATTAATAAGTTCTTTTTCGCCGGTGCTGCTGCGGGAGTGTTGCAGCATACTTTTCACAATAGCATCGGCTCGTTTTCCATGATGGTGAATCTTTTCTAAGTTCTGCTTTAAATCATCGGCAATCGCCAACACTTCCTTAGTATGGTTCGCAATAGTTTCCTGCTTAATTTCATCAATCAATTCTGTACTTACTTCCGAGAAATTATTGACAAAGTTTAAAGGATTTTGGATTTCATGCGCAATACCGGCGGTGAGTTCTCCTAAGGAGGCCATCTTTTCTTTTTGCACCAACTGTTCTTGGGTTTGCTTCAATTTGTGATAGGCCTTTTCTATCTCATGGGCTTGCTCTAGTTCTCTCTCCCTGGCTTTTTCCCGTTCTTTTTGAATCAGCCTTTTTCGTTGGTAACGGTCAAAAGCAATGCCCATCGCTATTAAACACAAACCATATACAGTGTAAGCCCACCAGGTAAGCCACCAAGGCGGAAGAATAATAATACGGATAGATTTAGTAGCCCATAAACTATCATTATTGGCAACTTTAACCCGCAAGTTATAACTTCCATTCGGCACCTTAGGATAGTATATAGTATTATCCGTACCAGCTTCACGCCAAGTGTTATCATAACCATCCAATTTATAAAAGTGCTGGTTTCCTGCCGGATTTCCGTAATGAATTCCAGCTAAATAGAAGGAAAAACTATTTTGGTTATGTTGAAGTTTGATCAAATTGGATTGGGTCAAAGGCTTTTTTAAAGGGCTTGTTGCTTCCCTTTTTACCAGTAGATTGTTTATTTTAAAATCAGTAAGAAGAATGCTGGGTGGTTGGGAGGTATTGACTGTTTTTTCTGGGTAGAAAGTAAAATAACCATTTGAATTTCCAAAAAGAAGTTCCCCCTGCTTAGTCTTATAAACAGCAGCAGCCATTAAGCTGGTGGTATTAACCCCATAATTCTTCCCATAAACTATTATTTCATTTTGTTTCTGGTTAAGGCGGTATATGCCGGACAAAGTGCTTATCCAAAGATTTTTCTGATTATCTTCTATGATACTAGTAACGAAGGCTGTACTTAAATCAAATTGTGAATGATGAAAGTTGATAAATTTATTTATATGCTCATCAAAGCGGAATAAGCCATTTTCCGTTCCAACCCAAATATTACCAAAGGCGTCTTCATAAATGGAATTAACAGTATAGCCAGCTAGAAAACGCTGGAATTTGCCGGTTTGTTTGTTAAATAGGTTAACTCCTCCACCATACCAGGTACCAACCCAAATGTTTTTTAGCTGGTCTTCTTGGATAACCGAAATATAATTATTACTTAAGCTAGTAGGATCCTTGGGATGGTGCAGGAAGTATTTAAACATCCTAGAATTTCGGTTCATCAAAATCAAGCCTCTATGGGTTCCTAACCAGAATTGCCTACTACCATCTTCGAAAATGGCTGTTACAAACCTTCCTGCAAAAATTTCATTATTAAGGTGTTGAAACAGATACTTATTAAAAGCACGGTTAGGAGCTTGGGTATAGCTTAATCCATTAAGAGTGCCTACCCACATAGTGCCGCTTTTATCTTTATAAATGGAATAAATTATATTACTGCTGATACTTGCGGGATTACTTGGATCGTGGATGAATGTTTGAATTTTATTTTTATTCCGGTCGTGAATTTTAAGCCCATTCTCTGTACCTACCCATAAAATACCTGGCATTTCTTCCTGTAAGGCAAGTACCCGACTTTCTAAATTGGTATGCGGAATCTGTTTATGGAAGGGATCAATGCGGTATAAATTATTCTGTTGCGTACTAACCCAAAGTATACCATCGCGGGAAGTATAACTCACCCAACCACTATTATCTTTAAAACCACTTGAGGAGTTTACATCATTACTGTAATGAGTAAGTTTTTTAGTTCCTGGATCATAATGGGTAATTCCTTCTAAAAAAGTACCAATCCAGATAGCTCCCGCACCATCTTCTGTAATAAAGGTAATATGATCGTAAATACTGCTTTTCTTTACTGGCGGTCGACTGAGCTGATTTGGCTGGGCGGGATTATAAGTATGACGAATAAAACTCCCTTTTTCCCGGTCCATGGTGTGCAGTCCATCCCCAGCTGTGCCCACCCAAAAAGTTCCCCGGGTATCTTCATATATGGCTCGTACATTATTGTCAATTAGGCTGTGCGCATTTTGGGGGTCATGTAAGTAGCGGGTAAATGATTCTGTTTGCCGATTAAATCGGTTCAGTCCACCTATTTCTGGCGGTTTAGGTTCCCACGGTAAACCCGTACCAATCCATAAGGTACCCTGTCGATCTTCATAAAGCGCCCTAATCCGGTTATTACTCAGGCTATTTTTATCTTCAGGATGGTGGCGATAATGCGTAAAGTTACCGGTTATGGGGTCTAACCGATCCAACCCTCCGTAACTGCCTATCCAAACAATCCCCTTGTGATCCACCAATATCGCCGTAACACTATCATTGCTTAAACTGGTGTTATCATCCGGATTATGGCGGTAATGAGTAAATGTATTTGTTTCCGGCTCGAACCTATCTAGTCCCATACCATAAAACCCTATCCAGATAGTTCCGGCTGAATCAGCCCAGATACTTTCGGGATAATTGCCTCCTAAGGAATTCGGATTCGAAGGGTTATAACGGTAACTTTTCATTTGGTAACCATCAAACCGAGTAATGCACCTTTGTGTCTGATCAGCAAACCACACATATCCTTGTGGGTCTTGGGTGATGCCGGTAACTTTGCCTACAGAAATCCCATTCATTCCTTCCACCAGGTTAAATTTAACTTGCCCGATTTGCCCATAACTAATTAGGCTAGTAAAGAGCAATTGAATTAAAAGTACCTTGGAATAAAGCTGAATTTTCATGTTATTATTGGTCAGGAAAATACCTTAACTTAGAATTCTTTGTTCTTTAATGGCAAACGGATAATAAATTCGGTATATATGTCTTCTTTCGATTGCATTTCCAGTTCCCCCCCGTGCCCTTTGGTAATAATATCATAACTCAGCGACAAGCCTAATCCCGTACCTTGCCCGGTGGGTTTGGTGGTAAAGAAAGGTTGAAAGATTTTGCTTTGCACATTTTCCGGTATACCCATGCCATTGTCGCGGACCCTAATTTGGATACTGCCGTCTAGTTGGCGGGTAGTTACTTTTACTTCGGGCTCGTACTGGCCGTTAAGCCGGGCTTTTTTCTGTTGGGTCGCGTAGAAGGCATTGTTAAACAGGTTGAGTAACACGCGGCCGAGTTCCTGCGGCGCCACTTCTATTTTACCTAAGCTTTTATCCAAATCAGTAACTAAGGTGGTATTAAAATCCTTATTTTTGGCGCGCAAGCCATGGTAGGCCAAACGCAGGTATTCCTCGGTTAAAGCATTAATAGGAGTAAGTTGTTTTTCGCCGGTGCTGGTACGGGAGTGTTGCAGCATGCCTTTTACAATGTTATCGGCCCGCTTACCGTGCTGATTTATTTTTTGTTCGTTTTCTTCAATATTAGCGGCTATTTCTTTGATTTCCTTTAAGTTTCCTTTATCCGCTTCTTCTTTTAGCTCGGTAATTAATTCGGTATTTATCTCCGAAAAATTATTGATAAAATTTAAAGGGTTTTGAATTTCGTGGGCAATACCGGCCGTTAACTCACCGAGCGAAGCCATTTTTTCGCGTTGGATGAGTTGCGCTTGGGTGCGTTCGAGTTTAGATAAGGTTTTCTGGATTTCTTCTTTTTGAAGTTGCAGTTGCGCGTTTGCCTTTTGCTTATTGCGGTAGGCCCTAAAAGCCACCATAGCCAAAATTAAAGTTAAGACAAATATAATAAGTACCGCTAACAGCCGGGCTTGGGTAATGGCATCTTTGTTTTTTTGTTCGATCCGCTGGGCTTCTTGCTTTTTATTAAACTCATAATTCATGCTGAGTTCCGTGGTTTTGCGGATATTATCCCGGGTAAGGATGGAATCGGCAATTTGCTTGGACGTTTTATAAAAAGATAAAGCTTTCTCATAATAGCCCGTTTTTTCGTAACAATGCGATAAAGTAGTATACGTAACTCCCACATCTTCTCCATAAAAATCGGTTTTTTCTAATACCGCCAAGCCTTTTTCCAGGAAAGGAATAGCGGCTTTATATTGCTGTTGCTGTTTTAAAATGGAACCCATAATAGAATAAGCCTGGTATCGATTATAGGTCTGACCGGAAGAATCGGCCATGGTGATGGCTTGTTTGGCTAGGGTGAGCGCTTCTGTGAATTTTTGCATTTTGGCAAGTGATTTAGCCGCTTTTGCCAAACTGACGGATCTAATTCCGTTATCGCCCATTTCTTTGCCCAGATTAGCTGCTTGCAAAGCATACGTATAAGCTTGTTGGGGTTGCTGCATTTCCAAGTAAAGTTCGGCCAGGTTAGTATAGCCGTATAATTCCACATTTTTCAAGTTCTCCTTTTTAGCAAGCCGGATAGCTTCCAGAATAAATCTTCGGGCTCTAATGGTATCTCCCGTATTAATATAGGCTGAGCCCATATTTAAATCTGTTTTAGCCTGAGCAACAGTGTCTTTTTTCTCTTTAGCGAGGTCTAATGATTTCTGGTAAAATTCTAAGGCTTTTAAATAATTCCCCTTCATTTGGTAGCCAATGGCAAGATTGCTATAGTAAGCGTTTAACCTTTCTTTGTATTTATTTCGTTCGGCCACAGCAATGGCTTTTTCTAAGTAGGTAATAGAGGTATCATACTTACTTTGCATGCCATACATCATCCCGTAAACAGAATAGGTATCACAAAAACCCAAAGAGTCTTTTAAAGAGAGAAATATTTTTTTGGATAAAAGCAGGTTCTGTGCCGCTAAGGGATAGGTGCCTTTCATGCAATAATTGCTGGCCAGTTGTAATCTGGCGGTAGCTTCCCCTTTCTGGTAATGGATGTTTATGGCTTCTTTAACAGTTTGTTTGCTTAAGGCAATAGCAGAGTCGATATCGATTCTGCTGATAATAGAAATTTTTTTGTTCTTTAAATTAATTCGGGCGGTATCCGTAGAAGCTTGGCTGATAAGTTTATTTAAACTATCGAGCTTGGCCGTTTGAGTAAAGGCGGTACCTCCAAATATTAAAATAATAAAGACCGTTAGAAGAAGTTTCATGCGAGTATGGTTCTTTTAAATTTTTGTTTCTGGTAAACGGAACGGCTCACGCAGCCAACTCATTCTCTTCGGTTACCGATCTCCGTACGCTACAAGGCCTTTGGTAAAAAATAAAAGGGCAAGGCTGCTCCTGAATCTGAATTAGTTCCGGCTTAACCGGCTTAAGTAAGTCTAGAAATAAAATTTGAAAACTTTACTTCTAACATTTTGCGGGAAACTATTATCCGAAAATCTAATTATTACGGAGCGGTAAACACAAAAGGCACTTAATCAATTAAATAGTATGGCCGGGTTTTAATCGACCGGGTACTTATTCACGCAATAAATGGGCACAACCAGGTAAAAGAAAGAGCGGATCAACGCCAGCTCCAAATTAGATAGGATAATAAGGTAAAGTTTCTGAAATACTATTAATTTAAGGTTAATATACAGGTAATAAGTAGTAAAATCAAGTAAGTAGACTATTGTTAGAAAGCAAATTAGGTATTGGCTATTGCTTTTTACAGTAGAATAATACATTGGATGAATTCCCCTTCCCGATTTTTACTTTTATTTCTTTTCCAGCCCTTTAAGGGTACTAGCATAATGGAAGGATAAACTTAAACCAGTACCTTGTCCGGATTGTTTAGTGGTACCGAAGGGCTGGAAGAGGTATGCCGGATAGTTTAATTATGAATGATATGTTAAATGCAAAACTAAAAGCGTTATAAATATAACTATCAACATATTACCTATTACAGATATTTTTAGTAAATTAAATGACGGCAGTTATTTTATACCGAAACCTTTAAATACAACTAAAATCAGGTTATCTACTTGCGTTGCCGTAAGCGACACTTGCGAAATAATAATTTGATCAGCTGTTAATTTGTCTAGGGTATAAAATAATTCTGATAAGTTGAATTAATGATTACCATTATGAACATTTTAGAAAAAATTAAGACTAATTACAGTGCCTCAATGAATGAAATGACAGTTGCGGCCTATTTAGAGGAGTGTAAGAAGGACCCGAAAGCTTATGCCAAACCAGCAGAAAGAATCTTGGATGCCATCGGCGAACCGGAAATTTTGGATACCCGCCAGGACCCGGTGCTGAGCCGAATATTCTCTAACAAAAAAATTAAAATTTATCCCGCCTTTAAAGACTTTTATGGTATGGAGAGTACCATTGAGCAAATTGTTGCGTACTTCCGGCACTCGGCCCAAGGGTTGGAAGAAAAAAAACAAATCTTGTACCTGATGGGCCCGGTTGGCGGGGGTAAAAGTTCTTTAGCCGAAAAGCTGAAGCATTTAATGCAGCAGTTTCCCATTTACGCGCTGAAAGCGGGTGACCAAATAAGCCCGGTATTTGAGAGTCCGCTGGGTTTGTTTGCCGATTATACCGCGGAACTGGAAGAAGAATATCGTATTCCGGCGCGTTATATTCCCAGTTGCATGAGCCCCTGGGCTTCTAAAAGGCTGCGGGAGTTTGACGGGGATATAAACCGGTTTAAAGTAATTAGATTGTATCCTTCCATTCAGGATCAAATTGCGATCTCTAAAACCGAGCCCGGTGATGAAAATAACCAGGATATCTCCACGCTGGTTGGTAAAGTAGATATTCGGAAACTGGCGGATTACCAGCAAAGTGATCCGGATGCTTATTCCTACACGGGTGGCCTCTGTTTGGCTAACCAGGGATTACTGGAATTTGTGGAGATGTTTAAAGCGCCGATAAAAGTGCTTAACCCTTTGTTAACGGCTACCCAGGAGAAAAACTACAAAGGCACGGAACCAATCGGGGCTATTCCTTTCGACGGCATTATTCTGGCGCACTCCAACGAGTCGGAATGGGCCAAATTCCTGAACGACAAAAAGAACGAGGCCTTCCTGGACAGAATTTATAAAGTACAGGTACCTTATTGTTTGCGCGTGAGCGAGGAAATCAAGATTTATGAGAAACTTATCCGGGAAAGCTCCCTCCGGAATGCGCCTTGTGCCCCTAAAACTATTGAATTATTGGCTGAATTTTCGGTGCTGTCGCGGCTGAAAGAACCGGAAAATTCTTCTATCTACTCTAAAATGCGGGTGTATAACGGGGAAACCTTACGGGAAACCGACCCGAACGCCAAGTCGATACAAGAATACCGCGACGATGCCGGGATAAATGAAGGAATGCAAGGTATTTCCACCCGGTTTGCCTTTAAAATATTATCGAAGGTATTCAACTTTGATAGTGAAGAAATTGCGGCCAACCCGGTGCATTTACTTTATGTGCTGGAGCAGGAAGTAATTAAAATGATGCTGCCACCCGAAACCGAATCCAAGTATTTGCACCTGATAAAATCGTTACTGGCCAGCAAGTACGCCGAATTTATCTCCGACGAAATTCAAAAAGCCTACATCGAATCGTATAGTTCCTACGGTCAGAACATCTTTGAGAAGTATGTTATCTATGCCGATCACTGGATGCAGAATAACGATTACCGGGATCCGGACTCCGGGGAGATGCTCGACCGGAAAATTCTGAATGATGAACTGGAGAAAATAGAAAAACCAGCGGGTATTGCCAACCCAAAAGATTTCCGGGCTGAAGTAACGAATTTCTTCTTGCGTTACAGGGCCAATAATGGTGGTAAAAGCCCACGGTGGGATTCTTACGAAAAAATTAAAAACGTAATTGAGAAAAGAATCTTCACCAATACCGAAGACTTGTTACCGGTGGTTTCTTTTACGGTTAAAACCAACGAAGAAGATGAGAAGAAGCATAAAGATTTTACCAGAAGAATGAAGGAGCGCGGCTACACCGACAAACAAATCCGGATACTGGTAGATTGGTTTATGCGGGTAAGAAAAACGCTAGCGTAGGTTTAATGAGTGAATGAATGAATTTTGAATGACTGAATGGGTCATCAACTCAATTTGTGGTAAGGTGAACTTGCTGCGAGTAAAGTGTATTAAAAGAAATTCATCCATTTACTCATTTAAAATTCACTCATTCAGAAATTCAAAATCATCCATGAGCCATATAATTGATAGAAGAAAAAACGATAAGGGAAAGTCTACGGGTAACCGGCAGAAATTCCTGAAAAGGGTGGAAGGCCAGATCAGAAAGGCTATTCCGGATATAATTAGCCAGGAAAGCATCAAAGACAGCCATACGGGGGGCAATGTGAAGGTACCCGTGCGTGGTTTGGATGAGCCCAGCTTTCAACATGATCCCAAAACCGGCAAAAAGCAAATCGTAAGGCCAGGCAACGACCGGTTTAACGAAGGCGACCGGATACCTAAACCCAAGGAGGGCGAGGGCGGTATGGGTAGGCAAAAAGGGTCCAACAATCCGGAAGTAACGGAAGATGAGTTTACCGTGGTTTTATCGCGGGAAGAATTTTTGAAATATTTTTTTGATGACCTGGCGCTCCCCAACCTGGTAAAGAAATTAATGGCGAGCACCGAAACCTTTGAAATGAAACGAGCGGGTTATACCCGCGATAGTGTCCCTTCCCGTTTAAACATAAAAAGTACTTTTCAGCAATCGCTTGGCCGGCGATTGGCTTTAAAAGGCTTTTTAGATAAAAAACTAAAGAACCTGGAGGAGCAATTAGCTAACAGTACCCATCCCAATGAGATAGCTGCTTTAAAAGAAGAAATAGAGAAAGTAAAACGTCAGGCTACCACTGTTCCTTTTTTCGAAGATATTGACATGAAGTTTAATAATTTCGAACGAGTAGTGATTCCGGTTACTTCGGCGGTTATGTTTTGTATCATGGATGTTTCGGGTTCCATGGGCTTTCACGAAAAAGACATTTCTAAAAGATTCTTCACGCTCTTATATATCTTTCTTACTAGGCTGTATAAAAACGTAGAGCTAGTATTTATCCGCCACCATACCGAAGCCAAAGAGGTAAACGAAGAGGAGTTTTTCAACTCCCGAGAAAGCGGGGGAACGGTTGTAGCTCCTTCCCTAAAATTAATGCACCAGATTATTCGCACAAGGTACGATGAAAGCTGGAACGTGTATTGTTGCCAGGCATCGGACGGGGACGTATGGTCGAAGCAGGACGCTATGGAGTGTAAAAACCTGGTGCAGGAAACTATTTTACCGGCTATTCAATACATGGCCTACATCGAAATAAACAATAGAACGAAACAAAGCGATCTGTGGCAAGCCTACAACCAGATCAGCAACGATGAAAATTTTGCCATAAGACACATTAACGAAGTATTTGACATTTGGCCGGTATTTCAGGGGCTTTTCCGGAAAAGAAACGGCGTAAAAGCAGGTTAGAGTTGGGTAAAAATTAAGTAATGATGGATAAAGAAAAATACCGGGCGATGTTCTGTAATCCTAACTGGGATTACGCCACCCTGGAAGCGGCAGATGAAATTACCAGTAGGATAGGGAAGGAGTACCTGAAACTAAAAACGTATCCGAACCAAATTGAGATTGTAACCTCGGAGCAAATGCTGGATGCGTATGCCTTAACCGGTTTACCCACCTCTTACCCGCACTGGAAATTCGGCAAAGATTTCGTTCTGAATCAAAATAATTATACCAAGGGCCGCATGGGGCTTTCCTATGAAATGGTGATCAATTCCAACCCCTGCATCAGTTATAATATGGAGAACAACTCCACTTGTATGATGCTGCTGGTGATTGCCCATGCCTGCCAGGGCCACAATGCGTTTTTCCGGAATAACTATTTATTCCGGGAATGGACTTCGGCGGGTACCATCGTGGATTATATGGTTTTTGCCCGGGATTTTATTTTAAAATGCGAAGAAGAATTCGGCGAAGAAGAAGTAGAAAATGTTTTGGATGCCTGCCATGCCCTGATGAACCAGGGAGTAGACAATTACAAAAAGCCCTTCCGGTTATCGTCGGTAGAAGAAAACGAAAGGCTGAAAAAACTGATAGCCATAAAAAGAGAAAACTTTAACGAACTCTGGAAAACCCTGCCTACGGGTCTAAAATTACCGGAGGCAACTTCCGGAGAGGACCAAAAGTTTCCGAAAGAGCCGGAAGAAAATATTCTGTATTTCATTGAAAAGTTTGCGCCCGCTTTGCCCGCCTGGAAAAGAGAAATTATCCGGATAGGGAGAAAAGTAGCCCAATATTTTTACCCCCAGGGAGCCACCAAAGTAATGAACGAGGGTTTTGCCACTTTTACCCATTACCACATTATCAATAAGCTTTTTGAGGAAGGATACGTAAACGATGGCTTTATGCTGGAATTTTTAAAAAGCCACAGCGGTGTTTTATACCAACCGGAATACAACAGTAAATATTATTCCGGCCTGAACCCGTACACCCTAGGTTTTAACATTTTTATGGATATTAAGCGGATTTGTCTAAGCCCCACCAAAGAAGATAAACAATGGTTTCCGGATCTGATTGGCAAAGATTGGCTGGAGCAGGTGCATTATGTAATGGAAAATTTCCGGGACGACAGTTTTATTTTACAATACCTGTCTCCTAAAGTTATCCGGAATATGAAACTATTTACCATCGTGGATAATGAACAGGAGAATGAATACGAGATAGGAGCAATCCACAACGAGCGGGGCTACAAAAAAATCCGGGAACAACTGAGTAACCAATACGACCGTTCTTCCTATGTTCCGAACATCCAGGTTACCAAAGTAGATCAGCATCAAACCAGTAAATTATACCTGACCCATACAATTCAAAAAGACCGCAAACTCGATATTGAAAGCACCCAGGAAACCCTGGAACATATTCGGTATTTATGGGGATTTCCGGTGGAACTTCACTCGAAAAACAAGCTGGGAATAAATGAAAATACGTTTGAGGCGTAGTAAGTTGTTGTAAGAGGAAAATAAAAGGAGTAACCTATAGTTGTTTATAAACTTTAAGTAGGAACTTACAATGGTAACAAAAATTGTAAATTCGGAATATTCTCCATCTCTCGTTTCCACCTTTAATTCTCGCCATTTCCTTTGGTAATAATATCGTAGCTCAACGACAAGCCTAAGCCAGTGCCTTGGCCGGTGGGTTTGGTAGTAAAGAAAGGTTATAGTATTCTCTGTTTTACATTATTTTCTTACCGTTTCCGCCTACTTTAATTTTTTAAGGTTAGTTGTGCCGACAATCAGATATCCTTTTAAGTCTGGAAAGAATATCTTTTTAATTTAATCTGTATTTGAAATTTTCGTTTACTTACATTATGAAACTTTATAAAATTACCTGATTACCCATCTTTTTTTATTTGAAAAGTAAAAGAACAGCTACTACATGGATTTGGCGTAAATGAACCAGTTTACTACTTGTTTATTCGGCCCTAATTCAAAACCCAATTTCTGGTTTTGGTATAGCCAATATTCGCCTAAAGTGGCCGGGTAAGTATAGGTGGGCGGTCCGTATTGCTGCATTAATGCGGCAGCAGCGCTGCCGGATCGAATGCCCTTATTCGTTTTTCCAGCGTAATTTTTTGGCGTGTACCGGACTAAATACCGGCAGTCAGAAGTTTGTACCCCCAAGAATAACTTGTCGTGTTCTGTTTTCCATTGTAAGAGTAAATACGGTTTTTCGCTTATTTTTAGCGTTGCAGTAGGATTTGGTAAAGCAACACTGGCTATTTCGCCGTTAATTTGCTCAGCTTTACCAGCTTTATTTTTGTTTGGGAGCGGAGCAGATTCTTCCTGGTCAAACCAATTCCGGATCCATTCCGCTAAATTGGCCCTTAACGGTTCCTGCAGCTTCGTATATAAATTTAAATTGTATAAAGCCATGTACGCTTGCTTTTGCCGGGCCAACTCAAAATCCTGCCGGGCTTTATCGGGTTGTTTGTCTTGGTAATACGCAATCGCCCGGATAGTATAGGCATTTCCCGTTAGTTTGGCGGGTTCTAGCTCATTAATTACCCCAATAGCGGCTGCCTGGTTTCCCTGAAGCGAATAAATACAAGCTAAATTAATGTAAGCCGGCAAATAACCCGGATCAATCTCCCGCGATTTTTCGGAGTAGCGCCGGGCTTCATTTAATAATCGTCCTAATTGTTTGGCTTTAAACGGATCGGGGGCTGCCCGATGAAGGGCCGTTAATCGGCTGCGGGCATCTAATTCTACGGGGTAGGTAAATCCGGGTGGCTCCGTGGCTTGGTACAATACCAAAGCTTGCTGCAGCTTTGCGGCGGCAAGATTATTTAATATTTCCCGGCTGGGAAAGCGGTTAAGTAAGTAATCAAAACAGGTAGCCGCGTAGTCAAACTCCTGCAGCAAATACATAAATTGACCGGCTTTAAAAATGGCTACCATTTGGCCGGCCTCCGTTTGCTTTTTCCGGTAAATCGCTTTTCGTTCTTCCTTGCTGGGATAACCTTGCAACTGATCGGCTAAACGAAAGCGCTGGTACAATACATCTATAATCTGCGGAAATACCCGTCCGGTAGAAAATCCGGCCAGTTCGCCGTAGAAACAGCCGTAAAAATCTGCCTCCGATTCAAATCGTTCAATATCCTTCTTAGAAGTTGACGGGCTAGCTTTACCAATGCCGAAAGTGTAATACCAATCGTGTTTTTCGTAATGATGCGCCAATTCATGGCTGAGCAATACGGCCAAGGCATGAAGCGAATCTTTACCCAAGCCGCGGCATAAATCATACAGTTCTTCGCTTAACTGAATAACCGGGCGATTGCCCGGTTGATATTGCGCAATAATTTTTGGCAGGTTGGATTTACTCGCTCTGATTTCCAGTTGCGGTTGCGGCCGGCTGTTCGCAAAAACGTAAGTTAAGCGGTCGAATACCTGGCGCGTTACCACGTATTTCGGGGAGGTTTCGGGCAGCAGGTTTTGCGCGTAACCCATGCTGCTAGGGCTAAAAAAAAGTAAATAAAGGCTACTTAAGCCTACTTTCCCCCAAAAATTAGAAAGCAGCTGTAACAAGTAACCTGGGTTATTTAAAGCCTTCATGGTTCGTTCTTCTTATACTTTATTCAACCATTATTAGTAGCTGTTTTTGCATTAGGTTAGCCGCTTATAGGCAAAAAAATAAAGAATAATTTCAAATCCGCCTTACATTTCGTAATTTCCCTGATAATTCGAATTTAAAAATAAATCCTTAAAATTCATCCGCTTCAATGAAATAACCCGCACCGGAACCCTTTCCTGATAAGTAAACAAGGCCCATGAAAATTCTGCTCTTTTTTGCATTGGTATTTTTTAGTTGGGGTAACCACTGGGTGCTAGCCCAGAAGCAAGCATTTGGGGCGGATACTACTTTGGCGCGGCAATGGTACCAACAGGCGCTCACTTTAAAGCAAAAAGGCAGTGCCGATAGTGCGCAAATACTCTTGGAAAAGGCAGCTGCAATTTACCAGAAAAATAAACTTTGGCGCCAACAAATAAACTGCTCCAATGAAATTACCCGCGTTCTTTTAATGCAGGGTAAATACGAAGTTGCTTTGCAAAATGCTTTGGTCGCCTTGCACGAAAGTAAAATTAAACTAAAAAAAGCCAATCTCGTTGTTGCCGACGCTCTGCATGTAATGGGTATTGTGCATTATTACCGCGGTAATTACGACCAGGCCATGCAATTTTACCAGCAAGCCTTACAACTTAAACTTGCTTTGCTGGGCGATACCCACCCGAATCTTTCTTCTTCTTATAATAATATCGGCATTATTTACTACCGGAAAGGAGATTACGAACAGGCATTAGAGTATTATCAGAAGGACTTGCAGGTTTGCCTGAAAAAAAACGGAGATAACCGCGTGAGTATTGGAGCTTCCTACGGGAATATCGGCAACGTGTATTTCGATAAAGGAGATTACGAGCAGGCCCTTACTTACACGCAACTAGCCCTAAAGTTTAAACAAGAAGCGCTCGGAGAGTTTCACCCTGATTTAGCCAATACCTACAATAGCCTGGGTAATATTTATTCTTCTAAAGGTGAGCTAGATAAGGCTTTGGAATACAATTTTAAAGCCTTGCACCTCTGGTTACCGGCATTCGGTGAGGCGCACCCCAATGTAGCGGCCGCTTACAATAATATCGGAACCATTTACGAGGAAAAAGGCGAATACGAAAAAGCGGCCGAATATTATCAGAAAAATTTGCAAATTCTCCTGCAATCTTTCGACGAAAATCATCCGGATTTAGCCAGCGTTTACCATAATTTGGGTACGGTATATACCAAACAGAAAAATTTTGAACTAGCCTTACAAAACCTGCAAAAAGCCTGGCAAATCCGGCGAAAGTCCTTAGGAGAAGTGCACGACGATGTAGCGGAGTCGTACTTTGGCATTGGTAATGTATATTTTACGCAAGGCGATTACGATAAAGCCCTGGAATATTATCAAACTAATTTGCAGATTCTGCTTCAATCCATCGGACAAAAAAGCCCTAACCTGGCGGCGGCTTATAATGCGCTCGGGGCCGCTTACCTGGGTAAAAGTAGTTATACTGCTGCCCTGCGGTATTATCAAAAAGCGATGGTGGCGAATGTGGTTACTTTTCAGGATACTTTACTTACCTCTAATCCTACCCTGGCCCATCAAGCCTCAATTTATCTGGACGGAAATTATTTACTCTCTTCGCTGCAAGCAAAAGGGATTATTCTGGAGATGCAATTTGCCCAATCGCATGCCCTGCCGGATTTACAACAGGCTTACCGGATTTACTGCTCCGCGGATACCTTAATGGCCCGGATTCAGCAAGCTTACACGAGAGAAAATGACAAAGTAGCTTTTACCCATAGAACCCGGCAAGTTTACCAGGCCGCCTTAGGGGTATCTATGCAACTACACCGCGTTACCCAGGAACCGGATTACCTGAATAAAGCTTTTTACTTTGCCGAAAGAGGAAAGGCTATCGTATTGAGCGCTACGCTAGCCGAGGCAAAAGCGAAAACTTTTGCCGGGATTGCCGATTCCCTGCTACTAAAAGACCAACAACTTCGCACCCAAATTGCAGATTATTCCCAGCAAGTGGCGCAAGAATTGGTGCAAGCGGATAGCGCCGGAAGTAACAATAAATTGCAGAAATACCAAACTTTATTATTTACGGCGCATCGCCAGCAAGAAAATTTAATTAGCAAGCTCGAAAAAAAATATCCGCAGTATTATAATCTCAAATACCGGCCAAATACCATTGACTTTACTCAAATTCAAAAACTACTGGACGATAAAACAGCCATGCTGGAGTACGTAGTGGGCGATACACTCTTGCAAATATTTACGCTAACCCGCCAGTCTTTTAAGGTACAGTCTTTAACTATTGACAGCACTTTTCGCCGGAAAATAGCTGCTTTTCGCCACGCTATTCTTAGCCAGGATGCGGCTTTGTACCAGCAAACAGCTTTTTCTTTGTCTAAAATATTACTGCCTTCTCTCTTACCTAAATCTATTCAGCAGTTACTCATTATTCCCGATGGCGAACTCACAACGTTACCTTTTGAAGCCTTACTAACGCAAAACCATAAAAAACGGGCTAACTCTTACTTAATGCATCAATATACCATTAGCTACGCGTACTCTGCCCGCTTGCTTTTTGAAAGATTAACGCAACCCGACGAAAATTCCGGAAAACAGCTCCTGGCCTTAGCGCCGGTTTTTGCCGATTCAGGTACAAACGCAATGGTAGACACGAATTATTCCTTATTGGTGCAAAATTCAGATAGTACGGTAAGAAAATCAATTGTTAGTAGCGTTCGTAAAAACCAAGCAGAAAGCAATCCAAATGATATTACCAGGGGTTGGTTACGGAACGGGCAGTACGTTTCACCTTTGCTGGCTTCTATACGCGAAGTAGAATCAATTGCCTTAAGGTTTCAGCAGCGGGGAAATACGGCGAAAGTATATTTGTATAACCAAGCCCGCGAAGAACAGCTCAAATCCGGGGAAGTAGAAAATTACAATTATTTGCATTTAGCCACCCACGGTTTTGTGAATGAAAGCTATCCGGAATTATCCGGGTTATTATTGGCCCAGGACAGTACGGCCCAGGAAGACGGAATCTTGTATATGGGTGAAATCTATAATCTTCGATTAAAGGCGGAGTTGGTTACTTTATCGGCTTGCGAAACAGGTTTGGGAAAATTGGCCAGCGGAGAAGGAATAATTGGTCTAACCCGCGCTTTTTTGTACGCGGGGGCACGTAATATGGTGGTTTCTTTCTGGAAAGTTCCCGATGAATCAACGGCGGAATTAATGGAAAACTTCTATGCCGCTTTACTTTCCGGAAAAGACAAAGCCCAGGCTTTACAAATCGCCAAACGGAAAATGGCGAAGCAGCGGAAGTATCATCCTCCTTTTTACTGGGCACCTTTTGTTTTAGTTGGCAAATAGTTAGCTAAATTACAAATAATTTATAACCACCTCTTGATTATAATAGTTAGCGGCAAAATCTAAGAGAAGGAAAGTAGATAAACAAAAATAAAAAGCATGGCCACTATTTGCAAAAATTGCAACAATCATTTCGAAGGCAACTTTTGTAACCATTGTGGACAAGCAGCTGCTACCCATAAGCTGAACCTGCATTTTATCTGGCATGATTTACAACATGGGCTTTTTCATTTCGACAACGGCATTTTCTACTCTATCAAGCAACTTGTAACTAGGCCCGGCCATACTATCCGGGAATTTATTGAAGGGAAAAGAGTCCGGCATTTTAAACCCTTATCGCTGGTGGTAGTTCTGGCAACCTTGTATGGCTTGCATTATCACTATTTTATTAAGGATATTTTTAACGTTCAACCCTTACATGCCGAAGAGAATATAGTAAGTGCTTATGAAAAGTTAATCAAATGGACTATCGACCATTTTGCTTACGCTTCCTTGGTATTAATCCTAAGTTATACCATTGCCTCCTATCTAGTGTTTAAAAAAATGCGCTTTAATTTTGTGGAGCATTTAGTATTAAATACTTTCTATATGGGTTTAGATACTGGTGATTAGTTTCTTGTTCTTTCCGGTGCTTTATACCTATCAGAATAGTGGTGGTGATAATATGAAATACTATGCACTTATCGCGCAGGCTTTGCAATTTATTTTAATGTATTGGTGTTATTCCCAATTTTTCAATCGCTTATCCAAGCTTAAATCTTTAAAGCTTATACCCTCACTTATTTGTTTATGATTGGTATCAACCTAATTTTCGGGTATGTGGTTGGTTGGATTATTAGTATTATTTAATAAAAATAAAACTTCAGGAATATAAATATATTGTTGTTAACACCAGGTATACATAGGCCTGACGGTGCTACCGGCTGGGCCATCACTAAACAACGTGTGTAAAAAATTATATTTCTTACCTGTTAGTGCGAGCTAGGTCTCGTAGCGCTATATTTCAGAAGCGAAAAGTAATGCGAGTAATTAACGCGCACCAGCTAAGAGCTTTGCTTTACTAAAATCCCTGTGCATTTTTCTTTTCCTCAGCTCAAATAACCTACTGCCAACGAACAACCAGCAACTAACAACTATTGCTTAAGGGCTTGTTTCGGGCGGTAACGCTGTAAGGGGTAAGAAAGGGAATCAATCAATAGAGTATATTGCTCTTTAGATTGGTTATATTGCAAGGTAAGCTGTTTAGCCGCGAAATTACCGTATAAACGTAAGGTGTCATCGAACCGATAAGCAGGAGAGGATGCTTGATACAGCAAAATAGTAGTGTTGGAATCAGTATTAGTGCCCGAAAAACCAATGGCCGGATCTTGCCCGATTATTTGATACTTGATATTCAAGTGTTGGGGCTGGCTAGATAATTCCGGCGTTTTAACCTGAGCCACAGTAGGAGTTTTTTCGGAGGGGTGGTAAGCAAAATAAAATACCGCCGTTGCAGCCAAAAGCAAAAGTATGGAAGCGGCAACAGCGTAAAAATTAAAAGAGGAGGTATTTTTTTCTTGTTTATTATTTTCTCCTTTGTTAAAGCCAAGCTGGCGGTGCAGGCTTTTTAAATCCTGGCGCAGGTCTTCCCGGCCAATTACATGAGCCTGATCTACAATGGAGCGTTGCACGGTTACTTCCTGCCGGAAAGTATTATCGCGGTGCAAACGATAAATAAACTTTTCTAACTCCTCGCCTTGTAGTTCTCCCAATAAATACCGTTCAATCCATTCGGTATGTAAAGGTCTTTCGTTTCCGGGTAGCATTTTTTGTGTTTTATAAAGATAAATGAAGAAATTTCTTTTTTAAGCGTTCCACACAGCGAAACTTTTGTTGTTTGGCAACATTCGCATTAGAATAGTTCAAGTCTGCGGCTAATTGCTCTAAACTTAATTTATGGTAATAAAATCCTACAATCACGGAGCGGCAAGGTTCCCCTAAACTCTCAATGGCTTGTTTTAAAGCAGCCTCCTCCACGTAAGGAGTGTCCATTGCCGGTTCTTCCATCGGAATTTGTTGTAACTGTTCCTCCACGTCGGTAATAGGTACTTGCTTTTTCAGCTTGCTCAACCATTTATTGCGGCAAATGGCGTATAAATACGTTTTAAGGGAGGAATTCATAGAAAAATTACCTTTTTTTACCTGCTCATACAGGATAATAACTCCTTCCTGGTATAAATCTTCCGCCTCTTCTGGACTACCATTGTTCAACCGCACAAAATTGGCAATCATGGGCCAGTAAGTGCTATAGATAAACTCGAGCGCCTGCCGGCTTCCTATTTGAAGCCCTTGGATTAATACTTCGTCGGATTGGTGTGTTATCTTCAAATCTTATTTAGAATTATAATAATGTTTAATAAGATTAACCTGTATTTAATTATTAGTAAGCGGTAGGGCAAAAGGTTAACATCTACGCTTAAAAAAATATGCCACCCGCGCAAAAATCCTTTAGAACTCTTGTCTTAAGCACCAGGACTGATTTTTACGTAAAATTTTTTTGTTATGGCTGTTAACCTTTTTAAAAGCAGGCTACTAACCTGTAAACCGGCCAAAAAGTACTATTCCGGAAACGCAGCAAAGTACTCCCCTATAAGCATTTACATAAATAGGTCGGGGAAACAAACTAAATACCTTTACTGATTTACGGTTGATTTAAAACAATAAAGTTAATGAATCTAAGGACTTCTAAAACAGTATTTTATTCCTTTTAAATGCAGCATCCATCTTGTCGAAAACCAAACAATTAAAAATAAAACCATTTAACCATTAATCAATTAAAAAACCATGCAATTAGAATTAGAACAAATCCGCGATCAACAAAAAGCAACCTGGAACAAATTTTCGCCGGGCTGGCGCAAATGGGACGATTTTACCATGAACTGGTTAAAACCCTTGGGCGAAGAAATTATTCATGCCTTGCAATTAAAGCCTACCGATAACGTGTTGGATGTAGCCGGCGGAACCGGCGAACCGGGACTAACCATTGCCAGCATCGTAAAAAACGGACAAGTAGTAATTACTGACCTGGCCGAGGGAATGCTGGAAGTAGCCCGCGACCATGCGTCTAAAAAAGGAATGACGAACATTCAAACGCAAGTTTGTGATGCCAGCGAATTGCCTTTTGAAGATGAAACCTTTGATGCAATAAGTTGCCGGTTAGGATTTATGTATTTCCCGGATATGTTGCAAGCCGCTAAAGAAATGGCCCGGGTATTAAAGCCCGGCGGCAGAATAGCTACTGCCATTTGGGGAACACCGGATAAAAATTTCTGGGGCACGGCCACCATGGGTGTTATTAACAAAAATATGCAGCTCCCTGCTCCTCCTCCCGGATCTCCGGGTCTGTTCCGATGTAGCGCTCCCGGTTTTATAACTAACTTGTTTGAACAAGCCGGATTAAAAAATATCACGGAAACGGAAGTAAGAGGCAAATTGCCTTGCGGTAACAACGATACTTACTGGAATTTTACCAACGATGTAGTAGCCCCGGTGGTAGCGGCGTTAAGTAAAGCCGACGCCGCCACCATAGATAAAATTAAGCAGGAAGTTTTTAGAGTAGTAGACGAGAAATGCCCCGATCAAAAAGCGGCTTTGGACTATGGAGCCGTAATTATTTCCGGCAGAAAATAAAAGTTTTAATTACCGTTGCTACATCACACTATTTTAAAATCACTTGCTGGTAGCTTTAAAGCAGAGTTATTTTGTTTATACCGCATTTGGCTAAGTTTCATTTATCCAACTTTTAATAGCTCCTGTAGGCATAATATCCTAAATCTAGAGTATCACTCCATTTAAACCGGAAAGTGCCGCAAGCTTATTAAAGCTTAATTTTCCACTCACTAATTCTTGCTTTTACCCTGGTTTTTTAAACTAAAAACCAGGGTAAGGCTTTCTGCTGCCCAATTTTTCTAAGAATAGTTTTATTGCTAAGATAAAGCGGTGATTGACCGCTGCTTCTTACCTCCAAAACAAACTAAATACCTTTTTGAACAATCCATTTTAAAACCCACCTATGAAAATTAAAATTTCTACTATTTGGCTGTTTTTAATTCTGCTGCGGATACCGGTATCGGCTCAGCAAATTTCTAACTGCCAGGCTTCACCGTATCCTATTACCGTGAAACAAGCCGATGGCTCCTCCCTGACGATTATTGGCAAAGGTAATTTGTTAAATTCCTGGACCGAGACGGTAGACGGGTATACGCTCGTTCATAAAAACGGCAACTACGAATATGCTAATAAAGTAAAAGGCAAACTGGTGCCTACGGGCATAGTGGCCAGAAATGCCGGCGATCGAAAACCTGCCGATGCTGCCTTTCTGCAAAAAGTGGTGAAATCTATTAAACCCGATGCTCCGGCTAAAGCCAATACACCGGCCTTTTTTGAATCCAAACAAACAATATCCGGACCGCAAAAAGCGGGCTTTCCGGTAACAGGTCAAAGAAAAGCCCTTCTTATTCTAATTCAATATCCAGACCTCCCCAACACCTACAACCATTTCTTTTTCGAAAACCTGATGAACCATCCCCAATTCAAGGGTATTGGTAGTTTCCGGGATTTTTATTACAGTAGTTCCGTAGGAAGTTTGCTGGTAGACACCGACGTAGTGGGATGGTATACTGCTGGCCATAATTACGAGTATTATGGCCGCCAAAATGGTGACCAACGAGCCACTGCCCTAATAAGGGAAGCCGTAGATGCCGCCCAGTTAGCAGGAGTAGATTTTTCTAAATACGATAATGACAAAGATGGTAACGTGGACGGAATTATGGTGGCTCATGCCGGCCCGGGCGCAGAAGAAGGTTCCCAATTACAATATATCTGGTCGCACCGGTGGGTATTATCGGCGGGAAACAATCAGGTAAAGTATGATGGTGTATGGATTGACGATTATATAATTAATCCGGAAAGAAGAATTTATACCAATGATATTGTAGGCCGGGGAATATTCTGCCACGAATTTGGCCATCTCCTCGGGTTACCCGATTTATACGATATAGATGGTAGTTCGGAAGGTTTAGGAGAATGGTCGTTAATGGCGGGTGCCGCCTGGCTAGGCGACGAGCATACTCCCGGAAATTTTTGTGCCTGGTCGAGAACAACGCTCGGGTGGATGACACCTTGGGAAATTAGCCGGCCGGGCAACTACTCTTTGTATTTTGGCAGCATAGGTTATAAGATTCCTACTGCTTTACCCAACGAATATTTTTTAATAGAAAACCGCCAAAAATTAAACTTGGATGTTGGACTAAGAGGCAGTGGCCTGGCCATTTACCATGTTAACTCTAACTTATCCGGCCAGTCAGGTAATGCCAACGAAAACATGAAAATGGTGGATTTAGAAGAAGCAGATGGCCGGAATGATTTAGACAACAGGATTAATCGGGGTGATGCGGGCGATCTTTTTCCCGGTTCGGGTAATAAAACCGCGTTTAACGATGCTACTTATCCCAATTCCAGAACGTATACCAACGCCAGCACGGGTATTAATATTCATGGTATTTCCGTGTTCGAACCCGGCTCTCCTTCTCAATACAAAGCATTATTTACCGTCGGCGACGTTCTGTCTTCGGGCGGCTATGATTTTCCGCTTTCTTATCCCTATTGCAGCACTAACGATTATATCAATAATTTCAGCCTGAATACTTTGGTAAATAACTCTTCCGGTTGCAACGGTTTAGCTAACAACTACATCAATCACGAACCAACTGGTAGTAAAACCACCCAGGTTCACCGGGGCCAAACCTATACCATTAGTTTGCAATCCGGACCCAGACCCCAGGGCTTTGGTGTCTGGATTGATTATAATGAAAATAAGGTTTTTGATGACCCGGAGGAATTTGTCTACAGCTCGGCCGTAGCCGGAACCGGAGTATTCACCGGAACCATAACTATTCCTCAGAATATATCTACGGGTATAAAACGACTGCGGGTAAGGAGCGTTTATGATTATGTTCCTACGGCTTTAGAAGCTAATAAAATTTTTGCTGCCAGCGGGGAAACCGAAGACTACACAATTGAAATTGATTACTGTGTACCGGTATATGCCCACTCTTGCTCTTCCGGCGATTATATTGATGATTTTAGTTTTAACACTCTGGTGCACGAGAACCACGGCTGTTATGATTACCCAAGAAATTACTCCAATTTAACTCCTTTCTTCTACACCACTTCCGTAAACCTGGGCCAGAGTTATCCCATCAGCCTGCAATCCGGCCCGAAAGCCCAAAATTTCGGTGTATGGATAGATTATAACAACGACCAGGATTTCGATGATGCCGGAGAATTTGTGTACCGTTCGCCTGCCTCCGGAACGGGAGTGTTTAAGGGAACAATTACCATTCCGGTCAATATTTCTCCCGGTCAGAAACGCTTGCGGGTAAGAAGTCGGAATGGGGCTGTTATGACAAAGGAGCAATCGTGCTACCCATTTGAGTATGGCGAAACGCAAGATTATACGATTACCATTAAGGATGGCGAAGTATCCCTTACTAAGTGGAACAAGCGGTTTGGCGGCTCTGGCGCCGATGTCTTTTCCCGGATGATCCGGACGGCGGATTTCGGCTACTTACTAGCGGGTCATTCTTCTTCGCCCACCAGCGGGGATAAAAGTCAGGGCACTCAAGGGCGCAAGGATTTCTGGCTGGTGAAAACGGATGGGGATGGCAACAAACTTTGGGATAAACGCTATGGCGGCCAGGAAGATGATTTTTTGAACGCTCTCATTGCTACCAACGATGGCGGCTACTTACTCGGCGGCAATTCTTTGTCGGGTAAATCCGGCGACAAATCGCAAGCTTCCCGCGGCGGCAAGGACTACTGGGTAGTAAAAATAAATGCTAATGGGGTAAAACAGTGGGATAAACGCTTTGGTGGCACCGGGGAGGATGACTTACGGGCCTTGGTACAATTGCCTAGTGGAGACTATATGCTGGCGGGTTATTCGGCCTCCGGCACCAGTGGCGATAAAACCGAAGCCTCCAGAGGAGGAAGCGATTACTGGGTAGTGAAAATTAATAGCGCGGGTACTAAACTTTGGGACAAACGGTTTGGGGGCTCCGGCGAAGATTGGTTAGAAGCTACTCTGCTGAATACCGATGGTAGCATGTTACTAGGCGGACGCTCGGCTTCCGGCCAAAATGGCGATAAATCGCAAGCTTCGCGGGGTGGAAGAGACTACTGGTTGGTGAAGATAAACGCCAACGGCGTAAAACAATGGGACAAACGCTATGGCGGCAGCGGGGATGATGATCTGCAAGCTTTAACCCGTACTTCGGAGGGCAACTACTTGTTAGGGGGTACCTCGGCCTCGGCCGCAAACGGCGATAAATCCCAAGGCAGTCGGGGCGAGAACGACTTCTGGATAATTACAATTAATAACAGTGGCGCCAAATTGTGGGATAAACGCTTCGGGGGCAGCGCGTCGGATGAGTTGCAAACGCTTATTGCCACTGCCGATGGCGGTTACCTGTTAGGCGGAAGGTCAGATTCGGGCATCAATGGGGATAAAACGCAAAGTAGCCGAGGTGATTATGATTTTTGGATGGTGAAAACCACCAGTACCGGTACCAAGCAATGGGATCAGCGCTTTGGCGGCAATGCCGAGGAAGACTTACGTACCCTACTGGAAGAAGACATACGAAGCGGACTACCAAACGTTTATGGCAATTATGTGTTAGCCGGCCGTTCCAAATCCGGAGTCTCGGGTGAAAAGACCCAACCCTCCCAAGGACTCGTAGATTATTGGTTGGTTAAAGTGTCATCCTTCGGGGCAGCCATTGTGCCTACTACCACAGCCAGTATCCAGGAGGAGCCAAAACAAGACTTGTTGATCAAGCAGGCGCCAGAGAAAGAAGTATTCCGGTTAGAAACTTTTCCCAATCCCTTCTCAAATAAACTTACCATTCGCTTTCATCCACTCAAAACCGAATCTGTTACCGTGAAGGTTTACAACAGCCAAGGGGTTGAGGTAAAAGTTTTGTGGAAAGGCCAGGTGGAAGCGGGTAAAAAGATGGAATTAATCTGGCCGGTTACTTCCGAAAAAGCCGATTTGTATGTGGTGAGACTCGTTTCGCCGAGCACAACAGCCTACCAAAAAGTTATCCTGAGAAAATAATAAAGAGGGCTCTACGGAAGATGGTGGGAGAGCAATTAAGGCTTTTTCACCATCTTCTACCTTTTAAATTAAGGCCTACTTTTAAGGCTAATTAAGTGTACCTGGCTTTAAACGTACGCCCTTCTAACCTTTTCTACCATTAGTAAATTTTTTTACTTTTTCCTGCTAACCTTTTTCTCAGGTTAGCTACTAATCTGTAAATCAGCAGCAAAGGCCTTTGTTTAACTGGTAAAAATTAATCCGGCGGGATAGCCTTGATTGGTAGTTTCACACCGCCAAATAAAAATGTACTCCGCCGGAATACAACTTCAAAATCCTTCTAACAATTAATTAATTTCTTAAATCAAACATGAAAATCACTAATTTTACTACTACCTTCTGGTGCTTTTTACTGCTGTGTTTTACCGCCGTTGCACAACCTAAACTCACTGACCCGGTTGAGTATGCCTATTACCGAAAAGGTAAAAAAGTACTTTTGACTCCCCAAACAAACGAAGTTTTTGTATCCTTTGCCTCTAAAGTGAATCTTGCCAAAGGAAAAACTTTTGCCAATCAACTACAAAACCAGGTAACAAAAGTTCAGCAGGAAGATGTATTTGCGCCGGTAAATGCAGTTCGGTACCGAATAAATTCCCAGAATAAAGCCATGACCGGTGCGGTACCAGTCCTTACGAAACAATTTACCAGTAATCCGGACGTAATTACGGCTTATCCCGCGTTTAAAATCGGGAAAGAAACAGTATACGTCGGCAATAAAATAATCTACACAATTAAAAAAGGCCATAACCCGGCACAGGTCAAAACCTTTCTGAATAATCATAAAACCGCTCTGGTAGCAGAAATTGACTTAGGAGACCGAAAAATATACGTAGCTGCCATTGAAAAAGGAGAGGATGTTTTTAGAGTGGCGAATAAATTGTTTGAAAGCGGCCAGGTAGAATACGCCGAGCCGGATTTTACGTTCTCGGGCCATTCCGACTATCTTCCTAACGATTTTTTCTATCCTTCGCAGTGGTTCCTCAGTCAGGACTCGGACGCCGACATTGATGCCCCGGAAGCCTGGGACATTACTGCCGGTTCTTCTTCGGTAGTGGTAGCTGTAATTGACGGGCACGGCTATGACCTAACCCATCCGGACATGGCTGGGCAAATAGTGAATCCTTACGATGCCTCCAATGATGATAATTCTCCTTTGCCCCAGAATGAGTACGCCAATCACGGTACTCCCTGCGCCGGTTTAATTGCCGGTGCCACCAACAATCGGATTGGTGGTTCCAGTGTGGGTAACAATATAAAGGTAATGCCAGTAATGATGGGCTACAACGTGGAACCCAATGGCCGGTGGTATACCAATGCCGACATTATCGCCCGGGCTGCCTCGCGGATTATCAATACCCCCGGAGTAGTCGCGGTGAGTAATAGTTACACGTTCGGCTCAAATGATTTTGCTGCTACCGTAGAAGCTAGTTTTTCGGCCATGCACTACAACAGTCGGGGAGGCCTGGGTGCGGTAATCCTGGGCTCAACCGGCAACGATAATAAAAATACGCCTATCTTATACCCGGCCAATTATGAATTCGTGGTAGGTGTCGGAGCCACCAATGTAAGTGATAAAAGAGCCAGTTTTTCTAATTACGGGGGATACGTGGATATTGTAGCTCCTGGTGTTAGTACCATTACCACCGACCGGAGCGGATTATCCGGGTACGTCAACGACGATTACACCCTGTTCGATGGTACATCGGCCGCTTGCCCTATTGCAGCAGGGGTAGTAGGATTAATGGCTTCCCTTCGTCCGGAGTACAGCGCGCTTAATTATACCATTGCCCTTCAAAAATCAGCCGAAAAAGTAGGCGGTTATGAATATTTAACGCTCGCTGGTCACCCGTACGGTACCTGGAACAATGAAATGGGATACGGCCGGGTGAATGCTTATCGAGCTTTACAATTTATTCAGGGCTTACCGCTTGTCTACGGTTTTGAACCGGTTGGCGGACCAGTGGGTACCAGCGTAAAAATCATTGGTAAAAATTTCCTGGGCGCTGGTTCGGTTACTTTTAACGGGGTTAGCGCAGAGTTTACCGTCGTGAACGAAACTACCATTATGGCCAAATCGCCGGCTGGAGCGGGTTCGGGATACATCCAGGTGAGCAATGCCGCCGGCACCGGCACCAGCCCTTTTCAATGGATCATATCCGCTTACTGTATACCGGCTATCCAAAATCCTTGTTCTTCCGGCGATTTTATTCATAATTTTAGCCTCAATACCCTTATCAATAATAATTCGGGCTGCAACGGGCAAACCGCCAACTATATTAACTATGAGCCGGTAGGGACCAATACCACCCGCCTCTTAAAAGGGCAGAGTTATTCTATCAGCCTGCAAGGTGGACCAAACCTGTCGCAAGGCTTTGGGGTGTGGATTGATTACAACGATGACGGAGATTTTAACGATACCGGCGAATTTGTCTATAAATCTCCTTCGGCCGGCAAAAATGTATTTACCGGAACGGTAACGGTGCCAACCAATGCTTCGACCGGTTTACGGCGGATGCGGGTACGAACCAAATATTTTGCGGTGCCTGCCGCCAATGAATCTTGTACCACCTTTAATGTGGGCGAAACCGAAGATTATACTGTGGCTATTGGCTATTGTGTCCCAACCCTTAACTGTCAGCAAGGCGATTACATTAATAATTTCAGCTTTAACACTTTGGTGCACAACGAATCGGGCTGCGATGGAATAATTGGCGGTTATACCAATTTTCCGGCTACGGGTTCGAATACCACTACCGTGGTTAAAGGAAAAAGATTTTCCCTGAAAGTGCAGGCGGGTTCTTTTCCGCAAGGCTTCGGGGTTTGGATTGACTACAACAACGACCAGGATTTCGACGATGCCGGAGAATTTGTGTATGCTTCTCCTACTGCTAGTTCGGAGCTCTTTAGTACTACTGTTACCATTCCGGCTACTGTTTCTACCGGACAACGCCGGCTACGGGTAATGAGCAAGTATAATACCTTAGTAACGAGTACCGATGCTTGTTCGGATTTTGCCAACGGCGAAGTGGAAGATTATACTATTACCATTGCTAATTCGGTGGTAGCTTCTTCGCAGTGGAATAAACGCTTTGGCGGCTCTGGTACGGATAACTTCACCCGGGTCATTCGGACCAAGGATGGCGGCTATTTACTGGGTGGTCATTCTCCTTCCTCGGTCAGCGGCGATAAAACCCAGGGCAGCCGTGGCGGCAACGACTACTGGCTGGTGAAAACCGATGCTTTGGGCAACAAACAATGGGACAAACGCTTTGGCGGCGACGACGATGACAACCTGAATGCTTTAATTGCTACGGCCGATGGCGGATACTTACTGGGCGGTAACTCCGTTTCGGTGATAGCGGGTGATAAAAGCCAAGGTTCCCGGGGAAATAAAGACTACTGGGTAGTCAAGGTCAATGCCAACGGGGTGAAACAGTGGGACAAACGTTTCGGCGGTACTTTAGATGATGATCTACGCGCTTTAATTCAATTATCCAATGGCGATTACATTCTGGCGGGTCATTCCTTATCCGGGGACAATGGCGATAAAACCGTAGAAAACTGGGGAGCCACCGACTACTGGGTAGTTAAAATCAGCAGCACCGGTAACAAAATCTGGGACAAGCGTTATGGTGGCACCGGCGACGATTGGTTAGAAGCCGCCGTGCTAAATACCGATGGCAGTTTGTTGCTCGGTGGCCGCTCCACTTCGGGACAAAATGGCGATAAAACCCAACCTTCGCGGGGTGGTAGAGATTACTGGGTTATTAAGATTAATGCGAATGGGGCGAAGCAATGGGACAAACGCTTTGGTGGCAGCTTAAACGATGACTTACAAACGCTAATTCGTACTTCCGATGGTAACTACTTAGTAGGGGGTACTTCCGGATCATACGCCAGCGGCGATCATTCGCAAACCAACCAGGGCGGTACCGATTACTGGCTCGTGAAGATGAACAGCAGCGGCACCAAATTATGGGATAAACGCTTTGGCGGCACCGATGTGGAAGAACTTCAGTCCCTCATTCAAACGAACGATGGCGGTTACTTATTAGGTGGCCGTTCCAACTCCGGCAACAGCGGCGATAAATCACAAGGCAGTCAGGGCGGCTACGATTACTGGATTGTAAAAACTAATAACAGCGGTACTAAACAATGGGACAAGCGTTTTGGCGGCAATGCCGATGATAACTTACGTTCCGTGGTGCAGACAACAGATGGCGGATATTTGCTCGGGGGTAGATCAGAATCGGATCTTTCGGGTGATAGAACCCAACCGACTCAGGGAGGCACGGATTACTGGCTGGTAAAAGTATCGCCTACAGGTGGAGCCATAGCGCCACCAGCGGAAGCTATCTCAGAAGTGGAACCAACCTTAGCGCCGGAACAAGGGCCGGTAAAACAAACCCTTCGCCTAAATACGTATCCCAACCCTTTCACGGATAAACTTTCTATTGATTTTACCCCGGAAACAACCGGATTAGTTAACCTTAAGGTGTACGATAATCAGGGTACGGAAGTAAAAACCTTGTTTAAAGGAACAGTAGAAGTCGGCAAAAAGTATGAATTGAGCTGGCAAATTACTTCCGAAAAAGGGGGTATCTATATCCTCCGGCTAAGTACTTCCCACGCGGTAACCGTTCAAAAAGTTATTTTAGTTAAATAGCCACAAGGTCATCAATACTGGGAATGGTAGAAAACGAATAAAAGCATTTCTACCATTCCCCATCTTAGGCTTTTCAGACCTGGAAAGAACTTTAAAATCAATTCCATCAACTAATCATTTACTCTTTAACCCATCTTACTAAAGAACAAATACCACCAACTCATTATAAAACAGTAAAAAGAAATGAAAAACAGAAATATAATTATAGCTGCTATCCTGTTTGGCGCAGCTACCCTATCCGCTCAAGCCCAGAATTGGTCGCTTACGGGTAATACGGGCACCAATCCCGCCTCAAACTTTATTGGTACCAAAGATGATAGATCACTTGTCTTCCGGACCAATAACCGGGAACGCATGCGTATACTCGGTAATGGTTTTGTAGGAATCGGCATTATTTCCCCCCAAGCGCTCCTGCATATACCTTCTAGAGGCAATGTTTCGCTTTCTACCACGGACAACTTTTTAATAGGTTCGCTTAAATCCAATAATCTTGCCTTTGATTTTAATAAGATACAGGCACGAAAGAACGGAGTGGCGGATACCCTTAATTTAAATTTTAAAGGGGGCGCGGTAGCTATTGGCAGCGGGGGTATTTTTGTAAAAGATCCGGTAAACGCTTCTGCCTTGTACAGCGAAAAATCAGGTTATGGTAACGCCGTGTATGTTCGTAATTTATCCGCCATTTTTTCAAGCGCTACTATCATGGGCGTTACCGACGGACCAGGCAGCGGCATTGTGGGGTATGCCTCTCTTTATGGCAGCGGTGTGTCGGGGCATGCTCAAAACGGGCAAGCGGGAACCGCAGGAGTGGAAGGAAGTCACGGCGGTAGCGGCACTGGAGTTTCGGCATTTAGTCAATCGGGGCTCGGATTATTTGGGTCCTCGTCCACGAATTATGGTTTGTATGCTACTACTACCCACGCTACCTATGCTGCCTATTTTAACAAAAGTATATTTGTAAATGGCGGCTATTATTCCAGTTCCGACCAAAAGCTAAAACAAAATATCCAGGATTTTACCAGCGCCTTGGGCATTATAAATCAGCTGCACCCAAAGAAATACCAATACCGCCAGGATGGCGCTTACAAACTATTAAAATTGCCGACCGAAGAACAGTACGGCCTGCTGGCCCAAGAAGTTGAAAAAGTACTGCCCGGCCTGGTAAAGAATACCAAGTTTGATACTGCCCTGGAAGCATTGCCGTCCAAGGTGGATGCGAAAGGAAATATCGTGCGGCAACCGCAAATTAAATCGGAAATTATTGAATTTAAAGCCTTAAACTATACCGGGCTCATTCCTATCCTGGTAAAAGCGGTCCAGGAACAAGAGGAGAAAATAACCCTCCAGGACCAGCAAATAGAAAAGCTCACCGCCCAGGTAAATCAGCTTTTAGGCGCCCGATCGCTACCGGGTAATACGGGTTCCGCCCAAAAGAGTGCGGATACTAATCTGGCCGTGCTTACCCAAAATGCGCCTAATCCTTTTACTCAAACTACCTCCATTCACTATTATGTGCCGCAAAAAGCCGGTAGTGCGGTTATTGAAATCACCGATTTCAACGGCAAAATTGTTAAAACCTATCCGGTGGCGGCCAACGGAAATGGTCAGTTACAAATTGAAGGCGGTCAATTTACTCCGGGTATTTATTACTACTCGCTACTGGTAGAAAATGAACGGGTGGACACCAAGAAAATGGTACTTCATAAGTAATTGCTAAGGAAGTAATTCAAAAAGAGATTCTGCATTCCCATCCGGAAGGTAAACTTACTTAACTAAGCCCCTTCCTTCTTACAACTATCCTGTACGCCCCTTTATCGCGGACAAATATGCATTTCATCTTCTATTCCAAACTATAATCTACTATGAAAACAGATAATCCATCCCTTATAAACAGTTTAGAATCTGGCAACCTGGCAAATTCCCGTGCCTTTAACAGACGCACCTTTATGCAGTTAGCCGGCCTGGGCTTAGGCGGACTTTTATTAGGAAGCTGTAAAGATAATCCCCCAAATCCTTCGCCCATTAGCTGGCAGCCACACGCCTTAACCCCGGTATTTTACGGATTTAAAGACTATAGTGCCACCGACGGGGTACCGGGTAAATGCCGGGTATTTTACCCGAGTATCGATGGTTCGCCCCAAAATGCTGCTATTTTACCGGCCCGTTACCTTTATCCGCTTATAATTCTAGCCCACGGCCATTGCGACGAAATGAATCATTATACGAAGTGGTTTCAATTACCGGCTCAACTGGCCCGGTGTGGCTACGTGGTAGTGGTGCCCGAAATGCCCGGTATTTCTATCCATCCTTCCCACCCGGAACACCCTAGTTTAACCCGCCTGGGCCAAATAGTAACCTGGATGCGATTGGGCTGGCCGCATAGTAATTTACTTTATTCTTCGGCGGTGCATACGGGTATAATCGGTCATTCCTTTGGCGCTTTGCTGGCGGCCCGATTTGCCAGCATGAATCAATTAGCCGCTTTTGTTTCCATTGCCGGGGTGTGGGAAGATTGGCCATCCGGACCCTTGCCTATTCAAGGCTGGAATAAGCCTTCCTTATTTGTCCGGGGAACCGATGATTGGTTTACCAATGTGAGTAATACCTTATGGTCCTCCCTGGCCCTGCAGAAGCACCTGGCTATTTTTAAAGATGGCCGCCACTGGGATTATTTACAATCCGGCACCAGTTCCTGCGAGAATGGCCGCGGGCCATGTACCCGAACCCCGGTAATAACCGCCGATGTAATTTCCATGTTCTTTGCCAAATACCTGCCACCTAAGTATACCTCGGCTCTGAGTCTGCGGATACCCGACAGCCTGATTCCACCCTTGCCGCTGCAACTCACTTTTGAACAAGAGTTTTATGCCGGCGCTCATTTAACCGGATTCCCTATTTCCAATGGTTCTGGTTGTACCTTAACTTTATCTTGGGAAACTTATAACGGAAGCGGCAGTGCCTAAAAATTAGGTGCATCCGTAGGAAAATGCGGGCAAAGTATTTTCCTACGGATTATTGGTTATACTAATTGGTAGTAAGTAGTTGTTGGTTATTTCGATTAGTAAAAATTTACCAATCACCAGATTAAATAAATGGCAATCTAAATTAATTTAGTCGAATTACTGAAGCAATTAAAATGAGTTTGAATAGAGCAACTTTAGTAGGGGTGTCCTTCCGGAGGAAACTACCCGGCTAGGTAGCTCACTAGGTTTTTTCGGCAGGTCGGAATGGTTTAACACATTTTTGTCCGGTTACTTTTTACTCTTTTATTCACTCCGTAGATTTTTCACCGGGTTCACGCGTGCTGCCCGAATGGATTGAAAGCTAACCGTGCAAAAGGCAACTAAAACAGCTGATACGGCCGCTATTACAAAGGTCCAGGCGCTTATATCAATGCGGTAAGGATAGTTTTGTAGCCACTTGGCAGTGGCGTAATATGCCGCCGGGAAGGCAAATACAAAGGAGAAACCAACTAATTTCAGAAAGTCAGAAGAAAGTAAACGGACTATACTGGTGACCGAAGCACCCAGCACTTTGCGAATGCCAATCTCTTTCGTGCGCTGTTCGGCGGTAAACGTAGCTAACCCAAAAAGACCGATGCAGGAAATAAAAATAGTTAGGAGCGCGCCAAATAGCATGATCTGTTTCCATTTGGCTTCTGCTTCGTACTTTTTTAAATTATTTTCATCCAGAAATTCATACTTGTAGGCGTGAAGGGGAAATAGCTTGGTAAATGTTTCTTCCAGGTACTGCAGGCTCGCACTTTCGGTTTGCGGTTTAATTTTGAGGAAGATTTTCCCATAGCCATTCTTTGCTCGCATCGTGAATAGTTGGGGACCGATTTTCTCATTTAACGCAGCGTAATGATAATTTTTCACTACGCCAATTACGGTGTATTTTTCATTATTGTACCAAAAATCTACCGTTTGTCCAAGGGGCGCTTTCCAGCCTGCTTGTTCCACAAATGCTTCATTCACCAGTACCGATTTTACCGAATCAGAAGGATGAGTGCGCGAAAAGTTTCGTCCGGCTATTACCGGAATTTTGAACAAGGACAAATAGGCCGGATCAACGGTTTCGTATTCAAAATTAATTTCCGCATCGCCGTTGACTTTAGCCAGGGTTCCCCATCTGCCGCCATTTTTGGGAGCAACGGCTAAAATGTTTGGATTCTGCGTTAATTGTTCTTGCAATAACTTTGCTTCTGGTCGGGTTAAATTTGCCTTTTCAACGCTTATGACATGCTTATCATCATAACCCAGGTTTTTACGGGTGAGATAATTGAATTGCGAATAAATCGTTAGCGTTCCAATAATCAGAAAGGAGGCAATAGCAAATTGCAGCACCACCAGAAACTTCTGCAAGTAATTTTTACCCACTAAGTTAAATCGATTGTACAAGGTCTGAACGGGATTATAACTCGATAGCACCAACGCTGGATAAAAACCAGATAATAGTCCGGTTACCAGGAATAATGCTAAATAGCCCATCACCAATTTGGTATCGAGTAAATAAGAAAGCGAAAGGGCTTTATTGGCCAGTTGATTAAAAGTAGGCAAAGTTAGGTACACCAAAGCCAAAGCCGATAAAAAGGCCAGGAAACATAACACGTACGATTCGCCCAGAAATTGAACCGTTAGTTGCAAACGTCCACCTCCCATTACCTTCCGGACACCAATTTCCCGGGCCCGCTTGAGCGACCGCGCTACGGTTAAATTAATAAAGTTAATACAGGCAATTAGTAAAATGAACACCGCAATACCGGATAAAATGTAACTGAACATCGGATTACTCGCGTCCACTAGCCCATTATCGGCCGGTAAATCTTTACTCAGGTGCATGGCCGTGAAAGGTTGTAAACTAAATTCCTGCCGGTCTTTAAATCCGTATTTTTCCGCCGCCTTCAGGATAGCCTCTTTGGCATCCGCTTGATAAACGCGGTTCATTTTTGCTTCCACCGCTTTAATGTTTGCATCCGGGCGCAGTACTACGAAAGTGTTCAAGAAGATATTAAACCAGTTCTCGTTGTCTTGCATGTCTTCTTTTTTTTCTACGAACGGCAGCAGCACATCAAACTTTATCGACGAATTTTGCGGGGAATTTCGAGCCACTCCGGTTATCAGGTAGGGTGCAAATTGGCTGTCTTTGGCAAAGGAATCTTTTAAGAAAATGACTTTGCCCAGGGCATCCGTGGTTCCGAACTGTTGCTCGGCCATTTTTTCCGAAATCACCACCGAATTAGGTTGTTGCAAAGCCGTTTTAGGATTGCCTCTCCGCAGCGGAAAGGAAAAGATGGAAAAGAAACTGGAATCCGCTCGCAAAATAGTTTGACTAATAATTTCTTGCCCTCGCTTCAGGTCATGACGGTTTTCATGAAAGCGAACAAAGGACTGAATTTCCGGCACGGCTGCTGCAAATTTTGGTCCTTGGAACAAACCGGTACTGGCCATCAAATTGCTGACTTTACCTTCCGGGGTAATATTCTTGCCGGTAATCCGGTAAATGTGCGGGTTATTGCGATGGAAACGGTCGTAGCTGAGTTCATCTTTGGTATAGAGCATGATCAGCATGGCGGCCGCTAAGCCAATACTGAGCCCCATCACGTTAATAGCCGAGTAAACTTTGTTGCGCGCCAGAGTGCGAAAAGCAATTTTTAAATAACTACGAATCATATCGGATTGAAAAATTAAGGATGAATAGTTAGTTTGGGAAAAGTGGCTATTCCGTTTGGGCAGAGGCCGTAAGAAGCTCAAGACAGAAAGGGTATATTGCCATTGGGCTTTTCTTTTCCCTTTTTCTTCGGTCCATTGATTGTATAATTCGTGCAGATCCCCCTGTACTTCCTCCAACTGTTCGGCAGGGAGGCGCCAGGTTAAAAGCTGGTCGAGCCAGGCCGGTGGTTGCAGTTTCATTTTCATAGCGAAAAAGGCTGGATGTTTTTTGGGATTAGTTGCCACAATTCTTCGCGTACCTGCCGGATTTCCGTTAGTACTTGCAGGCCGTAAGCCGTGATGCGAAACAATCTTTTCCGGCGTCCCCCTCTTTCCTGGGTCGCTCCTCCCAGCGAGGAAGTAACCAGACCTTTCTCTTCTAGCCGGTACAAGGCGACGTGCACGGCACTCAGGACCACGATCCGCCCCGTTTGCTGGTGAATGGTTTGGGTGAGGGCGGCCCCGTACGCCTCTTCTTTACGGGAGGCTACGGTTAATAAAACTAACTCTTCAAATTCTCCTAAATAAGTTCTCCCCATGCTGGTCTGGATGAAAGTGGATTATCTTCATATTTGTTTAACAAATGATCTGCCAAAAGGAGAAAGGGCTTAAACAAGCTCATTAAGCTACTTTCTACTTAAAGCTTTCCAGAAAAGTGTCGCGAAACCGAACAGTTTAGTGTTCATTTTTAGGGCACTTTTAACAAAAAAAGGTAGCGCAATCGGATAAGAGCAAGGCAATTATTAACCAAAAGGCAATTATAGTTACCATTCTTGCGGAAGAAAAATGCAAAGAATAAACAGACTTCCTCTAAAAATTATGAATGGTCCAATCGGTATTTAGATATACTCCTTCCATAACTGTGCCCGCTAACCCGCTATCTTCTGAGAGGAAAATGTAGCCAAGATTGAATTAAACTTATTTCCAAGAGTTTGAAATAATATCTATTATAGCAAAATCATTAAACATCTGAATTTTTCCAACTACAAACAGCCCTGAGGATAAGGAAGGTTTATTTAAAAGTAAAAGCAAAGAAATAGTTATATATCTTTAAATTTATAATAGTTTTTTTTGAAGTTCAGCGGTTTATATTTCTTTTAAGAAGCTTTAAAAGCCCGGGAATTCCTGAATAAAAACTCAATGGAAATTTTTAAAGTACCAAACCCAGAGTATTTTAATTACTACAGAATAAGCAGATTCAAAGCCTTATAGACCTTAATAGCCATGTATTATTTGCGACAGCAATCTTATTCCGCTAAGGCATTGCTGCAAACGGCTATTTTACTTACCAGCATTTTTCATTTTACAAAAATGAGCGCCTAACCAGCCCAAACTTTGCTTACCTACTCTTGATTCGGCTAATTCTGGAAGAAACAAAAGCTTGTGCTACGGCTCTTTTAACCGAAAAGGTACCGGCAGCTACTATGTTTTTTACCTTGGAACATACCAAAGAACGGATAAAATCCGCCGAAAAATTGCATATAAAAGTGAATAAAACAAAGCTAAATTAGTAATGTTTTTGGTAGCTGCTTGGCTGTACGACATTGGTTATGCCTTTGATGTTTTAAACACCCCCTTTCAGAAAATATAAAGGCCACTAAATACCCAATAATAGGATCTAAAAGACGAACATAATTTATTAAAGATCAGTGTTTTTCTTAGATTAAAGCAATAAAATCAGAATCTGGAGTGGGTTTTAATCAGCTTAAGATAATTAGATTGTTAGCTTTTTCCCTATTCAATTACTGCTTTTGTCCTAACGCTTAATTTAAAATACCCAAGGTTTACAGCAAAACAAAAAAGCTTTCTCCATCCTAAGAAAGCTTTTTTGTTTTACTTGGATTTTTAAGTTTAGCCGTTTTCCGTGCCGGTTCCCCCTACATGACCGTTAACGCCTTCTCCGGTGGGAACACCCAGTTCACCGCCCGAATTTTTATCGGTACCAAGACCGCCTGTACCCCCGGCAGCACCTGCCATTGCTCCCGGATTCATTCTGTCCTGGTCCTGGTCTTGCACTTTTTTATTGCCGCCAATATTTATATTCTGCCCCTCATTATTTTTACCTACTTCCTCTAAACGCCGTTGCATGGCTTTCATACTTTCATCCATTCCTTCCATTTTCTCATCCATAGCCGTAATTTTAGTTAAAACAATTTCTAAACGTTTACGAACGGAATTTAACTTGGATAGCCGAAAAGTAATTTTTTTACCAAGCGTTACCAGTAGGGAAAATAATGGTAAGAAGAAAAAAGTATTTATAACATTTTCTAATTCTTAAAAATTATCGGGTAACCAACAGTACAGTACAGGATACTTACCATTTGTGATTCTCCTAATTTTAGTTGAAGATTTTTCTTACTGAAATTCTTGCTGTGGAAAAGACCCAGGTTCTATATTTAAAGGTTCCGGTTTTAAATTTTTAATCACATTGCCTTTTACCAAGTATACTTTAAAACTGAAATAGTAGGTTCAATCGTATCTAGTTCATTTATGACAATAGGCTTATTTATTCCTTGTTACGTGGATCAGTTTTACCCGAAGGCGGCGATTGCTACTTTGGAGCTGTTGGAAAAACAAGGACTACAAGTGGTGTATCCTTTTAATCAAACGTGTTGCGGTCAGCCCATGGCAAATTCCGGCTTCGCGCACTTAACCCAAGGCTGCAATAATTTGTTTATGCAAAATTTTAAAGACGTAGACTATATTGTTTCGCCCTCGGGCAGTTGTGTGTTGCATATTAAAGACCATTTACACGCGGAAAATGCTGCTGACGAGCCAGTTGCTCACCATATCCGGAAAAGAATTTATGAGCTGACGGAATTTTTAACGGATATCTTAAAAATAGAAAATTTAAAGGCCCGATTCCCGTACAAAGTAGGCATGCACCAGAGTTGCCACGGACAAAGAGGTTTAAAAATTTCGCAGATGAGCGAACTGGTAGCCGAACCATTCTCCAAACCCGAGAAATTATTGCGCATGGTAGAAGACCTGGAACTGATTGAATTGAGCCGTAAAGACGAATGCTGTGGATTTGGCGGCACCTTTTGTGTAACCGAAGAAGCTATCAGCGCCAAAATGGGAAAAGACCGGGTAAAAGATCACCTGGAGCACGGCGCCGAGTTTATAACCGGAGCCGATATGAGTTGTTTAATGCACCTGGAAGGCATTTTACGACGTCAAAAAAGTAAAGTACAGGTAAAACATATTGCCGAAATCTTAAATAGCTATGCCTAAAACAATAGCCGAACACCCCGCCTTAGCAGATAAATTTAACCAGGATGAAGAACGGGTAAACTGGCACGACCAGACTTTGTGGTGGGTGCGGGCCAAACGCGATAAAGCCGCCCATACCTTACCCGAATGGGAAGAATTACGCAACCTGGCCTCCCAGATTAAGCACAATGTTCTGGCTAATTTGAGCGAATATTTAATTCAGTTTGAAGAAAACGCTTTAAAAAATGGTATTCAGGTGCATTGGGCCGCCGATGCGCAAGAACATAATGCCATTGTGAAAAGTATTTTGCAAAAGCAGGGCGTATCGCAGCTCGTCAAGAGCAAATCCATGCTCACCGAAGAATGTCACCTGAACGAGTATCTTCAGCAGGAAGGAATAGAAGTAATTGATACCGATTTAGGAGAACGCATTGTGCAATTAGCGGAAGAGCCGCCTAGTCATATTGTATTACCGTGTATTCATAAAAAGAAAGAAGAAATAGGAGAGTTGTTTCACCTGCATTTGGGCACCCCGGCCGGAAATGCCGATCCGGACTTTTTAACCGCCGCCGCCCGTTTGCATTTACGCGAAAAATTCCTGACCCGTAAAATAGCTATTACCGGCGTTAATTTTGCCATAGCTGAAACCGGGGAGTTTGTGGTGTGTACGAACGAAGGCAACGCCGATATGGGAGCCCACTTAGCTGAGGTACATATTGCCTGTATGGGCATTGAAAAACTTATTCCGCTCCGCCGGCATTTGGGAGTATTTTTGCGCCTGTTAACCCGTAGCGCTACCGGTCAGCCCATTACTACTTACAGCAGTCATTTTAAAAAGCCCCGGCCTGGCCAGGAAATGCATATTGTGCTGGTTGATAATGGGCGCAGCCGCCAATTAGGCCGCAAAGATTTCCGTAATTCTTTAAAATGTATCCGGTGCGGCGCCTGCATGAATACCTGCCCGGTTTACCGCCGAAGCGGAGGGCACAGTTATCACAATGCCATTGCCGGACCCATTGGCTCTATTCTGGCGCCCAACCTGAATATGAAAGATTACGCCGATTTACCATTTGCCTCAACGTTGTGCGGCTCGTGCACTAATGTTTGTCCGGTAAAGATTGATATTCACGATCAGTTGTACAAATGGCGGCAGGTCTTGGTACAGGAAGGATATGCCCCTGCTGCTAAAAAAGCAGCGATGCAGGGAATGGCTTTTACTTTTAGTCACCCGGCTTTTTACCGGATGGCGGGTAAAACCGGCAAATGGTTTATGAAAACTACTCCTTTTGTAATTAATAATAATTTAAACCCTTGGTTTAAGCAACGCGATATGCCCGAACCTCCCAAGGAATCTTTCCACGATTGGTATAAAAAAAACCGCCAGCAGAATGGTCATGCATAGCCGCGAAAAGATATTAGATGCCGTAAAAAGGAATCAACCGGAAAATACAAGTTTACCCGCTATTCCGTTTTTTGAGCAGCCTTTTACCGATTTAGCACAAAAGTTTTCGGAAGTGGTACAAGCCATAGGAGGGGAGGTGCACCCGGTTTCTTCTTATGCCCAAATAAATACGATTTTAAAAGAAGAATTTGGCAATAAAACCATATTTACTTCGGCAAAGGAATTAACCGAATTAGTGGATACCGGCATTACTTACGCCAACGCCCATGCTTTTGCCGACTTAGAGTTAGCCGTGGTGGAAGCTCATTTAGCCGTAGCCGAAAATGGTGCTGTTTGGGTAACGGAGGATTTGTTGCAGGAACGGGCCTTACCGTTTATTGCCCAGCACCTGGCGTTAATTATCCATCCGGAAAATATTGTACCGACTATGCACGATGCTTACGCTAAAATCGGAACATTGGATTATGGGTTCGCCACCTTTATTGCCGGTCCTTCTAAAACCGCCGATATCGAGCAATCGTTGGTGCTGGGTGCCCACGGTCCAAAAAGCCTTTTAGTTTTCCTTTTAACTAAATAATAATTGCAAGAGTACTTCTTAAACTGGTTAGTTTGAAAATCCTTAAAACTTACCTAACAATTAATTTAAAAAATAGGTTTTCGGTAGTAGATGAAGAACGGAGCAGGAATGTAGGATTCATTTGCCCTGTTTTAAATACCTGCCTCTACCCACAATTTTCGGGCAACGCCTAATCCTACCAAATTTCCTTTGCCACCGCCTCTTAAAAAAGCAGCTACCATTTGCCCTTGTTGTAACTCGCTTAAACTAATAGACTGACCATCCGGGCCAACAATTTGCGTGGTGGGTAAAACGAGTACGTACGCTCGATTATACCGGGTTCCCTGCGCAGTAAAGCTTTCTACTTCAATCATGACCTGTCCTTGCTCATAATGCCTCGTACTAATGCTTCCCCGTATATCAACATTTTGGGGTGCCAGATTTCTGTTAGCCGTATTGGTGGAATTGGTAGAAGTGTTACTGGTTTTGCAAGCGGTTATTCCTATCAATAACAACAAAAAACAAAACACTAGGATCTGCTTTATCATTTTCATTCTCTTCTGCTCCTCTCTTGATTTGATTGTATTACGAGAGCAGGCCAAATTAGGTAGTACATATATTGCGTTAATGTTGTGTTTAAATCCCAACTAGTATAATTTTAAAATTTTCCGGATTAAAGAGCTTTTCCTGCAGATGTTCCTGTATTGATAAATCACCCATTCACCGATAAATAAAGCCTCTTTATCTATACATAAGCTGCATTCCATCCGGGTACAGGTAAATTTACTTATCCAATTAATACTTGTTTCGCTGTAAGCCAGCCTTTCTAATTAAGTTTTTATTTTATGAGAAAACATTTTGTAATCTATGCTTTGCCAGCCGTGCTTCTGTTAAATGTTATAACTGGCTGTAAGGAGAACGAAGACGATTCGACTACAACACCTGATTTCTCCACCTCCATCACAACAGTATTGTCAAACACTACCAGCGCCAATACCACTTGCGGCTCAGCTACCGGCTTGGCAAAAGTGGTATGTCTGGCCGAATCTTTTAAGTCTACGCTTGATGCCACGCAATTATCGGCGGTACAGTTAACGTACAGCAAAGCCAATGCCCAGCGTTGGTCTAACTTGCCCGAAGGTTTATACCGTAACCGGGTGGGGCTGGATCTGGCGTCGCTAGATGAAACGCAATTAGCTGCCTTCAGGGACATGATGGTTGCAGTACTAACGCTGAACACCAGCAATGAGGGCTACGACGAAATGCTGGGTAATTTAGTTGCCGACGATTATCTAAATACTGCCGGTGGAGGTTCTACCTACGGTGCCGGTAATTACTACTTAGCTTTCTTGGGTATACCTAGTGTTACTGGTTTATGGGAGTTACAATTTGGCGGCCACCACTACACGTTTGCCAATACCTATAATAACGGTACCATTGCGGGTGTAACCCCTTCCTTTCGGGCCATTGAGCCTATGGATGCTGTTTCGGCCAATAACAAAAACTACCAGCCAATGGAACAAGAGCGACAAGCATTTGCGGCCATGTTGGGAGCCTTAAGCAGCGCGGAACAAACTACAGCCAAGCTTTCTTCCTCTTTTAACGACGTATTGCTAGGCCCGGGTAAAGACGCGCAGTTTCCTACTACTAAGCAGGGCCTGCAGGTAGGTAGTCTGAGTGCCGACAAGAAAACTTTGGTCCTGAATGCCATTCAGTTATACACAAATGACCTGGATAGCGAAACAGCTACTGCCTTCCTGAACAAATACACTTCCGAGCTGGATAATACCTACATTGCCTTTGCGGGTTCAACCGCCGTTACCTCAGAGAATGACTATATCCGCATTGATGGTCCGAGTGTCTGGATTGAGTTTTCGTATCAGGGGGGCATTGTGATCCGGGGTACTCCGCACCCACATTCCGTATGGCGCGACCGTACCAGCGACTATGGCGGGCAATAACTTACCTATATTTATTAAAGTGAAGCACTTATTTTTTACCCTCTGTTATCCAGCCGGTTGGCGGAGGTTTTTGCTCATCAGTCTGCTAATAGTAAGCCGGTTTTATACGTCACTAGCGCACCCAATGCCTAATTCCGTGGTACTACTCAATATCCAGTCCGACCGGATTGACGCCGAAGTGCAGATTCCTTTGAGTGAATTACAAGCTGCTTTTGGGCATGCGGTTAATGATTCTTCTACTGGTCTGGTGGCCCGGCTTGGCCCTGATTTGCGGGAATACTTATCTCAGCACATTCGACCGGTAAGCCTCAACGGCCAACCTTGGGCTGTAGCAGTGGGGGCATTAAAAGTACAAGAAACCAAGAACCCAATTAATGGCACTTACCGCGAATTAACGGCCCAAGTTCGATTAGTACCACCAGTCGGGCAAGATGTTAGGCAGTTTGTATTTCGCTACGATGCAGTTCTTCATCAGGTCGTCACGCATAAAATTCTGGTTTCTGTTCGGCAAGATTGGGTGCGGGGGCAGGTAGTGGAAGAGTCTCCGGCCCAAGTAGGCGTTATTGAACTGGATATTATTAATAACCGGATACCAACTCTGCCGGTGAACCTGAAAACGGGTAGCCTCTGGACGGGATTTCGGGCGATGGTACAGCTCGGAATTCGCCATATTGCCGAAGGTACAGACCATTTACTTTTTTTACTAGTGCTTCTACTGCCGGCTCCTTTGCTGGTTACAGGTAGTAAATGGCATGGGTTTGGGGGAGTGCGTTATAGCCTTCGGCGTTTGCTGCTGATTGTAACTGCTTTTACTATTGGGCACTCATTCACTTTGCTATTGGGTACGCTAGCATGGGTAAAGTTGCCCAGCCAACCGGTAGAAATTCTCATTGCCGTGTCTATCCTGGTTTCCGCGGTACACGCCATTCGGCCCCTTTTTCCTGGTCGGGAGGCATGGGTGGCAGGTGGTTTTGGCTTGGTGCATGGATTAGCTTTTGCCGATACTCTCACCAACCTGCACCTTGAATCTGGTCCGCTGTTGTGGAGCCTATTTGGCTTTAATCTAGGTATTGAGTTAATGCAATTAAGTATTGTTGCCTTGGTAATTCCCTGGCTGATATTATTAAGTCAAACCCGTATTTATAAGGCTACCCGAATAGTGGGAGCAATGCTGGCGGGAATGGCAGCATTGGCCTGGGTGCTGGAACGGGTATCAGGTCAAGCCAATATTATAACTATCGGGGTTGAACAACTCGCTGATTACGCAATTTGGCTGGTGCTTGGTTTAGCACTGTTGGCTGTTACCAGTTGGTGGCAAACCCATAAAGCCTATTCCAGAACTTTACCTGGATAACAATTCTTCGTTACAATATAATTTTCAACTAACCCAATAGTAGAAATTGGGAAAATTAAAGTGTCATTTTTTTGAAATCAGCTTAAATAAAAATTAAATATTTAAGTGCTCATTTTATAGTTAAACAATTTTTCACCAGATGATTATTTAGAAAAGTAATGTCATTTAGTCCATTTGGGCAAGAAATGGTCGATCCATTCTAAATAAATCTTTGCTTTTATGAAAATGAAAGCGGGTAATGTAAAATTATTTATATTCAGGAATAAATTTAGGACCAACGAACATGAGCGACATAAAAAAAGAAGACATCAAACAAGAAGTATTTGACCTTTATGATGATTACGCGCATAACCGGGTAGACCGGCGGGAATTTATGCAAAAACTTTCCGCCTACGCGGTTGGTGGTCTTACGGTAGCCTCTCTGATGAGCTTTCTCATGCCCGATTACAAAGGTGGCATTCAAATTAAAGCGGACGATTCTCGCTTAAAATCAGAATACGTAAATTATTCCTCTACTAAAGGAGGCGGTACCATTAAGGCCTTGTTGTCCCGGCCCGCCGATGCTAAAAAGAAATTAGGGGGCATTATTGTAGTTCACGAAAACCGGGGTTTAAATCCGCACATTGAAGACGTAGCCAGAAGAGCAGCTTTAGCCGGATTCATTTCCATTGCGCCGGATGCTTTAACGCCCTTAGGCGGTTATCCGGGCAATGATGATCAAGGTAGAGAGTTGCAAAGTAAACGCGACCGAAATGAAATGTTGGAAGATTTTATCGCGGCTTATGACTATTTAAAAAATAACAAGGATTGTAATGGTAAAGTAGGAGTAGTCGGTTTTTGCTTCGGTGGTTGGATTGCCAATATGATGGCCGTGCGTATTCCGGATCTAGCCGCCGCTGTACCCTTTTATGGCGGCCAGCCAGAAGTAGCAGATGTTCCAAAAATCAAGGCACCTTTGTTATTACACTATGCCGCCCTGGATACCCGCGTGAATGAAGGATGGCCGGCGTATGAAAAAGCCCTGAAAGAAAATAAAAAAGAATACACCGCTTACATGTACGAGAATGCCAATCATGGCTTTCATAACGATACCACTCCCCGTTACGACAAAGCGGCGGCAGAGCTTGCCTGGAAACGTACCATCGATTTTTTTAACACAAAATTGAAGTAACAAGAAACAGTTTTGTTTTGGATTGTTTCCTTTATTTTAATGGGCCGAGTATAACCAGCTAATACAAAGCAATCCGAGGTCAGGATGACTAACCTTTGATTGCTTTGTATTAGCCGAAAGATAGCCCATTAAAACCCACTTGATGTTGTTTGCCGAAATACTGTCCTAACTTGGTAACAACTCTATAGGGCCCTATTTACGTATATTGCGAAAAAATCACTCCTACCTTTTTTAATTACCCTTAGTACCCTAGATTGTACCCAGGCACTTTGTGTCTCATCACGGCTGACTTACTAAAGTTTGTGTTTAACCGGAAAAGGGAAATTTAATTTACAGAACCAGTAAAATAGAATGTTAAGCTAAATCCAATATAAACAACCTCTAAACTATCTTAATATGATTGATGCCATACTTTCCATTGAAGATGCTATTACCGGATACGCCCAGGAAGAACAAGAAGCAATTCAACAAATAAACAAGGTTATTTACGAATACTTCCTGAGCCACAAAGTTCAATTACCCGTGATCCCTCAGGTAGGTATGCGAATTGATTTAGGCCAATTTTACGACAAACTGGATGATACCATTAAAGAATGGATTGACGATAATAACTCCCATCATAAGATAAAAGATGTTATTATCTGTAAAGATTATTTAGAGATATGCTTAGCTTAAACTCCGATTACAACCTTACCATTACCTAGAACGGCAAAGTAAATACTACCCTGCTTTTAAAACGTACGATTTAAGAAAATGAAAGTAGCATTTTACTTATTACAAGGACCAGTAGATAATTACCTGTATGATTTTGAAAATAAAGGGCTACACTTTTCCATTCTTAAAAAAGTAAATGGGGTTGTTTTTTACCTTCCTTATACGCCAACCAAAGGAATGTTGGTCGATTTAGCCAGGTTTAATAAGATTTTTGGATTTAGCAAAGTGGAATTAGAATTACTAAGAAATGTTGGGTTTTACGTGGTCAGTGAACTGAATATGACTCCTGAATACTTAGAGCTTCAGTTACTGCTTCAGGACGAAGATTAAATTTCAACCACTTACTCTAAGCGGACAATCAAGGAAGTGTTGAAATAATATTTAATTTAAGAGAAAACAGATATAAAAAGCAGAAGGGAAGAAACTCCCAAAGTAGAAGGAGAAATTAGCTTTTTATAAAGTATTTAACACCCTACTAAAGGCACAATTAATTTATGAAAAAGCCCCTCCTTTTTAAGGAGGGGCTTTCTTCTAGGTTATACTTTCGGTATAATCTCCCATTCTACTTTAAATGGTAATAATTCATTATTTAGGAGTTCCGGGAAACCGCTTATTATGTCAATTTCATCTTTACCTGGTTTCGTACCATTAATAGCTTCCGCTTCCGCACAAAGCCTGGTAAGTACATCTTCTCTAAGTAAATGCGGACTTTTAATATAAACTTCCGGATTATTAATGGCGATGGTGGTTGTATACATGTAAGTTAAATTTAAGTGAACCCTATAAATTTCTTTTTCGTCCTTTTTTGACCTATGGTTCAATTAAATAAAGTAATTAAATGTAAGTGTTTAAAAAGCAATGTTTTATTTTTAAAGGACAACTTAGGAAATACGATTCATTCAGGTATTATTATCCAGGAGTTTTTTATCCTGTATGTCAAAATTACTTTCCAATGCAAAACTTACTAAAAATATTTTCCAGCAAATCATCCGTAGTAATTTCACCGGTAATTTCACCTAGGGCGTATAAGGCGCGCCGGATATCGGCGGCTAGGAAATCACCGCTGATACCTTGAGCTAAGCCTTGTAAAACAGCATCGAGGGCTTGGTTGGTTTGTTCTAAGCTGGCGTAGTGCCGAAGATTGGTAACAATGGTGCTGGAACCGGTATTTAAGTTACCTTGGTTTACCGTAGAAATTAACTTTTGCTTAAGGGTTTCAATACCTACTTTGTCGGCGGCGGCAATATATAACACAGGTACTACCGTTTCGTAAGCGGCTGGTTCAAGATTACGCGCCAAATCCACTTTGTTGGCTACGGCTAAAACGGGCTTGCCGGAAGTATTTAAGGCTTGTAGTTCTGAACCCAGTTCCGCGGGGGATAGCTCATTAACATCAAACAAATAAATAATAAGAGCCGCTTCTTCTATTTTCTGGCGCGAGCGTTCTACCCCAATAGCTTCTACTTTATCCTGAGTTTCGCGCAGGCCGGCGGTATCAATAAACCGGAAGGTAATGCCTTCAAGGGATATTTCATCTTCAATAAAATCCCGGGTGGTACCTGGTATTTCGGAAACAATGGCTTTTTCTTCGTTCAGTAATACGTTGAGCAAAGTAGATTTACCGGCATTGGGTTTGCCCACAATAACCGTAGGGACGCCGTTCTTGATAACATTGCCTAAAGCAAAAGATTGCAATAAGTTACGGATAAGCCTTTGTAATTCGTGAATCAGGTTTTCAAGCGCCGAACGATCGGCAAACGCTACGTCTTCTTCGCCAAAATCCAGTTCCAGCTCAATTAAAGAGGCAAAATGAATAAGTTGCCCCCTAAGGGCTTTAATTTCGGCGGAAAAACCGCCGCGCATTTGTTTTAAAGCTACTTCGTGCGATTTCGCCGAGTCGGCGGCAATCAAGTCAGCTACTGCTTCCGCCTGGGCTAAATCAAACTGCCCGTTTAAAAAAGCCCGTTTGGTAAATTCACCGGCCTGGGCCAGGCGAGCACCATTTTTTAGTAAAAGCTTAATTATTTCCTGCACGATATAGTCGGAACCATGACAGGAAATTTCGACCACGTTTTCTTTGGTGTAGGAGTGAGGCGCTAAAAACAAGGAAATTAAAACTTCATCTACTAACCGGGCCCCATCGCGGATGGTGCCAAAATGTATGGTGTGAGTAGCTTGTTGGCGTAAGTCTTTGCCCCGGAAAACGGATTGAGCAATTATAATGGCTTGCGGTCCGGATAAACGAATGACAGCAATGGCTCCCCTTCCGGCAGCAGTAGCTACGGCTACAATGGTATCTTTATTAGAAAAATAGGATGCGGTTGACAATTTAGAGATTAGATTGTTGGTTATTTACCGGTTGGCTTTTGTCCGGACGTAAATTGAGCGAAAGTTACTTTCTTGTAATGGTTTTCCCCAAAGTAGGTAATAATATTCCGAAACGTTTTTACATCGAGGTAGCCTGGTACCGGCGAAATCATTTTTAAATTTTCGTCGAGGTACACCGTAGTGGGAAAGCTTAATTGTCCTTGCAGCAGAGCAAAGGCTAGCTCATGGGAACGGTTGGCCTCATTATATTTATAAATTTTGCCATTTACCGTGATGGGAGTTTCTCCTTCGGCATCTAAACGTACGGCATAAAAATTTTTATTCACGTAATCGGCAATCGTTGGGTCGGTGAAGGTACTTTTTTCCATTTTTCTACACCAACCGCACCAGTCGGTGTATACGTCAATAAAAATTTTACGGGGTTCTTTTTTGCTTTTAGCTACGGCTTCTTCAAAGGTAAGCCACTGGATAGTAGCTTTTTTAACTTTACCGGGTTTAGGGTTGCTCATATTACCGGCATGTGTAGAAAAAGTAAACACCAGGTTAATCAGCAATAAAAAAGACAGAATTCGGGCGAAGGGCATAGTTGATATTATTTTAAGAATAGGTACAATCCAAGGTTTACCCAGGTATTCAGCGGAATAAACGAATGGTACCTATTCTTAACGCAACAAGCCGTAAGTCCGTATTTGTTCCGGGGGTTTAATCTTGAATTCTACAAAATTTAAAGTATACCATTTAAACCACCAGAACCGGAATTTTTACGGAGTGCCGGACCGAGTCGATGGTAGTGCCTAAAATTAAATCTTTCATTAAACGGTGGCCGTGCGACCCCATCACCAATAATTCGGCGTCAAAGTTCTTTACAATCTTCGGAATGCATTTCTTCGGGTTGCCGTATCCTAATTCTACCTTAATCCGGTACCCTTTTTCGCGCAAGTCTTTGGCGTAACGATCCAGGTTTTTCTGGTCGGAGCTGGTTTCAAAATCTTCAATGTCTTCGCCCCAAACTAAAGCTCCAGCGGTTTCTACAATATGAATGAGGACGTATTCGGCCGCTTGGTTGCCGATGGCCAGAGCATTGTTTATGACGTGTTTATCTACTTCGCTAAAATCTAAGGTAATGGCAATGCGCGAGTAAATAGGTTTGGCTAGCGGCTGGTATTCTACGGCCCGGTGATGCGGCGCTACCGTATGCGGTCGTAAAGCATTTACCACCAAAGGTTGAAAAGTTATGTACAAAAGCAAAAATAAAGCAGCTACAGCTAAAGGAACTGCCGTGAGCCAGATAACCGTTGGATGCGAAGCTGTAGCCAGCCAGCCGGAAATTTCTTCAAAAACCAATTTGATATTTAAAAGAATGATTACCGTAGCCGCTAGCCAGGCGCCGATCTTAATCCAGGTTCCGATGACAAATTCACCCATTCCGTTTCGGTTGCTGACAAAATGAATAAGCGGAATAACGGCAAAGCCTAATTGCATACTTAATATTACCTGGCTCAATACCAGTAGTTTACTCGTATATTCTTCCCCGAAATAAATAATCACAAATAAAGCCGGACCTACGGCCAATAAACGGGTTATCATGCGCCGGAGCCACGGTTGAATGCGCAAGTTTAAATAACCTTCCATGACTATTTGTCCGGCCAGGGTACCGGTAAGCGTGGAACTTTGGCCGGCCGCAATTAAAGCGACGGCAAATAAGATGGGTGCCCATTTAGTACCCAATAAAGGAGCTAAGAATTTGTGCGCATCTTTTATTTCAGCAACCGCAAACATGCCGTTTTTATGAAAAGCGGTGGCCGCTAAAATTAAGATGGCGGCGTTTACGAACAAGGCCAGGTTTAAGGCAATGGCGGAATCAATAAAATTAAATTTTATAGCCTTTCTGATTCCATCGATAGACCGTTCGAACTTACGCGTTTGCACCAGCGACGAATGCAAATACAAATTATGCGGCATAACCGTGGCGCCGATAATACCAATGGCAATGTACAAAGCAGTGTTATTCGGGATACTTGGGATTAGGCCAGAAGCAATATCGCTAAATGCCGGTTTGGCAAAAAGCATTTCGAGCACAAAAGCGCCCCCAATAATACTCACCAGCACCAAAATGAAGGCTTCCATTTTGCGCATGCCTTGGTTAATCAAAAATAAGAGCAGGAAGGTATCGAGCACGGTTAAACTTACGCCCCAAATTAACGGCCACCCAAACAAAAGCTGTAAACCAATCGCCATTCCCAGTACTTCGGCCAGGTCGCAGGCAGCAATAGCTATTTCGGCTAAGATATAAAGCGGAATATTAATGATTTTGGGGTACGATTCGCGGGAGGCCTGGGCTAAATCTTTGCCCCGGACTACTCCCAGGCGCGCACTTAAGCTTTGCAGCAGCAGCGCCATTAAGTTCGACATAAGTAATACCCAAATTAACTTGTAGCCGAACTGACTGCCCCCGGCAATGTCGGTCGCCCAGTTTCCTGGGTCCATGTAGCCGACACTTACCAGGTAGGCAGGTCCCATAAAAGCGAATAATTTTCGCCAAAAACTTTTCTGGTGGGTGGTATCTACCGAGGCATTTACTTCTTCTAAAGATTTACTCCTGGGTAAAGTATTTTGATTTAACATAGACAAGAAGGTAAAGATGATTAATCCAGGATATTCTTTTATGTAATTTGGTGAATTAACTGCTTAATAATAATGGCGCTGTTTGAAGGCTAATAGTAAGAACTAGTTATTGGTTATTGGTTGTTCGTTATTCGTTATTCGACTAATAAATATTTAGAAATCAAAAAGTTATCTTAATTAGTAGTCTAAACTAATTTCGTCGAATTATTTATATTACTTTCATTATAACTTTCCTCCACGTGCGAAAGCATGGTATTTAAACAATTACCAGGATGTTCCGGGCAACTTCGTGCGAAATCAATAAGGTTTTATGATCATCCAGTTTAATTTCCAAAGATTTATCGTAAGCAATCTGATTCACGATCGTTATTTTCATACCCAAACATAGTCCTATATTATCCAGGTGTTGTAGAAATAGGGGTTGGGTATCCTTAACGCTACTCACTACCCCGCTGGTATTAAGGCCCAAATTTGCTACCACCACTTGGTCCGGGTAATCTATAATGCCTTCGGCGGTTGGAATTGGATCGCCGTGCGGATCTATTTTCGGGAATCCTAAAAACTCATCCAGGCGCTGTACCAGCAGGGGAGAAGTTATATGTTCCAGTTCTTCGGCTACTTCGTGTACCTCGTCCCAATTAAATTTAAGTTTTTCTACCAGAAAAACTTCCCAAAGCCGGTGCTTACGAATAATCTGTAAGGCAATTTGCTGTCCTTCCGGCGTTAATGATACTCCTTTGTACTTAACATAATAAATAATATTTTTGCCACTTAGCTTCCGAAGCATGTCGCTCACCGAAGCCGCTTTGGTTTGCAGCCCTTCCGCAATGGCATTGGTATTTACCTCTTGATTGCCAATTTGCGCTAGCTTGTAAATGGTTTTAATATAATTTTCTTCGGTATAACTCAGCACTTCTTTTTAGTTGTTCGTTGATGGTTGTTAGAACGTTGTAAAGTTAGAAGGTTGTAAAGTTGTATTTTTAGCAATTCAGCATTTGATAGTTTAGTGATCTGATAATTCTGTCGACGGTGGACTATCGTCTATCGACCATAGACTAAATACCAACAACTAACAACCACCAACTAACAACTATAATCAGTTCCACCTGATAAGGGCAGAGGCCCAGGTAAAACCGCTGCCAAAAGCCGCCAAGCAAACCAAGTTACCGGATTTTATTTTTCCTTGGGCCAAAGCTTCGCTTAAAGCAATGGGCACGGAAGCGGCCGTAGTATTGCCATAGCGCTGAATATTACTAAAAACCTTTTCGGCGGGTAAGCCCATTTTTTGCTGAATAAAAGAGGTAATCCGCAAATTAGCCTGGTGCGGAATAAGCATATCAATATCGCTTGGTTGGTAACCATTTTTATTTAAGGCTTCCATAATCACTTCCGGGAAACGTACCACGGCATTCTTAAATACCGTCTGCCCGTTCATGATGGGATAAATAGAGGCATTTTCAATCATCTCGTGCGTTAGCCGTTCCGGAGCGTTGCTGCTGGGAGCCAGGCAAGATAATTCTTCGGCCAGTTCGCCATCTGCGTGTAAATGCGTAGATAAAATTCCTTTTGTATCATCCTCGGAAGGAGTAAGTACCACGGCGCCGGCGCCATCTCCAAAAATTACCGATACGGCTCGGCCCCGGGTAGTCATATCTAATCCGGAAGAATGAATCTCGGAGCCCACTACCAGCACGTTGTTGTACATGCCCGTTTTTATAAACTGATCGGCTACGGATAAGGCATAAATAAAACCGGAACATTGGTTACGCACATCTATTGCCGGAATATTTTTTAAACCTAAGTCGCGCTGCAACAATACGCCCGAACCCGGAAAAACATAATCCGGACTTAAGGTAGCAAATACAATCAGGTCTAACTGCGATTTATCTAAACCTGCCATTTCTAATGCTTTTACGGCGGCTTTCGCTCCCATATTAGCGGTAGTATCTTTCCCAGGTTCAAAATAGCGGCGTTCTTCGATGCCGGTGCGTTCCAGAATCCACTCGTTTGAGGTTTCCATTATTTTTTCTAAATCCGCGTTGGTTACTACTTTCTCGGGTAAATAATGACCAACTCCTGCAATTTTAGATTTTCTCATAGGTATTTTTTCTCGAAGCAAATGTAAACAAAAATTTTAATTTTTAGATAAGTCTAAAATTATTTTTAAAAATATTTAATATTATTATCAAGTTAATCTTAAAATGATATAGTAAATAATTGAATTAATTTGGATTCCTCTGTTTCCCAGAACATTTCGGTAGGAATACCCCGCGGGAAAAATGCTTTTTTTTGCAATTGTTCGATCAAATCCTGCGCATTGAATGTTCGAAAATTTAGGTTAATACCTGCCTGATACTGATGTACGCGATTTGCCCAATAGGGATTTTGCTGCACTAAAACGGGCAATCCATTGGCCAGGTATTCGAATAATTTAGTAGGAGTGCAATTAAAAGTGCTGGGATGGGGCTGGTAAGGCAACAACCCAACATCACTTTGCTGAATATGCTGAATAACCTGTTGGTGCGGCACGAGCTGATCGCCCCCAATTAAGGTAATATAAGGCTTATCCTGAATAAAGAATTGCAGCTTTTGTAATGTTGCCGGGAAAGCGCAATAGCCAATTATGGTAAGGGAAAAGCCCGGATGTTGCTGGTGTAATTGCCGGGCTAATTCTACGGCTTCAAAAATGCCGTACATCTCCGAGATGGTTCCCGAATAAAGCATTTTAACTTTTTTAGAATTTAAGCGAACCGGGAATTTTTTATTTGTAGGAACAGAGGACTTGCTTGGCTTAAACTTGTTTTCCAGAACGATATATTTATTTTTTAAGAAAGGCAACTCCGTAGCGTAGCTTCTTTCGGCGAGTAAATAATAATTTATAAACGGAGAAGTAAGATATTCTACCATCCGGACTATATACGCTACTATATATTTCGAAAAAAGGGAATAAGTATTTTGAGTGGTTAAATTCAGAAAATAATTCTCCCGGACATCGTACCAGATTTTTCCGCTGTAGAGCAGCTTATAGAAGATAGAAATGAATAAAAGCTCGTGCGTACTGATAATTAATAATTGTGGCCGAAGTTGCCGCAGCAATTGCCAGTACTGATACTGTACTTTTATCCGGCCCCAGCTTATTCTTTTAAAATAATGGAATGGATGAAAGGTAATGCGTTCGCTGGTAGAAGGAATTTCGCCCGGAAAGCCGGCAATATGGACCTCCGTGTGGGGTAAACGGGCCAAAGTGGCGCCGATTTTTTCGAACATCCGGGTGTCATTAACGGGCTTTAAAACGGAAGATAGTAAGATGCGGGTTTTCTTCATTAGAGAGAATCTGCTACTTTTACGCCACGAATATACTCTCATATACGACGAACATGACATTGCAGCAACTAATTGAAGAAGCCTGGACCGACCGGACCAAATTGCAGGAAGCACAAACCACCGATGCTATTCGCGAAGTAATTGAAAATCTTGAAAAAGGAAGGATGCGGGTGGCCGAACCTACCGGTGAGGGTAAATGGCAAGTAAATCAATGGATTAAGAAAGCAGTTTTAATGTATTTCCCCATCCAGAAAATGGAAACCATTAAAGTCGGGCCATTTGAGTTTCACGATAAAATGGCTTTAAAAGAAAATTACGAACAGTTGGGCGTGCGGGTGGTACCCCACGCTATTGCCCGTTACGGCGCCTACGTGGCCAAAGGGGTAATTATGATGCCGTCGTATATAAATATTGGCGCTTACGTGGACGAAGGTACCATGGTAGATACCTGGGCTACCGTGGGTTCTTGCGCGCAAGTGGGTAAGAATGTGCACCTGAGTGGGGGAGTAGGATTAGGCGGCGTTCTGGAACCCGTGCAGGCTTCGCCGGTAATTGTAGAAGACGGGGCTTTTATTGGTTCCCGGTGCATCTTAGTGGAAGGATGCCACATTGGCAAAGAAGCCGTAGTTGGCGCAAACGTTTGTATTACCGGCTCTTCTAAAATTATTGACGTAACGCAACCCGAACCCGTCATTTACAATGGTTATGTGCCACCGCGTTCGGTAGTTATTCCTGGTTCGTACACCAAACAATTCCCGGCCGGCGATTACCAGGTACCTTGCGCTTTAATTATTGGCCAGCGGAAAGAAAGCACCGATTTAAAAACCTCTTTAAACGAAGCTCTGCGCGAAAACAGCGTGGCAGTTTAGTTGGTTGGAAGGTTGTAAAGTTTTAAAGTTGAAAGGTTGTAAAGTTCCTTATGGCGCGGAAGTTACTTCCGTGCCTCTCTCTTTAGTAGTAGATAGTGCCGATTAAGAGCGAAGAGAGGCATAACTATTAGTAAAAGCAAGTCACGGAAGAAATTTCCGCGCCATAGTGGAAAAACTTAAAATTTTAGTTCCTATAATTCTGCGCCACACCCTCAACTTTCTAATCTTTCAACTTTAAAACCTTCCTACTTGTAACCTGCAACTTGCAACTTGTAACCTGCCTCTACCGAAACCGCTCAGCTACCACTAAATCTTTGCTGCCGGGAGTATAAGAATAAAAGCCATTACCGGATTTTACGCCTTTGTGACCGGCTTGTACCATGTTCACTAATAAAGGGCAGGGGGCGTACTTGGGGTTCCCGAAACCTTCGTGCAATACTTTTAAAATAGACAAGCATACATCTAAGCCAATAAAGTCAGCCAATTGGAGCGGCCCCATCGGGTGCGCCATGCCTAATTTCATTACGGTATCAATCTCGGTAACACCCGCAACTCCTTCGTATAAACTATAAATGGCTTCGTTAATCATGGGCATTAATATCCGGTTGGCAATAAAGCCCGGGTAATCGTTTACCGCTACCGGCGTTTTACCTAAAGTATGCGAAAGCTGAAAAATAGTTTGAGTAACTTCTTCGGAGGTATTGTAGCCTTTTATAATTTCTACCAGCTTCATTACCGGCACCGGATTCATGAAATGCATCCCAATTACTTTATCCGGACGATTGGTGACGGAGGCAATTTGCGTAATAGAAATCGACGAAGTATTTGTGGCCAGAATAGTTTCAGGGGGGTGTTTACCTCTAAATCCCGGAAAATCTGCTTTTTTATCTCTGGATTTTCCGTGGCGGCTTCAATAACTAAGTCTACGTCCTGCACCCCGTTGGCAAGATCGGTTTCAAAGGTAACATTTTGAATGGTTTGCTCCTTCTGTGCGGGGGTTACTTGTTCTTTAGCCACCATCCGGTCCAGATTTTTGGCAATAGTTTGCTGCGCTTTACGTAAAGCCTCGGCTGAAATATCCACCAGGTTTACCTTAAATTGGTGCTGCGCAAAAACATGCGCGATACCGTTTCCCATCGTGCCCGAACCAATAACCGCAATTTTCTTCATAGAATTTTTTTATTATTTTTTATAAGAATTAAATTATAAAGGGATTTTATAAAAAATGCAAATATATATTTTATAATATTAATCTAATGGCTATTTACCTTTAAAAAGTTAAATTAATAGCAATAATTGAATTAGCGGTCTGAATTATCTTATATTACTATTATTGTTAATGGTAAAAGCGATAAGTGTCTAATTATCTGGTATTTTAATAAAATAATTAACCGATAAAAGTAATTTGATCAAAAATTTAAATAAAATGGTACTTGCCCATTAATTTTAAAAAATAATCCAATATAAATCTTTTCTGATGTTTGTGCGTAAAAACAAAAAACGGAATAAATAAAGCTATTTCTAGAGTTATTCTACTCAGCCAATTTATTCATCCGAACCAAACTATATCAAATAAAAACTATGGGAAATTTGCTTTATGTAATTGCAGTAATTTTAGTAATTCTTTGGCTAATTGGCTATTTAGGCTTTCCCAGTGCTGTGGGAGGCTTAATTCACATTTTGTTAGTTATTGCGGTTATTGCCGTTATTTTGCGGTTAATCCGTAGAGCTTAATGCTTTCATTTAATTTTTATCTATCTCTAACCTTTACCAATACAAACCTAAACAACAAAAAACTATGGGAAACACTTTGTATATTATCGCCGTTGTGTTAATTATTTTATGGTTAATTGGCTTTCTGGGCTTTCCGGATGCCGTAGGAGGCTTGATCCATATTCTGTTGGTGATAGCAGTAATTGCCATTCTCCTGAGATTAATCCGGGGCGCTTGATAGATTTGAATTTCTTATTGGCATAAAAAAACCACCTGGTAAAACAGGTGGTTTTTGCTTTTATACCATTTACCATTTACCTTTTACCAGGTATTATTAATGGTCTGTTGTATATCCAGTAAATAAAACAAACCGGAAAAATAATTGGTAGTTAATAAATGGTAATTGGTAAATGATTAACGGCGGGAATGTAAATTATAAATAAAGCCTACTCTCACCACGGGGTTGGAACGGTACTGGTACACACCGTTATTTAAGTTGAACAAGACGTATAAATCCATCCCAAAATTACCATTCATTTGGCGATAACCGCCGCCCGCTAAAGTAGAACTGATGTTACGACGCGTTTCTACAATTTGCTGACTGGTATTCAATTCTAAATCGGCAACACTTAATAATTCATGTTCGGCGTGAAACAAAATACCTTTAAACAAATCTACCTGGGTAAATAATTTACCGCCGTAAGTAGAAAGGTGATAGCCATTGCTTCCCACGTATTCATACGTAACTCCGGGACCTACCGCCCAACGGCTCAGAATCCGGTACCCTACAAACGGAGATAAGCTAATATTAAAGTACGAGCCCGAATAAGAATCCGAACCAAAACCTATTCCACCGGTACTGCCAATAAATGTCCGGTCCAGGAAAGTTTGGGGCGCTTCTTCCCCGGATTTATTAATTTCTGATATTGGTTTCCGGTGCAGTGGCTCTAAATTAGGATCGGCCTGGTAAACGGGCGCACCTTGGTCATCCTGCTGGGGCTGCGTGGTTCTGGGAACGGGTTGTTTTTGCGGCGCGGGTTGTTGAACCGGAGCGGTTGGCTGTGTAGCCGGCGATGTTGAGTTGGGCTGGGTGGGTACCGGCACGGGCGCTCCGGGCAATTCATTATTAAGAGCCGGTTTTTGGTTGGTAGAATCCTTAACCTGCGCTTGCACTCCGGAAACGGAATAAAAAAATAAAGCTCCCAGTAATATACCGAAAGCTTTTTTATTTATAAATAAGGTAGTCATTTTAAAGTTGTGGTATTAAGTGAAACTGATTAATGGTAGATGCCATTTATGTATAAATGGTTGCATAAACAAAGTAAACTACGAATACATTTTTTGTCTTAATTCCTTAATGTTTTCATCCGCCAGGTATTCTTCGTAGCTCATTCGTTTGTCGATAATGCCTTTCGGCGTTAATTCAATAATGCGGTTGGCGATGGTATCCACAAATTGTAAATCGTGCGAAGCAAATAACACCGTGCCCGCAAAATCTTTTAATCCGTTGTTTAAAGCCGTAATCGATTCTAAGTCTAAGTGATTGGTAGGCTCATCCAGAATTAAAACGTTACCGCTTTGCAGCATCATCCGGGACAACATACACCGCACTTTTTCTCCGCCCGATAAAACATTGGCTTTTTTCAACGACTCTTCGCCCGAGAACAGCATCCGGCCTAAAAAGCCGCGGATAAAGCTTTCGTCTTTTTCGACGGAGTATTGCCGCAGCCAATCCACCAGGTTTAAATCGGTGTTAAAGTATTCGGCATTATCTTTCGGAAAAAAAGCCACGTTGGTAGTAGTTCCCCACTTAAAAGTACCTTTATCGGGCTGAGTTTCTTCCATTAATATTTTAAAGAACGTAGAAGCTGATAAATCATTGCGTCCCAAAATGGCTATCTTATCTTTCTTTTCTACCGTAAAGGTTACGTCTTTAAATAACAAGGTGCCATCCTCCGTAGATTTACTAATATCTTCCAGGTGCAACAACTGGTTGCCCGCTTCGCGCTCTTGCTTAAACTGCACGTGTGGGTATTTGCGCGACGAAGGTTTAATATCTTCTAAGGTCAGTTTGTTTAATAATTTCTGCCGCGAAGTAGCCTGCTTGGATTTAGAAGCATTGGCGCTGAAACGACGAATAAATTCCTCGAGTTCTTTCCGTTTGTCTTCGGTTTTCTTGTTGGCTTCGGAACGCTGTTTGGAAGCCAATTGACTCGACTCGTACCAGAAAGTATAATTCCCGGCGTACAAACTGATTTTTCCAAAATCAATATCGGCCACGTGGGTACACACCGAATCTAAAAAGTGCCGGTCGTGCGACACTACAATTACCGTGTTAGTAAACTGATCCAGAAAGTTTTCCAGCCACATAATCGATTCGGCATCCAGGTGGTTGGTAGGCTCATCGAGCAGTAAAATATCCGGGTTACCAAAAAGCGCTTGCGCCAGTAAAACCCGTACTTTCTCGTTACCGCTTAAATCTTTAACTAAAGAATAATGTAAATCTTCGCCAATGCCTAAACCACTAAGTAAGGTAGCCGCGTCGCTTTCGGCGTTCCAACCCTCTAAATCGGCAAACTCACCTTCTAATTCCGAAGCCCGGATACCATCTTCTTCGGTAAAATCAGCTTTGGCGTAAATAGCATCTTTCTCCTGCATAATATCATACAGACGTTTGTGCCCCATAATTACGGTTTGAAGTACCGGAAACTCATCAAACTCAAAGTGATTTTGTTTTAAAACCGCCATGCGTTGGTTCGCTGGTATTTCTACTTTACCAGTCCGGGGATCAATTTCGCCGGCAAGTATTTTTAGAAAAGTAGATTTGCCCGCGCCATTTGCCCCGATTAAACCGTAACAGTTGCCGGGAACAAACTTAATGGTAACATCTTCAAATAATGTCCGCTTACCGTAAGATAAACTTACATTGGAAGTACTAATCATAAATTTTCAATGCTTATAAATAAAAAATCGGGTGCAAAATTACGAAAATAAATCTACTTAATCCAGAATTTGCCCCGATTTACTTAGAGGATAAACTTAGTTTTATACTAAATAACTACTTGGTTTTATATAGAAATTATAAGATATAAGAAGAAATTGACAGACCTTTATTGATTACTTTAACTTAATTATTTTCCTGAAAAGCACTTTATTAGGAATAATCCAAATAAAAAATTGCGTTAAAACACAACATGCCGCGCTAGTTTTAAGTAAATGGGTTTAATAATATTTTACTAACAGCTAATTGTATTAGATAAGCTGGCTTCTTAAATTATATAAAAGCATTTTGCATATGGCTTCCAATACTCCTTCCCTCGAAAAAACCGGCATCCGTTACGGCATTTATGGTGGTTTAGCGATGATTGTTTATTTCCTAATTTTAAAAGTTATCGGCTTAGATAGCAACGATACGGTTCGTTTTCTGGGTATGCTCCTTATAATTGTGGCTACTGGAATGGCTATATATTACTACTCGCGCCATAAAAGTAAAGGCATGTATTACCTGAGCGGCCTGGGAATTGGTTTTATTGTTGGTTTAGTAAGCGCCTTAGTAAACGGCATATTTATGTTCTTATACACTTATTTTGTGGATCAGAAGTTTACGGCTGACTTACGGACCCAAGATTATTTTGGCTCTAATTTATCGCCTTTAATGCTTTTCGGGGCTAATGCTCTACTAGGAATAATGATTGGTGCCTTTACCGGCTATATTACCATGATGTACTTCGACCGTTCTCGTAGCGAAGACAAAGTGCGCAAAGAAGCTAATGAAATTTAGCGTATAAATCTTAGCTGAATACCCCATAGAGCCGCCACCAATTAGTTGCGGCTTATTTATTTGATTCCGTTAAGGTATGGGTTGTTCGAACAAAACTTCTTTCACTCTTTCCAGTGCGTCAAAGCGCACCATTAATTTATTGGCCGTGGATAATTCGCGGGAGTTCTGGCATTGGGAACCCGGCTGTAAATAATAATAATAAATCCGCTCATTACTGGCCAGTAAAGCTTCGCCGTCCGGTTTCCCTAAAACTCCCATTACTTGGGTAGTAGCTAATCCTTCAAGTTTCGATTTAATCTTTTTTAATTCGGGAATCATTTTACTGCGCACGGATTGGCATGCAAAGGAATCGCTCATCCAGGCTTGGGAATTAAAATCCGGAAAAGATATTTTTGGCCTACAGCCAGCGGCTAATCCCCACAATACAATAGCAAAAGACAAGCGGCAAATTAATTGATTAGCTAAAAACATGAAATATCCGACTTTTAATAACTAGTTTCGACGGCACCGGAAAAACTTATTAACTTTCTTCGGCATCTTTATCGGAACAAATTAAATAAAAAGTGGCGTTTGTCGTTCAGAAAATAAATTTATTCCCGATTAATGATTAAAAGATATATTTATTATTTCGCTTTTTTAATGGTGAGTTTTGGGTATCCGGCCAAAAGCTTTGCGCCGGGTTCTTCTCTGAAAAATAACTTTACTAAAAAACACATGGCGGCCGATGAAATATCGGTGGCGGTTAAAACCCAGGCTTTCGAAACGTATTTGCATACTTTGTTTATGCAAACGGGTTTAGATAAAGCGAAATTAGATTTTAATCTCTTCCGGAAAGCTTTGGTAGGTTATTATAATATTCAGCATAAACCCGGCAGTTCTATCAAACCTATTTTAACCATTATTGATTTTAGTAAATCGAGCCGGCAAAAACGTTTGTGGGTAATAGACTTGCATCAGAAAAAATTACTTTTTAACACGTATGTAGCTCACGGGAAAGGCACCGGCGATGAATTTGCCCGCTCTTTTTCTAACGAACCTAATTCTTTTAAAAGTAGTCTGGGTTTTTATTTAACTGCTCAAACCTATCAGGGTAAACACGGCTTATCTTTAAAATTAAATGGTCTGGACCAAAACTTTAACACCAATGCACTGGTCCGGGCAGTAGTTATTCACGGGGCCGATTATGTAAGTGCTGATTTTATTAAACGATATGGCCGTTTAGGCCGCAGTTTAGGTTGTCCGGCTTTACCAATGAAAGAAACGCAACCAATTGTTAATAAAATTAAAAATAATACCTGTTTGTACATTTACGGACCCGATAAAACCTATTCTTCTCCTTTCCTTACCGAAGCATCGGCCATTGATTCTTTCGCGACGCAAATTTTCGCTTTAAGCGCCAGTTAAGTATACTTTTTTATCCGAAAATACAGCCATTTTGATTTAGTTCAGAATGGCTTTTTTGTGGAATTTATTTTTATAATTAGCCAATAGGGAAATTTAATTTAAACAGAAAACCAGAATTTATTTTCCGCAAAGTTTAAATTTAAGAAAGGATGGTAATGCAACTTTTACTCGAACCAAAGTAGAATATTGTAGCTTACTGAAAAATAAAATGTTATACAATGGTTTATGTGTCAAGTAATTATGTAAGAAATAATGATCAGGATTCTTGATTAAAGCGAGAGGAGAGCGTTGTGGCATCTCCTGAAACTATCCTCAACAAAAGCCGTTCATGTAATCAGAATTTACGAGTTATACGGATATATACCAGGCGAAAACTAGTATAAATTTGGAACGCGCTTGTTTCATTAGTTGCGAGTATTTTGCATCCATTCTTAATAGAAAAAAGGCAACTAAATAATACTACTTTTAAAATGGCAGGTTTGTCTAAAACAAAAATAAAACTATGAGAGGAGGATTAAGATACATTATTGCTTTATTAATTGCGGGCTTTTCGTTGGTTACGTACTGGTGCAAACGCGAGGAAAATACCGTTACCGGCGAAATGCAGCACATCGACATGACCGTTGACCAGGAAATTGCTTTAGGCTTGCAGGCGGCTCCTCAAATGGCGGCGCAGTACGGTGGCTTGCATCCCGATAAGGAGGCAGCGGCCGGGGTTAAAGAAATTGGCCAACGTATTGTGCAACAAACCGATGCCGGTAAAACTCCCTACCAATTTGATTTTCATTTATTAGCCGATGAGCAAACCGTAAATGCTTTTGCTTTACCGGGAGGCCAGGTATTTATTACGGCCGGACTATTGAGTAAATTAAAAACCGAAGGACAAGTAGCAGGCGTACTGGGGCACGAAATTGGGCACGTGGTGGCGCGGCATTCGGCACAGCAATTAGCCAAAGCCAAGTTAACCCAAGGATTAGCGGGAGCAGCCGGAGTCGCTACTTACGACCCGGATAATCCGCGCAGTGTAGCCGGCCCCATTGCTGCGGCCGCCATTGCCAAACTGATGACCTTGAAATACGGCCGGGACGATGAGCTCCAATCCGATAATTTAGCCGTTCGGTTTACTACTTCCGCCGGTTACGATCCCCGGTCTATGATTGAGGTGATGAATATTTTGGCTTCTTCGCGGGGAGGCGCTTCCAGTACCCCGGAGTTTTTTCAGACGCATCCTAATCCGGAGAACCGGATCGTTAAAATTGAACAAGCCATAACCCAGGAATTTCCGAACGGTTTGCCCTCCGGTTTAACTCCCTAATTTTAATTTTCTGTAAATAGAATGCTGCATTTTCTGAAAGCCGTCCTTAATAAAATAAAAAGGACGGTTTTTATTTTGAAGCAATTTTCAACGTAGTTTAAAGTAATAAGAATTTTTGTGTTACAATTAAATCAAGCAAAAAGTAGCTGCTTCTTTAACCAATTCGTTTTATATTAGTATTAATACTTACTTTGTTCATCCGTAAAAACTATGCCGGCAAACGCGTCCTTTCATAAACTCTTATTCATAATTAATCCAATATCAGGAGATGTTGATAAAGGTGATTTAGTAAAGGCTATTTCAGATTATTGCCACCAACATCAGATAAAGTATAAAGTATATAAAACTACCGGCGAAGGGGACTTTACCAAATTAAAGCAACAAGTGCGAACGTATGAACCGGATGCTATTATTGCGGCGGGCGGTGATGGAACGGTTGGTTTAGCCGCTAAAGTAGTTAATCATACTTCCACTCCTTTGGGAATTATTCCGCTTGGTTCGGGTAACGGCTTATCAAAAGATCTGGGAATTCCGCAAAACATGGAAGAAGCTTTGGCCTTGGTGAGTAACCATACCATTAAAGCCATTGATACCTTAGAGCTTAACGGTCATCCTTGTTTTCACATTGGCGATTTAGGGTTTAATGCCTTAGTAGTAGCCCGTTACAGTGAGGCAGAATCGCGCGGACCGCAAACCTACGCCTTAATTGCCTTTCAGGAGTATTTAAATTACGAATGCCACCAGTATCGCGTCGAAACAGATCAGGAAACATTTGAAGGCGAAGCTTTTATGCTCACCATTACTAATTCTAATGCTTTTGGGAGTAACGTTAAAATTAATCCTCACGGAATTATTGACGATGGTATTTTTGAAATTTGTTTAATTGAATCTTTCCCGAAAATGGCGGCTTTTAAGTTAATGTATAACCTATATACCGAAACGCCGGAAGAATCGGAGTATACGCGCATTTTGTCTTGTAAATCGGCCACTATTTATAACTATACCGATACCCTGGCCCAAATCGACGGCGAAGTAGTAGAGTTAGGTAAAAAAATTGACGTAAAGCTACTGCCCAAAAGTTTGCGGGTTGTGGTGCCGGTGGAGCAGACGAACTAAATAATATTTATTTTTCTGCGGAAAGCTATTTTGTACTTATCGGTGGTACCTGGTTGGGGTGGTTCCAGAGCGCTCAACCAGATAGTATTCGCATCGAAATAATCTACTACAAAAAATCCTTTATGTTCGTGCACAAAAGTAGCCCGGCCGCCGCTCTGCACAAAAGCCGTTTTGGATCCGGATCCGCTTACCAGGTAATGATTGTTTTTAAGCGCGAAATATTGCAAGTTATGATCGTGCCCGGCCGCGTAAATAATGTTTTTATGCTTTTGAAACAAATGTAAAAGTTTCCGGCGTAAGCGCCGGTAGCGCGGGTTCGACATATCTTCTTCCGGTCCGTAGAGTTTGCGGTACACCGGGTAAATAGAGCCCGCTACCGGTAATGGAACATAAAATTTTTTGTGAGCGGCCGTTAACGGAAATACGTGTTGTTTTAAAGTAAATTTACCGCCGTGTAAGGCATTGCTGTACAATGGATGATGAGCGGCAATAATTTTTTGTTTATGCGGGTAAAGAACTAAGAGATCCTCTAATTGTTGAAAAAAATCCGCTTCGGAATGTGTGCTGCAATTAAAGGATTTACCCAAAGGCCGGACTCCCTTCTGCACCCACCATTGCGTATTAATAAAAATCAGCATAATATCATCGGATAAATGCCGCACAATCGGGCCAGGACAACCGCCAGAAGGTAAATAACAATGAGGCCGGTTTAAGTATTTAGTAATGTATTCTTCTTGGCGTAAAACGTACTCCAAGCCATTTGCCCGGCCTTTGTTCCAATCGTGGTTACCGCTGATAAAAAATACCTGACCCGGATATTCCCGCACCAAATCTAATTGCACTTTCAGGCGCTTTTCCGCGATGTTACGGGTTTTATGCCCGATGGGCGGTAATCCAACCGGATATATATTATCACCCAGAAAAATGAGGGTACCATTTAACGGGTTTTCCTTTAACCAGGTTCGAAGCAGCTTAACGATGGGGTCGTTATTGGAGTCGGTGATATTACCCGTATCGCCAATCAGGCAAATAGCCTGTTGCGGCTTCTGATTCGGATACGATTCGGTAGAAAATATAGTGGTTTTTTGTTTAATATAAGGCTTATAGCGCTGCCGCCGTTCGCGGTACCACGCGTAAAACCCGATAATAACTACCAGAATAAATAAAGCCGGTAAAAAATATTCTGGTAGATGCATATTCCACTGCTTTCAATGATTACTCCGTTTAACAAATTTAATTATGGATGTACTTGTAAATTTGTTAAAAGTTGGGCGGAATAAGGTTTTTAAAATGACCGTTAAGCTTTACCCGTTCTTTTAAACGTTCCGTTTGTTCTACAACTGGTAAAATAGCGATTAAATGCGCTAAAACCATTTCCTGTCGTTCGCTTTCGCGCCGGAACTGGAGTAATACGTATTCCTGCTCCAAGGTTAATCCTAATTGGTGGGCAATGTCGTAAATTTTAAAATTTTCCGGCAAATTAATGTACAAGGTAGCCAGCCCCAAAATTTCGTATAAGTGTTGAATCTTCTCTTGAATTTGCACCTTTAAAATGGGATCTTCATCATCCAAATCAGTTAAAATTTCTATTTCGCCGCCCGCGTATAGTTTAGAAGGCAACTGGCGGTAAAAATTAATTATCCGGAACAAGTTGCCGCCTTTGCATTTAATGTCCATTTCGCCGCTAGCGTAGGTTTTGTCGATGCTGTTGATATGAACTTCGGTGCCAATTTCGCTGACTCCTTTTTTGAGAAAAGCCGGAATACCAAATGGTTTACTAGTTGCAAAGCAATCTTGAATTAATTGTTTGTAGCGAGGTTCAAAAATATGCAGATTGATTTTCTCGCCCGGGTAGACGACAATATTTAAAGGAAACAAAGGAATAAAATTTGCCATAATAATAAGGAAGCCGTAAAACCTGTTACAGTTTTAACCAACTCTGCCCCGGAAAGTTAGAGGAACAACCCGAAAAAGGAAGTAAAAAGAAGGTAAATTTAATTATTTCGGAGCGGAGAACCTTTGTATTTTTGGGCAATGGCTATTAATCTGAAACTGATTCGCGACCTGACTTTAAAGTTGGTGTTAATTTTATTCGTGCTGAGTATTTTGTGGGTACTGGTTTATAAATGGTTTATGCCCCCGGCTACTCTGCACATGATAGAACGACGCGCCAAAGCCGGCCAGAAAAATAAAGTAAATCCAAACATCCGGTACGACTTTGTAGCCTTGGAAGAGGTGTCGCCCAATGTGCCTTTGGCGATTATGGCCGCCGAAGACCAGTTATTTATGCTTCACGATGGGTTTGATTACAAAGCGATAAAAGGCGCGTTTAAGAAAAATTTAAAAAGCAAACGTATTGCCGGCGGCAGTACCATCAGCCAGCAAGTCGCTAAAAATGTTTTTTTATGGCATGGCCGCAGTTATATCCGGAAGTTGGTAGAAGCTTATTTTACCATGCTCATTGAAGTCTTTTGGAGCAAACACCGGATTATGGAAGTTTACGTGAACATTGCCGAAATGGGAGATCAGGTTTTTGGGATTGAAGCCGCGGCCCGAAAATATTATCATACTTCGGCCAAAAATTTAACTGCTTCTCAGGCTGCCTTAATTGCGTCGGTATTACCTAACCCAATTAGATATTCCGTAAAAAAGCCAAGTTCGTATACCTTAAAAAAACGCCGGTTTGTTACCCGGAATATGCGGCTAATGGGCGGCACTGCCAGCGTTAAGCTACTCATGCAAGACGCTATTTGAATTTAGTTGTTGTTGGTTGGAAAGTTGAAAGGTTAGAAAGTTAAAAGTTATTTTATAGATACTTTTTATTGAAAAGCCACTTTTATTGAAAAGGTACTTATTTTAACCTTGGCTAAATTTTTAAACGTGGATCAACTTTCTACCTTTCAACTTTTCAACCAACAACCAGCAACTAAACTGACTCTTTACCGGGTTCATGGCCTTTGTCCTGTTCTTTGTCGGTTTGGATGGCCGGAATGGCTTCCTGGAAGATTAAACCTATTTTGGCGGCGTGTTCCGCTGCCTCCACGGTATTATCAACCACTAGCATGGGAACCTCGTGACCTTTCATATCTTCTGAAACAGCTAAAGCTATTTTTTCGCGTTCGGGTAACTGCACATCGCGGATGTAAATGGCTAAAATCCGCCCCGGGAATTGTTTTACCACTTCCCGGTAAATATTCGCATCTTCCTGGCCGCTGTCTCCAATCAACACAAAATTAAGATTCGGGTACGTAAGCAAAATATTCTGGATTTCTTTAAACTTATGGCCCATGTGACTGGAACCTACCAACTTATTCTGCATCAAACCAAAATCACGCAGTAAAAGCGGCCCCGCCGGAATTTGATTTAAATCCAGGAAATCTTTTAGCAGATCGTACATATTCCAGGGGCTGCTGGAAACGTAGAAAAACGGATTGTTGCGCTTGCCATTTCGCCCGAGTTGAAGTGATTTGTAAAACTCAGAGACGCCGGCAAAAGGCAAGCGGGTGCGGGCATTATTTAAAAATACTATCCGCGACATGCCCAAGGCACTGTAAGCGTTACTATGGATAATAGTGTCGTCGATATCGCTGATTATGCCATATTCGGCATCCGGGGGAGGTACTAAAACTTCGGTGATAGCGTGGATATCGGTCGTAAAAGGGACCGGTGCATCCAAGAGTTTTATTTCTATCGGGTGCCAGATATTATCTAATTGCAAGGGAGTAGAAGGTTCCATATTTAATACAAAATACCCTTCTCTATCAGAAACTATTTCGTGCTCCTGGCCCTGAAATTCAATTTTTAAACGGGCATTCATTACCTCGTCGCTTTCGAAGCGCTTATACATGTTCAGCAGGTTATTCAGCACCGTATCTTTGTCCTGAGCTTGCGCAATACCTTTGTCTTCGAGTACTCTACCTTTGATGTATAAACGATTTGGGGTACCATAACTGCGGTAGGGTACAATTTGTACCGGATGAAAGTAATTTAATCTCTTTCTTAATTTAAAAGTAAGATCATCAAATTGTTCTTCTACCTGGCCAATAAAATGAACGAAGTTGTTTTTCCAGTCTGACATGTGCCAAAAATAAAATCCTAAGAAGATTTCTCCTTAGGATTTACGGTTACGGAGTATTTGGGTTATCTCCGTTAATTTAAGCTGTTTTTAAAGTCCTGGTAGGTAGTTGCTCCGGAAAACTGGGTCCGGCAACCTTCGGAGGTAGCTTTTTTGTTAATGGCTTCTACCCGGTTACCAGGGTCAGGGTGAGTACTAAGGAATTCGGGGGTGCGGCCTTGTTGGTTTTCTTTTATTATTTTTTCAAAAAAGCCGGCCGCGCCGTTGCAAGCATAGTAATTGGTACCACTCAAATAGACCACCGAGTAATCATCGGCTTCTCTTTCCGCGTCCCGGTCAAATTTAAGCGTCGTTAAACTGGTAGCTATCTGGGTTAATGTACCCGGATTATCGCCGAGCGCCACCGAAAGTAATAAGGTTAACCCGTATTGCCGTTGTAGTTGTTTGGTTGAGTGGCGTTGATCGGCGTGCGCAATTTCGTGGCCCAATACGCCGGCAAACTGATCTTCGTTATCCAGGTATTTAATTAAACCGGAATAAACGTAAATGTGTCCGCCGGGAGTAGCAAAAGCATTTAGTACGTTATCATCCTTAATAATTTTAGTATCCCAGGTAAATTCAGTGCGGTAGCTTACTCTGCCGGAATTTAAAATTTTGTTTACAATGCGGTTTAAATGGTCGTAGGCAACTTTATTTTTAGGGTTAGTTGGGTCAAGTAATTGTCCTTTGGCCAGGTAAGTAGAATCTACTTCGTGCGAGACTTGGGCACCCAATTTAATATCATCTTCAATGGAGAAAATTAAACGGTCGCCGTTTTTATCTTGGGTACAGCCGCCTAAACTTATGGTAGCAAAAAGACAGCCTAAAAAGGTGATTTTCTGAAAAATTCTGGACATAAAAAGTAGTAATTGGAATTTTAAACAATGGCAATTGTGAGAAAGTATAATGGAAAAATTGTGCCATTTTATCCAGCTAAATAGAGCAGCAAAACACAAATTCTAAGCTATCTTATTCCTTTTTGAATATAGAAATAAAGCTATCAAATTTGAGTTGAGGCGTTTATCTTGGATACGTACCGGGCTTGTGCTAATATGCAGGATAAAAAAAATAAAATTCAAACTTCATTCCGGAAACTGACATAAATAGACCGGGCAAAAATTAATAAAAGCAAAAGCACCAAAACGGTAAAGGTTAACATTGCCGAAGTAACAAGTAAAGAAATATCCTGGGGCTGGGTTGCCAGAGCATCGCTGAAAAATAAATTTGGTTCTTGATTAAAGGCATTGGTAGTTAACTGACCTAAAAGGAATACGCAGATTAAGCAGGAGGCTAAAGCTAAAATAAACGCCTGTTTTCTTCCCCGGTTCAGAAAATGCCCGATGCTAAACCCCAAAATTCCGCTTAACAAACCCTGTATGGCAATGGCCTGGGCGAAGGAACCCATAAAATAATACGCCATACCTGCACCGATGAGATTTATAATACCCCAGAAAAGAACTAACAACGAAGCTCCCTTGTATGTCATACTTATATAATTTGATTGAATGGAATGAATAAGCTTTAACAGCAAAACAGTTACGTAAGCCGCGCATTATGCTGCATTCCTTTACTTTTATAAAGTTTTAAATGTTACCTACAACTTTTATGAGCCAATTGAGGTAAAGTAAACGAGTTACTCTAAAGTTAATGGAAGAAAAAGACGTACATGTTCTATACGCCGATCCGGAACAATCAGCCGTTGAAGCAGGGTTAAGATATATTCCGGATACCGGCAAAGGATTTAGTCGCCAGAGAAGTGGCCAGGGTTTTACGTTTATTGATAAAAAAGGCGAGAAAATTACTTACCCTAAAATTCTGGACCGTTTAAAAAAATTAATCATTCCGCCCGCCTGGGAAAATGTATGGATTTGCCCTTCGCCTAACGGACATATTCAGGCAACGGGCCGCGACACAAAAGGGCGCAAACAATATATCTATCACCCGGATTGGCGCAATACGCGGAGCCTTACAAAATTTAGCCGCATGATTGCCTTTGGTGAAACGTTGCCCCTTATTCGCCAGCAAATAGAACAGGATATTCAAATTAAAGCCTTAAACCAACGCAAGGTAACGGCTATTGTTTTAAATTTATTAGATCAGTCTTTAATCCGGATTGGTAACCGCCAATACGCCGAAGCAAATAAATCATACGGCTTGACTACGCTTCGCGATAAACACGTGGCCATTGAGGGCGACCAGGTAAAATTTCAGTTTGTGGGTAAAAAAGGTGTAAGTCACGAAATTGATATTAAAGACCGGCGTTTAGCCAAATTAGTAAAAAAATGTAAAGATATTCCGGGCTATGATCTTTTCCAGTATTACGACGAAGATGGTACGCGGCAAACTTTAGAATCGGGCCAAGTAAACCAATACATTCAGGAAATTAGCGGCGCCGATTTTACGGCAAAAGATTTCCGGACTTGGGGCGGGACCGTTTTAATGGTAGAATGCCTAGAAAAATTACTCGACGAAAATCCGGAACTGGAAAAGGAAAAATCGGTAAAAAATGCTTTTAAAACCGTAGCCAAAGGCTTGGGTAATACGCCCGCCGTTTGCAGTAAATATTACGTGCATCCCCAGGTTTTAGAAATATTTAAAAGCGACCAATTATTAGATTATCTTAAAAAACACGACGCCGACCAACCCAACGAACCGTATCTTTCTTCGACGGAAAAAATGGTTATTCAAATGCTGAAAAGCGCCTTACCTAATGGTTGAAGTGTTGAATGGTTATATTGATGAATTGATAAATTGTTGGGTTGCTTTAGTGTTAAATAGGTAGATGAAGAAAGCAATAAAGTTTACTTTTAAGATTGAATTAACAAGTAAGCACTATAACGACAAACAATCTAACACTTTAACAATTCATCAATCCAACACTAAAGCAACACTTCAACCATTTACTCAAAAATAATAACCTTATCGCGGTGTTTGGTGCGCAGATAACCACGAATTATTTGCTGAATATCTTTATTGTCGTTGTACGGTTTAATGGCGCTTTTAAAATCCTCTAGATGAGAAGCGCTAAAAGTTTCATCCACGAAGCCAAAGCCCATGTAACGACCGTTTTCAATGCAAACAATGGAACGCTCACCGGCTACCCGTCCCTTCCCGATAATCACAAAAGCATCATTTTCAAAAGTAAACGATTCAATCGCTTCCTCCACCCGGGCGTTATATTCTTCGGGTGGTTCCTGGTTAATGCAGGCTCCTTTGCATTGGTGCACCTGGTAATCAAAACAGGCGCCGTTGGTTTTATACAAATCGCAGAGTTTCTGACACAGATTAAACTTAGCAACTTTATGAAACAAAAAATCTTTGGATTTAAAATGATTGGATAAAGCAATTAAGGGTGGATTAGTAGATGATACCTTTTGGTACGTTAAACGCTTGTAACCATTCTGGTCGTAATAGGCATATATCCCCGAGTTAAAAACGCTGCGCCGCTGCTGGCGATTATAATGGGGTTTCAAACGTTTAATCTCGTCGGATTCAAAAAGCAGCGCCACCAGCTCATTGCCCATTAACTCATAAGAAATATCGGCAATCCGGTTTTTAAATTCTATGGATTTTTTACTTTTAACGTCAATGTTAAAATGCTGAATAACTCGTTTCCGGATATTAATGCTTTTGCCAACGTAAATTATTTCTCCGGTTTCATCGTAAAAATAATACACTCCCGGAGCATCCGGTAAAGCATCAATCTGTGACTTGGAAATAGCCGGCGGCAGCAACGAAGTGCGGGCCTCGTTCGAGAAAAACTTTTTGTTACTGGGCAGTAAAGCATCCTCCGAGTTAATGATGGCCGGTTGGTTTAATTTAATTAGTTTATCGAACAATTTAGCCGTAGCTTCTGCATCGCCAATGGCACGGTGCCGCATTTGTAAATCAATGTCTACGCTTTTACACAGCTTGCCTAAACTGTAAGAAGGCAAACCCGGAATAAGCGAGCGGCTTAAGCGCACGGTACAAAGGGTCTTGCGCTGATAATTAAAACCTAAGTCGGAAAATTCTTTTTTAAGGAAGGAATAATCAAAACGCACATTATGCGCCACAAAGATTTTACCTTCGGTAAGCTGCACAATATCTTTTGCTATTTCGTGAAACTTCGGCGCTTCCCGAACCATATCATCGGTTATACCAGTAAGTTGAGTAATGAAAAAGGGGATAGGGCGTTCCGGATTAATCAGGGTATTATATTGATCTACCACCTGGTTACCATCGTGAATAAAAATGGCAATCTCTGTAATCCGGTCCTGGGTAGGTTGTCCTCCGGTTGTTTCGATATCTATTATAGCGTACAATGCAGCTAAATTTAGTTTAAGTAAAATCGTATAGGGGTATAACAACGGCTAACAGGGGCAGAGTTTCAAATATTTGGTAGATACTCTTAGTGTAACCTAAGTCTTTCATGCTAAGATTTGTTTAAAATTACTAAAATTAATAGTAAATACTAAAACAGAAAGATTTAATTTAAAGCAGGAAGGAAGATGGATTACCCATAAAAAAAGCAGCTACCACAGCTGCTCTTACCAATTAAAGTTTTAAGTTTTAAGTTAAAGCGAACGTTTCATGGTAGTTAGGCGGTTTTTTGCCTCCAGAATTTCGCTGTGTTGCTTTTCTACAATATCCCGGATTTCCGCCGGTAAGCCTTGCGCATTTAAAGCCGTTTCGTACGTTTTCAGGGCCGCTGCATCGCCGTTTTCGCATTCACTCAGGATAGCATCATTGCTGTTCCCGACAATGACAGATTTTAAATTAATCCAACCCCGGTGCACGGCTCCCGCTGCTTCCATGGCCACGCTTTCAATGGTTGTTTCGTTTTGAGCGCTAATGCCGTATTGCTGCGCCTGACTTTCCAGTTCGCTGACAAACTGCGCGCGTTGTTGGGCTAAGTGGCTTAACTCGGTTTTTAGTTGCGGATCGCTTACATTTTCGGCGGCAGTTTCGTAGCCTTTCATGCCGTCTTTACAGGTTTCTACCAGGTCGTTAATTGCCCTAGTTAGATTGTCATCTTGATTCACATTCATAGTTTTTTCAAATAAGATAAAGGTTATAATCAGAATTTAAACTATTAACCTATACTGTTTTATAACTTTTTAAGTTTTAAAATCAAGGCAACTTACTTTATTACTTAGAAACTTTATCTTGTTCTTCTTTTTCTTTTTTCAGGTTCAGAAGAGTCCGTACCCGGTTAGATAGTTTCGAAAATACATTCGGTTGGTCGGAGTTGCTGTTAATATCGCCTAACAAGAAACCAAAAGGTTCTAAAGGTTCATACGCATCGAACAATACTTTAAGAATGGCTATGATGGGAATGGATAAAATCATACCGGCCGCGCCCCAGATTTCACCCCCGATTATTAAAGCAAGTACAGCCGCAAAAGGATTAATGCTTACCTTAGAACCAGTAATATTGGGCGTAATAAAATTTCCTTCCAGAAACTGCACAAACGCGAAAATACCAATTACAAAAATAGCATCTACCAGCGAGCCCGTTTGTACCAGGGTGTATAAAGCGGGCAGCGCCGCGCCAATTAAAATACCAATGTAGGGTATAATAGTAAGCACCGAAGCAAAAATTCCGAAGAATACGGCATACGGAACGCCCATAATCATTAATCCGGTCATGTTTAACACGGCTACAATTACAATAACTATTATTAACCCGGAAATATAACTTTCCACTACTTTCTGGATGTTATCAATAGTAGTAACTAAAGTGGAGCGTTTATCGCGGGTTATAAATTTAAACAGGAACCGCCGGAAATGATCGCGGTAATAAAGCATGAAAAAATGTAAATGGGAATAATGGTGAGTACGCTTAAGGCGCCGGTGGTTAAAGATAAAGTTCCGCTTAAAATGGTGGTGCCGGTTTGCTGCAGCGTCCCGATGTTTTTAGTGATGAACTCCCGTCCGTTGGTGGGTTTTATACCAAAATTTTGGAGCAGAAATACTTGAATTTTCTGAATATATTCGTTTACCTTATCCGACAGGGTATTTAACTCTTGTATAAAACTGATTAATTGCGCCGATAAAAGCCATATAAGACCACCCAAACAAGCAATTACCACCACAATACAAATTAAGATTGCCAAAGGCCGGGGTACACGCCACTTTTCCAAACGTTGGCAGAGAGGAACCAACAATAAGGCAAACAAACTGGCAAAGCAAATAGGTACTAGTATGGATTTAAAGGTTTGCAGAAACCAGATGAGCAATACTAATCCTAATAAGATAATGGTGTATTTAAAGTATTTAGGTAGATTAATTTCCATTATTTAGTAAAAATTTTAGCATAAATAAATAGTAAATTCCAGAAAAATTAGCTAATTTCAACAACTGAATAGTTTTACAATAGCTAAATAAAAGAAGTCTCAAGACGAAATTACCAGGTTTTATTGAACCTCTTGAGCTTTGTTTTAGTTAATCAAGGGCAGTGTACAACATGTAGCATTGATCTAAGAATGCCAATATAATTAGCATTGTTTTTCTAATAACCCACAGGCCTTATACGTGTCTGCTTTTCGGGGTTATACTTTTTTTCAATACTTTTAACTTAAAATTTTCTATAAAATTTACTCTTTTCCGAAAGAATGGCAGAAGTAACAAATAATTACACCGAAGATAGTATCCGCTCCTTAGATTGGCGGGAACACATTCGGCTACGGCCGGGTATGTACATTGGTAAACTAGGGGATGGTTCTTCGCAGGATGATGGTATTTACATTCTGGTAAAAGAAATTATTGATAATTCCATCGACGAATACGTGATGGGCAACGGTAAAACCATCGAAATAAAAATTACGGACCATAAGGTGCAGGTGCGCGATTACGGCCGGGGTATTCCTTTAGGTAAAGTAATCGACTGCGTGAGTAAAATAAATACCGGTGGTAAGTACGATAGCAAAGCTTTTCAGAAATCAGTCGGATTGAACGGAGTAGGTACCAAAGCTACCAACGCTTTAGCCAGCTATTTTAAAGTACAATCTATTCGTGATGGCCAAATTAAAACGGCTGAGTTCGAGCGGGGAGAGTTGTTGCATGATCATCCCGTGATAGAATCCACCCAACGGAACGGTACCTTAATCACCTTTGTGCCCGACGATACCATTTTTAAAAATTATAGATTTATTCCGGAATATTTGGAAAATCAGATCCGGAATTACGTGTACCTGAACGCTGGTTTAACCATTAACTTCAACGGTCAGAAATTTTATTCCGAGCACGGTTTAAAAGATTTATTATCCCATAAAACGGATGTAGAAGCTCTGTGCTACCCCATTATTCACCTGAAAGGCGAAGATATTGAGATTGCTTTATCTCATGGTAATGAATACGGCGAAGAATATTACTCATTTGTGAATGGTCAATACACTACTCAGGGAGGTACCCACCTGGCTGCTTTTCGGGAAGCAATTGCTAAAACAATTAAAGAATTTGATAAAAAGGAATACGAAGCTTCTGATGTTCGAGCTTCCATTATTGCAGCAATAAGTATTCGGGTGCAGGAGCCCGTTTTTGAGTCGCAAACCAAAACCAAATTAGGTTCTATTCTAATGGGACCCGATAGTCCGTCTGTTCGTAATTACATCAATGATTTTGTTAAAGAGCATTTAGATAATTATCTCCGGCAAAATAAAGAGGTGTGGGATGCCATGAAGCGCCGGATTGAGCAAAGCGAACGCGAGCGCAAGGATATGGCTGGGATTAAAAAATTAGCCAACCAACGTGCCAAGAAAGCCAATTTGCATAACCGGAAACTGCGCGATTGCCGGGTGCATTTTACCGATGAGCAAAACGAAAAGCACCTGCTTTCTACCTTGTTTATTACGGAGGGTGACTCGGCTAGTGGGTCTATTACTAAATCTCGTAACGTTGATACGGAAGCGGTATTCAGCTTACGCGGGAAGCCTTTAAACTGCTACGGCTTAAAGAAAAAGGTGGTATACGAAAACGAAGAATTTAATCTCCTGCAACACGCCTTAAATATTGAAGAAAGCCTGGAAGATTTGCGTTACAACCGGGTAGTTATTGCTACGGATGCCGACGTAGATGGTATGCACATTCGCTTGTTGTTGCTAACGTTCTTTTTGCAGTTCTTCCCTGATTTAGTAAAGAACGGCCACTTATATATCCTGGAAACGCCTTTGTTCCGGGTGCGCAATAAGAAAGAAACCATTTATTGCTATAATGAAGAAGAAAAGCAGGCTGCCATGAAGAAGCTAGGCAAGAACCCGGAAATTACCCGCTTCAAAGGCTTAGGTGAAATTTCACCGGACGAGTTTGGAAGATTTATCGGCGATAATATTCGGTTAGAACCGGTTATTTTAAATACCGAAACTTCCATTCAGAAAATACTAAGTTATTTCATGGGTAAGAACACGCCGGAGCGCCAGAATTTTATTATTGATAACCTCAAAGTGGAAAAAGACATTGTTGAGGACGTAGAAGAGGAAGTTTATGCTTAACGATACAGAAAACGATAACCTGTTAAACGGAGCAGAACCGTTTGCTGGTGAGGAGAAGATCCACGAAATTACCGCCGTGGATGGTATGTACCAAAACTGGTTCCTGGATTACGCTTCTTACGTAATTCTGGAGCGGGCGGTACCAGCCATTGAAGACGGCTTAAAACCCGTGCAGCGCCGCATCCTGCACGCCATGAAAGAGATGGATGACGGCCGCTTTAACAAAGTGGCTAATGTTATCGGGCAAACCATGCAGTATCACCCGCACGGCGATGCTTCTATTGGCGATGCTATTGTAAATCTGGGCCAGAAAGATTTATTAATAGAAACGCAAGGTAACTGGGGCGATGTACGTACCGGCGACAGTGCCGCCGCTGCCCGTTACATTGAAGCCCGTTTATCTAAATTTGCTTTAGATGTTGTTTATAATCCGGATACTACCGTTTGGCAGGCATCTTACGATGGCCGGAAAAATGAACCAGTAACCTTGCCGGTTAAATTCCCGCTGTTGTTGGCGCAAGGGGTAGAAGGTATTGCGGTAGGTTTGTCTACCAAGATAATGCCGCACAACTTTAAGGAGCTGATTAAGGCTTCCATTGACGTGCTGAAGAAAAAGCCAACGCAGCTTTTTCCGGACTTCCCGACGGCCGGGATGATTGATGTAACCGACTACAAAGGAGGTGCCCGGGGCAGCCGGATTCGTATTCGCGCCACGATCGAGAAGGTAGATAAAACCTTGCTCATTATTCGCGATGTCCCTTACGGAACGACGACTACTGCTTTGATGGAATCCATCGTAAAGGCGAGTGAGAATAATAAAATCAAAATTAAGAAGGTAATTGATAATACCGCGGCTAACGTAGAAATACACGTGCAACTGCCACCCGGTGTATCACCCGACTTAACCATTGATGCGCTGTATGCTTTCACGGATTGCGAAGTTTCCATGTCGCCGAATACCTGCGTAATTATTGAGGATAAACCTCACTTTTTAACCGTAGACGAAGTTCTGAAAATTTCTACCCAGAAAACGGTAGATTTATTGCAGCTCGAACTCGAAATTAAGATGGCTGAGCTGGACTACAAATGGCACATGTCGTCGCTAGAAAAAATATTCATCGAAAACCGCATTTACCGCAAGATAGAAGAATGTGAAACCTGGGAAGCGGTTCTGGAAGCCATCGACAAAGGACTAAAACCTTTCAAGAAACTATTGCGCCGCGAAGTTATGACCGAGGATATTCTTCGTCTGACGGAAATAAAAATTAAACGGATTTCTAAATTCGATTCTTTCAAAGCGGATGAATATATCAAGAAACTGGAAGAAGAGATGGCGGAAACCGCTGATAACTTAGCAAACATCATCCGCTTCTCTATTGCTTACTTCGAGAATCTACTGAAGAAGTATGGCACTGGCCGCGACCGCAAAACGCAGATTCGCACTTTCGATGTTATAACGGCTCAGAAAGTAGCCATTGCTAACCAAAAGTTGTATGTAAACCGGGTAGATGGCTTTGTGGGTTATAATCTGAAAAAAGATGAAAACTCCGAATTCATAACGGATTGTTCGGATATGGATGATGTTATTGCGATTACCAAAGACGGTAAGTTCCGGGTAATTAAAATTGCCGAGAAAACTTTTGTAGGCAAGGATATTATTTATGCGGGTATCTATAACAAAAATGATGAACACATGGTGTACAACATGATTTACGTAGATGGCTCCTCCGGAATTTCGTATGCCAAACGTTTTTCGGTAAACGGTATTACCCGCGATAAGGAATATGATTTAACCAAAGGAAATAAAGGCACTAAAGTTCATTATTTAACCGCCAATCCTAATAGCGAATCGGAGGTAGTGAACATAACCTTAACGCCTGCCTCCACGGCCCGGGTAAAAACGTTTGATTTTGACTTTGCCGAGTTAATGATTAAAGGCAAAGGTTCGATGGGAAATATGGTGACCAAGTACCCGGTGAAAAAAATTATGCAAAAAAGCCGCGGTGAGTCTACCTTGGGCGGGCGCGAAATATATTACGATGAAGTAATTGGTCGTTTAAATACTGAATCGCGCGGCCGTTACCTTGGGTCCTTTAATACCGATGATACCATTCTGGTCGTATACAAAGATGGTTCGTATGAACAAACTTCGTTTGAGCTGACCAATCATTACGATGTGGCCAATATAGAAATAATTCAAAAGTTTGATCCGGAAGGGGTAATCTCAGCCGTTCATTTTGATGGCGAAAATAAGAATACTTATGTGAAACGGTTTAAGATTGAGACTTCCACTATTGGCAAGCGGTTTATTTTTATCTCCGAAAATAAAGGTTCTAAGTTGTTAGTTGTTTCTACGCAGCCGGAACCCCAAATTGAAATTAAACTTCAACGGGATAAAAAATCGGAAAAAGAAACGGAAAATATATTATTAAGTGAATTTATCGACGTAAAAGGTTGGAAAGCTACCGGTAATAAATTAAATTACTTCAAAATATTCGGAATAAACTTAATCAAACCTGTTTCAGAAGAAGTTATCGCCAAACCCGTTAAAGATTTGGCCTCACGACGTTTAGTGAAACCTGCCGTGGGAGTTACTGCTTTGTCTGATAACCAGATAGAAGTACCAAGTGAATCTAAAAATACTGACAAACTGATTCTGATAGATTCCGTAGAACAAAATAATACAACTTTGGATGTAAAACCGAAGAAGCGACAGTTAAATTTATTTTAAGTATATAAAAGTTACTAGTATGATAAAGGTCTGGAACAAATCTATTGGGGTGTGGCTCGTGTTGCTGTGTATTTGCTTCCGGGCCTTCTCTAACAACACCTCTGATGAACTTGTCCGGGAAGCTAATCAGCTATTAGGTGAATACAAAGACGCCGAAGCACTTCAAAAATTTGAAGAAGTTTTAGTAGTTAATCCCGAACATTACGAAGCACTTTATAAAATTAGCTTATTGCATTCCCGGATTGGTTTACGCTATGCCGATGAATTACAAAAAGGAGAACATTTTATTTTAGCGAAGGACTTTGCGGAAAAAGCTTTAAAAATTAAAAAACAAGGTGCGGAATCTAATTACGTAATGGCCTTGGCTATTGCCAATTTATCTTTTGTATCGGGTACAAAGGCGCGAATTAGTAACCTTAAAGAAATCAAATCGCATTTAGACAAAGCTTTGGCAGCTAACCCCAATTATGCCAGCGCATGGCAATTATTAGGCCGTTGGCATTACAAAGTTGCGAACATGAATGTGTTTGAATGTACCATTTCTAAATTAGTTAAAGGCTGTACTAAGTCGGAAGCCAGCAATCTCCAAGCGGTTAACTGCTTTCAAAAAGCAATAAAGCTAGATGGTAAGAACCTGAACTACTATTATGATTTAGCGATAGTGTACCGCGAAATGAAAGAAATTGATCAGAGTATTGCTATTTTACAAAATGCCCTGCAAGTGCAACCCGTTACCTCTGATGATTTAGAACTTAGCCGACGCTGCAAAGTCATGCTAAATGACCTAAGCCCAAGTTAATGAATAAAAGTTTATTGACATACAGAAGCCGGTATTAAACCGGCTTTTTTTATGTTGAAATTTACCCATTGTTATGGTTATTTTTAGTTATATTCATCCTTATATTCCAATTATTTATAAACATGTGAATAAATTTACTGATTTGTTGAAAACTTATAAACTAGTATAAGGTTATTTTAAATATTTGAATTTAATTTTGCCTTCAAATTCTTTGAGTTTTGTATAAGTTTCTGATTATATCCATCCTTTGCTTCGCAGTACTAACGGTTCGGGCTCAAAATCGGATTTTTGGGAAAGTAACCGATGGTACTACTGGTGAAATTTTGCCCTTCGTGAACGTCTATATCAAAAACACCAACATGGGTACTACCACCGACGAAAAAGGTGCTTTTAATATCAAACTTACTAAACTTCCGGATTCTTTAACAGTATCTTTTGTTGGTTATCGTACCCAATCTAAGGCTCTTAAACGAGGATTAGCCATTCAGGAACTTAACTTTAAATTAATTGCCAGTACCTTAAATCTGCAGGAAGTGGTTATCCGTCCCGGCGAAAATCCCGCTTTTCGCATTATGCGGCAAGTAATTGACCATAAGAAAACCAACGATAAACGGCGCTTAAGGGCCTATCAGTACGAAGCATACACCAAAATGCAGTTCGATATTGATAATCTAAGTCCTAAAAAAAATAAAATTGGATTACGGTCGGCTCTTACGGCGGTAGTAGATTCGCAAATGTATATGCAGAGCGAAGACGGAAAAAGAGTTTTGCCTTTTTTTATTTCCGAGGCAGTTTCTGATTTTTACTATAACCGCGACCCACGTAAAACCAAAGAAATTGTAAAAGCCTCTAAAGTGACGGGTTATGGTATTCAGGATGGCAATTTAGTGGCGCAAGTAATTGGTAATTCATACCAGGATTATAATTTTTACCAAAACTGGGTAAGTGTTTTAAAGAAAAATTTTATTAGTCCCATTGCCGACGGCTGGAAAAGTGCCTATGAGTATGATTTACTCGATAGCGTGTACATAGGTAAAACCCGGTGTTACAAGATTAAAATAGAACCAAAACGCGCCCAGGATTTAGCTTTCAACGGCATTATTTGGATAGCTGATTCAGTTTTTGCCTTGCGTAAAATTGATGTCATCGTTAGTAAAGCAGCTAATATCAATTTTGTTGAAAAAATCCATTTAGTACAGGAAGCTTTACCTGCCGATGGAGGAACTTGGTTACCTTCTAAAACGGAAATTGTAATGAACCTGGCTCGGATTAGTGAGACACGGCCCGGAATTATTGCTAAAATAAATACTTCTTACAAAAACATTGTGGTCAATCAAGAGCAAAAGTCTAACTTCTTTGATCAACCCATAATTTTAGCTCAAAAGGCAAATAGTAATTCCGAAAGTTTCTGGGAACAAAATCGGCACGATACTTTGACAACCGCCGAGAAGCAGGTTTACTTTTTGATTGATTCTATTAAAGCCACTCCCCGGATTAAACGATTCACCGATATTGTTACCGTACTAACAACCGGTTACTTTAAAGCGGGTCCGGTTAGTATTGGCCGCTATCCTTACTTCTACGCCAATAACAACGTGGAAGGAAATCGATTTCAAATAGGGGGTAAAACCAACGCCGATTTTAGTAATAAATGGGAATTGAGCGGCTTTGCCGCCTACGGTACAATGGATAAAAGAGTTAAGTACGAAGCTTCCGGGCGTTACATAATTTCTCGTAAAAAATGGAGTGAAATTGGATTTACGCGCCGCGAAGACATTGAACGGGTTGGTTTAATGTCGGAAAAATTAGCGGATAGCTATTTCTTAACGGGGTTTTCTAGGTTTGGCGATTTAAGGCGGCCTTTTTACGTGACCCAAACAAGCAGCTATTTGCAAAGGGATATTTTTCCGGGATTAACGCAGCGAATTTCCTTGAGTAACCGCATTTTTAAACCGGACTATGATTTTGCTTATTACCGACAAGAAGGTGAACAACCCAAAGTTTTAACCCGGGATTTTTCCAGCTCGGCTATTACTTTTTTCACCCGCTACGCTCAGAATGAGGTATTTGTACAAAACGACAACGAACGGATAAGTTTAGGATCAGCAAATCATTGGCCGGTATTTACCTTTAAATACACCTTAGGTTTAAAGGGATTATTTGGTTCCACGGTTGATTACCAGCGAATGGACGTAGGCGTAAAACACGATTTTGTAATGGGCCGTTTAGGAAATGCCATGTATCGGATTGAAGCAGGTAAAATTTATTCTCCGGTGCCTTATCCTTTACTGGAAATGCATTTGGGCAACGAAACCCCATTTTATTACGCCCAAACATTTAATCTGATGAATTATTTTGAATTTGCTAGCGATACCTACGCCTCCTTACATTACGAACAATACTTTGAAGGTTTGCTGTTTAATCGCTTGCCCTTAATCAAAAAATTAAAATGGCGGGTAGTAGGAACATCTAATGTATTATATGGCCGCTTAGGTAAAGAAAATCAAGATATAATTGCTCCCATTGGTTTAAACGGTACGCTGCAGGAACCAGTTAAAACTTTAAATGAAACGCCTTATATAGAAGCGGGTTACGCCGTAGAGAATATTTTTAAAGTTTTACGGATTGATGCTTTTCACCGGTTAACTTATCTGCAGAATCCGGATGTTAAAAAATTTGGTTTGAAATTTTCTTTACAGTTTAAGCTATAAGTAATTCTTTAAATGGAGTTCTTTAGCATTATAATCTTAAATGCTTTATACATTAATACTATTTAGGAAGAATAAAAGTCCTTGCAATTTAAAACCAACTGTTTAAAAGTACTTAGTTTTAAAAGAAAATAGAATCAAAAAGCCTTACTATGAAAGCTAGCATTATTCTTACCTCCTTTAAAGATGCTAGTGATTATAGTTTTACTACTTTCCTAATTTAATTTCGGAGCAACATATCGAGGAAAACGTATCTTAATAAACGTTAAAAATTAATAATTTTGCTGCAGGTATAACCAATGGATTCAAGGGGCAGCATGTTACAGCAGAAACTTCTTTACTTAATTTGCGGTCTTCTACTTTTATCCTGTTCTTCTCCGGAACAAAGCCAAGATAGAATGATTGACCTCCGCCAAGTGAAGTACGACCCAGCTTTTACGTTGAAAGAAATCAGCGCTGCTATTAAGCGGGATCCTCAGAATGCAGCCCATTATTTTAAACGGGCTCAATTTTACGTAGAGGCCAATAACGACGCAGCGGCTCTGAAAGATGTTAACCAAGCCATTGCCCAGGACGAAGAAAAAGGAGAATATTATTTTCGGAAGGCTCAAATTCTACGGAAAACGGGTAATTATCCTGCTGCCCTTACGGCGGCTACCCGCGCCGAAGATTTAAATTACCGAAGTACCGATTTAGACGTGCTCCTGGGCGAGTTATATCTTTTTAGCAAAAAGTACGGAATGGCTTTGCAATATTTAAACGACGCCGCCGAAGAAATACCCCAAAACGAATATATTTATTTCTATCGGGGCTTAGCTTATGCTCAAACAAGAGATACCACCGAAGCCATTCGCAACTTTAAATCTGCTATTCGCCGTTCCCCTGATTTAATTGAAGCCTATAATCAATTATTAAAGATTTATTTTGCTAGAAAAGAAGATGTTTTTGCTTTAAATTACTTGCGCGCAGGACAAAAACAAGACTCTACAAACGCCTATTTGTGGTACTACCAAGGAGAGTATTATACCAACCTAAAAAAACTGGATAGCGCTTACATAAGTTATAGAAATGCGGTAAAATACGATTCTTTATTATATCTTGCCCACCAAAGAGTCGGGGTGCTGGCTTTCAATAAAAACAAATATCCGGAAGCGATCACTGAATTAGAAAAATCTCTGAAACATTCCGATAATTTGCCGCAGTCGCATATCATTCTAGGGGAAAGTTACGAAAAAACCGGGCAATTAGAGAAAGCCTTGCCGCATTACCAATGGGTTTATAAGCGAGATGTACAAAATATAAAAGCTATGTGGGGCGTGCGGCGCACCATGTATCAACTTTACAAAATCAGACGTGATAGCTTACGTTTCGAGGAAAAGCAAAAACGAGATAGTTTACTAGCTATTTTTCGGGAACGCCGGCAATCTAAAGAAGAAAATAAAAAACTACGAAGCAAAAAGAATGATTAATATTACCTTACCCGATGGCTCGGTTAAACAATACGAAGCAGGAGTAACCGGTTATGAAATAGCTGCCGACATTAGTGAAGGCTTGGCCCGCAATGTGTTGGCCGCTAAAGTAAACAACGAAATTGTAGAGGCTAACCGTCCTATAAATCAAGATGCTACGGTACAATTACTAACCTGGAACGATGCAGAAGGGAAAGCTACGTATTGGCATTCCTCCGCCCACTTGTTGGCGGAAGCTTTAGAATCTTTATATCCCGGTGTTCAATTCGGAATAGGTCCCGCCATTGAAAATGGTTTTTACTACGATATTGATTTAGGCGATCGTCAGCTTTCGCAAGACGATTTTGCGACTATCGAACAAAAAATGCTGGAACTGGCTAGGGCAAAAAGTCCCTATGTACGTAAAGAAATTTCGAAAGCCGATGCTATAGCATACTTCACCGAAAAAGGCGATAAGTATAAGTTAGATTTGCTGCAAGATTTGCAAGACGGAACGATTACTTTTTATACCCAAGGTAATTTTACCGATTTATGCCGCGGACCGCATATTCCAAATACGGGTTTCATAAAAGCTGCCAAGCTCATGAACGTAGCAGGCGCCTATTGGCGCGGCGATGAAAAAAGTAAACAGCTTACCCGGGTATATGCCATTACTTTTCCGAAACAGAAAGATTTAACTGAGTACCTGGAAAAACTGGAAGAAGCTAAGCGGCGCGACCACCGCAAACTGGGGAAAGAACTGGAGTTATTTGCCTTTTCGGAGAAGGTGGGTATGGGTTTACCTTTATGGTTGCCGAAAGGCACTGCTTTGCGCGAACGGCTCGAAAATTTTATGCGCCGGGCTCAAGTGAAAGCCGGATACCAGCAAGTAGTTACACCGCACATTGGAGCTAAAGAGCTGTACGTAACTTCCGGGCACTACGAAAAATACGGTAAAGATTCTTTTCAGCCCATTCATACTCCTAATGAAGGGGAGGAGTTCTTGCTAAAACCCATGAATTGTCCGCATCATTGTGAAATTTACAAAGTAAAACCTCGTTCGTACCGTGACTTACCTTTGCGCTTAGCTGAATTTGGTACTGTTTATCGGTATGAGCAAAGTGGGGAATTGCATGGTTTGACTCGTGTGCGCGGCTTTACCCAAGACGATGCGCATATTTTCTGCCGAGCCGACCAGGTGAAACAAGAATTCACCAAAGTGATTGATTTGGTGCTTTACGTGTTTAATGCCTTAGGCTTCGAAGATTATACCGCTCAGATTTCGTTGCGTGATTCCGTTAACCGGTCTAAATACATAGGCAGCGATGAAGTCTGGGAGAAAGCTGAAACTGCCATTATAGAAGCAGCTCAGGAAAAAGGTCTGCCTACTGTCACCGAGTACGGGGAAGCTGCTTTTTACGGGCCAAAGTTAGATTTTATGGTGAAAGATGCCTTGGGTAGAAAGTGGCAATTAGGTACCATTCAGGTAGATTATAACCTGCCCGAGCGTTTTCAATTAGAATATACCGCCTCCGATAACACCAAACAACGTCCGGTTATGATTCACCGGGCACCTTTCGGTTCCATAGAGCGCTTCGTAGCGGTATTAATAGAGCATTGTGCCGGTAAATTCCCGTTATGGTTGAGCCCGGAGCAATTTGCTATTTTACCTATTTCGGAGAAGTACCACGATTATGCCCAGCAGGTGTACGAGCGCTTGCTGCAGGAAGATATTCGGGGTCATATTGACACCCGGGATGAGAAAATTGGTCGTAAAATACGGGATGCGGAAATGCAAAAAATTCCTTACATGATTATTGTAGGAGAGAAAGAGCAAGAGAATAGTATTATTGCGGTTCGTAAGCACGGCATTGGTGACATGGGGAATTTAACCGTTGATGTATTTATCAGCAATTTTAAATCGATGGTAGAGGATATTTTGAGCAAAAACTAGAATTTATTTTTATAATATATTCTTTTATGCGATATTTGCACCTTAATTGTAATTTGTTAAACTTAAACGAGTAAAACTATAAATCCTACAAATAAACGCCCCGGACCCAGAGCGGTCGTTGAGGAGCCTTATAAGATTAATAACCGAATATTGGCCCGGGAAGTGCGGTTGGTTGGCGATAATATTCAGCCAGGCATTTATTCACTTACCCAAGCTCAGGCCATTGCCCGAGAGCAAAATCTCGATTTAGTTGAGATATCTCCCAAAGCAGAACCCCCGGTTTGTCGTATTGTAGATTACTCTAAGTTTAAGTACGACATAAAGAAAAAGCAGCGGGAGTTAAAGGCTAAGACCCAGAAAGTAGTCCAGAAGGAAATTCGGTTTGGCCCAAATACCGACGATCATGACTTTGAGTTTAAGGTAAAACACGCTAAATCATTTTTAGAAAGTGGGGCTAAAGTAAAGGCCTACGTTCATTTCGTGGGACGTACCATTGTTTTTAAAGAACGAGGTGAGTTACTGCTGCTCAAATTTGCGCAAGCTTTGGAAGAATACGCCAAAGTGGAACAAATGCCTAAACTGGAAGGAAAACGTATGTTTTTGTTCCTGGCTCCTAAGCCCAAAAAATAACGGTAAAGCTTACATTGTAAGCTTTAGATTGAAGAGAATTTCAACAATTAAATAAATAAAATGCCTAAAGTAAAAACTAAATCTGGTGCTAAAAAGAGATTTTCTCTGACCGGAACAGGCAAGATAAAGCGGAAACACGCTTTTAAAAGCCATATTCTGACAAAGAAAACCACAAAGCAGAAAAGAAGCCTGACTCATGTTGGTCTAGTAAGTGATGCTGACCTGGGCCGCGTAAAAGCAATGCTTAACTTGTAAGAGAAGTTTACTAGCCAGTTTTAGATTGGTTAAATAATTTCTTTCCCTTAAATTATTTATTACCCGGGGCCTGGTTTTTAAAGAATTTGTAAAAATCACCATTCTCCAAAAAAATTAAAGAAATGCCAAGATCCGTAAACGTCGTTGCCGCCCGACAAAAAAGAAAGCGCATCATGAAACTGGCAAAAGGTTATTTCGGACGTCGTAAAAACGTATGGACCGTTGCCAAAAATGCAGTAGAAAAAGGTTTATTATATGCTTATCGTGATAGAAAAACCAAGAAAAGAGATTTTCGCGGTTTGTGGATTCAGCGTATTAATGCCGGGGTCCGGGAATATGGATTATCCTATTCTCAATTTATGGGTAGCTTAAAGAAAGCAAATGTTAACTTAAACCGCAAAGTTTTAGCTGATTTAGCTCTAAATCATCCGGAAGCTTTTAAGGGTATTGTCGAGAAAGTAAGATAGTACTTTAAAATAAAGGAAGAAAAGCTTAACCCCGGGTTAAGCTTTTTTTTTGCTATCCGAATATTGTTTTCTTTTTAAAAGTTTTCGGTTTACATTTAGTAAATACGAAGCTTAATAAGTATAATCTATAATAACAGAATGGATTTTCAAGTTTAAGTTTTGCTTCACTATACAGGTGATCAATTAAAAATTTTGGTAAGAATAGTGTTAAATTTTGAAGAGGCTGAACGTTATTAAATAAAAAAGCCCCTAAACACAAAGTAAAGGGGCTAGGAGTAGCGGGGAGGGGATTTGAACCCCTGACCTCAGGGTTATGAATCCTGTGCTCTAACCAACTGAGCTACCCCGCCTTGAAATTCGGAGTGCAAATGTAGACATAACAATATTATATAAGCAAGTTTTTTAAAATAAAATAATTTGATTTAATTACTGTACCTAATCGAATACCTCTAGGCTTATGATTATGAGCAAATTTAAGTATACGAATGAATACCCCATAAATGCTTCTGCCCGGATGATTTATCCGTATTTAAGCACTGCTTCAGGTTTAGCACAGTGGTTTTGCCACGATGTTCGGCTGAATGAAGATAAAATTTTTAATTTTATTTGGGATAATCAGAACCATTACGCCGAAATGAACAGCCATCGAACAAATAAGTCGGTGCGTTTTGTTTTCTTAAATAATCAAAAACATCACGAATCGGATCCCAGTTATATGGATTTTTGCATTGAAACCAGTGAACTTACCCAAGAGCATTATCTCCGGGTGATTGATTATTCAGATGAAACAGACTTAGTAGAACTGAATGAAATGTGGGATGGCCTAATTCAAGGCTTACGAGATATTTTAGGCGGTTAAATTACGTTATACCATTAAAAAAGCTAATACTAGTATAGTATCATTAGTACTGACCTATATTGTTACTTGTAAAACTTAATCACAAAAATTTATCTGTATACTTAAATTATAGAAAGGTATATAGAGTGGCTTTGCTGATATGAAAAAATTAGATAAGCTCATACTACGCTCTTTTATCGGTCCTTTTTTATTAACGTTTGCAGTAGTAGAGTTCATTTTGCTTACGCAATACATGCTGAAATACCTCGATGATTTAGTAGGTAAGGATTTGGGCTTTTTAGTCATAGCCCAGCTTTTAATGTACTTCAGCTTGAATATGGCTCCCGTAGCTTTGCCTTTGGCTGTATTAATTTCCTCCCTCATGACCTATGGAAATTTAGGGGAGCATCATGAGTTAACTGCCATTAAAACTTCCGGGATATCCCTCATCCGAATACTGCGCCCTGTTTTTATTTTTACTTTATTTCTGGGTGTGGGTGCGTTTTACTTTAATAATAAAATTGTGCCCAAAGCAAACTTAAAGGCCTATAGTTTACTCTGGGATATTCGACAGAAAAAGCCTTCACTTGATATTCGGGAGAATATATTTTACAATGGTATTCCTGGTTACAGTATTAAGGTTACCGAAAAATTAGGCGAAGAAGGTGATATTTTAAAAGGGGTAATGATTTATGATCATTCGAGCGGGCGAGGAAATACCAGTGTTATTATGGCTGATTCTGGGAGAATGTATACTAAATTCAATGAGCAGTACTTAGCTTTTGATTTGTATAATGGTAAAATTTATGCCGAAGATGCTTCTAATACGGGTTCGAATACTCAGGCGGGATTTGTCCGGCAGAATTTTACCTCGCAAAAAATGCTTTTTAATTTATCCTCCTTTAATCTCGACCGTACCCGCGAAGATTTATTTAAAGGTAGCCGGATGATGTTAAACATTAAAGAGCTTCGGCATGTAACGGATTCTTTAAGAAAGCAGTTAAACCAAGAGCGTAGATTAGTAGCTCCTAATTTGGGACCCTACTATGCGTATTTTAAAGCGGATTCGCTTAAAAGAATGCAGCTACCCAAAATTGCTACTATCTCTAAAAGACCACTTCCCGAAAGAAATCCTAACGTAATTTCTTTGGCCACCAATAAAGCCCGCAATATTAAAAGCTTTACAACCGCTTATACCGAAAAAATGAAAGTAACGTACCGGGAAAGTAATAATTATCAAATCGAAATTTTTCGAAAATTTACGCAGTCGGCAGCTTGTGTAATCATGTTCTTGATTGGGGCGCCTCTCGGGGCTATTATCAAAAAAGGTGGTTTAGGCATGCCTGTGCTCATATCCATTTTGTTTTTTATTATTTTTTATGTGTTAACCATTTTAGGGGAAAAATGGGGACGCGAAGGAATTGTTATGGTAGGCGCAGGCATGTGGGCAGCCAACTTAATTTTACTACCAATTGGCCTGTTTTTTTTATACCAAGCCCGGAACGACTCTAGTCTGTTAGAGATTGATTTTTGGCGCCGACTTACTCTACGCTTGAAACGCAATAAGTTGTAGTGTACGTTAAGAATATAATTAAATAATTTTAAAAAATCTAAAAAAATACTTACCTTTGCCGCCTAATAGAAACGACAAAGAAAGATAAATAAGCCAATAATACCCGATGAAATTAACTACCGAAGCGAAACAAGAAATTTTTGAGAAGAACAGCTTACAAAAATCTAAAACCGATACCGGTTCCGCTGAATCCCAAATTGCTTTGTTTACCCACCGAATCAATCATTTAACAGAGCATTTGAAAGAAAACAAAAAAGATTTCTCTACCCGTTTGGGTCTTTTAAAACTGGTAGGTAAAAGAAGAAGATTACTCAACTACCTGTCACACACCGAAATTGAAAGATATCGGGCCATTATCAACGAATTAGGTATCAGAAAATAAAAAAAAGATTAGGGAATTCATTTTAGGGATTCCCTAATCTTTTTTACGTGCCTGCTATTTTACAATTTTAAATTTATTTAAAGGGCGGACGGCCCTTTTATGTAGTATAAAAATATATGTCTTATAACGCTATTTATAAAACAATCACTTTAACCGATGGCCGGGAAATAACCATTGAAACCGGTAGACTTGCCAAACAAGCCGATGGCGCAGTAGTCGTAAAAATGGGGAATACGATGTTGCTAGCTACGGTGGTTTCGGCAAAAGAAGCTCGTGAAGGCACCGACTTTTTACCTTTATCTGTTGATTATCAAGAAAAATTTGCTTCTTCCGGTAAAATTCCCGGCGGTTTTCTGAAACGTGAAGCTCGTTTATCTGATTATGAAATTTTAATTAGCCGTTTAGTCGACCGTGTCCTTCGTCCTATGTTCCCGGACGATTATCATGCGGATACTCAAATTTTAATAAATTTAATTTCAGCCGATACAGATATTTTACCGGATGCTTTGGCTGGTTTAGCGGCTTCTGCGGCCTTAGCTGTCTCGGATATTCCATTTAACGGACCTATTTCAGAAGTTCGGGTAGCCCGCATTGATGGACAGTTTGTTATTAATCCATTAGGTTCTGACTTGGTGCGAGCTGATATTGATATTATGGTGGGTGGTTCTGCGGATAGTATTGCCATGGTGGAAGGTGAAATGAACGAAGTTTCGGAAGAAGAAATGCTCGAAGCTATTCGCGTTGCGCACGAAGCTATCAAGTTGCAATGCCAGGCTCAAGTTGAATTAGCCGAAGAAGTTGGCAAACTGCAGAAACGGGAATATTCGCACGAAACGCATGACCCGGAACTAAAAGAACGTTTACAAGCCGAAGTATACGATAAAGTATATGCGGTAGCTAAATCGGGCAATAATGCAAAATCAGAACGCCGGGTTGCTTTCCGGGCGATCATTGATGAATATATTGCCGCTTTACCCGAAGATCATGAAATTGATTTAGGATTACTTAAAACTTATTACCACGATATTGAGAAAGAGGCAGTTCGTAATGTAGTTTTAGACGAAAGGATTCGATTAGATGGCCGTAAATTAGATGAAATTCGGGCTATTTGGTCCGAAATCAATTATCTGCCATCCACACATGGTTCCGCCATTTTTACTCGCGGCGAAACGCAATCATTAACCACTGTTACTCTAGGCACCAAATTAGATGAACAAATGATTGACAGTGCCATGTTTACGGGTTCTAATAAATTTATCCTGCACTATAATTTCCCGGCTTTTTCAACGGGTGAGGTAAAACCTAACCGTGGTCCGGGTAGGAGAGAAGTAGGCCATGGTAATTTAGCTATGCGTGCCTTGCGTAAAGTGTTACCATCGGAAACAGAAAACCCATATACCATCCGGATTGTATCCGATATCCTAGAATCAAATGGTTCTTCTTCCATGGCTACTGTCTGTGCGGGGTCTTTAGCATTAATGGATGCTGGCGTGAAAGTAAAAGGTGGGGTATCAGGAATTGCCATGGGTTTAATCACCGATAAGGAAAGTGGTAAATTTGCGGTATTATCCGATATTTTAGGTGACGAAGACCACTTAGGCGATATGGATTTTAAGGTAGCTGGTACGAAAGATGGTATTACTGCTTGCCAGATGGACATAAAAGTACAAGGGCTTTCTTTCGAAATACTATCTCAAGCTTTGGCCCAGGCTAAAGCAGGTCGTTTGCACATATTGGGTGAAATGGCGAAAACCATTGCGGTACCTAATGCGGATTATAAACCCCACACGCCTCGTTCTTATAATATTGTTATTGAAAAAGAATTTATCGGAGCCATTATTGGACCTGGCGGTAAAGTAGTACAACAAATACAAAAAGATACGGGAGCTACTATCGTTATTGAAGAGAAAAATGATAAAGGCCACGTAAATATCTTTGCGAATAACCAACAAGCAATGGACGAAGCCGTAAGTAAAGTAAAAGCTATTGTATCGGTTCCGGAAATTGGAGAGGTTTATGTAGGTAAAGTAAAATCCATTCAGCCTTACGGCGCTTTTGTTGAATTCATGCCGGGTAAAGATGGCTTATTGCATATCTCCGAAGTTAAATGGGAGCGCTTAGAATCAATGGATAATGTATTAGAGATCGGCGAAGAAATAAAAGTGAAACTGGTAGATGTAGATAAAAAAACCGGTAAATTTAAATTGTCTCGTAAAGTGTTAATTCCTAAAGCTGGCGAGCAAGCTCAAACAAATTCTTAAAGATTCGAACTTATTCTAGTATGGCGGTGGTTTCCTTTCTGGGGCCACCGTTTTCTGGTTTAACTTAATACGAGTAGTTCCTCGGCTTAATCAATGTAAAAATTTGAATTTAGCTTTATTTATTATATTCTGATAATAAAGGAATGATAATTTATCAGAGAATATTAAAAATACTACGTTCATATTTAAACTTTTTCGCTGAAAAACACTTTATTACTAAATAATATAATTTACAATATACTCTAATGAGACAACTTAAAATAAGTAAACAAATCACTAACCGCGAAAGTCAATCGTTGGATAAGTATCTACAAGAAATTGGTAAAGTTGATTTGCTTACTCCTGATGAAGAGGTTACGTTAGCTCAAAGAATAAAAGAAGGCGACCAATTTGCTCTTGAAAAATTAACCAAAGCTAATTTACGCTTTGTGGTTTCGGTAGCGAAACAATATCAAAACCAAGGCTTATCTTTAGGCGATTTAATTAACGAAGGTAATTTAGGTTTAATTAAAGCAGCTAAACGCTTTGACGAAACCCGGGGATTTAAATTTATTTCGTACGCCGTTTGGTGGATTCGTCAGTCAATTTTACAGGCTTTGGCTGAGCAATCGCGCATTGTACGTTTGCCCTTAAACCGGGTAGGTTCTTTAAATAAAATATCCAAGTCATTCTCGGAACTGGAACAAAAATTTGAAAGAGAACCCTCCCCGGAAGAGATTGCCGAAGTACTGGAGTTAACTACCTCTGAAGTAGTAGACACTTTAAAAATCTCGGGCCGCCATGTATCGGTAGATGCCCCTTTTGTACAAGGCGAAGAAAACCGCTTATTAGATGTTCTGGAAAACGAAGATGAAGAATCGCCGGATACCGGTTTAATGAATGATTCTTTACGTAAAGAAGTACAACGCGCTTTATCTACTTTAACCAAGCGAGAAGCCGATGTTATTACCTTGTATTTTGGTTTAAACGGCGAACATTCCTTAACTCTGGAAGAAATTGGGGAGAAATTTAATTTAACCCGGGAGCGGGTACGTCAAATAAAAGAAAAAGCTATTCGTCGCTTACGTCATACCTCTCGTAGCAAAGCTCTGAAGCCGTACTTAGGCTAGATTTTCTAAATTGATAGGAAGAAGCCTTAGCTAATATGTTAAGGCTTTTTGCATTATATCTGTTATGGTTTACCCGTGCTGGTTAGAACAAATGCTAATTGATTTGTTATTATTTTGTAGTTTTGCCCCGCATTTGAATATTCTTTTATAAATGGAAGAAAAAGTAAAATTATTAATTATAGGTTCTGGTCCGGCTGGTTACACGGCCGCCATTTATGCCGCTCGGGCAGGTTTAAATCCAATTATGTATCAAGGTTTACAGCCTGGTGGGCAGCTTACTATTACTAACGATGTAGAAAATTACCCGGGTTACCCTCAAGGAATAAACGGTCCGCAAATGATGGAAGATTTCCGGATACAAGCCGAACGGTTTGGTACCGATATCCGCTATGGTATTGCCACGGACGTAGATTTTTCCGGACAGCCGCATAAAGTAGTTATTGATGATTCTAAAACGATCTTGGCTGATGCCGTTATTCTGGCTACCGGAGCTTCGGCTAAGTGGCTGGGAATAGAATCAGAAGCGCGTTTAAATGGCAGTGGGGTTTCGGCTTGCGCGGTGTGCGATGGCTTTTTTTACCGCGGCCAGGATGTAGCTATTGTGGGCGCTGGTGATACTGCTTGCGAAGAGGCCACTTACCTGGCCAATTTATGCTCGAAGGTGTATATGATTGTGCGGAAAAGCGAAATGCGGGCTTCCCTGATTATGCAGGAACGGGTAAAAAGAACACCCAATATTGAGTTAATTTATAATTCGGTAACCGATGAGATTTTAGGCGAGCACACCGTAGAAGGAGTTCGAATCAAAAATGCTGTTACCGGTGAACACCAGGTTTTAGATGTAAAAGGTTTTTTTGTGGCTATTGGGCACCAACCTAATTCCGAAATTTTCAAAAAGTATATAAACCACGATGCTAATGGCTATCTGAAAACGGTTCCGGGCACTTCGCAAACCAATGTAGACGGGGTATTTGCCTGCGGCGATGTGCAGGATTACGTATATCGGCAAGCAGTTACTGCAGCTGGTTCTGGCTGTATGGCAGCTTTGGATGCAGAGCGCTACCTGGTAGCAAATGAATTACATTAAGAATGGAGTAAAACAAGGAAGTCAACTTTTTCTAAATAATTATTTAGGTCGTAAATTCCTTCATTTACTCTTACTAATGCTACTGGGTGTATTTCTAAACTGGAAAAGATAAAGGCAATTTTATATTGCTTTAAATCTCAATAGATGCTAAGCTAATTGCTTGTTTTAAAATTGATAAAATCAAAGAAAGGTGATGGTTTGCTTCCTCACAATAAAAATAGCAATAATGAGGTTTATTTAAGAGTTATTTAAATACTACCCTACGTTACTGCTAAACTTACAGCACGAATGTTTTCAAAAAAAATTGCATTTATATATTATCTAACACTAGTCTTTCTTTTGTTGGGCGTTAGCGAAAGCTGGGCACAAACGCCAAAGAAAAAATCGAAAGATTTCTTTAAAATTAAAACTCCAAAAATTCAGTATGTAAAACCGGATACCGCTACTTTAATTGAGTATCAGGAATTTCCAGACGATAAATCCGAAGCTAGTAAATCTATATTCAGTCCGGCCAAAAGATTGTCCATTGTAAGCGAAGATACCACTACCTTAGATCTGGGAGAAAAAAGCATCGTGGAAATGTCGGAGGAAGTTTTAATTGATTCTTCCTGGATTAAAATTGCGGGTTATTACGCTATTTGGGATACCCGAAGTGTAAACCCTTACCGGATGGATGGCCGCCAGATTAAAGAAGCTGTGCCGATCAAGTTGGTTGATGAAGCGCGTAATCGATTAAGTAAGATGCCTCTTGAAAGCACACCTATTACTTCTGATTTTGGTTTTCGGGGATATCGGTGGCATTACGGTACTGATCTGGACCTAGATACCGGTGATTCGGTTTTAGCAGCTTTTGATGGAGTGGTGCGGATTGCCGCCTGGGATGGAGGGGGTTACGGGAATTACGTAGTAGTAAGGCATTATAATGGTTTAGAAACTTTGTACGGCCATATGAGTAAAACCCTGGTGAATGTAGGTCAGTTTGTAAAAGCTGGTCAACTTTTAGGTAAAGGTGGAAGTACCGGGCGCAGTACCGGACCGCATTTGCATTATGAAGTACGTTACCAAGGTAATCCTATTGATCCGGAACGCTTATATGATTTTCCGGCATATCGCTTGCTGCAAAACGATTTTGTAATAACGGCTTCTTTATTTAATTACTATAATTCGGTAAAAAAACATAGAGCGCGGCGAACAGTTTACCATACCGTCCGACGTGGCGAAGTGTTAGGTACTATTGCTCGCCGGTACGGAATCTCCGTGTCGCAGCTTGCGCGGCTAAATCATATATCTGCCCGAACTACTATTCGAGCTGGCCGAAGGCTGCGGGTAAAATAAACTATAATCTATGAAATTAGATATTCTTGCTTTTTCCTCTCATCCGGATGATATTGAATTATCGTGTGCCGGAACCCTTATTGCCCACGTACAAGCCGGGAAAAAAGTAGGTATTGTTGACCTGACCAAAGGAGAATTAGGAACCCGGGGAACTCCCGAAATCAGGGAAGCCGAAGCAACTGCTGCTACTTCTTTAATGGGCTTACACGCAAGAGAAAATTTAGGTTTTGCCGATGGCTTTTTTCGGAATGACCGGGAACACCAGCTAGAAGTAGTGAAAATGATACGGCGTTACCAACCCGAAATTGTCATTGCCAATGCTATTACCGACCGGCATCCGGATCATGGTCGCGGAAGTATTTTAGTATCGGAATCTTGTTTTTTAGCGGGCTTGAAACAAATTCAAACCGAGGGAAATAATACAACGCAAATGGCCTGGCGCCCTAAAGCGGTTTATCATTACATTCAGGATCGTTTGTTGGTACCTGATTTTGTAGTGGATATTACTCCTTATTGGGATTTAAAATTACAAGCCATCAAAGCTTTTAAGTCCCAATTTTATGATCCTAATAGTGTCGAACCCAATACGTATATATCTAATCCGGATTTTTTAAATTTTATCGAAGCGCGCAGCCGCGATATGGGTCATTTAATTGGTACTACTTTCGGTGAAGGTTTTACTAAAGAACGACACCTTGGAATACGAAATTTGTTTGATTTAATTTAATTGCTTAACAAGCATTTAAATATTACAGGCTGAACAAAAATAAACAGCAGCCTTTTTAACGTGTACGATTCTTTTTCCAATTAGAGCTTACTACAGAAGAGTTGTTCGTGGTTGCCATAGCTTTTGGTTTAGCCGTGTCGTACAGCCAAGCAGCTAACACAGCCGCTACTTGTTCGGCAACACGGTTAGCTGAAGCTTGCAAATCCTCGGCGGTAAAATAGCGTTCAATAAATTTAGTGTCAAAATTGCCCGAAACAAAAGCCGGGTGCTCTAACACGTATTTGCCAAAAGCTAAAGTATTCTCCACACCTGTAATCTGGTATTCGTCAATGGCCCGCAGCATTTTGGTAATAGCCTCTTCTCGGTTAGCGCCGAAGGTAACTAGTTTGGCAATCATAGGATCGTAATGGATGGGAATGTCCATACCTTGTTCAAAGCCATCGTCTACGCGCACTCCTAAACCTTGCGGCCGTTTATAAGTTGTTAAATTTCCAATATCGGGTAAAAAATTATTCTGGGGATCTTCGGCGTAAACCCGCAATTCCAGGGCATGACCGTATATTTTTAAATCTTCCTGTTTATAAGAGAGCGGTTGCCCTTCCGCAATCTTAATTTGTTCTTTCACCAGATCTAAACCCGTAATTTGCTCCGTAACCGGATGTTCTACTTGCAAACGGGTATTCATTTCCAGGAAGTAAAAGCGGTTATTTTCATCTAACAAAAACTCCACCGTTCCAGCTCCTACGTACTCACAGGCTTTCGCCACATTAACGGCACATTGACCCATTTCCGCGCGTAAGGCTGGTGTTAGAACACTAGAAGGTGCTTCTTCCATTACTTTTTGGTGCCGGCGCTGAATAGAACATTCCCGTTCAAATAAGTGCACAATATTGCCTTGTGTATCACCTAAAACCTGGATTTCAATATGTCTCGGCGAACTAATATATTTTTCAATAAACACGGCACCATCACCGAAGGCAGAAGTAGCTTCGCTTACCGCCAGTTGCATTTGTTGTTCAAAGCTGGCTAGTTCCGAGACTACCCGCATACCTTTACCACCGCCACCCGCACTGGCTTTAATCAAAATGGGAAACCCAACTTCCTGAACAATTTTCTTGGCTGCTTCTATATCGGAAATAGCTTCTTCCGTGCCGGGAACCATGGGAATAGCATATCGCGCTACGGCTGCTTTGGCGGCTAGTTTATTTCCCATTAACTCAATAGCAGCCGGAGTAGGGCCAATAAAAATAATACCCGCATCCTGAACCGCTTGCGCAAAAGCTGCATTTTCCGATAAAAAACCATAACCTGGATGAACGGCATCAACGTGCAATTCGCGGCAAACTTGAATAATTTTATTCCCTCGTAAGTACGATTCGGATGATTTTGCTTCTCCTACACAAACGGCTTCGTCGGCGTATTGCACGTGTAAAGCAGTCCGGTCAGCTTCACTATAGATAGCTACGGTTTGTATACCTAATTCGCGGGCCGAGCGCATAACGCGTAATGCTATTTCGCCTCGGTTTGCAACTAATATTTTATTTATTTTCTTCATGCTGCTAATTACATTATGACTTTCTCGGCTTTAATCTCTAGTTAGTATATAGAATTAATAAATAAGTTTTTTCCTTCTAGTTTTAAGATTGTTTATAAAACATTTAAGTTCTAAATTTGCGGGCATTAAAGTAACCGGACATTTACCGGTTGAAGTTAGAAAGTAATTTGTTTTTTCCATCACTTAATACGATACAGAGTGGATTTATTTGACAAACTGTTAGCCAACCGAGGACCATTAGGCAGCCATTCGCATTACGCACACGGTTATTTTACCTTTCCTAAATTAGAGGGCGAAATATCTCCCCGAATGCAATTTCGGGGAAAACCGGTGCTTACCTGGAGTTTGAATAATTATTTAGGATTAGCCAATCATCCGGAAGTTCGCAAGGCTGATGCCGTTGCAGCCGCTGAATGGGGCATGGCTTACCCAATGGGAGCCCGGATTATGTCAGGTAATTCCAATTTACACGAACAGTTGGAAGCCGAATTAGCCGATTTTGTGATGAAGCCGGATGCTTTGTTGCTTAATTATGGTTATCAGGGAGTAGTATCGATTATTGATGCTTTGGTGAATCGGCACGATGTTATTGTTTACGATGCCGAGTCGCACGCCTGTATTATTGATGGTGTACGATTGCACCAGGGTAAACGGTTTGTTTACGCGCACAACAACATGGAGAACCTGGAGAAGCAATTGCAACGGGCTTCCCGGCTATCCAGCGAAACCGGAGGAGCTATTCTGGTTATTACCGAAGGAGTATTTGGCATGTCTGGTAATTTAGGGAACCTGCCCGCTATTATAGCGTTAAAAGAAAAATACAAATTCCGCTTATTCGTGGATGATGCGCATGGCTTTGGTACGCAGGGTAAAACGGGCGCGGGTACCGGGGAACATTTTGGAGCTCAGGACGGAATAGACGTTTACTTTTCTACCTTCGCTAAATCTATGGCCAGTATTGGCGCTTTTGTAGCGGGACCGGAGCAGGTGATAGAATACTTACGCTATAACATGCGTTCGCAAATTTTTGCGAAATCATTGCCCATGCCCATAGTAGTAGGGGCGCTAAAAAGATTAGAATTATTGCGTAGTAAGCCGGAGTTAAAAGATAAACTCTGGGAAATTACGAATGCTTTGCAAAACGGTTTACGCGAAAAAGGATTTAACATTGGTACTACTCAATCCTGCGTTACACCGGTTATTTTAAAAGGACAAATTCCTGATGCCACCCAACTTACTTTAGATTTACGTGAAAATTACAGTATTTTCTGCTCCATTGTCGTTTATCCGGTGGTGCCAAAGGATGTAATTATGCTGCGTTTAATTCCAACAGCGGCTCATACTTTAGAAGATGTAAACGAAACAATTGAGGCTTTTGAGCGCATTTCGGAGAAGTTAGATAAAGGTTTGTACTCCAAATCAGCTATTGCGGTCTAATATTTAAGATAAATTTCTATTAAAAGGCCCTTTTTTTTGCTTCGTATTGATTATTGTGTATATTAGAGCGATTAAATATATATGTTCCACAACTAATAAAACTCTAATGAACAAGTTTAGCAGTGTTAAAGACTTAGTAATGTCTTTGGAGAGCGATTTCGAGAAATTCTACGAAAAAGGAAATTCGGCAGCTGGTACCCGGGTAAGAAAAGGGATGCAAGAACTGAAAAATCTGGCTCAAGACCTAAGAAAAGAGGTTCAAGACATGAAAAACAATGCGGCTGGAGGATCTGAAGAGACAGCTAAAGAAGGCGCTAAAAAAAGCACTTCAAAAGCTAAAAAGTAATTCAAGAACTTTCCACACCAACCAACAAAAAAAGTGGCCCCAACGGGACCACTTTTTTTGTTTTTGTACAGTTGCAGGTTGTACTATATGTTAGCATAATTCTTGAATTATCCAATATCAAGGGGAAACTTGCAACTTCTAACCCTCCAACTATTCTACCGCTACTAAGTAATAATTTTTCTTTCCTTTCTGGATAACTAAATACTTGTCTTGGAGAAGTTCAAAATTCACATCTGTAATAGATGCCGCTATTTTCTCCCGGTTTATACTTACGCCACCATTCTGTAACATGCGCTTTGCCTCACCACGCGATTCAAAAATTTGGAAGTGGGTAGTATCGGCTAAGAATTCCACTACGGAACCTGCCGCTTGATAAGCTTGTTTGGTTACCTTGATAATGGGGACCCCTTCGAATACTGCCAAAAGCAAGTCCTCGGATAAGGCACGTAAGGCACTAATATCATTTTTCCCAAATAAAACTTCGGAAGCCTGAACCGCGGCCAAATAATCTTCTTCGGAATGCACGCGGGTAGTTACTTCTTTAGCTAGTGCTTTCTGCAAAGTACGCAAATGAGGGGCTTCGTCGTGCTGAAGAATGAAAGCCTCAATTTCTTCTTTGGGTAGTAGCGTGTATACTTTAATCAACTTTTTGGCTTCCTCATCCGCCAGGTTCAGCCAAAACTGATAGAACCGGTAAGGGGAAGTTAAATTTGGATCCAGCCATATATTACCACTCTCGGATTTGCCAAATTTGGTGCCATCCGATTTGGTAACCAATTTACCCACCAAGGCATACGCTTTTCCACCATCCATTCGCCGGATTAATTCGGTACCGGTGGTAATATTTCCCCATTGGTCGGAGGCACCCATTTGTAGCCGTACATTTTTGTGTTTATACAAATGGTAATAATCATAGCCTTGTAATAACTGGTAAGAAAACTCCGTGAAAGACAAACCTTCTACCCGACCTTCTCCTTCTTCCTCTACCTGGATACGTTTTTGCACCGATTCTTTTTTCATCATGTAGTTTACCGTCAGGTGTTTGCCTACATCCCGCAGAAAACCTAAAAAATTAAATTCTTTAAACCAGTCGTAATTGTTTACCATTTCGGCGGAGTTAGTTCCGCAGTTGAAATCCAAGAATTTTTCTAACTGTGTCCGGATTCCTTCCTGGTTTTGGCGTAACGTTTCTTCGGAGAGTAGATTGCGTTCCGCCGACTTACCCGAAGGATCGCCAATCATGCCAGTGGCACCACCAACTAAAGCAATAGGTTTATGACCACAACGCTGTAAATGTACTAGCAACATGATGGTGGCTAAATTACCAATATGCAGGGAGGCCGCCGTAGGATCAAAACCAACGTAACCAGTGGTCATTTCTTTGGTAAGTTGTTCTTCGGTGCCCGGCATCGCATCGTGAAACATGCCGCGCCATTTTAATTCTTGTACCAGATTCATGCAATTGCCTTCTATATTATAAGTGAATAGGTATTAACCCAGATAAAAAATTACTTAGGTAAGAAGTGTCCCAAAAAAGTAATTTTCGGGCGCAAAGATATTAGTTGTTCCTTGTTCCTTGTTACTGCTTCCCATATTTTTGTGTATGACGGCCGAAGAAATACTACAGAAGTTAAAAAATAAGCAGTTCGCCCCTGTTTATTTTTTGCAAGGCGAGGAGCCTTACTTTATTGATTTAATCGCGAATTACATTGAGCAAAACGCTTTAGCGGAAAGTGAAAAAGGTTTTAATCAAGTAATCTTGTACGGTAAAGACGTAGATATTAGTACCATTCTGCTGCAAGCCAAACGTTATCCCATGATGTCGGAGCGATCCGTGGTAATTGTGAAAGAAGCTCAATCCATTGTAGATATTGACCGGGAATCTGGCATGAAACAACTCGAAGCCTATCTCCAACATCCTTTGCCTTCTACTATTCTGGTGTTTTGTTACAAACTGAAGGTGTTGGATGGCCGTAAATCGCTGGCAAAGACGGTAAACAAACACGCTGTACTACTTACTACTAAAAAGTTGTATGAAAACCAGGTGCCCACTTGGATTAACGGCTACGTAAAATCCAAACAATTACAAATACAACCTAAAGCCACTCTACTATTAAGCGAATACATTGGGGCAGATATTTCGCGGCTAGCCAATGAAATCGATAAACTAGCTTTAAATTTAAAACCCGAGCAAACTATTGACGAACGGATGGTGCAGGAAAATGTAGGTATTAGTAAAGAATACAATATTTTTGAACTGCAAACCGCCCTTATTCAAGGTAATGTTTTAAAAGCCAATCGTATTATTCAGTATTTTGAGGCTAATCCTAAAAACAACCCCATTATTCCTAATTTAACTTTACTCTTTTCTTTTTTTACTAAATTACTTTGTTTGCACGCTTCTCCCGATAAATCAGAAGCGGCCATTAGCAAAAGTTTGGGCAACCGCAGCTTTCTGGTAAAAGAATATATACAAGCCTTACGTACTTTTAATTATTATCGCACGACTCAAATTATCCATTACATTCGGTTAGCGGATTTACAAAGTAAAGGCATTGAAGGAGGCAACATGACCGACGGAGAAATTATGCAGGAGTTGGTTTTTAAAATTTTACATCCGGTGCCGGAAGAAGTACTCGTTTAAGGAGATATATGTATAAAATTTAATATTAGAGTAAAATTTTAGTGCCGCTCCGCCGTTATCCTTTCACACCCAAAAGGCAGTTTTTATGAAATAGCACTGCCGGAAAACTAAAAAAGCTGCGCCGCATTGCCGGTTTTTATTAATTTTGAATCTAAGATTGTGCTGCGCCGGAATTAACCGGATCTTTTTTACCATGAAAAAACTCCAAACTTTACTAATAACCTTTGCTTTTTTAGGAACGGCATCCTTGGCGGAAGCTCAGCATACGCAGGTATTTTCCCACGCCGATCACTACTACCAGGAAGGGTTGGAACTGTTCGATCGGGAAAAGTATGGCGCGGCTCAGCAAGCTTTTGCGCAGTACGTAAGTCTTATTGGTGATAATACCAAAACTATTGACGCCCAGTACTATTATGCCTTAAGTGGCTTGTACTTAATGCATGCCAACGCCGAAAAATTAATTTTAGATTTTGCGGCCAATTACCCGGCTCATCCGAAAGCTTCGGTTGCTTATCTGGAGTTAGGTAAATTTTATTTTAATAAAAAAGATTACGATAAATCCATTGAATATTTAGAAAAATCTCCTTCCGCCAGCTTAGACGAAAAGCAATTGCGCGAAGCAGAATTTAAGTTAGCTTACTCTTATTTTGCCCAAAAACAATTTGATAAAGCAAAGGTACTTTTCGACCGCAATAAGACCGGGGATCATAACTACGTGTATGCCTCTAATTATTACGCCGGCTACTTAGCCTACCGGAACGGCGATTATGCCAGCGCCAAAAAAGATTTACAAGTTGCTGAGCAAAACGAAGCTTATAAGCAGATTGTACCTTATATGCTTACCGAGATTTATTATAAAGAAGGCAATACCAATGAGGTAATCTCCTACGGCGAACGCGTTCTCCAACAACAGCCCGAACCTCAAAATGCCGATGAAATTAGAATTTTAGTGGGCGATGGGTATTATAAGAAAAACAATTACAAAAAAGCCCTAACGTATTTTACCGATTACGCCAAAGGAAAAAAGAAACTAGACCATACGGTAGCGTATAAATTAGGCTACGCTAATTACAAGACCAATAATTATAAAAATGCGATTCAGTATTTTCAGCCGGTAGCCTCGCAGAAAGAAGTTTTAGGGCAAAATGCTGCTTATCACTTAGGTTTAAGCTATTTGAAAGAAGAAAATAAGCAATTTGCCCTGGCGGCCTTCGACCAGGCACGCCGGGTAAACTTCGACTTGCCGGTAACCGAATCGGCTACCCTTAAATACGCTCAGCTGAATTACGAAAATGGTAATTTTAACGAAGCCATAAACGCTTTAGGTGAATTCCGGAAGAAATTTCCGCAATCAAAGTTACTATCCGAAGCCGATGATATTTTAAGTGAATCGTATTTAAACACGAGTAATTACGGCGATGCTGTCCGGCACATTGAGTCTTTAAATAACCGTTCGGCGCGCATTAACGAAACGTACCAGCGGGTTACCTATTTTCAGGCGGTGCAATTATTCAACGATGGCCGTTTTCAGGAAGCTTTGGCTGCCCTGAATAAATCTCTGGAACATAAATACAACAGCGAAATCCGGGCGGCCAGCTTTTTCTTAAAAGGCGAAGCCCAATCCATTGCGCAACTCTGGGAGGATGCCATTGCGAGTTACGGAGCGGTTTTCAAAAGTTCTAATGCTTCTAAAACCGATTATTATGTTAAATCCCGTTATGGGATTGGATACGCGTATTACAATACTCAGCAATACGATAAAGCACTGCCGCATTTTAAAACCTACATCAGCGATGCCGGAGCGCAAGCCAATGCCTCTAACATTAACGATGCTACCATCCGATTAGCCGATTGTTATTATATCCAGAAGAACTACAGCCAAGCTTTAACTTTGTACGATAAAGCAATTGAACAAAAAGCCACTGATGCTGATTTTGCATTTTTTCAAAAAGGCGTTATTTATGGTCTCCAGGGTAAGCGGGAGCAAGCCATAGAAAGTTTACGTACATTAGTTGCTAATTATCCCCGTTCGCAATACGCCGACGAAGCGGCTTACCAAAGAGCTTTAATAGATTTTGAAGCCGGAAATTACGCACCTTCTATAACTGGTTTTTCCAACCTGATTGATACCCGGCCGGATAGCCGCTTATTACCAAACGCCTTGCACAAAAGAGGAGTGGCTTACTCCAACGTAAATAAACCTAACGAGGCTTTGGCGGATTTTAAACGCATATTAAACGATTATCCTTCTTCTAAAGTAGCCCAAAGTGCCTTGTATAGTTTGCAGGAAGTCCTAGCTTCTACGAATAAGAGCGAAGAGTTTGATGCCTATTTAGCCCGGTTTAAAGCCGCCAACCCGCAGAGTGGCGCCTTGGAAAGCGTGGAATTTGAAGCAGCTAAATCGTTGTACTTAAGTGGAAAATATGAACCGGCCATCCCACGTCTTGAAGCTTATTTAAAATCGTATGCAGCCAGTCCCTACGCGCCGGAGGCCCGCTATTTTTTAGCCGATGCATATTTAAAAAATAATGATAAAGAAGCGGCTTTAACTACTTTCAAAGAGGTTATTGCCGAAAGCAAATCCGAATACCTAAGCCGGGCTATATACCGGGCGGCAGAATTAGAATTTGAAAATAAAAATTATCCCGAGGCTATCACTTATTATAATCGTTTGAACAAAATCGCGACGAGTAAAAAAGATCAGTCCAATGCTTTAATGGGTTTAATGCGAAGTTATTTCTTAACGAATGATTATGCCAATACAGGTAAAATTGCCGATGAATTAATCGCCCAGGGCAATGCTTCTCTTAACGCCTACAATTCAGCCCTTCTTTACAAAGGTAAAGCTTCTTATGCGGCCGGAAATTTGGACCAAGCCTTAACGGAATTATCTTCTACGGTTGGTTCGGCTACCGATGCGAATGGAGCCGAAGCGCAGTATTTAGTGGGTGAAATCCATTATAAGCAAAAGAAGTATAAAGAGTCTTTGAGTGATTTATTTAAAGTAAGCAGTAATTATTCGGCGTACGAATATTGGCTGGGTAAATCTTTTATTTTAATTGCCGATAATTATATTGCTACGAATGAATTATTCCAGGCCAAAGCTACCCTTAACTCAGTTATTGAAAACTCACCTAACCAGGAGATTGTAGAAGAAGCCAAAGCTAAATTAGCGGCTTTAGAACCTGGTGCCAATACCAGCCTGAAGAAAGAAGATTCAACAAAAACTAATTTGACTAACGTTCTGACGGATTCTATTAAATAATGAAAAATAAAACAATGAAGACGGCGGGCTTAGCGGTATTAGCTGGTATTTGTACCTTAATTGCCTCACCTGCCTGGGCGCAAAAAACTACTGGTAAACTGGAAGACGCTGAAATTGTGGTCGAAAAAAGCCGGGTAAATGAGTTACCGGAAGCTAGCCGGAACTTCGAAAAGTTTAAAGTAGATCCTCCGGAGAAAAAAGTTACTCCTTTAAGTTATAAGTTTACGGATTACAAGCTCGCCCAACAGGATTTGAACCTGAACATGCGCGTATTAACCATTAAGCCTGAAGATCAAACTCCAGTACCGGGAAATTACCTGAAATTAGGTTATGGCAATTATGGTACTCCCTACGTGAAAGGTTATTTCCATAATAACCGCGATGAGCAGTTTTCGTATGGAGCGAACATTAGTCATATCTCTTCTTCTAAAGGACCTGTTCCAAACTCCGGCGTAAGCAACTCCAGCATTGGCCTTAACGGTGAATCCTACACCGGTGGCTTAACCATAGGTGGCAAATTTAACTATGGTCATGATAAGTATAATTTTTATGGATACTCTCCCTTAAGTGAGAGCGTTAAAGAGGATTCTATCAAACAATTATTTAATCGTATTTCGCTGCAGGGTTATTTGAATAATAAGAATACGGAGAGTCCGCTTCAATACCAGGCTGGAGTAGGCGTCTCTATTTTCCGGGACAACTTTGAAGCACGCGAAAGCAATGTGGCGATAACTTTAGGAGCAAGTTATGCCCTTTCAACTGTTTCACGGTTTAATATCGCCGCCGATTTTTCTGGTATTTCCTACCAGGATTCGAGTAAAACTACCCGCGGGTTCTTTAAATTAAAACCAGCCTACGAAGTAGACGGCGATCGATTCGATTACAGTGTGGGAGTGAATTTGGCTTATACCGGCGATAAAGTGAATGATGCGAAAAAAATGAACCTTTATCCGGTGTTAAAAGTAGCCTATGAAGTGGCAGATGATAAACTGGTTTTATTCGGAAATTTGTCCGGCGATTTACAACGTACGTCGTTGTACCAGTTAACGCAGGAAAATCCTTATTTGAATAGTAATTTACAGATTGCCGATGTAAACAAAGCTTTAGATGTGAACGGCGGGTTAACGGGAAACATAAGTAAAAATTTAAGTTTTACGGCCCGGGTTTCGTATTTAAGTTACCGTAACTTATACTTCTTTAACAATTCAGCCACAGATTCGTCCCGCTTTGATATTGTTTATGATAATGATAATACCAATGTTCTTAACTTCTTCGGGGAATTAATTTACAACCAATCCGAAAAGTTACGGTTGGGAGCCCGCACCGAATACAATCAATATAAAACGGCGAGTTTAGCAAAACCTTATCACCGCCCGGCTACGCAGGCTACTTTTTTTGGTTCGTATAATATTTACAATAAGCTCTTCTTTAACGGCGAACTTTACTATATTAGCAGCTCCTACGGCAGAATTACACGACCTAATACAGGTAATCCTGCTGTTCATGAGGTTCTGAAAAAGACCGATAATATTGTAGATTTAAATGTAAAAGCCGATTACCGGTTCTCCGATAAGTTTTCAACTTTTGTTATGCTTAATAATATTTTAAATAAGAAATATGAGCGTTTCGTCAACTATCCTACAAAAGGACTGAATGTAATTGGTGGTATTTCGTACTCTTTCTAACAGCCTTGCTTATGGTATTAGAACATATTCAAAAATTATTGTTTGACCACGATTGCGTGATTATGCCCGATTTTGGCGGCTTGATTACGCATTACGAGCCGGCAAAAATTCATCCTATTCGCCACACTTTTTTGCCGCCGGCCAAACGAATAGCTTTTAATGAAAAATTGAAATTAAACGACGGCTTATTAATCAGCACTCTGGCTTATGATTATAAATTAAGTGCGGAACAAGCCCAAATGCAGGTATTACAGTTTGTGCACGAATTGCAACGTGAGCTAAACCGTAGCCGTCGTTTCGATTTAAAAGGAATTGGTATCTTCCGGTTAAACGAAGAAAGTAAAATTATATTCGAGTACGTAGAAAGCAAAAACTATTTAAATGATGCCTTTGGTTTGCCCGAGCTGGTGTCTAAACCAATAGTAGCATCTGAACCCGTTATTCTTCGTACCTTACTCAAAGAACCGCCGGTTAAAACTAAGAAAGGTTTTCGGAATACAATTTACCGGTACTACCAGGCAGCAGGTGCATTAATGATTGGTGGCGTAATAATAACGGGTCTTTATTTACTTTCTTTACAGACAGACTATAATTTAAGTGCTATTAATCCGATTACCTTATTTCAGTCGAATAACCAGCCAGTTTCGTCAGTTTCGGAACCAGAACAACCATCTGCCCCTGATAATTCTATTACCGATCTTGATATAGTTGCTGCAATACCTGCAGATGAAACGAGTTTAGATGCCTTCGAAAATTCAACTACCGAAATAGATGCGGATATTCTAAGCGCTACTCCTGCCAACAAAGAAACGGAGGCGGGAAATAGTACTTTTGCCAAGAATTCAGAAGAAACAAAAACAAGTAATACGGTAGAGCAAAAGCAAAAAGTACTTAAGAAAGTAAGTATTGCTCCGGGCGAGGCCGTGCTTATTTCGGCAAGAGTCAGTGCCGCTAAAACCTCTGCCCCCAAAACTACCCCGGCAAAAACTCCTCAAAAAGTTAATACCACCGCCGAGTCGGAGGAGGTAAAACGTAATTTTTCCATTGACGAAATAAACGCGGCATTAGCTAAAGACGGCACCAAAGCAAAATCTGAATCAACCAATACTGTTAAATCGGCGGCAACTCCTAGTGCTGTAACCACAAAAACATCCGATGCCGCCAAAAATGTAAACCGAAGCGGAAGTACTGCTAAATCCGGCGAGTCTGCTACAATTAATGCCAAATCGGAGCGTTTCTACATTATTGTGAACGGATATTCTACTTACGCAAGCGCCGAACGTAACCGGAAAGTTATTGCGAAAAAAGGCAGACCGGGTAAGATTATCTCCCCAACTGGGAATGCAGAATTATATCGAATTGCTATTGCAGAATACCCCACCCGGGAGCAGGCTCTACAAAACTTGTCAGCATTAAAAAATAAATACGGAAATACTATCTGGATACTTAAACGTTAACATGAATTCTCTTCTCTTACAAATTTCCACCACTACCACCGATACTTTAAATAATGTAGCTACTGCGGCTGGAAAAGCAGATCCGGAATTATCACTTATTGATCTGCTGTTAAAAGGCGGTTGGGTAATGATTCCCATTTTAATTTTATCTATTATCTCCATTTACATTATGGCGGAACGCTACGTGGCTATTAAAAAAGCTTCGCAGAATCCGGATTCATTTATGAACCAGGTAAAAGGGTTAATCCTGCGCCATGACTTACAGGGGGCTTTGTTGCTTTGCGGTCAAACCCGGACTCCGATTGCGCGCATGATTGAAAAAGGCATTAAGCGAATTGGTCAACCCTTAAAAGACATAGAAACTTCTATTGAAAACGTAGGTAAACTGGAAGTAACGAAACTGGAGAAAAACATTAGTATTTTAGGTATTATCGCTGGTATTGCTCCCATGTTAGGATTTATCGGTACGATTATCGGGGTAATTAAAATTTTCTATGCTATTTCAGCTTCCGGCGATTTTGGTATTGCCCAGATTTCGGGAGGTTTGTATACTAAAATGGTTACTTCGGCCGCTGGGTTAATTGTGGGTATTATTGCGCACGTGGGGTATCATTATCTAAGCTTAATGGTAGATCGGGTAGTTTTTAAAATGGAAAACAACGCCATCGAATTTACCGATTTGTTACAGGAGAATTAAGGTATGCAATTACGCGGACGTAGAAGGGTTACCTCGCACGTAGAAACGGGTTCGATGAATGACATCATGTTTTTCCTGATGTTATTTTTTCTTATAGTTTCTACTATGGTAAATCCTAATGTTATTAAGTTGTTGCTACCGAGTGCCAATAGCGGAAAATCGGTAACCAAACAACAAATAAATTTATCGGTTAACGAAAAAGGCGAGTACTACATTAACCGAAGTTTGATTTCTCCGGATAATTTAGAACAAGAATTAGGAGCTGTTGTAGCCGGTATAGACGAGCCGACCGTTGTTTTACGGGTAGATGTTTCCTTAAACGTACAAACTTTGGTTAACATTCTGGAAGTAGGCAATAAGTTGAAGATTAAAATGATAATGGCCACTCAAACGCCAAAAGGATAGGAGATAAAGCTATGACCGTAGAAGAACAAGATTACCGGAAATACGGTTTGTTGGTTACGCTGCTGTTTCACGGTGGGTTGCTCGCATTGTTTTTCTTAATAATTTTACACGAGCCTAAGCCTCCTTTATCCGGTGGCGACGGAATTGTGCTTAACTACGGATTAGATGCCGAAGGATTTGGGGATGTGCAAACAACAGCTCCCGCCAATGAATCTAAAAACAGAGAGGATAGTCGACCGGCGCCAGCCCGACCCAGCCGGGAAGCTCAACCAGAAGTTAAGCCCGAGCCAGTAAAAGAGGCTCCGGTGGAAGAAAAATTACTCACCACTAATGAAGAAAGCCCGGTTAATGTAAAAGTAATTGAGAAGCCACAACCTAAAGTAGTAGAACAACCCAAAGAGGAAATAAAAATAGTAGAAAAGCCCAAAGCGCTTTATCCGGGTAAATCTAAAGCAGACAATGGTACGGGAAACGGAGTAGCTGGTAGCAGCAATACCGCTACCGGTAATAACAACGGTGATCGGCCCGGAAAAGTAGGGGATCAGGGTGACCCAAATGGTTCGTTAAACTCGAAGGCTTTGTACGGTAAACCAGGAACCGGTACGGGTGGTAGTGGTTCCGGCTCTTTAAATATGCCGGGTTGGGGCTATGACCGCGAACCAAGACCCAACGATACCTCCAGTGAAACGGGAGAATTGGTTTTTCGGATCAAAATTAACGAAGACGGCGAAGTGGAATCGGTAGTGAAAGTGAGTGGTAACGTATCTCCCGCTTTAGAAAAATTATACCGCGACGAAGTGTATCGTTCTACCTTTACGCGTACTTCACCCGGGGCGGCTAACGTAGGAGCTACCGGAACAATTCGGTTTATCATCCGGGCGAAATAATCAAAACAATAATAACTAAATTTCGGGAATGACTTATCCGGAATGTCTTTCTTATTTATACCAGCATTTGCCGATGTTTCACCGCGTCGGCAATATTGCATTTAATAAAGGCTTGCAAAACATTGAAGCTCTTTGTTATACCTTGAATAATCCGCAGCAATACTTTAAATCGGTGCATGTGGCTGGTACTAATGGTAAAGGCAGTTCTTCGAACATGCTGGCAGCTGTTTTACAACAAGCAGGGTACAAAACCGGCTTATATACTTCTCCCCACTTAAAAGATTTCACCGAACGCATTAAAATTAATGGTACGGACATACCAAAGGAGTATGTGGTAAATTTCGTGGTGAAAAATCAAGATTTATTTGCCCAAATCAAACCATCTTTTTTTGAGATGACGGTAGCTTTGGCATTTAAATTCTTTGCGGAGGAACAAGTGGACATTGCTATTATTGAAGTGGGTTTAGGCGGCCGGTTAGATTCTACCAACATTATTACTCCTTTAATTTCGCTTATTACCAATATTGGTCTCGATCATCAAAGTTTGTTGGGCGATAATTTACCTAGCATTGCTTCAGAAAAAGCCGGTATTATCAAGCCTAACATTCCGGTTGTTATCAGCAAAACGCAACCCGAGGTGAGGGAAGTTTTTATTAACAAAGCGGCCGCAGAAGGCGCTCCTATTTTATTCGCCGACCAGCGATTTCAGGTTAATTTTAATGGCCGAACTTTCCAAAATCAACGTTTTCAGGTAAGGGAGAAGGGTTGTATCCTTTGGGAAGATCTGGAGCTGGATTTAATGGGAAATTACCAACGCGAAAATTTACCCGGAGTTTTAGCTACCTTAGATTATTTACAAGAACAAGGCTACCATATTGGGGAAAAAAATCTGAGAAATGGACTTGCCCAGGTTCGTAGCTTAACGGGTTTCAAAGGTCGCTGGCAAATACTGCAGGAAAAACCACTTATTATTTGTGATACTGGTCATAACGTAGATGGCATAAAACAGGTAGTAAGCCAATTAGCAACTACTACGAGCCAGTTAGTTCATTTTGTGTTTGGAGCAGTTAAGGATAAAGATGTAAGTGAGATTTTACAGCTATTGCCTCAACATTACCGCTATTATTTCTGCCAGGCCCAAATCCCGCGGGCATTGCCGGTAGATGAGTTAATGAAATTGGCCGCCGAAATAGGTTTAGAAGGAGAGTCTTATGCAACCGTGAGCGAAGCTGTAAAAGCCGCTAAAACAAATGTCCGAGAAAACGAAGTTATATTTATTGGGGGTAGTACCTTTGTGGTTGCCGAAATAGAAGATTTATAAGATAGAATGGCTCGATCGAAACTAACAAAATTTAAAGAAATTGCCGAAAGTAATATTGTAATCGAACCGGGTAAACCTATTTTTGAAACAATAAGAGGAAACTGGAACGAAGAATTTTTTAATAATAACCACGACTTGGTTGTAGAAATAGGCTGTGGCAAAGGCGATTACACCATTGGTATGGCAAATTTATTTCCGAATAAAAACTTTGTTGGCATTGATATAAAAGGTTCCCGTTTGTGGAAAGGAAGTAGGTTGGCGCAAGAACAAGGCCTAACGAATGTAGCTTTTCTCCGGAATTTCATTGAGCAAATATCCCAGCAGTTTTCTCCCGGTGAAGTTAGTGAACTATGGATTACTTTTCCGGACCCACGTCCAAAGAAAGGAGATGAAAAGAAACGCTTAACTTCTGCTCGTTTTTTAGATATTTATCAATCTATAGTTAAGCCCGAAGGTCTTATTCACTTTAAAACGGATGATTTAGATCTATTCCAATACACGTTAGAATTGTTGCAAAAGCGCGAAGCTAAAAACCTGCGTTATACTTTTAATTTGTATGAGTCTGACTTGCAACATCATACGCTTGGCATTCAAACTACTTACGAAAAGCGCTTTCTGGCCGAAGGCCAAACAATAAAATACTTACAGTTTAGTCGATAGACCATAGACTAAAGTCGATAGTCAACAGTGAAAATTAAAACTAATATACTATACTATAATTTGCGACAATGGTCTGTGGACTAAATTTCTTCCAGTTCTTCAAATATTTCTTGCAGCTTATCGTAATCTTTTAGTCCTGGCTTAATTTCCTGTCCTCCCCGGAGGGCAATGCCATCAGGTTTTACTTTTTGAAGAACCTTGGCAACATTTTCTTTTGAAATACCAAAGCCAATTATAATTTTAAAATCGCGGGCTAAATCTTGTAAGAACCGGATGTTGGTTTCGTCAATTGTTTGATAATCATCCGAGAAAATCAGAAAATAAGCCACATGATCTTTATATAAATGCATTTCTTCAACTAGTTCACTTTCAATGGTATCTTTGGTAAAGCGGGCCCGCTGGATTACCGGACAATTAATCTGTTGAATTTCATCAATTAAATATTGTTTTTCTAGTTGAACATAATCGAGTTGGCAGGTTTCAACGAACGAATTTATTTGCTCCACGGTAGATTTTTTAAATTCCCCAACCAGCTTTACCCCAGCTACCCAACCCGAAATTTCTTTTATCTCTGAGGATTGTATATAGTTTGGCTGACTTTCGTCGAGGCAAAAACCAATCATATCTACGCCCATTCCGGCACAATACCGGGCATCGCTCAAATTATTAACACTATTTACAATTACCGATGTGATTAAAGCCATAACGAAGAAGAGGTGGTTTAACTATTGTTTTAAATATAAATTTGTTTTAACGTATTTTAAAGTCAAAATAAGTAAGTATTTGGGAAATCAGTAAGTTTTTATCTTAAAAATGTATAAGGTTAGTTAAAAATTTCTGCTTCTTGCCGCAATAAGCTTCTAAAAACAATTCGTAAACTTATGTTAGTGAAAGCTTGTTGGTATATTTGCAACCAATTGCATGTATTTAAATTTTTAGCATACTATTCATAATGAGTAAATTAGGTAGAGTTTTGGTGGCAATGAGCGGCGGCATCGATTCTTCGGTGGCGGCCGTAATGCTGCACGAACAAGGCTACGAAGTAGTGGGCATGACCATGAAAACTTGGGATTATGCCTCCGCGGGGGGTAACAAAAAAGAAACGGGTTGCTGTAGCCTGGACTCCATTAACGATGCCCGTAATATTGCGGTTTCTTTAGGTTTTCCGCACTATATAATTGATATCCGCGAAGAGTTTGGTGATTACGTAATCAATCATTTTACCGACGAATATATTGCCGGACGTACCCCAAATCCTTGTGTATTGTGCAACACCCACATTAAATGGGATTCTTTGTTGCGGCGGGCCGATAAATTAGGCTGCGATTTTATTGCTACCGGTCACTACGCGAACATCCGGGAAGAAAATAACCGGTTTGTTATCTCGAAAGGTTTAGACGAAAATAAAGATCAATCTTACGCCCTGTGGGGAATTTCGCAAGCCAGTTTGAGCCGGACGATTTTTCCGTTGGGTAACCTGCGGAAAACGGAAATCCGCCAAATGGCCGTAGAACGCGGATTTATGGAACTGGTGCAAAAACCGGAATCTTACGAAATCTGCTTTATTCCGGATAACGATTACCGGGGTTTCTTAAAAAGACGGGTGCCCGCCTTGCAAACCGAAGTGGCTGGTGGAGAATTTGTGCTGGAAGACGGTACCATTGTAGGCAAACACGAAGGATACCCTTTTTATACCATTGGGCAACGCAAAGGTTTAGGTATTGCTTTAGGTTTTCCGGCTTATGTTACTAAAATCGAGAAAGATAAAAACAGGGTAATATTAGGTAATTACGACGACCTAGCTAAAAATGCCATGCGGGTAGGGAAGCTAACGCTAAGTAAATATCCGGATTTATTGCATAAACCAACTGCTTCCGTTACGAAAGTTCGTTATAACGATCCGGGTACTGACGCGGTAATTGAGCAAGTAGAAGATAAAATGGAAGTACAATTTGCCCGGGGAGTACACGCTATTGCTCCGGGTCAGGCAGCAGTTTTTTACGAAGGCAACGACGTAATTGGGGGAGGCTGGATTGAAGCCAGTTATAACGTTTAGCACTGCGGATAATGGTAAAACAATGCCGGCTGGTCTTTTTAATTTGTTTTGTATTCGGCGGCTGCACCGAAGAAATTGCTCCTAATCCGGAAGAACTAGGATTGAAATATTATCCTTTGCAGGTGGGAGATTATTGGATTTACCAGGTTATCGAAACACATTACCAGAACCAATTTGCCAATCAGGCCAGCGACTCTATTAACTATTTTGTACGAGAGCGGGTAGATACTATTTTTAAAGACTTAACGAATAAAGATACGTATAAAATTATTCGCTCTCGCCGAAATAAGACTTCTGAAATATGGGGTACAGATTCGGTGTTCGTAGTTAATAAATCCGGTTCCGACGTACGAGTAACGCAAAATAATGTACGAGTAGTAAAATTTATTTTTCCGGTTGTAGAAGGTAAAAAGTGGAATGCCCACATCTATACTACTCAATCCGGAGTAAATAATAGTTCAGACCAAAAGTTTTATGGATTTGCTGACAAAAATGCAGCATTTTCCATAAACAATATTACGTATCCAAATACGGTGAAAGTAATACAAACCTTAAATGATAATGCTATTGAAAGGCAAGATGCGTTTGAAGTTTATGCTTACGGTTTGGGACGAATTTATAAGCAGGTAATTGCCTTTAACTACTGTTCTGATCCGGATCGGCAAAATGGCTGCGAAGTTGGAAAGCAATTCATCATTACTGGAGTGAAACGAGTTGAGAAACTACTGGAACATGGTTCCGTTAAATAATACTAAATGAAAATTTGGATTCTGGCTAGTTTTTTATTTTTGTGGTCGATAGTTGGCTGGAGCCAGATAAATCCGGGTTCGAACGGTTTAAGTAAATATTTTATCTATTTTAAAGATAAAGCCAATACTCCTTTTTCGACCCAGGAACCCCAAAAATTCCTAGGTAAAGCGGCAATTGACCGGCGGTTGCGCTACCAAATACCCGTTGTTTCGCGCGATTTACCAGTTAACCCAGCGTACGTAGCTCAATTAAAAGCAAATGGCGCCAGCGTCTGGTATACCTCCCGCTGGTTTAATGGAGCTTTAGTACAATGCGATACGAGTACCTACCGCAAAATTACCGCTTTGCCTTTTGTAAAAGAAACGCAAACCGTAGGGTTACGAGTGAAAAAAAATCCTTCCGCCAGCGGGCAGAAACGAGTTCTTTTAGTATACAACTCGCAAGAAACTTTTTCTCGCAAAAAAACGCAGCAAGAATACGGAGAGTCTTATAGCCAAGCCAAATTGATTGGCGTTCCGGCTATGCATGCGGAAGGATACCGGGGCGAAGGCATGCGTATTGCGGTATTTGATGGCGGATTTTCAGGAGTAAACCGGGTTCCGGCATTTAGTCACTTGTTTACGAATAACAAACTTAAAGCAACTTTCGATTTCGTGGACAAAAACACGGGGGTTTTTGAAAAAGATAGCCACGGCACGGAAGTGTTATCTACATTAGCCGCTAATGTACCCGGAGCCTTTATCGGCACGGCACCGCAGGCAGAGTATTCGTTATTTATCACCGAAGATGTGAGCCGGGAACAAAAACTGGAAGAAATCAACTGGTTATTAGCCGCTGAATTTGCGGATAGCGCTGGGGTAGACATTATTCAAACTTCGTTGGGTTACAACCTTTTTGATGGTGCTAGTACCAATTACTCGTACCAGGATATGAACGGGGATAAAGCCATAAGTACCCGTGCGGCTGATTTTGCGGCCGCCGCGGGTATGTTAGTAGTAGTAAGTGCCGGCAACGAAGGCAATGATCCCTGGCAATACATTACTGCCCCTGCGGATGCGGATTCTGTGTTAAGTATTGGCGCCACTGATTCATTGGGGCAAAGAGCCGTATTTAGTTCAATTGGACCTACCGCGGATGCCCGCATTAAGCCGGACCTATCCGGTCAGGGTTTGCAAGCGGCCGTTATCAATCCGGCGGGTAATGTTATTCGGGCCAATGGTACTTCCTTCTCTGCCCCGATTATCTGCGGCTTGGCGGCTGGTTTCTGGCAAGCCAATCGGCAGCTAACCAATTTGCAGGTAATGGATTATTTAAAATTATCGGGCTCACAAGCTTCGCAACCCGATAACCGTTTAGGGTTTGGCATTCCGCATTTCAAAAGAGCGCAGTTATTGGCCCAACAAGATTCTGAAATGAATAGAGCCGGTTTTAAGTTATTTCCTAATCCGGTGAATAATAATCATTTTACCGTTTTAATACCGGTAAACGCCGATCAGAATACCGAAATTAAAATTTTTAATGCTATTGGTCAGGAAGTGAACTTGTTTACCTACCATTACGATAAAATTAAAACCGACCGTACATTTGTTACCTTTGAAATAAACGGACTTACCCCGGGTATGTATCATTGCGTTATTACTAGCCTTAACCGCTCCGAAACCATCCGGTTTTTGAAACTCTGACTTTATTTTTCATTGAAAATAAACCGAGTAGTACTACCAAAGTGCCTATCTTTGCTGCATGAAACCAATTATTGCTCCTTCTATTTTAGCGGCTGATTTTGCTAACTTACAGTCCGAAATTGAATTACTAAACCAAAGTGCTGGCGAGTGGATTCATTGTGATATAATGGATGGCCGTTTTGTGCCTAATATTTCCTTTGGTTTGCCGGTCTTGGAAGCCGTTCATAAACATGCCCGTAAACCATTAGATGTTCACTTAATGATTGCGGAACCCCACTTGTATATTGAGCAATTTCAAAAAGCAGGAGCAACTAACATTACGGTTCACTATGAGGTCTGTCCGCATTTACACCGGGTAATAGAGCAAATTAAAAGTGCAGGTTGCAAGGCCGGTGTTGCTTTAAATCCGCATACTCCCGTTGGTTTGTTAGAAGATATTATTACGGATCTGGATCTGGTCCTTATCATGTCGGTAAATCCCGGCTTTGGCGGGCAAAAATTTATACCCCATACCTACGCTAAAGTAGCCGCATTACGGGAGTTAATACAAGCGAAAAAGGCGCACGCGCTTATCCAAGTAGATGGGGGAGTAAACACCGAAACAGCACCTTTGTTAGTAGAGCAGGGAGCAAATGTATTGGTGGCCGGTTCATTTGTCTTTCAGGCTGCTGATCCGCTGCAGACTATCCTTCATTTACATAATTTAGCATCCTATTAAAATATCCATGTCTCTAAAACTGGTCGCATGGCTGAGTTGGCTATTTTTTCCCGTTTTAGTTTTTGCCCAACAAGCCTCAGTTACCGGCATCGTTACTGACGCTGCCGGAACACCCCTGGAATACGCCAGTGTTTTTGTGAAAGGTAGAACAAGTGGCAGTCAAACGAATGCTGCCGGAAAATTTAAAATTACAACTCCCGCCGAAAAAGATATTACTCTGGTAATAAAGTACATTGGTCTTGAAGATCAGGAGATAAAATTTTTTTTAAAAGCCGGAGAAAACCGGGTAGTTAAAGTAAAACTTTTTGCCGGTAGTCAGGCTCTCTCTACTGTTGTTATCACCGATCAGAAGGCAGGATCTTCCGGAGTAAGCATTATGCGCTTAAACCCACGCTTGACTAAGCAACTACCTTCGGCGTTTAATGATTTTAATAAGATACTTTCTACTTTGCCGGGAGTTTCGAATAACAACGAACTTACTTCTACTTATTCCGTTCGGGGCGGTAATTACGACGAAAATTTGGTGTACGTAAATGGCATGGAGATTTACCGGCCATTCTTAGTAATGAATGCCCAACAAGAAGGCTTAAGCTTTGTGAATCCCGATTTAGTGCAAGATGTTCAGTTTTCTTCGGGGGGTTGGCAACCCCGATTAGGGGACAAATTATCCTCGGTATTAAATATTACCTACAAAGCTCCTCAAAAGCTAGCTGGATCAGTAACGGGTGGATTTATGGGCGGGAGAGTACATCTGGAAACTGTTTCCCAGAACAGAAGAGTTACTTTCCTAGCCGGAGTACGTTATAAAAATGCCCAATTAGTATTTAATTCGCTAGAGACAAACGGCAATTACCAGCCCAATTTTACGGATGCCCAAAGCTACCTAACTGTTGACCTGACCAAAAAAAACCAAGTTTCAGTATCACCCAAAACTACCTTAGGAATTTTGACCAGTGTGGCCCGGAATAAATACGAAGTTGTTCCTTTTTACCGCGAAACTTCCTTTGGTACCATGGATCGGGTAGTTCGTATAGGAATAGACTACAACGGGCACGAACGGATGGAATACGAAACTTACCAAGGAGGATTGAATTTACTGCACCGCTTTTCTCCTCGATTTTTTACCGAAGTTATTGCTTCGTCTGTACTGGCCCGGGAAAGAGAACTACGGGATGTAGCAGCGAGTTACTCTTTTTCGGAAGGGGTGACCGATAGTAAAACCCGTGATCTAAACGAGGAAGTGCGTAACGTTGATGCCGGAACAGATTTCGAGCATTCCCGGAATAGTTTAACCGCAATGATTTTTGCGGTAGAAAACCGGTATACCTGGCAGCCAACTAGTAGACGAGAATGGCAAATTGGACTTAAAGCTGCCCACGAAAACATCCAGGATCAGTTAAACGAGTACAGTCTGCTGGATTCAGCCGGTTATGTGACGTTAAACAAGAACATTACTTCAAACCTGAATTTAAAATCTGATCGCTATCAAGGTTACGCACAGAACACTATAAAGCTTGATTCTCTGCGAACTTTAATTTACGGTGTTCGATTAAATTATTGGACAGTAAATCGCGAACTATTAATCAGCCCCAGGGTACAATATACGGGAATAGTACCTGCTCATCCCAATTGGTCGTATAAAATAGCCTTAGGCATTTATTACCAGCCTCCTTTTTACCGCGAACTCCGCAATCGCCAAGGTGAACTGAACCAAAACTTAAAAGCTCAAAAATCCTTACACTTTATCGCTGGCGCGGAGTATAGGTTTTTATCCTGGGATCGTCCTTTTAAACTAACCGCCGAAGCTTACTACAAAAAACTCACGAACGTTATCCCGTACGAAGTTGAAAATGTCCGGCTGCGTTATTTTGCTTTAAACAATGCTACAGCTTATGCGGCGGGTCTGGACTTGCGGGTGAATGGAGAGTTTATAAAAGGTGCCGAGTCGTGGTTTAGCTTAGGTATTCTAACTACTAAAGAAAATATTTCCGGTGATTCTACTACCTTCGATTTAAATACTTTTAAGCCGGTACCTAAACGACCCATTGGCTTTATTCGCCGACCTACCGACCAACGGGTAACTTTTGGCGTATTTTTTCAGGATTATATTCCGGACCATCCATCCTATAAAATGTATTTAAATGGGGTAGTTGGTACCGGATTACCATTTAGCCCGCCGGGTAACGAATCTATCCGTAATCAGTTTAATATGCCTTTTTACAAGCGGGTAGATATTGGTTTTTCTAAGCTGCTTACATTTCGTACTTCACCCAATGATAAAACTATTAATCTGGAGAGTTTTTGGTTAAGTTTAGAGGTTCTTAATTTGATTGCGGCTAACAACGTGGTTTCCTATAACTACGTGAAAGATGTTCGTAATACAACCTACGCGGTACCCAATTACTTATCTTCCCGTTTATTAAATCTCCGCTTTATTGCTCAGTTTTAGATAAAAGTAAATTGTACAAAGTCTTCATTTATGTTCGCTCACTCAGTTTATACGTGTAAAAGGCGGAATTCAGTTTCCGCCTTTTACACGTATAAATATTCATCAAAAATGAATAAGGTGATTTAATTCATGTCTCCTTCGTGTCGTTTAAACTTCCAGAGGCTAAAGTTGCGCTCAATACTTGATTCGTATTTTTTATATTCTTCCTGGTCCTTTTTACCTAGTTTGATGGCTTTTTTACACAAATCTACGGCTCCTTCGTATTCTTCTTTTTGAGCTAACAGTTGTGCCTTAATCCAATTATTAAAAAAGTTATCGTTAATAGTTAACGATTTATCAATCCACTGTAAGGCTAATTCGTGTTGAGTATTTTTCGAAATCAAGTAATTGGTTGCCTGCGCATAAATCTGCCAATCATTGGGTTTGGCTTTGTTTAAGTCTTCCTGCAACATGGCCAATACCTTAGCATCCGTGTCGACTTCTATTATTACGGAAAATTCCTTACGCTCCCAAAGAAAACTCAAAGTGCCTGCATTTTGCGAAACGTTAGAAAAACTAAACTGAAAGGTTTCGTGGAAGGGAGCTTCTTTAACTTGAGCGGGTACTCGTAATACATCTTCTTGGGGATTGTAGCCCTTCGTACCCCATAAAGTAGTATTTTTATTTAAAATAAACAGGCACGAATCGGAACTTTGGGGGAAGGAAAACAAACTATACGTCCCGGCTGCCACATTCTCCCCGTTTATCTTTACCGCGTCCGAAAAGGTAATAAGAGTAGCCTCATTGGCTCCCGTCCGCCAAACTTCGTTATACGGAACTAATTTCCCCCAAATTTCCCGGCTTTTTACGCCGGGAGTATGGTATTTAAGAGTTACTTCCGTTAAACCAATGGTTTGTAGTATAGTAGCAGCCGGGCTAGGTTGCGGGAAGCGTAATTGCGCCTTAGCTAATGGCGAAAAAAAAAGAAAACTGATACAGATAATAGCTAGTATAGCTCGCATAGCAAAAAGAACAAACTTAAAAGTTAATAGTTTCTGTTAGGAACAACCATTTTAGTTTAACTAAGATTGGAGTAAGATATTTTATTCAGAAGTAAAAAATAATGCCAGAGTACAAGGTAAGTATATAAAAAATAGAATTTATGGTATAATAAAAATGGTTATATTCTATAAATTAGCGGCAAATTACAAAAATGTATTCAGAAAAGTGTGAGGTATCAGAAAAAATTAAGATAAGTTTTTATAATTCATTTTCTGGCTTACATTTGCACCATCTTATGATGAAAAGCAGCAAAACATACAGCAATCTTCCTCTTTTAGCGCTTTCTCATGCGTTTGTTTTTGCTGTCCATTTCCACCATTACCATCATTCCTCCCGCGGAGAATAAAATTATTTATGTTCGGAGCGGAGGAAACTCCTGGTTTTTAGCTGTCTTGCAAACGGCTCTTAATTTTAATATTCAGGAAGTATATAAATTAAAAAATGATTCGATTAGCCATTCAAAAGTCGGGTAGATTAAGCGAAGACTCTCTTAATCTTATTCGGGAATGCGGTATTTCTTTTGTTAACTCTTCTTTAAAACTTAAAACTGAAGCCACTAACTTTCCGCTCGAAATCTTATTTCTGCGCGACGATGACATACCCGGTTACGTAGCAGACGGGGTTGCCGACATAGGAATTGTAGGGGAAAACGTTTTAGTGGAAGAAGGTAAACAAGAACTGCAGGTGCAAAAATTAGGTTTTTCGCAATGCCGGTTATCTATTGCCGTTCCTAAAAATACAGTTTATGATGATATTTCAGGGTTGGAAGGTAAAAATATTGCTACCTCTTACCCTAATTTACTGCAGGCTTATTTATCCGGCGAAGGCGTGCAAGCTCATATTCATACCATTAGCGGTTCCGTAGAAATTGCCCCCAGTATTGGCTTAGCCGATGCTATTTGCGACATTGTTTCCTCGGGTAGTACTTTAATTAGTAATGGCTTGCGCGAAGTGCAAACAGTTTTTCGCTCCGAAGCGGTTTTAATTGCCCATCCAAAACTAACGGAAGTAAAACGGCAAATCTTAAATCAATTATTATTCCGGATTGATGCCGTCAGAAAAGCCCAAAAAGCAAAATATATTTTATTGAACGCTCCTAATGCAGCCATTCCCCGGATTAAGTCTTTATTGCCTGGCATGAAAGCTCCTTCTATTTTACCTTTAACCGAAGAAGGCTGGAGCTCAGTACATTCGGTGGTGAACGAAGACGACTTCTGGGAAATTATTCAAAAATTACGCGAAGCAGGCGCCCAAGGTATATTGGTGGTACCCATTGAGAAAATGATATTGTAATGTTAAAGAAAGTAGTATACCCTGATCGGGCAACCTGGCCAGAGTTAATAAAGCGACCCGTACAAGAGTATGAAACCATTGAGGAACAAATTAAAACTGTTTTTAACCAGGTACGCGATAACGGAGATAAAGCTTTATTAGACTTTACGGCCCAGTTTGATAAGGTAAGTTTAAATAGTTTGCTGGTTACCCCGGAAGAGTTAAAGGTGGCCGCTGAGCAAATACCTCAGGAATTACAATTAGCTATTCGGCAAGCCTGCGCCAACATAACTGCTTTCCACGAGAGCCAACGCGAAGTTAAATTTCCCATCGAAACAATGCCCGGGGTTCGTTGCTGGCGCAAAAGTGTGGCGATTGAAAAGGTAGGCCTTTACATTCCGGGTGGTACGGCTCCTTTATTTTCTACCTTATTAATGTTAGGTATTCCTGCTAAACTAGCCGGTTGCCAGGAAATTGTGTTATGCACGCCACCCCGGCAAGATGGAACCATTCATCCTGCTATTTTATTTACGGCTTCCCTACTTCAAATTTCGACTATCCGGAAAGTGGGAGGAAGTCAGGCTATTGCGGCACTTACTTTTGGTACCGAATCCATACCAGCCGTTTCTAAAATATTCGGTCCCGGAAACCAATTCGTTACGGTCGCTAAGCAAATGGCCGGTAAGTACGGTGTGGCTATTGATATGCCGGCCGGTCCTTCGGAAGTTTTAATAATTGCCGATGAAACTGCCAATCCAGCATTTGTGGCGGCTGATTTACTTTCGCAGGCGGAGCATGGCGTAGATTCACAGGTAGTGTTTGTTACAAATTCCGAAAAATTACTTTCATTAGTGGAGGAATCTTTGAAAGAGCAATTGAATAATCTATCCCGTAAAGCTATTGCCGCCAAAACCTTAACCAACAGTTTAGGAATTCTACTGAAAGATTCAACTGAAATGCTGGCTTTTTCTAATCTGTACGCCCCCGAACACTTGATAATAGCTGTAAAAGAATATGAGCAATTAGCCGAGAAAATTACCAATGCCGGTTCCGTTTTTTTAGGTGAGTATAGTCCGGAATCAGTGGGGGATTATGCTTCCGGAACAAATCATACATTACCTACCAACGGCTATGCCCGGGTCTACAGCGGGGTTTCCTTAGATTCATTTGTTAAAAAAATTACTTATCAGCATCTTACTCCGCAAGGTTTACAATTAATTGGTCCTACGGTAGAGGTAATGGCCGATGCCGAAGGTTTGGATGCCCATCGGCAAGCGGTTAGTATTCGTTTAAAAAGTTTATCTCATGTTTAAACTGACAAATTTGGTACGCCCGAATATCCGGGGCATGAAACCTTATTCTTCCGCCCGGGATGAATTTGAAGGGGAAGCCAGCATTTTTATTGATGCGAATGAGAATAATCTGGGCAGTATGGCGGCCAACCAACAGTACAATCGTTATCCTGACCCACATCAAAAAGCGTTAAAAGCCGCTATTGCTCAAGTTAAAGCCGTTCGGCCGGAACAGATTTTTCTGGGTAATGGCTCCGACGAAGCAATCGATCTTTTAATTAGGTTGGTTTGTCAACCGGGCCATGACCAAATTTTAGCTTTTAGTCCTACCTATGGCATGTACGAGGTATCGGCCAATCTTAACGACGTAGAATTAAAGCTGGTTAGATTAGACGAGAACTTTCAGCTGCAATTAAATAAGCTGCAGGGGCAAATTCATTCGGAAATCAAAATTATTTTTATCTGCTCGCCTAACAATCCCAGCGGGAATTTAATTAACCGCAGTAGTATCGAATATATTCTAAAATCTTTCTCGGGTTTAGTCGTGATAGATGAAGCGTATATTGATTTTTCTGCGGAAGAAAGCTGGACTACGCAATTAAGTAATTACCCTAATTTGGTGGTTTTACAGACCTTTTCTAAAGCCTGGGGTATGGCCGCTTTAAGATTAGGAATGGCTTTTGCCTCGGAAGAAATAATTTCTTTTTTAAATAAAATTAAGCCTCCTTATAACATTAACGAAGCTACGCAACAAATTGCCTTAAGTGCTTTACAAAACACCAGTCGCTTACCTTTAATGGTAAATGAAATTAAAGCGAACCGGGATTTTCTCGCGGATGCCTTAACGCATTTGCCCGTAATTAAAAGAGTTTATCCTTCAGAGGCTAATTTTATTTTGGTAGAAGTAAGCGATGCCAATGCGATATATTCTTACTTGTTAAACAATGGGATTGTAGTTAGAAACCGCACCAATCAACCGGGCTGTACGAATTGCCTGAGAGTTTCTGTTGGCACTAAAGATGAAAATGAACGGCTCCTTACTTGTTTGAAAAGCTATATTTAGCTACTTCAATGTAATTATGAAGTTTTACTATTTACTAAATTGATTATAAGAACTTTATCAATTTAAAATATTTAGAATTATAAAATTTTCAATGAAAAAAGTTTTATTTATTGACCGGGATGGAACATTACTAATCGAGCCGAAAACCGATTATCAAGTTGATTCATTCGAAAAATTTTCCTTCATCCCAGGCGTTATTCGAAACTTATTTAAGATTTCATCTGAATTGGATTATGAGTTTGTAATGGTTACCAATCAGGATGGATTAGGTACTTCTTCTTATCCCGAAGATACTTTCTGGCCTTACCAGAACAAGATGCTGGAAATTTTAGCCGGAGAAGGAATAACTTTCACTGAAATTCTGATTGATAGAAGCTTCGAGCATGAAAATCTACCAACCCGTAAGCCAGGGATTGGGATGTTACAGAAATACTTTAACGGCAATTATGATTTAATGAATTCTTATGTAATTGGCGATAGAGTTACCGACATAAAACTGGCTGATAATCTTGGTTGTAAAGCAATTTACTTGAACAACAACTCAAGCAATGAAACTGCTTATTCTGCGAAAAACTGGGACCAGATTTATAACTATCTTCGTTTACCTGCCCGTAAAGCCAGCATCATCCGGAATACCAACGAAACTAAAATTAAAGTTGATTTAAATATAGATGGTACAGGCGAAATGCGCATTCATACGGGATTGGGCTTTTTTGATCACATGTTAGAACAATTAAGCAAGCATTCGGGTGCCGATATGCAGATTCAAGTGGAAGGAGACTTACATATTGACGAACATCATACCATTGAAGATACCGCCATTGCCATCGGAGAAGCTTTGGGGCAAGCGTTAGGCGATAAACGAGGAATTAGCCGATACGGGTATTTATTACCTATGGATGATGTATTAGCCCAGGTAGCTTTAGATTTCTCCGGTCGGCCCTGGTTAGTTTGGGAAGCCGACTTTAAACGCGAAAGAGTGGGAGATATGCCTACGGAAATGTTTTTTCATTTTTTTAAATCATTTTCCGACGCTGCCAAATGCAACCTGAACGTGAAGGCCGAGGGTACCAATGAACACCACAAAATCGAAGCAATTTTTAAAGCAGTCGCCAAGTCCATTAAAATGGCGGTTGCGCGTGACATAAACAAAATGGAAATCCCGAGTACCAAAGGTATTTTATAATGAGTATTGTTATCATTGATTATAAAGGCGGCAATGTGCAATCGGTTAAGTTTGCGCTGGAAAGATTAGGCGCCGAAGCTACCTTGAGCGCAGATCCGGAAATTATCCGTAGTGCCGATAAAATTATCTTTCCGGGCGAAGGAGAAGCAAGTTCCGCTATGGAGGAACTTAGGGCTAGAGGCTTAGATAAAGTTATCCCCGAATTAACCCAGCCTTTTTTAGGCATTTGCCTGGGCATCCAGTTATTATGCCGGCATTCCGAAGAAAACGATACCCAAATGCTTGATATTCTGCCCATAAATGTAATTAAGTTTAATAATGGCTTGAAGGTGCCGCACATGGGGTGGAATACTTTATTTAATTTGAAAGGCGATTTATTTAACGGAGTAAAGGAGCAGGATTACGTTTATTTCGTCCATAGTTACTACTTACCCGTATGTGAATACACCATTGCTACCGGTGCTTATCCGGAGCCTTTTAGTGCCGCTGTACAATACAAAAATTTTTATGCCATGCAGTTTCATACCGAAAAAAGTGGCCCGACTGGTACGCGTATTATTCAGAACTTTCTTGCTTTATGATGCAGATTATCCCGGCAATTGATATTATCGGAGGCCAATGCGTGCGCTTAACCGAAGGTGATTTCGCTCAGCAAAAAACCTATGCCAGTAATCCGGTGGAAGTGGCAAAACAGTTTGCGGACGCGGGTCTTACGCGCTTGCATTTAGTTGATTTAGACGGGGCTCGGGCACGAAAACCACAAAACTTAGCGGTATTAGAAGCCATTGCTAGTCAAACCAATTTAATAATTGATTTTGGGGGTGGCATCCAATCAGAGGAAGCTATCCAGCAGGCTTTTAATGCCGGGGCAAATCAGATTACAGCCGGTAGTATCGCCGTCCGGGAACCTGATTTGGTGCAGAATTGGTTAGAAACATTCGGACCAGATAAAATAATTATTGGAGCAGATTTCCGGGATAACTTTATTTCTATCAATGCTTGGGCGGAACAATCTACAATTTCACTCCCGGATTTTATTCAGCAATATTTACAAGCCGCAGCTAAAACCTTTATTTGTACCGACGTTAGTAAAGATGGTAAATTGCAAGGACCGGCTACCCAAACGTATGCCCAACTAGTCAAAACTTTTCCCGGGGCTAGTTTTATTGCGAGCGGTGGGGTTACCACTATTCAAGATGTAGAGGAACTGGGAGCAGCTGGTTTAACAGGTGTTATTATTGGTAAAGCCATCTACGAAGGAACCATTTCGCTGGCTGATTTAAAAAGATTTGTATGTTAACCAAACGTATTATTCCTTGCCTGGATATTAAAAACGGACGCACGGTAAAAGGGGTAATGTTCGAAAATATCCGGGATGCAGGTGACCCGGTGGCCTTAGGGGCCGAGTATGCTCGCCAAGGAGCCGATGAACTGGTTTTTTTAGATATTACTGCTACTAACGAAGAACGTAAAACTTTTGCCCAGTTGGTCCGGGAAATTGCCCGCCACATTGATATTCCGTTCACGGTTGGCGGCGGTATTGGTGCTATTCGCGACGTAGAAGTTTTATTACACGAAGGAGCTGATAAAGTTTCTATTAATTCTGCCGCGATTAAAGAACCGCAATTAGTCTATGATCTGGCTAAAAGATTCGGTAGTCAGTGCATTACCGTGGCCATTGATACCAAACTAACTAGTCATGGTTGGAAAGTATTTAGTCGCGCGGGTACGCTGGAAACAGAACACGCCACACTAGATTGGGCAAAACAAATTACCGATTTAGGAGCCGGCGAAATTTTGTTAACTTCCATGAGCCATGATGGTACCAAGAACGGTTTTGCTTTAGATATTACTGGTGCCGTTTCACAAGGAGTTTCGATACCCGTTATTGCTTCGGGAGGAGCCGGGCAAATGACGCATTTTGCGGATGTTTTTAATCAAGCACAAGCGGATGCCGCCTTAGCTGCCAGTATATTTCACTTCGGAGAAATTCCAATTCCTGATCTTAAACAATATTTAGCTAACCAGGGTTTACCCATTCGTTTATGTTATTAGATTTTGCCAAAGCCGGTGGTCTGCTACCAGCCGTTATACAAAACCACGCTACCCAGGAAGTACTTATGGTTGGATTTATGAACCAGGAGGCTTACGAGAAAACGCGGCAGGAAAAAGTAGTTACTTTCTTCTCCCGCACTAAAAACCGACTCTGGACCAAAGGGGAAACCAGTGGTAATTTCCTGCACGTAGTCAGCATCCAAGCCGATTGTGACCAGGATACGGTATTAATAAAAGTAAACCCGGTTGGTCCGGTTTGCCATACCGGTGCCCGGACTTGTTTTGAACCAGCACCACAGGAAGGTGAATTACTTGAAGAACAAAATGCTAGCGTTGTTTTTTTAGAATACCTCGAAAATTTGATTCAGAATCGACGAAATAACCCGCTGGAAAAATCTTATACGAATCTACTTTTTGAGAAAGGAATTCAGAAAATTGCTCAAAAAGTAGGGGAAGAGGCGGTGGAAACCGTAATTGACGCGGTAGCGGGTAATACAGATCGTTTAAAAGAAGAAGTAGCGGATTTATTGTATCACTTACTAGTTTTACTGGCAGCATCCGATTTAAAGTTACATGATGTGGTTCAGATATTACAAGAGCGGCATCGTAAATAGGTGATGGATCATCCCTGCTATTTAAGATTTTCTTTCAAGTCAATATTCGATATAAAGTTCATAAAACAATTAGTTGCCTTACGTTTTATTTTTTATGTTAAGTAGACTTATTGATTAATTTTTAAAGTAAGGTCGATGGTTGAATCCATTTTAAATTTTAATAATGCCGGAAAATTTTATTTGTACTACTTGTGGCGTGCAGTACGCTGCAACTGAAACCGAACCTGCCCATTGCATCATCTGCGAAGATGATCGTCAGTACGTGAATTGGCAAGGGCAAACCTGGACTACTCTGGCGGAAATGCAACGCAAGTACCAAAACGAGATTCAACTCGTTGAACCTGGTTTATATAGAATTCAGACTACCCCTAAATTTGGTATTGCCCAGAAAGCGCATTTAATTATAAGCCCGAACGGGAATATTTTATGGGATTGCGTTACCCTGCTCAACGACGAAACCATAAACTTTATTAAAAAAATAGGCGGTATTCAGGCCGTTGCGCTTTCGCATCCGCATTATTATTCAACTATTGTTAATTGGAGTCGGGCGTTTGTTAATGCGCCCATTTATATTCACGCTCTTGATCAGGAGTGGGTAACGCAACCAGACCAATCTATTCAGTTCTGGGAAGGAAAAAGCCTGGAACTGAACGACGGGATTAAAATTATAAATTGTGGCGGGCATTTTCCGGGGGCTTGTGTCCTGCATTGGCCCGCCGGAGCCGATAACCAGGGAGTTGTTTTATCCGGCGATACCCTCCAGGTAGCCATGGACCGGCAATCCGTTTCTTTTATGTATTCGTATCCTAATCTAATACCTTTGCGTCAGGTCGAAATACTGGCTATTCGTAAAGCAATGGAAGATATTCGTTTTGCCCGGATGTACGGTGCTTTTGAGCCCCACATCGGGCAAAATGCCCGGCAAGCTTTTGATCATTCTATAAACCGGTACCTTCAGATCTACGAATAATCGTTTTAGTAAAATCTGCCTTGATTAAATTAGCCACCGCAAAAGGTTTAGTTTATCCTTTCTATAATCTTTAATCTAAGATTATCGTAGAAGCTTACAATTACTTAATCCCATCTTTATAATCTACATAAAACTATGAATTACCTTATTAATCTTTTAGTTAACGCCGGTGTAGTCATGCTGTTGGCTTACATATTACCCCAAATACGTGTAAAAAGCTTTGGGACCGCGTTGTGGGTGGCATTTTTAATAAGTATCCTTAATTTAACAGTTGGTTTTTTGCTGCGATTACCGCTTAACTTGGTTACGTTTTTTTTATTAGGGTTTTTAGTACGGTTGGTAGTTACTGCTATTATAATTAAGTTAGTTGATAAATTAGTCAGTAACTTTGAAGTACGTGGTTTTTGGCCGGCTCTGGTTATTGCCATTGCTTTAGCCGTAGCTGGGGCACTTTTCGATCGTAATGAAGCAGAAGAGCGGTATGATACAGCTTACCAAACTACCCTTAACTATCCTTCAGTTATTTAAAAATAATTTATTTTATTTCACAAAGCCTGCTTTTCTTAAAAAAGCAGGCTTTATTATTTTAAAGGAGCACTTAAGCTACTCGTAAAAATGGCCATCAATTAAAGTGTTCTACTCTTGCTACTAAAAAGTTATTATTTCATCTACTCCGAACATTGGCGTTCTAATTACTACTTCGAGAAGAATGAATCATAAAGGAATTATACCAACTTGGCTTTCTGCAAGAAAATAGCTTTTTGTTATAAAATCTTTTTAAAAGTTAGGCTTCGTGTTATGTTAATTACAATAAAAGTCTAGCTTTGTTCAGCGAATTAAAAAATCATTAGCATGACGGCTTATTCAAACGGTTCCTTACATAAATTCAGGAATTTAGTTGGTTTCAAATATGAAATGTATAATAGCTTATTCTCTTCTTTGCCCTTTTACCGGGTAGAGAAAACGGGAGTGTTATTATCCTTGTTTCTGTTGCATTGCGAAGAAGGACTAAAAAAAGAATCTAGTCCGAACGAAATTATTGAATCTTTTTTTCGGCAATATACTTCTTATGCCACCGAACAGGAGCAAACCGATTTGTTATTTCGTTTTGTTCAGTTTGCCGAACGGCAAGTAGTTTTATTTGATGCTTTGGAAGATGCCGCGTTTAATCATATAAACGATATGCAGGGGGTAGGTACTTTAAAACATCTGGAATCGGAAATTGTACAGCACCGGGCGCAAAGTAAGTTAGCCGGAAAATTAACGGATTTTTCTGTTCGACTAGTTTTAACTGCTCACCCAACTCAATTTTATCCCAGCGAAGTATTGGGTATAATCAATGATTTATCAAAAGCTTTAACCAACGATAATACTGCCTTAGCCAACTCGTATTTGCAGCAATTAGGGAAAACACCTTTTTTCAAAAAAGAAAAGCCTACTCCCTACGACGAAGCAGTTAACCTTATCTGGTTTTTAGAAAATGTCTTTTATCCGGCTACGGGCCAAATCTTATCTTATCTAAAGAATACTTTTCCAAATGCTATTAATTCGGCTAATCCTTTAATCCGAATGGGCTTTTGGCCCGGTGGCGATCGGGATGGAAATCCATTTGTAAACTCCGCAAACACCTTAAAAGTAGCGGAGGCGCTGCGGGGAGGAATTATTAAATCTTATTATCTGGAAATTCGTCGTTTGAAAAAACGCCTCACCTTTAAAGGGGTAGCTAATTTATTGGCTGAACTGGAACAAAGATTATATAACAATTTATTTGTGCCAGGTTATAAAGCCGATTTATCGGTGGCAGAAATAAGAGATACCATGCAGCAGATTAAGGCCACTATTCTGCGTTTGCACAATGGTTTATTTGTGAACCAGGTAGATTCATTTTTAAATAAAGTTGATTTATTTGGCCTGCATTTCGCCTCCCTGGATATCCGGCAGGATTCTTCGGTACATACGAAGTTAATGGAAGAATTAGCGAGTCATTCAGATATCTTACCAAAAAATTATGCGGAGCTTCCGGAAGAAGATAAGATTGCAGCTTTACTAACAATAAAAGACACTATCGAATCTAGTTTATTTACCGATCAGTTGCTGCAAGATACCCTAGATACGCTGGATGCAATCAAAACCATTCAGGCCTTTAACGGCGAAGCGGGTTGTCACCGGTATATTATTAGCCATAGTACCAGTGCTTTAAATATTATAGAAGTTTACGCGCTTTTCTTACTGCGGGGTTGGGACCTGGAAACCATTACCGTAGATATTGTTCCGCTTTTTGAAACAATTGAAGATTTACGGAATGCCGGGCTGGTAATGCAGAAATTATACGAAAATGAAATATATCGGCGGCATTTACAAAGGCGCGGTAATGTGCAAACTATCATGCTGGGATTTTCGGACGGAACAAAAGATGGCGGTTACTTAATGGCTAATTGGAGCATTTACAAAGCCAAAGAAATGCTAAGCTTTCTATCGAAGCAATACGACTTAGAAGTAGTGTTCTTCGACGGCCGGGGAGGGCCACCTGCCCGCGGGGGGGTAAAACCCACCAATTTTATGCTTCTATGGGTAGGAACATTGCGAATAAAGAAATTCAGCTAACTATTCAGGGTCAAACCATTAGTTCTAATTTTGGTACCATAGATGCAGCCCGGTATAATATGGAGCAATTAATGCACGCCGGCATCAGCAACGCGCTATTTTCTACCCGGGAAAAGACGATAACGGAACCAGAAGAAGAATTACTGACAACTTTAGCCAACGAAAGTTTTGCAGCTTATAATACGTTAAAAAATCATCCTGACTTTCTGGAATATTTGAATTATGTAAGCCCATTAAGGTATTATGCCGAAGCCAACATTGGCAGCCGGCCGGCCAAACGCAAATCCGGCCAACTAAATTTGGATGATTTACGAGCTGTTCCGTACGTGGGTGCCTGGAGCCAGTTAAAACAAAATGTACCTGGATTTTACGGAGTAGGCACTGCTCTGGAGAAATTGGAAGCGGCTGGTAAATGGCCCCAGTTAAAAGCTTTATACGAAGATTCTTTATTCTTTAAAACGTTACTGGATAATTGCGAAATGGCCATGAACAAATGCTGTTTCCCGGTTACTGCTTATTTAGCGGAGCATCCTAAGTACGGTGTTCTCTGGAAAGTCATGAACGAAGAATATGAAAGAACCAAAAAATATTTGCTTTTACTTTCGGGTAGCGACGAGTTAATGGCGGACAAACCTATTGATCAATTGTCGATTCAGCTACGGCAAAGAATAGAATTACCCCTCATAACTATTCAGCAATACGCACTTACCAGAATCCGGGCGATGGAAGAACAACAACAAGAAAGAGAAGAAAAGAAAATCTATGAAAAATTAGTAATGCGTTGTTCTTTCGGAATTATTAATGCGGAGCGTAATTCAGCTTAGAAGTTACCTAAATAGTATTGCAAAAGCCCCGATAATTCGGGGCTTTTTTGTTTTATAACTAGGGTAGGGGAGAAGAAGTATGAAATTTTAGAAGCTTTCTAAAAGAACTAATCTCCTAAGTTTTACAACTTATCAAATATCACCTGACAAAAATTAAATAAAAAATCTAAATTCTTACTCTGCCAATATTTGGTAATCACCTGAATATTCCACTACATAACAGGATTGATTAAAATAAACTATAACCACCAACCCAACCAACTAATTACTTACGAAAGATATAATTTTAAATCTTATCTTAATTATCTCAAGGTAGAGAAATATTTATTATTTGTAAGGCTATTAGGATAAATTCTTAATAAATCTTATAAATTATTGTGCATTTGTATTCTATAAGGGTTTATAAGTATATGTTAAATCTTAATAAAGTAATTATTTACCAGATCTGTATTCTTTAGTTTAATGGATGTTGATAAGGTGTAGTTATCCATATTAATGAGAAATTGTGGATAAGTGAAGTTATCCATAATGGGGTATATATTTAAAGAAATCTTATATTTTAAAATTTATTCTTATATTTATACAATATAAGAATAGTTAGCAATTGTAAGTCTTGTATATATGCCTAAAAGTTTAGTTTGTCAGTCGTGTTCTGTCGCTGTTATTGAAGATGCTTTCTTCTGCCACAATTGTGGCTTACAAGTAAAATGTAAAGGTTGTGGCGAAAAGGTAATCTCCGGATCAAAAAACTGTAGCCATTGTGGTCTTCCCGTAATTAAAACTAGTCATAGTACTTCTATTAACACTTTTAAATTAAGGGAAAATAAAGAAGAACGAATCTATGAGATTGAATTTACCAACGAGGTTGGTAAAGAAATTAAAGAAGTAATAGCGGATTTATTAAAAAATAAATTAACGCCTACTGATAATGAAGAGCAAAACGTTGGTCAACTGGTAACAACCGAATCAGTAAAGCAAGCAGAGGTAAAGGAGTTAATACCTGCACCAACAACAGTTACGTCACCGCAATTAGAAGTAACACCACTACCAATCTTTCATACTGGTCAGGAAGACCGTGAAGCTGTTTATCCGCATCTGAATGACTTAGAAATACGGCTTGACTGTAAAGAAAACGAATGGTTGTTACTATTTTCTTTTTATAATTCGAATTTCGGCGCAAATACTTTTACGAAAGATATTATCTGGCAATTGTATAAAGACAAAAGGAAAACCGAAACACGCTTTAAGAATTTAGGTACGAATTGGCGCTCCTTATTTAAAAAATACCTGGCGACCGTTAAAGAAAATGAATTTCGGTTTACTAACGCCGGTTTACAAAAAGTTAAAAGTTTGCTGCGAATAAACCATGATAATGCGGAAAATAACTTTGTGGCCCGCAAAAGCAATTCTGTAAGTAATACCCGAATGAATACCATACGCACTATGCCTGTTTCCCGAAAAGTAGTAGCCAATAGTATTGTGCCCAATGAGTTCGATGTGTATAAAAATGAGTATAAAGAAGCATTGGAAGCTTTTTTTCGGCGGAAAAATCCGGGTAATGGCAATCCTAACCGTATTATAACCATTGCTTATTACATTACTAAAATTAACCACCAGGAATATTTTACCGAAGGTAACATCGACTACGCTTATCGGATTTTAAACTTAAATAACAAACCGGCACATTTGAAACAAATTATTATAAACTTAAAAAATGAACGCCTCTGGTTCCAAAAAATAATTGATAATACAACTACTGGCTGGAAATTGACCCGCCAAGGAGAAATTTATGTGGAAGAGAAATTACCGGCACGAGCTTAAGATTAAAATTGCAAAAGTATAACATTGGACTTATTATGTTAAGTACAGGTGCTTGTTTTCATATAGTTGCTCATTCAATAATAAGCGAATCAGGTAAGGCTTTTAAAACTTTTACCGTTACCAATAATTGACCTAAATGCCGTTGCGTATGTTCTGCGGCGTGAAAGAGTAAACCAAGAACGGTTGAAGGTATTTTATCTCGTCCAACCGCTCTGGTCTCCAGCAATTGGCTGCTAGCAGTTGATTTTAGCTGGGCAATGGCTTTATCTACCTGAAAATGAAAATTTTGAACTAAAACAGCTAATTTCCATGATGCTTTATCAGGATTACTTTCCTTTGCCAAACTCTCCAACTGATCAGAATTTAAAGATTCGCCCCGGGCGTAGGTAAATAAACGATCTAGTACTCCGGTAAGGTGTTGCAGGTGAAAGCCCGGCGTTGCTACTGGACCAGGTTTTTTCCAAAGTAAATTCTCTGGGAAATCCTTCGTTAGTTCATTTACTTCTTCTCGGGCCTGCAGCAATGCATGAGCTACAGGTTGTAAACTAGCCGGTATTTCCGCAATTGGCCCGCGCAACCAAACTTCTAAATTATTCTTTTCCGCCATATTAATTTTATGTTGCTTTTTAAGATAAACTACCCACAAGATAAAATGGTTAATTTACTTTTCTGAAAGCTGTACGAAGGAGCGCCTAATGTGCTATTTGCGCGAAAAATTTAAACTTTTAGCGAGCCCCGGAACCCTCTGACGGCATAATAAGAATCGGCGCCGTTGTGGTACACGAAGATTTGGCCGTAGCGAAAATCAGCATAGATGGCACCTCCTAGCTTTCTAATTTCTGCAGGCGTTTTGATCCAGCTCGAGGTTTTTGAATCGAAATTACCAAGTTTCTGCAGCTCTCGGTATTGTTCTTCGGTTAAAATTTCAATGCCCATGGCCGCCGCCATATCAAGGGCATTATTGGCGGGTTTATGTTCTTTTCTTGACTCCAGCGCTTCGCGGTCGTAGCAAATACTTCGGCGACCTTTAGGACTTTCCGCGGCACAATCATAAAAAATGTATTCGCCTGTGTTTTTATCATAACCAATAACATCCGGTTCACCGCCAGTTCTTTCCATTTCATAAAGTGACCATAGTTTTTGGATATTAGCTTCTAACTTGGCTACTATATTAGTCCATTCGAGTTCTGGATGGCGATTCTTGTTTTTCTCAAAACGGGCTTTCAGCGTTCTAAGGAGTTCTTCACGTTGGTCTAATGCTAATTCTTGATTATTGCTAATTATGCTGTTCATACTTTTTAAATTATATAAGTTACTTATTTCAGTTAATTAATAATGGGTTCTTTTTAAGTAAATTATGGATTAAACTACCATGATTTTTCTATCCGTAGGCCTGAAATACCACGATATTACCGTTAGAGTTAAAAGAAGCAAAGAGGGTAATAATTCGTTCACCGGCTCGCTGGATGCGATCCGGGAAAATGTCGCTCCGGACATGGCAAAGAAAAAGCCGGCATACGCCCATTCTTTAAGCAAAGGAAATTTAGGAAATAGCACCGCGGCTACTCCTAAAATTTTCCAAGTACCTAATAGTGTCAGAAAATAGCTAGGATAGCCCAATTGCGTGATGTTATCTACTTCTGCTTCCACTTTTAATAATTGTACTATTCCGGTGGATAGCATTCCCAAAGCCAGCCAGCCGGTAGCTAGCCAATAAATAATTTTATTTCTCTTTGTCATAGTATGTATAATTTATTTCAATTTGTTCACAATATCCTGTAAGCGGTTATGAGCCATATTAAGGCCTTGAGCAAAGGGGAGCTTTAGCATTTTATTTCTGTGATCGACCGATTTATACACTATATGCATAGTGAGTTTGCTGGTATCGTCGGGGAATTGTTCAAATTCTAAGAACTCCAGTTGGACGCCAAAAGGCGCGTTATCCATTTCAAAGGTCCGGGTGATTTTTTGGTTCGGAACAAATTCATGGAATACTCCGTGGGCCCCAAACACCACATTTCCTTGCGTATCGGTTGTTTGGAATTGCCAGCTGCCGTGCTTTTTACTTTCGAGTTTCAGCACTTTCGTTGCCATCCATTGCTCCACAATTTCCGGTTCCACGTGCGCTTTAAAAAGTAGTTCCAAGGGTAAATCAAATTCCCTGGTAATTACTAAATCGTGTTTCCCAGCTTCGGCATGAATTTTTGTTTTTCGCTCCATTTTATGCTACTTATTTGGTTTGTATTTCTTCATGATGGTTTCTAATTTGTTAAACCGGTCATCCCACATTTGGCGGAACGGTTCAATAAAGTCGGCTATTTCTTTCATTTTTTGGGGATTTAAGTGATAGTAAATTTCTCTGCCGTTTTGCTCTTGTTTAAGCAATTCACATTCAGTGAGAATTTGCAAGTGTTTGGAAACAGTTGGTCGGGCAGTGTCAAAGTTAGCCGCTATAGCGCCGGCCGTCATGGACTGCGAAGCTACCAACAACAGGATCGTTCTTCTGGTCGGATCTGCTATGGCTTGAAATACATCTCGTCTTAAATTCATTATGTAGTTATTTGACTACAAATATAAATGTAGTTATTTAGCTACACAATATTTCGCGACGAAAAATTTTAAATAATTTTCAAGCTTTGGTTAGAGCATTAAATTATATCTGCGACAGGTAATGGAACCAATTATTATCGGTCAAAAAGTTAATTTTTTGAAGATATATCGTTGGCAAAAATACTAAGTAATAGCAGGTTTCAAGGATAATTTTTCAATTTGTTAAAAAAATTATCCTTGAAATTTGCTCTAAATTTAGGTAGCTAAACTTTAAGCTTAATTTTTGTAAACTATCTTTTGTCTTATAATTTATATTATGTTAAATAGAAATTTAAGGTTCTTTCCAGTATCCCTGAACGTACTTCTTATTTATTTTTCTATTCTAAATTTTTTATCTTAATTAAGCAGCTAGCAATAGTAACACGACTAACTTAAAATGGAATGTCATAGCTTTGCTGAATTTGAATTAAAAAAATAGCCAAGGTTTAGCTTACGCAGCTTTATCCTTGGCTATGGTAATTCTAATCTCACTAAATAACCTAACTAACTGTAACTTCCTGGGCTGGTTGTTGGGCCGCGGCGTTTTTGGGTAAAGTAACAATTAATATTCCTTCTACTTGTTTCGCTGTAATTTTTGTGGTATCTACTTGACCATTTAAATTTAAAATTCTTTCGAATGATTTAATTGGGTATTCTTGATGGCTAAAGTTTGGGGAATTATTTTCATCGATGGTACGGGTGCCGCTTATGTATAATACATCGTCTTGCACCGTAATTTTGATGGCTTCTTTCGCAAATCCCAGGGCATATAAATGCACTTCAAAAGCCGATTCGTTATCAATAATGTTCAAGGGGATATTGTACTTCGGTCGCCGGAAGTAGTTATTCCTAAATCTGTGATGACCGAAAAAACTAGCTTTCCCGAAGCCCGAGCCACATCCTTGCGCGTCCCGGGCGGTATTATAATTTCTGTACATAGCAATTATGGTTTAAATTTTTAATAAGAAATCTTTTCTTATTAAGGAAGACGAACAAGTCTAAAATTTACTTTAATGGCTATGGTGTTTTTAGAAAAAAATTAAAAATAAACTTTAGAAAACTTTACATCATCGTTGTTCGCAACGTTTTTTCCATTGTTCTTTAAAAGCTGCTCTTTCCTCCTCGGTCATGTTGAGCCATTTACCGCGTACGTTTCCAGGGTTCTTATAAAAAGCGGAACCTCCCCGATAACCGAATCTAAAACTACCAAATAATATCCGGCACAAAATCAATAGCCCTAAAGCTTGGCCGTAGGTTAATTTTTTTGCGGGTAATACTTCGGGTAGAACCGTATTCCATAACCACTGAACCATACCTCCTATTACAAGTAGTAGAACCAGAAAAAAGAAAGCAAATCCTAATCGACGCTTATGCCAGGTCCAGTTATTTTTATTCGGATTACCGTACATATATTTGGTAGATTATAAATCTAAAAATTCGTTATACAAGTTTTCTAAACGTTTACGCAAATGTTTTACGGCGTAGCCTTTACGCGATATAATTGTTTTTAAATTTTCACCGGTCATATCCGCAATTTGTTGTAGTGTTTTATCTTCCAGTTCGTTCCAGATAAAAACCTGTTTCTGATTTTTAGGTAATTCATCTAAAGCCGTAAAAAGCTCCTGCCAAAATAGATCTTTCAGGTACTCGGTTTCAGGGTCAGCATCATCAATTAATAAAATATCGGCAATACTGTATTCCCCATCTTCATCGGCGTAAGTAAAGTTCTCCAGCGATTCCACGGTTTTTTTCCGGCTGCGATCAATAATTTTATTCCGGGCCACCCGAAAGAGCCAACTGCTCATCTGTTCTACTTCATCTAAATCCGTTACATGACTGAGCTGGTACCAAACATCCTGCAAAATATCTTCTGCTTCTTCTTTGGTTGTAACCCGACCACGAATAAAGTTAAATAAACCTTTACCGTAAGCACCTATGGTTTGAATTATATTTGGCGACTTATCATTCATCCGGACGATTAAACATGTATAACTATTTAGGAAGACGAATGAAGTCTGATTTTTACTTTAATTATTTTAGGATACTCCCAAATTGGCGCTAAGAACAACGGATTTTAAGTTTATAATAGCTTTACGAAACAAAGAGTTTGGTAAGTTAATTTACTATAATTGCTTCTATTACACGGAGATAAAGCTAATTGTTTAATGCTAATTGTATATCGGGAGAAGTTGATTCAGAATAAAATTAACCGTAGTACACCATCTTCTACTACTTCACCGACAAATCACCAGTATTTACCGATTTTTATTTATCAGTTACCTTTTACATATTGGTACCCCATTGGGGCACCTATTACCTTTCGAAAAAATATAAAGTTATGAACTCTACTCGCACATCTTCCTCATCTGGTAAAATAGTGGCTGGTTTAATAATTGTTACCGTAGGTACCGTTTTTCTACTGCGTCAGCTAGGTTACCATTTTCCCCACTGGCTGTTTTCCTGGCCCATGATTTTTATTGTAATAGGTTTGATTAACGGCGCTAAAAGCAGCTTTCGTAATTTTGCCTGGTTAGCCTTTATCGGGCTTGGGTTTGCGTTTTTACTGGATCAAATGTACCCGGTTTACCAAATTACCCGTTTTACCTGGCCGCTGTTAATTATTGGCGCTGGTCTGTTTATGATCTTTCGGCGGAACCATTCGTGGCCGGATCGCTCCGAATACCGGCAACGCTGGCACCAGCGCCGGAATAATTTTGCTCCCCCAGTACAAGATCAATCTTCCACTATTCCAATTTTAAATGGCGACGAACCACTTGCTTCTGCAACTGCTGTCCCACCAATTGAGCCGGTTATATCTGCCGCCAATCATTCCTCCACTCCCGATTCTTCGGTTGCTTTTAATCCGGAGTTCGTGGATATCAGTGCCATATTGGGTGGCGTGAAGCGTAATATATTTTCTAAAAATTTAACGGGCGCGGATATCACTTGTATTATGGGCGGAGCAGAACTCAACTTTTCGCAAGCTGATATTCAGGGACGGGTAGTAATGGATTTAACCATGATTATGGGCGGCTGTAAATTAATTGTGCCCTCTAATTGGGAAGTAATTTCGGAAATTACCGCCATTATGGGTGGTGTGGAAGACCGGCGCAGCCTCGCTCCGACCCTAAAATCTCCTAACCCGAAAGTGCTGGTTCTGCAGGGAGTGGCGTTCATGGGCGGATTGGAAATTCAAAGTTACATCTAGGTAAAAATTCCCGGGCTAGGTTTTAGTTGGCAAAACCTTGATTCTATTTAATGAAAATTTGGTTTGAATATAATTAGGCCCAAAAAGCAATATTGTATAATGGTGCTTTCCTCCCCGTTTTCTCAACCTAAAATATTACTTAGTTTACTTTTTTGCTGGCTATTATTGGGGCTTTTGCAAGCTTATGCCTTAAATAGTTTTGGTTGGGAAGGTAAAGTAGTATGGTCGGATTGTGCCATCAGCAATATCCTACTCATTGGGGCAGCCTTTGTTTTAATCAACATTCTGCGCTTCTATCGCCCTCGGATTGACCGGTACTGGCTTTTACTTTCGTACAGTTTATTTTTTGCGGTTATTTGGCTGTTCTTGTGCTACCAATTTCTTCTTTTTTGTAACGATGATCAGCCCAACTACGAGTTGTTTTTAGTGCGTTCTTTACCTATCCGGTTTATTTTTGGTTTTTTGACTATGAGCTGGATTACCATGCTCACCATTATCTGGCACAATCAGCAAGATCAGAAAGCTCACCAGCAACGTCAGACACAGGCCGAAAAGCTGGCCCGCGAAGCTGAGCTCTTAAATTTGCGCGAACAATTAAATCCGCATTTTTTGTTTAATAGCTTAAACTCGATTAATGCGCTGGTAGGCAGCCGGCCCGCCGAGGCCCGCCACATGATTCACCAATTATCCGACTTTTTACGGGGCACGCTTAAGAAAGACGAAGACCAATGGGTAAGCCTTACCGAAGAATTAAACCACTTGCAACTGTACCTGGACATTGAAAAAGTACGTTTCGGACACCGGCTGCAAACAGAAATAACTTCGGAGCCTGGATGCGCCCAGATGCATCTGCCGCCCATGCTGCTGCAGCCTATTGTAGAGAATGCCATTAAGTTTGGTTTATATGACACCATCGACGGCGTTATTATCCGAATTCAGGCCGAATGCTTAGAAAACCATTTGCGCCTGACGATTCAAAACCCTTTCGATCCCCAAACAGCCCGGCCCCGCCAAGGTACGGGGTTTGGTTTAAGCAGCGTTCAACGCAGGCTGTATTTACTTTTTGCCCGTTATGATTTGTTCGCCACCAAAGTAGATGGTTCGCTTTTTACCACCATTTTAATTATTCCGCAACTATGATTAAAGTATTGATTATTGACGATGAACCCCTGGCTCGTTCGTTGATTCTGGAATACCTGCAAGCTTTTCCGCAAATTAAAGTTTTACAAGAATGTAACGATGGATTTGAAGGAGTAAAAGCCGTGCAATTACACCAACCGGATTTAATATTTCTAGATATTCAAATGCCTAAGATTAACGGATTTGAAATGCTGGAATTACTCGAAGAACCACCCACCGTAATTTTCACTACTGCCTTTGACCAGTACGCCTTAAAAGCTTTTGAAGCTCATGCGGTAGATTATTTATTAAAGCCTTTTAGCCAGGATAGATTTAATAAAGCCATTAATAAGTGGCTTGAACATAAATTAACTATTCCCGAAAACAAAATGAAAACGGATGCCTTATTGGAAACCGCTGCCCAATCGGCGGAGCGCCACGACCGGGTTGTCGTTAAATTAGGACACAAAATTAATATTATTCCGGTGGTAGATATTCAGTACTTAGCTGCCGACGACGATTACGTAAACTTACACACGACCCAAGGGACTTATTTAAAGAACCGGACCATGAGTTACTTTGAAAAATCTTTAGACCCCCAGCAATTTGTGCGGGTTCACCGCTCCTATATGGTTCAGATATCGCAAATAACGCGCTTAGATCCTTACCAGAAAGATACTTATATTGCCAAGCTACGTTCCGGCGCCGAAATTCCGGTAAGTCGTAGCGGTTACACGAAACTGAAAGCAGTGCTTCAACTTTAATAGTCTAGTGTTAACGTTATCAACTACTATAAATAAAAAAGCCTCCTGGTAAACTGTACCAGGAGGCTTTTTTCTATTCTATAACGCACAAAACTATTCTGTGTCGTACGTATATAAACTTGGCTTAACAGTACCCAGCATCTGATTACGACGATCTAATATATCTTGGTAAGTATTAAAACTCACGTGTGCATAAGGATCTGGTTCAAAAGTAACCCGGCTAACAATTTTATCTTCTACTACTTTATTAGTAGCTGAATTATGAGCAGATAACGCAGACTCTTTAGTAGTTTTCACCCATCCCGTAGAAACTGTGTTGTTTTTTGTGTTGTTTACTTTTTCCATTTTACTGTTCCTGTTTTAATGACCTACCTTGTTTTCTCTACTCTTTTATTTTGAAGTATTTTACTCTAAAATGCATGATTTTGTTGCAACATTGCTTCAAAATAGAAGTATTATTTAGCTAATTTAAGCAAATAATTTGATTACCAGTAAATTAACTGATGATATTACAAAAAAATATTTAAGTAAGTTCCTGATGTAATTCAAGTAAATCTTAGAATTTACAAAAAAATAACGCAAATTGTATAAACTATTAAAAATAGAATATAATCTTTTTAATCTTATTACTTAACTTTTATTGCTTCATTTAAGTAATTGATTTTGTACTTTTAACTTAAAATATACTAAAAATCGGTAGTTAAATACAAAAGGAGGGCTTACTAGTACTAGCTAATTGAATAAAAGTAACTTATATCTTAAGAACTTTACTAGAAAAAATATCCGAAAAATAAAATATTAGTAAGATTTTACTTTAAAAGCTTTACTTGAAGTTTTAACCTATTTTTTAGTTTTATCTTCCAGGTAAGTTAAAATTTTCTTCACCTCTTCATCCGTTTCGGTCAGTTTAGCCTGACAAAACTCAATTAAATCCGATGCGCGCTTTACTTTTATTGCCAGTTCATCCACCGGAATGGTTTCATCTTCCAAAGCTTCTACAATATTTTCTAATTCTTCCAAGGCTTGTTGGTACGTTAAATCATCATTTACCTTATTCATACGTCGAGCGGGTTTCGGTAATGGTACTAATAATTTCAGAGTCCTGGAACAGAGTAGTTATTTCGTCACCGGGCCTAACATCGGCGGCATTTTTAATGATGGTATCGCCCCGGAATATAATAGCGTAACCACGCTTCAGAACATTTTCCGGACTAAGAAGCTTAACTGTATTCCGGATAGTTAATAATTTATGCTGTTCTGCTTTTACCAAGGCTTCGGTGCTGCCGTTTAAGCGATAGGTAATTTTAGCTAATTTAAACCGCTGGTTATGAACGAGCCGGTTTATTAATTGAATAACGGTTCCGGATAAGGGCCTTAACCGTTGCTGCTGTTGATTTAAACACTCGTGCGTTTTCCGGATTACTTTAGAATGTAAGGTTTGTAGGATTAACTTTTGGGCGCTTAAAACTTCGTTTGTTTTAGAAATAACTATTTTTTGTAAGTGCAGTAAATTTTCTTCGAACGCCCGGTTATGGCTGACAATAGTGGCGGCCGCCTTCGTTGGGGTTTTGGTGGGCATCCGGGCCATTAAATCGCAAATAGATTCGTTCCGTTCGTGCCCGATACCCGTTATAATGGGAATGGGAAAGCGAGCCACCGCCCGCGCTACCGTATACGAGTCGAAAGCGCTAAAATCTAATTGACTGCCGCCGCCCCTTACAATAACTACCGCGTCGTAGGCGATTTGAGATTGATAAATTTGAATCAGTTTTTGACAGATTTGATTCGCCGCTTCGTTGCCTTGTACCTGCGCGAAATATTCATCCACCTGAAAAGTATACTGGTATTTGTTTAGATACAGTTCATGCACAAAGTCGTTATATCCATCGGCCTGGGCAGAAGAAATTAAGGCAATTTTTTGAATTACCGGCGGAAAATTGAGTTGCCGGTTGCGCGTCCGGAATTCACCGTTCACTAATTGTACGGCATCCGGATTCTGGTCGATTAACTTTTGTAAAACGGCTTGCCGCGAAAGGGCTAGCTTCCCGATGGTATAATTACAATCGATCTCCTCAATTAAAACGGTGAGACCGTAGTAGATGTGAAATTGAATCCGGACTTTAAATAAAATCTCAATATTATCCTTAAAAGCCTGCCCGGTAATCTCTTCGAAGTTACGGATAGTACGGTAGCAATTTCCCCAAATCTTCGCTTGTATAGAGGCTAGAACTTCGTTGGAATTTTCCGCTTTTTCTACCAGGGTTAAATAACATTGGCGCTTGTCCTGATAATTTTTAATGTTCGAGGTTTCGGCAATTACCGCGTAGGTTTGCTCCCGGAAAACCCCATCAATGGCATACTGGATCAGTTGGTTAAGTTGCGATAATTTTAAGGGAGCGGAAGTTTGCATACTGTTAACAAATCTAACGATTTCTGATTATACTTCCGTGCGGATAATGTTAAAAAAATTAGCAAATTGATTTTTGTGCCCGGCTCTCTTTGTTATTCTTTTTTTCCTAATTGGTATTTTCTGGGTCAGATTATAACCTAAAAATTAGAAATTATGGATGAGAGAGGAACCCAGAGAATTTTTGCATTTACTTCATCCCTAAGTTTTATTAAAAATCTATTTTCTTCTTGCAGGAGAGTTTCGTGAAAGGTTGGAATAGCCTTTTAGAACGTCCGTAAAAGAAGAAGGATAGCTTTGGGGCTATCCTTCTTCTTGCCGGTTAATGCGACTCCTGGGCTTCTTCTGCGTACTCAGATCGGTGGTTCCGCTTATGAGCAGCATCTTTACTAGGATCATTATCGCGATCACTTTGCGTTTCGCAGGCCTGGATCGAAACAAGGGTCAGGACCAAAACACCGGCATAGATTAATTTTTTCATTTCTTCAATTTACGGTTTATAAAACAAAATTATTGTTGTTTTTTATTTTGTGGTTTATTTGTTTGCGGCATCTGCCGACTGGGCGAATTATTTTCTTTACCCCTAGTTTCCGAGTTACCCGCGTTATTTTCTGTTACCGAAGTAGCTTTCGCCGCATCTGGATCTTCGGCGCTGGTTTGGCCGGGTTTTTTAGCCATGTTAGCGCTATCCATACCCGTTATCCCACTATCTGGTTTAATATTTACCGGCGATTCCATGGAAGTATTGGTTCCATCATTCGGATTATCCGCGTTATTACTTTCTATTTGACCGGCGCCATAACCTTCCGGCGGAGTACGGTGATCTTTCCCTTGACAACCCACTCCTACTATTGCCAGCGACAGCAAAAATACATACAATTTCTTTTTCATAGCTTTTGAACTAAATTATTTTTCATCTACTCGCTTTCTTAAGCAAGAATGTTCTTTTTACTCCGTCAACTGGTAAAAGTTACCTTTAACTTAGGGTATAAACTAAGAACGGAGTAGAATAAATTTCGGCTACTTTATTTGAATAGGCTGTTTTTATGATAAATAGGGAATAAAGCACCTAAGGAATACCAGCTTGAAACGTATAAGTCGTATTGGATAGAAGTATTATTACCTGTTTGTCTTTGGAGTTGGTTCCCGTCTCCATGTTACGGTGCTGATGCGGTTCGCACGGTAACCCGTTTGCCTCGTGACCGGCGGGCCTCGTTTAGCTCTTCCGGGCTTTCTAAGCTTCCTTTGTTCGAGCCTTACAATGCCTCGTGCCTCGGCACCGGAAGCTTAGAAGGGCCTTCATAGCCAAACTGCTGTCACTTCTTCTTGGATATCTGATTCTAATTATAACCAGTTAATACCTCTTGTTTATTTCCATTAGGTATTGATAGCAAATAGTAAACTATTAAAAAACAAACAAGTTGGTACTTAAAATTACCGGCTTGTTTGTTTGCGTGCAAAAAGTAATGCCTTAGTTAAAATATTCTTTTTCCAGTTCTTTATCGTGGCTGTAGATATCGTCGCGGAAATGAATGCGGCCGTTATCATCTACCCAGGAAGTAAAGTAAACTATATAAACGGGTATTTTTTCGGGCAAGTTTTCGTACCGTTCCGTACCGGCGTGCATGGCTTCCACAATGGCTTCTTCGGTCCATTGCGGTTTACCAGCCAGTAAAAATTGAGCTAGTTCAACCGGTTTCTCTACCCGGATGCACCCGTGGCTAAAGCCGCGCTGGGTTTGATTAAAAAGTTGGGCGGCAGCCGTATGGTGCAGGTACACTTCGTGCTCATTCGGGAAAATAAATTTAATATCGCCCAGTGGGTTTTTAGGTCCCGGTCGCTGACGAACGAAATATTTAAAATTATCTTTGGTAATAGAACTCCAATCAATAGAATAAGGATCTACCGGTACGGCATCTTTCCCCTGCCCTTGCACCACCTCCATATCCATCCGTTCCAACCAACCCGGATCAGCCAGTAAATGCGGCTTCATTTCATTAGCAATAATTGAAAACGGTACGTACCAGTAAGGTGAGAAAACAATGTACTCCAGTTTATCGCTAAAAATAGGCGTTGAGTTCATCACTTTTCCCACGATAACCCGCATGTTAAATACATCTTTCCCTTTGTCTTTGGCATAGAGGGTGTATGCCGGAATATTCACGAAAATGTGTTTGCGCTCCATTTCTTTGGGCTTCGGAATCCAACGCCAGCGCTCCATGTTTATAATAATCTGGTCAATGCGGTCGTCGAGCGATACGTTCAAAGAACGGAGGGTTTCTTTGTTAAGAATACCATCTACTTTCAGTCCATGACGTTCCTGAAAATCCCGGAGGGCTTTTTCCAGTTCTTCATCAAAACGAGTGGAATCGGGCCGATTCACGTGCCGGCGATCGGGTGTCAATAAACGTTTTCGTAGTAAAGGTACCGCCGCCGATACTTCACCGCGGTGCAAATTAATCTTTGCATTTTCAATTTTAGGCCAGCCTCCATTTTGGCGAATGTTGCGGTATTGCTGTAAAGCCGTTCTTAAACGACTATAGTCTTCGTGCAAAGGCTCAAACTGGTAATATGGATACCGGCTGTCTCGTTCACGCAGAATAGTTTGCAGCGCTTTGTGTAATTTTATTTTATTCCGTTTTACACTCCACTCAATGTTATCCAGTTCCCTGGGGTTAACCGTACCTCGGTAAAAATCAGAAGCATAATGAAAGTAAGAAGCCGATAGCATAACATCAATCTTTTCTTGCAGTTGGTGTTTTAAGGAATCGTTGTTAGTTGTTTCGTATTGCTTCAGCAAAGCGTTAAAATCCTTAATTTTATAATCTTCCGGATTTAGTCCTTCGCGCGAGGCTTTATTCACAACGTTCAGGAAAGTATTTGCCTGGGGCACCAGTTTATCTTTCTTAAACCACCCCAACCGGTAATCCCGGGTGCGGTAAAAAAGCATGGTAGTGGCCCTAAACTTTTTAAATTTTGGTTCTTGCTTTAAGAAATTTTCGATGAAGGCACTATCTGTTTTAGCGCTGGCTTGTTCTTCTTTGGTGAGGTTGTCTTTTTTATTTTTTGCTCTGTTACAAGCCGTTAATTGAATGAACACTAAAAAGCAAATAAATATTTGCCAGCATACAAATTGTTTGCGTTGGTGTAACATATTTCGGATCGGATTCTAATTCTTTTGGCTTACCCATCCAAGCGTTTCTTTTCCAGAAGCCACTAATTAGCAGCAAGCTTTATTCCAAAAAGGTAGTTTAATAGCTCTTGCTTTTTCTTTCAGTAAGGTAAAGTAAGGCCAGAATAGGTAGCTGGTTTTACTGGTATAATCAAAAAATGTTATCTTTAAAACAGAACTTGTTCAGAATAGAAAATTTTACACGGGCACCACATGAAACCGATTTTCTTTAAAAATGGATGTAGTGATTTTTAAATGGTTTAGATTGAAGCAATTATATCTATCAGCCATAAAATGGGTAATCTTTAAATAAGGGTAAGTTCCTCTTGCTTAAGACCAGAATCTGAACAAATAAATTTTGCATTGGTAGGCAGGTACTTAAATTATCTGTACTAAAAAACTTAATTCTTATTGTAAAATTTAAAACTTACTTATGACATCCGGTAAGGTTATTCTATTTAACGATCCGCATAGTTTTTCCCGCCCGCAAGAAGCGAGCGTTACGCATTTATCCTGGCAAATAAAGGTTGATTTCAACATTAAAACTTTATCGGGGATAGCCACTTACCTTATTCAAAAGCAGCCCCAGGCAGGTAAGATCATTCTGGATATTAAAGATTTAGTCATTCAGGCAGTTTATGTAAACCAAACGCCGGTTAGTTTTTCGTTGGGAGCAGAAAAAGAATACCTGGGCCAGCCCTTAGAAATTTTATTACTGCCCGATAGCCAAGAAATTTCTATTCATTATCAAACTACTTCTGCCTCAGCCGCTCTGCAGTGGCTGGAACCCGAACAAACGGCCGGTGGACAGCAGCCATTTTTGTTTACCCAATCACAAGCTATTTTAGCCCGGACCTGGTTACCTTGTCAGGACTCTCCTGCGGTGCGGTTTACGTACGAGGCTCAGGTGGAGGTACCGCCTGGTTTTTTTGCTTTAATGAGCGCCGAGAATCCTTCAGAAATTGCGGCTGACGGACAGTATACTTTTAAAATGGTTCATCCTATTCCCTCCTACTTAATGGCCTTAGCCGTTGGGCAAATAAATTTTCAAGCTATTGGGCCCCGAACGGGAGTTTACGCCGAGACCGCCCTGCTTTCTGCCGCTGCTTACGAATTTGCCGAAATGGAGAAAATGCTACAAGCCGCCGAAGATTTGTACGGCACCTATCCCTGGGGTCGGTACGATGTGCTGGTACTACCCCCCAGTTTTCCATTTGGCGGTATGGAAAATCCTTGTTTAACCTTTGCGACTCCCACTATTATTACCGGTGACCGTTCCTTGACCAGTTTAGTGGCGCACGAATTAGCACATTCCTGGTCGGGTAATTTAGTAACCAATGCTACCTGGAACGACTTCTGGTTAAACGAAGGCTTTACCGTTTACTTTGAGCGACGCATAATGGAATATTTGTACGGTTCGGAATACGCCGATATGCTAAAAGTTTTAGGTTATCAGGATTTAATGAAAACGATGGATGAACTGGGAGTAACTAATCCGGATACGTGCTTAAAACTAAATTTAGAGAACCGGGATCCGGACGAAGGTTTAACGGAGATAGCCTACGAAAAAGGCAATCTTTTTCTGTTAACCATTGAAAAAGCAGTTGGCCGCGCCCGGTTTGATGCTTTCATCCAGGATTACTTTCAAACTTATTCTTTCAGATCTAATACGACCGAAAATTTTCTGAATTATTTACAAGCCTTTTTTGCCCCGGAGAAAGAATTAGTAGAGCAGAAAGTAAAGCCCAAAAAATGGCTCTACGAACCCGGATTACCTCTAACCGCTATATCCTTGTCCTCGTCCCGGTTTACCTTGGTGGAAGATAAAGCTCAAGAATGGCAATCCACTAAAGACGCTTCCGTTTTAAATCACCTGAACTGGACTACCCACGAATGGTTGTATTTCTTGCAGTTAATTCAAGCGAGCCTGCAAGAAGCCGACATGGTTCATTTAGATAAAGTTTTTTATTTTACACATTCCAATAATGCCGAAATAGCGGCCGCTTGGTTTGAAATGGCGTTAAAAAAAGGTTATAAACCCATAGAAGAAACCCTCGAAAAGTTTTTACTAGGAGTAGGCCGGCGGAAATTTGTATTGCCTTTGTATAAATTAATGGCTGATAAACCCTCGGGTAAAAATTGGGCGAAAGGTATTTATGAGAAAGCCCGACCTAATTACCACGCCGTTACCCGCCAATCAGTAGATAAGTTATTATTTACTTAAACAGGTGCTAATTTAAGTAAGGTTGTAAAAAGGAAAATCCTGCATGCCGCAATGAAATACGCCATACAGGATTCTCACTTCTAAATTACACTATACTTGCTCAAATATATGGATAGTTTTAATAATATACTAATTATCAAATATATTTTTACTAATGATTTTCCGCTTTAATGTTAACCGATGATTCGGCAATAACGGTAAGCAATTCATCGGTTTTCTTTTCTTCGTTCAAGGTTTGCTGCAATAAGTTAAATGCTTCGTTGTGGCCCAAGTACTTCGCGTAAGTACTGGCGGTACCGTAACCGGCAATTTCGTAATGTTCCACGCGTTGCGCACTGGCTATAATACCGGCATCCATAACCTCAGGGTCGGCATCTTCCGAAAGCATTTCATCGGCTTCTTTTAAAAGTCCTTCCATCGCTTTACATTTAATGGCTTCGGCTTCAATACCCATTGATTGAAAAACTTGTTCCAGACGCTGAACCTGATTTTGAGTTTCCGCCATGTGGGTTTCTAAAGCTTGTTTTAGTTTGGCTGATTTAGCGGACGAGGCCATTTTCGGCATGGCCTTTAGCAGTTGCTGTTCGGCCCCGTAAAGGTCTTGTAATTGATGCACCAATAAATCATTCAAAGATTGCATTTTCATAGTTTCTATATTTTAGTTGAGAATATAACTTATTAAATGTGTTTACCTCTATACGCCTCCCCTACCCGGAAGGTTTATTATAAAAATTTATATTAATCTTTCATTTTTAGGCATTATTAGGTAACCCGGATATAGAAAATTTTAATTTTATATACGCATATAAAAGCTCCTATCAACAAAATCAGAAAATCACATCATCTATAAAAAAAGCTTAAAAAGTGTCAATAGGTTGGAGGAATAAGTAAGTTTAAGGCAATATCTTTTTTATTTTCATCTGTAATTATACAAGCGAAATGCCTGGTTCGGTAGACGGTATGCTTAGGTAAATGGTGTACGTTGTAACCAAAAGTACTTACTTTGCATACACGGTTAATTAATAGATTATATCGGGCTTAAGCAGAAGAGAATCTTAATAAAAGCAGAATAACAAAATACCAGTGAATACACCCAAAGGAAAAATTATTGCCATTGGCGGCAACGAAGATAAGGGTACCTATCCTAACCCGCGAACGAAGCGAAAATATTACCTTAATTTTTTTGAACTGGGCATTTTAAAGCGATTTTCCGCGGAACTAGGCAAAACTAATCCGCGCATTGAAGTAATTACTACCGCCTCCATGATTCCGGAAGAAGTGGGCCATGTTTATCAGAAAGCTTTTGGTATTTTGAACATTACCAATGTAGGTTTAATGCACATCCGAACGCCGCCCGAAACTGATTTGCCCATTTACTTAGAGCGTTTACGCCAAGCCGATGGTATCTTGTTTTCGGGGGGCGATCAGGCCCGTTTAACGCGAATGTTTGCCAATACAGAATTTCTGGAGATCTGCAAGCAGCGTTACCAGCAAGAAGAATCCTTTGTATTGGCGGGTACCAGTGCGGGGGCTATGGCCATGTCGGGTATCATGATTAGGCGCGGCAGCAGCTTTGAAGCTTTAATGAAAGGCACCGTTAAATTAGACCATGGTTTAAGCTTTTTACCAAATGTGATTATTGATTCGCATTTTGTGAAGCGGGGCCGTTTTGGTCGATTAATGGAAGCAGTAGCCCTGCATACGCGCAAAATTGGGATTGGGCTGGGCGAAGACACGGGAGTATTAATAACCAAAGGTAATTTGATAGAAACTATTGGCTCTAACTTGGTAATTATTGTAGATGGTTATCGTATCGGGTACAACAATGCCCATGAAGCAAACCGCGGCGAGCCTTTGTCTATCGAAAATATTATCATGCATGTTCTGGCTAAAGGCAATGTGTATGATATATACTTACGCGAATTTTATAAAGATGCCGAAACCCACCAGCGCCACGTACAGGATATTTTAGATAATCTTTCGCCTAAATGAATGATTGAATGTTGGAATGAGTGAATTTTGAATGAGTGGATGAGTGGATGTTGAATGAGTGAATTTTTAGATTAGGAGATAATATAGGAATGAGAGAATATAAATTTTATCAATGATTAATTTGATGAGCAATATTTTACTCATTCTCCTGAAAGATAATTTGAAACCTAAAAAGTTTTTTTTTACGAATTATTCCTTTCTCCCTTCACAAAACTTTTTATTCACTCATTCAACATCCACTCATCCACTCATTCAAAATTAAATTACTCATAAATCCCCACGTAAATAGGTTCGTTGTTGCGTTTGCTGGCGCGGTACATACCCTCCGAGTTAAAAGATAGGATTATTTCGCCTTGGGTGTTTAATGCAATAAGCCCGCCTTCGCCGCCTTGTTTTTTTAATTTATTCTGCACTACGTAATGGCAAGCTTCGGCCAGCGTCATACCCTTGTATTCAATTAAACAAGAAACATCATAGGCCACGACAGCCCGCATAAAGTATTCGCCGTGGCCCGTACAGGAAATGGCACAAGTAGCGTTATGGGCATAAGTTCCTGCTCCTATGATGGGCGAATCGCCTATTCTATTGAATTTTTTATTCGTCATGCCGCCCGTAGAAGTGGCCGCCGCCAGATTGCCGGCAACATCTAAAGCTACGGCTCCCACGGTGCCAAACTTTTTATCTGTCAGATAGGAGGCATTATGATCTAGAAGTACGGTATCTTCGGCCTTGGCGGCTTGCCACTGTTCGTACCGGTTAGCATCAAAGAAATAGTCGTCGGGTTCAAAAGCAGCTCCTACCTTCCGGCCAAAGGTCTCAGCGCCTTCTCCGGATAATAAAACATGCTCCGAATGCTGCATAACGGCCGTGGCTAAAGAAATAGGATTACGAACCCGGCGTACCCCGGCTACCGCTCCCGCCATTCCGGTTGTCCCGCACATAATAGCGGCATCCATTTCGTGCTGCCCTTCGTGCGTAAATACCGACCCGCGACCGGCGTTAAACAAAATGCAATCCTCCAGTTGACGCACAGTCTCCTCTACCGCTTTTAATGCGCTTTCCCCTTTTTCCAGAATCCGGTGACCTCTTTCTACCGCCTCTTGTAATGCTTGGGAATAAGCTTTCTCTTTTTCATCCGTCATGAGAGCGCGTAAAATAGTGCCGGCTCCCCCGTGAATAGCAATGGCAATTGGATTCATAAGCAAATAAATTCTAAAAAGTAAATCAACTAGTACGTAGTTTAGGCATATCAATACGTGGGTACGGGTATAAAAAACTAAAATTAGTAGCCTTAAATTAACCGGAAATAATCCGGTCGAAAGCAAGTTTTCCACTACTAAATACGTATATTTGTGATAGGTATTTATTTTTTTCATTTATAAAATCAGGTATTATGTCTTTTGATGTTCAAGGAAGATTACACGAAATATTCGATGAAGTTCAGGTAAGCGATAAATTTCGCAAGCGCGAATTTGTGCTGGAAATTCCGGATGGTTCTTTTACGCAGCACGTTAAGTTTCAACTAACGCAGGATAAATGCAATGTGATTGATCAGTTTAAAATTGGCGATGAAGTAAAAGTAAATTTTAATCTTTCGGGTAAGCCTTTTACTAAAAACGGTACCACCATGTATTTTACGAATCTGCAAGCCTGGCGCATCGAAAGTGCTGGCGCTGCCCCAGTTAATAGCGGCGGAAATAACAGCAGTCGTGCGCAACAACCAGCCACTAATAGCCCATTCTTAACCGAAGAGATTGATAACGATTTGCCTTTTTAAGGCTAAAATCAGCTATATATTTGTAAAAGCGGGTTTAATACCCGCTTTTTTGCTTTTAAAGCTTTCTGTTTAAAAATTAAAAATTTATAGTTCAATTTTAAAGCTTATTCCTGAACTAAATGAAGCAGGTTAAGTTCTTATAGCTTCTTAAAAGTATAGTAAGTAAGAAAACTAAGCTTAAGGTAATACTGTTATTCAGATAGAGAACAGAATTACAAATATGCACGACCTCTTACGTTTAATTGCTAATGGGGAAAATGAGCAGTTGGATTTTAAGAAAACCATAAAGCACCCGGATAAAATTGCCCGTACCTTAGTTTCTTTTGCTAATACCCGGGGCGGCATAATATTGGTGGGCGTGCAGGATAACGGTTCTATCGTAGGTATTGATCCGGAAGAAGAGAAACATACCTTACAACTAGCCGCTCAGTTTTACTGCGATCCCCCGCTCTCGTTAAATTACAACGAAATTGAGCACGAAAAAAGGCTGGTGCTGGAAGTAATTATACCGGAAAGTTCTATTAAGCCTCACCTGGCTAAAGTAAAAGACGATGATTGGCGCGGTTACGTGCGGGTGAAAGACGAAAGTGTGCAAACGAGTAAAAGGGCAAGTACCACCACCCGTTCCGAAATAGCTCTAACCGATGCTGCCCGACCGTTAAACCTCGATGAACCTGATTATCAAATAGTAGAATTCTTAAAAACCAACCGGCGCATAACGCTTCCTCAATTTATGAAGTTGGCCCATATTCCGCGACGCCGGGCGTACCGCATACTGGTAAAATTGGTGCTGCACGGTTATCTGCGATTACACGATAAAGAAGAAGAAGATTATTATACCTTAAGGTAGATTATTAAAATTTTTTAGTTGGTGACTGCTAGTTTGATACCGTATTGTGCTTCTAAACTATAATTTTTAGCCCGTGTTGATTGATAAAGTTATTTTCAATCAACACGGGCTAAAAATTATTATAAAGCTACTTGGAAAAGTTGAAGGCGGGAGGTAAAACTATAACGATTGCAATTGTGGACCAGATTGATACCGTTCGGCCGTTTCTTTCTCTTCGTGGCCGTCCGGGAAAATAGCTTTAACCGGCCAACCAGCTTCATAAATTACCGTTTTGCGCAGAGTGCCGTCTTCGTTGTAGTACTTCCAATCGCCAATCCAATAATAATGAATCTTTTTTTCGGTGTTTTCTTGTACGGCTTTGCCGGTGTGCGCTATTTTACCGTTGGTATGGTAATAAGTAGCATTTAAAATCCGGAAGTCCTTTTTAGAATCGTATTTTTCGATGAGATAAATCTGACCATTCGGGTAAAAATATTTCCATTTTTTTACTTGCTTCCCATTCTTGAATCTACCTTTACTCGTTATTTGACCCGGATTTTCCTTGTCTTCTTTGTACTGCCAACGGCCAACGTGTTCCTTTTCTTTGTTTGTCTTATTTTTGCCAAAAATATTTTTTAATACCTGCGCTTCCGCTGCTGGTTTTGTGGCTATCCCGAGCACCAGCAGCAGCCCTAACCGAAGTAATAATTTCATGCTGATTTTACTTAATGTATAATTGCTTGCTGTCTATTTAAATGTAGGAAAATTTTTCATTCAAAAAACAATCAACCTATTTTAAACGAACTGGTACTTTATTTATTGAACTACTATAGCGGTATTAGTAAAAGTATTTCTTTACTACAAACCTTTTCCTTTTAAACAATTCTTTAACTTTTAAGTTACCTGTTTCTAAAAATTTAAATTTTAAAAGCTATAATCGGGTACCTATCTGGCAAACAGAATTTTAACTACTTTTCCCGTAAAAACTTTCCGGAGCAGTGCCTGTTTTAACAAGCGTTGCGTAGAAATAATCCGGCTCACTTGCTAGGAGTTGCGCCTGACATTAGCTAAACTACCAATAGAATTACTCTTTCAAACGATTACTCTGTGCATATGACTGAAACCCAAAAAGCAAAAAGAGCTCCTGCCCGTAAAAAAACCGAAACGCCTCCCAAAATCAAGAAAATTTTTGTGCTGGACACCTCTGTTATTCTCTACGACCACAGTGCCGTGGAACATTTTGAAGAAAACGATGTCGCTATTCCGATTACCGTTTTAGAAGAACTCGACAATTTTAAAAAAGGAAACGACATTAAAAATTTTGAAGCCCGGGAATTTATTCGCTTTATCGACCAACTTTCGCACGAAAATAAGCTTCAGGACTGGTTGCCGCTCAAAGGCAAGAATAAAGGTAACTTCCGGGTATTAATGACCCACGACTCGCCGGTAGATGCCGAGAAAGTATTTAATGAACGTAAGGCCGACCATAAGATTTTAAATTCGGCGTTGCAGTTACAGCACGAACGACCCGATAGCAAAGTAATACTGGTTACCAAAGACATTAACCTGCGCTTAAAGGCCCGCGCTTTGAATTTGCCCGCCGAAGATTATGAAACCGGCAAGGTGCAAAATGTAAATGCTTTGTATACGGGCTTGGATCGCTTAGAAAATGTTCCGGCCAGTTTAATTAATGAATTATACGAAACCGGGGTATCCTCTAATCTGGAAATTTTAAAGCAAGAGCCCCAGGATAATCATTATTACATTCTAAAGAGTTTTAAAAATTCGGTTCTAGCCTATTTCAATCCGGTGGAGCGGCGTTTAGAGCGGGTAGATAAATTAACGGGTTATGGTATAAAGCCGCGCAATGCCGAACAAGCTTTTGCTTTGCACGCTATCATGAACCCAATGGTAAAACTGGTAACCATACAAGGAGTAGCCGGTACGGGTAAAACTTTGTTAACGCTGGCCGGCGCCATTGAGCAACGCCGCAACTACAAGCAAATTTACCTGGCGCGCCCTATTGTGCCGTTAAGTAACCGTGATATTGGCTTTTTACCCGGGGATATTAAGTCGAAAATAAATCCCTACATGGAGCCGCTCTGGGATAATCTTAAATTTATTCAGAACCAATTTGTAGAAACGAGTAAAGAGCACCAGAAATTAAAAGAGTTAACGGAGCAGGAGAAACTAGTTATTACTCCTCTGGCTTATATTCGGGGCCGGAGTTTATCGAACATTTTCTTTATCGTCGACGAAGCGCAGAATCTTACGCCGCACGAAATTAAAACTATAATAACGCGGGCCGGCGAAAATACAAAAATTGTGTTTACCGGTGATATTTATCAGATTGATACTCCTTACTTAGATACGCAAAGTAACGGTTTGTCTTATTTAATTGATAAAGCCAAAAACCATCCGCTATATGCCCATATAACATTACTGAAAGGAGAGCGGTCGGAGTTAGCTAACTTAGCCAACGAACTTTTATAGATTAAACGCATTAATTGGCCTGCTCTGCTAGCGCGGAGTGGGCCATATTATTTAAGCGGCAGGTATTCTTTAGCGGAAAACCTTTTTGATCTAAATTTCTACTGCATTCTTGCTAAACTTTCATTTAGCGGGGCGCTGTTCTGAAATTATTTGCTGCCTAATTCGTAGAAAAATAGTCTTCAAGTTTTTTGTTTTAAGGCAAATTAGTATTTACTCTTATGAGCAAAGTAAAATCATGCAAATTATTGAGTTAACCGCCAGTCACTCCTTAAACTATAAAAATTTCTTTCTGCAAGGCTTGCGCGACCATCCCGATTGTTTTCGCACCAGCCCCAGCGATGAAAGATGGGCTTATTTCCCGACGGAAGGCACTGCGGAAAGTTTTACCCTGGCAGCCGTTACCGAACAAGAAGAATTAATGGGAGTCGTTAGTTTCGAGCGCGATACGTCCCGGAACATGCGCCATAAAGCTTTACTCTACCGGATGTACGTGAGCAATCACTTTGCGGGCAAAGGAATTGGTAAAACTCTTATTCAAAACACCCTAAACCGGGCCCGGCAAATACCTGGATTGGAGCAAGTATATCTTACCGTAATCGCCAGTAACATAAAAGCTAAAAAATTATACAGCAGCTTTGGATTTGAGCCTTTTTCCCACGAAAAAAATGCTATTAAAACTGCGGCGGGTATTTACTACCACGAAGAACAAATGGTTCTATTTTTATAAGTTTTGTCGCTTATTCTAACGCTACTATTCCCGAAATATAATTTCGTACCCTTCCAACTTAGTTTTTAGATCAAGTCTTACCTGATGAAGTAAATGGGAGTAATTATGTGGCATCCATTTTAATTCAAATTTCTAATTGGGCGAAGAAGCACCAGGTTTTACTTTAAACGATAACGTTCTTTTAAGATTTGTACGTGGTGAAATTCATGCGCCGCAATAACGGTAATTAATCCCCTTACGGTAGCGGGGTTGTTGTTGGCGGTGCCGGTTCTGGGCAAGGTAGTTTCATCGAAACTCTCGAATAAAATAATATTGGCTTGCCGTTGCCATTGATACTCCTGGAGCAAGCTGCTCCACTCCCGTTTACTGAATTGAGCATTGGCTACGTAGGCATTTTCCTCGAACCCAGGTAACGATTGTTCTTCGCCGCGGGCAATGCAGAGCGTCCGGTAAGCCATTATGCGTTCGGTATCAATCATGTGACCAAACAATTCTTTAACCGTCCATTTTCCCGCATCGTAGGCATAGTTTTGTTTTTCCGGCAGAAGTGGAGTCAACATTTTTTTTAATTCATCGGCCTGTTCTTGCAATCGTACCAAGATATCTCCTTCCGGAATTTGCTGGAGGTAACGATGGTAAAAAGGTGCTAGTTCGGCAATAGAAGCTTTTGCTATCATGATTTTCTAATTTTATTTATCAGAAAGGATATATTTGCAAGAATACATGAACGGGTAAAAGTATAAATCAATAGAGAATTGTTGCTACCTGAATGTAAATTTTTTCCGTATAAACCACTAAAATAACTTAAAAGCAACATGAGTAAATTAACGGATAAAGGTTTAGAAATTTCGAAAAAAGCTATTTTTCATATGTTAGTAAAGCGGGCCTCTGCCCTACTGGGCAAACCGGTAAAAATTGGTTTACTATTAAAAGAAGCTTACGATAAATTAGTGGACGTTAAAAGCTCCCAAAGCGGTTTTGCGCAGATTAAAGAAGTTTTTTTTACCTTTTTTCGTTTAGTGCGGGCCTACGCGAATGGTTCTTACCGGCAAATTCCTACTCGGGCCTTAGTGCTGGGGCTCGCCACTTTGCTATACCTGGTTATGCCCATTGATATCATTCCCGATTTTTTGCCGCTCATAGGATATTCCGATGATTTAAGCGTAATTGCCTGGTTCGTAACAACTTTCCAAAGTGAACTTACGCGCTTCCGGAGCTGGGAAACCCGCAACCAGGAAGAGGAAGAGCCCATGGTAGCCGTGGTTTAATTGTGTATTAGTTCATTAAAAGTTTTTTCTCCGGCATATTATTTCTCTACTTTTGCGCGGAAAAGCTTTTTATGAATAATACATGGAACCGGGTGAGTATTTTAGGCTGTGGCTGGTTAGGCTTACCTTTAGCTGAACGATTGGTATCTAGTGGTTACCAGGTGAAGGGCTCTACTACCTCCCCCGAAAAACTAGAATTATTACGCCAGAAAAATATTCAGCCATTTCTCATAAATCTTTCCGCTAACCCGGATGCTTTATATTTAGCGGATTTTCTGAAAGCCGATTGCCTGATTATTAGTTTTCCTCCCCGGCTTAGGGCCGGAGGCGAAGCGCTTTACCTTCCGCAAATCCAATTATTAACTTCGGCTTTGCGGCAATCATCGGTTAAAAAGGTTTTGTTTATTTCTTCTACTTCCGTATACCGCGAAGTGAATGGAACGGTAAAAGAAAATGATCCGGCAGTAATACTAAAGGAAAGTCCGTTATACCAGGCTGAAAACCTAATGCAGAACAGTTCTGGTTACAAAACAATTATTTTGCGCTTCGGGGGCTTAGTGGGCGGCAACCGCCATCCGGGGCGTTTTTTAGCCGGAAAAACAGAAGTACCTCAACCTGAGGCGCCGGTTAATTTAATTCACTTAGAAGATTGCTTACAGTTATGCGCTAAGCTGATTCAAAATCCGACTCCGCACCACGAAGTATATAATGCCGTGACGGATAAACATCCTTCCAGAAATGAATTTTATACCGCCGTCGCCAAAAATTTGGGCTTAACCCCGCCTCAATTTGCTGCTACAGAAACGCCCCAATTTAAAATAATCAGTAACGAAAAATTAAAAGTTGCCCTTGCATACGAATTTATTTACCCCGATCCCATGTTCTTCTTTTAACAAAAATTAAAATTTTGTCCCTGAATAGTGCTTAAAACAGAAACGATTGTGGTAGTGGGAGGTGGAGCCGCTGGCTTTTTTGGCGCCATTGCCTGTGCTGAAAATAACCCAGCCGCGAAAGTAATTCTACTCGAAAAAACCAATAAGCTGCTTGCTAAAGTGCGAATCTCCGGCGGTGGCCGGTGTAATGTCACGCATCATTGTTTTAACCCGAATCAGTTCATTCAGTTTTACCCGCGCGGAGGTAAATTTTTGAAAGCAGCTTTTAAAGAATTTGGCGCTACCGAAACGGTGGCCTGGTTTCAAAAGCATGGAGTTTGTTTGCACACCGAAGCCGATGGACGAATGTTTCCGGATACAAATGATTCTGCTACTATTGTGAACTGCCTACTGCGGGCGGCAAACCAAGCAAGAGTTAAAGTAGAAACAAGCTTAGGGGCAGAAAAAATAATTCCTCTTAACACTAATTTACAACCTGAGTTTGAGTTACAATTATCGAATGGGAATACGCTTCTGGCGCATAAAGTGCTGATTACTTCGGGGGGCGCTCCAAAATCTGAAAATTATCAGTGGCTACGTTACTTAGGTTTAACTATTCAGGAACCGGTACCCTCCTTGTTTACCTTTAACGTGCCCACCTCGCCTTTAAAAGAGTTAGCCGGTGTATCGGTACCGAAAGCCAGGGTGAAAATTGCGGGACAAAATCTGGAAAACGAAGGTCCGTTACTTATTACGCACTGGGGTTTTAGCGGACCGGCCGTATTAAAACTTTCGGCCTGGGGAGCCCGCATTTTACAACAGTTACAATACCATTTTACAATTTTAATTAATTGGGTTCCCGAACACACCGAAGAAACGCTGCGCACTTTTCTTTTGCGGTACCGGCACGAATTTCCTCGCCGAACCGTAGCCGCGCACCCGCTTTTTAACTTACCCCACCGCCTTTGGAAAGCCTTGATTCAATTAGTCCAAATTAACGAACAAGTTAAATGGGCCGAGTTACCGGCTAAAAATCAAAATAAATTGCTGGAGTACCTACTACGGGCTCCCTTTGCAGTACAGGGTAAAACTACTTTTAAAGAAGAATTTGTAACCTGTGGCGGATTGGACTTGAGCGAAATGGATGCTAAAACCATGCAGAGTAAAAAGATTCCGGGTTTGTTTTTCGCCGGCGAAGTGTTAGATGTGGACGGTGTTACCGGCGGGTTTAACTTCCAGGCCGCCTGGACGACGGCTTACGTAGCCGGTAAGGCCATGGCCAACTTGTAAACTTCCCTGCTTTACACCTTTTCACCCGATTTCGCGGGAATACTCTTTTTCTGGTAACATTTTGTTTGTCAAGGCAGTTTATAGAGAGTAAAATAAATTAAACTCTACCTGGTACTAACAAAATAAACTATGGACAAAGAAAAAGAAATTGTTTCGGTGGTGCACCACCTGATAGAACGCGCCAAAGATGGCGAGAAAGGCTACCGGACTGCTTCGCACGATGTGCACGAAGAAGATTTGAAAGGTTTATTCCGGCAATATGCGGTGCAACGCGACAGCATGATTACGGAACTGCAAGACCAACTGCACCGCATGGGCAAAACCGATAACGAAAGCGGCTCCGTAGAAGGTACCGTTCACCGAGCTTGGCTGGATTTATCTTCCGCCATTGTGGCCCGGGATCGCAAACGAATTTTGTCGGAATGTGAGCGTGGGGAAGATTACGCCGTATCCGCTTACGAAAAAGCCCTGAAAGCCGATTTACCGCACGAACTTAAAGCGATAGTGGAAAAACAATACCAACTGGTAAAAGAAGCCCACGATCATATTCGATCCCTGCGCGACTCAGCGTAGTAGAAAAATTCAAGTTTTACCGGCTTAGCCGGTAGAATTAAAAAAGGCAGAAGCTGGTTCCGGCTTCTGCCTTTTCTTTTAATCAGCTTTCTTGGTAAAAAATCATATTAAAAGGAATGAGTGCTTTCTTCCTGGGTTTGGCAATTAAAAATTTTGTAATCAACCGTAAAATTTTTGTATCCATTCAGATGAAAAGAATATATTTGGCGGTTCGTACCATCTCTCAATCTAAATAATTATGAAAAAAATAAAAGTAGGTGTAGCGGGTTTAGGTTTTATTGGTCCCGCCCACATCGAAGCGCTCCGTCGTCAGCCGGATATTGAAGTAATCGCCATTAATGATTTCAGCGAAGAATATGCTCGTACGAAAGCCGACAGCTTAGGCATTGAGAAATCGTATGGTAACTTCGATGCGATGCTGGCCGATCCGGATATAGCAGTAGTGCACATTTGTACCCCCAATTTTTTACATTACCCGATGGCCAAAGCTGCCTTGCTGGCTGGCAAACACGTCGTCTGCGAAAAGCCTTTGGCAAATACCGTGGCCGAAGCCGAAGAATTAGTGGCGTTAGCCGCAAAAACGGGTTTAGTAAATGCCATCCACTTTAATCTTCGGTATTATCCGTTAATCCGGCACATGCGGGCGATGCGGGTTAAAGGCGAATTGGGTAACGTGCATTCGGTAATAGGATCTTACCTGCAAGACTGGCTGTTCTACGCTACCGATTACAACTGGCGTTTAGAGCCCGATAAATCCGGCGAATCGCGGGCCATTGCCGATATTGGGTCCCACCTGATTGATTTAATTGAATATATTACCGGTTTAGAGATTACGGCGGTTATGGCCGATTTTTCGACCGTACACCCTAACCGGAAAAAGCCAACTAAGCCCATTGAAACGTATTCCGGCAAAATACTGCAACCCGAAGATTACCAGGAAGTGCCGATTAACACCGAAGATTATGCTACTGTCATGATTCGGTTTAACGATGGCAGCAAAGGAGTAGTAACAGTAAGCCAGGTTTCGGCCGGCCGGAAAAACCGCCTCAGTTTGGAAATTTCCGGTTCTAACCAAACGGTATCCTGGGTTTCTGAGTCGCCTAATAATTTATGGATTGGCAAACGCGACACAGCTAACGAAATGCTGATGCGCGACCCGGCACTGGTACACAAAGAAAGTGCCGCCTTAATTTCTTTCCCCGGTGGCCACAACGAAGGTTTTCCGGATACTTCCAAGCAATTATTTAAAGAAGTGTACGCGGCCGTGCGCGAAGGCAAACAACCGGCGGAACCTACTTACCCAATTTTCGCCGATGGTTTACGGGAATTAATATTGTGCGACAAAATTATTGAGAGTAATAAAAAACAAGCCTGGGTGCAAGTTTAAATATTTATTTTGTACCTGATAAAAAGCCTATTCTACCATAAAGAGTAGGCTTTTTATTTTTAAAAGCATTGTTGTGCAAGATTTTGCAGGTTAAAAAATGATTTTCCTGCCTTTTTCGTAAACATTAAGCAAAAATTACAATATATTTTGGATATAATACGTAAGATTAAATACGTACCGTTTCACAACTAAAATCTGAATTTTTTTGTTATCTAAAATATAATCCTAATATTAACAGCATTAAAAAATTAAAATTATTAAAATCTAATTTTTCGCACTTATTAAAAGGTTAAACTATTATTTGTTTTTCCTCTTATAAAAAGACCTATATTTTAAGTTTAAGAAGTTATACATTGATCTTCTGAGCCTGCTACTTCTGCATATTAGTTGCAGTAATATATTTCTTTCTATGTATTACGCTTTGTTAAATCACTCAACTAATATGTTATGTCCTTACCTATAATATTCACTTATTATAAATTTTCTTTCTTCCTTTTGTCTCTTCAGTCAGGAAAAAATATAAATAAGGCTCTTGCCGATTACAAAAAGGTTGTTCCTTTATGGCTAAGCATAAGAGGTAATATAACTTAATTAAATGAAAGCTTTTTCCGCAGAGAATTAGCTCTTTTTAAAATATTGGGTAATTGGTTACCTCATACCCCTATTCTATTCTAATTCTAAGAATTAAATCAATCCCTAAAACTTACTTATTCTTCCGTTCAGGATTCTTTTATAGTTTCCTGAATGGTAAACGAAAGTTGCACTCCTTGTAGGCGGGCTTACGTGCTTTATATTACCTTAAGAAACCAGAATCATTAGATATAAAAAAATGACAAAATTAAAAATTGGAGTTATTGATCTGGTAAGCAAAGGGCCTACCAATACTTTATGGGCCCGAACGATGCATGCTAACCTCGCGAGTATTATGCCCCAAGTGGTGGCGACCTGGTGCGAACAACAGGGACATGAAGTAACTTTAATGTGTTATACCGGCCTGGAAGATTTGCGCAAGGAATTACCGAAAGGCTTGGATCTGGTTTTTCTCTGCTCTTTTACCCAAGCAGCTTTACTGGCTTATGCACTTAGTAATTATTTCCGGAGCCAAGGCGCGGTAACGGTATTAGGTGGCCCGCATGCCCGGTGCTATCCGGATGATGCGGTGAAATATTTTGATTATGTATTGGGTTTTACGCACCAATCTACCATTGTTGAAGTATTAGAAGATTGTGCGCCGCAGCGTCCTGTAGGCAAACATCTTTCGGCCGGCCGGCAACCGGCTCACTTACCGGGAGTAAAGGAGCGCTGGAAGTTTATTGAGCCCACTCTTAAAAAAGCGCCTTTTCTGCAAATGGTGCCTATGATTGGCAGCGTAGGTTGCCCTTATACCTGTTCTTTCTGCATTGATGCTTCGGTGCCGTATCAGCCCATGAATTTTGAAGTTATTAAAGAAGATTTGCGTTTTTTATTAACTAAATTTAAAAGACCCTACGTGGGTTGGCATGATCCTAACTTTGGCGTACGCTTTGAAGATAACATGGAAGCCATTGCCACCGCGGCTCCCCTAAAAAGCTTCCGTTTTATAGCAGAAAGTAGTCTTTCCATTCTAAGCGAAGAACATTTGCAGGTGATGGAGCGAAATGGTTTTGATGCTTTGTTACCGGGTATTGAATCTTGGTACGAACTAGGAAATAAATCGCGGACAAATAAACTTGCGGGAGAAGATAAGGTAAACCGGATTTCGGAACACGTAAATATGATGTTCCGGTATGTGCCTTACGTACAAACTAACTTTGTTTTAGGTTTAGATAGCGATTCTGGCGAGGAGCCTTTTGAACTCACCAAACGTTTTGTGGATTTATCGCCGGCTGCTTTCCCGGGTTATTCTCTGTTGAGTGCCTTCGGCGAAGCGGCTCCTCTTAATTTAGATTACCAGCGCAAGGGCCGGGTATTGGCTTTTCCTTTTCACTTTCTTAATAATCATCTGGCCATGAATGTGAAGCCGCAAAATTACGAATGGTTGGATTTTTACGATAAGGTGATTGATTTAACGGCCTATACTTTCTCCAATAAAGCCATTTACCGGCGCTTTAAATATGGTCCGAGCCGGGCCGCCAAGTGGATGAATTTTATGCGGGCAGTTTCTTCGGAAGGACATGGTCGTTTGCGGTTTTACCGGGAAGTACGCAAAAGATTAGTAGAAGACCGGATGTTCCGGCAATACTTTGAAGGTGAATCGCAGCAGTTACCGGAATTTTATACGAATATAATCAAAAAAGATTTAGGCATATGGTGGCAATGGCTACCAAAAGGAGCAATCCATCACAACCAGAATGCTTATTTGCATAAAACCTCCGCCTCTTTAATCGTCTAAATACTCTTATCTATCCTCTAAGAAACTTATTTATTTAAACTAATTCTTCTTATTAATTGACCTTCATTTAAAGGTTAATCAGGAGAATTTTGCCTAAACACACATCCGTTATTCTGCATTTTATAACACATTACTTCTTCCATTAAGGTAATGCCTTACCGGCATTATATTTTTTTATTTTGATTCTCCAACTATTATTTATGTCAACAAAGATCAAGTTCACCAACGCGAACAAATCAACATTTTTTGCCACTACCCGCCAACGGGTAGAAAATTACTTAAAAGAAAACACCACTTCTAAATTTGCGAACAAAGCCATGTGGGTGAAAACTATATTTTACCTGTCCGGCTTTCTGGCTCTGTATCTGCTAATTATTTCCAATATGTTTCCTATCTGGACTATGTTTGGCTTAGCGCTATTACTCGGCGTATTTTGTGCTTTTATTGGGTTTAATGTTTGCCACGACGCTATTCACGGCGCCTTTTCTGCAAATCAAAAAATAAATAAAATATTCAGTTTTTTATTTAATCTTATTGGAGCAAGTCCTTATGTCTGGAGTATTACGCATAATGTAGTCCACCATACGTACACGAACATTCCGGGTCACGACGAAGATATTGAAGTTGCACCCGGCTTAATCCGGATTTCGGAAGAGAGAAAAGTTACTAAAATTCAGCGTTTCCAGCATTTCTATGCTTTTGGCGTTTATAGTTTAGCTTCTCTTTCCTGGGTACTTCGTAAAGATTACGTGAAGTTTTTTCAGAAAAAAATCGGAGAACACAGTAACGTTAACCACCCTAAACGCGAATATTTTAATTTGTTCTTTTACAAAGCCATCTATTATTTCTGGTTCATAGCCCTGCCGCTCCTGGTTTTAGATATTACCTGGTGGCAATTTGTAATTGGGTTTATCTGTCTGCACTTAGCCGAAGGCTTAACCATGGGCTTGGTTTTTCAGTTAGCCCACGTAGTAGAAGGAACGGATTATCCATTACCAAACGAGCAGGGAAATATAGAGGAAGCCTGGGCGGATCACCAGATGCGCACTACGGCAAATTTTGCCACGAATAGTAAAATGGCCAGTTTCTTTTTAGGCGGATTAAACCGGCAAATTGAGCATCATCTTTTCCCAAAAGTCTGCCATATTCATTATCCGAAAATAGCTTCCATTGTTAAACAAACCGCTTTAGAATTTGATTTACCTTATCTGGAAAGCCCTTCTTTTAGCGCAGCATTAAAATCGCACTACCGGATGCTGAAAAAGTTTGGCTGGGAAGCGTATTACCAAATCAACGATTTAAAAACAGGAAAAATCTAACCCATCCTGGTTTTTGAATCCATTTAGCAGGTTTTAACCTTATTTATTCTGGTTGAAACCTGCTTTTATTTTGTTAATCAACCACTTATTTAAGAGTCGCGTTTCATTTTTATTGTAATTGAATGGAGAAAAATAATATACTAAAACCTAGATTACTTTAGAAGTTAAAGAATTCGAAGTTAGAACAATTAGCTCCAAACGGTACAAATTTCTAACTTTGGTTTTTTGATGTCGTAATGCCCATTATTATTAACAAAGTAAACAAATCGGCAAACGTGCGGGCAGGTGTTTACACCAGTTAATGAAAAATTTTTAAAATAGAATACTTCTTACCAAATGGCTTGGTTCCTTTTAATTGTAGCAGGTTTGTTGGAAATTGGATTTACTACCTGTTTAACCAAAGCAAAAGAAGCTTCCGGTATTTACTATTACGCCTGGATAAGTGGTTTCTTTGTTTCCATGACTTTAAGCATGTACTTTTTGTACCGGGCCACCCTCACCTTACCCATGGGAACGGCTTACGCTGTCTGGACGGGAATTGGTGCGGTTGGAACGGCCATAATTGGCATTTTATTCTTTAAAGAGCCCGCCGAATTCTGGAGAATAATTTTTATAACTACTTTAATTGGTTCCATAGTAGGCTTGAAGGCAGTTTCTCATTAATCTTTGTCCATTTTCTTTACCAATATTATTTACTTAAAAACTTTCCTGAAATCAAAAAGGCTCATCCTTAAACAAGATGAGCCTTTAATTTAATAGCTAAAGATCAGGTATTTATTTAAATCTCCTTGCTTGATAAGGAGCAACAAAAATTTAGTTTCTGATATTAATAGCTACGTTTTTTCTTTTTATCGGAACTACTAAAACGGGAGCCAAAACCACCTCGCTCCGACCGATCGGTAAAACCACCGCGGCTACTCCCGCGGTCAGAATAGCTACTACGTTCGCTCCGTCCTTTTTCGCGGTCGTTACCTCTTTCGCTCCGTTCTTCACCGGAACCCGCGGTTTTCTTTTGCGCCTTCTCAAAAGAAACGGGTTTGCCCAATAGAGTGGTGCGGCCTAGCTTATCTACTATTTCGGAAGTATACTCTTTCGGTACTTCCACAAAGGAAAACTTATCGTACAAGCTAATATCGCCTACTTTACTGGCCGGCAAGCTGGTGTTATCCGAAATAATTTCGACAATATCTTTCGGGTTTACGCGGTCTTTCTTTCCAATGGTAACAAACAAACGGCTCATGCCCTCCCGCGGACCATCGAGTTCTTTGGAAACTTCTTTGGCTTTTTCTTCGCGCATACTCATTTTCATGAGTGCCGCCGCAATTTCCAAAGAAGTAAAATCTTCGGCTAATAAGCGCTCTACCCGGGCAATGTGCTTGGTTAAATTACCTTTCTGAATAACTTCTTTTACCTGGCTTAAGAACAAGTTGGTTTTTACCTCGGCTACATCTTCGTAGCTCGGTACGCTGGCCAACTTAATCTTCGCGTTGGTAAAACGCATGATATCTTTTAACTTATAAATATCCCGGCCCGAGACAAACGAGAAAGCTTTACCCGATTTACCGGCGCGGCCCGTCCGGCCAATGCGGTGCACGTAGGCTTCTTCGTCTTGCGGTAAGTCGTAATTAAATACCGCTTCCAAGTCTTCCACGTCGATACCACGGGCCGCCACGTCGGTAGCCACTAATATTTCCAGCGTGCTGGCTTTAAATTTCGCCATTACGTTGCTCCTTTGCGTCTGGTTCATGTCGCCGTGTAAGCCATCGGCAAAATAACCGCGGGCTTGTAAATTACCTACTAACTCATCCACCATGCGCTTGGTATTACAGAAAACCAGCACTGATTTTAAATTATACATGTCCAGAACCCGGGAAAGCACATCCATTTTCATGTTGTTGCGCACTTCGTAGTAAACCTGCTCAATGTTGGTTACCGTTAATGTCTGGTGTACCACTTTTACGATCTGCGGATTGGTCTGGTATTTTTTGGTAAGCTCCATAATGGGCTTACTCATCGTGGCCGAAAAGAAAATAGTCTGGCGGTCGGCGGGGATTTTGGTTAACACAAATTCAATATCTTCCCGGAAACCCATGTCCAGCATTTCGTCGGCTTCGTCCAGAATAATTTTTTTAACTTTATCTAGTTGCAAGGTACCGCGTTCAATGTGGTCCATTACCCGGCCGGGGGTACCAATAACAATTTGTACTCCTTGCTTTAAAGCCCGCAATTGGCGGTCGTAAGCCTGGCCGCCATAAATGGGCACCGTGCTAATATTACGCTTATATTTAATTAGTTTATTAACTTCTTCGGAAACCTGGATCGCCAGTTCCCGAGTTGGGCACAAAATCAAGGCCTGCACGCTTTTATCATGCTCATCGATGCTCTCGATGGTAGGAATGGCAAAAGCCGCGGTTTTTCCGGTTCCGGTTTGCGCCTGGCCGATCACGTCCTGGCCGCGCATTAAAACCGGAATCGCTTCGGTTTGGATGGGGGATGCTTCTTCAAAGCCCATGTCGGCAATAGCGCGTTGCATTTCCGGCGAGAGCGGAAGCTCGTCAAATCTTAAATTGTTCATGAATTAAATTTTTTATAAAAAATGGTTTTACGCAATCTGGCATCAGCAGGCTTGCATTGGAACCGGTATTTATCATTTATGAAGGCAAAAATGAGACGGGTTTTAATGCAACAAATCGAGCGACAAAAAATTTAAATGAAGATAAATCCGTACGCTGATTCCAAAATTCCGAGGCAAAGGTAGGCTTTTTATTTACATTTTACACTAACCTCCTTTGCTTAATGATAATATAACAAGCCTCCCAACGTTTTAATTCATTCCACTCTTCTATCTTCTGGAGATTTATTCCTGATTACTTTCCTCAATTTTTATAATGGCGCGAATTTACTTCCGTGACTTTTGAATCAGATCAAGGTAGAAAATTTAAAAATTTTCGTTCGCATAGTTGCTGCATTAGCTTTTATTATAAAGTGAGTTGTTTCATGGCTGAGGTCTTTGTTCTTTTTGTCTTGACAAAAAGAACCAAAAAAACGCAAGACGCTAAAAACTCGCTGACCGCTCGAACAGTTTAGCGTCATTTTCTGCACCTGGCTATGGCTACTTGTTGCATAGCTGGCAGGCAAATTTTTAAATCAAAAAAAACAATTTACGATGTCATTCCGGAGAAACTTATTTAACTACGAAGCTGCTACACATTATTAATAGTAGCTCACTCCTATTGCAAGGTTATTTTTTAGATTTTTCTAAATTCCACTCCTGTAAACAGTAAAAAACAATTTGCTAGCAAAAAGAAAAGCAGAAGTTACTAGCAATTAACACCAGTTTGGCTGTGGAGGGCCTTCTAAGGTTCTGGTACTGCGCAGCAGTATTCCGACGATAGGAGGAAAAGAAGCTTAGACCCGCCCGGAAGAGCCAAACGAGGCCCGCCGGCCAGGAGGCAACCGGGTTACTGTTCAACCTAGATAGCACTAGAGCATGGAGACGGGAACCGGCTCCAAAGAATAACATCAACTTACATCTAGGCTAAACATTTCAAGATGATAGAAGTACAAAATCCTTCTTCCTACATCTTTGCTTATCCGCCCGCTAAGCTGTAATTTTAAAAAACAACTCCGTTCCGCTAACCGCATGGCGCATTAAATCGGCAACGGAACCGCCAGCAACGAACAACCAGCAACCAATAACTAAAAAGTGCCGCAGCAATTTAAAATATACTCTTCGTCCGCCGGTTCCGGCAAAACTTACCACTTAACCAAAGAATACCTGAAACTGGCTTTGCAAAGCGAGAACCCGGGTTATTATCGTTCCATTTTGGCGATAACGTTTACCAACGATGCCGCCAACGAAATGAAAGAACGGATTTTAGGAGCTCTGCGGCAGTTTAATGAAATACAAGCGGATGCTCGTGCGCAGGCCCGCAGCGAAGAGTTGCTGAATCTGATTACTTTTGAAATTCAAACAGAATACAACCAACCCGAAACGGATCGGGAAATTATCCGGGCGCGGGCGGAGCGGACGTTCGAGCAGATATTGTACAATTACTCGGAGTTTGCGGTGAGTACCATTGATGCGTTCGTGAACAAAGTGGTAACGGCTTTTACCCGCGAACTCAATATTCCTTACAATTTTGAAGTAGACCTGGACACCACTACCCTGCTCAACACGGCCGTATCGATGTTGCTGGATAAGGTAAACAATGCGCCGGATAACAGCTTGCTGGCCCAAACCCTGGAACAATACGCCCTAGAAAAAGCCGACGAAGGCCGGAGCTGGAACAGTTTGCCCGACGAACTCGCCAGTTTTGCCAATAATTTACTCAACGAGCAGGTGTACGAAGCGGTGTCGGAATTACAGAAGCTAACACTTCAGGATTTTAAAAAAATCCGGCAGGATTTGTACCGGTATAAAAAACAAATTGAAGAAGCCGTGGTGGAAGCGGCGCAGGCGGCCATTGATTTATTAAGCGCACACCAGATTGAACCTAGCTTTTTACATTATAAAGAAAAAGGCATTTACGGGTTCTTTAATAAATATTTAAAAAATTTCGAATTTCAGAAACCTAATACTTACGTCGAACAAACTATTAACAACGATAAATGGTGCGGCGCCAAAGTGCCGAAAGATGTGGAAGCGCGATTGAATGGTATTAAAAGCCAGATCGTAGATTACTTCCAAACGATCGAAACTATCCGGACGCAGCAAAGCGCAAACTATATTCTAATCACCGAAATCATCAAGCACTTGTACCAGGTGTCGGTGTTGAATGAGCTGGAAAAATGCATTCAGGATATTAAACGCGATACCAACCTGGTGCATATTTCGGAATTTAATAAACGCATTACCGATATTGTGTTGAACGAACCAGTGCCTTTTATTTACGAACGGCTCGGCGAAAAATACAACCACATTCTGATCGATGAGTTTCAGGATACGTCTGCGCTGCAATGGAATAACTTGCTGCCTTTAATTGAAAACTCGCTGGCATCGGGATATTTTAACATGGCCGTGGGCGATGCCAAGCAAGCCATTTACCGGTGGCGCGGCGGCGACATGGACCAGATTCTGCATTTGTACAAACGCAACACACCGGCCTTGTACCAGAACCGCAAAAACGAAGATTTGCTGGAAGTTCGCTACGATACCCTGGATTTAAGTTTAACACCCGCCGACCTGAACACCAATTACCGGAGCGCCACCGAAATTATCAGTTTCAACAACGATTTTTTTAAATTTGTGAGTGAAAGCAACCCGGCCTACCCGATGTTGCAAAGCATTTACGACGAAAACTTTAAACAAGCCACGCCCGAAAGCAGCACCCGTACTGGCGGACACATACAGGTAATTTTCACCCACAACGAAGATGCCAACTACCAGTACGATTTAAATTCCTGCGAACGCACCGAAGTTTTGTACGAAGGCTACGAAAAGCCTGAAATATTAACCTACCAGGAAAGCACCTTGCAAATTGTTTTGCAACTTATCCGGCATGCCCTAGCGGAAGGCTACGAGTGGAAAGACATTGCCGTGCTGAGCCGTACCAACCGCAACAGCCGTTTAGTGGCGGGTTTCCTGAAAGAAAAAAAGTTTGCTATTATTTCGCAAGACTCACTCTCGCTACAGTTTGCCGAAGTAGTAAACCTGGTGGTGGCCTTGTTCCGGATTTTTAACCGCCCCGATGATACCCTGGCCCGCGCTGAAGCCATGTATTTGTTCTGTAAAGTGGTTCTGAACGTGCAACCCGACAATACCGTCACCCAGACGATTGCCACGATTGCTAATTGCGCCGATAATACCGCTTTCTTCGATGAACTCCGCACAGCCGGCTACGACCTCGAAGAAAAAGAAACAGGTAATTTATCGATCTACGAACTCACCGAAAAAATTATCCGGGTATTTGGGTTGCTAGGTAAAAACAACGAGTGCGAGTACTTGTTCCGGTTCCTGGATGTGGTTCTGGAGTACAGTTTAAACCAAAGCAATAACCTGAACAATTTTCTGGAATACTGGGAAACCCACAAGGAAAAACTCAGCATTAACTCGCCCAAAAATCGCAACGCCATTACCATTACCAGCATTCACAAGGCCAAAGGATTGGCGTACCCGGTAGTCATTATTCCGTTTGCCGATTGGTCGGTGGAGCCGCAGCGCAGTGCTTTGCTGTGGAGCCGTTTGCCCGCCGACTTACCTGTTTTCCATGATTTGCCGGCGGCCGTGGTAACCATGAGCAAGCGCCTGGAAGAAACGCCTTTGCAACCCCAGTACCAGATGGAACTGGAAAAAACCTTTATCGAAAACCTGAACATGCTCTACGTGGGCTTTACCCGCCCCCAGGACCGCTTGTACTTAATTGCCCAGAAAAAAGATTTCAACCAGGGAGGCAACCAGAAAAATAGCAACTATTTATTGTACCAATACTTGCAGCACCAGCAATTATGGCAGGAAGACCAGTTGTGTTACCAGTTAGCGCAAGGTACGGCCACGCAAAATTCCAGCACGCCGGTAACGGCGCAGGTTTTTCACCTGGACTTATTCCGTTCTTTTAACTGGACACAACGCCTGAAACTAAAACAACACGCCAACAACGTGTTCGATTTTGAAACCCAACAGGAATACCGCCGCCTAAACCGCAAATTGCATTACGCCCTCTCTCGCATCACCACCGCCGACGATTTAAACTTTGTATTGAAGCAACTGGTAAACGAAGGCATTTTCAGCAGCAAAGAAACCCCGGAACTGCGCGAAACTTTAAAAAAGATCATCAACCATCCCGAGATCAAGCGTTATTTCAGTAAAGACATTCTGATCGAAAAAGAAAAAGAAATTTTAAACGTGCGGGCCACCCGCTACAAACCAGACCGCATTGTTTTCGACGGCACCAAAGTAGTGCTCCTAGATTTCAAAGCTCCCCCCTTCACCCAAGAACACGCCGACAACCTGAACTTCTATAGCAGCCTTTTTAAAGAATTGTTATACACCGAGATTGAATGCGTGCTGTATTATTTTGATGTAGAGGAAGTGCGGAAGTGGGTTTATGTGGATGAGATAAAAGCAGGTGTTTAAATATTAAATAATGAGCAAATTGAAACCTTATAACGAACTGATTTACCAATTCGGGGAACTGCTTAAAACCGGGCGGAAACAAGCAAGATGAGCTATAACTACTATTTTGGTACAAACCTATTAGTGAATTGACCAGCAAGCTGTGAACGTTAATTAAGTAGGTAAAGTGAAAGAGAAATACGATTTTGAACTTTGAAACGGATTATCAAAAGATCTTACTTTAGATTTTGGCAAAGGTTTTGCAAATAAAATTTATATATGATCAGGCAGTATTATCTTAAGTTTCTAAAATCCAGACATTGTCTGGACAATTTAGGTGGAGCCTTTAATTTAGAATCTAAATAAAAATAATTAACATTAGTAGTTAATTATTTTTATTTAATTATTATTTGAATATATCTATTTAGTTAATAACTTTTATAAACATATAAGTAGATTTTTTTTGTCAATCTATATGTTCTAGCCTAATTTAAATTAACAAGAATAGTATTTATAATTAGGATTATATTAAATAAATATTTTATATATAAGTATACTGATGTTTATTTATATACGTTTTTAAATATATATATATTGTAATTAATATAATCTCTACATAATTCACTTTTATAAGTTACAATTCATGTCTTTCAAGCTATTAATAGGATTGATTTTTCTTTTGGTTGATGTCGTTATCATTTATTACCGTTTTGATATAATATTAGAATTGTTAGATGGAAGACCTATCAATCAATTAGATATTTATAAATTATTATTACCTATTATACTATTTATAATTTCATTGTTTTTGATTATTCAAAATTATAAAACAAAAAAAGATGTACCTCCGAAAAGTAATTCTTAGCTTACTATTGATCTTTTTTTCTATCACTAAAGGTTTTTCTCAACAAGAACCACAATCGTTGTCTACGGATATACTCAAATTAATAACAGATCTAAATAATCAGATCAATGTATTCTTTCAAAGAGAAAAGATTGAAAATCTGGATAGGCAATTAGGTTATTTTAAGCAAGATCTTGATAGCTACTTAACAGTTAGAAAGGAAATAATGGAGTATTTGGAAGCAATCAACTATAAACCTAAAGATAAGAAGGATAGCATTCAAGTTTTTAGATCAGTTTACAATCTAAAACAAAAGTTAATACGATTAACCGATAGATTAGAGAGTTTAAGACCACTCCTAAACGATCAGTTATCAAATGATGTTTCTCAAATTATACGACAAGTTAAAGATGTAGCTGGTAATAATAGAGTAATTTATATTACCGAATTGGAAAAATTATATAGTGGAATTAATTATGGTAATAAAAAAACAATTAGAATTGAAAAGCTTAAAAAGGATGGCGAAGATATATATAAAGATCTTGTTCGTTCTATGGATCTAATTTCTTCAATTCAAGAACAACTAAGATCAAAATTAAAATAAGAAGCTTTAATTTTAAATATTAATATTGAATACAAAGCTCAGCGATATAAATAATAATCATTATAATAATCTCTTTCCCTACAGTTCATTATTTAAAAATTATAACGTAAACAAAATAAACATTACAATTTAAACTTACTCTAAATCTAGAAAGTAATTTTAGAATTTACTAATAAATTTACATATTGTATATTTGAAATTTAAGTTTAAAAAATATTCTTTATGCATTTTTTAAAGCCAATTTCCTTATTTAGTACCTTTTCTACATACCATAATATTTCGTACTAAAGCTAACTGAGAGTGGTCCTCCTTCATATGTACAAAGAACATTTACTTTAAGCTTCTTGCGATGATCATAGTAGGTGTGACAATGGGGTTGCTTTCTAACTAAATCTAACTCGACAGGATTTATGCTTAATGCACCAAGTAAAGGCTCCGAATCAAACTCTTGGTTTGATTGACAAGGAGCTGTTTTTTTAAATTCCACTTCTACGTAGCTTATAAAGTTTCCTTCAGCTTCCAAAAGCATGTGGCAGTCTTCATTATCTACTATGATATTTCCAACTTCGTTGGGGATATGATCAACTGCCTTAGCCGCGTTGGAAACGTTCATACCAATATACTGAAATGGTCGATGAAACGGGTGCGATAGGATTCGAAAATTAAAGCTAACTGCACGATCAATTGCATTCCATAAAGTTGAACTATTAAAAGTAGACTCAAGTACTTTTTTGTTAAAAACGATGCCCATACTTTCTACTAGTTTCTTAAATGCATCCGGATACTTAGATTCTTCTGTGAAGTCAACGTATAATTTCCCGAGTAGAAAGCCTGGAAGCTCACACTGCTGGTACATTATCGGCAGCACCCTAACTGTTTTACCTTTTATCTCCTGGTTCATTGCTACATCAATTTCTCGTTGCACCCAAGAAGAAGAAATTGAAGCTGGTGAGAGAATCACAGCTACGTAGTTTACCTCATCCAGTCCTTGTCTGATTTTATCAATTAGTGATTGACCTATCTTTATATCTCGTTCATCTAACCAGTAATTGATTCCATGATTTTCTAAATCTTTAGCTAATTTCCGAACAAATGGCTTATCAACTGAGGTGTGACTTAAGAAAACATTTATGCTCATTAATTTATATTTTTATCAGAATTTAGTAATTGCGGAGGTACTGTCAGAAATTATACTTGGCTCCGAAAATACAATTAGCGCATTTTCTTTCCTATTTTTAAATCCTAACAATCTCACTTGGGCTTGATGGTCGCAATCAAGCCGTAATCCATGAGAGTAGGAATTTCTTCCGCTGTTGGTACTAAGCCGGCTTTCGTAAACCAGCCGCGGTATTCTTTTCTGCTGTAACAACGGCCTTTGGTTCCTAAAAAAAGCATCGCCGAATAATCCGTCACGGCCAAAGGTCCATCCAGGGTATCATTCAAAAAAGCATCATGCACCCACAAGGAGCCGCCCGGTTTTAGAGCATTGGCAAATTTCACCGCCAGCTTTTCGCAGGTTTCTACGGGCCAGTCATGAAACAGACTGGCCGCCAGCAAAACATCTGCTTCCGGAAGTCTATCGGTCAGCATATCGCCGGGCATAAAGGTTAACCGGTTTTTTAAAGAAGTGGCCTCCGCCGGATGGTCTTGGCAGAATTCTTCGAATAGTTCCGCTGCTACTTTCAGCACTTCGGGCCGGTCGAAAACAATGGCCTGGGAGGTAGGGTTAGCTAGCAACCATTCGTAAGTATAGAAACCCGTCCCGCCGGCCACATCCAGTAACAGCCCGGGGTGTTTGGTAATTTTATCCGCTACCAGGGGCGAAAGAAACTTAGCTCTACCCGCCAGTGCCATGGTAAAAAAGCGGGCGGTTTCGGCTTCATCCATCGGCGAAGGCGCGTCTTCATCTTTTACATACGAAAACCCTTGACTGGTATTTACAGGTCCGTCATTTTGCAACCATTCCGCCATTTTTATCACCCCCGGATCATCTTTTTCTAAACCCGCATAGCCCAGCAGATTGGTGGCGTTAGCAGCGGTTAAATATTTTCCGGTTTCGCTCAGTTTTAGTTTACCTGCGGCATCATATTCCAACAAACCCATGGCACATAAAGCCGAAAACAAAACCATGGCGGGCCGAGGTTTTAATTGTAACCGCTCCTGCAATTCCGGTAGGGGCAATGCGCCTTGACTTAATTCTTCAAAAACCGGTAAGTAATGTGTGGCGGCTACTAAAAGCTGAGAACTCGCTTTCGCTCTTAAAATTCGGGTAATGGGTGCAAGGTCTAACATCGCATCTGGTAAATTTTTCGATAATAATTTAAAAAGTAGAGGAGGAAAAATCTGAAGCTTATTTAAGTACTCCGTAAAGTTAAGTTAAAGTTAGAAAACGGACATCTGTATTTGGAATTTGGTTAAGATGGACAACCTACTTCTGCTTGCAACCAAAGCCATTTGGTCGCCACTAGTATTTTCAATGGATGTTTTAATTGTAGCCAGATAATTTTAGAATGCAGCAATTTTGACCATTTCCGACAATATTAAGTATATTTAAGCAATGAAGACTCTCGTACTAAACATACCCGATAATTTAGACCTGGATGATCGGGAAGCAACCATGTTGCTAGCAACCAAACTTTATGAGCAAGGCAAACTTACATTAGGCCAGGCAGCTGAGCTAGCTGGCTATAGCAAAAGAACCTTTATGGAGCTTTTAAGCCGGTATAACGTTTCTATTTTTGACTATGACCCAAGTGAACTGGCAAATGACATAAAAAATGCAGGCAATTATCATATCAGACACTAGTTGCCTAATTCTTCTGGATAAAATTGGTAAACTCAGTTTATTACAAAAGCTCTACGGTAAAATAATTACGACGCAAATAGTAGCTGATGAATTTGGGAGTAACTTGCCAGATTATATAACCATCCAAAATCCGCAAGATATTAATACCCAATTAGTATTGGGTGCTGCTCTGGACAAAGGAGAAGCAAGTGCCTTGGCGTTGGCTTTAGAGCAGCCAAATTGTCTTTTAATTATTGATGAATCGAGAGGGCGAAAAATGGCTAACCAGTTAGGATTAACCATCACCGGAACCTTAGGTATTCTGGCTCAAGCCAAGCTTAATGGCTATGTATCTTTGCTAAAGCCCTTGTTGGATCAAGTAAAACAAACCGATTTTCGTTTAAGCGACCGACTAATAAAGTAAATTTTAAAACAAGTGGGTGAATAAAAGTTATTGTTAAATTTGAGTGGCTCCAGGCAAGTTGGCTTTTTATTTATTTTTTAAAAATTCACCTTCCATCCTTACTTAAATTTCTCTCTTAGGTGCCCTTGGCAGCCTTTACCAAACCCGAATACATGCAAACTTTCCTGCACCAGGCAGCCGAGTCTATTTACCGCCAGCACGCCGAAAACATCAGCCAGATTTGCGTGATTTTACCCACGCGGCGGGCGAGTGTTTATTTTAAAAATGCCTTGGCCCAGGTGGCTACCGAAGGCATCTGGTCGCCGGAAGTGTCGTCGATGGAAGATTTCATCTGCCGGCTAGCCCGGGTTGAAGTGCTGGAACCCATTCACCTGCAACTGGATTTGTTCGATATTATGCAGGAACTGGACCCGAATATTGAGTTCGACCAGTACGTCACCTGGGCGAGTACTTTACTGGAAGATTTCAGTCGCATGGACCAGGAAGTAGTGAATACTGGTAAACTGTTCGAGTATTTGAGTGAGGCCAAAGCCCTGGAACGCTGGGACCCGAAACGCGCCGGCTTTGCTATCTCGCCGATGCTGCAAAAATATTTTAAGCTTTGGGACAATTTGCAGGAAGCCTACACCCGGCTGAAGAAAAAATTAAAAGCCGAGAAACAGGCGTACATGGGCATGGCGTACCGGCACGTGGCCGAAAACGTATTGGATATGGTGCAAAAAACCACTTGCTCCCAGTTTATCTTTGTCGGCCTGAATGCCTTGAGCCGCTCCGAACAAATTATTATCCGCACCTTACTCAAAGAACACAAAGCCGAGGTCTTGTTCGATTCGGATGAGTTTTACATGGACGAAAATACCCAGAACCGGGCCGGCTATTTTTTAAAACGCTACCAAAAACAATGGCAACTCCCCGAGTGGAAATGGCAGCAAAACCTTTTATTAACGGATACCAAAGAAATTAACGCCATTGCGGTGGCTAACGCCAGCATGCAGGGCAAAGTGGCCGGCCAGTTGCTGCAGCAAATCCGGCAGGAGAACCCGCAGGCGCAGGTCGCCATTGTTCTGCCCGACGAAACCATGCTGCTGCCGGTGCTGCACTCCATCAGCGAGGCTATTCCGGATTACAACGTGACTATGGGGCTTACTTTTAAAGGCACGCCGCTTTACAACCTAATTGATTTATTGTTTGAACTGCACTTAACCGGCGTGATACAGCCCAACGATGCCGGCTACAAAGTAAACCGCTACCATTATCTCACCGTTCAGAAAATACTCAGTCACCCGTTTATCCGGCGCTACGAGCAATATTACAATACCGTGACCGAAGATGCCGCGGAGCAGAACTTGATTTCTCAGGTTTTAGCGGATATTATTACCCAAAACAAAGTACTGGTTTCGGCGAAAGAGCTGATTGATGCGGGCAAAGACCACCCGATTTTTAAAGCCTTATTCCGGACCTGGCGCAACTGCGACGATATAATTGCTTCCTTCTACAACCTTATCGATTTACTCAAGCAAGTGTACCAATTTCAGGCCGAAAACCCCATTGAAACCGAGTACCTGTACATTTTTTATACGTTGGTCAAGCGGCTCGATTCGATTTTTGATTGCCGGGAACAACGCATTTCGGTGCGCAGTTTTAAAAAATTCCTGTACGAAAACATTGCCCAAACCCGCCTACCCTTCAGCGGCGAACCGATTTCGGATATTCAGGTAATGGGTTTTCTGGAAACGCGGGCGCTGGATTTTGAAAATTTAATCATTCTGTCGGTGAACGAGAACGTACTGCCGCAGCCGAAACAGCACAAATCGCTGATGCCCTACGACGTACTCAAGACCTTTGGTTTGCCCACCTACGCCGAACAGGAAAGCATCACCTCGTACTACTTTTACCGTTTACTGCAACGGGCTAAGCGCGTGCATTTATTGTATATTTTACCTTCCGATACGTACGGTTCCGGGGAGAAAAGCCGGTTTATTCTGCAATTGCAGCACCATTTGGTTCCGGCTAACCCCAACATTACTTTCCGGGAATTAACTGCTGTAGTAGAGCAGCAACAAAGCAAAACCTACGAACCCGATATTGTTATCCAAAAAGACGCGCAGGTGCTGGCCAGCCTCAAAAAAGCGCTCCAGAAAGGTTTATACCCCTCGCACCTGAATATGTACATTAACTGTTCGCTGCAATATTACTTCAACAAAATTGCCGGCCTCAAAGAAACCGACGACATTGAAGAGAAAATCGGCGCTGACCAGTTTGGTAATATTGTGCACCAAGTGCTGGAAGCTTATTTTAAACCATTTCAGGAGAAAAATTTACTGGTTACCGCCCAAGACATTAACCACATGCGGGCGGTGTTGCCGCAGCGCGTACAATTGGCTTTTAAAACCGGTGTTTTGGGTAATGTTCCGGAGCAAGGCATGAACTATTTACTTTTGAAAGTAGCTACGCAGGTTCTGGATACTTACCTGAAAAAACAAGCCGAATCGCCCGATTTACCTGTGCGCATTATCAGCCTCGAACAAGTGCTCGAAACGGTTTTGGAAGTAAATTTAGAGGATGAAGTAATTCAGGTAAAAATAGCCGGTAAAGCCGACCGCATTGATCGGACGGCTAAAGCCACGCGGGTAATTGATTATAAAACCGGTTTGGTAAACGCCGCTGATTTAAAAATAAAACCAGAACACGTGGCGGAAAATTTACTGACCAACCGCAAGTACGAGAAAGTGCGGCAACTCTGGCTGTACCGGTATCTAATGGCCAAAAAGATGCAAGCCGAAGGCAGTCTGGATAATTCCTTATTTCAACCGGAAATTGAGGCCGGCATTATTTCTTTCCGAAATTTAAACGCCGGCTTTATGATCTCCGATGTTGCTTTTTCGGAAAACAAGCCCGAGACGATTGAAGCGTATATTCAGCATTCCGAAGAATACCTGAGACTTTTTGTGCAGGATATGCTCAACCCCAACATTCCCATCCGGAAAACCCACGATCTAGAAGTTTGCCAGTACTGCATTTACCGCGGCATTTGCGCCCGTTAAAGTAAAAACCCGGTAGGTTTTAAAAACCTACCGGGTTTACTAATTCAAAAGTTCGAACATCTAAAATCTACCGCGGAATCACAAATTTCTGGCCCGGATGAATCAAATTCGGGTCTTTAATCTGGTCCAGGTTCGCCTGGTGAATTTTGTGCCACTGCTGCGCGTCGCCGTATAATTCTTTCGCAATTTTAGAAAGCGAATCACCGCTTTTCACGGTGTAATATTCTTTCTGCGGTGTGGCCGGTGTAGCCACGGGTTGCGCCGGTTGGCGGTTATTGGCTTGCGCCTGGTTGCCGGTGGGCGGTACGTTAAAGGCGTTTTTATTCGGGTCGGCTTTCGGCTGCGCCGGTTTTTCTTCCCCTTTTTTTAAGAAATCAAAAAGTCCCATAGTTTTCGTATCTGATAAATAGTTTTTTATTATTCGGCTTCTTTTCTGGTCAGGAAACCTAATAGTTTACATACGCCGATAAACTAAATAATGTTCTATTTGGTAAGTTCCCCTATTACATTGGATGGTAGTTGTAAAAAGCTCATTCCCAGAATACTTCCATTTTAAATGGCAAACTATTTAAAAAAAGATAATATAATTTTCTTAGCTTACCTCCCGTAAATAAAGGGGCGTTTAGCAAGTACATGAACTGCTTTTAAGTAAGGAAAGGAAGGTTTCCAGCTGGCTAAAATGCACAAACTTTTTAATTGCTTTTAACTAAATCCGGTAGCAGCCGTAATATTCAAAAAACTCTCTATTACCATTGAACCGAAAAACTCTTTTTAACTATAAAACTATGAAAATCTATAATCTAAGAAATTACTTCTTATTGTTAAGCTTTACCTGTTTACTCTTTACCGTTAGTTGCAAGAAAAAAGATTCGATCGGTAATGCCGGCATGTTAACGGGCGCGGATAGCAAAGTTTGGAAAACCGAAAAAGAAACTACCGCCACCGGGGAAAAAGATAAACTTACCAAGGAAGAGAAACAGCAGGAGATTCAATTCTTCGCGAATGGATCTTTTAGTATGCGATCCAATACGCAAAATGCTTCCGGTAAATGGACCTACGATGCCATGGCCCGAAATTTATCTTTACAATTTGTAGGTTCCGATGCTACCGAAAATTTTCAGGTTTTAAACCTTACGAACGATGAGTTAAAGTTACAAGCCAAGGATGGTTCGCAGATGGTATTGGAAGCGGATTAATGAATTTTTTAAATAAAAAAAAGAACAGGCTGCCCGGAAAAGGTAGCCTTTTTTGTTGGACATGGTAAACAAGTTTATAATTTATGAATGCAGTGGCAGAAAAATCACAGAAACCTTGCCTTTAAAATAAATAGCCGTTTATCTGATTTATATATCCGTATAATTCAAGACTTAGTGCTTTCTACTGCTTTATTAAATGTCTATCCGGTTTGTTAACCCGCTCCATAAGCCTTAACTTCACTACATGGAAATTGCATGGATAATCGCCGGATTTTTGGCGGGTTTAGTTGGATCTTACTTGCTTTTGAAAGCTAAATTAAATAATGCTCAGCAACAGGTTAATCAAGCCTTGGTGGCGCAACAAGTTTGGCAAACCCAAGTGCAGGAAAAAAACAGTGAATTAGCTCAGCTCAAAGAACAACTACGGTCTGAAACAAACACGATTATAGGTTTGCAGTCGGAGTTAACCAAAACCGAAACTGATTTGTACCATTTAAAGCAAAAACTAGAAGATCAGAAATTGGAAATGGAAGCGTTGCGGACTACTTTCCTGCAGCAATTCTCTAGTGTTTCGAACCAGGTTTTGATAAATAATGCCGAACATTTTAAAAAAGCTTCGGCTGAAAATCTAGAAGCAATTCTTTCTCCCTTAAAAGAACGCATTAAAGAGTTTGAAACCAAGGTTGATACCACTTACGAAAAAAGTTTACGGGAAAATACCGCCTTGAAAGAACAAATAACTATGTTGGCACAGTTGAACCAGCAAATGAGCCAGGATGCGATTAATTTAACCCGGGCTTTAAAAGGCGAACGCAAAACGCAGGGAAATTGGGGAGAATATTTGCTGGAAGTATTACTCGAAAAATCGGGCTTAAAAAAAGACGAACATTACCGGCGCGAAGTAGTATTGCGTAACGATGATAATAAAGTATACCGGCCCGATGTTATTATAAATTTACCCGGCGATAAACACCTGATAATAGATTCTAAAGTTTCGTTAACGGCTTACGACGCGTATTGCAACTGCGACGAGGAAACTTTACAGTTGGCGCATTTAAATAATCACATTCAATCTATCCGCTCGCATTTTCTGGAATTAAGCAGAAAAGAATACCACCAGTTAATTGGGGTTCATTCGCCGGATTTTGTGCTGATGTTTATTCCCATTGAACCGGCTTTTCATTTGGCCATGCAGCACGATCGCGAGTTATTTATCGAAGCTCTCAACTACAACGTTGTATTTGTAACTACTTCTACCCTGTTGGCTACTTTACGCACCGTGGAAGGGGTTTGGAAACAGGAAAGTCAAAAAAATAACGTGTTAAAGATTGCCCGGGAAAGCGGTTTATTGTACGATAAATTCGCCAACTTCGTGGAAGACTTAAAAGCCATTGGTAAAAGCATTGAAAGCAGCCAAAGCAGTTACCTGGCCGCGATGAATAAACTTACCGAAGGAAAAGGCAATTTGATCCGGAAAGTGCAGCAGTTAAAAGTGCTGGGTGCCCGTACTACCAAAACCATCGACACTAATTTTCTGCGGGAATCAGATTTGGAACCCGAAACTTCACCGTCGCAACCCGAGTTGCTGGAAGAGTAAACCCGAGTTGCTGGAAGAGTAAAATAGATACTAGTATTAAGGCATTAGATACTAGACTATTTTTGGTTTCCTGAATAAACAATTTGCCAGCTTTATGTCGCAGCGAATGGTTTAGGCTTTATTCAGGAATTACTTATTATAATTAGGCTTGTAAAAATTTTAAAAATATTCTTTCTGTAAATTACGACTGGCATAAAAGGAATAAACATGGTCAGCTTGAAACTGTATACAAGCTGGCATCCCCATCTAAAATTTAGAAATACATGCAGGAAACTACCCATTTACGCATTGGCGGCGTACCCGAACATTTTAATATTCCCTGGCACCAGGCGATTGAACAAGGTTTGTTCCAGGCCGAAAACATTCATCTCACCTGGACCGATTATCCCGGAGGTACCGGCGCCATGGCGAAGGATTTACGCAGTGGAGAGTTAGATTTAGCCGTATTGCTTACCGAAGGCATTGTGGCCGATATAGCGAATGGTAATGAAAGTAAAATTGTGCAGGTTTACGTGGAGTCGCCGCTTATCTGGGGAATCCACGTGCCGGCAAATTCTTCTTATCAGACGCCCGCTGATTTGCGAGGAAAACGCTATGCTGTGAGCCGCATGGGTTCCGGCTCGCACCTGATGGCTTTTGTGGATGCGACGCAACGCGGCTGGGACCCGCAAGCGCAGGAATTGGTATTAGTGGGCAACTTAGAGGGCGCCCGGCAAGCTTTTAAAAACCACGAAGCCGATGCTTTTATGTGGGAAAAATTCATGACGAAACCCTTAGTAGATAGCGGCGAATTCCGGCGGGTAGGTGAAACGCTCACGCCCTGGCCTTGCTTTGTGATTGCGGCTCGCAACGAAATATTGCAAAATCAACAACCCGCTATTCAAAAAATTTTAACTATCATTAATCATACCTCTCAAAAATTCATGACCAATCCGCAATCCGTAAATGTGGTGGTAGAAAAATTTCATTTGTTACCCGAAGACGCGGTAGCCTGGTTTAAAAGTACTCGTTGGTCTATTGGTGAACCAATGTCGGAAGACATGCTGCAAACGGTTATAACCACGCTGCAAGAACTAAAAGTAATTAATAAAACAATTTATCCTGGAGATTTATACCAGAAAGTATAAGAACTAATCCATCCTCCATAGACGATAGTCCACGAATGAAAAGAACTATAGTAATTGGCTTGACACTAGCTACCTTATGGTCTTGCCAAACAAAGAAAAATTATAAAACAGAAGCAGATACCTTTCTGAAAACGTATTCCGCGGAATATCAAAAGTTGTATACTGCTTCCGCCGAAGCAGAATGGGCTTCTAACACCAAAATTGTGGAAGGCGATTCTGCTAATGCTATTGCTACTCGAAAGGCTAATGAAGCCTTTGCGGCTTTTACCGGCAGTAAAGAAAACATTCAGCAACTACAAGACTTGCTTCAGCATAAAGAAGAGTTAAGCGAAATTCAGGTAAAACAGCTCGAAACCGCTTTACGAGTTGCCGCGAACAATCCGCAAACCGTAGCTGAGGTGGTAAAAAGCCGCATTAAAGCGGAAACCGAACAATCGGAAAAGCTCTATGGTTTTGATTATAAATTAAATGGTAAATCGGTTACCACCAATCGAATTGATGAAATCTTAAGAACCGAAACGAATCCCACTAAACGCTTGGAAGCCTGGCAGGCTAGTAAAGAAGTAGGCACGGTACTTAAATCGGGTTTGGTAAACTTGCGGAATCTGCGGAACAAAACCGTCCAAGCCCTTGGCTACGACGATTATTTTAGCTATCAAGCCTCCGATTACGGGATGAAGCGCGAAGACATGATGGACTTGATGCGCAAAATTAACCAGGAACTAAAACCCTTGTACCGGGAACTCCACACCTACGCCCGTTACGAATTAGCCAAAAAGTACGGCGTAAATGAAGTGCCGGATATGCTGCCGGCGCATTGGTTGCCTAATCGGTGGGGACAGGATTGGAGCGCCATGATGGAGGTGGAAGGCAGCAACTTAGATCAGGTATTAAAACCTAAAGGAGCGGAATGGCAGGTAAAACAAGCCGAGCGATTTTACCAAAGTTTAGGATTTCCAGCTTTACCTGCCATCTTTTACGCTAAGTCCAGTTTGTATCCGGTACCTGCTGGCACTAACTACAAAAAGAATAACCATGCTTCGGCCTGGCACATGGATTTAGAACACGATGTCCGCAGTTTAATGAGTGTGGAGCCTAATGCCGAATGGTACGAAACTACCCACCACGAATTAGGTCATATTTACTATTACCTGACTTATACGAATCCCGATGTGCCTTTATTATTACGTAGCGGCGCTAACCGCGCTTATCACGAAGCTATGGGCAGCTTAATGGGTTTAGCGGCCATGCAACAGCCTTTCCTGGCCAATTTGCAGTTGGTAAACAAAGAAGCTAAAACAAATCAGGTGCAGAGCTTATTAAAAGAGGCACTAAATTACGTGGTTTTCATTCCGTTTGCGTCGGGGGTGATGAGCGAGTTTGAGCACGATTTATACGCCAAAAACCTGGCTTCTGCGGATTTTAATAAGCGTTGGTGGGAATTGGCCCTACAATATCAAGGCATTGTGCCACCCAACGAACGCGGCGTTAAATACGCTGATGCCGCCACTAAAACGCACATAAACGATGATCCGGCGCAGTATTATGATTATGCTTTGTCGTACGTTATTTTGTTTCAGTTACACGATCATATTGCTACCAAAATTTTAAAACAAGATCCGCACGCGACAAATTACTACGGGAACAAAGAGGTAGGTAAATTTTTAGCCAGCATCATGTATCCCGGGGCAAGCGCCGACTGGCGGCAAGTATTAAAAGATAAAACCGGCGAAGATCTCAGTGCCCGCGCCATGATCGCTTATTTTCAGCCTCTTATGGATTACCTGAAAGCCCAAAACAAAGGCCGGAAGTATACTATTTAGACACTAGAATTTAGACGCTAGATGCTAGATACCTAATTTTTAATTTCCAATAGAAAAGTCAGCCCTCAGCTGACTTTTCTATTGGAAGGTAATCTTTTGAATTTTCAAATAAATAATTCTTTAGCCAAGACCTCAAAATTTAATATTACATATCCAACGTCTAGCTTTTAATATCTAATTTTTAGCGTCAATTTAAAAGTTAGCCTCAACCGCTGCAACATCAATTAAAATAAAAGAAGAGTCTTGGCTGGCGCGAATTAGAACGGCGCTTTCGTGATCAATGCGCAATTGGTCGTTAGTGGTAGCCTGCATGCCGTTGGCGAATAATTCGCCTTCCAGAACGTAAATTAAAGTTTTGCGGATATCAAAGGTTTTAAAATCTATTTCTTTATCTTTTTTCAGATGCGCGTAGTAAACCGTTGAATTAGAATTCATAAAAACGACATCTTCCAAAACTTTTTGACCGGTTACCAGCGGAACTAATTCGTTTTTAGAATCGGCAAAATCAATGTGTTTTTGTTCGTACGACGGATTTAAACCTGGTTTATTCGGGAGGAACCACAACTGCAGCAAGTGTAATTCTTTATCGGCATTATTGGTTTCAGAATGGGTAATCCCGGTTCCGGCCGTCATACGTTGTACATCGCCGGCTTTAATTACCGTTTTATTGCCCATGCTATCTTCATGCGTTACTTCTCCGGCTAATACAATGGTAATAATTTCCATTTCGGAGTGCGGATGCTGCGGAAAGCCGGAATGCGGCGCCACGTAGTCGTCGTTAAAAACCCGCAACGGACCGTAATTCATATTGTTCGGGTCATAATAATCGGCAAAAGAAAACAGGAAATGCGATTTCAGCCAACCAGCCGTGGAAAAATGGCGGTCTTCGGCGTTAATAATTTTTACCATAGTTTTTTGTAGTGAAGGTATATTAGTTTTCTATATTCTGATTTACCTTAAAATACGCGAGATCAGGTTATAAGTTAATGCAGGAAGGTAAGAAGCTTATTTACAATAATTTATAATACCTTTCGGGATGACCCTGCGTTTTTCATTTACTTAAATAAAAAAAGCCCGGTTTACTTATCAGCAAACCGGGCAAGTAACTTATTCAGATTGATTAATTTAAGCTTTCTTTAATTTAAGAACTTCTTGTTGCAGATCTAACACGATCGAAGTAAGTTTATTCAGAGAGAAATCAGCAATCGGGAAAGTAGTACTGATATAGGCACGCGCTTCCCAAATTTCCAGAATATCATCTACCAGTATTTGATAAGGTGAATAAGACGGATTGTCGGAGTGCAGGTATAATACCGCTTCGTTTTTCATTTTATTGAAAATCCGCTTGAAAACTACACCTTCTTTCTGACTCACAATAATACAAGGAGTACCATCTTTGATGGTGGACCAATCTTCAATAAACCGGCCGATAATTACCGTACCCGAAGCAATGGGTAACATGGAATCGCCGGAAATCTCAAAAGCCCGGTGAGTACCTTGCGTACTTAACATGGGTAACCGGAAGCGCGGTAGTTCTTCAATAAATTCCGGATCGGCATAGCCATTTAAGTAACCAGCACTGGCGCGTTGCGGTACTAATTCAATGTTTTCTTTATCTTCTCTATCAACGGTAATGGCCAAAACCCGTAAATTTCCCTTAGTAGGCCGCTGAATGGCCATGCTGTGCGATTCCGTACTGGAAGACGGCAAATCTTTCGTAATTAAAACATCTAAAGAAATATTAAACAGCTTCGAGATATTTACTAAGGTGCTTAGTTTAGGCTCGGCGCGTCCTTCCTCGTAAGCGCCGATTAAAGAACGCTTGATGTTAAGCTTTTCGGCCAATTGTGACTGGGTAAGACCCGTTTGCTTTCTCAGAAATTTTAAATTAGTATTTATCATGCCTTTGTTTTCCTAATTCCTTTTACGGAAATTAATTCTTTTAGACAAAGTAAATTTACTAATTTTTTTATTATTTCTAAATCATTTAGCAAATTTATTCACTCGCATTCAGAAATAATGGCCTTATTTTCTTTAAAATAAGAGCGGAAAAGATTTAGCCGGGGAATCAGCTAGTAGTAAATACTAAAAAATAGCAAATCTCTACACTTTAGTTATTCTATTTAACTGCTTTCGCTTTTCTTTTGTAAACGGCCAAAGCCATCCGGATGGTGTTGTAATCCACGTTTCCCCCAAAATGATCGAAATAATCTTTTAATTTAGCTTCCGGACCTAGTTTAGTAATGGTAGGTTCTAATTTTTGGTAATCCGAAGCGGAAATAAATTGTTTTATATCAATGGCATATCCTTGTTCGTACAAGGAAGCCAAGTGCGAGTATATGGTAACAATATTTAGGTTACGCTGTAAAGCAATCTGATCCGGTTGGTAGCCTTGCTTGTATGCCTCCAAGGTAACTAAATGCGTAGCGCCTTTTACTTTATTTCCTTGCTCCTGCTGGTCCGTGACAAAAGAGATAATTTCGTTGATAAACGCTTCGCCGTAATTTTCCAGTTTTATCAAACCTACGCCCGAAATGGAAAGCATGGCTGGTCGGCTGGTCGGCTTTTCCTGGGCCATTTCACTTAAAGTAGTGTCGTTGAAAATAACGTAGGGCGGCACGTTTTGCTGGTCGGCAATTTTCTTGCGCAGTACGCGTAAGCGTTCAAATAATTCGTCTTTTAAAACTTCTTTCTTGCTCTTTGCTTTCACGGGCGCTACTTCTTCGGTGGCAGCATTCGGCTCAAATTTCACCAGCGCAAAAGATTTGTTTTGCAGCAATACTTCCTTACCGGCGGGGCTTATTTTGAGCGTATACGCATCGTCATAGGCAATTTCCAATAAGCCTTGGTTAATCATTTGGTGCAGGTAACTTTGCCAGTCGTTATACGGTATATCGCGACCCGCTCCGTAAGTTTTAATGCGGTCAAAATTTTTCTCTAATACTTGCTGGCTTCTGGAACCGCGTAAAACATCAATTACCAAGCCTAAAGGTGCTTTTTCGAGCATGCGGGCAATGGCCGAAAGCGCTTTTTGGGCGTGAATGGTACCGTCGAAAGAAGCGGGCGGATTACGGCAGATATCACAGTTCTGGCAGTTTTTAGAAAGCGTTTCGCCGAAGTAGTTTAATAATATTCTCCGCCGGCAACTAGTTGCTTCGGCGTATTGTTGCATGCGTTCTAATTTAACTAATTGCAATGCCTGTTGTTTCTTATCGCCTTCCGAGAGCATCTTACGCATCGCCAGCACATCGGCGTAGGAGTAAAACAACAAGGCGTTGGCCGGAGCGCCATCGCGCCCACCGCGGCCAATTTCCTGGTAATAGCTTTCAATGTTTTTAGGCAGATTGTAATGAATTACCCAACGCACATTCGATTTATCAATGCCCATCCCGAAGGCAATGGTGGCGCACATAATCTGAATATTGTCTTTCAAGAAAGCATCTTGGGTGGCGGCCCGGGCAGTAGCCGAAAGCCCCGCATGGTAATGGGCCGCTTTGAAACCTTGCGCGCTTAATTTTTGACTTAAGGATTCGGTGGTATTGCGGCTCAAACAATAAATAATGCCGGGCTGTCCTTTATGATTATCTAAAAAATCAGTAATGCGGTTAAAGCGATTACGGCCGGGTAAAACTGTTAAATTAATGTTTGGCCGGTCGAAAGACGAAATATATACCGCTGGGTCTTGTAAATGCAGTTGCTCCTGAATATCTTTTTGCGTTAAACGGTCGGCAGTGGCCGTTAAAGCAATTACCGGTACAGTGGGAAATTGTTCTTTTAAAGTGCGCAGTTGCGTGTATTCCGGCCGGAAATCGTGCCCCCAAGCCGAAATACAATGCGCCTCATCCACGGCAAACAAATTAACCTGTAAGCGTTTTAAAAAAGAGAAAAAGCCGGCAGATAATAATTTTTCCGGCGAAACATACAGTAATTTAATGGCACGTCCTAAACAAGCCGTTTCAATATTATACTGTACTTCCGCCGATTGGGTACTATTCAAAAAGGCAGCGTTCACCCCATTAGCCGCAAGCGCTTTCACCTGGTCCTGCATTAAAGCAATAAGCGGGGAAATAACCACGCAAATACCCGGCATAACCAAGGCCGGCACCTGGTAACAAACCGACTTTCCACCGCCCGTAGGCATTAAAACAATCGTATCCCGTTTAGCAAGAACCGAAGAAATAATTTCCTGCTGCATGGGCCGGAAACGTTCGTAACCAAAATACTTTTTTAATACCTCTTGTGCTGCTGTAATCATACTTACCTGTTTTGCTTTCTAACAACAAATTTAAGTTTTTAGATGCAGGACCCGAAAAAGTTTTTGGACTTATCTCCTTAATCTGGAAGTGGGTGCTATACAAATTGTAGCCTGTTTTCTAACACACTTGGTTGTACCTCGTACAACTAGACTTTATCTTACTCGGTTTAAAACTTAAATAAAAAACTATGAAATCGGAAGTAACAAATAATCTCGAACACGTTTTGATTAAATGCATTACCGCCTGCGAAACATGTATGACTTTGTGTTTGCAGGAGGAGCACGTACAAATGATGGTAAAGTGCATTCAACTGGACCGCGATTGTGCGGATATTTGTACCTTAACGGCCCGCTTTGTGGCCCGTAACTCGCCGCACGCACCCCACGTAATGCGGGAGTGCATTGAAATTTGTAAAGCCTGTGCCGAAGAATGCGCCCAGCACGACGCCGATCATTGCCAGAAGTGCGCCGAAGAATGCCAGGAATGTGCCGATGCTTGCCAGGATTGGCTGCAAACCAAAGTTGCTTAAATGCAAAAGGCCCGAGTAGTTTTCGGGCCTTTGTTATGGTAGATCAGAAATGTTATTTGGTGATCATATCGATAATAGAAGTAAGAACAGATAAAACCAAGCTAAAGATTAAAGCCCATATAAAGCCATTCACGCTAAATCCAGTCAGGATATAATCGGCTAACAAAATAATAAGGGCATTAATAACGAGTAAGAAAAGTCCTAAAGTAATAATGGTGATGGGTAAAGAGAGGACTATTAAAATAGGCTTAACAATAGCGTTTAAAATACCCAGTACAACTGCCAGTAAAATGGCGCTGCCTAAGCCGTCTATGGTTACTCCCGGTAAAATATACGCCGCTATGGCCGCTGCTACCCCGGTTAAAATTAATTTTAGTATAAAGCCCATGTTTTATTTGGTTAGGTGAAACAAATAGTAAAGTAGTAATTTTTTAGTGGAAGGATTTCAGCTTATGTTATAACCATAATGACGTGTAACTTTTAACGTAAAAACGTACTACTTACTTCACTAAACCCCTATACGCAAATAAAATAATTTGTGTACGCCGCCAGCTTTTACTCAAATGTAACCTGAGCCAGTTTGTTCGAAACGGCCATCCAATTACTAAGCTTATACAATAAACGAGCGCCTACGTTGCCATTCCAGTCCGAATTGCCGGGAGCTACTTCGCACAAGTCAAAACCAATAATTTCCCGACCTGATTTTACTAAAGCCTTAATTAAATAAATGGCTTCCTCAAATTCCAAACCTCCGGGTACAGGAGTACCGGTGCCCGGACAAAGTTTGGGGTCCAGTCCGTCGATATCAAAACTAATGTACACTTTGGGCGGTAACTGGGCAATAATTTTTTTACATTGCTTTTTCCAGGTTTTACCATCGTACATTTCATCTTTTAAAAAGGAATCAAAAAAAGTGGAAATGCGGCCATTCGATTGGTTAATAAGCTCATTTTCGGATTCGGCACTATCGCGAATCCCTACCTGAACCAATTTTTTTACCTGCGGCAACTTTAAAGCATTATACATAATAGAAGCGTGCGAATACTCAAATCCTTCGTAAGCTTCGCGTAAATCGGCGTGCGCATCAATTTGCAAAATTCCAAACTCATCGTGTTTTTCGGCCAAAGCGTGCAGTAAACCTAAAGGTGAGCTATGATCGCCGCCTACTACGCCTACTAATTGACCTTTATTTAAATAATCGGTCGCTTTTTGTTTTAACCAATGCAGTAGTTCTTTTCCTTTTTGAGTTACCTGCGCTAACAAATCATTTATTTGAGTTTCCGATAATGTAGAATTAGTGCCTTCTAAATATTGAATATAAGCGGCCGATTGGGTGCGCAAAGCAGTACTGGTTTCCTGCCAGGTAGGATCAATTGGTTCTAACGCAATGCCAATTTGCCAGGCATCTTTAATAACGGGGTCATATAAATCCATTTGGGAGGAAGCGGATTTAATGGCTTCCGGCCCGGAGGCAGTGCCGGCACTATAGGAAACCGTAACTTCCCAGGGCACCGGAATTAAAACCACTGATGCTTCTTCCGTAGTGAACGGTAAGCCATAAATACCCGCGTTGCTGTCACCTACTCCACTCGGGTCGAATTGGGCAATTTTATCTTGTTTACTTTTTTGACTATTTTCTTTTTGATTCATAACTAATTTGAAGATGAGAGAGCGGGTTATTTAAATTTTAAGCTAAGATTAGGTATTATTAAAATAAGCTTTAACAAAAAAGAGCGTTGTTAACGCTCTTCGTAAAATTTATAGGAACGAATTATTTCGAGAATCTTATTAAAAGTAATGGTATCAAAAAAAAGAAAAAGGGGAAGTTCCACCATTCCTTTATGGTCGGTAAAATGCGTTAATACGGTAAAAATAATGGGCTGAAAAAGCGGATTAACGTCGGTAATATGTTTTAAGGAATGAGCTATATCCTTTTGCGGGTATATGGGCGGTGAACCATAAATATCCGCTTTTAAAATATTTGCTAATTGCGTCACAAAGGCACCGGTAATAATATTGCTTATCTCCAGCAGCAAGGACTCTTGCATAGCAGAAAGCGGTTTTTGGTAAGGACCTTTTAAATTAAGACATACCAACGAAAGCATTTCTACGTGGTTGCCCGAAAAAAGCATTAAAGTAGTACCATTAAAATCGCCCTTAATATCTGATTGAATAATTTCGTGGGTTTCTTCGTAGCCGGAAATAAATTGAGATATTTCATTCGTTTGAATTAATTCCAAATCGGGTACTTTCATGAGCACCTTATCTTTAGCTATGGAGGCAAAAGAATCGGCGGCCCTTGCTAAGCCAATATTTAGAATTTCTTTGATAATATCTTTTTCTAATTCGGTTACTTGTAGTTCCATGAATAAATCTTTTTTATTTGGCTGCATATTAAAGAATAGAGCCATGCGTTACTTTTTAACAATAAAATAACGGGTTATTGCCGGCACATCTAATACCAGGCATACTTTACCAGTACCCAATAAGGTTACCCCTCCATAAATTTCAATATTATCTACTGGTTTGTTTAGTGGCTTTATTACAATGTCTTGCTGACGATATAGTTTATCTACAATTAAACCCAACCGACGGTTGTTGTAAATTACAATAATAATGTTTTGAACGCTGCCATTTAAGCGGGCTTTACTTCCCAAATTCATAGTAGCATCGTCGTTGTTTAAGAATTCTCTTAAATAAATAACCGGGATGGTTTCATTTTTAATATTTGCCACCAGCATATTACCGACCTCGTGCAGTTCACTTTTATCTATAGAAACTACAGAATCGGTATGCATGAGTAAAATAGCGTAATATCCATCTTCCACTTCAAAAAGTAAGGCTCCTTTTACGGCAATAGAAGTTGGTAAATGTAAGGTAAAGGTAGTGCCTTTATCTTTCTCGGAATGAACCTGAATCCGGCCACCAATAGAATCTATGGCATTTTTAACCACATCCAGCCCAACGCCACGACCTGAAAATTCGGTAACTTCTTTGGCCATGGAAAAACCTGGTTCAAACAAGTAAGATAAAATATCGCTTTCGCGTAAATCATCCACTACTTCAAAAGATAAAAATTTACGGGCGACAATGGCTTTTTTAACGGCGGGTATGTCAATGCCCCGGCCATCGTCGCTTAAGCGAATAAGAACATTATCGCGGTCGCTTTGGGCGGATAAAGAAAGGTTGCCTTGGCGGGGCTTGTTTTTTCTTTCACGATCTGCTCCTTTTTCAATGCCGTGGGTAATAGCGTTTCGAACCAAATGCAGCAATGAATCAGTTATTATTTGCAGAATGTTCCGGTCAATCTGAATATCCTGGCCAATTATATCCAGTTGAATTTCTTTTTGTTCGGCCTGCGCTATGTCGCGGACAATGCGGGGGAATTTATTAAATAACGAACCCACATTTACTAAGCGTGCGTCCATTACACTGAACTGTATTTCTTCCGTAATCCGGTACAAGTGCGAGCTAACGGATTTTAAATCTTCGTTGTTTAAATCTTTACTCAAAGAAATAATCCGGTCGCGATCAATAATCAGTTCGCCCACTAAGTTTAATAAATGGTCTAGTTTTTTAATTTGAATGTAAATTAAATCGGAGAGCGATAAATTACGGGCATTAACCTTCTGCGCTTTCGATACTTCGGTCAGATTTTTACTCGAAGTTTTATCGGCCAGAATATCCAGATTATGGATTAAGCTTTCATCCAGAATTTTATAATTTGGATCATCCACGTTAGTAATGAGCTCACCCAATAAATCTATCCCGTCGAATAAAATTGTAGCTATTTCGTTGCTAAACGTTAGTTCGCGTTTGCGAACTAGTTCAAAAGCGGTTTCGAGTTTATGCGATAAATCTGAAATTTGAAGGTAACCAATAGCCTTGGCATTGGCTTTTAAATTGTGCAGCAACCGAAATATTTCTGCCAGAATTTGGTCATCTTCCGGATTTTTTTCCAGAGTACTTATGTGCCGGTTTAAAGCATCAAAGTATTCCAAGGCTTCGGAAATAAATATTTCTTTATATTCTTGTTCTCTTGATTTCATGCGTTGTAGTAAAACAACTTAGCCGGCAAATCCGGTTGCTTAAGGCTGGCTCTTTCTTTTCCGGGAGCATCCGCTTCGGGATGGATGCGTTAAAATTAAGGCAGTGCTATAGTTAAATGAATGGGTATAATAGGAGTTGCTGGATGGCTGATCGCTAATCCTTTAAAGCATTACTTACTGTTTCCAAGACCTTCTCTTCTGAAAACGGTTTTACGATATAAGAAAAAGCGCCATTTTCCACCGCTTCATTAACAATAACTTCCTGACCAACCGCGCTTACAATAATTACTTTCATGTTGGGTTGTTCTTTTTTAATACCTTTTAATACATCTAATCCCGTGTTATCCGGTAAAATTACATCTAAAGTAATCAGGTCGGGGTTCGTTTCCCGGGCTAATTGTAAAGCAGTTTGTCCATTAGGGGCTTCTCCTACCACTTCGTAACCAGCGTCCGTGAGCATATTTTTAAGCATGGTGCGCATGTAAAAAGAGTCATCAACAATTAATATTCTTTTTTTCATCATTTATTTAAGTTATTCTGAATTTTCTTCAGGAAGTAATATCGGTAAGCAAGCCGGGCTTCATTAATCTTTTAATAGCTCTGCTTCTTCGAAAGTAAGTATTTTGTGAATATCTAATACAATAATTAAACGATCTCCTAATTTGCCAATTCCCTCAATATAGTTATCGTTAATTTGTAAATCCTGAATAAAAGAAGGCGTTTTTTCGATGCGGGAAATAGGGATAGTTAAAGAATGCGGTACTTCCCGCACCAATAATCCTATAGTAAAATCTTTGGCTTCTAACACCAGAGTATACGATTTCTGTTTTTCTTTTACTATTTCCGTGGAAGATTCCGGGGAACCAATATGAAATCTTTCTTCCAAATCCAAAAGAGCAATTATATCGCCGCGAATGTTGGCAACTCCTTTTATAAAAGAAGGTGTTTTCGGCATACGGGCAATTTCGGGAGTTAAGGTAACTTCTTTTACTTGCTCAATCCGGATACCGTATTCCTCGGAGCCCAACTTAAACACAATTAAGTGTACGCTGGGCTCGCGATTAACTTCTTTTTTCTCGCTTATTCCGTCGGTATTCATGCTTAAGATTTGAGCTTATTAGGCGCTTTCCGAACGGGTGTCTTCTTGGCATTTTCACCGTTTAAAGAAGAACGATTAGCTTCTGTTTTCGGGGAAATTACATTAGATACAGCCGGATTGTTCCGTTGAGAACCAGTTATTGGATGACCTAGAGTACCATTATTGTTGCCCGGTAAAGCTCGTCGGGCTGGTACTGTTTTAACGGGGTATTCCGGGATATGCCGGATAGATCGGCTTTGCTGGTAAGACCAGTTATCGTCCAAAAGTTTAAAGGCAGAAATTCCTAACTGCAAATCTTCGGCAATTTCGTTTAGTTGCTGGCTGGAAGCCGTCATTTCTTGCATGGAACTCGACAATTGCTTAGCTGTGCCGGCAACTTGCTGGGTACCGGAAGCCGTTTGTTCCGCAATAGCAACAACTTCTTCCACGTATTTTACTACATCTGATATAGAAGATTTTTGTACTTCAGTAGCAGTTAAAATATCCTGGGAAGTGCGCAAGGTTTCACCACTGGAAGTGGCAATGTTTTTAAAGGCTCCGGAAGCCTCAAATGTTGCATTTTTACCTTTTAATACCCGGCCTTCCATGGTGGATATAGCTGCTGCTGCTGAAGACGTATCTTTCTTTACATCGTTCACCAACGTTTCAATTTCACTCGCCGATTTACGTGAGCCTTCGGCCAGTTTCCGGATTTCTTCGGCTACTACCGCAAAGCCGCGGCCCGCTTCACCGGCCCGGGCGGCCTCAATAGCTGCATTCAAGGCCAGTAAATTAGTTTGAGAAGCAATATCGGTAATTACGCCCAAGGATTTAGAAATTTCCTGAGAACGGGTACTCAATACTTCAATGGTTTTGGCCGTTAAAGCTGCTGCCGAGGATATTTCTTCCATGTTCTTTACCACTTCGGCCACTGTTTTCAAACCAAGCTGCGACGTTTCTTCCCCTAAAATAGCCGCCCGGTTTACCACATCGGCTTTATTTGCTGTGGCCTTGGTCGCTTTCATGATTTCCTCAATCAGTTTAAAAGCTTTATCTGTTTTTAAAGCCTGATTTTGCGCTCCTTCGGCCATTTGCTGCATAGCTAAAGCTACATCTACAGTCACCCGGCTCATATCTAAACCTTTGTTGGCCATTTCTTCGGAAGAAGAACCAACTACCAGTGAGGATTCATTAATTTCACCTAACAATGAATTTAAGTTTTCTACGGCCAGGTTTAAGGCATTGGACATGGAAAGTAAATCACCGGTTGTATGAATTTCTACTTTTTGTGTTAAATCTCCTTCCGAAATGGCCCGCACTACCCGCGATACTTCCAAAACGGGAGTTACAATTGATTCAAGCAAGTCATTTAAGGTATCTACTAATTCTTTCCAGGAACCACCCACACCGTGTACAGTAGCACGTTCAGTTAATTTACCTTCCACGCCGGCTACCCTAGCCACCCGGCTCACCTCCCCGGCTAAACGGTTCAGGTCATCCACCATGCGGTTTATGGTTTCAGCTAAATCCGCAACTTCTCCTTTTGCTTCTAAAATTAATTTTTGAGTTAAGTCGCCTTTCGATACAGAGGTTACAATTTTTACTATACCCCGTACCTGCGTGGTGAGGTTAGATGCCATGGTATTTACATTATCTGTAAGGTCTTTCCATACCCCGCCAACATTCGGCACAGCCGCCTGGCCACCTAATTTTCCTTCGGTACCTACTTCTAGTGCTACGCGGGTAACCTCCCCGGCAAAAATATTCAAGGAGTCTACCATTTGGTTCAGGATATTTTTGAGTTCGAGGATTTCTCCTTTCACGTTCACCGTCATTTTCTGGCTTAAGTCACCTTTGGCAACAGCGGTAGCTACGTTGGCGATATCGCGTACTTGTAAGGTCAGGTTGCTGGCCATGGTATTCACGTTATCGGTAAGTTCTTTCCAGGTTCCCTGCACTTTTGGTACATTAGCCTGGCCGCCGAGTTTTCCTTCCGTACCTACTTCGCGGGCTACCCGGGTTACCTCATCGGCAAAAATATTCAGAGAGTCTACCATTTGGTTGATATTATCTTTGAGCTGCAAAAGCTCGCCCCGAACATCTACCGTAATTTTCTGAGTTAAGTCCCCTTTTGCCACGGCCGTCGCTACGTTTGCAATATCCCGTACCTGGCTCGTCAGGTTAGAACCCATCGAGTTTACATTATCGGTCAAAGCTTTCCAGACCCCGGCTACATTCGGCACATTAGCTTGGCCACCGAGTTTTCCTTCGGTACCTACTTCTAGTGCTACGCGGGTAACCTCACCGGCAAAAATGTTCAAGGAATCCACCATTTGGTTGATGTTCTCTTTCAGTTGCAAGAGTTCTCCTTTTACATCTACCGTAATTTTCTGACTTAAATCGCCCCGGGCAACGGAAGTAGCAACATTGGCAATATCCCGTACCTGACTGGTCAGGTTGCTGGCCATAGAATTTACGTTATCTGTCAGGGCTTTCCAAACCCCAGCTACGTTTGGTACTGTTGCTTGCCCACCTAATTTTCCTTCCGTACCTACTTCACGGGCAACGCGGGTTACTTCATCTCCGAAAATGTTCAGGGAATCCACCATTTGATTGATGTTTTCTTTTAATTCGAGAAGCTCGCCCTTAACGTTTACCGTAATTTTTTGGGTTAAGTCACCTTTAGCAACAGCGGTAGCAACGTTGGCAATATCCCGCACCTGACTGGTCAGGTTGCTGGCCATGGAGTTTACGTTATCCGTTAAGGCTTTCCAGGTTCCACCTACATTCGGCACGGCTGCCTGGCCGCCGAGTTTTCCTTCGGTACCTACTTCAAGTGCCACGCGGGTAACCTCACCGGCAAAAATGTTCAAGGAATCCACCATCTGGTTGATGTTCTCTTTCAGTTGCAAGAGTTCTCCTTTTACATCTACCGTGATTTTTTGAGTTAAATCGCCTTTCGCAACGGCAGTCGCTACGTTAGCAATGTCGCGCACCTGTGAAGTCAGGTTACTCGCCATGGAATTTACGTTATCCGTCAACGCCTTCCAAACCCCGGCTACATTAGGTACATTAGCTTGGCCCCCTAATTTTCCTTCGGTACCTACTTCTAGTGCTACGCGGGTAACTTCCCCGGCAAAAATATTCAAGGAATCCACCATTTGGTTCAGAATATTTTTGAGTTCGAGGATTTCTCCTTTCACGTTCACCGTCATTTTCTGGCTTAAGTCCCCTTTCGCCACAGCGGTAGCTACGTTAGCAATATCCCGCACCTGACTGGTCAGGTTGCTGGCCATGGAGTTTACGTTATCGGTAAGGGCTTTCCAGGTACCACCAACATTCGGCACCGCTGCTTGCCCGCCTAATTTTCCTTCGGTACCAACTTCCAGAGCTACGCGGGTAACCTCACCGGCAAAAATATTCAGAGAATCTACCATCTGGTTGATATTCTCTTTTAGTTGCAAAAGCTCTCCTTTAACATCCACCGTAATCTTTTGCGTCAGGTCACCTTTCGCAACGGAGGTAGCGACGTTGGCAATGTCGCGCATCTGGCTAGTCAGGTTGCTAGCCATTAAATTCACATTGTCGGTTAACTCTTTCCAGATACCCGCCACGCGGGGTACATTGGCTTGGCCGCCCAGTTTTCCTTCCGTTCCTACTTCGCGGGCTACGCGGGTTACTTCATCTCCAAAAATGTTCAAAGAGTCTACCATTTGGTTGATGTTCTCTTTGAGTTCGAGTAATTCGCCTTTCACGTTTACCGTAATTTTTTGAGTTAAATCACCCTTAGCTACGGCAGTAGCTACGTTGGCAATATCCCGCACTTGGCTAGTTAAATTACTCGCCATGGTATTTACATTGTCGGTTAGTTCTTTCCAGGTGCCACCAACATTCGGTACTCTAGCTTGGCCGCCGAGTTTTCCTTCGGTACCTACTTCACGGGCTACGCGGGTTACTTCATCTCCAAAAATGTTCAGAGAATCCACCATTTGGTTGATGTTTTCTTTTAGCTGAAGCAACTCTCCTTTTACATCAACCGTAATTTTCTGGGTTAAATCGCCTTTAGCTACGGCAGTAGCTACGTTGGCAATATCGCGTACCTGGCTCGTTAAGTTACTGGCCATAGTATTGACGTTATCGGTTAAATCTTTCCATACTCCGGCTACGTTGGGTACAGAAGCTTGACCACCCAATTTACCTTCAGAGCCTACTTCCAGGGCCACACGGGTTACTTCACCGGCAAAAAGATTTAGGTTATCAATGGTGCGGTTTATGGTTTCGGCCATTACTTTAAAATCGCCGGAAACCGGAATCTGGAACGTTTCGTCAAGATTCCCTTTCGAAATATTCTTTAATACCTTACCAACCTCTAATACCGGCACAGCAATAGAATCTACCAGACCATTAATATTATTGATCATGTCTTTCCAGAAGCCGGAAGCGCTTTCAGCAGAAGCTCGTGCTTTTAAGTTTCCTTCTACTCCGGCTACCTTAGAAATACGCGATACCTCCCCGCCTACACCACCAATCATTTCCACCATGGAATTATAAGCTTCCGCTATTTCCGCAAAAATATCATCGTCTTGTTTCGTAAGTCGAACGGAAACGTCTCCTTTTTTAAAAGCATCCAGAGCGTATAAAACCCGGTTAAGCTGTTCGTTCAGATACTGTTGCTCGCGTGAATCAGAACCATCTCCGGCCATAGAAGACTTACGGGCAGAATTACCCCCAACTGAAGTTTGAATTGATTTTAGAACTCTCCCGTTTTTAGGTAAGGCAGAAGTTTCTGTCGAGTCTACTGCTGTATGAGCAACTTCTTCTTTAAGTAAAGTTGGATTAGTAGCTTGGTTAACTGCCGGTTTAGCTACAGATGACTCTTCAGATACTTCAGACGTCTTGCTTTTTTCCGGTGGAGCAATCAATTTATCTTTATTCAACTTCATGTTTTTTCCTAAAGCCATATTATTTGTAAATAAAAAAGTACTGATTCTGATAATACCTATCCCAATAAACTACCCAGAAAAGGGAGCTTCCAATCAGGAATCTAAAGATATAAAATATTTAAATTAAACCGGCACATGTAAATTCCGGTATGGTGAGTATTACCATTTTTTATAGAGGAAAACGATGCTACCGAAATGGGTAAAACCAGCAATTATTCCGTAAAATTACTCAAAATTCAAGAATTTACCTTCCCTATTGCGAACTATTAAAGAGCGTGGGTAAAATGTAGAAATCTAAATTTTGGTATTTGCCAGGGTAATTGGCTAATTTAAAAATTTACATTTCCAAAAATTCTTTCGCGACAGCTAGATAATCCTGGGCCCCATTAGAAGCTGGATCATAATCCAAAATACTTTTCCCGAAAGAAGGTGCCTCGGCTAATTTCACGTTTAAACGGACTTTGGAACGGAATATTTTTTCGTCCACGCTTTCTTGCAGGAAAGCTTCTACTTCGGAGCTAAGTTTCCGGCGTTTATCATACATAACTATTACAATACCTTTAACTTTAAGCCTTGAATTTAAAGTTGTTTTTACTTGTTTTACAGTAACTAATATCTGATTAAGGCCTTGTAAAGTTAATACTTCCATTTGCAGTGGAATAAGTACTTGTTGCGAAGCGGTTAAAGCATTTAAAGTTAAAACCGATAGTGAGGGCGGACAATCAATTAAAACAAAGTCAAAACCTTTTACATCGGCCAGAATATTTTTTAAAAAGCTTTCTCTTTTCTCTTGAGTGACTAACGAAATTTCAATATCCACCAACTCGTGTGAGCCGGGCGCAACAAAGAAATTATCGTCTTTAGCAACCAGAATTTCTTTCAACTTTTTATTACCAGTAAAAACATCGGCCAAAGTAAATTGAGGTTCGGTTATGTCAAGCGAATACGATAGGTTGCTTTGCGGATCCAGGTCTACGAGTAACACTTTTTTTCCAAGTTTGCTTAATGCCCGACCTAGGTTAATGGTAGTGGTTGTTTTACCGGTTCCGCCTTTCTGGTTGATTATTGATACGATTGTAGTTGCCATAGTTTAGGTAAACCCTTGCTGCAATATAAGGTATTAGCTTAATTGATACTGTATTATAGGTATAATGCTTTTTATTTAACTTGTTAATCCTTGCGACTGAATTTTGCTATTTTTTAAGAAGCAACGATATTAGTTTCGTAACCTGAAGTTTTAGTATACTCCAGTTGGTTCCATTCTTCCATTTCGAACCATAAATGATGAACACTGCCAGTGGGTACATTTCCCCGATTAGTATTACATAAAGTAGCTATTAACATAGATACTCCAGGATTATGCCCCACTAATAATACGTTAGAGTGGTTTTTATCTATTTTAGTTAAATAATGTAAAAGCTTTGTTTTTGTACTATCATATAATTCTCGGATAGAAAGTATATCACGCTGATAATAATTAATTTTATTAGCTATAATGGAAGCAGTACTTAAGGTCCTGCGAGCACTACTGCATACAATTAAATCTGGCTTATGGCCGGATTGTTGCAACCATTCGCCGGCTTGGCTGGCTTCTAATCTTCCTTGCTCTGTTAAATCCCGATCATAATCAGCCTGGTGGAACGTAGGGTTTTCTGCCTTGGCATGACGGCAAATAAATAAGTGGTACCGCATATTTTCTATTGAACTTGTATGGTGAGAATAGGGTTTAAAAAGTACACTTTGATATTGGATTAGAATAAAACTGCTTGAATTGATAAAAGGCAAGTTTGCAATATTTTAGAAAAAATAATCATCTTTGAGAAAAAAAGGCCAGCTGGCCCAGTAGTTAGAGCACATAAATGGTTAAAAACTTAGTTATTGTTGAGTCGCCTGCCAAGGCAAAAACTATAGAAGGTTATTTAGGGAAGGACTTTATTGTTAAATCAAGTTTTGGTCACGTACGCGATTTGCCCAAGGATAATAATGCGATTGATATTAAGAATGGCTTTAAACCCACTTACATTGTTTCGGCGGATAAGAAAGAAGTAGTAGCAGAATTAAAAAAGCTGGCCAAAGAAGCGGAAACAGTTTGGTTGGCATCGGACGATGACCGCGAAGGAGAAGCTATTTCGTGGCATTTATCGGAAGCCCTTAACTTAAACGATAAGAAAACGCGCCGGATTGTTTTCCGGGAGATTACGAAGAATGCTATCTTAAACGCTATTGAATCACCGAGGGGAATTGATATCGACCGGGTAAATGCGCAACAAGCCCGCCGGGTACTAGACCGGCTGGTTGGTTTTGAATTATCCCCGGTTCTCTGGAAAAAAATTAAAACGGGGCTATCTGCTGGTAGAGTGCAATCCGTAGCGGTTCGTCTGGTAGTAGAGCGGGAACGGGAAATCGAGCGGTTTAAAGCAGACTCTGCTTTTAAAGTAACGGCTCTTTTTACCGTGGATGGTAAAAGACTGGAAGCGGAACTGCCGACCCGTTTTAAAGCCCAGGAAGAAGCACAAGCTTTTCTGGAAAAATGCCGGGGAGCGGAATACACGATTGAAAATCTGGAGAAAAAACCTTTAAAACGTTCGCCGGCGGCCCCTTTTACCACTTCTACTTTACAACAGGAAGCAAGCCGTAAATTAGGATTCTCCGTGGCACAAACTATGACGGTAGCGCAAAAGTTGTACGAAGCCGGTAAAATTTCTTACATGCGTACCGATTCGGTAAACCTTTCAAAAGAAGCGATTGAAGGCGCAACTACCCGCATTAAAGCAGCGTTTGGGGAAGAATACGTAAAAGTACGGCAATACAAAACCAAGTCTCAGTCCGCCCAGGAGGCGCACGAAGCAATCCGGCCCACTGACTTCTTCGCCAAAGAAGTTTCCTCGGACCGCAATGAACAACGGTTGTACGAGTTAATTCGCAAGCGAGCCATTGCTTCCCAAATGGCGGATGCTGAAATCGAAAAAACTACCGCTACTATTCATATATCTACTGTTAAAGAAAAATTCGTTGCTACCGGTGAGGTTATTACTTTCGAAGGTTTTCTAAAGGTGTATATTGAATCGAAAGATGACGGTGAAACGCAGGATGATGATGTGCATGACATGCTGCCGCCTTTAACCATAGGACAGTCCTTAAGCTCGGAAAGAATTCAGGCTACGCAACGATTTTCTCGGCCGGCTCCCCGCTATACCGAAGCTAGCCTGGTTAAAAAATTAGAAGAAATGGGCATAGGCCGACCTTCTACTTACGCTCCCACAATTTCAACTATTCAGAAGCGCGGTTACGTAGAAAAAGATAACCGTGAAGGCAAAGAGCGCAAATACCAGATATTAACTTTAAAGAATGATACCATCGCCTCGGAAACTAAAACCGAACTGGTGGGAGCCGAAAAAGCAAAGCTATTCCCAACCGATATGGCCATGGTGGTAAATGATTTTTTGGTTGATTATTTTCCGAGTGTGATTGATTATTCTTTTACGGCTAAAGTAGAAGAAGAATTTGACCAAATTGCGGCCGGGACAAAAGCCTGGGATAAAATGATCGAACATTTTTACACCGGCTTCCACGAAACTATAACAAGCAGTCATAATGTAGAACGGTCTACTATCAGCGGAGCGCGGGAATTAGGCTTTCACCCGGAAACCGGTAAAAAAATTACGGCTCGTTTAGGTCGTTTCGGTCCGTTTGTGCAAATGGGCGAAGAAAACGAAGATACCAAAGAAAAACCAGTATACGCCAGTTTGCGCAAAGGTCAGTTTCTGGAGAGTATTACCTTAGAAGATGCCCTGGATTTATTTAAGCTGCCTCGCATCATCGGCACTTTTGAAGATAAAGAAATGACGGCTGCTATTGGCCGTTTTGGACCCTTTGTTCGGCATAATAATAAGTTTTATTCATTGCCTAAAACCTTGGATCCATTCACGGTAAACGCCGACGAAGCTATCGAATTAATCCAAAGCAAGCGCAAGGCAGACGCGGAGAAATGCATTAAATCATTCGAGGAAAACCCGGAGGTGCAGGTCTTAAACGGGCGCTTTGGTCCCTACATTGTGGTGGGTAAGAAAAATGTAAAAATTCCAAAAGATAAAGTTCCGGCCGAATTAACTCTGGACGAATGCTTAACCTTGGCGGAACAAACACCGGATAAACCAACCCGCGGCGGCTTTAAGAAAAAAGCAGAAGCCTCGGCAGATACTCCGGCTAAAACAACCACAGCAAAGAAAGCACCGGCTAAAAAACCAGCCGCTAAAAAAACTTCTGTGGCTAAAAAAGCAACGGCTACGGCTAAAAAGAAATAAGTTTTTAAGATATTTAGCAGCAAAAAAAGCGAAGTAATTAAATTTACTTCGCTTTTTTATTACCTTAATTTAACTTAAGAAATTAATATCAGTATTAATTTATAAAGAACAACAATGGCCGCACGTAAGAAAATAGTAGTTTTAACGGGAGCAGGTATTAGCGCCGAAAGCGGCATTGCCACTTTTCGGGATGCGAATGGTTTATGGGAAGGTTATGATGTAATGGACGTTGCCTCGCCGGAGGGTTGGCGACGAAATCCGGAACTGGTTTTGAACTTTTATAACGAGCGACGCAAAAAGGCGCACCAGGTAAAGCCAAACCTGGGTCATTTAGCTTTAGCCAAATTAGAAGAAAAGTACGAGGTAATAATCATCACGCAAAATGTAGACGATCTTCATGAACGGGCCGGTTCTACGAATGTGGTGCATTTACACGGTAAATTGTTCGAATCCAGAAGTACCGTGGATGAAAACTTAGTGTACCCAATGGATGGTTGGGAGTTAAAAATGGGCGATCTTTGCGAAAAAGGTTCTCAACTGCGGCCCAATATTGTTTGGTTCGGTGAAATGGTTCCTATGATGGAAACGGCGGTAGAAGAAGCGCAGGAAGCAGATGCTTTTATGGTAGTAGGTACGTCGTTGTTGGTTTACCCAGCGGCCGGGTTAATTGATTATGTGCCCCGCGGAGTGCCCGTGTTTGTAATTGATCCCAACTTACCCGCCGTAGCCAAACGCTCTAACTTGCATTTAATAGCCGAAAAAGCCAGTATTGGTGTTCCCCGGGCTAAAACCCAACTGGAAAAAGAATTGGAAAATAAGTAAACCTAAATAGCTGTAGAAGTTAAGTAAAATCAAACATTCCTATTATTTTAATCTAAGTAGTTTTTCGTTATTAGTTGTACGTTGCTCGACTAATAATTATTTGGTAATCATCCAGCTACTATAAATGGTAATCTAAACTAATTTCGTCGAAGTACTTACTTTACATTATAAATGATTTTTGTTTTTTAACTTAACTTTCCCCAATTAACAGTAGCATCATAATATAATTTTCCCATTTGAATCTGAAGAGGCGAGGGTATATTGTTTTCGTATAACTGACCCGTTCCCAGGCCTTGCTCTCGCTTTAGATCAAATTCGGCGGTAAATTGACTAATCGCGTTTAAGCCAATATTAGATTCTAAGGCCGAGGTGATCCACCACTCTATTCCTTGCGTTTCGGCTAGATTAATCCATTTCTGAGTAGCCGCAAAACCACCCAATAAAGTCGGTTTTAAAATAATATATGCGGGTCGAATAGCTGACAATACATTTAGTTTTTCTTTACTTTCTACTAGACCAATTAATTCTTCATCCAAAGCAATAGGAATGGGCGATTGCCTAGATAAATGGGCCGTGGCATCTGTTTGCTTCGGCTTAATGGGCTGCTCAATGGAATGAATATCATATTTAGCTAATTGTTCTAACTTTTGCAGCGCCTCGGCCGGAGAAAAAGCGCCGTTGGCATCCAGCCGAATGGTTAGATTTTGACTAGAAGCTACTTCCCGGATTTGTCGTAAAAGCTTTAATTCCGTTTCAAAATCCAATCCTCCGATTTTTAATTTTAAACAAGAATAACCTTCCTGGAGTTTTTTTTCTATCTGGTGCTGCATAAACGCCCGATCACCCATCCAGATAAGACCATTAATGGGAATACCCGCTTCAGAATTCGAAAAATAATTAAAGAATAATCTTTTTTGTCCTTGGTTTTGCCAGTCCAAAAGGGCCGTTTCTAATCCGAAAACCACAGAAGGCCAATATGTTAAATTAAAGTTTTGGATTAACTCCGATAATAGTAAATTGTCTTCCTGTAAGTGTAAATCATTAAACTGATTTACCCAACTATAAAGCCAAGTCTCGTATTCTGGTCCGTATTCCGGACTTAAACCCGGCAAGGGAGCACATTCCCCCACTCCTATTATTTCTGGCTCAAGATCACTCCAAATTTTTAAATAATACACCACATGTTGCTGCATTGCTCCCCGCGAAGTACGGGCATCAAACTTAAACAAAAGTATTTTTTTTTGCACGGCGGCATGTAAAGGCATAATTCAAAATAATTATTTTAAAAACAGGAAATATTTAGTTGCTTTAACCTTTCTACAGCTTTCTTTTTAAAGTGTTTCCATTCATTAAGTGGTTATTAGAACCTAAAATTTAAAATTATTATTTTTTAGCTTTACCGTTTCTTGTACTTCATGAACTGAAGTGATTTAAACATTTCGGGATTAAATAAGTTTTAACGAAAACAAATTGAAAGGAGATATTCAGGATGGACGTTCTGGCGGTTAATACGGAAAATTATCTACTACGCTTCGGGCAAGTTCGCGAACAAACGGAAGCTTTATGCCGACCGCTATTGCCCGAAGATACTGTTGTACAACCCATCGTGGATGTTAGTCCGCCGAAATGGCATTTGGCTCATACCAGTTGGTTTTTTGAAACTTTTCTATTACAAAAATTCGCCCCAAACTATAAGGTATTTCATCCGGATTATAATTTTTTATTTAACTCGTACTACAACTCTATTGGCAGCCGGATTTTACGCCAGACCCGGGGCACCCTTAACCGTCCGCCGCTGGCAGAAATTTATCAGTACCGGGCTTACGTAAACGAGCATATCACGGAATTACTTAACCAACTTAGCGAAAACTCTTATGCAGAATTATTGCCGTTGTTTGAGTTGGGCTTGCAACACGAACAGCAACACCAGGAACTACTTGTTACAGATATCAAATACATTCTTAGTACCAATCCCCTAGTGCCGGCTTTACTGCCCGCGGAAAAATACGTGAGCCCGGCTATTAATCTACCTAAACCAGAATACTTATCGGTAGCATCGGGTTTATATGAAATTGGTTATACCGGTACTGATTTTTGTTTCGATAACGAATTAAGTGTGCACCAGGTTTGGTTAGATGAATTTGCTTTTCGGAATCAATTAGTAACCAACCAGGAATACTTGGAATTTATGGAAGCCGGCGGTTACCAGAATTTTAAATATTGGCTGCACGAAGGTTTTGACTTGGCGCAACAGGAGCAATGGGAAGCTCCTTTATACTGGACCAAACAAGCGGATGGTTGGTATCGCTTTACCTTGCACGGTTTACAAAAAGTGAATGTAGCCGCTCCGGTTACGCACATTAGTTTTTACGAAGCCGATGCTTTTGCGAATTGGGCCGGAAAACGTTTACTAACCGAATTTGAATGGGAAGTAGCAGCTAAGCACTATTTACCTAGCCGGAAACTCGGCAACTTTTTAGAAAACGGATCTTACGACCCGCAACCTTTTTCAGGGGAGCAGCCGGCTGCTAATCAATTATTAGGCGATGTTTGGGAGTGGACGTACAGTGCTTATCAGCCTTATCCGCGGTATAATAAAGCGGAAGGAGCTCTGGGCGAGTATAATGGTAAATTTATGATTAATCAAATGGTATTACGTGGGGGCTCTTGTGCGACACCCCGCAGCCACATTCGTCCTACTTACCGTAACTTTTTTCACCCGGATAAACGGTGGCAATTTACCGGCATTCGGCTCGCGGCAAAATAAACATGAAAAACGATTTGTACCCCAACGTTGTAAATATTACTAATCTGCCGTTCGAGCAACAGCAATTTGCCCAAGATGTGGTGCAAGGATTAACTAAAAAGCAGAAAACCTTATCGTCGAAATACTTTTACGATGCTACGGGTAGCAAGCTTTTTCAAAAAATAATGGATTTGCCGGATTATTACCTTACCCGGGCCGAAACAGAAATTTTTACCTATCAGAAAGAAGAAATTATATCTGGTTTTTGCTCCGCTCAACCTTTTAATTTGGTGGATTTAGGGGCGGGCGATGCTACAAAAACCAAAATTTTGCTTCGTTCTCTCCTGCAACGGCAAACTAATTTCACCTTTGTTCCGTTAGATATTTCGTTGGATGCTTTGCAGGAGTTGCAGAGTAATTTAGCTCTAGAGTTACCGCAATTACCGGTGGTGCCTTTAGCCGGCGATTATTTTAAAGCTTTGGCGCAATTAAAACGAGAGTCAGGAATGCGGCAAGTTATATTTTTTTTAGGATCTAACATTGGTAACTTTCCTTTTGCAGAAATTAAAATTTTTCTAAAAAAACTATGTCAGTTTCTGCAAGCAGGCGATCAGTTAGTAATAGGATTTGACCTAAAAAAAGATCCCCGTTTAATCCGACAGGCCTACGATGATGCGGAAGGTATAACAGCCGCTTTTAATTTTAATCTCTTACGCAGAATTAACGAAACTTTTACCGGCAATTTCGAGCTGAATAACTTTCAGCATTTTGCCGAGTATAATCCGATAAGCGGGGAAATGAGAAGTTATTTAATTAGTACTCAGGATCAAGAAGTTACCTTGCAGGATTTAGATTTTACTTTAAACTTACAAGCCTGGGAAGCCATTCATACCGAATCTTCTTATAAATTCTCAGAAGCCGAAATTCAGGTATTAGCGGCGGAAGCAGATTTAAAAACGCAGCTCATTTTTACGGATAAGAATCACTATTTTGCCGATGTTTTATTTTCCGTCGGCTAAAATCAGTTCTTCCAATGAAAACAATAAGTATGGCTTCGGGAGCAGCCTGTTTCTCCACGGCCGAAATTGTGCGGAGAGCAGCCATTAACGCTATTCAACAAGGCTACACTTCTTACGGGCCCACCGAAGGTTTACCTGTTTTACGAGAAGCAATTGTTCAACGCTACCAGAATGTAAATAATGTTCAAGTATCACCGGATAGAATTTTAATTACTGCCGGGGTAAAACAAGCCTTATTTAATTTATTTCGGGCGGTATTGCGGCCCGGCGACGAGGTAATTGCTCCGGTCGCCAATTGGTCCGGCTTTTACGCATTAATAAGCGAAGTACCGGCAAAACTGATAATGGTCCCTACCTTACCTGTCGATAATTATACCATTCACCCAACGAAACTAGCGGCAGCAATTACCTCTAAAACCTGTTTATTTATATTATGCAACCCGGGTAATCCCAGGGGCCGAATTTACTCGGAAGCCGATATAAAAAGGATACTTTCAATCTTGAAAGAACATCCGGAAATTATTGTTTTAAGAGATGAAATTTATGATTTAGTAACTTTTACCGGCCGCGTACCTTCTTTGTTAGAATTCCACGATGAGCATGAACGGTTTGTAATCGTCAATGGTTTTTCCAAAGCGTTTGCCATGTCGGGTTGGCGGATAGGTTATCTTATAGTTCCTGAGAAGTATTATCAAACCTGTTTTAAATTTCAGGAAACCACTATCTCTGGGGTAAGCCCCTTTACGCAGGTGGCGGCAGCCGTTGCTTTGCAAAACTACCAGGAGGTACTCGAACCCATGCAAAAAATTCTGACTGAGAACCGAGCTTTTATTTGTTCTAAGTTGCGGGAAATGGGTAACATTCGATTTAACGAGCCTGAAGCAACTTATTACATTTTCGCCGATTTAAACGCTTATTTACATAAAAAAACACCAGATGGAAAATGGCTGGATAGTAGCATTGCTCTGTGCCAGTACTTACAAGAAAAATACGCTTTAGAGCTGCTAGCCGGTGATTACTTTGGAGCGCCTGGGTTTGCCCGAATTTCGTTTGCCTTAGAGCCTGCCCATTTGCACGAAGCTCTAGAACGCCTTCATACTGGCTTACGTGCGTTATCATAGTACATTTAGATTATAAATAAGCGGTAGAGCGGAACTTCTAAAATTATCGTACTTTTGCCGGCCCAATTAATTTTAATCTTCTGCATGCTGGCATCTGACTTTCAATCTCATCTTAAGCAAAATTTCCATCTGGCCTATCCGGTGGTATTAAGTCAGTTGGGGCATATTCTGGTAACAGTCTGCGATAGCATTATGGTGGGTCGCACGGGTACTTTGCCTTTGGCGGCGGCTTCGTTGGGTAATAGTGTTTTTACTTTGTTTATGGTTTGGGGTTTAGGTATATCCATGGGGATAACCCCGCTGATTGCTTCGGCCGATGGACGGAAGAACCGCCGTCGAATTTCCTTATTGCTTTTCAACGGCACTTTGGTTTGTTCTATTTTAGGAGTAATTCTTTTTATATTAGGTTACAGCTTCGCTCCTTACCTGTACTTCTTACACCAGCCCCCCGAAGTAGTTCGCCTGGCCATTCCTTATCTGCAAATTTTGTTTTGTTCGCTCATTCCCTTGATGATTTTTCAAGGATTACGTCAATTTGCCGAAGGACTCTCTTTAACGCGCCAATCCATGTATATTTCGGTACTGGCGAACATTGTAAATTTTGGTTTGAATTATTTGCTGGTTTTTGGCAATCTGGGATTTCCGCGGTTAGGTTTACAAGGAGCTGCTACCGCCACCTTAATTGCTCGGCTTATGATGCCCGTTATGATGGGGATGTACATTTGGCGGGCTCCTAGGTTTGCCGAATACCGGTATAAAATACAGCGCAAGCTTATTTCCTTCAAACACATGCGGCGGATTATTCAATTGGGTTTCCCGATTGCCTTGCAAATGATTTTTGAAATGAGCGCTTTTAGCTTTTCGGCCATTATGATTGGCTGGTTAGGCGCTAAACAGTTAGCCGCGCACCAGATTGCCATAAACGTAGCCGCCGTAACTTACATGATGGCTAGCGGAATTGCGGCGGCGGCTACTATCCGGGTAAGCAACGAATTAGGCCGGGGCAGGTACCAACAAATGCGCCAGGCCGGCTACAGTAGTATATTAATGGCTTTTATGTTTATGTCGGTAATGGCGATATTATTAATACTAGGTAAAAGCCTGATTCCCTTGTTATATGTATCGGATATTCAGGTCATTCAAATGGCCGGTGGTTTGTTAATTATCGGGGCTTTATTTCAGTTATCGGATGGCGTACAAGTGGTGGGATTAGGAGCTTTAAGAGGATTAGAAGATGTAAAAGTACCCGGCTTTATTTCGCTTTTAGCCTATTGGATTATTGGTTTGCCCACGGGTTATTTTTTGTGTTTTCACGCGGGTTTAGGCGTAAATGGCATTTGGTTAGGTTTATTAACCGGCTTAACGATTGCTGCTTGTTTGTTATTTTTACGCTTTAAAAAATTGTCGGCCAGTTTCGCACGAAGAACTTAATTTTTGAGTTATTGTAGTAACTCATCATTATTCCGGCAGTTGAATTCTATGCTTATTCAAATTTTTCTCGTGCTCTTATTCTGGATGAAGAGCGCCCCTGCAAATCAAGATTTATTCATAAATTTAATTAAAAATACTCCTAAAAAAGAAGTTAACGCGCACATTGATTGGAACAGTAATCGTAGATTAACCTGGGACGATTTTCAGAAGGAGGCGGATGTTAACGATCCTTTGCACGCTTTGGCAAGCACTAATATTGCGGTGCAAGCCACCTGCAAAAACAACCAAATGGTATACGACGTAAAATGCCAGTTTGCCGTTAACGAATCCTGGACGAAAAATAAAACTTCCGAAGAACTATTGCAGCACGAACAACTGCATTTCGATTTAACGGAAGTTTACGCGCGCTTACTCCGGCAGAAATTAAGCCAGCAAAAAAGCTTATGTACCGGCGATAAAACTAAATTCAGAGCCGTGGTAAACAAAGTCTTTGCAGATTGGCAAAAAGCGCAACAACGGTACGATAATGAATCGCGGCACGGCCTGGATGATTTAAAACAAGCATACTGGACCAAAACAGTTGCTTCGCAACTAGAATCATTGGCCGAATTTACTACGGATAATTATACTGCTTCTAACTAATCTTTCTAGTTCCATACGTATACGTTTCATCCTTTAAAAATTTAAATTTTTCTTACCAAACAAAAAGCCACTAACTTTTAATTAGTGGCTTTTTGTTTGGTAAAATGTTCGTTTTAATTGCCGGATGAAATTGAATTAAAAAACATTAATAAGGTTTGCCTAAATCCGATAAAGCCGGCCCGGTTATTACTTTTCCGTAAGGATCAAAACGGGAACCGTGGCAAGGACAATCCCAGCTTTTTTCCAGATTATTCCAGTTAACAATACAACCCAAATGCGGACACACCGCCGAGTGTTCGTGGATTACTCCGTTCAAATCGCAGTAAACAGCAATTTTGTTCACGCCCTTGCGCATAATTTTACCCGTACCTGGTTCGGCTTCTTCTAAACCACTAATTTCGCCGGGAGTTACCCAATCGGTATATTGCGCGGCTACGTTCACGTTTTCCTTGATAAATTCTAAAGCCGAAGGTCCGGATAAAGTTACCCGGCCCGGATTGTATAATTTTTCCCAAGCATTCGGGCGATCCATAATTAAGTCGGTGATCAGAATACCGGCAATGGTGCCGTGCGTCATACCGTGCCCGGAATCGCCGGTGGCAATGTATACATTCTCTTCGCCGGGGTTTTTACCAATGTAGGCTAAATAATCAACCGGCTCTAACACCTGACCCGACCAACGATATACTACCTGTCCGGCCATCGGAAATTTTTCCCGGGTCCATTCTTCTAAGCACCGCAATCGTTCTTGCTCATCGGTTTCCTGCCCGGTTTTATGGTCTTCGCCGCCCACAATCATAACATTATATTTATCCTGGCCGGCTTGATTGGCGTCCGGATGCTGATCTTTTACCAGCCGGATATAATGATAAGGATCCGAATTATCCCAGTAAAGAGCATTTGGCACCGCGTCTTCCAATATTTTTACACCTATTACGTAAGTGCGGTAAGGAGCTTGTTTGGTGTGGATAGCCATCCAATCGTTAATGGGAGAATTAGTAGCTACTACTACCTGGTTGGCCGAAATGGTATAACCCGCTTCGGTTTTAACCCGAACAATGCCGTTATTATCAAAAGATTGAACGTGGCTATGGGTAAAAATTAAACAACCTTCTTTTTCTAAAATAGCCTTGCTTAAACCAGCTAAATATTTCGTCGGGTGAAAATGCGCTTGATCGGGAAAACAAAGAACGGAACCTTCGGATAAACTTGGAACCGGGCATTTTTTTAATTTGGTTACCCCGGTAAAACCTAATTTCCAGCAAGCATCTAATTCTTTATCCAGTTCTTCTTCCGAGTCGCTGGGCTGCACAAATAAATAGCCGTTTACTCGTTCAAAATCGCAATCTATATTTTCTTTTTTCGCGATTTCTTCTATTTTGCGAATAGCCTGGGTATGGCTTTCAGCGGCTAACCGGGCGTTCTTTTCGCCGTGCAATTGAATAATTTTATCGTAACGGTCGTCGAGAGCATTAGAGAGGTGAGCCGTGGTGCGGGAAGTTTCGCCCCCACCAATACCCTTTGATTCTAATACTATCACCGTTTTTCCTTCTTGCGCAAGTAGATAGGCGGTTGTTAGGCCAGAAATCCCCGCTCCCACTACACAAACATCGCACTGCATATCGGCTTGTAAGCTCGTAGTAAAAGGCATTTCTACGCCGTGTTCCCAAATAGATTGCGTGTTACCGGTATCGTTTCTCATAGATTTATTTTTAATTTCGATGCGAAAAGTAAAAAAGGTTTTATTAGCTAGTACAGGTTCCAAATTTTAACTAGTAAAACCGGTTCGCTTTGATTACGACCAGCAACGGCTTTAGTTACCTGTTACTTATATATTAACCCATGAATCAGATTACCTGGAACGATTTTGAGAAAGTAGATTTACGCGTTGGCACCATAACCGAAGTGCATGATTTTCCGGAAGCACGCCAGCCAGCCTATAAAATATTGGTGGATTTTGGGGCGTTAGGAATTAAAAAATCAAGTGCTAAGGTAACTGTAAATTACACAAAGGAGGAATTAATTGGCCGGCAAGTTTTAGCAGTGGTAAATTTTCCGCCGAAACAAATTGGAAAATACTTATCGGAGGTTCTAATAACCGGTTTTGCAGATGCTCAAGGAAACATTGTATTGGCCCAGCCCCAAAGCCCCGTACCAAATGGCGCGAAGTTAATGTAGTTGGTTGAAAGGTTGAAAAGTTAGAAGGTTAGAAAGTTGGAAGGTTATATATTTTTACATTCTAGACTTTGATTGAGTAATGCAAAATTATCGAGAAAAAGAACAATACCTATTAATCAACACCCTTCCAACTTTTCCACCTTCTAACTAATCACTACGGCTTTTTTGCTTTGGAAAGAGTTTCGCGCACGGTAAGACTATCAATTACTTTTTCGTAAATTTTATCTAAACCGTTCAGATTACGCAAATAATACTGATAGCTGTTATTAAAATCTGCTTCTTTCACCTGGTGTTTGCGTAAAATTTCGCGATGCATTTTCCGGTAAACGGCTTCTCCGGAGTCAAGTGGCAAACCTGCATTTTCAATCTGAGCTTCCGCCAAATGAACGTCAATCATAATACGGGTCATTTTTTCTTCGGAGAGTAAGTTGGCGGGTTTGGGTTCGCCGGTTGGGGAACAACGGACTAACAAAAGAAGGGTTACTGCTAAAAAGATGTATTTCACGAATGAATATTAGCTAAATAAATTCTAATTTTAAAAACGAAGAAAAAGGGTCAGCCTTTATGAAAGACTTAGTTAAGAAACTGCAAAATTACGAGATTCGTATCAGAAAGGCAATTAATACCCAAATGCAAGGCAACTTTCATTCGGTATTTAAGGGCACCGGGTTGGAGTTTGACGATGTGCGCTCTTATCAATACGGAGACGATGTGCGCGCTATTGACTGGAACGTTACGGCTAAAGGCCACGGAACCTTTATTAAAACCTATAAAGAAGAAAAAGAACAATCCGTTTTTTTAATTCTCGATGTAAGTGCTTCGCAGGCAATTGGTACGGCCGGTCAACAAAAAATTGATATTGGAAAAGAAATTTGCGGCGTTTTGGCTTTAGTTGCCGCTAAGCAAAACAGCCAGATTGGCATTGTTTGCGTTTCGGATCAAAAAGAAAAATACGTAAGGCCCGGTTTAGGCATTGAGCACGCCTATACCCTGATTAAAGCCATTTTCGAGCTTAAAGCAAAATCATTACGTACCAATCTGGCCGCCGGAATTAAATTAGCTTTAAGCATAATTAAACGCCGCAGTATTATTATTCTCATTTCCGATTTTATTGATCAAAATTACGAGCGGGAATTAACCATGCTCGCTAAAAAACACGATTTGGTAGTAATACAGTTAGTGGATAAACGCGAAATAGATTTTCCGGCTCTGGGCATTATTCCTTTATTAGATAAAGAAACGGGTAAAACTATTTGGGTAAACACTTCTTCGGCCTCTTTCCAGCACAGTTATTTATCTACTTACACCGACAATCAGGAAAAAATCGCCAAGATTTGCCGGAAATACCAGGCCAATTATCTTACTATCGATACTTCGGAGGAATACGTGCCCCAACTTATTAATTTGTTCAGAATTCGAAATTTAATGCGTAAAAGTGCGTAAAAGAGTTTTTGATTTGTTTTTATTTATTGCTTTGATAATCTCTTTTCCGGGTAAAGCCGCCGGTAAGTTACCGATTGGTTTTTTCCACCGCGATTCGGTAAAAATTGGCCAAACTTTTCCGTATACTCTGTATTATCAACATCCATCTGACCAGGAAGTTATCTTTCCGGACTCTGCCTTTTCGTTTGCTCCGTTCGAGTTTGTTTCTAAAACTTTTTTTCCAACGCGTACGCACGAAAACATTAGTACGGACAGTGCTATTTATATGCTCCGAACTTTTGACTTAAACCCCGTGCAGCACCTGCAAATACCTGTTTTTATATGGCAAAAGGGAGATACCCAACAGGTGAAGCCCGGAATAGATAGTGTTTATTTGCAGGAAATGGTTTCGGTTACACCGCAGGATTTAGCTTCTTTAAAATCCAACACGGCCTTATTAGAAGTGCGAAAACGATTTAATTACCCCTACGTATTGCTGAGCCTTGGTTTCATACTGTTATTGTTGCTGGTTATTTGGGTCTTATTTAGTCGCCGAATTATCGTTAATTTTAGATTATACAAGCTTAAAAATGATCATAAAGCTTTTGTTTCGCGCTATAATGTACACATCGAACGATTTAACCGGTCGCAATCCTTGCAGAATATTGAAAAAGCCATTACCCTTTGGAAAAATTATCTAACCCGTTTGGAAGGTAGCGCTATAAACTCCTTCACTACTAAAGAAATAACTCAGTTTTACGGGGAGGACGAAGACGTGGCCACCGCTCTACGGTTATTTGATAAAGCTATTTACGGCAACATGCTGTCCGACCAATCTTCCGAAACAATTGTGGCCTTTTACCTGCTGCATCATTTTGCCGACCGTCGTTACGAATACATAAAAGATCAAACCCGCCATGTTTCCGTTTCCCGATAATGCCTTCGACTGGTTTGACCTGGATTGGTTTCGATTAGCAACGCTGCAATCCTTCGAATGGATTAATCCTATTTACTTGTATTTGCTGCCGCTGGTACCTTTTTTATTTCTGTTGCGCTGGCTCACCACGCTTCGGTTCCGGAGAAAGTTAGATGTTGCTTTTTTTGAGGGAAAAGCGAAATGGCATTGGTCTTCTATTTTACGCTATATCCCAGATACTATTTTTGCCCTATTTGCCTTATTAGTAATGGTCGCGCTGGCGCGGCCCCAACGAATTAATGAAATTATCGAACAATCTTCGGAAGGAATTGACATTATGTTGGTTTTAGATACTTCCGGGTCCATGGAATTAAAAGATTTTAAGCCGAATCGCCTGGAGGCTGCCAAGGAGATGGCATTACGCTTTATAAAAGGTAGGTTTCAGGACCGCATTGGCGTAGTTGTTTTTGCCGGCGATGCTTATTCCTTAGCACCTTTAACTACCGATTACGATTTACTACGGGAAACGATTAAAGAGATTCATTTTAAAATGATACCGAACGATGGTACCGCCATTGGCAGTGCTTTAGGGGTAGCAATAAATCGGTTGCGCGAGGCCGTTACAAAATCAAAAGTTTGTATTTTAATCAGTGATGGCGAAAATACCGGCGGCAATATTGAACCTGCGGTGGCGGCTAAATTAGCGCATGCTTTTAATATTCGCATTTATACGATTGGAATTGGCGAAGACGGCCGGGTACCTTATGATATTAATGAAAAAGGGGAAGTAACCTACGTAAACACCCGGCTCGACGAAACTAACCTGCGCGAAATAGCGCAAGCCGCCGATGGCCAGTTTTTCCGGGCGACCACCACCAATGCTTTGCAGGAAATTTTCCGAAGAATTAACCTTTTAGAAAAATCCGATATCAAAGAATTACGTTTCCGTAATACCAAGGATTATTACCAAATTTACCTTAAATGGGCAATGGTATTTTTATTAATCTGGCTATTGTTAAAAAATACATTTCTTACCAATGCTCTGGAGGATTAATGGTAGAAAGGTTGGAAAGTTGGAAGGTTGAAAAGTTGGAAGTTACAGGTTACAAGTTGAAAATTATGTGGTTAAAAAATATGTTACGCAGAAAATATTGCGAAATGTTAATTAATCTTCCAACCTTGCAACTTTTCAACCTGAAACCTGAAACTTGTAACTAAAATAAATGAATATAAAGGAAAACATTCAGGAGTTTCAGCAAAAGTTGGCCGGCACTCTTTGCAAGTTAGTAGCGGTATCTAAAACCCAGCCTGTTATTGCCCTGCAGCAAGCTTATGATGCGGGCCAGCGTATTTTTGGGGAGAATAAAGCTCAGGAAATGGCGCAAAAATTTTCTGAACTTCCTTCGGATATCGAGTGGCACATGCTTGGTCATTTACAGACGAATAAAGTAAAATATATTGCGCCTTTCGTTCATACCATCCAATCGGTGGATAGTTTGCGCTTGCTCGAAGAAATAGATAAGCAAGCGGCCAAAAACAACCGGATCATTAAATGCCTGCTACAGATATACATTGCGGAAGAAGAAACCAAATTTGGCCTTTCCTCTAGCGAAATCAACGAATTATTGCAATCCCAAACGTATCGAAATTTAAAGAGCTGTGTTATAACCGGGGTAATGGGTATTGCTACTAACACTAATTCCGAAAGCCAAATCCGGCAGGAATTCCGAACTTTAAAGCAGGTTTTCGAAGATTTAAAAAATACTTTCTTTTCTCAGGATATTCGTTTTAAAGAAATTTCTATGGGCATGAGCGCGGATTTTAAGCTGGCTTTAGAAGAAGGCAGCACCATGATACGGGTGGGATCTTCTATTTTTGGAGCCCGTAATGACGCTAAATAATTTATGAATCAGAAACAAAGCTTGTTAACGGCAGCCTTACTTGGCGCTCTTACAGTTATGATTGGAGCTTTCGGCGCACATGCGCTCCGGCCATCTCTGGAAGCAGCCGGAAGGTTGGAAACGTTTGAAACGGCCATAAAGTATCAAATGTATCATACCCTAACCATTTTTTTAATTGGTCTTTTACAGTTGCATTTACCGCTTAAACAATTGCGTACGGCCAGTTTGCTTTTACTTTTGGGAATAGTAGTATTTTCGGGCTCGCTGTACGTGCTATGTTTAAGTGGTATAACGGTATTAGGAGCAGTTACTCCTTTTGGCGGCGTTTTGTTTATTGCCGGCTGGTTGTATTTATTTTTGGCTATCAGTAAACTACCCTTGCAAAAGCAATAAAATAAAAAACCCGGTAAAATTTTTACCAGGTTTTAAGTATGTTTGAATGATTAAGTAACAACTTCAATAGTCTTACTTGAATCAACCCATTGTCTTAATTAGTTCTTTTTAGCATCGGTTGGTTTAGCCGAAGCTTCGGTAGGCACAATCACGTTAGATATAATGGCTACTTGGGCATCGCCGGCAGTGGCATTAGATTTAATAGTAATAATTTTGTTCTGCATACCTGATTTGTAAGCCGAATTAAATTTTGCTTTTACAAAACCAGATTTACCGGGAGCAACCGGCTCTTTGGTATAATCCGTAGCGGTACAACCGCAGGTTACTCCTACATCCGAAATAAGAAGAGGTTGGTTACCAGTGTTTTTGAAATTAAAAGTGTATTCGACAACATCACCTTGTTTGATATTACCGAAATCGTGCTTGCTTTCTACGAATGTAATGGCGGGGCCATTGGTTACTACTTTGCTGGCAGCGGCCGGAGCGGTAGTTTGTGCATTAGCTACTGAAACTCCTAAAGTTAAGCTTAGTGCTAAATAAACTAATTTTTTCATGTTAAATGAATGGATTAAGTAAGTTGAATATAAAACAAAAATATAAATTTATAGTTTCAATCCTAGTAAATTTATCTCCTTAATCGCCAAATAGTTGCTGATTAAAATTTACCAGGTATAATTCGGTAGCGGCTCGGGTAACGGCCGTATACAGCCAACGTGCAAAATCAATGCCGGTAATCTCTTCTTTTAAATAGCCATGATCCACAAATACGGCGTCCCATTGTCCGCCCTGGGCTTTATGGCACGTAAGTGCGTAAGCAAATTTAACTTGTAATGCGTTTAAATAAGGGTTCTTTTTTAATTGCTGACTGCGTTCCCGCTTAGTACCTAAATCAGAGTAATCTTTTAATACTTCCTGGTACAATTGTTTGTTTTTATCGGCCGGTAAAGCGGGCGCTTCGGTGTACAAGGTATCGAGCATAATCTTAACTTCCAGTTCTTCTTCGTTGGGGTAATCCACGAAACGAATTCGAACGTCGGCAAAACGGAAACCGTACATATCTTCGTAGCGGATTATTTTCGTAACTTCCACAAAATCGCCGTTGGCCATAAAACCAATTTCTGAGTTTTTATCGAGCCAGAAATAGTTATTCCGGACGATCATGAGGTAATCACTCACGCCAATTTCATCTTCGGAGAAAAATATCTGCCGCCGAATGTGTTGATTATATTGATTTGCATTCTTGTTGGAACGGCAAATAACAGTAGTATTTTCCACCCCAAATTTATCGTAGGCATACCGCAATCCATCTTCTAATTTTTCGCCCGTCATTCGGTACAAATCTTTGTAAGGCCGGGTACGCATTTTTAGTTGAGGTTCGGGTTGCCGAAGTTGCTCGCGTAAACTGGTAGCGTTCATTAAGATACCCGATTGCTGGGCTTGCCGCATTACCTGTCGTAATTCAATTTCGTACACTTCGCAGCGGAAGTTCGATTTTAAATAATCGGCGTCCAGCGAGGGACTTAAAGTTTGGCTAACCGGCGGTAGCTGAGCGGTATCTCCAATTAACAGTAATTTATTATTTTGGCCTTCAAATACATAACTTATTAAATCCTGCAAGAGCCCATTATCCCCAAAGGCTTTTTCATCCGAAATCATAGAAGCTTCATCCACAATAAAAACGGCATTATTTAATTTGTTAGGCTGACGGGTAAAGGCCAAACCTTCGGAGTACGGATTATTTTTCTGGCGGTAAATTTTTTTATGAATAGTAGAAGCCGGCTTTTTCGAATAAGACGACATTACTTTCGCCGCCCGGCCAGTTGGCGCCAGTAGTACATATTTATAGCCGAAAGAATTTAAAATTTTTACCAGTGAAGTTAGCACAGTGGTTTTACCCGTTCCTGCAAATCCTTTTAATAAAAATACTTCTTTGGTAGTAGTACGACTCGAGATAAAGATATCCAGTTTTTTAAATAGCCTCGCTTGGTCGGCGGTAGGTTCGAACGGAAAATTTTTGAGTAAGGCTTCTTCCGGACGCATGTCGGTAGTTGATAAATTAGAAATTAGGAATGATTTTAAGGAATTATAATGGAACAAATGTTAATCGTTATTCCTCTTTCTCTATTTAGTTTGTTGATTATTGATTTTAACTTTCCATGTAAAAGGATAAATGATTTAATAAATTCATAATTTCTAACTTTTAATTTCTAATTTCTCTGAATTAATTTCCAATTCATCTGGAGTAATAGTGACCATAATAGCCGAGGCTTTCGCTATTAAAACGGCGGGCTTATTATAATCATGGCAGAATACTTCCGCTTCGCAGAAATTTAGTTTGCGGCCTTGTTTTAACACCCAGCCTCGGGCAAATAGTTTCTCGCCCACGCCGGGGTTTAGATAAGAAATTTTTAAATCGGCCGTAACTACGTGATGATCGGCGGGAACCAGGCTCACAGCGGCTAAACCGGCCGTAATATCGGCCAGGGTAGCTGTTACACCGCCATGCACAAAGCCTCTATGTTGCTGATGTTTGGATGTTAAGAGCAGTTCGCCTTCCACTAAACCTTCCGCAATTTTAGTGATTTCAAAACCAACTAAAGCCATGAAGTTTTGGTTTCGCAACCTCTCGTTTATGGTATTTTGAAAATTAGGATTCAAGGTTTTTATCATGCAGCAAAAGTACACAGCACAATTGGAATGTACTACTTAATTACCTTTACCGATAACCTTTACTTATTAGCCTGACTAGTTTTAGTTTATTTAAATTCTATTTTTACTTAAATTTTAAAGGTATTATGGCAACTTCAGTTTCGGAACCGCATTATTCCGGTAAGTTACGCGTTCGGGTTAGCGGTATTTGCCTGCATCAAAATAAAATTTTGCTTATCCGGCATCAGCCTTTTGCGCAAAATACGACGGGTTTGTGGTCGCCGCCGGGAGGAGGTTTGCACTACGGCGAATCAATGCGTAATGCTTTAATCCGGGAATTTAAAGAGGAAACCGGTTTAGATGTAAGAGTCGATAATTTCTTGTTTATCAATGAATTTATTTCTTTACCGTTGCACGCGCTGGAAGTCTTTTTTAAAGTTACTATTACCGGTGGAAGTTTAAGTACAGGTCGTGATCCGGAATTGGGATTGGAAAATCAATTAATCGTAGAAACCACTTTTAAAACTTTGCCGGAAGTTCAGCAAATACCTCTTAACCAACTACACCAAACTTTGCACCATTTACAACAACTGGAGGATTTGCTGTATATTCCCAATCAAACCAATGTTTCGTAATGGTAGAAAAAATTAAGTAAATAAACCTAAACGCTTATTTTTATCTTTGCAGACTTATAATTGTAAAACTATCCGCTCGTTTGACTACTATCCGCCAAAATTACCAACTCCAAACGCAACTAATCGATGAATCCTTCGCTGTTAGCAATGCGGATGTTTATAATTTATACATTGCCGCCAGCAAACATACTTTTCGGTTCGGCATCGAAGATACTATTCGACATAAATTTGTTGCCCTCGAAGATTATGTTTTAGCCAACGTATTCACTCCCATTCAGTTGGTGCAGCAATTGCGTACCCTGCTTACCGATCATGCTTTTTATAGTACGGTTAGATGGCACCAGGTACGAGTGGCCGTAAAGAATCAGAAGTTTACTTTTTTACCCGGTATGCTTTACGATGCTAAAGAAGCTGCTACTTATTTACAATTACACGCCGAATTAGATGAAAATGACGACCAGGTTTTAGCCTACCGTCACCAAGGTACCGACATGGTAAATGTTTTTGCCATGGAACATTACTTTGAATCTTTACTCATTGAGTTGTTTCATGCGGGAAAAATACAAATTCGGCATCAAACCAGCGTTTTAATTGAATCCTTACTGCATCTGACCGAACGCAGTCCGCAATTAAAAATGTACGCTTACTTAGAACAGAATTACCTCACGCTTATTTTACTGAAAGATGGTAACCTGGAATTTTGTAATGTATTTTACTACTTAAGCCCGGAGGATTTTATCTATTTTGTAATTTTTGTAATGCAGGAGCATAAACTTAACCCTGATCAGGATCCTTTGCTGATTTGGGGAGATATTCTGCACGATTCTGATTTATTTGATATCTTAAGAAAGTACGTACGGCACGTGCACCTGGGTAAAAGACCTTCCGGATTATCTTACAGTTATAAATTTGAAGAGCAATTTGAACACCGCTACTTAGAATTATTTAGTTTGCATTTTTGTGAGTAGCTTATTTAGTTGATTGTTGGATTGGTGAATTGTTAGATTGCTGCAAAATATACCTTGAAACTTTTTACCTTCTAACTTTACAACTTGTAACTACTCTCCATGAAGCGCATTGCTATTTTTCCAGGATCTTTTGACCCTTTTACCAACGGTCACTTAGATGTAGTCCAACGGGGCGCAGCCTTGTTCGATGAGTTAATTATTGCCATTGGCAACAACAGCACGAAACAACGTTACATGCCCGTAGAAAAAATGGTAGAAATAATTGCTGATTTATTTAAATCTGATGAGCGTATTCGGGTACAAGCGTACAAAGGTTTAACCGCTGATTTTGCCCGGGAAACAGGAGCCCGTTTTTTGCTGCGGGGATTGCGCAATACCACGGATTTCGAATACGAGAATACAATTGCCCAGGCCAATCGCCACGTAAATCCAGGTTTAGAAACGGTTTTTTTAATTACTTCGCCACCCTTGGCCGCAATTAGTTCGTCTATTATCCGCGAAATTCATTCTTATGGCGGCAACGTAGATGCTTTTATACCATTCCGGATTTAGCCGCGCGGAGGTAATAATGAATGATAAAAGCAATGGAAGCATAAGCTTCGGGTAAAACAGATTCTACCTCTTCCGGGGTCATAAATCTTACTTCTTCAATAAATTCTTCGGCTTGCGGTTTCATCATCGAATCATCCAGGCAATTCATCACGTACCAGCTGGTTTTTTTCAGAATTTTATTGCCTTTATAAGCGTACGAATGCCAGGTTTTAGGCAGTTTATCGGTGGTTTCTACTCGAATGTTGCACTCCTCCTCTACTTCCCGAATAGCCCCTTCGCGTTCATCTTCCGTTTTTTTCAATTTACCTTTCGGCAAATCCCACATACCCAAGCGATGAATCATTAAGATTTTACCTTCTTTCACCACTAATCCGCCAGCGGCTTTCACAATTTTAAACTGATCTTTCAGGTGCCGGATGAGCCGGTTTTTTTTATCAGTAATTAAGGTAAGGGAGTTTAATTTTTTTAATTTTTTAACTTCCATTAGCCGCACCATCCGGTCGATAGTAGCGTCACCCACATTCCGGATAAGAACATCTCCTACTAAATCTTTAGAAGTAAAAGAAGAGCTTTCGTCCAGAATTAAGTCGTAATGGTGTTTAAATACCTTCTCACTGGTTCTTTTAATAATCAGAGGAATATCGTTAATGAAAACGTTCATCGAGAAAGTTTTAGCTGAAGGTAAATATTGTTTTTACAAATCAATAAAGAATAATCCGGAAACAAAAACAAGAGCTCGTAAAAAAACTGAAAAATTATTACGTACTTTCGGTCATGCAAAAGTCGGAAACTGCCCTTAAAGTAGCTTCGTTCCTGCTCGAGACCGAAGCGGTAAAACTTCGCCCGGATAACCCCTTTACCTGGAGCTCTGGCTGGAACTCACCCATTTATTGTGATAATCGCGTTACGCTTTCTTTCCCCACTATTCGTACTTTTATTAAGAAACGTTTAGCCGAATTAATCTCCGAACAATTTCCGCAGGCCGAAGTAATTGCGGGAGTTGCCACAGCTGGTATTGCTCAGGGAGCCTTAGTGGCCGATGTCCTCGATCTGCCTTATATATACGTTCGTCCGGAGCCAAAAGGTCATGGAATGGGTAACCAAATAGAAGGAAGATTGCGGGAAGGCCAACAAGTAGTGTTAGTGGAAGATTTAATATCTACGGGAGGAAGCTCGTTAAAGGCGGCCAAAGCCGTTCAGGAAGCCGGTGCCGAAGTTATAGGAATGGTTGCCATTTTCACCTACGGTTTCGAGGTAGCCACCAAAACGTTTACCGAAGCCAGCATTCCTTTCTATACCTTAAGCAATTATCAAAACTTATTAGGTATTGCCCTGGAGCAAGGCTACATAACGGCCAGCGCCTTACAAACCCTCTCCGATTGGCGCAAAAGTCCGGCAACCTGGGGGAAAGTTATTAGTTGAAAGGTTAGAAAGTTGAAAAGTTATTTTCTAGTTAGATAAATTTTTTTGTTTCTTTTAGCAAGCATGCGAGTATTTTCCAGGCACTAGTTTACCGCAAAAAACTTCATAACCATATTCATCTAACTTTTCAACTTTCCTTCTAATTTTTCAACTTTCCAACCTTCTAACTTTTCAACTTTCTAACCAACACCTATGAAAATCGGCCTGCTCTCGGATACACACAGTTATTTGGATGAGCAGATATTAGGGCATTTACACGATTGTGATGAAATATGGCATGCCGGTGATTTTGGGGATGTAGCTGTTTCAGAAACACTGTCGGCCTTAAAACCACTTCGCGGCGTGTACGGCAATATTGATGATAGAACTATCCGTTCCATTCATCCTAAAACTTTGCGGTTTACTTGTTCAGGACTGGATGTGTTAATGACGCATATTGGTGGCTACCCCGGTAAATACAATCCGGACATTCGGGCAGAAATTAAAGTAAATCCGCCGCAATTGTTTATCTGCGGGCATTCGCATATTCTTAAAATTATGCCCGATAAAACCAATCACTTATTACATATCAACCCAGGAGCGGCCGGCCGACATGGTTTTCATAAAATACGAACGCTGGTTACCTTTAATATAAACGAAGGAAAGATAAGCGAATTAAAAGTAGTAGAATTAGGAAAACGGGCTTAAAATAAAAAGTGTACCTGCCGGAGCAAATACACTTATTCAAATCTTTTTAGATATATACCGAAAGCAGGAGGCAGTTAACTTCACAAGAAAAAGTTAACGTAAGAAAAATTACTCAGCAGCTGCTTCGGTAGTGGTAGCTGTAGCAGTTGTAGTAGCGGGGGTTGAAACTGAAAATTGAGCTTTGAGCGCTTCTACATCTACATTTTTAATAACCGGAGTAGCTAATAATTGCTTGATGATACGCTGCTTGTTATTGGCTCTTGCTTTATTTTTACGATCTTTTCTTTTAAGTCTGGTAACTGCCATCTTTCTAATTTTATAATTGAACCGCAAAATTAAGATTTTAATTTTACATTTTCAAAAAATTCTGTTTTAAAGCCTGTAAGTCCCTACTCTGTTATTTCTACTATTTATTTCTTTGGCTAGTTAAATAGGGCCTTACCGGCAATATACTAGCTTAAGAAGTTGCAAGTAGGTTAACCCACCCGTAATTTTACCTTTTATATTAACCTTCTATTTAAAGTTTATTAATCTACGCATGCTTATACCCGATTTACGCAGCGATACCGTTACGAGGCCTACACCTGCCATGTTAGAGGCTATGTTTGCTGCTCCCGTGGGCGACGATGTTTTTGGTGAGGACCCAAGCGTAAACGCGCTCGAAGAAAAAACAGCCCACTTATTTAATCTGGAAGCCGGCCTTTTTTGCCCTTCCGGCACCATGACGAATCAGATTGCTATAAAAGCTCATACCGAACCGCTTTCGGAAGTTATTTGCGATTATACTTCTCACATTTACCAGTACGAAGGCGGTGGAATTGCTGCTAACTCCGGAGCATCGGTTTATTTATTACACGGTGAACGCGGTAAAATCACTCCCGCAATGGTCCGGAGTGGCATTCGGCCCAACAATATCCACTATCCCTTATCGAAACTGGTTTCTTTGGAAAACACTTCTAATAAAGGCGGCGGTTCTTACTATACTTTACCTGAAATTGCGGCAATTGCCGCAGTGTGTCAGGAAAACAATTTAGCTTTTCATTTAGATGGCGCTCGGGTTTTTAACGCGCTGGTTGCCGCCAATGAACAGCCCCAATTCTATGGCCAATATTTTGATAGCATTTCGGTTTGCTTATCCAAAGGTTTAGGAACTCCGGTAGGTTCGGTATTAGTGGGGAGTAAAGAATTTATTCAGAAAGCCCGGCGCATCCGTAAGGTTTTTGGCGGTGGAATGCGACAGGCGGGTTATTTGGCTGCCGCCGGTATTTACGCCTTAGATAATCACGTGAGTCGTTTAGTTGAAGATCACGTAAAAGCAAAAATCTTAGCTGAAACCCTGCAGAACTGTTTTTTTGTTCAAAGTATTCAACCCGTAGATACCAACATTGTTATTTTTAGGTTAATAGACCAAATTACCGAGAAACAATTTCTGCAGAAGTTGGCGGAACAAAATGTATTAGCTTTAGATTTTGGTCCGCAAAGTATTCGCTTGGTAACGCATTTAGATTTTACCGATGATATGTTAGATCACACCCTACACGTATTACTAAATTTAAAATTTTAAATGAAATGCCACTTGGCCCACTTTTCTCCGAAGCAGAATTAATTATTCGGTTAGGCGAACCGGTCGATGCACCTGTTTTAGCAGAATTGGGTAGGAGAACTTTCTTAGAAACTTTTTATAAAGTAGTACCCAAACAAGCCATGCTCACCTATTTGGCCGCTGCTTTTCAAAAAGAAAAAATAACCTCCGAAATAGAACAAAATGCCGCTACTTACTTTTTAGTTTTTTTAGCAAAAACTCCGGTGGGTTATGCTAAAGTCAGGGATGATCGCCCGCCGGAAGTTCTTAAAAATGGTAATGCTACTGAACTAGAGCGGATTTATGTTTTGCAAAATTACATTGGGCAAGGTATTGGCCACCAACTTTACCAATTCGTTGAAAACCATTGTAAAAACAAAGAGTATGCGGTAATCTGGTTATCTGTCTGGCAAAACAATCAACTAGCGCTTTCTTTTTACGAGAAGTTAGGTTTTAAGCCGCGCCAAAATTATACTTTTTACGTGTCAGGCATTCCGTATCAAAATCTGATTTTAAGTAAAGATTTGACCTTAATTGCTTAATAGAAGTTTATGACTCTTATTTTAGATTGGCAATCTGTTTTAATGCGGGATACAATTCTGGCTAGTATTATGGAGGGCCGGCCTGTTATCCAATCATCGGCGCGTACGGATATTTATCTGAGTTTACTTAGTTCTATAATTAGTCAGCAACTTTCCACAAAAGTAGCCAACATTATTAAAAACCGTTTTTTAAATCTTTTTCCCGAACAATACCCGTATCCAGAATTGCTGCAAGCTTTACCCGATGACACTTTGCGCAGTGTGGGTTTATCTTACCAAAAATTAAATTACATCCGGAACGTAGCCGCTTTTAAAGAAACCGGACAACTGGAACATGCATTTGTGAATGCCTTAGAGGACGAAGCCTTAATTGCGCATCTTACCCAAATTAAAGGAGTAGGCCGCTGGACCGTAGAAATGATTTTAATGTTTGCTTTAGACCGGCCGGATGTATTTCCGGTTTTGGATTTAGGTATTCAAAATGCGATGAAAAAAGCCTACGGTTTAGAAGCTACCGGTAAAACTTTATTCGCCCAAATGCGCGAAATTGCGGAAAACTGGCGCCCCTACCGGAGTATTGCCTGTAAATACTTATGGCAGTCGCTGGATGTTAGTCAATAGACCACAGTCGACAGTCCATTGATGAATTGTTGGATTGTTGAAAAGTTATAATTAAAATAAAGTTTCTAAGTGGATCTAAAGAAGTCAGACCTTTTGCCAAATGAACGTTTTTACTAACTCATTATTCCCCTACGCCTTCAAAAGTGGGCATTTTGATATTTTTGCGAAAACCCAGGAAGTATCTTGTCTTTCCAGGAGAACTAATAATCCAGCAATTCATCTTTAATCCATCGTCCGTGGACCGTTGACTGTGGACTAATAACTACTTTACTTTTGCCCGTTTAATCAAGTAAGATTGCAGTACTTTATCGAAGGGTTCCGAAATATCTACCGGAATAAAATCAATTTTGTATTGGCCGCATTTTAAAGCTAAATCCTGTTTAAACTGGTTAATGGCCGCTTGATACTGCGCTTTTACCTGCGAAGGCTGCAGCTTAATTTCTTCACCGGATTCAACGTCCACAAAAGTATAGGGGCGTTCGGCAAACTCAAATTGTTCTTCGGTGCGTTTGTCCATTACGTGAAACAGCAATACTTCGTGGTTCTGGTGCTTTAAATGCTGTAATGCCGCGAATAGGGCCGAGGAATCATCGGAGCGGCCCAACATATCGCTAAAAATAATTACTAAAGAGCGTTTCGGAATTTGCTGCGCAATTTGGTGAATCACCGTGGCCGTTTCGGTGGTTTTAGTAGGCGTAGGTTGCTGCAATACCTGCTGTAGATTGAGCAACAAAGTATGTAAGTGCGTACTCGTCGATTTTACCGGCGTTTGCAAATTAATTCTATCTGAAAAAGTAACCAAACCTACCGCATCGCGCTGTTTTTGAAGCATTACGGCAATGGCGGCCGCACTTAAGGCACTAAAGGCAATTTTACCGTAAGTTTCCACCGGATAATACATCGAAGGTGAAACATCGACTAGTAAATGACAACGCAAATTGGTTTCTTCTTCGTAGCGCTTCACAAACAATTTATCGGTCCGGGCAAAAACTTTCCAGTCCATGTGGCGGGTACTTTCGCCGCTGTTGTAGAGCCGGTGTTCCGAAAACTCCACCGAAAACCCGTGGTAAGGAGATTGGTGCAAACCGGTAATAAATCCGGCTACTAATTGTTTAGCTAAAAATTCAAGATTCTCAAACCGGCGGATAGCGGCCAAATCAATAGTGGGCGTATTTTTCATCGATAGCAGGTAGCTTCAGAAAGTAGAATGTAAGATAAACAATCACCAGGTTTGCCAGTTATATTTACCCTGATTTTTAACGAAATCCGGCTGAAATAATTTCCTTAATACGTAAGCCGGAAAATATATTTACAAAAACAATCTAAATTTAACTTTGAAAATTTTTATAAATCATAACAATATACTACTTTAGCCTTATATCTAAACCAGAAAATAGAGAAAAGTGGAAGAGAACAACGAAAAAGCTGAAATTTATTCACAACGAATAAGAGCAGGGAAAAGGACGTATTTCTTTGATGTGAAATCTACTCGTTCAAACGATTATTACCTTACCATCACAGAGAGCAAACGTAAATTCAAAGACGATACTTATTCGTACGAGAAGCACAAAATTTTCCTGTACAAAGAAGATTTCGCTAAATTTGTGGAAGCCTTGCAAAGTACCATCGACCACGTTAAAACAGAACTCCTCACCGAGGACATCCTGGCTGAACTGGAAAAACAGGCCACGGAACCAGCCACACTCGACGACGAGTTAAAGTGGGAATAGGTACTATTTAGGTTTTTAACGGATGTTAGCTTGGATGAGGCTCATGCTTTGCGTGGGCTTTTTTATTTTACGATAAGGCATCCGGGCTTATTAACTTTCTGATCTTTCAATTTATTACCTCATAGTAGGTCTCTATACATTTGCCTTTTTTATTTTAAAAGAATTCTTCCCTTTATAAAACTCTTTCCTAAATTCTAAATAATGGTTTCGTTTATTACTAACCTGAAACTTATTCTTTTTCTGTTGTTGATTCTAAATGTTGGGTTAGTTTTTTTATTTAAAAATCCCTTCCGGTTGGTAAAAGGGCCCTTTGTTTTATTTTGTTTTTTAGCTATCACATTCTTAGGTTACCGCCTCCTCTTTTATCCCAAAATTGATAAAGAAATACAAACCGAAAAACAAGCGGAAATTAAAAAAAAGGGTTGGAAATACATAGATGACCCGGAAATGGACGCTGGTTTTATTATCCGGCAGCAAACAAACGGTATAATTAACTCAGCTCTTTTCCGGATAATTGGCTTGCAAACTGTTTTTGCTTTTATTGCCGCCGCTATTGGCTTTTTTACCTCCTCCGATAAAAAAGTGTATGGCCTTTATGCCCTGGGTTTTCTGATTCTAGCCCTTCTGTTTTTAACTTAATTTCCGTACAACTTCTGTTAAATAGTACGAGTCGTTACATCTTATTTACGTTAGAAAATTTTTTCTTATCCTGATTTAAAACGGTGATTTGGGTAGTTATAGGTGTGCTAACGAAATTGTAGTTATATTTGCGCCCAAATTTAAATTAAGGGAAAAGAAGTAAACAGCATCTTATCAAACAGATTTCATTAACAATCTTGTTTCAACTGCTTTATTATTTTTCTGAAAACTTGTTACTAAAAACCTAGCATATACTATTTTCATGGGATTACGTTGCGGAATCGTCGGCTTGCCGAATGTCGGGAAATCAACTTTATTTAATGCCATTTCCAGTGCTAAAGCGGAGTCGGCAAATTACCCTTTTTGTACTATTGAGCCCAACGTGGGTGTGGTAACCGTGCCCGACGAGCGGTTGCAAATTCTGGAAGAATTAGTGCATCCGGAGCGGGTGCTTCCTACCATTATTGAATTCGTGGATATTGCCGGATTGGTAAAAGGAGCCAGCAAAGGCGAAGGTCTGGGCAATAAATTTTTAGCCAATATCCGGGAAGTAGACGCTATTATTCACGTAGTACGGTGCTTCGACGACCCCAATATTGTACACGTAGCGGGCGGAGTAGATCCAATATTTGACAAAGAAGTAATTGATACGGAGCTGCAATTAAAAGATCTGGAATCTATTGACAAAAAAATTGCGAAAGTGGAACGTACCGCTAAAGCCGGTGATGCCAAAGCGAAAAAAGAATTCGCTTCGCTGCAAGTTTTTAAAGCGCACTTGGAAAGTGGTAAAAATGCCCGGTCTTTAGCCGCCTCCGACGAAGACCTGGAAGCCGTAGCCGATCTGCAATTATTAACTTTAAAACCGGTTATCTACGTTGCCAACGTAGACGAAGCTTCTATTACGTCCGGGAACAAATTTGTGGAAACGCTAAAACAACACGTAAAAGACGAGAATGCCGAAGTAGTAGTTATTTCAGCGGCCATTGAAGCGCAAATTGCGGAGTTAACCGACCCGGATGAAAAAGAAATGTTTTTAGCCGAATATGGTTTACAAGAATCTGGCTTAAACAAGTTGATTCGCGCCTCTTATAATCTATTAAATTTGATTACCTATTTTACCGCTGGGCCAAAAGAAGTTCGCGCCTGGACTATCCAGAAAGGTTGGAGAGCGCCGCAAGCGGCCGGGGTTATTCACTCTGATTTTGAAAAAGGTTTTATCCGGGCAGAAGTAATTAAATTACCCGATTACCAAGAGTACAAAACCGAAACTAAAATTAAGGAAGCTGGTAAAATGGGGGTAGAAGGGAAAGACTACGTAGTGCAGGATGGCGATATCATGCACTTCCGATTTAACGTATAAGAAATTTAGATTTTCTAATACTAAGCAAAGAGCCAACGTAAGACCTTTACGCTGGCTCTTTTGCTTAGCATTAAATTTATAAAGACAGGTTAATTATTAGTTATTAATATCTTTATTAAATAGTTTTTCCCATTTTCATTTATTTTCAGGTAATACATCCCGGAATTTAAAGAATGGTTAGTTAAGTTAAATGGTAACGTGGAAGTGGGAACAGTAATATGTAGTTTTTCTTTAACTACTGCCGAGCCTGAAGAATTTACGATTATAAAAGGCATCTCTCCTACTACTTTTTCCGGAAGATTTACGCTAAATTGTTGATTGGTGATAGGATTCGGATAAGCAACTAAAATTTCCTTTGTGGTAAAACTGCTTTCGGTCTCATTTTCACGATTAATTTTAGCGGCTGTACTTTTACCGGCTCCGCTTAAAGCAATGGTTGCACTACCAACTTGACCAGAATGCTTAATAATTAAATTACCTGATTGACTTCCGGAAGCTTTGGGGCTAAATTTTACATTGATGCTAACACTTTTACCCGGAGCAAGTACAAATGGTAAGGCGTAAGGCGAACTAAAAGTAAAAGCACTGGCCCCTGATTTAGTTACGGAAGAAATAACAACGGCTTGGTTACCCGTGGTATTGGTAAGAGTAACAGTTTTGCTGCTGGATGCATTTACGGCTACGGTGCCAAAGCTTAAGCTGGTGGGAACGGCTAATTTGCTTTGGGTAATAGCTGATCCGGTTGGTATCGTGCGAGAATTAAAATAAAATGCTTCCTGGGTATTTAACTCCGGAGTTCCACCCCGATTGCCACAACCCGCCGCTATGTAAATGTTATTATTATTCACTATGGCCTGTGTTCCGTGTCGGCCTTGCTTCAAATCGGCTAATCGGCGCCAGGTTTTGGTGCTTACATTTAAGGCTTCGGTATGTTTATGGGCGGTAGAATGGGAACCACTTTCACCGCCAATTATGATTAACTCTTCGCCTAAAACAGCACTGGCAGTTCCGGCTCGCTGCGTGGGTATATTACTGCTGCTGGGTAAAGAAGCCCATTTATTCGTTGCAAAGTCGTATACATCTACTTGCGGAACAGTTAGGGTAAACGTTTGATTGGTACTAGCTGAAGACCGGCGTCCGGCCGCTATGTATATTTTGCCATTAATTACTCCTGCCTGAAAATGATCGCGGGCCCGCGGAGCGTTGGCTAAGATTCGCCAGGTATTAGTAGCCGGATTGTACTCATCCACCCAATTGACGTGACCGGCCCAATGTCCATCTTTGATGCCCGCTACGAGGTAAATTTTTTTATTGTAAACGACAACTCCCGATGAACCACGTCGCCTGGCGCTTGGAATGGTAGCCCCCGTAATCCATTTGTTAGTGGCCGGATTATAGATGTAAATGGTACTTACCGGTTTTTCACGTGGGTAAGATCCCGTAAAAGCTCCTACTACGTAAATTAAGCCGTCTAAAGCTACTGCTTGAAAATGATGCAACTCGATGGGCGTATTTACTTTGCTTGTCCAGGTTTTATTCTGGGGATCAAATACCTGAACCGGCTTGATGCCTCTGCCTCCTAGTAAATAAAACTTATTGCCGGCTTGTACAAAACTGGCTTCGTGCCGGGCAGTAGCCGAGCCGGAAGAAGGACTAACCGACACCCAACTTCCAGTGGAGGCAAGCGCAGCATGAACGGTCTTTAGAGTACTACTGCTAAATGCAAAACAAGTAAAAGATAGCGCTAAAAATAAAACACTACCCAATCTAATTTTCTGAGTAAAGAAGGAGTTAAAGTTTTTTTTCATAGCTATTAAGTTGTAAAATTCCCTTAAAAGAAATTCTGGTTTTTAATCAAGTTTTCATTATCTAATATAGATGTTTGCCATCCATGAAATAAATTGCTTCGTTCTATACAGAGTAAGCTAATAGCAGAATCAACGCGCCGTTAAGAATTATTTATTTTTAAATTGAATTGAAAATAATGCGGAAGTGCTCGTATTTACCGCTAAAATTTTTCACAACAAATAAATTTTTGTATTAATATAAGTTTAAGTTAGTTTATTTTAATTAGATATCATATTAAATCTAATTTGTTATCTAATTCAACCATTATCAATATTTCAATTTCAGCATGGCACAACAAATAGGACAAATAGCCTTAGTAGTAGAAGATTATGACGAAGCTATTCAATTTTACACCCAAAAATTAAATTTTGTTGTAATAGAAGATACTGTTTTATCCGAAACTAAACGTTGGGTAATTATTGCTCCAAAGGGTTCCGTTGGATGCCGATTGTTACTGGCCAAAGCAACCACCGACGAACAAAAAAGCCGCATTGGTAACCAGACAGGGGGCCGGGTATTTTTGTTCTTGTACACCAATGATTTTTGGCGGGATTACGAAAGCATGCAGCAAGTAGGCATCAGCTTCGTGCGGGAACCGGTGCAGGAACCCTTTGGAATGGTGACCGTATTTAAAGATTTATACGGGAATCTCTGGGATTTCATTCAGCCCAATGAATAAATCATACCTCTAACTGGTAAAAATTTTATTATTGCGTATTTACTACAAAAAAGTATTAGCTAAGCTATAGAGTGGAATTAGCTTTAAATATTTATCTTAGTAAACCGGCTAAATAAAAAAGACCAGCTTAAAATGGCTGGCCTTTTACGCAGTTACTTTCTTTTATTATTTCTGTGCGGAAAGTTGTTCTGCCATTTTCACAGCTTCATCAGCATTTACAATACCACCCGTAATGGACAAAGACCCAAAAGGAACCAGACCAGGTTCCTTTTTTTGGTATAAGCCGGGTTTAACCACTTGTAAATCAGGGTATTTCACCGAAGATTTTAAAATAATATCCCGCACTTGTACGGCCGTTAATTCCGGAAAATAAGAAAATAATAAGGCCGCTACTCCCGCCGTAACCGGCGAAGCCATACTGGTACCACTATGTTCCTGGTAGATTTGGTTAGGTCCTAAAGAATAAATATCTACCCCCGGAGCAAATACATCCACCGATTGCTTGCCGTAATTCGAGAAATTAGCTACAAACTTTTCATTGTTTTCCCAAGCCGTCGCCCCTATTTCCAGCCAATTTTGTAAAGTTTGACCATTTTTCAGGGTGCGAGAAGGAAAGTTAGCCGCCTGATCCAGATTTTCCCCGTCGTTACCCGCGCCATGTACCAGCAATACTCCTTTGCTCTCGGCGTATTTCATAGCGGCATCTACGGCTTCTTTATTGGAAGTGTAAGATTTACCAAAACTCATGTTAATTACCTGGGCCCCGTTGTTTACGGCGTAATAAATAGCGTTGGCCACATCTTTGTCTCTTTCGTCGCCGTTAGGAACGGCGCGGACTACCATAATTTTTACATTATCGGCCACTCCTTTAATCCCCAGATTGTTGCGACGGTTAGCAGCTACGATACCGGCTACGTGCGTACCATGGTCGGCATCGGGACCAATTACGTCGTTGTTGCCGTAATATTTATCGTTTATATCGTCGTATTTATCACCCACAATTGAGCGAGGATCAAAATCGGGATTCAAACCAATTTTCAAAACGTAATCGAAATGCTCCGCCGCATTTTTAATTTCTTCTTCCAAATTATTTTCATACGCGTATTGCAGCAAAGCTTTTGCTTTCATTACCCGCATATCCGAAGAGTTTATGGCTTCTACCTGGCTGGGAGTAAAATCAGTTTTGCCTAAGTGCTTTTGTACAATGGATTCAGCTTGTTTAAATGTATCGTAAAATTTTTGAAAATCGGCCGCCTGAGCCTGAGCATCTTTTACTTCTTTTTCGTAATCGGCTTTAATTTTTTGGTATTGAGCGTACTCTTCTTTCTGTTTACGCTTAATCTTTTTCTTATTTTCAAACTCCTTGCGCAAGCGGGCATATTGCCGGGTAAGCTCGTAGGTATCGTCTTTTACATTCTGGCCATTTTTGCCTCCTAAAAAGCTCCAGCCATTAATATCGTCCACATACCCGTTTTTATCGTCGTCTACCCCATTTTCGGCTACTTCTTTGGGATTCACCCAAATAATACCTTGTAAATCTTCGTGTTTAATGTCCACTCCGGAGTCAACAATGGCAACTACTACCGTGCGGGAAGTGCGATTTTGTAAACGTTCGTAGGCTTTTTCGGTACTCACGCCTAACACTTTATTATCAGTAAAATCTAGGTTAAACCAATTATGCGGCGCTTTTAAAGCAACCGAATCAGCAATTAAGGTTTTTTGATATTTTTTGCGGAGCTCGCGGTGGCCGGTATCGGCTTGTACAGTATTAGATATAGTAGAAATGGCTACTAACCCAGATAAAGCTAAATATTTTAAAGTCATTTAATTGTAAACTTAAGATGAAGAAAAAATAGAAAACCGACTAATTAGTGGTTACTTTCTATAAACAGGAAAAAAGCTTTTTAGAATATACGTAAATTATTAAATTAGATTTAACCTAGTTTTAACGGCGGGTACCATTGGTTTCGAGCCATTGATAACCAATCAATAAATCGGTGCGGGTACCCGGCGGACGGTAGTAAACAAGCACATCGTAAGTATTACGGGTTTGAAAATGACTGCCTTCAAAATAAGCTTCGTTGGCCTTTTGCGGTTGATTAGCCACTTGTAGCGCGAAGGAATAATTGTAATATCCTTGTTTTAACATAATCTTCCCGGCGTATTGCTGCGCAGCCGGCACGTACGTTAATTTAAACTCCGGCGTTAGTTTCCAATCGCTCAGTTGCCCAAATACATAAACATCGCCGGGAACCGGATCAGGCGCTGCCAGGGCAAAAGTTACCAGTACATAATCGGGGTCGCCGGTATTGGTGCTGCCAAATCGCCGGTTCTCGTACACCATTTTACCGTTTATATCTACGTCCTGGGAGTACACTTCGCGGGAACGATTTTTTTCGGGGTACAATTTTACCTCTACCGGGTTTGCTTCTAAACTAACGGCTTCTACGTTAAAGCCCCGGCCTCGTAGATTACGATCATCAAAACCACGGTATTCTTTTAAACCCGGAAAACTGCTGGCTCCGTTAAAAAAAGTATATTCCAGTCGCTTTTGCGTGTCGTGCACAAAAGAAGGACGTAAGTTAGTTTTAGCATTATCCCAGCGGCTGTTCTGGCGCAGCACCACTTTAATTTCCTGCGAAGGATTTACAACCGGATATTCCGGGTAGAGTATATTAAAATCTATTTGTTGATTCGTGGCCCTTTCTTCGGTTCCTACCGGTAAAACCGATTTTGCTGCCACCGTAACCCGGTTATCGTAAACCAACAGGCGCCGGGTAATAATTGGATTGCCGCTTCTATCGGTTACAACTACCAAGTAGTTACCGGGAAGTTTTACGCGGGGTAACTGAAAGCGGTAATGAAAGTAGGGTACTTTGGTATTGTAAGAAGATAAAGCATCTGTTATATAAAATTCATTGAACTCGTCCATAAACTGAATTTGGGTTAAGCGTGCTTCGGTCCAGTCAAGATTGCAGTAAACAAATTTAACCGTAAATCGTTGCTGAGGCGTATTTAACTGATCAAATTCCAGCATGATGGGTTCAGTTTGCACCAGAGGCACTACCGGAGCATTAAATACTTCTTCGGCATTACCGGTCTGCACATAACATTGCACCGATTTGATGGTAGGATCGTACACGAAATCTTCGTAGCGGAGCGCAGTAGAGGCATAATATTCCGATTTCCCGGAAGTAGCTCCCGATGAGGCAGTGGTTTGCTCCACGGGAACACAAGTTGGGCCCCAAAATAAAGAACTGAAAAGAGCGAGGAGTAAATAAAATGGGGGTCTATTCATCATCATACGTAAAGGTAAGAAAACGAACGGACACCCCCATTTGGTTTATTTTATCAGGATTTTTTTACTTGACTTTCCAATTCATCAATGGCCTGTACGGTTTCTTCCCACAGCGTATTTTTGCGTTCAAGTTCCTTTTTTAGAATTTCAAATTGCTGCGTCGTTTCCTGCAATCGCGAAGAGTTACCGTATATTTTAGGATCAGCCAATTGGTTTTCCAGGTTTACTTGTTTATTTTCTAATTCACCAATTTGGTTTTCTACCTCTTTCAACTGTTGGTTCAATTTTTTTAAGTCTTGTTGCAAATTAACCATGTTGCCGGTAGGTGCAATGGTTTTAACAGTTTGGGGTTTACTAGCTACTGACTTTTCTATGGTAATTCCATTTTTGCGGTTGTTCTTCTCCCGTTGTTCTTGCCAGTATTCGTATTCGTGGTAGGTTCCCGGATATTCTTTTAATTGATAATCTTCGATATACCAGATTTTGTTTGCCACATTTTCTACAAAGTAACGGTCGTGCGAAATCACCACGAAAGTGCCTTCGTATTGCTCTAAAGCCTGAATCAGAATATTAACCGATTGCATGTCCAGGTGGTTGGTAGGCTCATCGAGCAAAAGAAAATTTGCTTCTGAAATTAAGGTTTTGGCCAAAGCGACCCTTGATTTTTCTCCCCCGGATAGAACCTTAATTTTTTTGAAAACCGCATCGCCCGTAAATAAAAAAGAACCCAATACGCCGCGTAATTCCATTTCGTTACGTTTGCTGCCCGCTTCTATTAATTCCTGCAGAATTTCATTTTCAATGTGTAAAGATTCTAACTGGTGCTGGGCGTAAAAGGCCATTATTACGTTATGGCCTAGCTGACGCTTACCATTAATTTGTTCGTCGCCGGCAATAATGCGCAAAAGCGTGGATTTACCTTTACCGTTCGCCCCAATTAAAGCAATTTTATCACCTCGCTCAATATTTACGTGGGTATCCCGGAAAATCATTTTCTCGCCGTAGCTTTTACTCATGTGCTCCAGCCGCAGAATATGACGGCCCGGTTGCACCGTAAACTGAAATTTAAAATTTACTTTGGGAGCATCGCTGGCTACATCATCAATTCGCTCCAGTTTATCGAGCATTTTAGCGCGGCTTTGCGCTTGCTTGGCTTTAGAGGCTTTGGCTTTAAATCGTTCGATAAACCGTTCGGCCTGCCGAATCTGAGATTGTTGATTTTCAAAAGCTCCTTTCTGAATTTCGTTGCGCAATTCTTTTTCTTCGAGGTAAAAAGAATAATTACCGGCGTATACATTTAATTTTTGCTGCGCTACTTCAACGGTGGTGTTGGTAGTTTTGTCCAGAAACTCCCGGTCGTGCGATACAATCACCAAGGCTCCTTCATAGTTTTCCAGATAATTTTCAAGCCATTTAATAGAAGGTAAATCCAAGTGGTTGGTAGGCTCATCGAGCAGGAGCAAAGAAGGTTTTTGCAATAAAATTTTCGCCAGCATTACCCGCATGCGCCAACCACCCGAAAAAGTTTTCAAGGGTTTTTGTAACTCTTCGGTGCCAAAGCCTAAACCTTCTAAAATTTCTTCGGCTTTATTCTGAATGTTGTAGCCATCCAAGGCTTCAAATTGTTCTTGCAGCTTAGCTAATACATCTACCAGTTCGTCGCGGTAATCTGTTTCAAACTGGTGTAGTACCTCTTCAATTTTCTTTTGCAGCACCAAAGCTTCTTCAAATGCCTGCATGGCCACCAGCAAAATACTATCCTCGGTTTGATACGATAATAAATCCTGATTTAAAAAGCCCAAAGTAGTATCGCGACTCATTTGAATGGTCCCGTTATCGGGCTTGTACTCCCCTACCAGAACGCGCAGCAGCGTAGATTTACCCGTACCGTTTAAACCAATTAAGCCAATTTTATCTTTCGGTTTAATATGTAAACTGGCATCTTCGTAAAGGGTACGGCTGCCGAAATGAAAATCGAGATTATTTATAGAAATCATGAAAGGAGGCAATAAAAACGCAAAGCTAAGCAAATGCGTTACAAGTTACAAGTCAGTAGGTTTTAAGGTTGGAAAGTTATAAGGTTGTACTAATTTATTTAAAAAATTTAGCAATTTAGCAACTTAACAATCTCAACTTTGGTCTACCGTCCATGGACTGTGGACTAAAAACTAATACAACGAATACGGACTTTCTTTCGTTTGCAGGTTAAAAATAAATGATGGTAGCGGTTGTCTCCTTATTGGATGCAGAGCATTCTCAAATGGTGAATGAAATAATCGACGATCTGGAACGGACCTTCGGTTTAAAAGGGGTTAAAATTACGGCCGATCCGCACGTTACCTGGCTGATTTGCGAAATAGAAAAATTAGCTCAATTAAAAACTTACTTAAGCGAGGTTGCCGGTCAAACCAAATCCGTTCGCGTGAAGACTACCGGTTTAGGTATTTTTCCGGGCGAACACCCGGTAATATTTGTACCGGTTATCCGGGCGGATGGATTTAACCTGGTACATGCCGAGCTTTACCGGGGTATTCGGGCTTTCAGCCGGCATACTGTCAATTTTTACGATCCGGAAAATTGGGTACCGCATATATCTCTGGCCCTCCGCGATACTACTCCCGAAATTTTACCCACCTTAATTACCTATCTAAACCAAAGAACCTATAACTGGGACATTGAACTGAATAATTTTAGTATTTTAAGGAGCGAAAATAACCAGTTCCGGCAGGATACTACGTATCAGTTCAACTCTAAACCAGTAGAAATAAGTTAATCTCACCGAAATTACCTAAACAAGAATTAAAGTCTGCTTTACCCGTTTATTTTTCCGGGTTTCGGCAGATACTTTAATCTTTTTGGGTTTAATTCTCCACCATTTTTGTTGAAACAAACTAAAATTATAACAGGTACTCCGCTGCTTGCGGCGGGGATATTCTTTTTTATTCACTGTAATTTTACACGCTATTTTTTGTAAAGCACTACTAATATAGTTGCTACGGAGCAAAAACTAAATTTTGCACCGTTACATAATCTGAAATAGTACTGCAAGATCCTGATTTTCAATTCTGGATTACTTTACCGCTTTTAATTGTTACGTAAAATTTTAAATCATTAATAATTATTTCTTCGCTTAAATAAATTGAAAACGACATTAATCCATAATCTTTTAATAAAATAGATGGAATAATTAGTACCTAAGTTTTCTTTTTTGCCTACTAATTCTTTTATTGATAAGCGAGCATGGCAGGTGAGAAAAAAGCAAAAAATATGAAGTGCATTTGGATTATTGACCCTTATACGGATATACCGGAATTAAATTGGCGAGACAGTAGGTATCTTTTAATAGCAAGATTTTTAAGTAATGCTGGCTATAATGTTCATTTATTTATATCAAATTTTTCCCATAAAGATAAAACTTATGTAAACGACCAAAAACAAATTCGGCTTAATTCTAATTTAAATATTGTACTGGTAGAAACCACTGGATATGAGCATCATATTTCGTTTAAACGAATCAAATATGAACAAACTTTCGCTAAAGGGGTGGCAGCAAATCCTAACAATATTCCGCCGCCCGCAATTGTAATCCTGAAGGAGCCGGCAATTTTTATGTACAGTTTTCTGAAATCCTTCATTCAAGAGGCTAAAGCTAAGTTAATTTTAGATATAATTGATTTATGGCCAGAATCGTTTGAAGTAAAATTACCTAAGCTGATACGGAAGTATAGTAAAGTAATTTTCTGGCCATTTTACAACAGGAGAAAAAATATTTACTTAAACGCCTCCGCTGTTACAGCCGTATCTCCGGATTATCTGGAACAGGTTTTACAGTACAATAAAAAAATTGCGGGAGAAGTAGTTTATTGGGGTTGTGATGTACCTTCCTTAGAAAAAGAAATGCAAGATGCCGATGGTAGCCTTTTAACTCAGTTACATTTGCCGGAAAAAGGAAGTAATATTTGGGGAATTTATGCGGGTACTTTAGGAGAAGGATACGATATACCCTCGATACTTGAAACAGCAAAAAAAATGCAAGTAAGTGCGCCCAATCTTAAATTTTTGATTGCGGGCAAAGGCCCCTTATTAGAAAATGTAAAATCAGCGGCTAAGGCTAGTTCTAATATTATTTACCTGGGTAGTTTACCCACCAAAACGTTATACAAATTATTTTCTTTCTGCGATTTCGGTTTTTCTACCTATGCGGATGGATCGGCAGTATCCATGCCAATTAAATGTTATGATTACTTTGCGGCGGGGCTTCCTTTAATCAATAGTTTAGGTAGAAATTTAGAACATCTAGTTACTACCAGAAAGCTAGGTTATCAATATAAAGCCGCTGATGTTGATTCTTTAGTGAACGCGATAACTTTACTGTTAAATAGTGATTTACAGCAAATGAAGAGTAGATGTAAAGAAGTAGGAACTGAATTTACAAATTCAGTTCAGTATGGTAAATACATAAAAGTAGTTAGAAATGTAGAAAATTTAGGATGGAGTAATTGACATATTAAAATAAATTTTCTTCATCCAACTATAAATTATTATGAAATCTGCCATTTAAACGGAATAAAAACTAATCTTAAATCATATAGTTAAGTTCTTGATAAAATTAATTAACTACGAACCATGGATGGTTTTGTATTCCTGATAGGACATGCCAAATAAACCACCTAGGGTACCTAAAGCCGACCCAACTTGCAGAAAACTGCGGGCTATAATGGCTTTATCGACTGTAGTAAGACCAATTACTATATTGAAAATACCACGTACGAAACGGACCCCACTCATTGCTAAACAATAAAAATAAGCAAAAGGGAAAGTACCTTCATAAAGCGTGGCACGGGTGGCCCCTTCGCCAGCACGATACCCTCGTAAAAAGAACCAGCGCAAAGAGGAACGGGAGATAGGGTAATATTCCTGAACCGGAGCGTCCGGGGTAAAAACAGCCTTAAAACCGGCTTGTCGGCATTTAATACAAAAATGAAGATCAGAGGAACCGGTAAAAGCAAACCGTATATCAAAAGCAGGATTTATAACTTCTAACACCCGCCGCATTAGCAATAAATTGTTAGTGTAAAACCGGTTTGTCGGCCCTACATTTTTTTTTATATGACTGCCATAATCCAAAACTTTTTCTACCCATTTTTTAGAAGAATCTTTGGCTATTACGTGTACCAGGCTGGTAACAATATCGGCCTGGGTTTGGATTTGAGTATTTACTAAGGTTTGCAGCCAAGTCGTATTGCTGGGCCATTCGTCGTCGTCGATAAAAACTAAAGCCTGAAAGGACGTTTGCAAAAAAAAATCGACAGCTTTATTCCGGGCAGAGACAATGCCATTTTCCGGTTCTTCTACTAAATTTAATTTGAAAGATGCCGTAGACGCTAGCTCCGCAATAATTTTTGGGGTTTCACCGGTGCAATCATTATCTACCACCAAAATCTCGACCTGTATAGCATCACTCACTTCTTGAGATTGCAAAGTTTTTAATAAGTGCTTTAGTCCTCTTGGTCGCTTAAAAGTTATAATGGCTATCAATACCCTGAATGGTTCTTTCATTAATAATAAATTGGCAGCTCCGGTAACGGTTGAATAGTCTAAATACTTCATAAACGTTACACTTTCCGGTTATTCGACCAATAATGTTACTTTGTTTTAAGAAGTTATAGTTTACTTTTTTATTTAATCATTGCTGAATCTCCGAGACTTTGCTTAACTGTACTTTTTTCCGGCAGCTATCCTTTCAATTGCTTTTTCCAGGCGCCGTTGGCGAGTTTCTGGTTTCTTAGCTTCTTCGAGCCAGCGTACGTATTCTTTACGGTGAGTGAAAGCTAATTTTTCAAATATTGCTAATGCTACGGGGTGCTGATGTAATGCTTGTTCTAAATCGGCAGGAATTTCTATTGTTTTAGAAGAACGATCAAGACTGGACTGGTTCAAAATTGCTGCTTCTTGAATGTAATTTGCCATAATAGATGCGTTAATTTCCGAAACATCCCTGAACTTAATGGTTCGCATGTTGCGGCTGGATTCGCCGATTAAGATATTAGCTGAATCTTTCAAGTAAGCGCCTAAAAAAAACGACAGGTTAACATGTTGTTTAAATGCTGCTATCCCGCAAATTAGGCCATTCTTCTCGTAAATCGGCGCCGACCATTTCCAGCTTTCCTGGATATCCGGAACCGCCTTCAAAATAATTTCCCGTAACTTAAAACAAATAGGTTGAGCAAAAGCCGGTGCCTGTTGCATGTAATTTTTAATTTTTTCAGCCGGAGTAAGCATACCTTTTCTTATTTGCTTTACGAATATACAGGTTTTAATGGATGCGGTAAGAAATCAAGGCTAGTATCATTTGCTTGGAAGATTTGAGGGCGGTATAGGCAGACATGCCGTTACCTTTTTCAATTCGGATCTCGGCGGATAGGCGATTAGCTGTAATTCCGGTACCTATTACGAGTGCCTGCTCGTATTTTCGGTAGTCCGCTAAGGCAGCTTCGGTACTTTCCTGATCCGGAGCGTAAAAGTGTGTGGTTTTAGCGTGCTTATTAACGGTAGTAAGGGCAAAATTTTGCGCCAGTCCAGCATTAATAAAAGGTTTAATGTTGGCAAACGGTAAGGTATAACGAAGCAAATTGGTTAGTCCTACGTACCCAAACGCTAAAGTATACGTGCCTTTTTCGTAATTATCCGCAGATTTAATGGTCTGGTAAGTAGCTTTGGTTTGATAAGGTTTCCAGGCTAATTCGTTATGCATTGACCATTTCCTACGGCTGCGTTCCATGATAAAATCAAGATGTAAGCCAATAATGCAGTTTACGTTCGTTTCAAATTTACTCTCTGCTAACTTAGAGTTAGTGTGATTTCCCGAAAAAAGTAAATTAGTTTTACTCATTCCCGCCAGCAATCCGAATTGTACATTTGTATCAAGTTTACCTTTAACTATTTGACTTGTAGCACCGGTTTTATAATTGTTATACTTTTGAGCTAATTGAATTAATTCATTTTTCCGGTAATTCGTTTTATTTATTTCGGAATGTAAGGATAAACAATCGCTAAAAATATTTACCAGTTGGCCTTTATAAATATCGGAAGTAACCAGCAAATTTTGGCCCTTGATGGTAGAGATAGATTTTCGTTGGATTAATTCTTGAACAGACATACCTGGCTTTTGTAAATAATAATGCACTTTGGCATTTTCATCTTTTAAGTAGTACAAATGGGCATAGCCTTTCACCAAAACCGTTAAGAAAACGGTGTCTTTTACCACAAAGTTGTTGTCCAGTTTAGCCTGTTCTATTAAAGTTGCAAGTTCTGTCGGCGATTTATCAATGGTTACAATTTGACTGTTGTATTGTTCACCAGAATTCAAACTAAATCCCCGTATTTCACCAGGTTTATATTTTTGAATGGTGGCGTTTTCACCTCTTTTAAAAGAGATTATCTTCGGGTTTTTTGCCCAATTCTGATCATCAATTAAACCTTGGATAGTATCCTGCGAAGGTAAAATTAAATAAGCCTTCACAAAGTTGCTTTGCCCATAAATTTTATTGCTAAGTAAAAAAAGTAAAAGGCTGATCCAAAACAAGGAAGTATATCTTGTTTGCATTTGATTTTAGAAATGATGTAAATGGATGAATACTATTTTTGCAGGAAAACTATTTAAACCTAAATTCAGCAGTTCCTGTTATTTGTTACCAAGTCAATCGGTAATAAAGTTTGCCTTTCTATTTTTGTAAGCTAAAAATCAGCTAATTGAAATTCAATAATTTAAGTTAAAATCTTATATAAGATGGGGTTATATTTTAATTGAAGTAGTACGTTACTAGAAAAGCGAGCATGGTTTTACGAGCACCTATTTCAGTATACGGATTTAAATAACCGGTACCTTTCTCCAGGCGAATTTCGGCGGTTGTTTGTTTAACTTTTACTCCACCGCCTACTACTATGCCTCCTTCAAATTTTCCGGGATGTTCCAGAATAAATTTATCTGTTGTTTGTTCGTTTGTACGGTCTTGTTCGCTTGCTTGCACGCGGGTAGTAACCGAAGTAGCATAATTACCCGCTAAACCAACATTCATAAATGGTTGACATTTCTGATTCATCCAAGAGTAACGCAGCATCGAAGTTAAACCAAGATAATTGGCTTTAATGGTAATGATACCCGTACTAGAGTAAGTGGCATCTTTTATATCAAATTGGCCTTGCGTGAAATTTCTTTTCCAGGCTAACTCGTTATAGATAGCATATTTTTTTCGGTTGCGCGGTAGTATAATTTGGTGCGAAAAACCGATCATTGGGTTTTTCTGCCAGGTAAAATGCGTTTTAGTGAGGTATTCATATCCCTCACTGATAAATTGGTAATGAGTAAGATTTACCCCAACTACTAAACCAAATTTACTTTCGTGTTTACTAATTATTTTAATGGTTTTAGTAATCTCCGGATTTAAGCGCGTATTAGCTTTTTGTATCAAAGAAGTTAATGCGGCTTTGGTGTAAGAGGTTTTGGTAATTTGCGAATATAAGTCAGAAAAATCATGAAGGTAAGAATACTTTAATTGATCTTTATATTGCTCGGAAGTGCCAAACAATGGCTGACTATTCTTATAAAAGACAAAATTTCTCTGAATTAATTCATCGATAAGCCCTTCGTCTTTTTGGATAAAGAAATGGCTTTTATCTTTCTCGTCGAGTAAGTGATATAAGCTTAAAGAACCTTTTACCTGCTCTAATAAAAATACGGTATCACTTACAATAGTAGGTTTGGAGTTATTCAACAGTTCTTCGAACCGGACCGGAGTTTTGTCAATCTTTACTACTGCTTTTCGGTAAACATCCCCGTTGACAAAGCCAAATCCGTTTAGTTGTTGGATGGTATAATGTTGAATCGTACTTTCAGAATTTGATTTAAAATCAATATAGGAAGGGTTCCGGTCCCATTCTTTGTTATCGATCAGACCAGCTATAGTATCCTGGGACGAAGAAATTAAATAACCAGGCGTAAAGTTTTTTTGGGCGAATGTGTTGAAGTTAGTAACCAGCAGTAAAAAAGTGGCCCAAAGTAAATAAGTAAAAGTTTTTTGCATAATGTATATAAACTTGATTAAATATATATTTTATGCAATATTAATAAAAAAGCCGGAAATTATATATCTCCGGCTTAAAATATAATAAATTTTTAATATTATAAATCCAATACAATAGCGAATATTAAGGGAGCCACAATAGTAGCATCCGATTCAATGATGTATTTAGGGGTATCCTTGCCTAATTTACCCCAGGTTATTTTCTCGTTAGGTACCGCACCTGAATAAGAACCATAGCTAGTAGTAGAATCAGAGATCTGAGCAAAATAACCCCATAAGGGTACGCCGGTACGTTGTAAATCCTGGTGCAGCATAGGAACGACGCAGATTGGGAAATCGCCGGCAATACCGCCGCCAATCTGGAAAAAGCCAATGGTAGATTCTTCTTTCGCCGTTTGCGTATACCAATCTGCCAACAGCATCATGTACTGGATACCGGTTTTCATGGTATGCACGTTTTGGATGTCGCCGCTAATTACGTGACCCGCATAAATATTTCCTAAGGTAGAGTCTTCCCAGCCTGGTACAAAAATGGGGAGGTTTTTCTTGGCCGCTTCCAACATCCAGGAGTTTTTTGGGTCAATTTGGTAGTATTGCTCTAACTCGCCGGAAAGTAAAATCTGATAAAAAAACTCGTGCGGAAAATAAGCTTTGCATTCCTGATCGGCTTTTTCCCAAAACTTTAATACGGTATCTTCAATGCGGCGCATGGCCTCCATTTCTGGAATACAGGTATCCGTTACGCGGTTCATGTGCCGATTCAGTAAATCTTCTTCGTCCTGAGCGGTAAGATCGCGGTAATGCGGAATGCGCTCATAGAAGTCGTGGGCGACCAGGTTAAAAATATCTTCTTCCAGGTTAGCTCCGGTACAGCTAATAGCATGGATTTTATCTTGCCGGATCATTTCCGCTAAGCTAATGCCTAGTTCCGCGGTACTCATGGCGCCGGCTAAAGTTACCAGCATTTTATTACCGTTCGCTAAGTGGGTTTTATAACCTTCGGCCGCATCTATTAAGGCGGCAGCGTTAAAATGCCTGTATTGATTTTTTAAAAATTCCGTTACCTTCATTCTATGTTAAAGCTTTTTAATTTATGATGAATGATTTAAAAGAAGCTCGTTTAATTATTGCCTAAAGCTTTCTTAAAACTATTGGTCAAACTATAAACGAGCTATTTTAATTCAATTAAAGAAGAATTTATCCGGTTGGTTTTTCAATAATCAAATTGTGATTGGTAAATACGCAAATGTCGGCCGCAATGGATAAACCTTCGCGTACCATTTCTTCGGCGGTTAAATGAGGCGCGTGTTTTTTAAGCGCAGTTGCCGCGGCTTGGGCGTACATACTGCCTGATCCTATGGCCGCAATCTGGTTATCGGGTTCCAGCACGTCGCCGGTACCGGAAATTACCAATAGTTCGTCTTTATTAGCTACTACCATCATGGCTTCCAGACGCCGCAAATAACGGTCGGTGCGCCAATCTTTAGCTAATTCAATAGCCGCACGTTTCATGTTCTGGCTGTAGGCATTTAATTTTTCTTCAAAACGCTCCAACAAGGTAAAAGCATCGGCGGTAGAACCGGCAAAGCCCGTAACTATTTTGCCATCGAGCAGTTTTCTTATTTTCTTTACGTTACTTTTGGCTATGGTATTGCCCATACTGGCTTGGCCATCGGCCCCTAAGGCCACCTGACCATTATGGACTACCCCTAAAACGGTAGTGGATCTTATTTTTTCGAGCGCCATTTTCTTAATTCTAAAAACTTGATAATTACGTACAACTTCTAAACCAGCAATTGGGTTTTCCTTTTAGATTAATTAAGGGTTCAATTGAAAGCGCAAAGCTATTTAAATAATATAGAAGTGCAGGATTTTTTGTATTCCATTTCTGGTTCATTATCCGGCTTAATTCAAAATAGTTTAATTTGCAGCGGGCAGGGAGTTAACATTTGGGTTGGAAAACTACTTATTGCCCATGCTAAAAATCAAGAACTATTTCATTTAAAAAATTTAGTTTCGATTAAAACAAGCTCAGCTATACCTAATTTAATTTTGTGATTTCTATCCATATTTTATATAAGCATACCCATTGTACTATAATAGGTTGGATGATTTTCGTACTAAGTTCGTGCTGCTCCAACGAAAGTTTGAAATTAGATGCCCAGATAAGTTCCTGGGCACCTTATCAGGCAAATCAACAAATAAGATTTCAGAACGAAAACCAGGATTCTTTATCTTTTAGAATAAGAAAAATCCATCGGCAAGAAACCGGTCAGGATAAAGTTTGCGGTGATTACCAGATTGAAACCGTAGAAACCATCTTAACTAATCAGGCGGATACTTCTTTTCAATTCAATGTAGTTCTCACGCAAGGCGTTCTGGTAAAGCTAAATTCCTACTATCGGCAACCGCCAGCCAAAAATGTAGAAGCTTTATTTAACAGTGTTTCGGAATTGTATATTACCAACGACTGGCGCGATCAGTATTTAAAAGAAATTACTTTAAACGGCAAAGTATATAAAAACGTGCTACATATTTACGGTAATAATGTGCCGAATCAAGTTTCGTTTATTGAAATTTATTATAGCCAAAACATGGGTTTAGTTGCTTTTAATAATACAGCGGGTGGTTGGTTTTATTTAAAATAGGTAATAGGATTTAATTTTTAACTTTCAACGTAAAACCTACTGCTTACCCATTACTTTTCGCTAATTCTTTCGGCTAGCCATACATACTCTTGCACGAAAGTATCCACATTACTCTGAAAACTACCCTCGATCAAGTTACCTTCGGCATCTATTTTCTTATCTATAAACGGTATAACCAACATATAAGGAGAAGCTATCCCGAATAAGGCATTAATGAGTAATTGCATTTGCTGGCTGGCCCGCATTCCTCCCATGACCCCCGCGGAACCCGTAACAATGCCAAAAGGTTTATGGATTTGCTTCGGGAAATGATCGAGCAAGTTTTTAAGCGCCGGTGAATAACTGCCATTATATTCTGGGGTAACTAAAATAAAGGCATCCGCTGCAAACATTCTTTTGGCTAGGGCTTTATGTTCTTCCGGCGCTTTCTCCACGGATACAATTACTTTTTGCAACAAGCCAAACCCATGTTCCCGTACATCGATTAATCCAATATGGTGATTTGTTTTGGAGGTGAATAAACGGTGCAGGTAAAGAGCCGCTCTAAATGTAACACTTTCGGCACGCGGACTTCCCGATATAATTTCGATGTTCATAAACTAAATTCCTCAAATTAAACTGTACTATACGCGTTTATGGCTAAAGGTTCAGAATAGCTATTTCTTAAATTGAAAGGTTCGCAAAAAAAAGCCTTTCGTTTGAGAAAGGCTTTTGGTTATTATTGTTTATTAAAATTAAACTAAAATACGAATTGGATCTTCCAGAAGTTTCTTGAAAGTTTGCAGGAAAGCGGAGCCAACTGCTCCGTCTACTACCCGGTGGTCGCAGGATAAAGTAACTTTCATTACATTGCCTACCACAATTTGGCCATTTTTTACCACCGGTGTTTGTTTAATGCCACCTACCGCCATAATACAAGCATCCGGCGGATTGATGATAGCGGTAAATTCTTCGATACCAAACATACCTAAGTTAGAAATAGTAAACGTATTTCCTTCCCAATCGGCGGGCTGCAGTTTCTTTGCTTTTGCCTTGCCGCTAAAATCTTTTACTTCCCCGGCGATTTGGGATAAGCTTTTTTGATCGGCCTGGCGCACTACCGGTACCAGTAAACCTTCTTCCACGGCCATGGCTACCCCAATATTAATTTGTTTGTTAAACCGTATTTTATCGCCTAACCACGACGAATTAACGGCCGGATGCGAACGTAAAGCGGCGGCTGTAGCTTTAATTACTAAATCGTTAAAAGAAATTTTAACCGGACTTACCTCATTTAAGGCATTACGAGTCTCAATAGCTTTGTCCATATCGATCTCCATGGTCAAATAAAAGTGGGGCGCCGTAAATAAACTTTCACTTAAACGTTTGGCTATTACTTTGCGCATCTGCGAAACAGGTACTTCCTCGTAATCCTGACTGGCCGTACCCGCAGCAACTGGTTGAGGTTTAGTTGGAGTTGGTGCCGAGGCTGGAGCAGCTACCGGAGCGGCGGCTGGAGTAAATGATTCTACATCTTTTACTACAATGCGACCATTATCCCCACTTCCTTTAACCTGACCTAAATCAATCCCTTTTTCTTCCGCTATCCGCTTGGCTAATGGCGAAGCAAAAATCCGTCCGCCGGTATTTGCCGAGGCGGGCTGAGCAAATTGCCCGTTTGCTCCCTGGGCCGGAACACTCACATTGGGGTTTGAACCGGCAGGTGTACTGTTATTTAACTGAGCATCCGTTTGGGCATTTTCTATCTGTTCATCTGCCTGCTCTAAATTTTGATTAGGGGTAGCTAGAGCCGGAGCTGCTCCGCCGCTACCGCCATTTAGTAATTGCTGATAGTCGGCACCTTCTTCGCCAATAATAGCAATTACGCCATCTACCGCCACTGATTTACCGGCCTCCACGCCTACGTAGAGTAAAGTGCCGTCTTCGTACGACTCCAGCTCCATGGTGGCTTTATCGGTCTCCACTTCCGCTAAAATATCGCCGGATTTTACCTTATCGCCCACTTTTTTTAGCCAGTTAGCAATGGTACCTTCCGTCATGGTGTCACTCATTTTCGGCATGGTAATTACCGAAGCTTTTACCGGCGCGCCAGATGGTGCCGACGCGGGCGCAGCGGGTGCCGGACTGGCGGCAGGTTTCTCTGCGACAGGAGCAGCAGGTTCGGCTGGTTTTTCGGCCGCTGCTGGTGCACTTCCACCACCTTGGATTTGGCTTAACAAGCCGGATATATCTTCATTTTGTTTACCGATAATGGCTAATACGCCATCCACCGGAACAGAGTCTTTTTCTTTCGGCCCAACGAAGAGTAGCGTGCCATCTTCGTATGATTCTAGTTCCATCGTAGCCTTATCGGTTTCCACCTCGGCTAAAATATCTCCTGATTTTACGGTATCACCCACTTTTTTTAGCCACGATGCAATTACCCCTTCGGTCATTGTGTCACTCATCTTCGGCATTTTTATAACTTCGGCCATGTTTATGTTTTGTTTTTGATGTTCAAAAATAGATTGAAAATTATTTTAATCAAAGTTTTATATTAGTCGATAGATGATAGTCCATAGTCCTTAGTCTAAGGTCTACAGTTTTAGGAGAAAATGTGCCAATTCGTTATAATATTTAAACAAAATCTAAAAGTTTTGACAGCTTAAACCAATAATTCCTCACTTAAAACCATCGGCACGTACTATCAACCTTAAAAAACAGACCTTCAACTATGAACCATGGTCTATGGACTATCGTCTATCGACTAATCAAAACATGGGTCTTAGATGCTCAATATCCATATGCCGGTGAACGCTAAACAAGCTGCCCGTATACTGTAGTAGATATAAACACAGGTTGTGGTGTTCAAAAATATCCATGCAGTGTAACGGATAGTTAAGTAATTTACACAATAAAATGCGCATGGCCCGGCCATGCATGCAAATTAAAACAGTTTCCTCCTCGGGCCGGGAAAGTAGCACATCTAAGAAATTTTGCTGCCGGTCAGCTACATCCTGCGGACTTTCCCCTCCCTCTATTCTTAAATTTATGTCGCCGTTCTGCCATTTTTGTAATACCTCGAAATAATAGGCATCTTCTTCAGGAGTTACCCGGGTACCCTCGCGCGTGCCCCAGCAAATCTCGTTTAAACCGGCGTGTTTCTCGTGCGGAATTCCTAAGTCTATAAAGCCTTGTACGGATTGAATGCTGCGTTGGAGTACCGAGGTGTAAACTTTATCAAAAGCGACGTGTTTATAGCTTTGAAAGAATAACCGGGCTTGCTCCCTACCCGTTTCATTTAACGATGAATCTACCCCGCTGCCTTGGATAATACCTTGCAGATTATAATCGGTTTGTCCGTGGCGAAGTAAGTAAACTTTTTTGATACTCAATTTTAATCTACTTTTGTTTGGCGCAAAATACGAATATCAGGCCGAATGCGAATAGACAAGGTATGAAAAAAGCCGATTATACGCTTGAAATATTAAATAGTTGGAACCAAAATACCATGGGTGGCTACCTAGGTATGGAGTTCACCGAAATGGGAGAAGATTATTTATGCGGCAAAATGCCCGTGGACTACCGCACCCAACAACCCATGGGCCTGTTACACGGTGGTGCTTCGGCAGCTCTCGCCGAAACCTTAGGCAGCGTAGCCGGGTTAATGCAGGTAGATTCGGAAAAACAAGCTTGTGTAGGTATTGAAATTAACGCGAATCATTTAAAAAGTGTGCGTAATGGTTTTGTCTACGGGAAAGCCACGGCCGTACATATTGGGAATAAAACCCAGGTTTGGGATATAAGAATTACCAACGGCAACGGTGATTTGGTTTGTGTGAGCCGTTTAACTTTAGCGGTTTTAGACCGGGCAAAAAGATAATGAAGTATGTTTTATAAAAAGACAAAAGGTTTAATTATTTGTTGTTAATAAGGTGTAGTTACCAAAAGTTAAGGGCGAGTAGAACAACAATTCCTCTTTACTACTTGCGGGATTCGTTTTAGATTAAAAATTTTCTTACATAAAGTTTAATGAACGGACCAAAGTTAGTTTACTCCAACACTTCTGGTACCAACATTACACAAGAACTAGGTTACAACTGAGTGAATTTAGAAGGCGATTTTAGAATAATTTTAAAAGCTTTATTTGCTACGGCCATCCGGTTTCAATTACCCGTAGCGGTGTGGCGTTTACCCGGCAATAATCCCGAAATTAAATTATGCGTATCTTTACGCCCCGCCCAAACTTCCTGCGAAGTGCCGCAACTGGAATCGGGTATCTCGGGCTTTGCTTTTTACCCGTTTCAGGTTTCCGAAAAGTACCCGGCTCAATTTATTAAAGCGGATATCACTTACAGCAGTTTATCAGCTAAGTTAAAGTTTAACTTTAAGTTAAACGAAAATCCGGATTATGTGGCCTTGATACAACGGTTACAAGATTATTTCGATAAAATTAAACAGAGCGCTTCGGCGAATAACTGGCACGTGAGCCGGAAAGTAAAACCCCATCAAACTCCCGAAATAGATTTTAAAAATCTGGTTCAGGAAGGTATTCAGGCAATTGAAGCGGGCCAACTGGAAAAAGTGGTGCTTTCGCGGGTTCGGGCGACCGAATTATTGCCCGGGTTTGATGTAATGGACACCTTTATTCGCCTGCAGGAAACGTATCCGACTGCTTTTACTTCGCTGGTTTCTATTCCGGATACAGGTACCTGGATGGGCGCTTCGCCCGAAATATTGGTGCAAGTATCTAAAAACAAAATTTTTAAGACCGTAGCTTTGGCTGGCACCCAGGCCTTAACTCCGGATAGTAATCCGGCTAAAGCCATGTGGCAGCAGAAAGAAATCGAAGAACAATCGATGGTGGAGCGTTACGTACTTAATTGCTTTAAAAGTATTCGCCTCCGGGAGTACCACGAAATAGGTCCGCGGACAGTTTTAGCGGGTAACTTAATGCACTTGCGTACTGATTTTACCGTGGATATGAACCAAGTGCCCTTTCCAACTTTAGGAACCCAAATGTTACAACTGCTGCATCCCACTTCGGCGGTGTGCGGCATGCCCAAAGAACCCGCTACCAACTTTATTCGGCAAAAGGAAGGTTACGACCGGGCCTATTTTAGCGGCTTTCTGGGGCCGGTAAATATTAACGGTGAATCCAATATTTTTGTGAATTTGCGTTGCACCCAATTACTGGAGCAAGTAGCGCTTACCTACGCCGGAGCGGGTATAACTGCTGAATCGGAACCGGATAAGGAATGGCTCGAAACCCGCCTGAAAATGGATACCATGCGCCAGGTTTTCCGCACCGAATAATTATGAACCTACAAGCTGTATTTAATATTGCTGAAATTTGTGCGCAACACGGCGTTAAAGAGGTAATACTTTCTCCCGGATCTCGCTGCGCGCCTTTAACGTTAGCTTTTGCGCGGCATCCGGCTATTCAGGTACGCACCATAAGCGATGAGCGGGCGGCGGCCTTTATTGGTCTAGGTATGGCTTTAACGACCCGGCAACCGGTGGTTTTAGTTTGTACCTCCGGAACGGCGGCTTTAAATTATAGTCCGGCCGTAGCCGAAGCTTTTTACCAACAAGTTCCTTTACTGGTATTTACCGCCGATCGGCCCGCCGAATGGATTGATCAACTGGATGGCCAAACCATCCGGCAGGAAAATATTTACGGAGCGCACATTAAACGCAGCTTTTCTTTTCCCGTGGATACCCAACATCCGGATGCTAACTGGTTCGCCCAACGACTCCTATCCGAAGCTATTCTGGAGACAAAAGCCTACCCCCCCGGTCCGGTACAAGTAAATGTGCCCTTGCGGGAGCCTTTCTACCCCAAACCCGGCGAAACTTTGGAATATAATCAAGAAGTAAAAGTTATTCAGGAATGGAGCAATGCCTATGAATTAACCAACACGCAGCGAGCCCCATTGGAAGAAGAGTTAACTACTTTTACAAAAATACTTGTAGTGGCCGGGCAGCACTATCCAGATCCAGTCTGTCAAGTACCTTTACAGTATTTTACCCGGAATACGGGCGCGGTAGTAGTAGCCGATATTATCAGTAACCAACATAACCTGCCAGAAGTTATCCGCTACCACGATGTATTCTTAAATGGGAATGCCACTAAAAAAGCATCTGAATTACAGCCTGATTTATTAATTACTCTTGGGTTATCCAATATTTCGAAAAACTTAAAACTATTTTTAAGAGCATTTCCAGCGCATGAACACTGGCACTTGCAAGCAGCCGGTGAAGTAGCCGATCCCTTTCAGTCCCTTACGCGGGTAATCCGGTGTACCCCGCAAAGCTTTTTTTCCCTAATACCAAACGGCAAGGAGGCAAATACTAAAACTTACCAGGCTGAATGGCTGGAACAGGAAAAAACAGCAAGTAATTATTTGCAAGAATTTTTAGGCCAAAACAATTTTAATGAATTTATTGCTTTTGCCCGCATTTTAGAGAATTTACCAAATAACAGCGTAGTGCATCTCGCCAATAGCATGGCCGTGCGTTATGCCAATATTATCAGCTTAAGACCTGAACAAAATATTACCGTATTTGCGAACCGGGGAACGAGCGGTATCGACGGCTGTACCAGCACCACCGTAGGCAGCGCCCTCAGCACAAATTTAATCACCACCTTAATCACCGGCGATTTAGCTTTTTTCTACGACCGCAATGGTTTGTGGCATAATTATCTCCCGCTCAATTTGCGGATTATTCTTCTCAACAACCACGCTGGCGGCATTTTCCGGTTAATAGACGGGCCGCGCCAGCAGCAGGAATTAGCTGAATTTTTCGAAACAAAGCAGGTTTTAGATGCCCGTTTAACCGCACAGGAATTTAATTTGAAATATTACCCTTGCGAGAACTTGCAGCAATTAGCCGAAAACCTGAATATTTTTTGGAAGAATGGGCCCGGTATATTAGAAATATTTACCCAAAGTGAAAAAAACGCGGATTTTTTTCAATTGTACCGCCAGCACTCACCTTTTAAAAGTAAGTAACTTTGTCTCAATAACTTAGTCATGGTTTCATTTTAAATCGTATATTTGATTAGACGCTTTAAAATTAACAGGATTATGGAAGTAACGCACAAAATGAACCTGTGGGCAGATCGGCATCATCCCATTTGGCTCGACTTTATCCGGCTTGGTCTCGGAATCTTCCTCTTCGTTAAAGGGCTGATATTTATCAGCGACATTGCCGTGTTAGAAAGATTGCTGATAAACATTAACATGGATTGGTCGTCCTTTTGGTTTGCGCACTACATTGCTTTTGCGCATTTGGTGGGTGGTTTACTCATTGCCATGGGCTTAGTAACCCGCCTTGCGGTTCTATTCCAACTTCCTATTCTTATTGGAGCGGTTTTATTTGTCCGTCCTGGTTTAGAATACGGATCCATTAATACCGAATGGTGGGTTTCGGTATTAACGCTATGCTTATTGATTGTTTTCTTCATTTTCGATTCCGGCCGTTGGTCCATTGACCATTACATGCGTACTCACCGTGAGGTTTAATTTCATCTTATAAGTAGCTAATTATTTTAAATTAAATTGCTATGGAAATTACTCAAAGAATTGAAAACTGGGCCTCTACGCATTATCCGGCCTGGTTTGATTTTGTGCGAATGGGTTTAGGCGTTTTTCTGTTTGTGAAAGGCTTTATTGTTCTCAGCCAAATCGATTCCGTGCAAATGTTTATTTCTAACATTAACGCGCTAAATGGGACTAACGTTAATTGGAATGCTCAATTACTGGTTCAGTTTATTGCGTACATGCACATTATAGGCGGTTTATTTATCGCCTTAGGATTTCTTACCCGTATTGCCATTTTTTTCCAACTTCCTATCCTGCTGGGAGCGGTACTTTTTACGATGCCCGGCATGCGAATGGATGCTGGTAATACAATGGCTCAGGGGGGGATAAACTTTGTCTGGACGGAAGTCAATTTAAATACAACTACTTTTGAATGGTGGACCGCTTTATTTACCTTAATCCTCCTTATCAGTAGTTTTATTATTGGTTCTGGACCCTGGTCGGTTGATAAATATCTGGAACATTACGAAGAAACTTGAGCCAGAAATAAAACGCTGCAATCGAACATTTTAATAGTGCTTATTTTAAGTAAAACAAAAGCCACCGCAACCTTAAGCGGTGGCTTTTGTTTTATATATATCTGATTATTCATTTTATTTTTCCGGCGTATAATTTACCTTCGGGCGCATTTATCAACCGGAGTAAGCTAATTCATATACCCTATGCAAAGTAAGTACAACTGGCAAATCTTAAAAGAATACAAAGAAATTCTGTTCTCCTATTACCAAGGTATCGCGAAAATAAGTATTAACCGACCTCATAAGCACAATGCTTTTACCCCGCTCACGGTTCAGGAAATGAGTGATGCCATGGAGTTGGCCCGGCAAAATCCTGATGTTGGCGTTGTTATTTTAACCGGCGAAGGCGGACAGGCATTTTGCAGCGGCGGCGACCAAAGCGTACGTGGGCACGGTGGTTATGTCGGCGAAGATGCCGTGCCCCGTTTAAACGTATTGGATTTACAAATGCAAATCCGGCGCATTCCGAAACCGGTAATTGCCATGGTAGCCGGATGGGCGATTGGGGGGGCCATGTGTTACACGTAATTTGTGATTTAAGTATTGCTGCCGAAAACGCACGATTCGGCCAGACGGGTCCGAAGGTGGGTTCCTTCGATGGCGGTTTTGGGGCTTCTTATCTCGCCCGGATTGTTGGTCAGAAAAAAGCCCGCGAAATCTGGTTTTTATGCGATCAGTATAATGCGCAGGAAGCTTTAGAGATGGGCTTAGTAAATAAAGTTGTTCCTCTCGAAAATTTAGAAGAAACCACAGTTGAATGGTGCCATAAAATATTGGAAAAGAGCCCTATTGCCTTGCGCATGTTAAAGTCAGCCTTTAATGCCGAACTCGATGGACAGGCGGGTATACAGGAATTAGCCGGTAATGCCACTTTGCTTTATTACTTATCCGACGAAGCCAAAGAAGGTAAAAATGCTTTCATGGAAAAACGTAAACCCGATTTTTCTAAGTTTCCTAAATTCCCTTGATTTAGTTGCTAGTTGTTGGTTGTTGGTTGTTAGTTTGGGATTTTGAATAGTAACCTAATAGGTATGCCGAGTAAATTAGTTTATTTAAAAAATACTGTTTTCTCTTAAATAAAAGGAAAGAAATTGATTTTACTTTATGTAGTTTTTCTCTGTTCTTAAAACTAATCTAATAAACATTTAGCCAATAACTAACAACTAACAATCAGCAACTAACAACGACTCATGGATCACCTGCTGCTGAATGGTAAAAAGTTTTACTACGAAGAGATTGCTAATTACTCTTTTCGGAACAGCATACCTTTAAACGGCTACGAAGTAACCACGCTCGAATTTTGTCGGAACTGGCTCAACGGCGTGCAGGAAATTGCCATTAATACATCGGGTTCTACGGGTGCTCCAAAACTAATTACCTTAACCCGGGTCCAAATGGAAGCCAGTGCCCGTTATACTTTACAGGCACTGAATCTACAAAAAAACGATCGGGCTTTGGTTTGCCTGAATACCGAGTACATTGGCGGCATGATGATGCTGGTCCGGGGATTTGTGGGGAATTTAAATTTAACCATTATCGAGCCCATTGGAAATCCTGTTAAATATTTACCTCCTAATGGTCCGGATAAATTTGAGTTTGGATCGTTTGTACCCATGCAGCTGCAAGCAATAATAGCTGAGTCGCCGGAAAAAAAATATTTGCTCAACCAAATGAAAGCTATTTTGGTAGGAGGTGCGGCAGTTAGTAAAGATTTAATTAAACAAGTTCAAGCAATTGAGGCGCCGGTTTACCATACTTACGGCATGACCGAAACTTCGTCGCATGTTGCTTTAAAGCGTTTAAACGGTAGCCAGCCCGATGCTTATTTTCGGGCAGCTAGTTCCGTACAACTAGGCACCGATGGTCGGGGTTGTTTAACTATTACCGGCGATCTTACCGCTAATCAACTCATAGTAACCAATGACCTGGTAAACCTGGTTTCAAAACATGAATTTGAATGGCTAGGTCGGGTGGATAATACCATAAATAGCGGGGGAATTAAAGTACAAGCCGAAAAAGTAGAAGTAGTATTGGCTCAGGCCCTGTTGGATCTTCAACTCGACAAACGTTCGTTTATAACCGCTTTGCCCGACGATAAATTAGGCCAACGAGTAGTGGCAGTATTGGAAGGTGAAAAACTGAATAACACCGAAGAAGAAGCGCTGAAGAGGCGCCTCAATCAGGTTTTAAATAAGTACGAAGTACCGAAAGCATTTCAATATATTTCTGATTTTTGTACCACACCAACTGGTAAAATCGATAAGCCCGCTACCTTAAAAAATTTACTTTAAGATTTGTTTTGAATACTTACTAAGCCTAACTCTTCCCGGCACCTTAAAAATCAACAAACAAGAAAATCGCTCGTCTACGAAAGACTATGAGATTAAACGAGGCAAAATTATTCAAATATTAGTAGCGAAATAATTTACCTCTTGCTTCATTTATTGATTCAAGCCCAATATTGATTTTAGGGTGTAGGTCAGCAACTAACCAGAAAGCTTTAAAATATAAAACAATCACTGCTTTTCTGAAGTATCTGCCTTGAGGTAAATAGTAGTATTTAGTTTTGCTAGGCTTGTTAGGAGCACAGAATTAGTATTCCCTAGAAACCCGGCTGCTACTTTGCAAAATATTATGGAAATTCTTATTGGGAGCCGGTTATAAGATATTGTCTTAAGTTCGAATAAAGAAAATCTTCGGCTGGACATAGACACGAGCTCGGCTAAGAACCAGGTAGTAACATCCCCCATCGTCCGGATTGTATTAATGGACAATCCCGGCTTTTATATATAGCAGCTACACCGAAACAAACGCTATCCGCCGCAGAATTACCGAACTCGAAATTATCCTAAGCAATGAACCGGAATTACAAGGCACTATTGCCTCCGGTCCGCAAACTTTAGTTTTATTCTGCCGCTCCCGGCACGCCATTGCCGCCGGCGAACGGCATCTTTCTTTTACTAATTTCAAATTGTACGACGAAGATTATGGTTGGATTAATCCGGAAGTCTTCTTCGCCTCAGGAACAAGCCATTAAAATAACTCCCGAATTAAAGTATTAGTTTTAATTATTTGGCTGTAAACTAGTAACTTACTTTTTCGAGAAAATTATTTTATAATTTGGTTTTATCTGATGATTCGCTTTGGCCTGCTTGTATTCGTATTTATTAGTTTTACTTATGCCTTTACCTTCGCCCAAACACCTTACGTTTACCGAAACTTAGTTCTGGAAGGCGGCGGCATTCGAGGCATTGCTTACGGTGGGGCGTTGGCCGAACTGGAACAGCGAGCTATTTTACCGCAGATAATCCGGGTAGCTGGTACGTCGGCTGGAGCAATTCAAGCCGTGCTTTTAGCCGTTGGCTATTCCCCGAAAGAAATTTCCGACATTACTTTTAAAACTCCCATTCAGAAATTTACCGATGGCCGGTTTATCTTTTTCGGTGGATTTCACCGGTTGCGTAACCGGTACGGCTGGTACCGGGGCGAAAAGTTTAAGTCCTGGCTAGAAAGATTAATCGCGGCTAAAACGGGTAACCCGCACCTTACTTTTGCTCAGTTGCACCTACTGGCAGGCATAAATAATTGCCGGGATTTTTACGCCACCGGCACCAACCTGACGAAACAACGAGTAGAAATATTTTCTCATGAAACTTCACCTAACATGAAAATTAGCGATGCCGTGCGTATTTCCATGTCTATTCCCTTGTTTTTCCAAGCCGTATTTGTGGATTCCGCCGGCAACATTATTCCCAATCCTAAAAAGGGCCAGTCCGCTGATATACTTGTAGATGGCGGCATTATTGCGAATTACCCGCTTAACTTATTCGACGAGCCTAAATACTTTACAGGTACCGATTTACCGGTGAAATTACCTTTTTATAATCCAGAAACTTTAGGTCTGCGCCTAGATACCGATCAGCAGATTGCCTATGATCAAACGCAATCCGGACTGGCTCCTCTACCCGTCCTAAATTTTACGGAATACGTAAGCGCCTTTTATACTATGGTTATCGAAAGTTTAAACCGGCCGCAATTGCAACCCGAAGACTGGGAACGCACCATTTCCGTTAGTACTAAAGGCTATGGAGCCCGCATCCGGCGTTTATCCGAGAAAGATAAAGTTATTTTATTGACCAGCGGCCACGAAGGAGTACAGCAGTTTTTTCGGAACAAGTAGAATAAGAATAATTATTAAATTTCTGCCCAAAATGAATAATACACTTAAAAAGAATAACCGCTGGACTTTAACGGGTAAGCGCGCGCTTATTACCGGGGGTACCAAAGGCATTGGCCGTGCCATAGCCGAAGAGTTTTTACATTTAGGAGCCGAAGTATTAATTGTTGCTCGAAAACAAGCGGAGTTGGATAGTTTATTAGCCGAATGGAATGAACAAAATTTGCCCGTTAAGGGAATAGCTGCCGATTTAAGCCGCTCCGAAGACCGTTTGCGCCTTACTCAGTTTATCATGGCTAGTTGGAGCAAGCTGGACATTTTAGTAAATAACGTAGGCACCAATATCCGGAAGAAAACCGTTGCTTATTCTGAGAAAGAGTACCAGTTATTATTAGATACTAATCTTACTTCCGCTTTTCATTTAAGCCAGTTATTATACCCCGCCCTGAAACAAGCCGAGCAAGGCAATATTATTCAAATATCTTCGGTTTCTGGTTTAAACCACCTTCGTACGGGTGCCATATACGGCATGACCAAAGCCGCGATGATTCAGTTAACCAAGAATTTAGCGGTGGAGTGGGCCGGAGATAACATTCGGGTAAATGCCCTGGCACCCTGGTATATTCGGACACCATTAGCCGACGCGGTATTGCAAAACGAGGATTATTTAAAAGATGTACTCAGCCGCACGCCCCTGGGACGGGTAGGTGAACCCGCCGAAGTAGCTGCGGCCGCCGCTTTTTTATGTATGCCCGCTGCCAGCTACATTACCGGGCAATGCTTGGCCATTGATGGCGGCTTTTCGGTGTACGGGTTTTAGGATTATTGAAACCTACTTAGCTTCAAATGTTTATTTATCCTTCATAGCGAATATGTCATCTTCTAAAATAGCGCTTATAACCTACAACGATCAGGGAAAATATACGTCTTCGGTAGAAAACGAAGACACGGAATTATTTAATTTCTTAAAAGGTAAAGGGCTGGATCTTACTTTCGAAGTCTGGAACGATCCGCAGGTAAATTGGGAACAGTACGACTTGTTAATCTTAAAATCGCCCTGGGATTATTTTGATTATATTCTGGATTTCAGAGATTGGCTCGATCTGATTGAACAAAAAAATATCCGGATGCTGAATCCGCTGAAAACCGTGCGTTGGAACACCGATAAACATTACTTGCACGAAATTGCGGCAGCTGGTTTTACCATTACTCCCAGCGTTTGGATTGAACCGGGTCAAGCTTTTAAAATAGATAAGCTTTTCCGGCAGTTTGGCACCGATAAAATCATTATCAAACCCTGCGTGAGCGGTGGCGCAAAAAATACCTTTGCCGTAACCCGCGAAACCGCCGAAGAACAAGCCATCAAATTAAACGCTTTATTTGCGCAGGAAGCTTTTCTGGCGCAACCGTTTCTTGCCGAAGTACAAACGCAGGGCGAGTGGTCGTTTATTTATTTTGACGGGAGCTTCAGCCATTGTTTATTAAAAACTCCCCAAGAAGGCGACTTTCGGGTGCAGCACTATTTGGGCGGCAGCATTTTCCCGACCGACCCGCCGGCGCACTTGCTGCTGGAAGCCAGCGGAATTGTGGAAAAATTTGCCAAAGACTGCCTCTATGCCCGGGTAGATGGTTTAGAGGTAAATGGTAGTTTTATGTTGATGGAACTCGAATTGATTGAGCCCTTTTTGTTTTTATTTACCTGCGAAAATTCCTTAGATAATTATTACCAGGCGCTGCAAAATTTAACTGGTAAAACCTAAATTCGAAAAGGAAAGACTAAATACTATTAGATTGTTTCATTTTGAAATGAGAATTAACAATATCGGTAATTTTTTGCGGGGTTAAAGGTTTAGTTAAGTAAAAAGGAATACCCAGGGATTTAGCTTGTTCCAGATCGCGGGTGTTTTGCGAAGTAGTGAGCATGACGATAAGACTGGAAGCAAATTCCGGCCGTTTTTTATATTCCGAAAAAAACTCGAATCCATCCATCCCCGGCATCTTAATATCCAGCAGAATAAGTTCGGGTAATTCCTGACCCGCGTTTAAACGTTGCTGTAGTAAATCTAAAGCAGCACGGCCGTCGCGGGCAGTTAGGAGTTCTTGAACAATATTTAATTTATCCAGTAATAAGCGATTAATAAAACAAGTTGTTTCGTTATCATCCACTAATAATACAGAATTCAGCTTACTCATAAGGTACTCGGTTCAATGCTTTTACAAAGACTATCCAGAAGAATATCAATAGATACAAATATCCGGATAATAACCATTAACTCATAATATGTTCTAATATTTAGCTAAATTTTTGCCCGTATTCTATAGTATTTACAATATAGAATAACAATATATTACGACTATTTAAACCTTATTAATCCACTTTAACCTTATTCTAATACAACATTACGTTCTTGTTCGATATTTAAAAATTACTTTTACTTGGCAGCAGCAAATCTTGTTTTTCGGAAGTGCAAACCGCGTAAGAAAATCCTTTTTGAATGGCATAAGCCCCGTATTCTCCTTTTTTGTTCAACGCCAGAAATCCTACCTGCAGATCCTTCGCTTTCTCCGGTTTTTTGTTAATGATTCGCTGCACCGCGGTTTGGCAAGCTTTTTCGGGAGAGTAACCTTGCCGCATTAATTCTACTACTAAAAAGCTGCCTACGTTCCGGATTACTTCTTCTCCTACCCCCGTAGAAGTAGCGCCACCCACCTCGTTGTCGATGTACAATCCGGCGCCAATAATGGGGCTATCTCCTACCCGGCCGTGCATTTTAAAAGCCATTCCGCTTGTAGTACAAGCGCCCGATAAATTACCTTTTGCATCCAGGGCCAACATGCCAATGGTATCGTGGTTGAATTTATTGCCGGGTAATTTATCCGGCCGGTACAATTTGTTTTCGACGTTTATGGTTGGTTTATACTTCGCTTCTTTTAACCATTCGCGCCAGGCTTTCTCTGACTCGGGCGTAAGTAATTTCATTTTTTTAAAGCCGTTTTCTAGGGCAAATTGGGTGGCACCCGTGCCTACTAAAAAAACGTGCGGCGTTTTTTCCATTACCAGCCGGGCCACGGAAATGGGATGATCAATATTTTCCAGGGCGGCTACCGCCCCGCAATTTCCTTGTTCATCCATTATGCAAGCGTCTAAGGTTACGTAGCCATCCCGGTCCGGATAGCCGGCGCGACCCACACTGTGATTATTTAAATCTGCTTCCGGAATCCGGGCCCCGGCTTCAACCGCATCTAAGGCCCGGCCGCCCTGACTTAAAATTTTCCAGGCGGCTTGATTGGCGGGAATACCGAAATCCCAGGTAGAAATTACAATGGGTGCCAGAGGAGCAAATTTATTTTCGGGCAAAGCTGAGGCAAAAACAGAACGATCAAAAGCCAACAGGGACATTCCTAGTGAAGAAGCTTTGATAAATTTACGACGGCCGAGTAAAGACATATTTTCAATTTTAAAATGACAAAGAGAACTGGAAGAGTAATTTAATGTTAAATTTTAAACAGCAACTGCTTACTATACCTTAGGTTTCCCTGAATAGTAAAATCATTAGACTACCTGCCTCTGTCACTTGTTTGCAGATCATTATTGTTTAAAGCTAAAAAGTATTATGAATCTAGATTGTCTTAGAATAGTCAGGGTGTTACCTTCTTTTTTCTCTTTGTTTCGATGACTTAAAAAATAGATAAAGTTTTCAAATATTAGATTCTAAGAAATTTTGTCTCCTTAATTTTTACAAGTTTGAATAAGACCATCTTGGTTTATGCAATAGATTATTTTATCGGCTTCTTGAATAAAAGCCATAAACTGATGTGTATTGGCTTCTAACTTTAATTGATTTACCTGATTCTCAATTTTAACTTGGTTATTATTAACTCCTAAATCCGTTAAATCTTTGGCGTACTGCCCGTGTTTTTGAAAGTATTCTTTTTGGCGGTAATAAAGACGCCACAGCTGTTGTTTTTGTTTTTCAGCGTAGGGCAAAGAAAAAGCTGAATCCTGAAGGGCAGCTTTACGGGTAAAATATAGGTAGCCCCAGCGTTCGGGATAATGCATGTTTATGAGGCCTTGCGGCGACCAAACCCAGTTGTGTTCCGGTAGAGGTTTTCCGTTGGCGCCGGTTTTCTTGACGTATTTTCCTTGTTGAATGGCTACGTCCCATTGTACCCGCGAAAAGTTAATGCGCCAGGTAGTGCCTTCTGCCGGAGGAATAGGTTTACTGTTGATAGCAAGCATCCGCAGAGGAATAGCCATTTCCACGGTCCAGCCTTTATCGGTATCATTCGGGTTATTGAGAGTTCCCTGCACTTGCACCCCCGAACGCAATCTAGCCACCTGCCAGGAGATCAGAGCCCGGCCATTATTGCGGTACGGCTTGGTCATAAACAAATCAAAAATGGTGTTATAGGCGTTTACTTCAATCTCGTAGTAATGGTGGGTGTCATTGTCCGGATCAATAAATATTTCAAAATCATTGTCGTGGTAAATTATGGCATCGTGCTTTTTTAGGGTGGCCCATACGTGCGGCTCCTGCAGTTCGGCGGCAACAAACAAACAGGTGTCATTCCACAACATTTTAACCCGTGTATTCCAGGTAGGTTTGGCGTGGGTAGTTCCTTCAATATCCATGAAATAATTCGTCCAAGCAGCAGATTGCCATATTTCTTCGTTTACGTTTCCGTCGATCTTGGGCGCTTCGGAGGTAAAGGGTGTGATATACTGTTGCGGCGGAGTAAAAAGGCTTTCCATGTTCAATGGCGATGGTTGAGCGCAAACCAAAACTTGCCGCAATAAAAAATAACTGAATAAATAAATACCCTTAATTTTAGTAAATCGCACGTAATTAAAATTCTTATGAAAATGATTCAATATTTGGACGAGAAAGCTACCGTTAAATAAAAGATTTTGCCAAAATATTCTTTAAAAAGGGTAATTATCCGGAAATAATTTTAAAGTGACGGCGATAATACTTTACTTTTCATCTGAACCAAAGCGGCGGCGCCTAAAATGGCTCCGTTGCGCATACGCGATTTTTCAATTAGTAATTGCTTTTTCACCCGTTCGAAAGGAAACTGCTCTACTCGCTGGTGCATGGCTTCTTTAAAAAAAGAATAACTATTACTCACGGAACCACCTAAAAAAATAGCTTCCGGCGCTAACGCGTATAAAATCATTTTAATGGCTTCCCCGAGGTGCTCGCCAAATTGCTGCAGTCTTTCCAAAGCCTGATCATCACCTTTTACCGCGGCAGAATGAACCTCTTGACCGGATAAATTAAATTTATCCCGGAAGAATTTACCACTGCAATAATCTTCCAAAGTTTTATCCAGGTAAGGAATACCCCCAAACTCGCCCGCACTAGAAAAAGCGCCGGAATAAGGCTGGTCGTTTAAGATAATGCCGCCGCCAAAGCCGGTGCCTAAAGTTAAACCTACTACATTTTTAAAAGGCTGGGCACGACCGTATAATTTTTCGCCTAATATAAAACTATTAGCGTCGTTGGTCAGGTAAACGGGTTTCCGAAAGTATTCTTCGAGGTATTTTTTTAAAGGAATCTCGGTAAAGTCCGGAATATTCTGTACGTCGCAAACTATTCCTTTTTCCTCGTCTACCAAACCCGGAACTCCTACTCCAATGCCCATAATATCAGGCTCTATTAGTTGTTCAATGCCCTGAATAAGTTGGCGGAGTATTTGGTCTTTGGAAGACTGCGCTGCCGTAGGTAATTTAACTTCCTTGGTAATTTTTCCTGCTTCCACTAAGCCCATGTGAATTTTGGTACCGCCAATATCTAAGCCTATTATTTTATGTTCCAAGTTCATATAAAGTACAATTCGAGCTTTAGGAGCTGATGAAGATTGAAATACTTTGCGTGCTGCTAATCTTTTTATGTAAACGAAAACGCTTTTCCAAATTAATATTCAATTTTAAAAGTAGCTGCCTGCTGTAATCCATTATTTTTTTGCAGCTTAGCCGGCACTTGAATGTGCAAGGTATTGCCTTGATAACGCCAGGTAAGTTTTTCGGACCGGCCGAGTAAACGAACATTTTTTACTTGAGCTACTTTAGTTAAAGGAATTTGCACCGTGGCTGGTAAAGTAACCTCATCTTTATCCGATAACCAAAAAGCGTAAATGATAGAGTGGTTTTTTGCTTGGGTGTAGTAAATATTCTGGTGTTCGTAGGGCGCTACCGAACGAGAAGCATATATTCCTTCGCCGTTTACTTTTATCCATTCCCCGATGTGCTGCAGGCGATCATACGCCTCGGGTGCCCAATCTCCTGCGGGGCTTGGGCCAATATTAAGTAAAAAGTTACCACCCCGCGCTACAATTTTTACCAGTAGTTGAATGAGCTGGTTCGTGGACTTGTATTTATCGTTGGGTACGTAACTCCACGAATCACCCATCGTCATGCACGTTTCCCAGGGGTAAGATAAAGGAGTATCCGGCACGGTATGTTCAGGCGTAGTATAATTTTCAAACTCGCCGGCCACCGTCCGGTCTACTACAATTAAACCAGGTTGTTTTGCGCGGGCCATGCCGGCAATGCGAGCCATATCAATATTTTGCTCAAATGTAATAGCCTTTTGCCAATCTACCGTGGGGTCAATGGTGTTTTTGGGCCGAACCCAACCTCCATCTAACCACAAGATATCTACCGAACCGTAGTCGGTCATTAACTCGCTGATTTGGTTGTACGTGAAATCTTTGAATTTTTGCCAGCGGTCGGGGTATTTAGTTGGGTCATAGTTTACGTTACGGTCCTTCGGCGGAAAATAAGGCCACCAGTAATCCTCCGAATGCCAGTCGGGTTTCGAAAAATACGTTCCGATTAAAAAGCTTTCTTTCCGGAAAGCGTTAAAAACTTCTTTGGTAATGTTACTGCGGGGGTTAGCAGCAAAAGCTGATTTGGAATCGGTGATTTTATAATCGCTTTGTTTCGTATCGAACATCGCAAAGCCATCGTGGTGTTTGGTGGTAAAAACCATGTATTTCATTCCGGCGGTTTTGGCAGCTGCTACCCATTTTTCCGGATTAAATTTTACCGGGTTAAATTCGGTCCGAATATTTTCGTAAGCTTTTTTATAAGTATTATAATCAGCTGCGTAAGGTCCTTTTCGTTGGGTCCAGCCTTCGTCTTCCGGGCAAATACTCCAGCTTTCCACTATTCCCCATTGGCTGTAAGTGCCCCAATGCATGAAAATGCCGAATTTTAAATCTTGCCAGGCCGCCAACTTGGCCCGTACTTTGGGGTCGGTAGGCGCCACGTACTTGGTAGAAGTGTTATGTTGCTGGGCCCAACTAGTCAACAGGTAACCGAAGAAAAGCAAGGCGGTAAAAAGTTTTCTCATTTCAGTTAACGTGCGATTTATAATTTAATTTATACTAGAGTTTCGTGAATGATTCAACAACCGGCTAAATGGCCATTAATAAAGAATAAAGCTTTTGATTAAGAATAGATTTACGAATAAGATAGTCATAAAAATGCCAGTTGGTAAACCCTCATTTATATTTATTTATTCTGCCACTATATCTAAAATATAGATTAACCCGCACTAGCCAATTCTACCCTATTTAGAAAGAAATAGGTTTATTGTACTTAAACTACATTATTTTGATTAATGATCAAACATAGAAAAAAGAAATTCAAAAAAAAATTTTTAAATTTCATTGTGTGTACGGGCACATACTGAACAATAAATAAATGTGCCCGTACACAAATAGAGTAATTCTTAATGACCTAAAAACAAGCGTTTTACTGAATATTATAATTTTTTCTTTAAAAATTATTTTTTGATATATAAAATATCATTTTATTTGTCTTTTGTTAAAGCAGCTTTATTCAAAAGTAGTTTTTAGTAAAATCAGCTAAAATCATCAATAGTTAGATTAAATTTTAAGTGATATAATAGAAAAAACCGAAATTCTGTACTTAACTCCCGCTTAATTTAAGGAACTGTTCACTAGGCTTTCTACTTGAAAGTTTAAAATGTCCCGTTCATTCACGCAGATTAATTTGACCCTACCGTTTGGCCGAAAAAAGCTAAGCTTACCCAATGTTTTATTCCACTTTTTAAACTTTAATTTATGATGAAAAAAACCTTACACTTGTTTGTACTACTGCTGCTGCTAAGCTATGGGTATGGCTTTGCCCAGGGTACTAAAGTAACCGGCAAGGTAACCGGATCGGATAATAGTCCTTTGGTGGGCGTAAGTATTCAGATCGACGGAACCACGCAAGGTGCTATTTCAGACGTGGAGGGCAACTACGCCCTCGAGGTACCCGGCAACGGTACGCTTATTTTTTCCTATATCGGTTATAAAAACCAGACGGTTCCGGTTAATAACCGCACCGTCGTAAATGTAACCCTAGAATCGGATGCAACAGCTTTGCAAGAAGTGGTGGTTACGGCTTTGGGTATTAAAAAAGAAGAGCGTAAACTAGGTTACTCCGTATCAAAAGTAGGTGGCGAAGTGTTAAACGTAGCGCGTGAGAGCAATGTAGCCAATTCTTTATCGGGGCGGGTTTCCGGTTTAAACGTGGCCGGTACCAGCGGCGGACCTGGTTCTTCCGCCCGGATTAATATACGGGGGGTAACTTCGTTTTCGGGTAGTTCTTCTCCTTTAATTGTAATTAATGGCGTACCAATGGATAACAGCAACCGGGGTAGCTCCGGCGAATGGGGAGGCGCCGACCAAGGAGATGGTATCGGCAACATTAATCCGGACGATGTGGAAACCATGACGGTTTTAAAAGGTTCTACGGCTTCGGCTTTGTACGGCTCCCGGGCGGCGAACGGGGTTATTCAGATTACCACCAAAAGCGGGATAAAAGGAAAAACTACCATTGAATACAATACCAACTTGCAATTTGATAGAGCCGTTGATAACACCGATTGGCAATACGAATACGGCCAAGGTACGCAAGGCAAAAGACCCGTGGATGTGGCTTCCGCCGCTTTATCCGGACGTAACTCTTGGGGGGAGCGTTTAGATGGCGTACCCACCATTCAATCTGATGGCCAATTGCATCCTTACTCCGCCGTAAAAAATAATATCGAAGACTTTTACCGCACCGCGGCCTCCTGGACTAACACCGTAGCTATTTCGGGTGGTGGCGATAAAGGTACTTACCGCTTATCGCTTTCTAATTTGGATGGTCAGTCAATATTACGCAACAGCGGCCTGGACCGGAAAACCGTCAACTTTAATACCTCTTACGAACTTACCAAAAAGTTAAGCTTTAACTTAATGGCTAATTACATCGACCAAAAAGATAAAAACCGTCCGTATTTGAGCGATGCCCCCATGAACGCCAATAACATTGTGTTCTTAGCTACCAACGTCGATCAGGCGAGCCTGGCTCCTGGTTTCGATGCGGCCAACAATGGTTTAGAAAGAGCTTGGAGCGATGATATTTACGCGACTAACCCTTGGTTTGTGGTGAATCAGTTTAAAAATGATATCTCCCGTCGTCGTATAATTTCGGCTATATCGGCCCGTTATCAATTCTTTGATTTTCTTTCCTTACAAGCCCGGATTGGTTATGATTTCTCCAGCGACCGGCGCTTTACTGTTAACCCGTACGGCACCTTGTTCTCTTCTAACGGCGAAGGATCTCTGGAAGCTTTGTACCAAGGAACCCGTTTAGAATTAAACACCGATGCCTTATTGTCGTTCAGCAAAAACATTAACGAGGATTTTTCGATTGATGCCAGCGTAGGGGGTAACTTCCGCCGCAACAATACCGAAAGTACCCGTTTATACGGTGGTCAGTTTATTGTGCCTTATTTGTATACCCCAACCAACACGCGTACCCGGAACTCCGAGTATTTGTACACGGCTTTAGAAACCCCGTCCGTATACTATACTGCTGATTTTAGCTACAAATATGTAACTCTGAGCACCACTGGTCGCTACGATACTTTTTCTTCGTTACCACGGGGCAACCGGAGCTTGTTCACGCCATCGGTATCCGCAAGCTTTGTATTTTCTGATTTGCTGAATTCTCCGGCTTTGAACTACGGTAAATTGCGGGTGTCCTACGCGGAAACCAGCGGTGAGCCGGCTCAGCCTTACCAAACGGCGTTCTACTATAACGTAAACAACCCGATTAACGGCACCGCCCGCGGTTCCTTTGATGCGAAGTTGCCGAACGCTAATCTAAAACCATTCAGCTTGAACGAATTTGAAGTTGGAACGGAAATGAAGTTTTTAGATAACCGTTTAGGTTTAGATGTTACGTACTTTAACCGCAAAACGGAAGGAGAAATTGTTTCCGCTAGCTTGTCTTCCTCTACTGGTTTTACCAGCCGTTCGGTTAATTTAGGTTCTACATTAAACCGGGGGGTTGAATTAATGGTATCGGGTACGCCCATCCGGTCGGCTTTTAACTGGAATACTTCGTTTAACTTTACCAAACTGCACAACGAAGTCTTAGATATTGACCAATCCGCAAATCCTTCCCCACTGCAAACCGGTACGTACCGTCCGTTAAACGGCAATATCTCGATTGTAAAAGGAATGGCAATTGCGCAGGTGATGGCTTACGATTACAAGCGTGATGCGAACGGCAACGTAATTATTGGGGCTAACGGCGTACCCTTACGCGGCGATTTAAAACCAATGGGTTCAGGTTTACCTAATTTATACGGCGGCTGGAATAACGATTTCGCATATAAAAACTTCAACCTATCGTTTTTAATCGATTTTAAATACAACAACAAGGTGCTTTCGGCAACCGAACATTATTCTTACGTTCGGGGCTTAAATAAAGCAACTTTAGTGGGTCGGGAGACCGGCGTGGTAGCAGCCGGCGTAAAAGAAGATGGTTCGGTGAATGAAACGGTAGTACCGGCTTACATCTATTATCCGCAATTAGCCAATAACGTTTCGGCGGTTTCGGTGCTGGATGGTAGCTTTATTAAGTTCCGTCAGTTAACTTTGGGTTATACCTTTACGCCCACTTTGTTAAGCCGAACTCCTTTCCAGTCCATTGGTCTGTCGTTAGTAGGTCGTAACTTATTTACGATCATGAAGCATACCGATAACATTGACCCGGAAAACACGATTTCTTCCTTAGTTACTTACGCGGGGGTAGAGGGTGGTTCCTTGCCATTTGCCAGAACGTACGGCTTTACTGTAAACGTTAAATTCAAATAATTTTCTGATGAAAAAGACTTTTATATATATAGCACTTGCCTCGGTTCTTTTGGCCCCGGCCTGCTCCGAGGACCATTTAGATGAAGTAAATACCAACCCGAATGCGGCGAATGCTTCCCAGTTTAATCCCAACTTTTTATTGACCGATGCTCAGTTGAGTTTTTCTAATACGGGCTATGCGCAATTACTGTATCAGGCAACGGGAATTCAGGCTTTGGCCAGCACGTATAATTATTACGGCAACGGCGATAAATACGTGAACGCCGGTAACTTTACCGATTACCAAGGTCGTATTTTTAACGACGGTTATACCGCCCTAAGCCGCTTGCAGCAGGCTGAATTAATTGCGAATACTCAGGACCCTACTCGTTTTAAAAATGTTATTGCTATCAGCAACATTATGCGAGTCCTTATTTTTCAGCGCATCACCGACACCTACGGCGACGTACCTTATACCGAAGCTTTAAAAGCAGCGGAAGGTATAACGGCACCTAAATACGACAAGCAGCAGGCTATCTACAGCGATTTACTGCCTAAGTTGGAAGCAGCCATTAACAGCTTAGATGCAGCAGCCCCTAAAGCTACCGGCGACATACTTTACGCGGGCGATGTAGCGCAATGGAAAAAATTCGGTTATTCCCTAATGGTTCGGTTAGCCATGCGCTTAACGAAAGTAGACCCAGCCACTGCCCAATCCTGGACGGAGAAAGCGGCCGCGGGAGGTACGTTGGCCAGTTATACCGATAATGCTTTGGTTAAGACCGATGCCGCTAACGGTGATACGCAAAACAGCACCACCGGCGCCTTACTTACTCCCGACGATTTCCGGGAGGTAAGATGGAGCAAAACTTTAATTGATTTCTTGCGCGCACAGAACGATCCTCGCTTAGGCGTTATCGGGGAAATTCCGCAACCCGGCGCCGTAAATAATGCCAACCAATCTTTAACCGGTAATACTTCGGCCGCGGTTCAGGTGGGCATGCCTAATGGTTATGATTTATCCGGTGGAGCATTCGATATCCGGAAACACCCACAATATCCGGGCGGGACGGGTACTGGTACCGATATGGCTCCCTTAGGTAATTATTCCCGGCCCAGAGTAAACGTTTACATGAAACGGAATGCGCCGAATTTTATTTTGACTTACGCCCAAACCGAGTTTTTACTCGCCGAAGCTGCATCACGCGGTTGGAACGTGGGCGCTAGTGCCGCTCAGCATTTTGCGAATGGTTTACGGGGCGCTTTACAATCGCTTTCTCAAATCGATGCTGCAGCTGCCATCGACGAAGCCAGCCTTGCCGCTTACGTTACCGCCAATCCGTTGAGCCCGGCTAATCCGCAGAAACAAATCAACGAACAGTACTGGGCCGAGACCGCTACTACTTTTAACTTTATTGAAGGTTGGTTTAACTGGCGGCGGTCGGGCTACCCCGAGTTGGTACCGGTAAATTATCCGGGCAATGTTACCAACGCTACCATTCCGCGCCGGATGATTTACCCGGCCTCCGAAATTTCTAATAACCCGAGTGGTTTACAATCAGGAATTGCCAGCTTGCAAGGCGGCGATTTACTTACCTCGCGGGTATGGTGGGATAAATAATACATTTCTTTCCCTCTGATTAATAAAACAAGACTACTCCTTACAGTAGTCTTGTTTTATTATAGGGCATTTGAAAGTAACTTTAAAAAGTTTATGAGCAATTGTATAGCTTATAGCAAATATTTAATTCATTTTTAATGCAGATTATTTATATTGTCCGGCAAACTGTCTAATAAATTTTACATGGAAAAGAAGAATATTCGAATTAAAGATATTGCGCAATTAGCCGGCGTTTCCAGCGGCACAGTGGACCGGGTATTGCACAACCGGGGTAAAGTTTCGGAAGAAGCGTTGCGGAAGGTTCTTCAAACCCTAAAAGAAATCGATTATAAACCCAATTTAATTGCTCGGACTTTAGGCACTAAAAAAACTTTCCGGATTGCCGTTCTTATTCCGGACCCTTCGCAGGACGAGTACTGGGCTCAATCCGAAGTAGGAATAAAACAAGCCATTAATGACTGGCATCAATACGACGTTCAAATTAAAACTTACTTTTTCGACCTATATCATAAAGATTCTTTTTTGCGAGTAACCCACGCTGTTCTTCAAGCTAGACCCGATGGAATAGTAATAGCGCCTATTTTTTACCACGAAGCTTTACCCTTTTTGCAGCAATGCCAATCCTATAAAATTCCGTTTACCATTTTTAATACCGACATCCGGGAAGTCCGACCTTTAAGCTTTATTGGTCAGAATTTGTACGAAAGCGGGCGGGTTGCCGCCGAATTAATGTGTTTAGGGCATCAAAAGACTGGTACTTTGGCGGTGTTGCATATCAACGAAGACAGTGTCAACTCCATCCACCTTTTAGATAAGCAAAGAGGCTTTCAGCAGTATATAAAAGAGAAAGACTTAACCGGAGTTAAAATAAAAGTTCTTAATATTAAGGATAGTGAAAACGGAAAAGAAGTAAAACGTATTTTAGAACTTTTGGAGGATGAAACACTGCAGGGAGTGTACGTTACCACTTCTAAAGGGGTTTCTTTTATTGCCGCATTGCTTCAAAAACTAAACCGCGTGGATTTAAGGCTAATTGGCTACGATTTACTGCCGGAAAATATTAAATACCTGGAAGCGGGCACCATCCGTTTTTTGATTAATCAAAACGCCAAACACCAGACTTTTTTAGGTATTCAGCAATTAGCCAATTATTTATTTTTAAGAAAAGAACCGCTGGCACATAATTTCCTGCCCCTCGAAATAATTACCCGCGAAAATCTATGCTCCTACTTACGATCGGCAGTGCCTCATTTTTAAGTTTTGCTTTTTATTATCCTTCGGCCGTTAAGCGGCCAAGCGAGACGAGGCATTTTCGGCGCTAAAAAGTAAAGCTTATTCGGTTTTAAATTTTAACATCTACTAATTTTGCTGCCAAGCGCCAGATGAGTTATTATTTTAATAAGTTTTTGCTCAGTACAAACCAGTAAGTTTTGTTGGACGTATACCCAGCAGAAACCTTATTTTTATCTCTCACTCAAGATAGCAGCGGTACCGACTAATATAGAGGATGTCGCTTTTCTTGAATGTACTTAGTATTCCGTCAACTGTAAAATGGCGGGTTGCTCCCCCTAAAACCTGTTACCATACCATCAACACCTATGGACTATCGTCTGTCGAATATAGACTAGGGACGAAACACTAGAATTACTTCTCAAACTTTATGGTGCCGATGGCTGCTGAGTATTTGCGGTTTAAACTATCCTGTAAAATAATCATGGCTTCTTCGTTTTGAATAATGGTTTTATTAATCGGAGCCGAAGCAAAAAGATAAAAATAATCCGTGGGCATTTTCACGAGGAATTCCGAAGACACCACCCGGTTTGTTTTGTCGATGGTACTTTTATGCAGATAAAGTTGGTCTTTTGCTTTACGGTTGGCAAACCCCGCATTTTTAACTTTGGTGGTATCCGCTAAACTCACTACGCTACCAATAGCCGCATAAGGTATCTGGTCCGGATTATCATTTCCTCCACTGTAAAACAGAATTTTTTGCGGCGGCTGCTCCGTTAACATAGCGGCGTATTGCTTAAACTTTTTATTCGTAAACCGTTGCAGACTTTTTTTATGCGGCAAAGGATTTTTGCTTTCCGGCAACATAATCGATAAAGGTAATTCCTCATTCTTATATTGGTTACTGGTTAAAAATTGTGGCGTGCAACCAAAAAATAGTAAGCTAAAAAGAGCGGCGGTAACAGGTAGCTTCATAGTTTTAATTTGCGTTTAGGTATAGTTCGTTAAAGTTCGCTAACAAGATTTACTTTTTTTAAACCTGTTGGTGTGAATAATAAGTTTTCTTCAGAATGTTAATTTGGCTATACGCAACCAAAGCAAAACGGTAAGCAAAAGTTTACAAGAAGGCACTAATAGTAAACATGCATCAACTATAAAAATCTATTTTAGGCCCATCGGGCTTTATTTCCTACAAAGTTAAAACAGGATGGAGCAGGATAGTTTCCGATAGCAAATCATCTACTTTTCATTGCTAAGCTGATTTAGTAATTTACTTTTGAACTTGATTCAAGTAAGCTTCCATTTTAAAAATAAGTTTATACTATTTATTAAAGTTACAACAGGCTAAGGACTGGGGTGGAAAAATAGGGCAGGCTGAACAAAGTTGGTTTACCGAGAGCAGGTTTAACGAATGTTCTATTATTTTAAATTTACTTACAACATAATTTTATAACTCTTTAATCAACATTTCTTATAACGCGCTCCCACATGCAGGTTATTCTCGGACTCCTCTATCATTTTATCGGTGGTTTTGCTTCAGGTAGTTTCTATATTCCTTTTAGTAAAGTAAAAAAATGGGCCTGGGAAAGTTATTGGTTAGTGGGGGGCGTTTTTTCCTGGTTAATTGTGCCGCCGCTCGGGGCCGCGCTTACTGCTCCCGGTTATTTTATAACCTTAGCCAATACCGAGAGTTCTACTTTGTTCTACACCTACCTAATGGGCTTATTGTGGGGTATTGGCGGTTTAACCTTTGGTTTAACCATGCGTTATTTGGGGCTGTCGTTAGGGATGGCGATTGTACTGGGTTTTTGCGCGGCTTTCGGTACGCTTATTCCGCCCATTTTTTACGAATTTTTTGGAAGGTCCGGTAACGCGAAAACCATAACCGAGTTATTGAGCACTACTTCCGGACTAGTCATTTTTGCGGGCGTTTTATTGTGTTTAGCGGGAATTGCTATTTGCGGCAAAGCCGGTACTTTAAAAGAAAAAGAGCTATCCGCCGAACAAAAAACTGCCAATATTAAAGAATTTAACTTTCCGAAAGGATTGATTGTGGCCATTTTTTCGGGAGTGCTAAGTGCTTTTATGTCGTTTGGTTACGAAACCGGCAAACCGATTGCCGAGGCTACCGTGGCCCGCGGCATCGACCCGCTTTGGCAAAACAATCCCACTTTAGTCGTAATTTTATTAGGAGGTTTAACTACTAATTTTATCTGGTGTTTGTACTTAAATATCCGGAATAAAACAGGAGGCGATTATATAAATTCCGGTACTCCCTTGGCTCGTAATTATTTGTTTTCGGCCATTGCGGGCACTACCTGGTATTTACAATTCTTTTTTTACGGCATGGGCGAAAGCTTATTCTCGGCCAACGGTCTGGGTTTTTCTAGCTGGACTTTGCACATGGCTTTTATTATCATCGTGAGCAATGTTTGGGGCATTTACTTTAACGAATGGAAAGGCGCCAGTCCCCGAACCATGCGGGTAATTATTTTAGGAATAGTAACCGTAATTGCCTCCACCATGGTTGTAGGATACGGCAATTACCTTGCTTCGTAGTCCGTTGATTTTAAGATTTTATAAAACCTAATATATTTATAAAATTTTAAACTAATTAGCTGGTTTTTCCGGATAGTACAGGATGGCTATGTTACTAGCTCTGGTTAAATTCACCTATTCCTTGTTCCAGTGGCTTGTTTATTTAAATTTTTGAAACAAATTGCTTCCAACAAGGTACTTTTTACTTCTAATATTATTTACGTAATACTTACCAAGTAACCCATCTTTTGCATTCACACTAAAAACACCTATGAATATGGATAATGCGGCCGCAACTACCACTTTTAAATACGTAAGTTATCTTTGGGACGAGCAAGAAGCAAGCGCTTTAAAGAACGACGAGGTAGCTTTATTAATTTATCGGTCTAATTTACTAGGGGCTGACCTCCGTTTAACTAATTACGCCGGGGGCAATACCAGTTGCAAGGTGTATCAACCGGACCCCTTAACCGGGCAAGATGTAGAAGTAATGTGGGTAAAAGGTTCCGGCGGTGACCTGGGAACCTTAAAGAAAAGCGGTTTAGCCGCTTTGTACGTCGATAAACTGCACAGCCTGAAAAACCGGTACCGGGGTTTGGCCCATGAAGACGAAATGGTGGCGCTGTTTAACCACTGTATTTACGATTTAGATTCGAAAGCTCCTTCCATTGATACTCCTTTACACGCTTTTCTACCGTTTAAACACATCGACCACTTGCACCCGGATGCTATTATTGCCATCGCGGCGGCCAAAGAGGGAGAGCAAATCACGAAAGAATTATTCGGCGGCAAAATAGCCTGGGTGCCTTGGCAACGGCCCGGTTTTGATTTAGGACTGCAAATGGAAAAAGCGGTACAAGACAATCCCGGCATTACGGGTATTATTCTGGGCAGTCACGGTTTATTTACCTGGGGCGATACCGCTTACGAAAGCTATATGAATACCCTGGAAACTATTGAAAAAGCATCGGAATTCTTGCAGCAAAATTACGGTAAAAAACGGGCAATTTTTGGCGGCGCCAAACTTACCCCTTTACCCGCTGAAGAAAGATTAAATAAAGCTAGTGAAATAATACCGGTATTGCGGGGCTTGTGTTCGAGCCAAAACCGCATGATTGGGCATTTTACCGACGATGAGCGCGTACTGGAATATATCAACAGCAACGATTTAGCAACTTTAGCGCCTTTAGGAACCAGTTGCCCGGACCATTTTCTACGCACCAAAATCCGGCCTTTAGTACTTAATCTATCGCCGGATGCCGACATTTCCGAACCGGAAAAGCTAAAAGCACAATTAACCGAACAGTTTGAAGCGTATCGCGCCGATTACACGGCTTATTACGAAAGAAGTAAACACCCCAACAGCCCCGCCGTGCGCGATGCCAACCCGGTAATTATAATCTACCCAGGAGTAGGTATGTTTTCTTTCGCTAAAGATAAACAAACCGCCCGGGTAGCCAGCGAGTTCTACATCAATGCTATTAATGTCATGCGCGGCGCCGAAGCCATTTCGGAATACCGGGGTTTACCGGAGCAGGAAGCCTTTGATATTGAATACTGGCTTTTAGAAGAAGCAAAATTACAGCGTATGCCCAAAGAAAAACCCTTATCGCGCAAGGTTGCCTTAATTACGGGTGGTAGCGGTGGTATTGGAAAAGCCATTGCTGATAAGCTGGCGCAAGAAGGCGCGTGTGTGGTAATGGTGGATATGCGGGAAAATGATTTGCAGGAAGCCCATACCGAATTTAAGAAAAAGTTTGGCCGTGATACGGCGGCAACCTCCGTGGTAGATGTTACCAGTTCCCAAGCGATTAGTAATGCTTTCCGGACCGCTAATTTAAATTTCGGAGGAGTAGATATTGTGGTGAATTGCGCAGGTTTATCCATCTCCAAACCTATTTTGGAAACCACCGAGACCGATTACGATATTTTACAGGATGTACTGGTAAAAGGTCAGTTCTTAGTATCCCAGCAGGGTATTCGCATTATGCGCAAGCAGCAATTGGGCGGCGACATTGTAAATATTGTGAGTAAAAACGCCTTGGTTTCCGGACCCAACAATGTGGCCTACGGTACCGCCAAAGCCGCTCAATTACACATGTCGCGGTTAATGGCAGCCGAGTTAGGTCCGGATAAAATACGGGTGAACGTGGTAAACCCGGATGCGGTAATCCGGGGCAGTAAAATCTGGGAAAGCGGTTGGGCCGAAGGCCGCGCGAAGGCTTACGGTATTACCGTTGCTGAATTGCCGGCTTATTACGCCAAACGTACCGTGCTGAACGAAGAACTACTGGCCGAAGACATGGCGAATGCGGTATTTTTATACGTGGGGGGCTTGCTGAATAAAAGTACCGGTAACGTGCTGAACGTGGATGGGGGTGTTCCGGCCGCTTTCGTACGGTAGTTTCTGAAACTTACTCTTAGGTAAAACAATATTTTATGCCGCGAGGCTTCGGCCTCGTGTCTACTAGCGGGTAGGCCTCTGGCCGGGCGAGCCGATTTACTTTCCTATAAGCCATTGCAGTTAAGTACCTACCGGCCAGAGGCGGGAAGATACGCATCACGATCGTGGACGCTCGCGATAGAACATTCTGCTATTTATCCCTTCTTTATCAAATGCTTAACAAAAGAAAATGATTTTAGATAAATCTCTGATTCAGCAATATAACGAGCAGCTAGCGGCTACTCAGCAAAAGAAATTTAACTTTCTGAAGGCTACTTTGCAAGATGAGGGGCACGATGTAACCGCCCTGCTGGAGCAATTAGCGGCTTTTCAGATTGCCATACCAAGTTGGGCTTTGGGTACCGGCGGCACGCGCTTTGGCCGGTTTTCGGGTGGTGGCGAACCGCGTAGCTTAGAAGAGAAAATGGAAGATGTAGGTTTATTGCACGCTCTTAATCAATCGAGTGGAGCCATTTCGTTGCACATTCCCTGGGATATTCCCCAGAATGCAACGGCTATAAAACAACTAGCCGCTTCTTTTGAATTACAGTTTGATGCGGTAAATTCGAATACCTTCCAGGACCAAAACGATCAGAATTATTCTTATAAGTTTGGTTCTTTGTCGCACACCGATAAGCAGGTTCGCGACCAAGCCATTGCGCATAACGTAGAAGTAATTAAACACGGAATTGATTTAGGTTCTAAAGCTTTAACCATTTGGTTATCGGATGGTACCGATTTTCCGGGCCAGCAAAATTTCCGTCGTTCCTTTCAGCGTACCTTAGATTCTTTTCAGCAGATTTATGATGCTTTACCCGAAGATTGGAAAGTATTTATTGAGTACAAACCTTACGAACCGCATTTTTATTCTACCGTGGTAGCTGATTGGGGCACTTCCCTCCTATTCTGCCAAAAATTGGGCGAAAAAGCGCTGGGTTTAGTGGATTTGGGTCACCATTTACCGAATACCAACATTGAGCAGATTGTTTCGAGATTTTTAATGGAAGGCAAACTGGGCGGATTCCACTTTAACGATTCCAAGTACGGCGACGATGATTTGACCGTAGGCGCCATGCAGCCGTTTCAGCTATTTTTAATTTTTAACGAATTAGTCGAAGGAATGGCCAGCCAGGAAGTGCAAAATCCGGCCTTAAGTTGGATGATAGATGCGAGCCATAACGTGAAAGATCCTTTAGAAGATTTACTGCAATCCATAGAAGCCATTAAAATAGCCTTAGCTCAGGCCCTTATTGTTGACCGCAAAAAATTAGAAAACGCTCAAGAACAAAACGATACCACTACAGCCCAGGAAATTTTACAGCACGCATTCCGGACCGATGTGCGGCCTTTGTTGGCGCAAGCCCGGCTGGAAAGTGGAGCCGCCATTGATCCTCTTGCTTTTTACCGGCAAAACAAAATCCGGCAAGAGTTGATTAATCAAAGAGGAGTAAAAACTTATTCTACCGGGCTGTAGATTTACCAAGTACCATTTACCACTTATAACTCTTAACTCATAACTCTCAACTAAAAAGCAATGGTGCCTTGTGTAGCAATTTTTGATATTGGTAAAACGAACAAGAAATGCGTTCTTTTTGATTCTTCCTATCAAATTGTACACGAAATTGAAACCCGCTTTCCGGAGATTTTAGACGATGATGGTGAACCGGCCGAGGATTTGACCTCTTTGATTAATTGGCTCAAAATTACCTGGCAAAACCTCGAAGCCGATACGCGTTTTAACATTGTCGGGCTTAATTTTACTACCTACGGAGCCAGTTTCGTGCACCTAAACGCGCAAAATAAACCGGCTACGCCGTTATATTCTTACTTAAAGCCGTACCCAGAAGACTTGCACGAGCAATTTCACCAACAATATGGTTCGGTGCTGGCTTTTGCCGCCCAAACTGCTTCACCGCCCTTAGGTATGCTGAATTCGGGGTTGCAATTGTATTGGCTTAAATATAAAAAGCCGGAATTATTTAAACAGATCCAAACCTCCTTGCACTTACCCCAGTTTTGTGCTTCTTTGTTTACGGGTCATAAAGTATCGGAATACACCAGTATAGGTTGCCACACCGGTTTATGGGATTTTACGAGTAACCATTACCACCGCTGGGTATACCAGGAAGATATTATTCGCTTATTGCCCCAAATTACCGAACACCAGACCACTTTCGATGTTCGTTTTCGGGAAAAAAGAATTCCGGCCGGTATTGGATTACACGACAGTTCCGCCGCTTTAATTCCGTATTTAAAAAAATATACCGAACCTTTTTTGCTGCTTTCTACGGGTACCTGGGGAATTACCTTAAACCCCTTTGCGCAGGAGCCATTAACGGAAGAAATGTTGCAGCAGGATTGCCTGAACTATTTTACTTACGATGGAAAACCCGTCCGGGCTTCCCGGGTATTTATCGGCAACGAACACGAAGTTCAAACCAAGAAACTAGCTTCCTATTTTAACAAACCGGATGATTATTACAAGACCGTTGTTTATAATCCTAAATTGGTTCGGCCAACGATAGCGGAAGTTAACCAAAGCCCTTCCAATCCTACTTCCACGCAAGTTAATCCTCAACTGGGCATTGCCTTAGATTGCAGTTTGTATACGTCCTACGAGGAAGCGTACCATGCTTTACTGGTAAACATTACGGAACCTCAAATTAAAGCCATTCACCTGGCCGGTGAATACAGATTAAATACTTTTAAAAATTTGCTGGTAGACGGTGGTTTTTGTAAAAACAAAGTATTCATGCGTTTACTACAAAAGGCTTTTCCTAACTTACAACTAATAGTTTCGGAGAATTCTCAAGGTACGGCGCTGGGTGCCGCCATGATACTGAATATCTGGTAACTACGAATTATACGAAAAAGCAGATCGTCAGTGAAACCTGTAATTTTTACTTAAACTATAAATGCTGGTATTTGGTAAAAGAAGTGCATCGCCTTCTTCCTTGTTTTACCTTAATATTAGTAGGTAGATGAAATATTTGGCTATCCTGCTCCGTCCTGCAAAAGTTACTTATACCAATTTCAACTCGTTTGATTTTACTTTTCTCAATAATCCGTTCTTTTATACAACTCTTGCCTGCTACAGCACAGTAAATTTTTGACTTTAACGTTTTTTTTAGTAAAAAAACCAATTTTGAATTATTTACCTCCCACCCGCAGGTTTCTATAACCTGCAATACTTGCCTGCTTTCTCTTAGGAGCACGCACCACTTAAGTAAAGTTTGAGAATTTACTTTAGGGTTAATTGTTAATCCGCTTCTTCGGATTAAATAAAATCGAAAAATTATCCAGTTCTATTTAAAATTCAGAAACAAACGTTTGGCATTTAGCTGGTAGCTTAACCGATTAAGTAAATTTTATGAAATTTTTAAAATATAAACTTACCTGCCCGGATAGTGCAGGATAGTCTGCTATTTTTTTGCCGGTAAATTTAAAATAATAAAAAGAATGAACGCAGTACGCTTCCCCGGAACCAGTGATTAAGAATGAAAGCTCCTCCACCGAGCTGGTATTCAAACTTGGAATGGACTTTTAAATCTCATATTTCTAACATTCAAACTTATGAAGCACAGATTACTTAAAATGATGCAGTATGCCTGTCTGCTGCCGTTGATTTTCCTTTCCTGGAGCCACGCCAATGCCCAGGGTTTAACTATTACGGGTAAAGTATCCGGCGATAAAGGCGAAGGTTTACCGGGGGTAACTATTCTGGTAAAAGGCACCACGAATGGTACTGCTACGGATGGCACGGGCGCTTTTTCGTTAAATGCCCCCAATGGCACCGGTACTTTGGTAGTTTCTTTTATCGGCTACACCACCCAGGAAGTTGCCATTAATAACCGCGCGTCCATTAACGTAACTTTGGTACCCGATACCAAAGCCTTAGACGAAGTGGTAGTAGTAGGCTACGGCAGCCAGCTTAAAAAAGAAGTAACCGGCGCCGTACAAACCGTTACGGCCAAAGAAATTAAGGACATTCCCGTTTCCCAAGTAACCCAAAAACTACAAGGCCGGTTAGCCGGCGTGCAAATTACCCAAGCTACCGGTAAACCGGGTCAGGGTATTTCGGTTCGTATCCGGGGGCAATTATCCGTATTAGGCGGCAGCGATCCCTTGTACGTGGTGGATGGTTTCCCGATTACCGGTAGTATCAGCACCCTAAACCCCGACGAAATCGAAGATATTTCTATTCTAAAAGATGCGGCTTCTACTTCTTTATACGGTTCACGGGCCGCCAATGGGGTAGTATTAATCACCACCAAAAGAGGAAAAAGCGGGCAAACTAACGTAAGCTTTAGTTCTTTCGTGGGCATCCAGAAAGTACCAGAAAGGGGCCGGATTGAAATGTTGAACGCCGAAGAATTTGCGCAATTCAAAAAAGAATATTACGAAGATGCCGGTCAACCGGTACCGGAAGCTTTTCAGAACCCCGCGCAGTACCGGGGTAAAAACAACGATTGGTACGACGCTTTGCTGCGTACCGCCCCTATGCAAAGCTATAACTTAACCATTACCTCCAACAAAGAAAAAGTAAATACCGCCGTAGTAGCCGGGGTTTTCAATCAGCAAGGAGTCGTTTTGAATAACGAATACAAAAGATATTCGCTACGGTTAAATACTACGTACGATGCATCCGATAAATTCCGGCTTGGTTTTAACCTAGCTCCTTCTTATATATTTGATAATACCCCGCGTACCGATGGCGACCGGGGAACCGGTATTTTATTCAATGCCTTGCATACCTGGCCGGTTATGCCTATTTACGATGAAAATGGCGAGTTAACCAAGTTTAACCGCTTCCCGGCCAATACGGGTAATATTTTCGATTATCCGAACTGGGTGCGTTCCGCGAAAGAGTTGGTGAACGAAAATAAAAGCGTAAACATTCTTGGTAATACCTTCCTGGAATTCCGGCCGATTAAAGATTTAGTACTCAAAACAACCTTTAACGCCGAACTGTATAATAACAAATTCTTTTTCTTTAATCCTTCTACCGCTACCAGCGCTATAAATACTCCTATCCCTACCACAGCGGTATCTATCCGGAACAACACCCAGGTTTTCACCTGGCTGAACGAAAATTTGGCTACCTACAGCAAGAGTTTCAACGATCATCATTTTGAGCTCTTAGGCGGTTATACGAACCAACGTTTTCAATTTGATGGCAGTCGCATTCAAGCCGATACCTATGCCGACGACCGCCTACCCACTATCCAGGGTGGTTTAAATATCAACCGCGGCCAAACCAGCAGCGATGTACAGGAATGGAGCTTAACCTCCTTATTATCCCGGTTAACTTATAATTACAAAGGCAAGTATTTATTTACCGCTGCGGTGCGGAGCGATGGTTCTTCCCGCTTTGGCTCGGCAAATCGCTGGGGTACTTTCCCCTCCGCTTCCGTGGGCTGGGTAGTATCCGACGAAGAATTCATGCGGAGTATTCCTAAAATTTCTTTTGCTAAAGTTAGAGCCAGCTTTGGGGTAACCGGTAACAATAATATTGGTAATTATACTCCTTACGCTCTCATTAACAACACGGTTAATGCCGCTTTTGGTAATAATGTGGCGCCTGGTTCAGCAGTTGTTTCCCTCGCTAACCCTAATTTAAGCTGGGAAACTACCAAGCAATTTGATGCCGGTTTGGATTTAGGTTTATTCAACGACCGCATTACCTTCATGTACGATTTCTATAAAAAGAAAACGACCAACTTGTTATACAACGTACAAATAGCGCAGGAATCTGGTTTTACCAACTTTAACGATAACATTGGCCAAGTAGACTTTTGGGGTCATGAATTTGCGGTAAATACCCGTAATACCGAAGGTAAATTAATTTGGACTACTAATGCCAACATTTCCTTCAACCGCAATAAAGTAATTTCTTTAGCCGAAGGTATTGACCGCGTTTACGGCACTTTCCACATTACCAAAGTAGGGGAGCCCTTCGGTCAATTCTATGGTTTGATTAAGGAAGGACTTTACATGAATGAAGAAGACCTGAATAATTCACCCCAGGTTCCCGGCCGCTCTACCGTAGGGAGTATTAAATTAAAAGATATCAATGGCGATGGTATTATTACCAACGGCGGCGATAACGATGACCGGACCATTATCGGTAATCCCTTCCCGGACTTTATTTACGGTATTACTAATAACTTAAGCTACGGCAAGTTCGACTTCTCCATTGTGGGTTCTGGTTCTTACGGAAATCAATTGTTAATGCGCCACTTATACAGTACCGCTAACCTGGATGGGGTATTTAACATGGTGAGTGGCGTAAAAGACCGCTTCCGTTCGCCCGAAAATCCCGGTAAAGGCATGTTTGGTACTACCGTTGGCGGGGGTAATGTTACCGGTATTGAAAGAGATTGGATGAGCACCCATTTTATTGCCGATGCTTCTTACTTTACCATTAAAAACATTACCCTGGGTTACACCCTCGGCGAAGTTAAAAATGTATTCCGTTCGGCCCGGATTTACGCTGCAATACAACAAGCTTATGTATTTACCAAATACAAAGGCGGTCCTAATCCGGAAACCAGCGCTCAAGGCGATGGAAACGGCAACGGCGGTAATTTAAGTCAGGGTATCGACCTTTCTAATTACCCGGTTCCGCGCACCTATACCTTGGGTATTAACGTCAATTTCTAAGCCGTTCCGGAAAGCTTAAATGGTCCAATTTTAAAATTCTTAATTGATAAATAGAATGAAAAAAACAATCCTATTCACCTTCCTGGTAGGTTCGATGCTTAGCAGCTGCAAGGATGATTTTTTAACCATTGTGCCGGAAACGCAATTAAGTTCGGCAACTTTCTTCACCAAAGAGGCTGATTTTCAACAGGCGGTTAACGCAGCTTACGTTCCGTTGCGCACTATTTTTAACGACCGGGCCTGGCTCTTGGGAGAAATGCATTCGGATAACACCTATTATGCTCGTAACCCGCTTTTTGGCGCCACGGAGCAACAGGAAGATATTGCCGATTTTGCTATACCAACGGCAAATGGAGTTACTTCCAATACGCACGTTTTGAACCAGTATCGCCAGGATTATTTAATTATTGCCCGGACCAATCAAGTTTTGTCTACGATTGATAAGGTAGATTTTGCGGCCGAATCGAAGAATAATTTAAAAGGTCAGGCCCTATTTTTAAGAGCTTTTGCCTATTTTGAATTGGTGCGCTATTTTGGCAAAGTGCCTTTGCATTTAACGCCGGTTACCAACCGGGAAGAAGCGGCTTTGCCTCTGTCTTCGGAGGAAGAATTATACACTCAGATTGTAAAAGATCTCACCGAGGCCATTCCGATGCTGCCCGCAAAATCCAAACAAGAAGCTGGCCGGGTTACCTCCGGAGCCGCCCGGACTTTATTAGCGAATGTATACATTAATCAAAAGAAATGGGCCGAAGCCGAAACGCTGTTACGGGAAGTAGTTACCAGCAACGAGTACGCGTTAATTCCCAATTACGCCGATGTGTTCTCTACCTCCACCAGTAACAAGAATAATAAGGAGTCGGTTTTTGAAGTGCAATTCCTGGAAGGATCGGCCGGGTTAAACGGTAATTTTATTTACCAATTTATGCCGCGCCCCATGGCCGCTACCGAAGTAGTAACGATTATGGGCACTTCTAATCCGCAACCCTTGGATGCCGAAGGCAACAACATTCCTACTCCGGATATTATTGCGGCCTATGAAACCGGTGATATTCGTAAAGATGCTTCTATTGGCTACATTACGTTAAGTGGTAGCGCCCGCAGTAACAAGGTATATCCGTATATTAAAAAATTTGCTAAACCGCACGCGCTGCATAACAATACCGGTACCAACTGGCCCGTGTATCGTTACTCCGAAGTTTTACTATTCTTAGCCGAAGCTTTAAACGAACAAGGAAAAACCGGGGATGCCGCTACTTTTCTGAACCAGGTCCGCAGCCGGGCAGGTTTAGGCGAAGCTCAGGGCGACTTGCGCGAAGCTATTTACCAGGAACGTCGCGTAGAATTAGCCTTTGAAAATAAACGCTGGTTCGACTTGGTACGGACCGGTCGGGCCATAGATGTCATTACGGCGTATGGCCAACGGGTTAAAGCTAATCCGGTAGCTTATTATTATCCGGAAGGCAGTCAGCCTCGTAGCCACGCTTTTAGCAATATTACTTTAACCTATGCTTTACCGGCCGATGAAGCGGCTTTAAGCCCTTATTTTTAAAATTTGCCAGCAGCGCTGGCTTCCACAAAGAACCGGTGCTGCTTTGTTTCATGCTGCTGATAGCTTAGAATGAAACTATGATATAGAAACAGGTTGGCGAGGCTTCGGCCTCGTAGCTATTAGCTAAGAGTACATTTTTACTTTTTGAAAGAATGAAATCTAAAAAATAAAAATTTAGCAAATACTACTAAGTTTTGCTGAATGAGTAATTAAGGAAACTATCTAAAATTCAAAATATCTGTTTTAAAAATTAACTTTTATTGACGTTCCAGTGGGTTTTTAGATCTGTTAAGTAGTTAATTCGTTTTTATTTAATCATTTTTCTTTCTAGTTTTTAAGCCTATTTGTAAAAAGAACAACTTGATACCACAACCTTGGCAAGATAAAATTTCTCACCCAACTCAACTGGGTGGCATTGAAACCGCCGTGTTGGACAATGGTCCCGGTAAAGGAACCCGGATTGCCTGGATCAATACCGGCACCGGTCTCCGGTATAAAGTAGTGCTGGACCGGGCCATGGATATTGCCGATGCCTTTTACAACCAACATAGCCTGGCTTGGATCAGTCACGGTGGTATTACGGCCCCGGAACCTTTTTCGAACCATGGCCTGGAATGGCTACGAACTTTCGGCGGCGGTTTAATTACCACTTGTGGCTTATCGCACGTGGGTGGACCCGAGCAAGATGCTACCGGCGAACGCGGCTTACACGGCCAAATCAGTAATATCCCGGCTGAAATAGAATCTATTATTCAACCCGATCCATTTACCGGCCAAATGGAAATGAGTATTACCGGTCGCATGAAACAAACCCAGGTATTGGGGCCGAGCTTAGAATTGAAACGAAACCTATCCAGCACTCTTGGTCGAGCAAGCATCCGGATAAAAGATGAAGTTATCAACCGGGGCAATACGCCCGCGCCGCACATGCTGCTCTACCACTGTAATTTTGGCTGGCCTTTAGTAGACGAAGGCACCGATATAATCTGGAATGGTGAGTGGCAATCGCCGGGTGAGGTAACGAGTACCAAAATATTCAGAGAAGGAAATAATTTCCGGAAGTGCTCCCCGCCTTTAGACACCCACGCGGGTAGCGGCGAAGAAGTAGCCTTTATTCAGGTTACGCCGGATGCCGCTGGATGGTGTACTACCGGTTTACATAATGCCCGTTTAAATTTAGCGGTTGCTTTACGATTTCAAAAAGCGCAGCTTCCCTGGTTTACTAACTGGCAACACTGGGGAAAAAACGAATACGTTACCGGCCTCGAACCGGGCACCCATCCTCCTATCGGACAAGCCAAAGCTCGGGAACAGCAACAACTCCTATTTATCAACCCCGGCGAAAGCCGGCATTACGAGCTGGAGATAGAAGTATTTACCAGCCCCGACAGCATTCTAAAATTTTTACAAAATAATATCTCAGCGGATTAACCTACCCAATTTTTTATGGAAACTAAGGAAAAATTAAGTTTAGCGGCAAAAGCATTAGAACAAGGTAAAGGTATATTACGGTTAGCCCCCACCTGGGTGCCTCGTTCTTTTTGCGTACCCGGCCGCAGAATTAAGTTGCACCCCGATGATTATTATGTGCTCGGCGGCGAACGGGGAGGAATTGATGAAAGGTGGTTATCCTCTACTACCCCGGCTAAAAACGGTCCGCTTACCGGCGAAAACGAGGGCCTTAGCGCCGTTGTGTTTAATGATGGTGCCAAGGACCAGCAAATTCTGTTGAAAGACGCGATTAGCGAATTAAAAGGAGAAATAATTGGCGAGCGTCTGTGGAACGAGTACCAGGCCTGGCCCATGTATTCCAAGTTTTTTGATAATATGGGACCCTTGCCCCACCACATTCATCACAGCGATGAGTACGCGGCTATGGTGGGCCAGTTAGGGAAACCAGAAGCCTATTATTTCCCGCCGCAACTCAACAACCACGGCGGCGATTTTCCTTATACCTTCTTCGGTATTGCCCCGGGTACTACCAAAGAACAAATTAAAGAATGCCTGGAAAACTTTACCAAAGGCGATAATAAAATAACGAACTACTCTTCGGCTTACCGCTTAGAGCCAGGTACGGGTTGGGATGTGCCGCCCGGAATATTACACGCCCCCGGCAGTTTATGTACGTATGAGCCCCAAAAAGCTTCTGATATTTTTGCCATGTACCAATCTCTGGTAAATGAAGCCATTATACCGGAGGAGTTACTTTGGAATGGTACTCCCGAAGACCGTAAAGGTGATTATGATTTGTTAGTGGAGGTGATTGATTGGGAAGCCAACGTGGATCCTAATTTTATGCAGAATCATTTTATGCGGCCTAAACCGGTAAGGGATTTAGCCGAGATGCAGGCCGAAGGCTACGTTGAAAACTGGATTTGCTACAAAAACGAAGCGTATAGCGCGAAAGAATTAACCGTACTGCCGGGTCAAACCGTTACCATTAAGGACAGCGCCGCTTACGGGTTAATTGTCATGCAGGGCCACGGCAAAATGGGCGTATGGGATATTGAAACTCCCGCTTTAATTCGTTACGGGCAATTAACCAACGACGAATTTTTTGTCAGCGAAAAAGCTGCCTCCGAAGGTATTACCATCAGTAATCCATCTACCTCCGACCCTATTGTAATGCTAAAACATTTCGGACCGGGAAATCCGGATTTGGTACTGTAACACAATTTTAAGTAATACCCTCTTACCATTTAAGCACTTAGACGAAATTAGTTTAAAGTACAAGTTATTTTTTCCATTTTAGAAATTTATTAGTCGCTTAATAAACAACTAATAACCAATAACAAACAACTACTTAATATAAATTAGCTACTAAATTTAATTGCTATGCCTGAAAATAATTATCCTAAAATCCATAATGCCACCTGGCCGGGCATTGTGGGAAAAGGTCCCGATTCGGAGCCAGTAATTCCTTTCGACACCATGCTCCAAATGACCGCCGCCGCTGAAATGGATGGTATTAAATTCGACGGAGTGGACCTTGGTTTGTTTAACCCGCACATTAATTTGGAAGGCAGTCTGGAAGATATTCGGCGGGCAGCCGAAGAGGTAGCCGATAAAGTTGCGGCATATAATTTAAATGTAGGTAGCTTGGTCGCTCCAATCTGGGGTGGTCCGGCCATGGGCAGCGCGGCAGAACGGGCCACTTTCGTGGATATGGTTCGTCGGTCCTGCGAGTTTGGTAAAGTTTTGCGGGAGCGCGGCGTTCGGCCTTACGGCGTTATCCGCATCGACTCTGCCAGTTCGCCGGAATCCTGGGAACAAGACCCGGTCAACAATTCGAAACTGATTGCCCAAACTTTCCAGGAAGCTTGCGATGTAGCGGCCGAATACGGTGAACGTTTAGCCGCGGAAGGCGAAATATGCTGGGGTGGGATGCATAGCTGGCGCACGATGGTACAAACCTTAGAAGCCGTTAATCGCCCTAACATGGGTTTTCAGGCGGATATGGCGCACACCTTACTTTACCTTTTAGGCTACAATCACCCGGAAGACCGTATTTTACCGGAAAATTACGACTGGAGCGACCGTTCCGTCTTAACCGAAGGCTTAAAAACTATCACCAATGCCTTGCGGCCCTGGACCATCGACTTCCACGTAGCGCAAAACGACAGCACCGTATTTGGCTCCGGTTCTCATGACAAAACCGGCCGGCATTGTTTGGCTACCGATCCTAACGGCAAACTCGACATCGTTCAAGATGCCGGTTTCTGGTTGCGCGACGAAAATGGGGAATTAACTAAAGCGGTGCAACATATCTGCTGGGATGGGTGCATGTTCCCGAACGATGTCATGATGAACCAGCAAACCTGGAACGACATTCTGGCTACCATGATTAAAGTGCGGCAAGCCCACGGGTGGCACGAACCGGTACAAGTAAACGAAGAATCCTTAATCGGTTAAACCTTTATGAGCAATAAAAAAGAACTAAGAATTGGATTAATTGGCGGTGGTTTTATGGGACGCACGCACACGAACGGCTATAAACGCGTGAGCGACTTTTTCCCGGAATTAACGCACCGGCCCGTTTTAAAGGCTGTGTGTACCCGCAACGAAGCCAAAGTAAAAGCCTTTGCCGAGCAATGGGGTTATGAATCGTACGAAACAGATTGGCGCCAGGTAATTGCCCGCGACGATATTGATGCTGTAGATATTTGTACGCCTAACGATACCCACGCTGAAATTGCCATTGCGGCGGCTAAAGCCGGTAAAATGGTACTTTGCGAAAAACCTTTGGCTCGTACTCTGGCCGAATCGCAAGAAATGGTAGATGCCATTGAAAAAGCTGGCGTACCAAATACGGTTTGGTACAATTACCGCCGTTTACCGGCCGTAACCCTGGCTAAAAATATTATTGATTCAGGTAAACTAGGCCGTATATTTCATTACCGGGCAAATTTTTTGCAGGATTGGACCATTAGTGCCGATGTTCCCCAAGGAGGAGCCGGTACCTGGCGGCTGGATGTAGAAGCAGCTGGTTCCGGCGTAACCGGCGATTTGCTGGCGCATTGCATTGATACGGCCTTATGGCTGAATGGAGGCATTACCGATGTATCGGCGGTTACGGAAACGTTTGTTAAAGAACGAACCCATGCTCTTACCGGTCAGAAACAACAAGTAGGTATTGATGATGCTTGTATTTTCCATTGTCATTTCGAAAACGGTTCTCTGGGTTTGTTTGAATCAACCCGCTATGCCCGCGGTCATAAGGCCTTGTATACCTTTGAAATCAACGGCGAGCATGCCTCCATCCGCTGGGATTTGCACGATTTAAACCGGCTGGAGTATTTTGATCACCGCGATGAATCGATTGTGCGGGGCTGGCGTTCTATTCACGTTACCGATGGGGACCAACCGTACATGGATAAATGGTGGGTGCCTGGCTTATCTATTGGGTACGAGCATTCCTTTATTCATCAGGTAGCTGACTTTTTGAAAGCCCTGGAGACTGGCGAACCTTGCTCCCCTACCTTCCAGGAAGCCTTGGAAACCCAAAAAGTTTGCGAAGCCGTACTTGAATCGGCAGCAACCCGTAGCTGGAAAAGTACCGGAATCGGCGAATTGGTTAAGTAAGTTAAATTAAGTTTTTTAGGGTGGTCAGAGTACAGTTTACCTAATCCGTAATCTTTATTCTGGCCACTTTTATTTTTAATCTAAAGAAATACGGCTTGCTAAACGATTAGTACTAGAATTAGCAAATAAAATCGTCTGTATCCTTAAAAAATAATATTGGCCAATTCTTTATACTGCTGTTTACCGGATTGTGCAGGAACTCATAAATTATACGGCCAAAAAATTCAGAGTTAGCTGTATTCGCGTAGAAGTGCTGCTGGAAAATGTACAAATAAGGAATTAAATCTTAGAGTATGGCAAAAGCATGGTAGAATAGGCTTCATCATTAAAAGGCATTGCAAACAATCTATTCAGGACTGGGTAAAGATAAACCAAAGAATCTGTCTTGAAAAAAGAACCTTAATTACCTTACTTACCTTTAAGCCAGCTTACGAGAGTGCTGGTAAAAGCAACAAGTAAAATAATTAAGGTTCCTTTATGTTCCCCTTGATAATAAAGAATACTAGTCGCTTATAACTGCTTCAAGCGTAAGTTACGATACTGTACTTTCATGGGTGGGCCTACGTGTACTTGCACGCCCAGTAAACCGCTCATTTTACGGTTAGCGGTATCATTATCGGTTACATCGCTCATTAAAACCCCGTTTACGTAATGCTGCAACCGGTTGCCTTTTACCACGAGGTGAAAGTCGTTCCAGTCGTCGCTTTTTATCAAGGTTTGCAGTGAATCGCTTTTGCCCAAAGAGCCGGTAACCTGGCGCGCCTGCCAGGCATTATTTTTAACGTTGGCCCGGAACGACTCCGGGTTTTCTGCATTTTCCTGGGTATTTACAGTAACAATTTCGCCGCGGTAAGCCAGAGTGGTGCGGCCGCGCTCTTCGTAATTTTGCCCCGTATACCGGATTTTTCCGTCAATATCGGCTTGGTACCCTTTTAAGGCAAAAGGAATATCGGTTAGTTGTTCGCTGCGGTAATTGACGCCGGTGTTGCCGTCGGTAGTTATTTTGAACGAACCTTTTAATTCAAAATCAGCCGGAGTACCGCCGCGCCAGATAATAAACGAATTGGTTTTTAAGAGCGTAGTGGGAGTAATTTCGCCCACCAAAGTGCCCTTTTCTACGCGCCAGTATTTCGGGTCCCCTTCCCAGCCTTTTAAAGTTTTGCCATCAAATATGGAAGTAAACCCTTCCTTGTCGCGTTGGCTCTTGTTTATATTTTTATTCTGGCAATTACCGGTTAATAAGCCCACACACAGGATAGCCACCGGGATACAGGAAAAAAACGATTTTTTATGCATTTTGCTGTTGGTTTAGGAACGATTTAGTAAGATAAAACTCCCCGGTAATCAGGTATTTAGCTAGTAAATGTAGCGAATAATCCCACAATTTACCCTGGTTTCCGGAATGTGAAGACCGTTTAGTAATGGCTAATTTATTTAATGCGAAAGGGCTTTCTATCCTGTCGTATCCTGTCTGAATTCATTAAAAAGTTTAAAAGTTTAAAATAAAATTCCCTCGAATCTGATTAAATTTTTTAATATAATTTTCTTCTTCCTGCGGCAGTTTACATTTTAAAATAAATAATCTCTCCTGAAATTACCGGCAAATAACAATTGGCTTTTTTGCTCTTAATTTAAAACAGGACACGGCAGGATAATAAAACATAAAAAGAAAATAATTTAAGAGCTAGTTCCAATTGTAGAACCATTCGGCTTACCAGCCGGAAATTACTATAAATACTTTGCGGTTACTCAGAAAGAGTGAAGAAATACCTAAAATGCGCCTCATGCCAAAAGTTTTCGTTCCTGCCTTAGCGCTGGTTTTACTGGTAAATATCTGTTCGGGTCAGTCTAAAGAAAAAGCGCCGCCAGGCAGCAAACCGCTGAAATTTGTTAAACAGCAAATTGCGGCCGAAAGCTTTGAATCGGTGGATGTGTTTGACGTGAATAACGATAAAATACCCGACCTTGTATCGGGTTCTTATTGGTACGAAGGTCCGAAGTTTTTAAACCGGCATTACATTGGCGAAGTAAAACGCTTTGGCGAATACTGGGACGATTTTTCGACGGTACCCTTAGATGTAAACGGCGACCACAAAATAGATTTTGTTACCGGCGGCTGGTTCGGTAAAACTTTAACCTGGCGCGAAAATCCGGGTAACGGACAAGAATGGCCGGAACACCGAATTGCCGAAGCTGGTAACATAGAAACTACCCGCGCCTGGGACGTAGATGGCGACGGTGTACCCGAAATTATTCCGAATACCCCCAATGATTCTTTGGTTATTTACCGCTTAGTTAAAAATAGCCAGGGCAAAGGAACCGGTCGCTTTGAGCCGCACCGGATAATGGGGAAACACGGCCACGGCTTAGGTTTTGGGGATGTAAACAACGACGGCCGGGGCGACTTACTGGTAGAGAATGGCTGGCTCGAAGCGCCGGCTCAGCCGTTTAAACAAACCTGGAATTTCCACGAAGATTTTAAACTGGGAACTTCCAGTGTACCGATTCTGGTGGCCGATGTCAATAAAGATGGTTTAAATGACCTGATTGTAGGCCAGGGGCACGGTTACGGTTTGCACTGGTACGAGCAGAAAAAAGATAAAAAATCAAAAAAATCTACTTGGCTAAAACACGCCATCGACTTAAACAACTCGCAGTTTCATACCATGCATTGGCTCGATTTAGATGGCGATGGGCAGGAAGAATTAATAACCGGCAAACGTTATCGCGCCCATAACGGCAACGACCCTGGCGAATTTGATCCTTTAGGAATTTATTATTACAAATGGAACGGCGAATCATTCACGAAACAAATTGTGAGTTATGGGCCATTCGGTGAAGGCAAAGGCGCGGGCATTTATTTCAGCGTTACCGACCTGACCGGTTCGGGAAGAAAAGATATTATTGTAGCCGGGAAAGACGGGCTTTATGTATTTTTTAATCAAGGGAGTGAGTAAAAAAGATAGCAAAATGATAAAAAATTAGGCAAATAGATACTGGTAACATAATAATTTAAGGTTTATTCAGCCCGGATTATCGGGATATAAGGAAAATTACCCTGATCTTGATTTCCAAATTGACCGAAACTTTATTCCTCGTTATTTTTCTGTTAACCTGCAGTTATTAAATCCGGACAAGCAAATTTATCATTCCAAAAATTCTGTTTGCATCGGTTAGTAAAAATGCGCTACAAATTTCGTATCTTTTTGGTTATCAAAGAAAATTAGCAGTTGAAAGTATTTAAATGATTGCCTTTTATATTAAAGTTTAACCCTTGTATTTGGTATTGCTCAACTGCTCTTACTTTATTAAATTAAGATTTCTATGACCCAGAAACAAATTCTATGGATGGCATTTATAACCGCTGCCGGTTTCCTGCAAGCTTGCACTTCTGGGTCTGACTCTAACTCTTCGGCCGGGTCATTGCCCGATCAGGTGAGTTATAATTTTGATATCCGGCCTATACTTTCGGATAATTGTTATGCCTGCCACGGTCCGGATGCGAACAAACGGGAAGCTGGACTACGTTTGGATATTGCCGAAGAAGCCTATAAAGCCCTCGAAGAAAATCCTACTGCCCACGCTCTGGTACCGGGAAAACCCGAATTATCGGTCGTATACCAGCGCATTTCCAGTCCGGACACCGCCATGGTGATGCCGCCAGCGGGCTCTAACCTTAAATTAACTACCCGCGAAATACAACTCATTCAAAAATGGATTAAACAAGGAGCTAAATACGAACCTCACTGGGCTTTTGTCGCTCCTAAAAAACCCGCCTTGCCTTTAATAAAACAAAAAGACTGGGCTCGAAACCAAATTGATTATTTTATTCTGGAGAAACAAGAGCAAAAAGGTCTATCCCCTAACCCCGAAGCGGATAAAGAGCGTTTGTTAAAGCGGGTTAGTCTGGATCTGATTGGCTTGCCGCCCAGCCTGCAGCTAATGGATCGTTTTCTGGCTGATACCAGCGCTAACGCTTACGAAAAAATAGTGGATGAGCTGCTGCGAAATCCGGCTTACGGTGAAAAAATGGCCGTCCATTGGCTAGATGTCGCCCGTTACGCCGATTCGCACGGTTTTCAGGACGATGGTTACCGTACCCAGTGGCCCTGGCGCGATTGGGTAATCCACGCCCTGAACCGGAACATGTCTTATAAAGATTTTATTACCTGGCAGTTAGCCGGCGATTTAATGCCAAATGCCACTAAAGAACAGTTATTGGCTACCGGTTTTAACCGTAATCATAAAATTACCGAAGAAGGCGGCGTGGTGGACGAAGAATACCGGGTAATGTACGTAACCGACCGCAGCGATACCTTTGGCAAAGCTTTATTAGGCGTTACTACCGAATGCGCCCGTTGCCACGATCATAAATACGATCCTTTTTCGCAGAAAGAATATTATCAGCTCTACTCCTTTTTTAATAACGTAAAAGAAGTGGGAATAGAATCGGTAATTGGTGGCCCGGAAACCTACGCGAAGAAACCGCTGATAACTATCAGTAACGAAGAAGTAAAGAATATTCTCACTTTTATCAATAAACAAGATACCAGCCGGCTTATTGTATCCGTAATGGGCGATTTAGATACCTTACGGAAAACCCATATCCTGAACCGGGGCGCTTACGATGCACCGGGCAAGGAAGTACAACCGGGTACGCCCAAAGCCATTTTGCCCTTCAATAAAAAATATCCTAAGAACCGCTTAGGTTTGGCGCAATGGTTATTTGATGAACGCAACCCCCTTACGGCCCGGGTCTATGTAAACCGGGTATGGCAGGAGTTTTTCGGGAAAGGCATTGTTAAAACTTCCGGCGATTTTGGTATGCAGGGCGAACTTCCCTCCCACCCGGCCTTGCTTGATTGGCTGGCGGTAGATTTCCGGGAACACAGTTGGGATACCAAACGACTCGTAAAGCAACTGGTTACTTCCGCTACCTACCGGCAGTCGGCGGTAATAACTCCCGAAAAATTAAAAACTGACCCCAATAATATTTTACTCGCCCGCGCTCCCCGGTACCGGATTCCGGCTGAGTTTGTCCGGGATTTAGTTTTGGCAAGCAGTGGCTTGTTAAATAAAACCATTGGCGGACCCAGCGTAAAGCCTTATCAACCGCCGGGTTTATGGGAAGGTGCCACCTCTGGCCGTGGTTTGCTATCGGTATATAAGCAAGACCATGGCACCAGCCTCTACCGGCGGGGTATGTATACTTTAATAAAAAGAACTGTTCCTCCGCCTAGCATGAGTATTTTCGATGCCAGCAACCGCGACCAGTGCGAAGTCAAAAGACTAAATACTAATACCCCTTTGCAGGCCTTAATTATGATGAACGACCCAACCGTACTGGAAGCCTCGCGAGTATTAGCCGCCAAACTGTTGCAGGAAAACAGCCCGGCCAATGATAAAATCCAAAAGGCTTTCCGGACAATAGTTTGCCGCCAGCCTAATAAAAAGGAAATGCAACTCCTAAGCAATTACTACCAGGACGAGCTTAAAACCTTAAACAAGCCAATAGCAGAAAAAAGGTTGTCGGTAGGCGAGTACCCCTTACCAGCAAAAACCGATAAAATAAAGCTCGCCGCCTTGATGCAGGTAGTAACCACTATTTATAATTTAGAAGAAACCCTTTCAAAAACTTAAATCATGGAAAAAGAGATTCTGGAACACGGCTTTAGTTTTAACCGCCGCCACTTCTTATCTAAGTTAAGTTTAGGATTGGGCAGCGTAGCTTTAGGCTCTTTATTGATACCGGACCTGTTTAAAGGTAGTGGTTTGGATGAGTCTGGTTTGAATGCGGGTATTCCTCATTTTGCGCCCAAAGCCAAGCGGGTTATTTACCTGTTTCAGAACGGCGCCCCTTCGCAACTGGAATCTTTCGACTATAAGCCCAAACTACGAGAAATGAACGGCAAGGAATTGCCCACTTCGGTGCGGGGCAACCAACGCTTAACCGGCATGACGGCCAACCAGGATTCTTTTCCTTTGGCCGGTTCATTTATAGATTTCAAACAATACGGTGAGTCGCGGGCCTGGGTGAGCGATTTATTTCCGCATACGGCCAAAATTGTGGATGATATCTGCATTGTGAAATCGATGTTTACCGAAGCCATTAACCACGATCCGGCCCTAACTTTTGTACAAACCGGTTCGCAGCAGGGTAACCGCCCCAGCATGGGTGCCTGGCTGAGTTATGGATTAGGTAGCGAAAACAAAAATTTGCCGGCTTTTACGGTGTTGCTTTCCCGGGGCATTGGTAACGGGCAAGGGGTTTATTCCAAACTTTGGACGAATGGTTTTTTGGATTCTATTCACCAAGGGGTACAGTTTAGTAAAGGCGAAGACCCAGTACTTTATATAAGAGACCCGGAAGGAATGGACCGGCAGGCGCGCCGCAAAATGCTGGATAACTTATCGGCCCTCAATCAACTGGCTTACGACGAATTTGGCGACCCCGAGATAACCACTAAAGTGCAGCAATACGAGATGGCGTACCGCATGCAAACCGCCGTGCCCGAAGTGATGGACCTTTCCAAAGAACCCGACGATGTAATAAAATTATACGGTCCGGAATGTTTAGTGCCGGGCACTTTTGCCGCTAATTGTTTGCTGGCGCGTAAATTATCGGAAAATGGCGTCCGGTTTGTGCAACTATATCACCAGGGCTGGGACCAACACGGCAACTTACCTTACGAGATTACCAGTCAGGCAAAAGATGTAGACCAAGCTTCGGCGGCTTTAGTTACCGATTTAAAACAGCGGGGCTTACTCGACGAAACCTTGGTCATCTGGGGCGGTGAGTTTGGCCGTACCAGTTACAGCCAGGGCAAACTAACTAAAGATAATTACGGCCGCGATCATCATCCGCGTTGCTTTAGTATCTGGATGGCGGGTGGCGGGGTTAAACCTGGCATCGTGTACGGCGATACCGATGATTTTGGTTACAACGTTATTAAAGACCCGGTCCACGTCCACGATTTTCAAGCCACCGTTCTGCACCAGTTAGGGCTGGACCACGAAAAGCTGATTTTCAAACATTTAGGTCGCCGGTATCGGTTAACGGATGTAGCGGGGAAAGTAGTAAAAGATATTTTGATATAAATATATTGTTCGCATAGATGACTTTCTTTATGATTTCTGGTTGAGTTGTTTCATTGCTTAAGTCTTTGTCCTTTTTGTCTTGACACAAAGTAAGAGGGCCCCTACCCCTAGAACCAAAAAAGTCAGGACAATTTTTAACTCGCTGCGCTCAAACACAAAATCGTCGGGCTCTGCACTGACCTTAGGCTGCTTGTTGCATAGTTGGTTGATACAAATGTATGTAAAGGCTTCCTTGCTTAGTTAAGGCTATGATTATGGCACTCCTGTTGAGAAATAACTTATGGGAAAAGTTACTGGCCGGCAAGCAGTAGCTATTGGAAGATATCGCAGTCGGGGCAGCGAGGGCGGGCGTTGGTTTTCCGGTGCCGAGGTACGAGGAATTGCGACGTCAGGAGCAAAGGAAGAGCAGCCCGACCGAGCGTCCCGACGGGGCCCGCCGGCCAGGAGGCAAACAGGGTATGGTTCTACCGCATCAGCACCAGAGACGGGAACCGGCTCCAATGAACAACGCTAGATTAAACAATATCCTTTGTCATGCCTAAATTCTAATAAACCGAGATAATAATGCTTATTAAGCGAGGTAAAACAAGAAAAAATTTAAATAATCCTTCTCCCTCAACCATGAAAAGCAACCTGAAAGGTTACGCCGAAAATCTTGTTTTTGCTTTTAACGTATTCATCCTTTTTTTTCTGGTTTTTGAAAAATACCTATCCGTTCCATTCTGGCTGCAACCCCTCGGCAGAATGCACCCGGTACTTTTGCACTTTCCCATCGTCATTTTGCTGTTGGCTATGGTACTGGAGTTTTTTAGGTTTAACTCTAAGTACCGCACTCAGGAATTTTACCAAAGCTTTACGTCTAATTTATTTCTAGCCGGTATTTTAACTTCGGCGGTAACGATTTTAATGGGTTTGTTTTTATCGAAAGAAGAGGGTTATGATGGTTCTATTTTACAATGGCACAAATGGTTAGGCGTAAGTATTTTATTCTTTACTTCCATCTTTTACTGGATTCAACAGACTAAGTGGTACAACGACCGTACGGCTAAATTTGGTGCGTTGGTTACCACATTCACCCTCATATTTGTCGGGCATTATGGCGCAATATTAACGCACGGCGAAAATTTTATTCTGGAACCCATTACCATTGCGGAAGTTCCTGCTATTCCGTTGGAGCAGGCCGTAGTATTCGAACACGTAGTACAACCAATTTTTGAAAAAAAATGCAGTAACTGTCATAATCCCGATAAAATTAAAGGCAAATTAATTCTAACGGATTCCGCCTCCATTCAGAAAGGAGGCAAAACTGGTAAGTTATTCGTGGCGGGTAAGCCAGAAAAAAGTTTATTGCTCCAACGCATTCATTTGCCAGTAGAAGATAAAAAGCACATGCCGCCCGCTGGTAAAACGCAGCTTACTCCTAATGAATCTGCGTTATTATACCTGTGGGTGAAAGCAAATGCTGATTTTAGTGAAAAAGTAATAGACTTACCAGCTAATGATTCGTTGCGGTTATTAGCCACAACTTTTTTAAAGCCTGATTCCGATGCTCCACCAGAATATAATTTTGCGGCAGCTGACGAAAAGACTATTGAAAAGCTAAATACAAATTACCGCGTAGTTACCCCCCTTGCTAAAGAATCCCCGGCATTGGCCGTAAACATTTATAATAAGCAAGCCTTTACCGCTAAAACATTAGCCGATTTAAAAGAGGTTAAGCAACAAATTGTTTCTTTGGAGCTTAACAAGTTACCGGTGAAAGATGCGGATTTAAAAACAGTGAGCCAGTTTCAAAATCTGCGCCGCTTAAATCTGAATTTCACGGATATCACCGGGAAAGGACTAACGGAATTATCGCCATTGCCACACCTGGAAAACTTATCCCTATCCGGTACTAATTTGCATTACCAAGATTTACAAAAACAATTACCTGGTTTTAAAAATTTGCATACGCTTACTTTGTGGAATACCGGTTTAACGGATACGGAAATACAACAATTACAGCGTACCTATAAGAACATAAATTTTATCGCTGGTTTTAAAGACGATGGTACCCGCCTGATCAAACTAAACCCGCCGCAGCTTAAAAACAGCTCCCCCATTTTCCGGGAAACTTTGCCTTTGCAATTATTTCATCCCATTAAAGGCGTTACGATCCGGTATACCTTAAATGGCAGCGAGCCCGATAGTAGCAAATCATTAATTTTTAAGAGCGGAACGATATTAGCCGGAATGACGACTCTAAAAGCGAGAGCCTACAAAACCGGTTGGCTGGGCAGTGAAGTAGCCGTTTTCAACCTGTACCGTAGTAATTATAAACCGGATAGCGTTCGATTGGTTTATCCTCTGAACCGGGTACACCAGGCCAGCGGCGCTAAAACTTTCTTCGACGGTGAATTAGGTACCTTTAACGCGAACAGTCCGGCTTGGGCAAATAATTGGGCCGGTTTTTATAAAAATGAAATGGAACTCGTTTCGGAATTTAAGCAACCCATTCTGCTTTCGGCAGTCGCCCTGAATACCTTGATTGAATCTGAAAATAATATATTCCCGCCAAGTACCGTAGAAGTTTGGGGCGGTACTACTAAAGACCATTTACAGCTATTAGCCACCTTAAAACCAAAACAACCCACCCAGGTGAACAAACCCGTTATTCAATTATTGGAGAGTAAATTTAAGCCCCACCCGGTTTCTTATCTAAAAATTGTCGCGAAGCCCGTAAAACAATTACCTGGTTGGCACAAGAGTAAAGGAAGCCCCGCTTTGCTCTTAATCGATGAGGTATTTTTAAATTAAAACGCTTCTCAGCTAATAGATTTAATTTTCCTTGCATTTTTAGAAATACCTGCAGCTTAAATCTGGATTCTCCATAAATTTTCAATTAAATAGGTAGCAATATTGGAAATTTTACATAATTCTTTCCAGCACAGGATACAACAGGATAGTTCCCTTTATTTAATTCAATAAATTTTACCTTATAAAATATACCTGCAAAATTTATAAGGCTGAAAGATAAAGTATATGCTTTCAGAAAAAATCACACAGGTGTAAAGCCGCACGTACGGCTAAATAAGCTTCCAGCTGAACCGGACGAGTCTTAATTATATAGAGGTATCTCTAGACATATTAATAGGTAAGTTTTCATGTAAAGTACATTCATTTCTGTCAACCTATAACAGGTATTCTGCCTTGGTTTTATCCTGGGTATATTACTACTAGTATGGGCCAGACTATTTTAAAAATTTTATCTGCTTACTCTTTATACAGGTTCTAATTATTTCATCTACAGCTAAATGATGTTATTTATGAAAGACTATTTACCAAAAAAGCGGAAGTATATGCTTCTATTTCTGCTGTTGCTAATGGCCACGACCGAAGCCTGGGCGCAAAATATCGCGGTTACCGGTAAGGTCACGGGAGATAAAGGCGAAGGCCTACCTGGCGTTACCGTGTTGCTCAAAGGAACCACCAACGGTACCTCAACCGACCCATCGGGTAATTATAGTTTAACTGTACCCAATGGCGAAGGCACCTTAGTAATTTCTTTTATTGGTTATAATACCCAGGAAGTTGCCATTAATAACCGCAACTCTATTAACATTACGCTGGGTGCCGATGTGAAGGCTTTGGAAGAAGTGGTAGTAGTAGGCTACGGCACGCAACGGAAACGGGATATTACTTCGGCGGTATCTAATATAAATATGGGCGATATCGGGGAAGTTCCGGCCTCTAACGTCACCCGATTAATTCAGGGCCAGGCACCCGGAGTAGCGGTAAAACAAAAAAATGGTACGCCCGGTAGTCAGTTTGAAGTACGGGTACGGGGCATTAGTTCCTTGGGGGCCGGCAGCGACCCCTTGTACGTAATAGATGGTTTTGCGGTAGGAACCAATGTGGGGCAAAATTTAAACCCCAACGATATTGAAAGTATTACCATTCTGAAAGATGCCGCCTCAACGGCTATTTATGGTGCCCGAGGATCTAACGGCGTAGTTTTAATTACGACTAAAAGCGCGAAGGAAGGCAAAGTTGGCTTAACCTTTACTGCCGATTACGGCATTCAGAATATTCCGGATTCCCGGAAAGTATCGGTGCTGAACGGAGTAGAATTTGCTCAATTCAAGAAAGAAGTTTTCATGGATAATATCCGGTATTTTCAAAAACGCGAACCGGATATTTCCGAAGTGCCGATTGGATTCCGTTTTCCGGAACAAACCAAATACTCCACCAACTGGTTCGACGAAATTCTAAATAATAATGCTCCTTATCAAGATTATAACCTAACGCTTTCGTCCGGCAAAGGACCCATAAAATCGGTTCTGTCAGTGGGTTATTTTAAAGAGCAAGGTTCTATTATTGAAACCAATTACGACCGGATTTCGGCGCGGGCTAATTTGGCTGGTGAAGTAAATAAATTTATCGCCATTGGCTTTAATATTAATGGCAGCTACTCCAAACAAAATGTAGCCAATACCGATGGCCGAGATGCCCTGGTGGGTTCTACCTTGATTATGGACCCCCGGGAGCCCATGTATAACGAAGACGGTTCTTTAAGGCCTTACATTGGCGGCGCCGACGGTGTTTTTGGCTATCCTAATCCCGTATTTGCCTTAAAAAATATTACCCGTCGAAGAAACATTGCCGATGTTTTATCGAACGGGTACGTAGAGCTCTCCTTGTTCAAGGGTTTGAAATTCCGTTCCTCCGTAAACGCGAAATTAAATTATAATAACTACAACGAGTATATTCCGTCTACCATTGGCTCGGCTCTGGGTTCCGGAACGGCAGGTGCGCCACCTAAAACCGCTACGGCCCGGGAAATTACCGAACAATTGTACAATCTTTCTACGGATCAACTGCTTACCTACGCACCCGAATTAGGCGCTAATCACCATTTGGATGTATTGGTTGGTTTTACAGCCCAGGAAGAAAAAGTGCGGGGAGTGGATGGTTCGGGCAATACTTTTCCCGATGATTTAGTGCCTTATCTGGGGGCGGCTTCTATCCGCTCGTCTAATTCCTACGAATACGGCTGGAACTTACTGGCTTACCTGAGCCGGGTAAATTATTCCTTTAGAGATAAATACTTATTTTCGGCTTCCATGCGGCGGGAAGGAAGCTCGCGGTTCGGGGAGAAAAATAAATACGGTAATTTCCCGGCGGCCTCTTTGGGCTGGCGCGTTTCCGAAGAACTTTTTATGCCCAAATTTACCTGGTTAAACGATTTAAAACTGCGGGCTAGTTGGGGGATGACCGGTAATAACAATATTGGTAATTATTCGCACCTAGCTTTTATGAATGCCAATAATTACATATTGGGGAACGCTTTTGCCCCGGGTAAAATAGTAAGTTCTTTTGCTAATACGGAGTTGGGCTGGGAAAAATCGAATCAGTTAGACCTGGGTCTGGATTTAGCGTTGCTGAATAATAAAATAGTCTTAACGGCCGAGTATTACAAAAAGATTACCAACGATATGTTACTGCCTATTTCCATTCCGGCGGTTTCCGGGTTTACTACCAGCTTAGCCAACATTGGAAAGGTGCAGAACAAAGGCTTTGAATTTGGACTGGAATTTAAAACTGCTATTGGCCCCGTTAATTTCCGTACCAGCCCGAATATAACCTTTAACCGGAGTAAAATATTGGCCATAAAAGGAGCCAATGATATGCTCTGGTACGGCGGCTTTTACGGCGGCTACAACGTGCAGAAAGTGGGTCGCCCGATTGGGATGATATACGGTTATAAAAAATTAGGCATTTTTAATACCCAGGCCGAAATTGATGCGGCACCTAAACAAGACGGGGTTATTCCGGGGGGGATGAAGTTTTTTGATGCCAACGGTGACGGGGTAATTTCTTACGATACCAAAGACATGGTGGAGATTGGCAATCCTAATCCGGCTTTTACCTGGGCCTGGACCTTTGCCGCCGATTACAAGCGCTTCGATTTTAATATTTTATTTACCGGCGCTCAGAACTACGATGTTTACCGGAACATTGAGGCTTCTACCATGAATATGGATGGCGTATTTAATGTGTTAGATAAAGCCAAAGACCGCTGGCGCTCCCCCGAAAATCCGGGATCTAACCCCAATGCTAAAAATTCGCAGGGCGGCACCAACTACTTTAAATGGTCGCGGGAAAGCAGCGAACGCTATGTGTACGATGCCAGCCATATCTGGGTGAAAAATATTACTCTGGGTTATACTCTACCGCAAATAAAATCTGTCTTAACTAACGCCCGGATATTTATCAATGCCTCCAACATGTTTTTGATTACGGACTATCCGGGCAATAACCCCGATGCCGGTGTGCGGGGCGGCACCGAACTAAATAATGACGATGAATCTTATCCGGTGCCAAGAACTTTCTCCGTAGGTGCTAGTCTTAACTTCTAAATCTAAGCAAGATGAAAAAAATAACTGCTATCAGTATTATTCTGCTCAGCCTAATTCAAGTTTCCTGCGACGACGACTTTTTGGTAACCACCGATCCTACCCGCATTGGCACCGACCTTTTTTACAAAGACCAGAAACAGGTGGAACAAGCCTTGAACGGAGTTTACGGCCAACTTCAGACGATTTCTAATAATGCGTATATTTTCCAGGAGTTTACTTCCGATAATACTACCCTGGATTTTAACCCGCTGGACCGGGGGGGAGCCGCTGGCTGGGAAGCTTTTGAGTTTTCGACGGTAAATTCCGGCAACGGCGAAATATCCAATTTATGGAACACGTACTACGCCGGTCTATATAATATTAATTTTACCCTTGAAAAACTAGCTGCCAGCACTACCATCGATCCAGCCGCTAAAACTGTTATCGAAGGTCAACTTAAATTTATTAGGGCTTATTATTACTTTAATCTGGTGCGCTACTTCGGGGATGTGGTTTTAGTTACCACCACTTTGGAAAAACCCGACGAAGCCTTTGATTTGGTAAGGTCGCCGGAAGCCGAAATTTATACGCAGATAGAAACTGACCTGAAAGAGGCAGTAACTGCTCTGCCCAATAGCTACGATGCGGCTAATGCCGGACGAGTGACGAAAGGAGCAGCTTTAAGTTTATTAGGCAAAGTGTACCTGACTAAAAAACAATATCCGGAAGCCATTTCAACCCTCCAGCAGGTACTACCGCTGGGTTATGCTTTATACGCCAATTACGCCGACAACTTTGATCCGCAGAAAAAAAACGGCATGGAATCAATTTTTGAAGTACAATACCAGGGTGGTAACGACTTAGGCGAGTGGAGCAGTTTTATGTACACTTTTGCTCCCCGTTTATCTCAGGGGGTTATTACCGGGTTTGCTAGCGTTGCTCCAGCTGGCCGTAACATACCTACCAACGATATGATTGCCGCCTACGAAACGGGTGATTTACGGAAAGATATTTCTTTAAAAACCGGCTATACCAATGCGAAAGGAGAATTCGTAGCGATACCCTATGTAAACAAGTACCATTACCCGCATACAATTGCCGGCCGTACGGATAATAACTGGCCGGTTCTCCGCTATTCCGATGTATTGTTAATGCTGGCCGAAGCGCTGAATGAACAATCCGGTCCAACGGTCGAAGCCTATGATTATTTGAACCAAGTACGGAGACGGGCCGGACTGGCGGAGTTAAACGGATTAAACAAAGAAACTTTCCGGGAAAAAGTTTTGCAGGAAAGAAGAGTGGAACTGGCTTTTGAGAACCACCGTTGGTTTGATTTAAAAAGAACGAAAACTCCCGCCGAACTTGCCCAGTTTATGAACGAGTATGCCGCCAAAGAAAAAGCCAGCCCAACTGTGGACCGAGGCGGCGTGGCCTTTAATGCCCTGGATTATGTATACACCGATAATGAATATGTTTTACCCATTCCGGCGCCACAAATTCTGATTAATGATAAATTAACCCAGAATCCTGGTTATTAATGGAATGATTAGGTACCTTAATTAGTTGATTATGAAAAGGATAATTCCTTTCTAGTTCTCTGGTTTCGGCAATTATTACCAATTTAGTTTATGAAGCAGAATCTTTTTCCCAGAACCGAGCTCTTTAAAATTAGTATTTTCATTCTAATTTGTTACTTTTTACCCGATTGTTTAGCGTACGGGTTTGCCGAACCAATAGTGGCTACAACTAGCGGCAACGGTGGCTTCTGGCTCTGGAAATTGCTCGGTCGCTTACATCCTTTAGCCGTCCATTTTCCGGTAACCTTACTTTGTTTGGCCGCCATCCTGGAAGTCGCCACTCTCCGAAATTTTACTTCCCGTCTCCGGCCAGGCATTGATTTACTCGTGCTCATTGGTGCGGGCGGTGCAGTTATAGCAGCTATTTTGGGTTTATTGCTGGCCGGTCAGGAAGATTATTCCGGTGACCTATTAGCGCTTCATCGCTGGACCGGTGTAGCCACGGCAGTTCTGAGTGTACTCACCGCTTTTGTTTTGTACATCGTTGAAAAAAAGGAGCGCTGGAAATTAATTAAAGTCTACCGCGGAGTTTTAATTTTTACGGCGGTTGGGGTTACCGCCGCCGGCCATTATGGTGCTTCTTTAACCCACGGCGATGTTTACTTAACCAGCGTTATGCCCTGGACCGACGATTACGAAAACACGCCGGCGGGTGAGAAAAAATTCACCTTAGTTTCGTTGCAGGAAGGTGGTAAACTAGACCCTGCCAAAGAAGTAGAATTAAGCGTTCAGGTAAGAGCTATTTTTGCCCATAGTTGCTACAAATGCCACAGTTCCGACAAAATTAAAGGCGAACTACGACTTGATCAGAAAGATTTAGTATTTAAAGGTGGCAAGTCAGGGCCTATTATTATTCCGGGACAACCGGAAAAAAGTGAGCTGATCCGGCGTATTACTCTACCCCGCAGTCACAAAGAATCGATGCCGGGCAAAGGAAAGGCTTTAAGTACCGAGGATATTGCTTTGATTACGTACTGGATTAAAAAAGGCGCCCCGTGGCCGGACAAAGGACAGAAAAGTATTTACCGGGTAGCCGAGCTAAAACCCCGTTTACCTGCCTTACCACCTGTTACCAAAGAACTGCAAAATCCGGTGGATTTGTGGGTAAACCAATATTTTACCAAAAATAAAATAGTTTGGCCGAAAGTAGTGGGCGATCGCACTTACCTGCGCCGGATTTACATGGATATCATCGGCATTGTGCCTTCCCCGGAAGAACTGGAAGCTTTTATCAAGGATACCCGGCCGGATAAAAGAGCTATTTGGGTACGACAGTTATTGAACCGCAAAGAAGATTATGCCCTGAATTGGCTTACGTTTTGGAACGATGCCCTGCGGAACGATTATTCCGGCACCGGTTATATTACCAACGGACGCTATAATATTTCGGATTGGCTCTATAAATCTTTAGAAAGCAATAAACCCTATAATCAGTTTGTAAAAGAACTATTAAATCCTACCGAAGAATCGAAAGGCTTTATCAGCGGTATTCAATGGCGGGGGGTGGTGAACGCCAGTCAAAGAGTGGAAATGCAGGCGGCGCAAAATGTATCGCAGGTATTTTTAGGATTAAACTTAAAATGTGCCTCTTGCCACGACAGTTTCGTGAGCGATTGGAAACTAGCCGATGCGTATGCCTTTGCCAATGTATTTGCCGATACTACCCTGGAAATTAATCGTTGCGATGTGCCTACCGGTAAAATGGCCGACACAAAAATCTTATGGAAAGAACTGGGTACGATTGATAAAAATGCACCGGTAGAAGTAAAATTGAAGCAATTGGCGGAAAACATGGCGAAGCCGCAAAATGGCCGTTTGTACCGGACTTTAGTGAACCGGGTTTGGGGCCAATTAATGGGCCGCGGCATGGTAGCTCCGGTAGATGCCATGGACAACGAACCCTGGAGCCAGGATTTACTCGATTGGCTGGCTTCGGATTTTGTAGCCCGCGGTTACGACGTAAAAGAATTAATTTACCTGATTACCACTTCTAAAACCTACCAATTGCCGTCGGTAGGCATCAAAGATGTAAATAAATTAAATACTACCGATTACAAATTTACGGGTATGTTGCGGCGGCGCTTGTCCGCGGAACAATTTGCGGATGCGGTTAGCCGTACCATTCAACCCGTGTACGCCGATTCGTCGCTGCAATACAATCCGGCCGGTAAAGAAAAACCAAATCCTTTAAAAACGCCTTTCGTCCGGGCTTCCCTGGTGAAAAATGATGGTTTTTTAACGGCCTTAGGCCGGCCTAACCGCGAAACCGTAATTACGGGTCGCGAGTCGCAGGCGAACTTGCTGCAAGCCATGGAACTTACCAATGGCAAAAAATTTAACGAGGTTTTAAAAAAAGGGGCAGATAATTGGATTTCGCAGTACAAAGAATCAGAAATTATCATCCGGGAAGTTTACCGGAAAGCCTTTGGGAGGGACCCACTTCCCCGGGAAATCATGGTAGCCAAAAAAATGCTAGGTCCTACACCCCAATCCGAGTCGGTTCAGGATTTCTTGTGGGCCATTGTATTATTGCCGGAATTTCAGTTTATATTTTAGATGTCAGACGATAGTCCATGGTCTATAGACCATAGCTTTCAATTCCCTTGTTAAAGCCAAGGGTAACTCAGATTTCAAATTACTTCCAGCTTTATTTGGAAAATTTGATAGTAGTGTACTGAAGCTAATAATGAGAAAGATATTCTTTAATTAGGAACACTTAGATTACTAAAATAGAATAATTTACAAACTTGTAACTTATAAATTGCAATCTATAACTTGCAACTAATAACCATGATGAAAACCAAATGGGATAGACGAGAATTTTTAAAAAACGCGAGTGCTGCTACCTTATCTGCTTTGGCAGCTGGTGCTCCTTTGAGTGGTTTATTAACTTCTTGCAGCCGGGATAAAAACCAAAAAGTGTTGGAATCAGCAGCGGTTAAAAACAAAATCGCGCAAACAAAAGCAGATACCGTTATATTATTGTGGATGGCGGGCGGCATGGCGCATACGGATACTTTTGACCCCAAACGATACACTCCCTTTGAAAAAGGCATGGATTCCAACCGGGTACTGAGCACCTTTAAAGCCGTACCTACCGTTTTAGATGGCATTCACTTTTCTGAAGGTTTAGAATCGATTGGGAAGGTAATGAACAAAGGTACTTTAATCCGGTCGTACGTGGCCGCCGATTTGGGTTTTATTCTGCATTCCCGGCATCAATACCATTGGCACACCTGTTACGAACCACCCCAATCGGTAGCCGCCCCGCATATTGGCGCCTGGATTGCCAAAGAACTAGGACCTAAAAATCCGGTTATTCCCGCTTTTATTGATATCGGACAACGTTTAACTTTAGGCGAAGGCGAAGAATTAAAGGCATTTCATACTTCCGGCTTTTTGGGTAATGAATTCGGACCTTTCATGATTGCGGACCCGACCAGCGGTTTAGATAGCGTGAAACCACCGGTAGGCATGTCGTATAAAAGATTCGAGCGACGCAACCAATTATACAACGAACTAATTAGCCAAAGCGCATTCGGGGAATTCGGGAGTGATTACCAAAAAGAATCGCTGAAACGGGCGATGGAGCAATCGTATAGGCTGCTCAATTCGCCGGAAGCCAAAGCCTTTGACTTGAGCACCGAACCTAAAGAAAGTTATGCTATTTATAATACCGGCAAGTTTGGTTTAGGCTGTTTATTGGCGCGTCGGCTTACGGAAAAAGGTGCCCGTTTTATAAGTGTTACTACCGAATACGTGCCTTTTTTAGGTTGGGATACCCACGAAAACGGCCATACCCGGGCTGCGGATATGAAGAAGCATATTGATGGTCCGGTAGCTCAACTGATTAAAGATTTAGATAAAACCGGCCACTTAGATCGGACCATTGTTATTTTAGCCAGCGAATTTAGCCGCGATATGATGCTGGAAGGTCGCCCCGGAGCGGAAGTAAAGCACCAGGTAGATCAACCCACCATTATCAACGACATTAAAAACTACGGCATGCACCGGCATTTCACCGATGGTTGCTCTATTTTGATGTTTGGGGGTGGTTTGAAAAAAGGTAACGTTTACGGCCGAACGGCGGATGAAAGGCCTTGCAAGACAGTAGAAAAACCCATTAAAATCGACCAAATTCACCAGACCATTTATCATGCTTTAGGCATCGCCGAAGACGCTCACGCCATCATTGAAGAACGACCTTTTTACACTACTCCCGATGGTTTAGGAAAACCGGTAATGGAATTATTTGCTTAATGCGGAGCTATTTAGTAATTTATTGGGCTATTTATCGGGCAAGTAAAACTTGTTAGCTATTCCGACCCCAGGAGAAAAAGGAAGCTTAAACCAGCCTAAAAGAGCCAAACGGGCCCTACAGGGCTTGAGGCAAACACGAACTCGTAAAATAGTTAGCAGTGCCACCTGGAGACTTAAAAGGCTTCAACCATTATCTCGAAAAACAACTACGCAAAAAATATTTAAAATGATTGATAATACTTCCCGACGCGATTTTCTAAAAAAAACTGGCACCGCCTTAGTAGTCAGTTCTGTGTTCCCGAACATCTGGATTAAAAAAGGTATGGCTCAAACTAACGTTACTACCTTAGGCCATAATTCGCACCGCTACCGGGTAGTGGAAGGCTGGGGAGTTTTAGATGCCGGAAAAAATCCGGTGAACGATTGCCACGAAATGGTAGAAGATGCGCAGGGAAGGTTACTATTACTCACCAACGAAACCAAGAACAACGTTTTGATTTACGATAAATCCGGGAAGCTTTTAGATGCCTGGGGTACCAGCTATCCTGGGGCGCACGGTTTAACTCTAAGCAACGAAGGCGGGCAACAATTTTTATTTATTACCGATACCGACCGGAACCAAGTAATTAAAACGGACTTGAAAGGCCGGGAAATTTTTAAAATTGACTATCCGAGACAAAATAAATCTTACAACCACCCGGGCGAGTTTAAACCCACCGAAACTACCGTTAACCCTAACAATGGCGATATTTACGTGGCGGATGGTTACGGATTAAATTTTATCACGCAATATAATTCCAAAGGCGAATACATCCGGCACTTCGGCGGTAAAGGTACCGCCAACGAAACCTTTGATTGCTGCCATGGCGTATTATTCGATAATCGAAATTCTAAAAATCCTACTCTACTCATAACCGACCGGTCGCACATGAGTTTGAAACGATTCACGCTGGATGGCAAATACATCAGTACCATTCCGGTACCGGGCTCCTTTATTTGCCGGCCGGTTTTAAAAGGAAAAAATTTGTACGCCGCCGTTTATCGCAGTACTTCCCAGGAATATCCCAATTCCGGATACATCACTATTTTCGATGAGAAAGACCGGGTAATATCTACGCCGGGCGGCACGGAACCCAAGTACGTGCAGAATGTTTTACAGGAACAGCAAAAAGACCGTTCGTTCATGGGCTTTATGCACCCCCACGATGTATGCGTGGATTCCGATGAGAACATATACGTGCCCCAATGGGCTTCAAAGAAAACCTATCCCATAAAATTAGAACGGGTTTAGATTTATAATTCTTTCTGGAGAGAAAGGCACTATGGCGCGGAAGTTACTTCCGTGCCTTATCTGCATAGTACCAATTATTTTAAATATTTCTAAGGAGTGAGCGCGAAAGGCATGGAAGTAACTTCCGCGCTATATTTGAGGTTTATTAAAATAAAAAAGCATCAGGTTTTACCCTGATGCATATGTAACGCTTGGTAAGACCATCACTTTGCCGAAGCTTCCAGATCATCTAAGGTCCAGTATTTTTGCCGGTTGGCAGTTTGGGCTCTGATTTCTTTTACTTCTTCCGGACGAATAATGGGAGCTTTGTTGTACATGTCGTTACGCACATAACTTAATACCGCGGCAATCCATTCATCGTCGTTGTGGCCCATAGCCGGCATTACATCCGGGTATGTTTTTCCTTCTACCGGGCCGGATAAGCCGTTTAATAAAATCCGAATAACCGTAGCTTTGTCGCCGTTAATTCGCTTTAACCGGGATAAGGGCGGTGCTACCATATCGTTGCTGCCCAAGGCAATTCCTTTGCCGTCCTGGCCATAGCAAGCAACACAAACCTGCTGGAAAATAACCGATTCTTTCGTTAACAAGGCTCTGTCCAGGGGAGTTAATTTATGGAATTCTTCTTTTCTGCGGGCAATAGCCTCGGCGGTTTTAAACCGGCTTTTCTCCGATTCAGCTAACAAAGGAATAGTTGGATTTTTAGAGATTATTTCCTGCACCAGCAAATTTCCTAGGTTATCCGGAAGAGCCCGTAGGGATAAAGCTAACTGAATTTTTACTTCCGGATTTGGATCATTTTGTAATGTTTGCAATTGCTGGAGTGTTTCGGAATCGTTTTGCTTCAGGAATTTTTCGCTGATCCACACCGCCGTTTTTCTTACCTGGGCATTTTCATCTTTAAAAGCCTGAAATAAAGTGTTTTTATCAATGGCCTCTAATCCTTCCAATGTCCATAATGCGTGAATTTTAGTTAGATGTTCCGTTTTAGCTGGCCGGGAAAATAGTTTTTGCCAGAAAGAAGGTTGCTTAACTGGCATTTCTTTCAAGGCGGGCACTATTGATTTATCACCTCGTACAATTAAAAGTTTTTGAGCATTATCGCGCCACCAACCATTCGGGTAATTTAAATAAGAAACCAGAGTACGGGAAGGGGCATTTAGTAATTGAGGTTTTTGGAAATCGGGTTTAAAATCATCGTGTACCACCCGGTAAATGCGCCCCAGGCCATTGTTTTTATCTAATCTGCGGGCTAATATCTGCGGCCGAATGTAACTGCCTTCTTTGGTCCATTCACTTTCCTGAATAATGCCGTGATACATATCCACAATGTACAACAAACCATCCGGCCCGGTTGCCGTATTCACCGGCCGAAAATTCATGTCAGAGGAGGCGATAAATTCTTTTTGGTGGTAAGCGTTTTGCAAGGAAACTTTGCCATTCTGATTAATAACTTTAGCCCGCCGGATTAAACGCCCAACCGGCTCGGGAGTGAAGAAGTCTCCCTGCAATTCGGCGGGAAGCCGGTCGCCCCGGAAAATAGATTGCCCCCCGCTAGAAGTAAAATGATTTAAAGAATTATCTTCCGGCCGCATTCGCTTGGGACCACCCTGTGCATCCAGCGTACCAATAATCGGCAGGTGGATAAAAAAGCTTCGTTGTATTGATCTTTTAAATCTAAACGGCCATAAGCCGGATTTTGCTGGAAAGAAACGATCGGCCGCTCGGCGCCACCCGCTGAGAAAAACAAGCGGCCATAATTATCGTTCGCCACTCCCCATTGTCCACCCGGGTCTTCCATTAACGAATCGGCTTCCATCATCCCATTTTTATACCGGAAGCGAATGCGGTCGCGGGAAACGTAAATATAATTATCTACATTCCAGATTAAACCACTTTTTTGGTGTTCCAGGTTGCGGGTATCCACCAGGTTATTTTCGTATATCCGTTTTTTCTCGTCGGCCACCCCGTCGCCATTAGTATCGCGGTAACTCCACAAATGATTGGTGTTAGTCTCGTTCACAATGAGTTGGTCATCCAGCGGTAAAATCATGCGGAGCAGGACTAAACTGTCAATGTACACGGTGGCTTTATCCATTTTGCCATCGTTATGGATATCTTCCAGTAGTTTAATCCGGCTGATAGGTTTGTATTTATCGGTGCCGTACACGTCCAGCATATAGGTATTCATTTCGGCCACAAACATCCGTCCGTTGCCGTCCCAGGCAATGGCTACCGGCTCCTGCACCATGGGTTCCAAAGCCACTAACTCCAGGTGATAACCGGGGGGAAGCTGCACTTTTTTCATACTTTCTTCCGGCGATAAAGGCACAGCCGGGGGATCTTTATTTACTAACCGGTGGGGCGACGGGCTGGTTTGCGATACAGGATTGGGAGTTTTACAAGTAAAAACCAGCGATAATAAAAAGGCACTGATCGCCCAGATTTTGCTTTTCATCTTTAATCAAATAAAATAATAAGGTCATGTAAATGAAACGGATGGTGCAGAACAAAGAGAGATTTTTCTATCTTTACCTGTGTTAAAAAGGGAATAAATGTATGAAAGCATTTTTGACTCCGGATAAGTTCTCAAAGAGAAATATCGGATTAATACCCGAAAGTGTTTTTACCAAAAAATAACAGAAGGTGATAGAGCAGCAAATCATTTTAAAAATAAAATACTTTTACCTTAATTATTTTTGGAGCGGTGCAACTCTAATAACTTTTTAGGACTCTAGTACTTTAAAATAAACAAACTTTACCACTTCCATTCACCAAATTAATTATCCATGAAAAAAAAATTTAACTCCTTTACCGGCTTATGTTTGGCCTTATTGTTTTTGGTTAGTGCGTGTAATAACAACGATGATGATCCTTCGCCGGGAGGAAATGGCAACCAAGATTGCGTGGTTACCGAAATAAAGGAAGGCAGCAATACCACCAGTTTTACGTATACCAACGATTTACTCACCAAAGCTTCTTTCGATAGCGCCGGTACTGCCAACGATAATTACTTTACTTTTGATCGTAACGCTTCTAATCAAATTACCAAAGCTAACCAGTTCGATGGTAATAATGCCGCTACCGGCTATATAGCTTACGAATACAATGCGGATAATTTAGTTGGCAGAGCTAATTTCTTTACGAATCAAGGCGGCGGCACTACTCCGGTTAATGTTCTATCTATAACCTCGGAGTATAGTAATAAAGTTTTAAGTAAATCAACAACTTATTTTAACTTGGCAGCCCTTGGTTTACCTATTCAAGCAACCATTCCTGTTAGTTATACCAGTTATACTTCCGCAAATGGCAACATTACGAAGACAATGGACTATTCTATTGATCCAGCGTTTTTACAAACAATTAACCCAGCTTCTATTCCAACAGTGGCCGAATTTATGAACCACATGTTGCTTACCGGCAGCACCGAATACCAGTTTGATGATAAAAAGAATCCGGCCAAACCCATTGGTTTCTTGTTCCAAGATGCTTCTACCATTTCGACTAACAACATCACTTCTAAGGTAGAAAAGGATGAAACCGGCGCCACCACCAATACAACCACTAATGTGTACGAATATAATAGCAATGGATATCCCACCAAAGTAACTTCTACCGAAACCGGAAGTCAGGCGGAAATTTCTACTTTAACTTATAATTGTAAATAGTTAATCATCAGAAAATTTGAAAAACAAAAAAGTCCACTTAGGTAAGTGGACTTTTTTGTTTGAATAGGTATTTAAAGAAGTATGGGTAAGGAGCAGTAGCTAAGAATAAAAGACAGCCGTTTGGCTAGAGAGGGCCTTCTAAGGTTTCGGTGCCGAGGAACGAGGCATTTCTACGGAGGAGAGAAGGAAGCTTAGAAGGCCCGAAAGAGCCAAACGAGGCCCGCCGGCCAGGAGGCAAACGGGTTACGATTCAATTGCATCCGCACCAATGCTTGGAGGCTTAAAAAGACTCCCAAGACAAACAGCTACTATTACTTTTACCCATACGTCTTATTCCTTTTAATGGAGTATAATAAAAAAATCAACAAAAAAATAGGGCCAGCGGGCAAGGTTACTACCTTCCTCCAACTGACCCAATTCCAAGGTTTGCTATTTTGTATGATCTTATTTCAGATCAATTATTTTTTACTTTTTCGCGGCATAAACGGTATGTTCTTTATTACCGCCCGCCATCAAATAGGCAATTAAATCTTTTAACTCTTCCTCGTTTAAGCGGTTGATCAAACCCGGCATCATGATCGATACATTAGAGAGTTTGGTTTGCGCAACCTCCGATTTAGGAATATCCCGCAGGGTTTCCGGGGCAAATGGGTTTTGCGAAATCGAGTATTTATTGGCGTCTTCTTTCACCAAACGGCCTAAAACCGAAGTGCCATCTTTTAAAATAAATACGGTGGAAGCATACTGATCAGAAACGTATTTGTTCGGATCAATGATGTGGACCAGCATATCGTTGACCGAAAAGCGGGTGCCTAATTGCGTTAGTTCCGGACCAACGGCCCCCCCTTCGCCCCGTATGCTATGGCAGGAAATGCACATACTAGCGGCAAACATGGCTTTTCCTTGCTCATAATTTCGGTTTTCTAATTTACCTTCTACCGCAGCAGCGGCTTCCGGTAATTTCCAGTTTCTACCGGGTCCTTTTGGCTGCACGCCGGTAGTGGCCATATCCAAGCCAGAACTGGTAAGCAATTCGCTTCCGGATAATTTATTGTAGTACTCTACTTTATTTTGCGGTACGTTTTGCAAAGCAATTTTCCGGGACCGGTCTAAAAAGCCGACAAAACTTCTGCCACCCGCATAATTTTTAAAGGCGGAAGCATACCAGGAGAAGTATTTTTCCCGCGAATCCGGGGTCCAGCCTTTTTTAGCAGCACTTAGCGCGGTAGCGTAGTACATTTGCTGAGCCGGTGGAAATTTGGCCAGCATATTAGCGATATCCAAACCATATTGCGGGTTCCGTAAAATCAAATCGGATGATTCGGTAAAGGTTTTTTGGTTTGAATTATCATCTTTGGCTTTATCGAACATGTCCATGGTTTTAGCGACTACCGTCGGCGAATCAACATAAACCAAAATTTTACAGATCAACCGGTTTACATCGTTGTTTTGGGCCGGATAATGCGCGTTTAAATATGAATTCAGGCGGGCACTCATGGAAGCATCGGGTTTCCCCATCCGCGCTAAAGTTAATTCGATGGCGCGCAGTAATTCTAACTGTTGCGTTTCGGAAAGTGGGTTGTAATTAACTTTCGTTAAGTTAGTAAGCAAGCGGTTTTGCAAGGATTTGTCACCGTTACGAGCCAAAGCAATACCCGCTTGGGTAGCAATTACCGGATCCATTTCTTTTAAAGCTTTATTCTGCCACTCTGCTACTGGCTGGTGTTCCACGGCAATGCGGGCGGCGTAACGGATAAACCGGTCGCTGTGCTTTAAATTAGACCAGGCAAATTCTATGGCACCGGCTTGTGGTTCGCCGTGGTATTGTTCCAGTTTCTTTCTAAGCTGATGCAAAGGGTCGTTCGCAACCGATGAACTAGGAGAAGCCGCAGTGGTAATAGCGTTATTGCCGGTGTAATATACCCGGTACAAATCAGAGTCGAGCCGGCGGCCACCGGTTAAAAAGTACATCGCCCCATCCGGACCAATGGTGCCATCGGTTAAAGGCAGCGGCGAGCCGGAAATAAATTCTTCGGCGGTAGCGGTATACGAAGCACCTTGCGGTTTTAAGTGCACGGCGTAAATAATACCAAAGCTCCAATCGAAGGCAAACATGGCCTGGCGGTATTTCTCGGGAAATTTGGCTTTGCTACCGCTCATAAAGTTAGTAGGCGAACCTTGACCAATGTTTAACACCGGAGGTAAATTATCGGCGTAAGTCGGCGACCAAGAGCTATTACCGGTGCGCCAGCCAAATTCGGCCCCGCTGGTAACGTGCAAAATCCGGGTAGGCTTGTACCAGGGCATCCCAAAATCCCATTCCATATCGGAGTCGTACGCAAATAAATCGCCGGCTTCGTTAAAATCAATATCGTAGGTATTGCGCAAACCAGCGCCTACTAGTTCCCAGTCCGTTCCTTCCGGATTTATTTTAGCAATCCAACCAGCCGGCGCCATCCGGTCGGTAGCGTGGCCGCGGGGATCCGTAATTAAAGGTAATATATTATCTTCGCCCCAAACCTTTGGTAAACGGTAAGCATTCATTTCCGGAATGTCGGTAAAATTACCGGCCACCACGTACAAAGACTTGCCGTCGGGCGATAATTTTATGCTGTGCGGTCCGTGTTCTCCTTCTCCTTTTAGCGATTTTATTAAAGTAATTTTTTCGTACTGATCATCGCCATCCATGTCTTGCAGGCGGTACAAACCACTGCCTTTTTCAAAATTCTGATCGCTGTTGTGGTTAATCATTACGTACAGGCTGTTAAAAGCGTATAATAAGCCTTGCGCGTAACCCATGCCTACTTTTGGTTTGGTGGTATCGGCACTAACCGTATTATCAATGCCCACGTTTAAGCGCTCTATCTTGGGTTTGCCGCCCGTGCCCATAGCCGGCAATTCTAAGCGGTATAAAAAGCCGTATTGATCCGAGGTAATTAACCGGCCTTTATTATCGAAGGCCATGGCCACCCAAGAGCCTTGCTTGTTCTCCGAGGGGCTGTATAAATGTTCGGCCTGAAAACCAGTAGGCAGTTTTAATTTTTCGACTTTAGGGCTGGTTACCTGAACAGCTTTTGTTTCGGTGGTAGCCGCCGCCTGCGCCTGGGTCTCCGCTTCTTTGGCGTTTCGACAAGAGGTTCCCACCATAAAGGAGACCGAGAGCGTGAGCAACAATTTAATTCCAGATGTACTTTTGTTCATATGACTGATTTTGAAGAACAGTATAGTTAGTAAATAAGCTGAATAAGTGAACGTTTAAAAGTTTGATAAAAAGTGAGTTGTAGCATTAAAGTTAAATATTTTCTTCTGTTGTTCTGATGCCTGATAAGTTTACTTTACTTATATTAAAGAATAGATAATTTTTGATCCGTTACTTTATTCTGCCAACCAAAGTGAGTAAAAGCGAAGAAATGAAAGTACTGATTCAAGTGAAATTTAACTAACATTTTATAACCAAACCTCCTTAACTAAGGATTATCTAATGTAGTCATTCTGGTTAAAATACCTATCCTGCACTATCCTGTAAAGAGTACTTTTTTAATCGAAAAAGAAATGAAGCGTTAAGGCGGGTAGGAAATACGGGGTTGCATCGGTGGAACAAAAAAGACAGCTCGCCAAATGGAAGCAGATGAAAAGGTTTTTATTCGTAATCTTTTTATCTTTTGTTCATTTGTTCGGTAAAATTATAACTAGCTAAAAAGTTTAAGAAATGATTAACTTCCCTGCTATTCCTTTCCCAGGATACCGCAGGATGGCATTCCTTTAGTTTGGGTCGAGCTTTAATTAAGAAATACAGTAAGTTTATAATGAGTTAGTTTTACAGTTAAATTAAGTGGTACACAGAAATAAATGGAAGAAGTATGATGCAGCGAGTGGCCTTTAAAATGAAATTAAAGCCTGGTTTTAAAGAAGAGTATCAAAAGCGCCACGCCGCTATTTGGCCGGAATTAAAGCAATTGCTGCAAGCCGCCGGGATAAGTGATTACGCCATTTTTTTAGATGAAGAAACAAATACTTTATTTGCGGTACAGAAATTAAGCGGGCAATCCTCGCAGGATTTGGGCAACCTGGCTATCGTTCAAAAATGGTGGGCGTACATGGCCGATATCATGGATACCAACCCGGATAATTCGCCGGTAACTACGCCTTTACAGGAAGTATTTTATTTGCCGTAATTACTTTCGTTGCTATTAACCTATTCCAATAGATACGAGCTAATGCCTTCGGATACCCCGCAACTATTTTAACAGAAATTAAAACGTAAGAACTTATAAATAAAATTATTACTTACTTATTTCTCAAGTAAATATTTAGGAATCCAAAAGCATTATCCTTCTGAAAACCCTACAGAGAGTTGCGCCGGATTAAAGTAAATGGATTAATTACTTTGCCTTTTCGTTTGTGCAGCATCATGTAAGCGGCGGTTTCGCCCATTTTGGCGTGATCGGTGGAAATAACGGTAATGCCATTCGCCAGAATTTCTTTTAAAGGCGTTTCGTTGTACGAAATAATGCCAAGGTCTTTTCCTAAAACCCAGTTCTCGGAGCGGCTATGTTTAATTAAATCTACCAAATCCGATTCTTCCAGCACAATAAAGGCAGTTTTAGGAGTAATGCATTCGCTTTCGATGCCATCTACGATGGAGTATGAGAACGAAGTTTCCTGGCAAAAACGTTGAAAACCTTTTACTATTTCGGGCGGGTAATTTAAATCTTTCGGGAATACCAGCACTAGTTTCTGGTACTTGTATAATAAATCAATACCCGAATGCAAAGCGCTGTAAATATCGCGTTCAAAATCCTGGTAAACGGCCGCACAATCGCCGGTATACTGGGCTAAATTTTTGTCGAGGAAAACCAATTTATGCGGCGGAATTTTTTGTAAGGTTTGCATAATGGTTTCGGTATGCTCAAAAAAATGCGGCATTACCACGTAGTAGTGGTACTTGCCTAAATTCTCCTGAATTAGGTTTTCGCAAATTTTACCGTCGTAATGATGTATCTGCAAATCTACAATGGCATCCTCGCCAAAAGATTTAAGCAGCGAATAATAAACGGTTTTCTTATAAGCGCTTAGTTTATTAAACAACAGTAGAACCCGGATTTTATCGGTCGAGAAGCTCTGGCAGATGTAATTTCCTTTGCCGCGTACCGAAGTAATAATGCCTTTTTCGCGTAATTCTTTATAAGCCTTTTCCACGGTATCGCGCGACAGGTAATACATTTCGCTGGTTTCGTTAATGGAGGGAATCCGTTGCCCGCGTTTTAAAATGCCTGTCTCAATATCGGAAATAACGGCATTTACCACCTGAATATATTTCGGAACGGTTGAATGTTCCACAATGCGATCCAGAAGTTCCATAAAGTAGATTAGCTAGAAAATTTTATAAAATAACCAGTAAGTATCCTCTAATTTAAGATTTTATTTAGATGATTCATATCGCTAATCCGTATTTCTACTAGTTTTTAGAAAAATTTCAAATTTATAAGTATTTCTATAATTATTTTTTTACGAATAATGCTTCTACCAATAAATTTTTCAACCTGAACAAATGCTACTGGCTAGCTTAGTAGACTGGGTAAATCGAAAAGCTTGTTTGACGGGGATAAATTTTAAATTTTCTTCGTAGCAAAGGCTTTTTATTACTTAAAATTTAAAATTTTCTGTAATTCCGTCATTCTGGCTAAATGATGATCGTCGTGGTCGGCTACGAATAAAAATAAGTCCAGCGTTCGCATGGGCGTTTTGAGCCTCGGGTGCAGCGCCGACTTTAAGATAGTTTCTTCATCTAAAACTTCCAGCAATTTTACGGTTTGCTCTCTAATTTTCCGGAAGTTCTGCAATAAAATTTCTAATGGCTGGTCATCATGCCCCGCCAAGGTAGTTTTGGTATTTTGCAAATCCGTGGGTCTTAATACTACTGCGCCCTTTTTAATATCCTCCAGGCGGCCTTGCCAGAGCGGCTCCAGATCGGTTAAATGCCCTACATTTTGCTTTATAGTCCAGGTATTATCCACTCTCAACGATAAAATATCTTCCGGCATAAACTTAAACTTTTCTTCCAAGCGTACCGGGGTACCCGCTAGCCGTTCTATGATAGAAGGGAAAATATTCTGGTTGCTATTAAAATTGAATTCTCTTTCAAACCACTTTACTTGTGCCATGGTATTATTTCTAAGTTTATCCTGAATGATTCAATGAAATCTATTTTGCCGGGAGGAAAGGTTTTATTCGTTCTATGAAAGTACAATATTTCTGACAAAGTAAATCAACCTGTACCCCTGAGAAAGAGTTGCTTTTTTAGCTACGCGTTATTCTCAGATTTTCTTAGAAATTCATCCGTGAAATGCTCTTGGTGTTTGGGTTGAGAAAACTTGTCGGCATTGTACTGTTTCGAATTTCCTTTCGGTATAGAAAGTGAATTCCATTGTTCGGCGCACATTTTACCAATAAAAACTATCTGACCAACGTGATAAGAATAATGCGCCAACTGTCGATTGATAGCTTCCATTACCGAATGCCCCTGGTGACGAATGTAAATGGTTTGCGCCAGATCTGCTTCGGAAAGGGCATAAAGGGTATCTAAAAATACTTTCCAGCCTTCCTGCCACTTTTGCAGCATTTCTTCTTTTGAAGCAATGTCATTTTCAAATTCAGCGTCGCGGTTGCGCCATTCTTTTTCGCCGTCCGTGGTAAGAAAATTGGTCCAGCGGCTCAGCATATTTCCCCATAAATGTTTAACAATAATAGCAATACTGTTACTATCCGTATTGTATTGCCAAAATAGCTTTTCGGCCGGAATTTGATCAAAAGTTTTTTCGCCTAACATTTTGTAGTACTCAAATTGCTTGATGACGCTTTCTAAATAGTCCGTTTTCATACATTTAGCTTTTGTAGTAAAATACCAGGAATGCTTTCATTATTACCGGTTGCTTTAAAAGAATGCTTACTTATTTGAAAACCTCTACGAAGTAAGAGAAATTACAACCGCTTGGGTGCAGGGTTATAACCATCTCCGGTCCGATAATGCCTTGGGCGGAATGGCTCCTGTAAAGTTAGCCCAGAATAAACAATTGGAACCAGTAGTAGCAACTTAACCAAACTTTATACTTTTACCCAGTTCTAAATACAAGAAGCCGTCAATTACAAGAAAAAACTTCTTTGGTTCCCTGTAACAAAAAGCAAATTAAATATTGGTTGTAAACTACTTTGTTTTTTAAAGATGATTTATCCGTGGAGTAGAAAATGATATGCGATTCTAACTTTTTATTACCGGTTAAATAATCAGGTACTAGGTATACATCATTTTTCATGTTCCGCAAAGGTAATTATTCTCTTCTCCTATTTTTAGAGCCTTGCTGATTATACTATTTGGGTTGTGCAGCCGCTTGTTGGCCGTAGCAGTACGTTTATGCCTTAATGCCCAAGTTTTTATTTCCACCATTTAGCATTTTCTTCCTGCCTGGCTATTTTTGTTGCAGGCAAATTAGCCTCCCCGTTCCATGCATTCAGGTAATTTTCCCACCCGTTTTTCCTATACTTTTGGTGAACCATGAACTCAGCTACTCCCATATCCAAATCATTACTAGCGGGAATTCTGTAGTCGCCCCAGTTACATTTCTTGGTTACTCTTGTTTTGTAACTTGTCCAGGTACCTTGAAATTGGTTATTAGCGAAATTATCGGAAAAGGATTCTAGGTCATCATAGACCATTTTCTGCCTTTTGTCCAGATAAAAATTAGTAGTTACTTTACCTTCCAAAAAGCCCGTAGCTGGTAATTGGGAGTTCTCATAAAACTTGTATTTACCAATTGCAAAACCTTGCCTGTTTGCGAGCTGGCTATTTCCTTTTCTAAGTTTGGCGCTCACGATTGTAATGGTTCCCTTAAAGTCGCAAATATTGTTTTTTACTCTTGTTTTGCCAGATAAAAAGTATTGTAATGGATTTTCTGGGTTCTTTTTGACCGAGGTGAAATGAATGTAAAATCGTTGGTAGTTATCGCCGATATAACCTAAGGGTTCTTGCTTGTTCACTTTTATTCGCTCGTCGCCTACATGAATGCTGTCGGTAACGAATACTATCCCTAAGTCGTACGATTGAATCTTATTAGTAAAATCAATAAAACTAGGTTCTTGATACAGGCTAAAAGATGAAAAAAGCAAAACAGTTAGAATCTGGAAGATAAATTTTGTGATTTTCATTTCTTTGATTTTTGGCTACCGGTTTGAATATAAATAACAGGTAAGGACGTCCGCCGTAGCAGGAGGTTTATATCTTATTTATAGGAAGATTTTATTCAGTTCGAAGAGTAGGGCATTCATCTAAACTTAGGGTCTGCTTGTTTTTATCTTCACAACCGTAAGTCAGCATCGCCCTTTGTTTCCCGTTATCATCTAAACCAACTCCAATTCTTATAGAGAGCCAACAGTCATTTGTTTTATCCCAATACTCTGAACTTCCATAGCTGTCGCCTGTTTCAGAATCTTCGTCCGTTTCTGAGGCTAGGAAGAACATGGAACTTAATACTGCCTTGCCTGATTTGGTTTCCAGCGTTTTCTTGCTCTTATCTGCTAGTTCAAAGGTGTAAGCCAAATTTGTAAGGTTAGTACGGGTAACGGTCAGCAGGAAACTTTTACTATCCTCTACTCCCTTAAAAGTCGTTTTCCGGTTTATCGGAAGATCTTCCGGAAATAATGTTGTGTCCTGGCCAGTAATTATGAAATTGTTCCTAAGCGTATAGGGTTCATTATAATCCGAAAAGCCGTTAAGAAAGATTTGGTCGTACGTAGGGTTATCTACTTTAGGCATCTTTTCTTGCTCTTTTTCAGCTGAAAGGGTTTGAGTCTTACTGGCTGTAACTTTATCTTTCTTTTTTTCGGTTATAGGACTATTGCAGCTCCATAAACCTAAAACCAAGGCCAATATGTATACTAACTGTTTCCTTATTTTCTTCAGACACCCTGTAAGGACTGGTATAAACGACGGGCAATGCCCAATATATGGAAGGTAAGCCAGAAAAGCTTCTTTTTCTGAATCTGGGTAATCTTTCAGAAGTTCTTCTACTGTAGTACCAGAAGCTAAAAGTTCAAGCATATTGTCCATTGCATACTGTAATCCCCGAATAGTAGATTTACCATGGAAAATGTATAAATCTATCCTTATCCTATTTTAAGAGTTCTTCTTGCTTTGTTTTTGCTTTTAAGTATGAAAAATAACTGAAAAACGGCTTTACTTTATAAATGTACTAACTGTTAAGCACTAGCATATTATTTTCTTTCTATTTTTTCTATTTCCTTCGTTAGTAATTCTGCTTGTTTTACCGGAATCTGTACCTCTTCCCTAAAGTTAAATCCATGGAATGTACCATATATTTGAGTATTCTTTTTAATCGTTAAAGTTGAATCCAAGCGTAAGCCATTCTTGGTCCATTCATAATAAAGAATAGGATTATACGCCGTAGTAACACTTTTACCGCTTTCTTCCATTTGCGGGTAATCCCAAAAGCCAGCAGATTCCAGAATATTATCCTCATCTAAATTAGCTGCCTCAGCAATAAAAGTGGGCATTTCCATTTCTTTGGTCACTTTATTTCCTTGAATTTGAAGGTACTTTAATTTATTCTTACTGGGTCTATCGTTAACTTCAAGTAAAATTTCAAATGCGGTTGGGTTGATCTGGTTTAAAATAGGAAACAGTTTGTTTCCAAATTCATATTCTTGGGTTGAGTCGGAGTAAATTACTTGGTTATTATGGAGGATATCAATCTGAGTATAAGTCTTGAAGTCACCAAAGTCCTCTTCCTCGCTTGCTTTAATCCTTAATCCATTAGATAAACTCACTTCTTTGGAGCCAACTTCTTGTATGGAGTTGTTGGACGATTCCGGTTTTATTCCTTGCTGGCTTACTATCTTCTCTTTTGTTTTCTTTTGTTTTTTAGACTTACAGCTAATCTGAGTAGTCATGGTTATTACTAAAAATATAGAAAACAAATATTTAATTTTCATTTTTCAGCTTATGCCTAACGTGTATAGTAGGATGTTGTGATGGATTACGCAGCGATTTCTTATCCGTTTACGCTGGCCTATTTTTACCTTTGAAAATTATTAAAACCCGCATGGACTATACCAAACGTTGTGCTTAGTTGGTATTGCTTTTTATGGTTGAAAGGAGGTAATGGGTAATGACCTTTTGAAATTCCCTTCCATTCTCATACGGAATAAGATGCCCCGCCTTTTCAATAGAATATATCTCTTTTTGCGGAGCTTGTAACAAATTATAATATTTTTCGGTCAGTACAGAATTGGTCTGATAATCTCTTTGCCCTATGATAAAAAAAACCGGACAATGTATTTCTTTTGTTGACTCAAACAAGTTTTCCTGAATAGACTCATTAAAAAGTTCCAACCACGTTTCAGACCAAGACAGGACTGTTGTTTTAAATGCTTTTTGCCTGGCAAAACTTTTACCTTCCAAGTCAAAGAGCCATTTTCGTGCGTAATATAATTCTTCTCCCGTTTTAAATGGGATGGTAACTTGGGCAAGTTCCTCTAAAGATTTAGCATTTTTATTTTTCTCCGCCTGGGCTTTCAGCATGGCTAAAGTTAGCTGCTCGCTTTCCACTTGGTTGATTAAGGGATTAGTAGCCACATAGGCGTGTAAGAGTTCCGGGTGGTTTTTTGCCAGATCAAAACCGAGCGTGGTGCCATAGGAATGAGCTACCAGAACAATTTTCTTTTTATCAAATTTTTGCAGAAGGTACTGCACCAACTGGTAAGTATCCTTCTTCAAAAGCTCTTGCGTAAGGGGTTCCTTAACCTTATTTAACGCCGCCGTTTTGCCCGTATTTCTCTGGTCCCAAAGAATAACGGTGAATTCATTTTGAAGCTCGCTAAACATTTTGTCCATTTGGTCGAGTACCGAATCGCCTGGTCCCCCATTTAGATAAAGTAGTAAGGGGTTTTCTAAACTATGGCCCTTTATCCGGATGACTTGATTACTATTAGAAATACTTACAATTTCAGTGGTATCTATGGCTTTCGTTTTTCCAAGGGGGTGGGCACTACTATATTCTAAAAAGCCAACAAGGGCAATTAAAATCAGAAGAATGGTTTTTTTCATTACCTAATAATACATAAATATTTTTGTACTATTGCCTTAAACATTATTCCAAATTAAGCCCAACGGTTCACGCATTGACGATAGTGGGGAATTTGTAAAAACGTCAGCCCAACATTTTTACAAATGCCTAATAGAAGTACAAATGTTGAGTTTACAACTGTCTGCCCCACTATTGCCAATACAATGTTGGTGGCAGTTATTTATTATTTCGATTCACAGTGTATTCTTTCTGTTACTTTAAATATGTTTTTTGTTTCAGAAGGTCTTGAATAATCGTAACGGTAAAGTTTCTCAACAATACAATTACATTTAGTATTTGTCATAGAAACCCTGATAATTTTTGATTCTCCTACCCAATTTAAATATCTGATATTACTTATTGCAAAATTCTTTCCTTTCAGTTTTTCTACAATCTCAATGGGCTTATTTTTATCGTCCATATATGAAACTAAACTGTCGTAAAAATCAACAAGTACAATAGGCTCAGTTACACAAATATCTTTCTTATAAAAATCAAAGGTTTTATAACTTGTTTTTTTAAAATCATCTTCACTAATAGCCCCAAATTCGTAATTGTAATTTTTGTCATTTCCTTGAAAAGAACTTGTAACTTTAAAAGTTTCTACGTCTGCTCCGTATAGAATTTGGTTCTTATTTATGATGTAGTGCTTTGTCTTTCCCCAATCATCGTTAATAGGAACAAATGCATTAATATCGGTAATGCTGACTGTGTCTCTACCGTGAATTAAAAAATTATCTACTTTTGCCCAAGGGTACTTAATTAATTTTATTTCGTCTGGATTAATTCCTTTAATTACACAATCGTTTATGTTGTTATAAAATCCAAAAAAATAAGCTGAGTCTTTGTCACGGAAAATGTAGTTTCCAATAAACTTAAACGTGTTTGGGTCTATATTTTTTATAAGTTCTCCGTCAATAAACAAGTGATTTTTATCTTTACCAAACTCAAAATCGCAATCACAGTCAAAAGTCAAGTTTTGAAAAGTCTTTGCGTCTGCTTGTTCAATTAATCGCTTGTTTTGTCCACTTCCTTCATTCCAATATTCATAATAAACTTTGTCGCCTTCAACTTTGTAACCATGTCTACAACTGGTCAAAATTGAAACAGTCAAAACTATAGTTATTACTTGTTGTATTGTCATTGTAGGATGTCCATTATAATTTCCACCAACTATTAGATATACGGAGTTATTTCCTATATCCACCAAAAATAACCGATAACCGGAACAAGTTCTAGTTATGGTTTTTTTAATGGTACACTCCACAGGCTATTCTAACCAAAATTTCTTCAAAATTTTACTATAATTTAAAAGCCGGAATTATTTAAGTATGACAATATTTATTTCGCTGTTAGCACCAGGCAAAATAAGATAGTGATTTAAAGGCTTACTCTTTTAAGGCTTCTTTCCAGATAGACTTTAAGGGATAGGCTTGGCTCTCCAGTAACTGTGCGGCACCTTTTGTTGAAACTTTCACCTGCGTGAAATCCTCGTTCGGGAAGAAGATGTCCGTCATTACTAATTGACCGTTGTTAGCAAAAACCTCTACCGAAGCTACATCCAGAAATAAATGCAGGTTTAATTTACCATTTTGGAGAATTAGCGGAGCCACGTGTTTTTTAGCAAAACGGGGTTCGAAGTTCGTTTTGCCAGCGTGCGTCCGGTCGATAAACAGTTGCTTTGCCGGAACTGAGTAACCTATGTTTACATACTCGCCTTTGGTGTTCGAGAAGGTCAGCAACAACTCGCTGCTTTTTGCGACATCAAAATTTAAATTAAGTTCAATTAACGGGGAAGTTAAGTTATATTCTTTGCTTAAATCCAAGGTAGAACTTATTTCCTGGGCTTTAATCGTTTTGGTTTCTTGCCAAAGTTGTTGTAATTCTTTGACCGGAGTACTGGCTAACCGGATACCGGCCGGCGTATTTTGCAAGGTTAATTCCCGGGCTACCGTTGTGGCACTACGCCAATTTTGAGTAGGAACCTGATTGGCATAAAACCAATTACTCATCCAACCCATAAATAACCGACGGCCATCCGAAGCCGGAATATTCGACCAGGTTACGCCGGCGTAATTATCCGAACCCTGATCTACCCAAAGCGTGGTTTGCGGCGGGTTGCTGTTTTTAAATTCTTTCCCGTTCCAATCCCCAATAAAATATTGCGTCGCGGAGCCGCCATTGGGCCCGCCCGGGTTAATGCTTACAAATAGAACCCACTTTTGCTGGCCGTTTACCGTAAGCGGAAATAAGTCCGGGCATTCCCAAACCCCACCGTGCGCTCCCACATTGCCCTTTCCGAATTCACTTAAAAGTTGCCATTTTTTTAAATCCGGCGAGCCATAGAAATGCACCCGGTCTTTAACGGCCAAGGTCATAACCCATTTCTTCTCCGGCGCATACCACGAAACTTTCGGGTCGCGGAAATCAGAAATACCTGGATTAGGTAAAACAGGATTATTAGCGTATTTGGTCCAGGTTCGGCCTTTATCATTGCTATAGGCTAAGCTTTGCACTTGTTTTTGAGTTTTGGGATTATGGTGCGTGAAAATGGCCACTAAGGTTTTTTCATTTCCTTTCTGAAAACCGGCCGTATTATTTTCGTCTACCACGGCGCTTCCCGAAAAGATATAGCCCAAACTATCCGGATATAAAGCAATGGGTAAATTTTGCCAATGCACCATATCTTTACTTACCGCATGGCCCCAATGCATGGGTCCCCAAATGGTACTATCGGGATAATGCTGGTAAAAAAGATGGTACTCGCCGGCGTAATACACCATTCCATTCGGGTCGTTCATCCACATTTGAGGCGGCGAAAAATGGAACTGGGGCCGGTGCTGTTCCGCGGTATACTTGTCATTCACATTGGCGCTATCGGCAGTTTCACCAGTTTTTTCAGTAGAGACACGGGTGTTTTCGGTGGCCGATGGTTTGGAGTTGCAGCTGTACAGGAAGGCGCCTAAAACAATACTAAACAATAATTTTTTCATATAGAAAATGGAGTTAGGTAAACAGGAACGCTTTTTTACTCACTTTAAAATTCCCAGTAATAAATTTCGATTACTAATCAGTACTTTTTCTATAAAACTTGTAAAACCTTGCGGCCTACTGCTCCGAAGGTAAGAGCTTTTAAGGTCTCCCATATTAAATTAAAAATGATAGCTGGCGCGAGGCTCTGCCTCGTGTCTACTATTTGGTAGGCCTTTGGCCGGGCTAACCAATTTACTTCTCCTAAAAGTATTCAGGTAAAATTCCTATCGGCAAGAGGCCGGACGATACTGCTCACGAGCAGGACGCTCGCGCTAGAAATAGAACATAATGCCTTACCTTTAATAAATAAAGTAGTTTAATTCTGAAAATCTTGACTATTCATAAATGTTTTTCATCTGCCAGGCATCTAAGGATTTCAGTTCGGCTTCCTGCCCTTGCGCTCTAATGGAAAATCCCGTGCTGTCGTCGCGGCCCGGGTAGACGCGCATGGCCACGCATTGTTTGCCGTTCACGAATACTTCTACTACGCTTTTGTCGATAAAAACCCGCAAGTTTATTGTTTCTCCGGGGCTTAAAAAAACCGGAGCTGTTTCCGGTGCGCGTATTTTAGCGTCCGGCAGCGTGGAGGAATAAGAAGATTCAATAGTTATTAAACTGGCGGGCACGGTTGGCGTTCTCGGGGCCGGCGGCTCGCCGGTAAATAAGCGTACCAGGTCGGCGGGCATAGCTGCGGTTCCAGATCCGGACCGGTATTCTAATCCTTTGTTAAATCCTTTTTCTTTAAAGAAAATAATCCGGGTATATTCTTCTTTGTTAGGGGAGCGTAAAACATTTAGTTCAATCAATTGGGCATTCTTCGGATCGATTTCCGTCGAGATTTCTAGGGCGTTTCCCTTTATGTTCTCCAAAACTATTTCCTTATTGGCCGGAAGAATCCTAGTTCCGATATGCTGGTTATTATAGCGCAAAGAAGTAATATCTCCCGCGGGTTCCTGGCCTAGTTCCTCTTTTGAAAGCAAGGTCAAACGGCGAGGTAAGGTCATTATTTGGTTCCACCCTTCGGTTGGTCGGCCTGGGTTCATGTTAAAGATTACGACTACCCCACCTTTGCCATCGGGAGCAGCAGAAGGGGCATGTACGCCGGATGGACTTACCGCTCCCTGATTGTATTTTCCTGCGGAAGTAGCTATAAATTTATCTTTCTGCTTGTCATAATCGCCCAGTAAATATTGCCCTCCGCTCATGTGGCTGAAAAAATTCATGATATACCGGTCACCAATGGGCCAGAAGTAAGGACAAGCGCCATCATCCCCAATTAAAGTAAACCGGTCGTCTTGCACAAATTCGTGCAAATAGTCCCAATGCGCCAAATCTTTGGACCGGAAAAGATAATCGGCTCTAATGGGCCTACCTCCCGGTCCGGTGGAAGTTCTTCCGGCCGAAAGGGCATAGTACATATTATCTTTCTTCCAGATAGACGGATCGAAGACACTATAAGGCAAACTGGAACCGGTCGTGCTTTTGGCAGGAATAACGGCTTTTCCGGTAACTTTCTCCCAGTTTAATAGCAAAGGATCACTGGATAAGGCTACCATATTACCGACAGCCGTGCCGTGGTACATGGCAATAACCCGGTTATCTTCCACCAGCGTAGAGCCGGAGAACACGGCTCGTTCCGGACTGGGATAAATGGCATAAGGAAGATCCCGCCAATGAATTAAATCTTTACTGATGGCATGTCCCCAGTGCTGCCGCGAATCTTCGGGGGGATAAGCCTGGTAAAAAAGGTGCCAATTGCCTTGCCAAAAACATAGCCCATTGGGGTCGTTCATGGTACTCTCCGGGCTGATAAAATGGTAAATAGGCCGGAACTTGTCGCTGGCCATCTTTTTACGGGATTCTATAAACCGCAATAGCAAGGGGTTGGTTTTAAGTTGTTGTTCTTGCTCCGGAAGCGTTTTTGCGTAAGTAAATTTAGGAACCGCCGAAACGTAAGGGGGCTTATCTGCCTGGGCTAACGATTTTTGGTAACCGATCAGAATAATGAAAGTCAAGATAAAATTTATTCGTTTATTCATTTTACGTTGATTTTATTCCTTGCACTTAATTAATGGTCCGTCGAAGACTGTAATTTGGAGCTGGTTTCATTCTTTTCTAACTACCTACTAAACCAACCTACTAACAAACACTCTTTTCTCCTGCCTTTTCTAGTTTTTATCTAGCTGGAGGAAAATCCCCTGTAAATTTAGATCTCGCCAATTATAAGCCGTTTAGTTCTTAGTATCTATCGCGAGCGTCCCGCTCGTGAGCCGTATTATCTGGCCTCTAGCCAGTAGAGAACCGGTGTTTCCTTCGAATAAAAGTTTATCCGTAAACCGGCCAGAGGCCTACCAGATAATAGCCGCGAAGCCGGAGCCTCGCGCCAGAATTGTCTCTACTTAACGGGTAGCTTTAAAATGATCTTAGTAGTTTGTTGCTATAGACTTACTAAACCTTAAACTATAAATCCAATAACTACTATCTAGCATCTAACTTCTAATTACTAGTGTGTAGTTAATAACCAGGATTCTGGACGTACAGGCCCTTGGTAAAATCAATTTCTCGTTGCGGAATGGGGAAATACTCGTCGCGGCCTTTGGTAAATACCGCGGCCGAAAGAAAGGTTCGTCTGGTTTTCTCTACCTCTAAATATTTGTTTAAAGTCTCGGCCGCAATGCCCCACCGCACCAAATCGAAAAACCGGGGGCTTTCCATAGCAAATTCCAGTCTTCTCTCCCATTGCAAGGCTTTACGAGCATTTTCCTGGGTCCAGGTGATATTGGTCCCATTTGCGTATTCGCTGATATTGTAATTAGAAGGAGACTTGCCGTTGGCTAATTGGGTTCTGCCGGTACTGTTTTTGGCTCTGGCCCTGATTTGGTTAATGAGCGGTAAAGCCTCATTTTGCCGACCTAGTTCTATCAACGCTTCGGCTTGCCATAGCAGCACATCGGCGTACCGGATAATATCAATGTTTTTAGCGCTGCCGTAAAAAGGACCGACTTTTTTGAAACTGGGGCTGGTTGCCTCTTGCTGCTCTTTCATGTTACCAAAACCACCGTACAATGCCGATACGCGTTCCCAACTATGGTCATACAAAATGCTGGGATTATATTTAAAGGGATGCCCCAAAATACCGATGGTATGGTCAATGCGAGGGTCCACCGGCACACCGGTCGGTGTCAGGTCAGCGTCGGTTATTACTTTATCGTTAAAAGTATCGAATTGGGGTAGGCCATTATTAGTAGTGGTAAAGGCATTCACCATGTTTTGCGAGGGGAGATGAAACCAGCAGCAACCATATTGCGGCGCCAAACTATAATTTAAACTCGTCGCCATGCTCAAGCGGCCAATAGCCGTGCCATCGTTGATCGAAAACTGTACGGCAAACACGGATTCGGGGGCATTATCATACCCATACAAAAAGTTTTCGGCAAAATCGGGTTGTAAGCTGTATTTACCCGAGTTGATGACATCGGTGGTTAAAGCGACTACTTCGTTTAATCTTTGCGGATCAATGCTGGTAACTTTATGGGTTTCATCTTGCTGATAAGCCTGGTAAAGCCGCACTTTGGCTAAATAGGCCTTAGCCGCCAATTTATTGGCCCGTCCTACTTCCGGTTGGGTATCCGGTAAGTTATCAATGGCCGCTTGAAAATCCTCGGCAATTTTGTTCCACAACTCATCATTGGTGTACTGCCGGTTAGATACTTTTAATATATCGGCTTCCGAAAGAGTTTCGTCAATGTACGGCACGTTTTTGAATATTACCTTCAGCACAAAGTGCAGGTGGCCCCGCAAAAATCGTAATTCACCCTGGCGTACTTTTTTATTCGCAAATTGGGCATCGGTTAAATTATTAAGTGCTTGTAAAGCAAAGTTGGCTCGGGAAATAGCCCCGTAAGCCCGGGCCCAGGTGTTGTTGGCATTGCCCACGGTAGTAGGCGTAACCAGGTTATATTGTTCGTAATTATTGTATTCGCCCACATCCCCCACGCTACCGCCACCTTTATACGCATCATCGGAGCGGACACTGCCGTAGGTCCACATACTGGTAATGGAACCATCCCAGAAATCATTGCCAATAGCGGCGTAGGCGGCAGTAACTAATTGATCTACTTTATCGGGGGTAGTAAGCTGATCGGCGGTGAGAGTTCCCCGGGGCTCATAATCCAGATAATCTTTGCAGCCACTAGCCAAGATGAAGGCCGCGACGATAAATACTTTACCTATATTTCGTTTCATGATTATTAATTTTGCTTTTGGTTAAAAGTTTACGTTTACGCCAAAGGTATAAGTGGTAGGCTGCGGCCAATTGCCAAAGCCACCGATTCTTTCCGGGTCTTTACTTAAATAATCCTTGCTCTTTATCGCAAACAAATTTTGACCAATCAGGTAAAAACGCAGGCTTTCCATTCTTAATTTGGAAACTATATCGGTGGGTAAAGCATAACCTAGTTGTACATTCCGCATGCGGGCATAGGAGCCATTCACCAAAAAGAAATCGGAATTCCGGAACTCATCATTTCTGTTTACCAGAGAAAGCATCGGCGTATTGGAGCCAGAATTCTGGGGTGTCCAGGCATCCAGCACGCCCGGTCCGTTGTTTTGGTTAACAAAAAGGAAAGAATTAAACTGGCGGGCCGGGTCCAAACCCGTTTTGCCGGCTACCCCCGATCCAAAAATGGAAATATCAAAGTTTTTATAACTAGCGTCGATGCGTAAACCATATTCCAGGGTTGGTAAAAAGGTGCCTAACCAATCCTGGTCCAGGGCATTAATGGTTCCATCGTTGTTCAAGTCTACGTAGCGGATGCGGCCTACACCTTTGCCGGTTTGGGCGGCGTGGGCATCTACTTCGGCCTGGTTCTGGAAAATGCCATTGGTTTTATAGCCAAATACCGCTAATTGCGATTGTCCGATAATGGTTTTTTCGACGTTGCCGGGGTAAGCCGTGCGTACTTCGGGCGGTAACTCGGTTATTTTATCTTTGAAATGCGAAGCATTGCCACTGATGCTGTAATTGAAACCACTAGCAGTTGAATTTTGATAGGTTAACAGTACTTCCCAGCCTTTGTTACTTTTGGTAGCGCCGTTCAGCCACTTTACTCTACCCTCGCCAATGGCGCTGGCTACTGGTGGCTGAATTAAGATATCTTTGGTTTTCCGGGTAAAATAATCAAAGGAACCCACTATTTTATCGTTCAGAAATCCAAAATCAACCCCGACGTTTAACTCATCCGTTGACTCCCACTTCAGATTTTGGTTTTCGCCCTGAATTTGCACGTAGCCGGAGGGTAAGGTTCCCTGGTTCGCGCCACTTAAATCGTAAGCCGTACCTACGTTTAGCCACTGGCCCGGAAAGCCAATGCCATTATTAAACAAGGTGCCGTAATTAGGCTGAAACAAGCCAAACCGGGCAATGTTGCCAATTTCCTGGTTGCCTACCCGACCCACACCGGCCCGTAATTTTAAATCGGAAACGGCTTTGATTCCTTTGAAAAAGTTTTCATCGTTAATTCTCCATCCTAAGGTAAAGGCCGGGAACAAGCCATATTGGTTTTGAGAACCAAACCGCGAAGAACCATCCCGCCGCAGGGTGGCGGAAGCCAGGTATTTATCGGCAAAGGCGTAGTTAATTTTTCCAAAGGTAGAGAACAAGCGGTAACCGGTAACCAAACCATTATTCGTGCTGCGGCCAGTGCCGGCATTTAGTACGTAATAATCTTCATCTTCCTCGGCAAAGCCTTCCCGGAACGCGCCGAAACCCTGAAAATCGTTGCGGATAGCTTCGGTACCCGCCAAAGCACTAATTCTATGACTGCCGATTTCGAACTGATAATTAGCCGTATTGGTCCAGGTTAAGGTAAGCTCGTTGCCTTGCTGCAGGGCTAAACTGTTAATGTTTCTACCCAAAAAGCCTTCCTGAAAAGCAGGTTCAATGTTTTTAGAAAGCGCATTCGAATAATCGGCTCCCAGGCTGGTGCGCAACACGAAACCTTTCAGCGGAGTTACTTCGGCGTAAACATTACCTAAGGCATTTATCCGGTTGTTTTTATCCCAGCGGTTCAGGTATTGCATGTGCACGGGATTGTTCCGGTCGGAGTAACCAGCCCCTATCGGGCCGGCGTAGGTGCCATCGGTCCGGAAAACAGGTAAAGTAGGCGCCAGCGTGATGGACAGGTCGGTAGTGGCGGCGCCACCTAAATCATTGGCCTGTAGAGTTTCGGAGGTACGGGCGAGCTGTAGATTTTCGCCAATCTTAATTTTACCGTTTAAAAAAGTAGTGTAGGCATTAATGCGGGTACTATACCGGTCGAAGTTGGTATACTTTAACATGCCGGTATTTTTAAAATAACCCAGATTAATGAGCAAACTGCTTCTATTGGTTCCGGCCGTTAAAGTCAGATCTTGTTGGGTAACAATCGCTCTTTCGTACGTTTCCGCTTGCCAATCGGTGTTGCCCACCGGCTGCAGCGGATCGCCGCCTACAAAAGGGACTATGTTTACTTTGTTCAATACCGGATTGTTGTAATCGCCATTCCAGTCGTAGGTATAAAGGGCTTTATGCACCGCCGGATCGGTCCGGTCGTTCACGGCTCCCTGCCACAAGGCTCGGCCCCGGTCTTCGGCATTTAAAACTTTTTCCCGCCAAGGCTTTTCGGTTTGGATAGATACATTGGAGTTGAATTGGACACTAACTTTTTCCTGCCCGGTTTTTACTCTACCTTCTTTAGTAGTTACAATAATAACGCCGTTAGAGGCCCTGGCCCCGTAAATGGACGCGGCGGACGCATCTTTTAAAACCTGCACGGAAGCAATGGCACTGGGGTTTAAACTGGCAAATGCCTGCGCATCTTTGGTTGGCACGCCATCAATAACATACAAGGGATTGGGGTCTCCGAGGGTATTTAAGCCCCGGATTAACACCCGGTTATTGCCCCCATTGGGCTGACCCGTTGCTTCTACGTAAAGCCCGGGAACCCGCCCCTGCAAAGCCCGCATGGGATTACCAACCGGTATATCCTTTACTTCTTTGAGGTTTACTACGGCTACGGCCCCGGTTAAATCGGCTTTTTTCTGGGTCTGATAACCTGTTACTACTATTTCTTCCAACGCTTTCACGTCGGGTTGTAGGGTAACATTTAGGGTGGTCTGGTTACGAACGGCTACTTCCTGGGCCAGGTAACCCACAAAGGAAATTACCAACACCGCCTCTGCATTAGGTACCGATACCGAAAAAGAACCATCGGTATTGGTAGTAGTGCCATTGTTCGTTCCTTTTACTGCGATGCTTACACCCGGCATAGCCTCTCCCGTTTCAGATGAGACTTTCCCGGTTACATTAATGTTGGTTTGGGCGTACAGAATAGGCGCAGCCCAAAACAGCAACAAACTTAAGTACAAAATTCTTTTCATTCGTTTTAGATTTATTGTGAGAAATAAAAAGTAGGTATTTCGGATGAATGGGCCTGGGTTTAGGCAAAATCGGCTTCCAGGAGTTGGGGGTCATAAGTTGGGGTGGCGCCCTTACAGGAAGCCACGTAAGCCCCCACCAGGCAGGCTTTTCTTAAACAATCGGCGAGGGGTTGCTGCTGCAGGTAATTACTGAGAAAAGTAGCTAAAAAGGAATCGCCGCTGCCAATGGTATCTTCTACTTCTACTTTATACCCCGGATGTTGCAGATAGCCTTGGTCGGTTAATACCGCGGCGCCGTTTTCGCCGCGCGTTAAGATGACCATTTGCAGATTGAGTTTTTGCCGGATTTGTTCTAATTGCTGTGGTTCGTTTCCGGCCACCTCCAACCAGCCCGAAATCAATTCTAATTCCTGGTGGTTCATTTTTACAACGTCCGCGAACTGCAGCAACTGTTCTATTCGCTCCGGCGTGTAATGCGGGGGGCGCAGATTTACGTCAAAAACTTTCTGCTTGGCTAAAGGTAAATATTGGAGTAGTGTATCCCGGGTAGTTTGACCGCGGGCAGCCAGGCTGCCATAAACAAAAACATCGCTTTGCGCTACTAAAGAAGCAGTATCCTCGTCGAATTGAATGTAATCCCAGGCAACCGGTTCTACTATTTTATAGGTGATTTCATTTTTATCATCTACATTCACTTTTACCACCCCGGTTAAATGCGTTTTGCCCACCTGGATGTGCTCCGTAGAGACAGTTTTCTTTTTTAAGAAGTCTAACAAGGCCTCGCCTAAATCGTCGGTACCTACGCGGCTGACGACAATGGGGTCATAATTATTGTACTTTAAATGAATGGCTACATTCATGGGCGCTCCGCCGGGCATGTGGCCGCTGGGCAGCATATCCCATAAAGTTTCCCCGAAACAGATAATTCTATGCGTCATAAAAGTATTTATTTAGAAAGTAAAAAATCTAAAAAGGCTACTATTCCGTCAACTATACACGAAGAAAAATTTTAACTTAAGCGAGTGGATAAATAAAAATTACAACTGTCGACTGTGGACTATCGTCTATGGACTAATGTAAAACCATATTATGTTCAATCTGCTCCAGCGAAGTGCCTTTGGTTTCGGGCATTACGCGCCACACAAATAGCAACTGCAGCACCATCATGCCGGTGAAAATGAGAAAAGTGTTACCTCCACCTAAAGTTTCGGCGATGTAAGGAAAAGAAAACGCAATAATAGCCGCCATAATCCAGTGGGTGAAGCTACCCAGCGCTTGTCCGGAAGCCCGGACCTGGTTCGGAAATATTTCGGAAATAAATACCCAGATAACGGCTCCCTGGGAAAAGGCAAAAAAGGCAATGTACACGAACAGGTAAATAGGTACCGCAATACCGCTAAATTCTTTAAAGTAAAAGGCTTTCGCGACTAACCCGAGTGTAGCAATCAGGCCAAATGATCCAATCAGCATGAGGGTGCGCCGGCCGAAACGGTCGATAAAATTGAGAGCCAGCAACGTAAAAAGAAAATTTACTAAGCCGATACCGGCCGAAGAAAGTAAAGCCGAACTTTTGCCCAAACCCACCATTTCAAAAATGCGGGGGGCGTAGTAAATAATGGCATTAATCCCCGACACCTGGTTAAAAAAAGCAAACAATATAGCTAGGGTAATGGGCGTAGAATATTTTTTGGAAAAAAGCGACGATTTAATCTGTTTGCCTTGGGCATCCTGCGAGGAAGATAAAATATCCGCCACCATTTGTTTGGTATTCGCCTCCGGATTGGCAACTTTTAAAGTTCTTTCGGCTTCTTCCAGCCGACCTTTTTTAATAATGAGCCACCGGGGGCTTTCCGGCACCAACAATACCGTGACCAAAAATATAAACGAAGGCACTGCCTGAATACCTAACATCCAGCGCCAATCTTGCTCCCCGCTACCAGCAAATAAATAATTAGATAAATAAGAGACCAGAATCCCAAACACCACATTAAACTGGAACATGGCGACCAGCTTACCCCGCGATTTGGCCGGAGCAATTTCGGAAATATACAGCGGCGCCGTTACCGATGATACCCCTACCCCGATGCCACCTAAAAAACGAAAAATAAGAAAAATAACCCAGGATGGCGCCAATGCCGTACCTAAAGAAGACAACAGGTATAAAACGGCAATCAGGAAGAGAGTCGTTTTGCGCCCAAAACGGTCAGAAGGAATGCCGCCAAACAAAGCCCCTAATACCGTACCTATTAAAGCAATAGCCACCGTAAAACCATGTTCGAAGGTAGTTAACTGCCATAGTTGTTGAATGGATTTTTCGGCTCCCGATATCACCGCGGTATCAAAGCCAAATAGAAAGCCGCCGAGCGCTACTACAATTGACCAGAAAAAGACTTTTGTGTTTGCCATTGCTTAGAGTTATTTTTTGTCTAAAGTAGGCGCTAACACCAAAAAAGGAGTTAAGGATTGTATCAATAAATATTAAACTTTGATACAAGGCAGAATTAACTGTTAATTAATTGAAAATCAATGGCTTAACTTTATATTAAATTTACTTAATTTTAAAATTTGAAACGTGATTTTAAATAATGATACAATGGTTTTATAGGGTGTTTCTAAGTTGAATTTTAAAGAAGCTGGAATAAAGGCGAGAAATAATACGGATTCGCGTAAAACAGCGCGGCAGGATCTTAGCTCACCTTAGGGAGCGATGAAAAGCTAAATTACTCCGAACCAGAATTCCATGCCGACTAACCTGTTCTTGTTAATCAGTTTATATTATTGATCCTTTACTAGCTTCCAAATGAAGTGGAACATTTGGGTATGTTTTCAATAATCAGTGTTCTCATTCTAAACGTAGGTTTAGAATCATTAACCCCTTTTCAAGCGTACCTACCCTTACGGTCTTTTGAAAGGATCTAACCAGTTCAAAGCGACTGCTAGTGCAATTCCTATAAAGTTCTTTAATGGTTTAAGTAGATAATTACCCCATACACTTTTCACAGGTTCTTCTTTTCTTCCGGTTAGATCCTTGCAGGAGGACGAAGAAAAGATTTTGAGGTTAGCTCGCTTAGCCTTTGCTTTGAGTTAAAGTTTAGGTACCGCCCTTTAAAAATTAAACCACTTCGGTTTTCAGAGAACCTTTATGATTCTTGTAATCGGTGGGGGAAATACCAAACTTGGCTTTAAAGGCGGTAGAAAAATAGGTAGCCGAAGAAAAACCCACCTGGCAAGCTACATCGGCAATGGAAGCAGTGGAAACTTGCAACAACTCGCAGGATTTATTTAACCGCACGGTTTGAATATAATCATTTACGTTACCACCCAGCAAAGCTTTGATTTTCCGGTACAATTGCACCCGCGATAAGCCTATTTCCCGACTCAAATAATCCACACTTAAATTAGTATCCGAAAGTTTGGCGTCGATAATTTTCTTAAAATCTGCCAGAAATTTTTGGTCTAGCTTAGAAATAGCGGGATTGGAAAGAAGCGGGACGATAGATGCTTCGTTATGGGTAAAATAATCTTTCACTAATTGCCGGTTGGTCAGTATGCTCCTAATACTTTCTTTTAAAACCTGCGTGCTAAAGGGCTTGGTTAAATATAACTCGGCTCCTACTTGCATGCCTTCAATTTGCTGCTCTAGTTCACTTTGCGCCGTAAGAATAATTACCGGAATATGCGAGGTCCGAATATCGGATTTTAAAGCGGTTACCACTTTTAATCCGTCTAAGTCCGGCAGCATGCGGTCGCAAATAATTAAATCCGGAATATTTTCGTAGGCAGTTTCTAGTCCGGGCTGACCGGCTGAGGCGGGTAAGATCTGGTAGGTATCCTGTAAGGTATATTGCAAGAAATGGCGTAAATCCGGATGGTCTTCGATGAGCAGAATACGTTTGCTTTTACTTTCCGGACTTTCTTTTAGCGCCCAAACAGGGCTAGCGTCTTCTAACTGGGCTTTATTGGCCAGTTCATTGACTTTAATTTTATCGGGTACTTTTTCGGCATCGGTCAGGTGTTTATGGCCCAGCAGTAAACTAACCGTGAAAGTTGTACCTTGTTGTGGTTCGCTGCTTACTTCCATCTCCCCGTGATGTAAGTCAATAAATTCTTTCGATAAGGGCAATCCTAAACCCGTACCTTTGGCGCTAGTGGTATTTGCCTGGTAAAACATTTCGAAAGCCCGGTCCGCTTCTACCTCCGACATGCCAATGCCGCTATCTTTTACTTTAATTTGTACTTTATTATTTTCCAGATCCGCCGTAATCAGAATGTGAATGCGCCCGAAATCGTTCGTGAATTTAAAAGCATTGGATAATAGATTGAAGAAGACTTTATCGAGCATATTGGCATCAAACCAAACAGGTAAATGGGGAAGTGGAGTAATAAGCTTAAATTCCATGTTCCGCTTTTTCGCCATGGGCTCAAACGATAACATCAGTTCTTTCATAAAAGCAATCAGGTCGTTTTCCGATGCTTGAACGTGCATTCTGCCGCCTTCCAGCTTTCGAAAATCCATTAACTGATTAACCAGCCAGAGTAAACGGCGGGCATTCTTCTGAATAAGCTTTAAGTTTTGTTTCACAAACAAGTGGTCGCTTTTCCCGTGCAATAGTCCGTCAATGGGGCCTAAAATAAGAGTGAGGGGCGTGCGAAACTCATGCGAAATATTGGTAAAAAACCGGAACTTAGATTCGGTAGCCGCTTGAGCCTCTTCCGCCATTTCCTGAATTTTATTGCGCTGCCCGACAATTTCTTCGTTTTTAGCTTTTAATTCTTTGTTGATGCTTTGGTTTTCTTTTAGGGAATACAGCGCCAAGGAACCTAAACCAATAGAAATAATAAATAAACCCGAAAGAACGTATAATATTATTTGTTGATTTTTATAAACCTTTAGTTGGTCATCGTTGCGTTGTTGCTGGCGTTCAATATCTTCTTGCTGACTTAAGATTTTATCGGTTTGCATTTTAATCATGCGGGCATTAGAAGAATCAATTACGGCCGTATTTAAAATGTTTTCTTTCGTAAAAGGTTTATTCTGCAAGATTTGCATGGCTACCCGAATAGCTTCTTCGCCGCCGGTAGGATATAATAGAGTGGCATCAATTAACTGATCATTCACCATTTGAATGTCGCCAAATGGTCCGGCTAGGCCATCGACCCCCACAATTTTTACGCGCGGCGTAAGATCTTTTTCTTTCCAGACTTCGTACGTGCCCAAAGCCATTACTTCGTTTTGAGCAAAAACCAGATCCGCACCTTTAATGGAATCAAAAAGAGCAGTCAATTTTTGTTTGGCAATCTTTTTTTCCCAGTCGCCGGAAATTGTTTGTATAAGGTGAATGCCCGGATATTTATGGATGGCTTCTAAAAACCCATTGTGCCGGTCTCGGGCCGGCGAAGAGGTAGGCAAACCCGTAACTTCGACTACTTTCCCCTTCCCTTTTAGTAAAGCCCCGATATACTGACCGGCCGTTTTACCTACCTCATAATTGTTTCCTCCCACGTAAGCGGTATAAAAAGAAGAAGCTGTTTTCCGGTCAACTACCACTACGGGTAATCCTTGTTGGTAGGCTTGTTCTACCACTGGCGTGATCGGTTCCGCCTCGTTAGGCGACACAATTAAAAGATCAATGCCGGTACTAATTAATTCTTTTATCTGATCTACTTGTTTCGAACTATTTCCTTTGGCATCGCGGTACAAAAAGGTTACTTCCGGGTGAAAAGCCAATTCGCGCTGCATGCCACGCAGCATATCCCGCCGCCAGGCATCGTCGCCGGTGCACTGCGAAAAACCAATGGTGAATTTAGGTTCTTCTTGCTCTTTACAACCCGTCAGGAGGCAAAATAACAGCAATAGAAGAACATACTGGTTTCGTGAAGACATGGTTTAAAATGATAAGCGAAGCAACTCTCTTAACCCAAAGAACTAACTAAGATAAAAAATTAAAGCAGTAACATTTCGTTATTTTTTTAAAAATTCAGAATTATACTACCGCTATTCATTATCCTTGAATTTAGCAAACAGCAAGTAAAACTTCGGACAAGATTTTAGTAAGCCTATTGTACATTTGAAAATAAAAAATAAGGAATTTAGGCTGTGGGCCGATTGTAGCACGTACCACCTCGCAAGTAAAATGTATAATCCGGCTTACCCTGAATAGTACGGGATATTGCCTAAGACAAGTTATTGCAATCTTTCTATTTGTTTAAGTGATAAACCTGTAAATCGAATTATCTTTTCAATAGGCTCATGGGCCCGTAATATTTCTTTGACAATTTCTAGCTCTCTTTCTTCTCTGCCTTCTTCTTTAGCTGTATCCAGAGAGTTCTTCATGTCGCGGTAATACTTCAAACTGTCTTCGTAAGAACGCACTTGTTCCGGCGTGAACCGGGCTATCTCGGCCGTCTCGAAAAGTTTTTCAAACACCCGCTCGCGTAATTTATCCGGTACCTTATCTAGTCGGTTCAAGTTCCGGATCACATACAGCCACTTGTCAAACCGGGTGTCCAGTTCTTCTACGGTTTTGTTGAACTTAGGCATTTCCAGGTAAATAAAAGTGAGCTTATCGTAAAACACTTCCTTAGTTTCGGTATCCGTTAACTTAATATCGTAACGAAATTTACTTTGGTCATTCTTATCTTCGTCAAACACAAAATCCAGGATAGCTACCGTATAAACCGCTTTTAATTCATAGTTCCAGTCGGCCCGTTTAGCTTGTTCTCTTATCGGGAAAGTGGAATAATAAACCGTTCGGTCTTTGAAGAAGTTCTGTTTGGTTTTTTGCAGTTCTACAATAAACTTTTCGCCTTTATCATTTTCGCAATAAAGGTCGAAAATGGCTTTTCTATCCAGTTCGCCCGTTCCTAAATGCTCATTCTTTAAGTAAACCAAATCTTTAATTTCGCCTTGCTCTTCTTTTAGAAGCACATTTAAAAAGTCGAGCAACAAGTCTTTGTTCGGTTCTTCTCCGAACATTTTCTTAAAGCCGTAATCAGTGAAAGGATTTATGTATTTTTCTGTAAATTCGGCCATGGCAAGTACTATCTTTATTCAAAGATACAGATTTTACAAGTAGTCTGTTTTTGTTTTTCAGTTGTGGAGTAGCGGATGGGGCGGGTGACTATTACCTTAGCATACCAAGGTGAGGAGAGTATCCGTGAGTAGCATTATAGACATATTAGTATAAACAGCCATTTATGAAAACAATAAACCAGTTTTTTCGATTTTATCGTTCTTTAGTCTTAAACTTCTTTCGTCAGGTGCAAGGAGAAACCAGCCTATGAGCAAATATTTATTTACAAAATTTAAACTGCTTCCATTTGCTTAGCGGTAACTAATTAGCTGGCAATTAACCGGTAGCCGTTAGTACAATGCGGGTAGCTTCCTTTACTTGCGTAACACTACTTTGTACTTAATCCGGAGTTTGCAGATGAAGAATTAAAAAGTATTCTCACTCGTTCGCAACAATTTATATGAGGCAATCCACTATTATTTTATTTTTTCTACTTTTTATTGATCAGCATTTGCGGGCGCAAAGGGTATATACCGCAGCTAATGTACACGCCCACAACGATTACCAGCAATCTCTTCCTTTTTTTAACGCTTATACCCACCAGGTGGGCTCCATCGAAGCGGATTTGTTTTTGCAGGATAACGAGCTTTATGTGGCGCACGAAGCCAAAGAAATTTCTCCCGAGCGCACTTTGGACGTTCTGTATTTACAACCTTTACAAGCTCAAATTAAAAAGAATAAGGGTTCGGCTTACCCCCACTCCACCGCCATCCTGCAAATTTTAATAGATTTAAAAACAAATGGTACTACTACCCTACCGGTTTTAATGCGAAAACTAGCTAATTACCCCGAAATAAGGAATAACCCAACAATTCAACTGGTAATTAGTGGGGAGCGACCCAATCCCGAAACCTGGAGCAAGTATCCAAGCTACATTTATTTCGATGCAACCCCCGGCGTAAATTATACCGCTGAACAACTTAAAAAAATAAGACTATTTAGCGCCAGTTTCCGGAGTTACAGTCAATGGAACGGTGAAGGTAGCTTAGAGGCTGCTGCAGAAGCAAAAATTCGGCAAGCGATTGACAGTGCCCATCAGTTAAATAAAAAATGGCGATTTTGGGCCACTCCCGATAACGCAAACACCTGGCAAACTTTAATGCAGTTCAAAGTAGATTTCATTGGCACCGACGATGTAACTGGCCTTACTTCTTATCTAAATAAATTACCAACTAATAAAAATAACTCTCCCCGCAAAAATTAAAATAACTTCCGGTAAAGAACCTCCCGCAAATCACATAGGTAACCTAAAATTATTTCCGGAAATCAGTGGAGAATACATGTTTTCCGGAAGGAAAATACATACAAAATAGTATTTTTTAATTTTAAGTTTTAAATTTTCTCTCCTTTTAACAGTAGATTGTTTATATTGAGTAAAAATGCGGTATTTATGGAAAAGGACGCTGAAATAGAAAGAATAAAATATCAAATAAATTTTTTACGTTACAGCCGGGGCAATATTGTAGTTTTGCGGAGTTTAATTGAGGACGCCCTTCAATTATTTGACCCTCTGGAAGAGGAACTAGAAGGGAATAGTCCTTTTATTAATTTGTCGCGCAACGTTGATAAATATTTATCGGAAGCGGCCATTAAGCACGAAGCGCTTTTACCAGATAACTTTGTATTAGCTCAACAACAAGCTCTTAACGACATTGATAATCTGCTTGATTATTTAAAGAAAAGGAACCTAACGCACTGAATAGACAAGTTTTACCCCAAAAATTATCAGTTATTTTAATCTAACTTCTATTAGCAATAAATTTACTTTCCAAAACCTGCCAATATTTACCTGCTTTTTAGAGATGTAATTAAATAAATATATTCTCTTATCTACTTAAATTTAATTCTTTAGTATACTGTATTATTAATCCTTTCTTCTTAAATCTTCTAAAAAAGGGTAGAACAGCCGGTACTGAACCCAGTTAAATTTAAATGATTCAATATTCACCGGACTGGCTTGCTTTCTAAACAACCTCTAAAATTTAATTACTTAGAAAGATACGGGTTAAACTTAATGGCGCTTTTTAAATAAAGGATGGCTTTTGTATAAAATAGAAATAAATTCCCAAATTAGTTAGGGCAATAAATTACGACAAAAAGGTAGCTTTAGCTTATGAAGCGGTACATTCAATACGAACCATTTAATATTTATTTATTTTCGGCCAGTGAATGGCAGCATCCGGTTCATAAGCATAGCTATTTTGAAGTTATATTTATCCGAAAAGGCCAAGGAAAACATTTTATTAATGGCAACACGTTCACTTATTCTGCCGGCGATGTATTTTTATTGGGACCGGAAGATTACCATTATTTTCAAATTGAGGAAAAAACTACTTTTTGTTATCTGCGGTTTACGGAAGCTTTTGTAAAAGATCCCGCTTTATCTCAATCGCCCGTTTGGCTTCGCACAATAAAAATGCTTCTGAATTCACCGTATCAGTCTAGTGGTTCGATTGTTAAGGAAGCCAAAGAAAAAGATTTACTCGAATACTTATTGCTGGTATTGTTGCACGAATACGAGCAACGGACCGAAAGTTCGTACGAATTAATTATGAACGGCATTATGAAGGCTATTCTGGGAATTCTGGCCCGTAACGTAGTTCATGAAAAAGGAATTGAAGTGAAAGATCCGAAAAGCAGCTTACTCATCGAGGAAATTTTATCGTATATCAGCCAGAATATTCAGAAGCCGGACCAATTACGCATGGAGCAATTAGTAGAGAAGTTCCATTACTCACCTACTTACTTGAGCATATTTTTTAAACGGCAAACCGGGGAGTCGCTGCAGCAATATATTTTAAAATACAAATTACAAATGATTCGTAATCGCTTGCAGTTCAGCGACCGGAGCATTGCCCAGATTACCTACGAATACGGTTTTACGGATGGCAGCCATTTAAACAAATTATTCAAAAAGTATTATGGCCTAACCCCCGGAGAGTTTCGCAGTAAGTTTTTAGAAAAGGTTTAATCCGGAAAAATCATCGTGAAATAAGGTATAAATAATAAACCCTTTCCGGATGACGGCGGTCGTATTGATATTGAGCTAACGGTTTTAGTCGCAAGTTATATTCAGGTAACATAGCAGCAGAAAGCGAATCGCGCGAAAAAAGAGCTAGAGGAAAAGTAGTAGGTAGTTTTAATTTCTGATTCACTACTGTAATGGTATCCACTTTTTTTCCTATTTCCCAAATATGTTCCGGCGATATTTCGTGTAAGGCGTAAAAAGGCAATTTATCTAAATTCTTTTGCGCTCTTACTTTATCTAATCCCACGTAGTTATTTACCGGATAAAGCATGTTTTGGTAATTGGGCAGAAGAATAAATATAGTTAGAATATGGACGCCAATAGCCCCAATTAGAAACAGGCCGAAATTTCTCTTCTTTACAGCTATTAAAAAGCAAATACCTAATACCAAATAAAAAATACTACTAACAACAAATACATTCAAATTAATACTGTGCTTAGCAAAAGCTTTTTGATAGAGTAAAATGGGTAATCCCAGAGCAATAAGAATGAATAAAATGCCATTCACCCTAAAAACAAAACGATCCGCTCTGGTGGTATTTCGCCGGTTAAAAGCATCTAATAAAAAGCGAATATAATAAGCGGTGATCAAAGCCATTGGAAGAAGTAAGGGTAATAAATACCTTTCTTTTTTCTCCGGAATGACCGATAATAAAAACAAGCCGATAAAAATCCAGCTACTAAAAAAACGGTAATTCCCGTAAGGCGCAATCCGTTGCCGGGCATAAGGACTAATAAGGGCGGCTACCACAAAAATGGCCCAAATACCGGCTTGCCACGGAAAGCTTAAATAAAACCAAAAAGGTTTAACGTGCCGGTTTACCCAGGCGGTACTCTCATTGGTGATATTCGTCGCCAGTTTGGCCGGTTCCTGTAAATACACGTACATGGGCCAGGCCAGACTAATTACCATACAAATAAAGAAGGCGAGTAAAATGCCAAACCAATGTTTTTTGAAGGCAGTTGCGCCATAGCCATAGCCGTAACTCAGCAAAAAAGGCAATAGCAAAGCATAGAAAGCCACGGGCCCTTTACTTAGAAAAGAGCAACCGAGCAAAATACCGCTCCCTACAAAGCAACCAAAGGCTTTACTATTTGCTTGCATACCTTTTACCAGCAACCAAATACTGCCCATCATGAAAGCATGGCAATAAATATCCCAGGTGCCTTGCCGCCCAATGTTAAAGAAAGAAAAAGAAGTAGCCAGAACGGCGCCGGCTAAAAAAGGCAAAAGCCGGTCAGTAGTAAGTTGGCGGGTGAGCAGATAAAGAAAATAAACCGCTAAACCCGAAATTAGAACGGCTGGAAATCGCAAAGCACCTAAATTGTACAAATCGCCGGTGGCTAACACCGAAATAGCGGTTAACCAGGTGGGCAAAGGAGGTTTTGCCAAGCGGGGCTCTCCGTTTAAAGTAGGAATTAGCCAATTTCCGTGTTGAGTCATTTCCCGGACGGTAATAAAATTTCGCGCCTCCATTAAAGAAGGCTCTATGGCTTGCAGATTTTGAAAAAAAGTAGCGTATATAAGAATAAAAAGCAGTACTACCTGAACGGAAGTCTTTTGTAACAAACTAGGCGTTTGGTTTAGCGTTTGCGGCATTTGATAAGAAATAAACCAAAATTTAAAAAATTAACGGGCGGGCTTTCTCTAACCTGGTTCTTATTTAAACCTACGTAATAATTTTTTTAGCTGACTCGGTTGGTTCCGGAACCATTTTTTGCTTTGGCTTAACTTGCGAACGCGCTTTTTCCCGGGTACCCAGAATAAAGTTTCGCACGTACACGACTACCCCAAAAATCTGTCCGAGGAAAAGAACCGGGTCTAACCGAATAACTGCGTACGACATAATCATGAGACTACCCACTAAACTAATTAACCAAAAGCCATTTGGGATAATTGATTGTTGCAACCGCTCCGAAAAATACCACTGATACACAAAACGCAAGGTAAAAACTACCTGCCCCAGCCCGCCCCAGGCAATTAAAGCGCCCGAAATTTTATTGTGTTCCAGCAAAGAAGTCCAGGTAGCATTATCATAAAAAAGCAACCAGGCAAACGTAAAGAAAGGAAAGAGAATAGCCAGCCAACGAATAACAAAAGGCACCTCCTGCCAAATATTTTTCAGCTTTAAATTACGCAGGTAGATAAAATAAGAAATAACCTGTCCGCCAATTACTACCACATCTTCCCGTAAAGCCCCGTAAACCATTAACAGAATAGAAGCTAGAATACTGGTAGTCCAGAAAGAGGCCGGCGATAAAACCTTACCCGCTTTTTCTGATTGAACCCATTGCAGTAAAAGCCGGGCAGAAAATAATAATTGGGCTAATAAACCAATACCATAGATGAAATATTCAGTTTTAGTCATGGTACGAATGCAGGATTTCTTTTGGTAACTGTTCGGTAATCTGATACCGGATATAACGCTTACGCATCCACCGGAAAGCAAAAGTGTCCTGCAACGGTCCCCAAAGCCGATTAAACAAGTGGTATTTAGAATAACCCGCTAACCGCTCGAAATGCTGCACCGGAATTTGCTTTACCTTACCGCCTTGTAATTGAAACAAAGCCGGTAAAAACCGGTGCATTCCCGTAAAAAAAGGCACTCTTTTCGCGTAAGCTGCATCCATTATTTTTAAAGGACAACCGGTATCGGCTATGCCATCCTGAATCATGCGACGCCGGAAACTATTCGCTATTTTAGAAGAAATTTTCTTTACAAAGGTATCTTTGCGCTTCTGCCGGATGCCGTTCACCATTTGGTATTCGGGTAAAAAAGGAAAGAAAAGCAAAAAATCCATCGGTGAGGTTTGCAAATCAGCGTCGATATAGCCAATGTAGGTAGTAGTAGCGTAATCAATTCCGGCTTTAAAAGCCGTACTTAGTCCATAATTTTTATCCAGCGAAATATACGTGTAACCCGTTTTATTGGCACAAATATGTTTAATCTTCGCTAAGCTGGCATCGCGCGAACCATCGTTCACAAAAAGCACCTGAGTGGGCATGGGCGATTTTTCTAAGAAGGGGTCCATGGCTTCGCTAAACGGTTGCAGGCATTCTTCCTCGTTAAATACCGGAACAATAATGGTTAAAGATGGTTTGGCCCGTAGATGTGAGGCTAGGTTCATAATAGTACTTGGGTAATCGGATGGCAATTTATTTTTCCTGTAAAGGTAAGCAATATTACTTAGCTCACCGGCAGGAATTGCTTTTGGTAGTAACTGGTATACCAATTGATAAAATGAGTCAAACCGGTTTCGAGGGAAGTAAGAGGTCGAAAATCGGTGGCTTCCATTAAATCCTGCACGTCGGCATAAGTAGCGGGTACATCGCCGGGCGGCATGGGCTGCAAATCTAAGATGGCTTTTTTGTGCAGTAAGCGTTCTAAAATAGTAACCAATTCCATTAAATGCTCGGGTTGGCTGTTACCAATATTATACAGTTTATAAGGTGCTCTTTGGCTTTCTTGAATTTTAGGCGGCAAACCTGTTAGTCGGATAATACTTTGAATAACATCCTCCACGTAAGTAAAATCGCGCAGCATATTGCCGTGATTGTAAATTTTTATGGGCGTTTGTTCTTCAATTGCTTTGGCAAAGGAAAAATAAGCCATATCGGGTCGGCCCCACGGACCATAAACCGTAAAAAAACGCATGCCCGTAATTGGGATTTGGTACAAATGCGCGTAACTGTGCGCCATTACCTCGTTGGCCTTTTTAGTAGCCGCGTAAAACGAAACCGGTGCATCCGTGCGGTCATTCACGGCAAATGGTATTTTTTGATTGTTGCCGTAAACCGAACTAGATGAAGCAAACAGTAAATGTTTAATTTTAAAATTACGGCAACCTTCGAGTATATTGGCGAAACCTACTAAGTTGCTGGCTACGTACGACTGCGGATCTTTCAGGCTATGTCGTACTCCGGCCTGAGCCGCCAAATGAATAACTACATCAAAAGAATTTTCCTGAAAGAGTGTAGTTAAAGCAGGCTCATCGGTTATATCCAGTTTAATAAAGGAAACATTAACTCTCTCCTGACTTTTAATTAAAATATTATATTCAATAGAATCAGGTTCAAAACCTTGCCGGCGCAAGCGCCCGGCTTTAAGTTGCGGATCGTAGTAATCATTAAGAGAATCTAGGCCAATAATTGATACCGGCAAATCAGAGAGAGCGAGCAAAAGGTGATGACCGATAAAACCAGCACTTCCGGTTATTAAAATACGCTGCGGTTCTTTCATTTTTTAGGGTAACAGCTTAGCTGGGAGAACTAGCTGTGCATTTATTAGTGTAAGAGCACCTATATTTTCAACCAAGAATAAGTAAATAGTACGAATAGCTCCCAAATCACAAGAATAGATTGTATCAACAAATACTCACTCCTGCATTTTAACAGCTATAGCTTTCTAAAGTTGGGGTAGCCGTCAATAAAAAATAAATTATTAAGCCTCAATATAATAAAATTTTAAAATTGTTAAGACAAATATCTGTAATGAACCACTTGTACTTCTTGTTTAAATTTTGACTATCAATTATTTATAAAAAGCTTGCAATTTGATTTTGCATAATCTTAAACGTAAACCCTTTTATGAGAAAACTGAAATTGTATATTGCTACCAGCCTGGATGGTAAAATTGCCCGTAAGGATGATTCCGTAGATTGGTTACCTGACCCAAATGCTGGGGAAGACTATGGCTATCAGAATTTCTTAGCGGAAATAGATACCTTGGTAATGGGCTACAAAACTTACGAAGTTTGCTTAAAGCTAGGAGAATGGCCCTATGAGGGTAAGACAACCTACGTTTTTACCCGCGACGTAACCAAGCCGCAGATTCCGGCGGTACAACTAATTAGTCAGAACCCGGTAGAATTTGTAAAAGATTTGCTTCAACAAGAAGGTAAAGATATATGGTTAGTGGGTGGCGGTGAAATAAATACTTTACTGCACGATGCCGGTTTGATAGATTCGTATTATATAGCCTTTATACCTATAATTTTAGGGGAAGGAATTGAGTTATTACCGGAAGTTCGGAAGCAGCAAAATTTAGTATTAACGCAGCACCAAGTTTATGAAAACGGGTTAGTAATGCTTTATTTAGAAAAAGTATCTTCTTAATTAAAAGAACTCCATTAACAGTTCAAGGAAGCTTCCATTTAAAAAAAGCTCCCGCCCAGATTTTAAAATTTCGGAGCGGGAGCTTTTTAATTATTCTAATGGAAAGGCTTTCTTTATTGACCTACCTGGTTTTGAGTAGGTTTTTGGCTGTTCTGCTGCATAGGATTTGGTCCGGTTGAAGAACCACGGGGAGTTGTTTTCTGCTTGAACAATTCAAATTTAGAAGGTGTGTACTCGGCGGGCCAGGCATTGTTGTTTTCTTCAATGTCGCCGGTTTCGCGATAAGGATCTAAACGCAGACTTTTCACTTCTTTAGCTTTCGCAAATACCTTTGTAATCTTCTGTTCGTTTTTGCGCCAGATATACGCTGAAATGCGTTCCGTTTCTTTGCTGCCATCAGCATAAGTCCATTCCAAAATTAACGGCATTACTAAACCACCTAAGTTAGTAAACTCTACTTCGTAGAAGTTAGTTTTGCTGTCGTACAAGGCTTTTTCCTCGGGAGTAAGGCCGGCATAAAACTCGTTAAAGGCAGAACGGGATGCTGGCGTTACCGCAAATCTATCCCATTTATTATAAAAATCCTGTAACGATGTATCTTGCTCTACGGCAAACTTGGTTCCCTCCTGGCGGTTGCGCTCGCGGCCAATGTTGTATTCGGTTTTTTCGCGGGTAACTTTTGCTTCCAGATTCTCTACTTCCGGATTTTTAGTATCCAGACGGTAATACTTTACATTGGAAATAGCTATATCTACCGGATCAATGCCGTAAAACCAGCCCCGCCAGAACCAATCTAAATCCACGGCGGAAGCATCTTCCATGGTCCGGAAAAAATCGGCGGGGGTAGGATGTTTAAAGGCCCAGCGACGGGCATATTGTTTAAAAGCGTAATCGAACAACTCGCGGCCCATTACCGTTTCACGCAGAATATTTAAAGCTGTTGCGGGTTTAGCGTACGCATTTGGTCCGAAACGCACAATGTTTTCGGAGTTTGTCATGATGGGTTCTAACTGATCTTTGGGTAAGCGCATGTAATCGGCAATTTTATGCGCCGGCCCGCGTTGCGACGGGTAGTTGTTATCCCATTCCTGTTCCGCTAAATATTGTAAAAAGGTGTTTAAACCTTCGTCCATCCAGGTCCACTGCCGTTCGTCGGAGTTCACAATCATCGGGAAGAAGTTATGACCTACTTCGTGAATAATTACCCCGATCATTCCGTATTTTGTTGCTTCGGAATAGGTGCCGTCTTTTTCGGCCCGGCCGTAATTAAAGCAAATCATCGGGTATTCCATGCCGTTGGCCGCTTCTACCGAAATGGCCACCGGGTACGGATAAGCAATACTGTGCTTTGAATAGGATTTTAAGGTATGCGCCACTACTTTGGTGGAATAACGGTTGTAAAGCGGGTAAGCTTCCGGACCATAGTAAGACATGGCCATAACTTTTTTACCTTCTACGTTAGTGCCCATAGCATCCCATACAATCCGCCGCGACGACACAAAGGCAAAATCCCGCACATTACTGGCCACGTAAGTCCAGGTTTTCTGCTTCTGGGATTTGCTTTTCATGGTTTGTTTTACTTCAGCTAACGTAACTATTTCAATGGGCGAGGTAGCAGATTTAGCTTGGTTCCAGCGTTTGTATTGCGCCGGAGTTAATATTTTGCTATAATTTTGACATTCACCGGTAGCGCCTACCACGTGATCGGCGGGAACGGTTATATTTACTTTAAAATTACCAAAAGTTAAAGCAAACTCTCCCCGGCCGGTAAATTGCTTGTTCTGCCAGCCCTGAAAATCGGAATAAACCGCCAAGCGTGGGTACCACTGGGCAATGGTGTACAAATAATTACCATCTTCGGCAAAATACTCGTAACCGCCGCGGCCGCCAATGGTCATCCTATCCGAAATAGTATAATTCCAGTTTACTTTGAACTTGAAGCGCTCGCCGGGTTTCAAAGTTTTCGGCAGCTCAATGCGCAACATGGTTTGGTTGATGGTATATTTTAAAGCTTTACCGCTGCCATCAGTTAATTTCTGGATCTTTACCCCTAAATCCTGATTATGGCCCATAATGGCTTGCACATCCGCAATCGACATTTTGTCTTTCATGCTACTCTCGTCGAACTTTTGGTTGTCGCTCTTGGGATTATGCTCGTTTTCGTCGAGCTGCAGCCAGATGTAAGTAAGCGGGTCGGGAGAATTATTGTAGTAGGTTACGGTTTCAGAACCCGTGATCCGTTGTTTTTCATCGTCGAGTGCCACGTCTATTTCGTAATCGGCGCGTTGCTGCCAATAACGGGGGCCGGGAGCGCCAGACGCCGAACGGTACATATTCGGGTCCTGAATAATAGTGCCGAGCTGTTCAAATTTGTTCCCGTGGTTCGATTCCGGATTATTCTGCGTTTGTGCCCAGACTGGTACACTCAGACCAGTGATAAAGAGTAAGGTTAAAAAGCAATTTTTCATTTAATTGGATAAGCAGTTAATTCAAAAGAACGGCCAGACGTTCCAGGGCCATGGTGAATGCAATCCCCAAAATAGCCGATGATAAAAATAAATTCCATTCCCGCCGGGGTGCTTTCCCGACTTCGGTAAAGATAAAAGATAAAAAGAGAATTGTAAATACAATAATTAGTTGACCCATTTCTAAACCCAGGTTAAAACTAAATAATTCCGCGATAATGTTGGAATTACGACCCAATAAACTTTTTAAATAGTTGGAAAAACCTAAACCGTGAATGAAACCGAAAAATAGAGCCAAAAAGTAGTTGAACCGAATGGACCAAGCCGACGTTTTTTTTCGGAAGATATTACCCAAACAAGTAGCTACAATCGTAACCGGAATCAGAAATTCAATAAGAGCAGTTGGTATCCGGATGATATTTAACACGCTTAAGGCCAATGTTACCGAATGACCCAGGGTAAAAGCAGTAACCAGTACTAAAACTTTTCGCCCATCGCGCCAAACATAAATGCCGCACAAAGCACATACAAACAAAATATGGTCGTAGCCTTGCCAATCTAAAATATGCTCCCAGCCTAACGAGAAGTATAAAGAAAAATCCTGCATGAATTTCTTTTCGTATTTTGGCGTTAAATTAAAGAGAATGCCGGTATTTTCCCGGATTTGCTTGGGCTATGCTATCGTATATTTATGTTTCCTTCCTTTATTTAAGTTCTGTTTTTCATCCTTTTTTCGTGAGTATAACCGAGATCCGCCAAAACGAAAAAAGCAAAAATCTGGAAATCAGCAGCCGGATATTTTTTGATGATTTAGAAAAAACTCTGGAAAAAAAATACAAAGTTCAGATTAACATTCTAAAACCAACCGACCAAAAACAAATAAATAATTTAATAGCGGATTACCTCCAACAACAACTGCAACTGCGGGTTGACGGCAAATTAGTAAAGCTGAAGTACTTGGGTTATGAAATTGAAGAAGATGCCGCCTGGTGTTACCTGGAAGCACCTCAAACGACACCGGTTAAACGATTGGAAATTCAAGATGCTATTCTATTTGACCAACATCCGGAGCAGCAAAACTTGGTACACGTAACCATTGGCAAACAGCGGCAGAGTACAAAGCTGGATAACCCGGAAAGCCGCTACACTTTTACTTTTTAAAGATGGATTCAATTTAAACTAATCCTGAACAATAATCTTCAAGGTAGATATAAACAAAGAAGTAAGTACTATTTATTTCCTACTTCTTTGTTTATAATTAGAAACTTAACTTCTTACTTAAGCCAGAACATCTTTTACTACTTTCCCGGCTACATCCGTCAGGCGGTAACGGCGGCCTTGGTTTTTGAAAATTAATTGCTCGTGATCAATACCTAATAAATGCAAAACCGTAGCCTGAAAATCGTGCACATGAACCGGGTTCTTCACGATATTATAACCGAATTCATCGGTTTCGCCGTAAGTAAATCCTTTTTTTATTCCGGCACCGGCCATAAAAATGGTATAACAACGGGGATGATGATCGCGACCATAATTCTCAGGCGTTAATTTCCCTTGGGAGTAATTGGTTCGCCCGAACTCGCCGCCCCAGATGACCAAAGTTTCATCCAGTAAGCCGCGTTGTTTTAAATCTTGAATAAGTGCTGCGGAAGCTTGGTCCACGGATTTAGCCATTAATTTTATATCATTCGGTAAATTGCCGTGCTGATCCCAGCCTTGGTGATATAATTGCACAAAGCGCACATCTTTTTCAATGAGCCGACGGGCTAGCAAACAATTAGCCGCGAACGTGCCGGGTTTTTTCGATTCTTCGCCGTATAGGCTATAAATGTACTCGGGTTCTTTGCTAATATCCAGCGTAGCCGGTACCGAACTTTGCATTCGGTAGGCCATTTCGTACTGCGAAATCCGGGAATTTATCTCCTCGTCGAGTACGTGTTTGACTTGCGCTTGGTGCAACTTGGCCAAATGATCGAGCATGCGGCGGCGGCTTACTTTATCCATACCGCCCGGATTGTTCAAATAGTAAACGGGATTATCGCCCGATCGGAATATAACCCCCTGGTGTTCCGAAGGTAAGAATCCATTGCCCCAAAGTTTGGCATACAACGGTTGATCTCCTTCTCTGGCCCGGGATAATAATACCACAAAAGCCGGTAAATTTTGATTTTCGCTACCTAAACCATAACTCAGCCACGAGCCAAAACTTGGCCGGCCGGCTTGCTGACTACCCGTTTGAATAAAGGTAACGGCCGGGTCGTGGTTAATGGCTTCGGTGTGCATGGATTTTATAAAGCAGAGCTCATCTACTATTTTAGCCGTATGCGGCAACAAGTCCGAAACCCAGGCGCGGCTTTTACCGTGCTGCGCAAATTCAAACTTACCCATGGCTAAGGGAAATGATTTTTGGTTTGAAGTCATGCCCGTTAAGCGCTGGTTACCCCGAATAGAAGCGGGTAATTCTTGCCCAAATAACTGCTGCAGCTTAGGTTTATAATCGAATAATTCTAACTGCGAGGGACCGCCACTCTGAAATAAATAAATAATGCGCTTCGCTTTAGGAGCAAAATGCGGCAAAACCGGTTTCGGATTGGTATCAGCAAAAACGCTCTGCGGCAGCAGCGAGGATAGTGCCGCTAGTCCTACTCCGGCCAAACTAGTGCGGGTTAAAAATTCCCGCCGGTTCATCTGGCTGGCAACTTGCTGGTGATGGTGGTAATGACACATAGCCGATATACTTAACGCTTAATTACAAATTCATCAAAATTCATGAGAGTATTAGCCACCACAGCGCAGGTAGCTACCTCCGCGGCCGGTAATTTTTTATCACGGGGGTACTCTCCTTCCCGTAGCAATTTTTCCGTAAGCTCCTGATCCTTAGCAAAATCAGCGTATTCTTGCTGATATAAATCCTCTAAAATAGCTAATTCATTCGCCCTAGGCCTGCGGCTAGTTAAAGCCCGGAAGGCATACGTAATGCGTTGCTCCGGCTTAGAGCCTCCTTCCCGTATCATTCTCTCCCCTAAAATGCGGGCAGCTTCCACGTACTGTACGTCATTCATCAGCACCAAAGCTTGTAAAGGCGTACTGGTTTTCTGGCGGCGCACGCTGCACATGTACCGGTCGGGTACGTCAAAATTAATCATGGCCGGGTGGGGAGAACTCCGTTTCCAAACGGTATATAAGCTCCGCCGGTACAAATCCGGCCCTTTGCTGGTTTCGTAATGGGTAGCATTTCGAGTGGCCAAAGCTTCCCATATTCCGGCAGGTTGATAAGGGAATACACTCTTTCCCCCTACTTTTTGCGTTAACAAACCACTCGCCGCTAAAGCATTGTCGCGAATCATTTCGGCGGACATCCGGTAAGAAGGCGCCCGGCTGTATAATTTGTTATCGGGATCTTTCGTTTTGTTTTCTGTTGTAGGTACCGATGATTGCCGGTAAGTAGCCGATAGTACTATTGTTTTTAACAAAGCTTTCACGTTCCAGTTACTTTCCCGGAAAGTAACGGCTAAATAATCCAACAATTCCGGATGAGTAGGTAAATCGCCCTGATTACCAAAATCTTCGGCCGTTTTTACAATCCCCTGGCCAAAGCATTGTTGCCAGAAACGGTTTACTACCACCCTTGGGAATAAAGGTTGTTGCTCACTTAATAACCAATTCACTAATCCTAACCGGTTGGGAGGTAGTTTTTTACTAAAAGCCAATATTTTCTCCGGAGTGTTCGGGTGTACTTGTTGTTTTTGGGCGTCGTAAGCACCCCGGTCTAAAATGAAAGTGGCGCGGGCTTTTGGTAATTCTTTGTATACCATTACCTCTTCCTGATTCGTAAGAACCTCATTCTCCTGGCTGCGGGTTTGCCTCAATTCTTTTTGCAGCGCGGCATATTGCGGATCGAAGTTTAGTAAGTAATATTCCCGCAGTTGATCTTTTTGCTTAGTTTTCAAGTTGGCAACCGGATTTTTCAATAAACTCTGAATAGCATCTTTGTCTCCGGCTAATTGCATTACTTCTAAAGCCGCAAGTTGGCGTTTATAAGCTCGGAATTCATCAAAAGCAACATTCGAAATAGATTTAATAGAAGCCTGACCCAATTTAAAATTTTGAATTCCCCAATTAGTTTTGTCTTTGGCATACAACAAACTTTGTTTCAGGTCATCATTAATTACTTTAACCTCGGTACGTTTACCATCTAGGTAAAATTTTATACCCTTGGCTTTGCTGCTGCCATCGTATACAAGCGCTAAATGGTGCCAGGTTTGAGGAGTTAGTTTTTGAACAGTTTGCACCTCCATGGCATTAGCCGGATAAACGTGAACAAATTTCAGAGATAAGGTACCGTCTTTATTTAAGCCACACAGGTAGCCCCGCCAATTATCTAGTTCGCCGTTCGTGCGATTAAATAGTGGACCTGACTCACCTGGTTTCAAAACATTCACCCACACACTAATACTAAATGGCTCATGCCGGTCGAAAGTTAGTTCTTTACTAAACTCTACCCCCATGTCGCCATCTACTTTAACCGCCTGCCCAAACTTACCCGGGTACGCCGTCGGGTTCCGGTCTTTGTCGCCGCTGGTATAATGGGCGTTCAGTTCCGATTTTATTTTGTTTTTGGGTTCTTTCTCGTCAAATGAAAAATAACCTAAAAGACCTACTTGGGAAGTTGCGGCTTTAGCCGGATTTTTTTGGGCAGAAAGTAACCATTTCTGAAAATTCTGCTCGTAATTGCTTGTTTGTAACTCTTTATTTTCCAGGGGTTTTAACTGCGTCCGAATAAAGCGTAGCTTCTCTTCGGCCTCAGGTTTGGTAAGGATTAAACTCGGGCTAGCTTCGCCGGTATAAGGTATTTCTCCGGTTTCGTTGTTGCTGTTAAAAAAAGCGGATAGTTCGTAATAATTTTTATGCGAAATGGGATCGTACTTGTGGTCGTGGCAACGAGCACATTCTGTACTATGCGCTAAAAAAGCTTTCCCGAAAGTATTCACCCGGTCAGCCACGTATTCGCTCCGGTATTCTTCGTCCACAATCCCGCCTTCCTGACTCTGCGGATGATTCCGTAAAAAACAGGTGGCAATTAATTGTTCGCGGGTAGGTTGCGGGAGTAAATCACCGGCTAATTGGTAGGTAATAAATTTATCGTAAGGTAGGTTGCGGTTAAAAGCCGAGATTACCCAATCGCGCCAGGGGTAAGCATTGCGTAAACCATCGTCCTGATAACCGTGGGTATCGGCGTAGCGGGCCACATCCAACCAATCTACCGCCAGGCGCTCACCAAAGTGCGGCGATTGTAATAAGCGGTTCACTACCCGTTCGTAAGCCTGTGGCGATTTATCCGCCAGAAAAGCGTCTATTTCAGAAATGGTAGGTGGCAAACCCGTTAAATCAAAAGATACTCGCCGGATAAGTGTTTCTTTGGAAGCTTCCGGATTAGGTTTTAAACCTTTTTCTTCTAATTTACTTAAAACAAAGTGGTCAATCGAATTTTTAACCCAACTCTTATTCTTCACTGCCGGCAAAGCCGTTTTCCGGGGCATTACCAACGACCAATGCGGTTTGTATTCAGCCCCGTCTTTTATCCATTTTATTAAAATGGCTTTTTCTTCCGGGTTTAACTGTAAATGCGATTCGGGAGTAGGCATTAAATACTCTGGATCGGTACTAATGATCCGGTGAAATACTTCACTCTTGGCTAAGTTTCCCGGAACTAAGGCTTTACGACCGGTATCCTTATTTTCTTTGTTGTAGGCCGAAACTAAATCGAGCCGTAATCCGCCTTTTTGCTTGTTTTTATCGGGGCCATGGCAAGCAAAACAGCGATCGGAAAGTATAGGTTTTACGTGCAGATTATAATCAATTTTGGCGGGAATCTGGGCCATAGCTTTTTCTACTTCGGGAGGCAAATCCGGCTCGCTGCAACTGCCCAATGACAGCAACAAAACGGTTGAAACCCCTAGTAAAAAATGCTTTTTTTTCATGGTCAGAAGGTTATAAAGTATCAATACCGAAATTAATTTCAACTTGTTTGCCTACTTGCTTCTGCAAGGCGGCTACCCCTTGCGGTGTTACCTTAGTTTGCCATAAGTAAATAGATTTCAAGCTCTTACAATTGGCTAATAGTTTTAACCCCTGATCTGAAACTTTGGTGCCATAAAGGTTTAAATATTTTAATTTGGGTAAAGTTTGTATAGATGCCAAACCAACATCCGATACACCTGTTTGATCAAGGCTTAAACGAGTAAGATTATTGAATTTTTTTAAGTGCACTAAACCTTTATTGGTTATGGTAGTTTCCGACATATCTAACCAGATAATATTTTCGCTGATTTTTGCCAGTAAAAATAAATCTGCATCCGAGAAATTAGGAGCATTTACCATATTAAGGGCTATGTAACTATTGTCCCGGGTAAGAGGACTTACCACTACTCCTAATTCTTTAATCTTTTGAAGAACCGAAGCATCCGGAAGTTTGACTTTAGCCGTAGGAATTTCAGAAGGTTCAGTGGATGCATTTTCCGAAGGAGCACCTTTGGTTATACTGGATAATAGTATTTTCACTTTATCGTCTTGGGGAACCTCGGCCACTTTTTTGGTAAAATCACCCCTTCCCTGGTCTAACCACCAATGAATAAGCTGAATTTCGGATTCGGTAAGTTGCGGTTTTCCTTTCGGGGGCATGCGGTCGTCGTCTTCTGCGGGTAAAATGAGACGTTTGTACAAATCACTTTCATCGGCTTTACCGACCGTGATAATTTTACCGTGCTCGCCGCCTTTCAATAAAGATTCCGGCGAGTCGAGCCTTAAATCACCTTTTTGTTTTTTAGAACTGTGACATTGATAGCATTTTTGTTCGAGAACAGGCTCCACCAAATCGGCGTAAACAATGGCTTCATTTAAGTTAGTGATGGGTTTTCGCACTTTTTTAACGGGCGTTTGGCCCATTAAAGCGGATAAAGGCTGGGATAAGTAATCTTCGCCGTGCGTTAAATTGCCGCCGTAATGGCCGGTACCAATAAGAAAGAAAGTAGCCAGTAAAACACCAGGTAAGAGCAATTTTTGCGGAAAACGCTGACTCTGTATTAAGAAAACAAAGCCGGTTATTAGCGTCAAAGCAATACCTAGAAATTGGTGTAAATCTACTGCTTCTTCGTCGTACCCGCCGTCTTGTTTAAGTAAAAAGCCGGCAAGGCAGGCCATTACCGCCGAAATAAAACCCGCAAACCATAACAAAGGCAATAAGTCCCGGAACCGGGCGTACTTAGGAAAAACAACTAACCATTGCAAAGCAATGGCCAGCATAAGAATGCCAATGGGCAAATGCACTATTAAAGGGTGTAAGCGACCAAGAAACTGAACTAGGTTTTCTAACATTGGATTAACTAATTGGCTATTTTACAGTTTTAATTTAGAAAAAAAGCAAAACATAAAGGATAATTTACAAAAAATTAATAGAATTAATAAACACTGCTAAGCTTATAGTTTTACCGTTAATTAAAAACTAGTAGTTAGAAGAATAGGAAAGAAGATTTATTATAGAGGAAGAATAAAGTTGATAAAATTAAAAAGACCTGTTCAAACGAATAAACAGGTCTTTTTGTAATTAATGACAAAATAAGATCATCACCAGATTTTTACTCTTTTATCCGGCGCTAAATACAAAGAATCGGTTGGTTTAACGTTAAAAGCGGTATAAAATTCCGGAATATTCCGGACTACCCCATTTACCCGGAATTTCGCCGGCGAGTGCGGATCAGTGGTTACTTGATTTCGGAGGGCTTCTTCCCGGGCTTTGTTTAACCAGCCTTGCGCCCAGCCAATGAATACGCGTTGATTGCCGGTATAACCATCTAATACCGGTGCCGGCTGGCCATTTAAACTAGTGTTGTAAGCTTTTAGAGCAATACTTAAACCACCTAAATCGCCAATGTTTTCGCCGAGCGTAAAGGTACCGTTTACATTTAAATCTTTAAAAACTTTAAAATCGTTGTACTGGGCTACCAGAGCGCTGGTTCGTTTCTTGAACTCCTGCTGGTCTTTTTCGGTCCACCAGTTGCGCATAACGCCGTTTCCGTCAAAAGTACTGCCTTCATCGTCGAAACCATGACCAATTTCATGACCGATAACCGCACCTATTCCGCCGTAATTAACGGCATCTTCCGCGTTCCTATCAAAAAAGGGTGGTTGCAAAATAGCCGCCGGAAAAACAATTTCGTTTAGTGGCGGATTATAATAAGCATTTACCGTTTGCGGGGTCATGCCCCACTCCCCCCGATCTACTGGTTTGCCCAACTTATTTACGTTACGCTTGTATTCAAACTCCGTTGCCCGCATCATATTGCCGTACAAATCGTGTTTCACTACTTTTAAGGTAGAATAATCCCGCCATTTATCGGGGTAGCCAATCTTCGGAGTAAATTTACTTAATTTATCTAAGGCTTGTTTTTTGGTTTCTTCGCTCATCCAATCCAGCTCTTTTATACTCGATTCGTAGGCTTTTAGTAAGTTATTCACGAGTGCCAGCATGCGTTCTTTGGCTTCCGGCGGGAAATGTTTCTTAACGTACACTTTACCTACCATTTCACCTAGGCTACCGTTTACCACATCTACCGCCCGGCGCCATTGCGGTCGTTGCTTTTCGGTACCATAAAGTGTTTTATTATAAAATTCAAAATTTTGCGCATCCAGTTTAGAAGTTAAGTAACTAGCTGAGCTATTAATCAAACTCCATTGCAAATACGTTTTCCAGGTATCCAGTGGGGTCGATTTAATAATATCATTTAAAGCTTTCGTATAGGCTACCTGCGCCACTACAATACTGTCTTGCTTAATGCCCGCCTCTTGCAGCAACGTTTTCCAATCAAAATCCGGCATTAAGGTGTTTAGCTTATCTACCGCAAATTTATTGTAAAGTGCCGGAGTGTTGCGGGTATCTTCTTTCTTCATGTGCTGAGCAGCCATCCGTGTTTCCAGGACCATTATCTGCGCGGCTTTTTCTTTACCGTTCGGAATGCCAGCGAGCTGTAGCATTTTTTCGATGTGTGCTACGTATTTATTGCGAATGTCTTTTGATTTGGCATCCGTTAAAAAGTAATATTCGCGTTCCGGCAAGCCTATCCCGTTTTGCCAGGTAAGAAGCATGTATTGCTTTGGGTTTTTAAAATCTTCGGTAACGTTAATGCTGAAGGGCACCGTATTACCATATTTATTCGCGTAGGCAAAATACTTAGCTAAATCTTGGTAATTGCTAATCGACTCAATTTTCTTGAATTCCTCGTTTAAAGGTTTTAAGCCTACAGAATCCCGCGTTTTCCAATTTAGATAAGCTTCGTAGAAATCACCAATTTTTTGCTCTTCCGTGCCCTCCGCGAATTTACCCGCGGCGGCGCCTTCAATGATGGCTTTTACATCTTCCTGCGCTTTATCGTTTAACATCTGACCAACGCCATACGAAGCTTTATCTGCCGGAATCATGGTTTTCTTCAGCCAAGCCCCATTTACATAGGCCGTGAAATTATTACCAGGAGCCACCGTTGTATCCATATTTTCCCGGATAATACCGGAGCTTAACGGCTGCTCTTTTTTCCCGGACTTATTACAGCTCGTATTAACAAGAGTGGCAAGGGTTATAATGGCAATCCCGAAATAGTTAGTGGTGCGTTTTATCATAGTTTACCTTAGATTGATTGTTTATTTAAAGATTTTAAAAGTGCTCCAGTTTAAAGTTACTTTGTTTGCAACGAAGTAAAAGGTAAAAACAAGAAAGATTTTTTTACTCATACAAGGACTTACATGAAGTTTGTAATTAAAGTATAAGAACTAACGTACTATTAAGCTTTAATAACATAAGTAATTTTACCAAGCACTTAAGTAAAATAGTTGATATGGATTATTACCATTGCAAGCAAGGTATTAGCGCTCGTAGGTTTTAAAATCTAGATAGTTGAAAGAATAATTTGAGCATAATTTAAAAATTTTTAGCTGAAAGGAAATAAAAAAGGGAAGCTGTTATAGCCTCCCTTTTTAAAGATTTAAATACTTAATTATTTTTTAGCCGCGTCCATTTTCTTATTCATGGCTTCGGCATCTTTCGTCCGACCAGTTTGAATATACACTTTCGCTAAGGTTTCCATCGTGCTGGCGTCATTCGGATTCGCTTTATGCGCGGCTTCGAAGTAAGGAATAGCCGCATTAAAGCTTTGCTTGCTATCGGCCGCATATTTAGCTCCGGATTTCTGCTGATTAGCGGCGCTCAACTTACTTAATTTGTTGTTGGTATCGGCTCCTTTGTTGTAATAGTAAACGCCCATGTTAAAGTTAGCGTCGAAGTTAGCCGGATCAATTTTAAGAGCCGATTCATAACTCTGGCGGGCTTTTTCTTTTTCACCGGTTTGATCGTAAAGAGAACCTAATACGTTATATAAATTAGCATTAGTGGGATCTACTTTAACCGCATTTTCTACTTTGGAAATAGCTTCTTTGCCTTTACCCGCCTTAATGTAAGTATTTAGCTCTTCCAACATAAAATCTTTATTATTAGGGAATTGCTTTACCGCATCTGCCAATAAGGCGGCCGTTTCCGTCTCGTTTTTATCTACTTCTTTGGCAAAGTAAATCAAGCGGTTATAAACCATCGGCGTTTTGTGGTTCATGGCCAGTAACTTCTTGTAATTTTCTTTGGCTAACGGGAAATCTTGCTTAGCTTCTGCTGCGTAGGCTGCATAAACATACGCCGTGGTATCTTGCGGACGAATATTCTGCGCCATGGTATACGCTTTTATAGCTTCGTCGTAACGTTTATCGTTATAGGCGTTTACCGCATTGTTAAAAGCTCCGGCGTATAAATTATCTTTTTTAGCTGCTGCCTGCTTGCCCCACTCCCCGTCTTTATCTAGAGCAATGGCTTTGTCATAAGCCTGATACGCTTCTTCTACGGCATTAGGTACTTGTTTGCCAAAAATAGGATTATCAATATAAGCGGCGTAAACTTCTCCTTTGGTAAACCAGGCTTTGGGGTCGTTCGCTGTTTTCTCGTGCACAACAGCTTTATCAATCGAAGTTTTAGCTTTATCTAAGGTCCCGTTTTTCAAAGACAGAATCGCATTAGTAACTTCAGATTTTTGGGCCATTGCCAACTGCATACTCACCAGGGCAACGGTAGTTAACAAAAGTTTTTTCATACAAATAAATTACTCTTTTAGTTTAAGTTAGGGTTTATTAATTAGTTTTCGTTGATTAAGTCCGGATCCGTCAGATCGGGGTTGAGAGATTCATCGGCGGGTAATTCCGACTGATTTAAGACGATTTCGGTTTTATCTTCGTATTCAATTTTGGCTACCGACGAAATTTCATCGCCTTCGTTGATTTTAATTAAACGAACTCCTTGCGTAGCCCGACCAATAACCCGCAAGTCGCTTACTCGCAAACGGATGGTAATACCGGAGCGATTAATAATCATTAAATCATCGGTGTCGGTTACGCCGTGAATTGCTACTAATTGGCCGGTTTTGGGGGTAATATTCAGGGTTTTAACGCCTTTTCCACCCCGGTTGGTAATCCGGTATTCTTCCAGCGGTGAGCGTTTGCCAAAGCCTTTCTCCGAAACTACCAGCAAGTTCATATTCGGATCGCTCAAACAAACCATTCCTACTACTTTGTCTGCTTCGTTGGCTAAGGTTACTCCTCTTACTCCGGCCGCATTCCGGCCCATGGAACGAACTTTATCTTCGTTAAAGCGTACCGCCCGACCAGATTTAAGCGCCAGCACAATATCGTTAGAACCATTGGTTAAGCGTACATCTAATAAACGGTCGCCTTCGTTAATGGTAATCGCATTTATTCCGTTTAAACGAGGACGGGAATAAGCTTCCAAAGGAGTTTTTTTAATGGTACCTTGCTCCGTACAGAAAATCAGGAAATTGTTGAGTATATAATCCGGATTTTTTAAATCGTGCACGTTAATTACGGCGCGTACCTTATCTTCTTTTTCAATATTAATCAGGTTTTGAATAGCACGACCTTTGGCAGTTTTACTACCTTCCGGAATTTCATAAACTTTCAACCAGAATACCTTACCGGATTCGGTGAAAAGCAACATATAATTATGGGTATTGGCAATAAATAAATGCTCCGTAAAATCATCTTGCTTGGAAGCAGCTACTCCCCGGGAACCTACTCCTCCCCGACTCTGGCTACGGTATTCGGTTAAAGCCGTCCGTTTAATGTAACCTTCGTGTGAAATGGTAATTACCATGCTCTCATCCGGAATCATATCTTCCATCGAGAAATCGCTCGATGACATTTCCACGTTGGTGCGGCGCGGATCTCCGTACCGATCCCGAATTTCAGTTAATTCGTCTTTGATTATTTGCATGCGCAGTTCTTCGCTGGCCAGAATTTCTTCTAAACGGGTAATTAACTGCTTAATTTCTTCGTACTCTTTCGTAAGTCTATCTCGTTCCAGACCGGTTAATCGCTGCAACCGCATATCCAGAATAGCTCTTGCTTGGATTTCAGATAATTGGAAACGTTCCATCAAACCAACGCGAGCCACGTCCGGGTCGCGCGACGAACGAATCAAATTAATTACCTCATCCAGATGGTCGAGCGCAATAAGCAAGCCTTCCAGAATATGGGCCCGCTTTCTGGCTTCCCCTAATTCAAACTCTGTCCGGCGAATGACTACTTCGTGGCGGTGTTCCACAAAATAGCGAATTAATTCTTTCAGATTAAGCGTTAGAGGACGCCCGTTAACGAGAGCCACATTATTTACGCCAAAGGAAGACTGTAATTGCGTGTATTTATAGAGGTTATTCAGAACTACATTGGGCATGGCATCGCGTTTCAGGTCGTAAACCACGCGTAAGCCATCGCGGTCCGATTCATCGCGCAAGTCCGAAATACCTTCTATTTTCTTTTCGTTAATTAAAGCGGCCGTTTTTTCAATCATAGCCGCTTTATTTACCATGTAAGGAATCTCTGAAACCACAATTTGTTCTTTCCCGGAGGGAGTGGTTTCGAAGGTAGCTTTCGCCCGTACTATTACGCGCCCTCTTCCGGTTTCATAAGCGGCCCGAACACCTTCATAACCGTAAATTGTACCGCCCGTAGGAAAATCGGGAGCGGTAATGTGCTGCATTAACTCCGCAATAGTAATTTCATGATTATCGATATAGGCGATAATGCCATTCACTACTTCGTTTAAATTGTGCGGAGCCATGTTAGTAGCCATACCCACCGCAATGCCGGAAGTACCGTTTACCAGTAAATTGGGTAATTTGGCCGGCATCACGCTCGGCTCCTTTAAAGAATCGTCAAAATTAGGAATAAAATCTACGGTGTTTTTATCTAAGTCCCCCAGAAGTTCGTCCGCAATCCGCTTTAACCGAGCTTCTGTATACCGCATCGCTGCCGGGAAATCGCCGTCGATGGAACCAAAGTTACCTTGGCCATCTACTAAAGGGTAACGTAAGGACCAATCCTGGGCCATCCGCACCATGGTATCGTACACCGAAGAATCGCCGTGCGGGTGGTATTTACCTAATACTTCGCCAACAATCCTGGCGGATTTTTTATAAGCTTTATTATACGTTACCCCTAATTCCGACATGCCGTATAACACGCGGCGATGTACCGGTTTCAAGCCATCGCGTACATCGGGTAAAGCCCGGGAAACAATTACCGACATGGAGTAGTCGATGTAGGCTCCCCGCATTTCATCTTCAATATTTATTGGTATTATTCTTTCGCCTTCTGTCATTTTTCGTTAAAATGGTAGTATTCTAGTAAGAAACCGTGGCCGGCAAGTTACAGAAAATTTAAGGTTTTTGTCTAGTTTTCTTATTGCTTCTTCCGTTTGTGTTGGGGATTCTCCTTTATATTCCGGGGTATTCCTTGGCCAATATGCGGGTTTTGTCTTTTCCAGATGGGCTGACCCCGATAAATTTTACCGCCGTGGTGGTGTACTTTGCGTACATCGCAGGAAGCAATATGACAAGCCGGTCGGCAACCAAAAAATAAAAAACAAACAACAAGAAATAATCCCAGCCGGTTGGGGAAGAACATGGTAGTTAAATCTGAATACAGGTAAATAAAAGACTTTTTAAAATAACTCAAAACTAAGTAACAATATTTAGATTATCTCTTTCCTGGCTTAAGTATCTGGAAAAAAGCCTAAGCTAGTAACGGTATTTTTTCTGATTTATTTAACAAGAAGCCACTATTATAGAAACAGATAAGAGGATTTTATAATTCAGTTACTACTCTATTTTTAGGATTATAACCTTATCTAAGTAGCATTATACCCAATATAATTCTGGCTAAGAATTATTTCAACTACAAGCAACTATCCCTAAGTTTTCTCCGTGCTGGTACCAAAATATTGCCTGTTTAAACAATATACTCAAAATTCATTATAGCCAATAAAATAAGGCGGGCTAAAGATCATATTCAGCAGAAGCGCTATTTACTTTTTTTAAATATATGAATCAGTTATGGAAAGAAAAGAATTTCTGGCTTTATTAGGTTCGGGGGCCGCCTCGGTAGTTTTTGCGGCTTGCATGGGTGGCTGTTCTAAAAAAGAAGATGACCCTTCTCCCAATAACCCGGGCACCTCCAACAAAAAAGATTTTACTTTAGACTTAAATGCTCCGGCCAACGCTGCCCTGCAAACGAATGGTGGTCACTTGGTTACCAACGAAGTAATCGTAGCCAAAACGAGCGCGGGAAATTATATTGCTGTTGCTTCCGTTTGTACGCACCAAGGAGGGCAAATAACCTTTGAATCTCCGAATAACCAGTTCTATTGCCCGGTACACGGTTCCAAATTTGCCTTAGATGGTAAAGTAGTAAACGGGCCAGCCGCAACCGCACTCAAGCAGTATAAAACTTCTTTAACGGGCACTATGCTCCGGATTTTTGAGTAGATGGTAAGTTGTTTAGAAGTTGTAGGATGTAAACATTTAAAAGTTTATGGATTGTAAACAAGTATTTGCCGCTTTATACAAGTAATCCTTACCCTTGAAACTATCCAATTTTTGAACCTGACAACTTCTAAACTTATTTAATCCCCTGCAGAATCCGGCGGATTTCATTAGCTTCCTGCATGAGCGCATAGCTGCTTTTTTCGTCCTGGTTGTCAATAGTATTTTTAAAATGCTTTAGTATTTCGATATAACTACTCAGAGCTTCGGAAATGTTTTTGCCGTTTTGGGTAAAAATGGGCGCCCACATATCCGGCGAACTTTTTGCCAATCGTACCGTGGAGGAAAAACCACTGCCTGCCATATCAAAAATATTTTGTTCATTTTTCTCTTTTTCCAATACCGTAATTCCAAGCGCAAAAGAACTAATGTGGCTGAGATGCGAAACGTACGCTAAGTGCAAATCATGCGAAGCAGCATCCATGTAACTAATACGCATTTCCAATTTCCGGCACAAATCTTCTATTAAGGTTACAGCGGTAGGATGGCTTTTTTCCTGCTCGCAGATAATCATGGTTTTTTCTTTAAGCAAAGTAGTAAAAGCCGCTTCCGGTCCTGAATATTCGGTACCCGCAATGGGATGTACTGCCACAAATTGATTTCTTTTCGGATGGTTCTGCACCGCCGCGCAAATCAGTTCTTTAGTCGAACCCAAATCAATCACCACCGCGGAGGTGGATACCAAATCCAAAACCCGAGGCAGCAAAGATATAATGGCATTTACCGGCGTGGCTAAAACAATTAAGTTTGATTCCGCCACGGCTATATCCATTGATAAAATTTGCTCTACAATTTTAAGTTCAATGGCTTTTTGCGCGTGCTCCGGATTATTATCTACTCCTACTACCGTTAAATCAGGTAAGATTTCTTTTAAACCTAAAGCAAACGACCCCCCGAGTAAGCCAATTCCTATAATACAAAGTTTCATACTTAATAAAACCGGTAGAGATCCGGCATTAAATTTTTGACCGCCAAATTAAAGCTTTTACCTTTTAATATTATAATTAATAAAGTAACCAAACTATTAGAGGGGAATAAACACGGAATTTAAGCGAACAATGCAAAAAGAGTTCTTAGATACCGTTTTACAATTAAGTATTTTATTATGAGGCTTTTACAGACAAAAATTAGAATAATAATGTTGTTTTAACTTTTACTAAAAAGACATAAAATCAGGCAAGAAAATTGTTACTAAAGCCTTCGTTATTATAGATAACTTAATAATAAATTTACAAACAATTTCGAACCAAAACTTTGCAATTTTAGTATTTTAATTACATTTGCATCGAATTAAAAAAATGGAGAAATATTATTCTTACACGCTCGCCACTTCTACGCTGCCTACCCTTCCGGTAGCGGTGGTTGTTGCGTCTCCATTATTTAGGCCTGCTTGTAGACAGGATTTCCCCGTAAGGGCGTAATCTGTTCTGGGTAACTTACGTGGTAAGCCCTTTTTCAATCCTAAATTTATTGTACAAATTTTAAATCTTTAAGCAGGATTTTTCATTTTTAATTCTTTTTAAATCACCATGATAATGATTGAAGATAAAAAAACTGATGTCCCTCAGGTTAATAATCTTTCTGGGCCAGACGATCAGTTTATAATAAAAGTAGCCACCGCCGAAGATACCGTTTGGGCCCAAACTATCTGCGACGAAATGGAGGCTTCGGCTAAATCACGGGGCACCGGTATTGCCAAACGATCTCCCGAATACATCAAACTAAAAATATTGGAAGGAAAAGCCGTTGTTGCACTCAGCAAAGATGGGGAGTGGGCAGGCTTTTGTTATATTGAAACCTGGGGACACGGCGAATACGTGGCTAATTCCGGTTTAATTGTAGCTCCCCAATTTCGGAAAGAAGGTTTAGCCAAAAGGATCAAGCAAGAAGTTTTTGCCCTTTCCCGTCGGAAATACCCGGAAGCTAAAATATTTGGCTTGACAACCGGTTTGGCGGTAATGAAAATAAATTCGGACCTGGGTTACCGGCCGGTTACCTATTCCGAACTAACCGATGACGAAGAATTCTGGAAAGGTTGCCGCAGTTGCGTAAATTTTGAAATTTTAACGATGAAGGAGCGTAAAAACTGTTTGTGCACCGCTATGCTTTACGATCCGGCGCAGGAAAAAGAACGCAAGCCGAAAAATTTACTCAGCGATATAGAAGACTCCTCAACGGATATTTAATCTAAAAAACGCAAGAGAGCAGCTGATTTAGCTGCTCTCGTCGCATTAGCTCTCTTTAACTTAAATAATTTTAGTTTATACCTCTAACTCTGACTAACAACAAAATAACACGAATGAAAAAAGTAGTTTTAGCTTTCAGCGGCGGTTTAGATACCTCCTATTGCGTAAAATATTTAGCCGAGACCCTGAATCTGGAGATACACGCCGCCATTGTAAATACGGGTGGCTTTAACGAAGCAGAATTAAAGGAAATTGAAAGAAGAGCCTATGCCTTAGGCGTTGAATCATTTGTGGTACTCGACGAAACCGATAATTATTACGAGTCTTGCATTAAATACCTGATTTTTGGGAATGTATTAAAAAATAACACCTATCCTTTATCGGTTAGTGCGGAGCGGGTATCGCAGGCCGTGGCTATTGCTGGTTATTGCAAGCAAGTAGGTGCCGATTACGTGGCGCACGGCAGTACTGGGGCAGGCAACGACCAGGTTCGTTTCGATATGATTTTTAATATTTTAATTCCGGGTGTTCAAATTTTAACCCCCATCCGGGATAATAAACTTTCGCGTCAGGAAGAAATCGATTATCTGAAAAGTAATGGCGTAGAGATGAATTTCGAAAAAGCTAAATACTCGATTAATAAAGGTTTATGGGGTACTTCGGTGGGAGGAGCAGAAACGTTAACTTCTTACGGTTATTTACCCGAAGAAGCCTGGCCTACCCAGGTAACCAAGCAAGATCCGGAAGAGGTAACTCTTACTTTTGTGAACGGCGAATTAAAAGGTATAAACAACGAGGTTTTTGAAAATTCGGTACTGGCTATTCAGAAATTAGCCGAAATAGCGGCTCCTTTTGGTATTGGCCGCGACATTCACGTGGGCGATACCATCATTGGTATTAAAGGCCGGGTCGGTTTTGAAGCGGCGGCTCCTATTTTAATCATTAAAGCGCACCATGCTTTAGAAAAACACGTGCTTACCAAATGGCAATTGTACTGGAAAGATCAGCTAGCGGTGTGGTACGGTAATTTACTGCACGAAGGGCAGTTCCTGGACCCAGTAATGCGAAATATTGAAAAATTTCTGGCGGATACCCAAAGTACCGCAACGGGTAAAGTAACCGTGTTTTTAGCGCCGTACCGCTACCACGTAATTGGCATATCTTCGGAGCATGACTTAATGTCGGCTAAATTTGGTTCATACGGCGAAATGAACAATGCTTGGACCGGTGAAGATGTAAAAGGTTTCTCTAAAATATTTGGTAACCAAACCATGATTCATCATAAAGTAAACAGTCTTTAAGATGAACAATCAGAAAATACGGGTAGGTATTGTAGGCGCGGCTGGTTACACTGGTGGTGAATTACTGCGTTTGCTCCTTCACCATCCAAATACTTCCATTACTTTCGCCCATAGTAATAGCAGTGGCGGTAAACCTATTCACGAAGTGCACACTGATTTAGCCGGAGAAACTGATTTAAATTTCAGCACGGATATGGATGGTGAAATGGATGTGCTCTTTCTATGTTTGGGGCACGGAGATTCGCAAAAGTTTTTATCTCAGAATTCCTTTCCGGAGCAGATTAAGATTATTGATTTAAGCCAGGACTTTCGAGTAAATCCTGAATTTGAAGATCGTACTTTTATTTATGGCTTACCCGAATTAGGGTCGGATAAAATAAAGGAAGCCAAGCACATTGCTAACCCTGGCTGTTTTGCTACGGCTATGCAATTGGCTTTATTGCCTTTAGCGGAAGCCGGTTTATTACGTTCAGATATTCATATCAGCGGTATTACCGGTTCTACCGGGGCAGGCCAGAGCTTTTCTGAAACCAGCCATTTTAGTTGGCGTGATAGCAATATTTCGGCTTACAAGGTACTAAATCATCAGCACTTAAAAGAAATGCGCCGGACTTTGGGTATTCTACAAAATAATTCCCTTGTTCCGCGGATAAATTTTGTGCCTTATCGCGGCAACTTTACCCGTGGTATCTTGTGTACTACCTATCTCACCTGCAATTGGACCTTGGAAGAAGCCTACGAGAATTACAGACGTTTTTACCAGAACGCAGCTTTCACGCATGTAATCGATAAAAATCCGCATTTGAAACAAGTAGTAAATACCAATAAATGTCTGCTTTACCTCGAAAAGCACGAAGATCAATTAGTCATCATTAGCCTGATTGATAACCTGTTGAAGGGTGCTTCCGGCCAAGCGGTGCAAAACATGAATCTGCTGTTTGGGTTACCAGAAACTACCGGTTTACTCTTAAAACCATCTGGGTTTTAAGTATTAGGTAATAGGTTGTAAGTTAGTTATGCAAAACTATAAAGATTTACGTGTTTGGTAGCGTTCACACGAGTTGGTGGTAACTATTTACAAAGCAACCAAAAACTTTCCAAGGGAAGAACTATATGGTTTAACTAGTCAAATGCGTCGATCATCTGCCTCTAATCCAACCGATATTGTGGAAGGTTGTGGTAAATTTACAAGCGCTGATTTTGCTAATTTTTGCAGATTGCTTTAGGATCGGCAAATGAAACAGATTATCTTATTTTTTAGCTAATGAATTAAACTACTTAACAGTAGAACATTACTTATTACTCGATCGTCATATTAATGAGGTGAAAGCTATGTTTATAAACTTAATTAATAAAGTTAGAAATTCAGGTTGATTTTTATACTTATAACTTACAACCTATAACCTAAAAACTATGAATCTTTTCGACGTATATCCGCTATTTAATATAACTCCGGTGAAAGCTCAAGGTTCTTATCTTTGGGATGGAACGGGTACCAAATATTTAGATTTATACGGAGGCCACGCCGTTATTTCGATTGGCCATAGCCATCCGCACTACGTGCAGAAAATCACCGAGCAACTTGCCCAGATAGGTTTTTATTCTAATTCCGTTAAAATTCCGCAACAGGAGGAATTGGCCGAAAAGTTAGGGGCTATTTGTGGCTACCCCGACTATAATTTATTTTTAATAAACTCGGGAGCCGAAGCGAATGAAAATGCTTTGAAAGTGGCATCATTTTACAACGGCCGTAAAAAAGTGCTAGCTTTTACTAAAGCCTTTCATGGCCGGACTTCGGCCGCGGTAGCCGCTACTCCCGACCCTTCTATTCTATCGCCGCTAAATGCCAACCATGAGGTAACGTTTTTACCTTTTAATGATGTAGATGCCCTGCATAACTTAATAAATCCAAAAGAAATTTGCGCGGTAATTATCGAAGGAATTCAAGGAGTGGGCGGCGTTAACATTCCAAGTCCGGTGTTTTTAAAGGCCTTACGTTCCTTCTGCGATGAGCACAATGCAGTTCTGATATTAGATGAAATTCAATCGGGTTACGGACGTTCCGGTAAATTTTTCGCCCATCAGCATAGCGACGTAGCCGCCGATATCATTACCGTAGCCAAAGGTATGGGGAATGGATTTCCGGTGGCCGGCGTGTTAATACACCCGAAATTCCAGGCAAAACATGGTATGCTGGGCACTACTTTTGGCGGTAATTACCTGGCCTGCGCCGCTGCAATTGCGGTATTGGATGTGATTAAAGAAGAAAATTTACTCGCTAACGCTACCGCGATGGGTAATTACCTGATGGATAATTTAATTAAAATGGACGGCATTACGGAAGTTCGAGGCCAGGGCTTAATGATTGGGGTAGAATTACCCGATAATGCCGCCTCTACCCGCAAGCAACTGCTCGAAGAATATCATATTTTCCTGGGTTCTTCTTCAAATAAAAATACCATCCGTATATTACCGGCTTTAAACCTGCAAAAGCAAGAGGCAGACATTTTCCTGGAAGCTTTTCAGGCGGTACTAGCTAAAACCTACGCACTATGAGAAATTTCACTTCGGTAGCCGACGTAACCAATGTATCCGCTTTGGTAAACGAAACGCTGGATCTTAAAAAAAATCCTTATGCTTTTTCGCAATTAGGTAAAAACAAAACTTTAGGATTAATTTTTTTAAATCCCAGCCTCCGCACCCGGTTAAGCTCCCAAAAAGCAGGACAAAATTTGGGGATGGAAGTCATTGTGATGAACATGGATAAGGAAGGTTGGGCTTTAGAAACCCGCGATGGTGTAATAATGAATGGTACTACCGTGGAACATATCCGGGAAGCTGCTGCCGTAATGGGACAATATTTTGACGTATTGGGGATTCGCTCCTTCCCTGGTTTACAAAACCGCGACGAAGATTACAGCGAGGACATCTTACAAAAATTTATCAAATTCGCGCAAATTCCGGTGGTAAGTTTGGAATCGGGAACCCGGCACCCATTGCAGAGCCTGGCGGATTTAATTACCATTACCGAACATAGTACTGCAAAACCGCGCCCTAAAGTAGTGCTTACCTGGGCGCCCCACGTAAAACCTTTGCCCCAAGCCGTACCTAATTCCTTTGCCGAATGGATGTGCCAAGCCGATGTGGATTTTGTAATTACGCACCCTCATGGTTACGAATTGGCCGAAAACTTTACCGAAGGCGCTACCATAACTTATAACCAAGATGAGGCTTTGCAAAATGCCGATTTTATTTATGTGAAGAACTGGTCGGCTTACCACGATTACGGAAAAATTTTAACTACTGATTCAGGTTGGTTGCTTACGAACGAACGTTTAAGAATTACCAATCAAGGGAAAGTAATGCACTGCTTGCCGGTACGCCGGGACCTGGAGCTTTCCAGCGAAATACTGGACGGACCAAATTCTTTGGTTATTCCGGAAGCTGCCAACCGGGTGTACGCTGCCCAGGTAGTTTTAAAAAGAATCTTAGAAGCTAATTTTTAATTAGGCTAATGGAAACAGTGTATATCGTTAAAATTGGGGGGAATATTATTGATGATGCCGGTAAACTAAAGCAATTTTTAAATGATTTTGCCCAAATCCCAGGTTCTAAAATCCTCATTCACGGCGGTGGTAAAATTGCGACGGAAATAAGTAAATCTTTAGGTATTCAGCCGCAATTAATAGAGGGCCGCCGGATTACGGATGCGAATTCTTTGAAAGTGGTTATTATGGTATATGCCGGCTTGATTAACAAGAACATTGTGGCGCAGTTGCAGGCGGCGCAATGCAATGCGATTGGTTTAACCGGAGCCGATGGTAATTGTATTCCGGCGAAGAAGAGGCAGGTTGGTGCTATTGATTATGGTTTTGTTGGCGATATTGAAGCCTCCCAAATAAATGTGGAGAACGTGCAAATGCTGCTGCAAAATGGATTTACCCCGGTATTTGCCCCCATTACCCACGATACTACCGGAAATTTACTCAATACCAACGCCGATACCATCGCTTCTACCTTGGCGGTAGCTTTAGCCCCTTATTATAATGTGCGGTTAATCTATTGTTTTGAGAAAAAAGGCGTATTGCGCGATGTGAATGATGAAGAAAGTTTAATTCCGGAAATATCACCCAGTACTTACCCGGAGTTACGCGAAAATGGAGTAATTGCCCAGGGTATGATTCCTAAAATGGATAATGCCTTGCAAGCGTTACAACAGGGCGTGAAAGCTGTTTATATTTCTCACGCTGATGATATGCTAATTATTACCAACCAACAAAAACCAGCGGGCACTGTTTTACATTTATAACTTAATATAGTTTTACAGGATTCGCTGAAATGAGCGCGTAAAAATCAAATTAAATAATCTTCATTAGATCTAGGTAAGTCAGTTTTTAAGCCTTCGGTATTTTTCTAAAAAACTATTGCTTACGTAAATATTCTACTATTATGACAACTACAAATCAGAATACTATTGCCATTTTAGGTGGCGGCAACATGGGAGTTGCTCTGGCTAAGGGTTTGGTAAAATCCGGAAAATACCAGACCAACCAGATTACCATTACCCGCCGAAATTTACGGGCATTACAAGATTTAACTGAGCAAGGTTTCCAGGTTACCGATAACAATTCGTTAGCAGTGCGGGAAGCTAAAATTGCCGTTATCGCGGTGTTGCCCCAGCAACTAGATGGCCTTTTAGATACTATTAGAGACGAAGTAAAAACCGAGGATCATTTATTAATTTCCGTAGTTTCGGGAGTAAGTGTAATCGATATAACCAATCGCTTGGGCAAGCAGGTACAAGTAGTGCGAGCCATGCCGAATACGGCAATTGCCATTCAGGAATCCATGACTTGCCTGGCTTCGATTAATGCCAGCAAAGAAAATTTAGCTTTGGTTAAGGACATGTTTGATACGGTAGGCGAAACTATTGAAATTCACGAAGAACTCATGACTTCCGCTACGGCTTTATGTGCCTGCGGTATTGCTTTTTTTCTGCGTTCTATCCGGGCTGCTTCCCAAGGAGGTACCGAAATAGGTTTTCATGCAGCTGAAGCTTTGCACATGGCGGCCCAAACCGCCAAAGGTGCCGCCGCTTTATTGCTGGCAACTGGTAACCATCCGGAAGGCGAAATTGATAAAGTAACTTCTCCCAAGGGCTGCACCATCGCCGGATTAAACGAAATGGAACACGCGGGTTTTAGCTCCGCTATGATTAAAGGTATCCGGTTATCGGCGCAGAAGGCCGGAGATTTATATCCTAAGTCTAATTAGTTGTTAGTTGTTAGTTGCCAGATGTTCTTGATGTCAGAATAAAATGCCCGAAAGTTTAAGATTACTTACAAATCTTGCAGATGAAGCTGTTCAAATTAGCTCGTAGATAAACTATGCCGGTAGAAGAATTATATCAGCAAGCTGTAGTATTGTTAAAATCTTTAATAGCCACAGAATCTTTCAGCCGGCAGGAAGAACATACGGCCGAAATTATGCATGTATTTCTTCAGAAACACGGCATTGAAACTTACCGCGAGCTAAATAATGTATGGGCTTTTAACAAGCACTATAGCCCCGAAAAACCAACTATTCTGCTTAATTCGCACCACGATACGGTAAAACCCAACCAAGGCTGGACCAAAGATCCCTTTTCTCCTCTGGAAGAAGATAGTAAACTATTTGGCTTGGGTAGCAACGATGCCGGGGGCAGCCTGGTATCACTTTTGGCTACTTTTCTGCACTTTTATCCGCAGGAAAATTTAAGCTACAATTTGCTTTTTGCCGCTACTGCCGAAGAAGAAATTTCCGGTAAAAATGGCTTAGAATTAATTTTTCCGGAATTTGGTTCTGTAGAGTTTGCTATAGTGGGAGAACCTACGCAAATGCATTTGGCCATTGCCGAAAAAGGTTTACTTGTTTTAGATTGCCTAGTTCATGGAAAGTCCGGGCACGCTGCCCGCGAAGAAGGGGAAAATGCCATTTATAAAGCCTTACCGGATATTCAATGGTTTCAAAATTACCGGTTCCCCAAGGAATCGGAATATTTGGGGCCGGTAAAAATGAGTGTAACTATAATTAAAGCGGGTACCCAGCACAACGTAGTACCCGACCAATGCGAATTTACCGTGGATGTGCGGGTTACCGATGCGTACACCAACGAAGAAGTTGTAGAAATTATTAAATCTCAGGTATCCTGCGAGGTAATGCCTCGGTCAGTTCGTTTAAAACCGTCGCGCATGAGTAAAGATGCCCCGATTGTGCAGGCGGGTATTGCCCTTGGCCGGAACACCTACGGTTCCCCTACTACCTCCGACCAGGCTTTACTTTCGATACCTTCGCTTAAGCTGGGACCGGGTGATTCTGCCCGTTCGCATACGGCCGACGAATTTATTTACCTTGCTGAAATTAAAGAAGGAATTGAACTATACATTAAAATATTAAATAAAATACTGTATCAGTAGCAAGTAGCAAGATTTTGGGCAGGGGAATTATCTTAGATCTGAATTACTAATTTTAGATGAAATTTGATTAATCCTTACCAAATTAAGTATAATCTTACTGGCTAGTTCTTATTACCTGATACTTGATACTAAATACCTGATACCAAAAATTTATGAAGCTTTGGCAAAAAATACCGCTACGAAAGAAGAAGTGGAGAAATTTACCGTAGGTCGAGATCGTGAATTGGACGTGCTGCTCGCGGAATTTGATGTATTAGGTTCTTTGGCTCACACTCAAATGTTAGAAAGCATCGGTTTACTACAAACTTCCGAATTAAAGCTTTTGCAAAAGGAGTTAAAAGTAATTTACCGTGAAATAAAGGCAGGTCAATTTAGGATAGAACCGGGCGTAGAAGATGTTCACTCCCAAGTAGAATTATTGCTCACTCAACGTTTAGGTGAGGCCGGAAAAAAAATTCATAGCGGCCGTTCACGCAACGACCAGGTATTACTCGACTTAAAATTATTTATCCGGAGCGAGATTCAGAAAACAGTTGTAGCGGTACAAGAACTGTTCGAACAATTATTGGCTTTAAGCGAGGAACATAAAGATAAACTTTTACCCGGCTACACGCACTTGCAGGTGGCTATGCCGTCGTCGTTTGGATTGTGGTTTGGGGCTTACGCCGAAAGTTTAGTAGATGACTTACTCATGCTGCAAGCTGCTTACCGGATTAGCAATAAAAATCCCTTAGGTTCGGCCGCGGGCTATGGTTCTTCTTTTCCGTTAAACCGGCAACTCACCACCGATTTATTAGGCTTTGACTCTTTAAACTACAACGTGGTTTATGCCCAAATGGGTCGCGGTAAAACCGAGCGCAATGTTGCCTCTGCCCTTGCCTCCTTAGCCGCAACTTTAGGTAAAATGGCGATGGATGTTTGCCTCTACCTGAATCAGAATTTTAGTTTTTTAAGTTTACCCGATAATGTAACTACCGGTTCCAGCATAATGCCGCACAAAAAAAATCCGGATGTATTTGAAATTATGCGGGCCAAGTGCAACAAATTACAAGGTTTACCGAACGAAATTGCGTTAATTATCACCAACTTACCTTCGGGTTACCACCGCGATCTGCAATTGGTAAAAGAAAGTTTTTTACCTGCTTTTCAAGAGTTAAAATCTTGTTTGCAAATGGCCACTTTTATGCTGCAGAACCTGATTGTGAAAGAAAATATTCTGGACGAGGAAAAATATAAATACTTGTTTAGCGTGGAAATGGTAAATAACGAAGTGCTGAACGGAGTGCCTTTCCGGGAAGCCTACCGTAACGTAGGTCTAGCCATAGAAGAAGGTAATTTTAATCCGCCGCGCCAAGTAAATCACACCCACGAAGGCAGCATGGGGAATTTACAAAATGATCAAATACGGGAAATGATGAACCAAACGCTGGCAACTTTTAACTTCGAAAAGGTACAATCAGCCATTGAACGCTTAGTGGTTGATTATAGACCATAGTTGACAGACCATAGTCCACAGTCCATAGACGATTGACTATAAGTAAATTATCGGATGGTTCGTTTTTTAATGAATGAAAAGAAACTTTCTAAAACCAACCAAAGTTTCACATATTATTTTTAATACAACTTTCAGCATTCAACCATCTAATAATCGATCTATGGTCAATCATCCGTGGAATATCGACTAGGGACTATTGAATGCTCTGATTTTTAAAATACACGGTAAAGGTGGAGCCTAGGCCTAATTGGCTGCTTACTTCAATGGTGCCACCGGCATTTTCAATAATGCGCTTGATAATGTATAAGCCAATTCCGGAACCTTCTACGTGATCGTGCAACCGGCTGAACATGGTAAAGAGTTTAGCGCCGTTTTTTTCTAAATCTATTCCTAACCCATTATCCTGTACTTGCAAAGCTACGCCATCTAATTGCCGGTGAGTAACAATTTTAATCTGAGGATTTCGGTCAGGCGCTTTATATTTAATGGCATTGGTGATGAGATTATACAAAATACTTTTCAGGTTAATGTAAGAAAAATGAATGGCGGGTACTTCCGAAAAGTCGTACTCCAGGAGTACATTTTCTGTCTTTATCTGCTCGGCCATACTTTCGGTTATTTCAACCAGTAATTCGGGCAAGTCAATGGTTTCGAATCGATATTCAATTTGTTTTTGAACCTTGGCAACTTCTGAAATGGCCTGAATGGATTTTTTCATGCGCTGCATCGATATTTCCAGCTTGTCTATTAAGCTTAAAGCATCTTCATTTTCACCGGGAACAACTTTGTTTAAAATTTTAAGCAATGCTTCCATGTTTACAATGGGTACTTTTAAATCATGGGAAGCAATATGAATAAAATTATCCAGGTCGATGTTTGCTTTTTGTAAAGCTTTATTGTAATAATTTAATTTTTGGTTCTTGGCGGTAAGTTCTTCGGTACGGGATTTCACCCGGCTTTCGAGTAAATTATTGGCTTCAATTAATTTTCTCTCGGCTTCTTTTAGATCATTATAAGCTTGCAGTAGCTGCTGGTTCTTTTGCAGAATACTACCCGTGTTTTCGCGAAGAGTGGTAATATCGTGAATGACCACCACGGCTCCTTTTAAACCTTCCTGACACACAATCTGGCGACCGTTGGCCACTAATACGTAGGATTCTTCTTCCGTTCTAAAAAATACTTCCTGATTTTTAACTATCTCGCCCTGAAGAGCCCGGTACAAAGGTAATTCTTCCAATTTCATGGGCGTAATTCCATCCGGATGATAATAATGAAATCCTTCTATCCATCTATCCTGGTAATGGTAAAGTCCGTTTTGATTAGGCGGAATTAAATGTTTTAGCCGGGCAGCTTGATTATGAAAATTAATAAAACCCTTTTCGTCACAGCCAATAATTACTTCTTCGGCGCTGTCCAATACACCTTTCAGAAATTCCCGTTCACTTTCCAGGCTGTGCTCCCACTTTTTTCGTTCCGATATATCCCGGATTATAACCGAGGAAAAGGTATGACCGTTTTCATGCCAAACGGATAACGAAATTTCGGCGGGTATAATAGTACCATCTTTGCAATAGCCAGGCACTTCCGTAATTGGATTAAAGCCGCCCGTTTTGTAGTTTTTGATAAAGCGGCTAAACTCAACCTCGTAAATATCCCGGTAGGTAGGCGGCAAAAGTATATTTAAAGGTTGTTGTAATACTTCTTCCGGTTGATAGCCAAAGGTGGAGAATATTTTGTTATTACTGAAAATAATTTTGTTAAACTCGTCCGCTATAACAATAGTATCAGGTGTGTTTTCTACTAAAGACCGGAATTTACCATCGATTTGTAGAGACTGCATAACCGCCATATAGCTTAAGTTCTGGCTTTAGAAGAAATAAAAAGTGCTGGTACGTTGTCTATATAAAAGTTTCTAAATAAATAATTAGTAAATTGAGTTGAAGTAATTTACTAAATTATTACCAGGAGAGCCAGTTAAAAGTTAATAAAATTAAATTTATAAGTAAATTATTTCAAAAATACTTTTCTTCCAATAGCTGTATTCTGAAATCATACTCTTCGAAGTATAAAATACATAGATATTATTGGCCTATTTCTACAAATGAGAATTATGCATTCTGATTGAATAAATTTGTCTAATTAATGCATTCAAATATTAAAACGGAGGAATTTATTAGTTAAATAACCGCCAACTATTTACTTTAATCTTCACGTTAGATTATTTAGATAGAAAATTAAGTATACTAGATTATGAATCTAAATTTAAGGCGGTTATAAGTAGCGGCATACGCGTATTAGTACGTAAAAATGCGGAATTAATACTAAAAATAATTAAAACCTGCTCACTTGCTTCTAAGTTTATATTTCTTTCCTTCATTCTTCCTAATCTAAATTGTTGATTAGCTATATTTAGCTCGAGGTTTAATTAAAAAACTTTAAAGTTTAAGTATTTAAATGATAGGAGCCCGTTTAAATTCTTTTGCTTCGTCGAACAGTTTGCGATAGGTAAAATGCGTTTTAAAAATCTGGGCTTCTATTTGTTCGGCTACCCGCATCATTTTAGGATTAAAATCGCCAATCCAATTCATGACAATATCTTGGTACGGAAAGTTGAATTGGCTGCGGTAATACGTGCTGCTGGCGTAAATCATGGCGGCTTCTACTCCTTTGCGTTGGTGTTCCGGGGAAATACCGAAAACAATGCCGCACATGCGCGTGCAACTCCCTTTCCATTTATGGTATACAAACTTAATTTTACCTACTACATCCAACTTACCGTTTACGTATTTAAACAATTGATTTAATTCGGGGATAGAAATGAAAAATCCGACTGGTTCGCTTTTATAGTAAGCAAACCACATGATGCGTTCATCTAAAATAGGTTTTAACTTTTGCATAATTCCCATAGCCTGCGCCGAACTCATTTCTTTCACGCCTTGGTGCTTGCCCCAGGCTAAATTGTAGACTTTCCGAAAATCTTCGGCGTATTGGGTAAGTTTATTTCGTTCTAAATGCCGAAAGGCATAATCGGGATGGGAGTAAATGGCTTTGGCTTTGGTGATGTACCGTTCGCTAAGCGGTTCCATCACCTTGCGGTAATACGTAAATTGTTTAAAATACACCTGAAAGCCGTAGGCTTCAAAAAGTTGCCGATAATACGGGAAGTTATAATTAGTAGCGTAAGAAGCCGGCGAAAATTCATCCACGAGCAAACCCCACCACTTATCGCGGTCACCGAAATTAATGGGACCATCCATGGCTTCCATGCCGCGGGCCGTTAACCAAGTTTGGCATTGTTCGAAAAGTAAATTTGCCGCAGTTTGGTCGTTAATGCACTCAAAAAAGCCCATACCACCCGTGGGTTGTTCAAATTTGGAGGCGGTTCGTTTATCGATGAATGCAGCCACCCGGCCAATGATTTTTCCTTGATCGTTTACTAAAAGCCAGCGGGTACATTCGCCGTGCCGGAAAAATTTATTTTGTTTTGGGTCAAATACTTGTTCCACATCCTTATCTAAGGGCCGAATAAAATTGGGATCATCTTTATACAAATCAACGGCTACCTGAATAAATTTTTGGGCCAGCGCGGGTGTAGTTACTTCAACGAGTTGCATTTCGAGTAAATAGATAAATCTGAAATTGAATGGCGTATTCTAACGCAAGCTTTCGGGAACAAATAACGGGTAAAAATTTAATAAAACTTACTTTCTGAGCGGCGGTAAATTATAGAAATATATTTTTACCAAACTGCATCCGTAGTTCTTAATTCGCATTTACCTCTCGCTGGCGGTAAGGTTTTCACCCTTCTTTGAAGTTCTGAGGTGAAAACTCAACTTTATTTATTTATATAAGTTTATAAGAATTAGAAAATACTGAAACTGCTTGCCGTTAACGCCTTAAAGCGGCACCCTTACACCATGCGCCTACATATAAATTATAGAAAAGCTTTCCTTATTGTTCTGCTGCTGGCCGTTTTGGTAAGTATTGCCTTTGAAATCCTGGCCCGAATTTATTCGAATAAAGCCGAGCAATTTTTCCGTACACAATTCAGCCAAAAGTCCGATTTAGCTTTACAATCGTTCACTACCTCTTTCTCGGCTTGGAAGCACTTTCCGGGATTAACTTTTACGTTTGAAAACGTTGCTTTAGTCGATACCAGCGGCCCGGCTCCTTTACAAGTGTTAGCCATAAAACAGGCCGAAGTTGTAATACCTCTGGTGCAATTTAGTTGGCGTAATATCCGCATATCCCGGATAAACTTAGAAGATTTTGTTTTTCACCAACGAATCGACCAAAATGGTAATAAAATTGGCTTGCGTTTCCGTCAGGTTCAAAACGTAGATACCACTGGCCGGAAATTACTTTTCAGAATAAAAAAACTAAGCATTACAAATGGCCGGTTTATCAGCGAAAATTTATTTAAAAGAACGGCGCTTTCTCTGCAAATCGATCAGACTGATTTAAGGGTAAAAAGAGGCGAACAACAACTGGAAGTGAATGGAAACTTGCTGGGGAAAATCAACTATTTTGGGTCTAACCGGCGGCGACTATTTCAGAATCAAACTTTTCGTTTAGAGGCCGGATATGCTTTTAATTTAAAAACGAAGCAAGGTACTTTTCAGCAAGCAAAAGCGCTGGTAAATAATAGTGTTTTACAAATAAAAGGATCGCATACCCGTTTACCCTCCGGCGAAGGCGCCCAATTAAATATTACCGTCTCGGGGTATCAGCCGGTATTGCCTATTTTCCGGCAAATTATGCCCCCCACTGCGCTACCAACTTTGGCGAAAATGAAATCTAACAGCCGGGTTTATTTAATTTGCAGGTTTAATGGTATAAGTGGTCCACGTTTGCGCCCTCGCAGTACGATCCAATTTCAATTGAAAAACGGACAGATATATTTACCCGATAATAAAAGTTTATTAACCGGCGTATCGTTGGTGGGCAGGCTCGATAACGGACCTAAACACTTACCTGAAACCAGTGCATTAACGCTATCCAACATTCGGGCCCACCTGGGAACTGGCTTTATTCAAATGCAACTCAGCCTTAAAAATTTTACGCAACCAGCTTTTACCTTCCAGGGAAACGGCCAGATTGATTTAACTACTTTAACTCAATTGCTTCCTTTGCCTTTAACCCAAGCTAAACAAGGTTTAATTGCGGGAAATTTAAAATTGAGTGGCGTATTTCCCGACTCGCTGCGCAGAAGTACGCCCACCATTTTTGGCCAGGGTGATATTAAATTACAAAAAGCTGTTTTTCAGCCGGCCGGGTTCTCCGTAATGTGGCGCAACGTGAATGGCAACTTTAAATTTTCGGATAAAGACCTTCGACTTCAAAATGTTGGCGGCCTTATAGACGGCCATCCTTTTCAAATAGAAGCGGCTATCCAAAACTATTTACCGTATCTGTTCGGTCAACCCGGAAAATTAAAAGCCAAGGTAGATTTTAGAGCGGAAAAATTACATTCTGATTGGGTGCAAGGAAATTTATACGCAAATAATTCTACGAATACCAACTCTGAAATTAAAAAACAGGTATCGTTCACTCCTACCTCCAAACCTTATGTATTAACCGGCTTGCGTGCAAAAATTAAACCCGTAAAACCAGCATCCTCCGCAGGTCAGGTGAACCGGGTACTTTTATCTTTATTAAACGTTGCCAGCTCGCAGCTAAACGTTCGGGTGGGTACCTTAAATTTATCCGGGAAAGAAGCGCTACGGCAGTTGCGATTCCAGGTAAACCAATTGGGGCAGCGGGTAACGCTTACCAACATGCATTTTGTTACGCCGGACGAAGGAAAAGCCACGGCTTCCGGCGGTTTTAAATTAACCAAGGCGGGTATTCAGGTTCCTTATTTAAAAGTTAATTTGCAATACGATTATTTGAACCTGCAAACCTTTATGCAACATATTGCCGAATTAAAGGATTTAGCGCCAAAATCAAATCAGCCTTTAACGAGGACCCAACGCCGCCGCCGGGCCGCTATCCGGGAAAATAGTTTTTGGCTGCAATTAAATGCCAGCGCCAAGCGCGTTCAATACGAATATTTAAAAGGTTCTAACTTAATTCTGCGGGCCAATATTAATAAAGAGGAGGCAAATTTAACGGAACTGAGTCTGCAAGCTTTCAACGGCCAAATAAACAGCCACGGTAGCATGTTGTTACGAAATCCGGGTGGAACCTATCCCATGCGCATTCAGGCAAAAATAACCGGAATTGATCTGCAACAGGTGTTTGTGGTAGCAAATCAAATGAATATGGATGTGTTGAAGAGCGAAAATGTAAAAGGGAAAGTAGAATGCCATGTTTCGTTCGTTACCCATTTAGATAAAACATTCTCTCCGTCGCTGGATAGAACCGTGGCGTACGCGAATGCTACTTTTCGGGATATGGAATTGATTGAGGTGGCTCCCATTCAGAATGCCTTACGTTTTTTGCGTAAGCAACGCACCGAGCATTTGTATTTTGATGATGTTACCACGAAATTTATCCTGGAGAACAATCAGTTTATTACTCCCCGACTGAGCATGAACAGCAACTTAACCGATTTTGAATTAAGCGGCCGATACATTATGGGCGGCGGCGCTAACTTAAATATGGATATAAACGTTTTAAATGTTTTGTTCGGCAATAATAAAAAGCGCATCGAGAAAATCCAGGATGATTCAACTAAAACGGATGATAACGGGAATATGCAACACTTACTTTTAACCCGGGAACAGGAGAAATACAAAGTAAGACTTACCAACCGTAAAGACCGGGCCGCCAATAACAAGGCCTTACGGGAAGAATTTAACAATATTTTGCAGCAGCACCGGATTGATACTTTATTTACCTTGAATCGTGAAAAGGGAGTATCTACCCATGGAGCAACTAACCAGTAATATTTTACAAGCTATACCCTTCCCGGTAGTTTCTTTTTACAAATTGGTTGGCAATATCAAAATTAGTAATCTTCATATTTTGGCCGTCCCAGAGTAATTTTTTGCGGCCGGGATTTATGTAATCTTTGCCATCGGCGGTAGGTTGTTGGTAACTATAGCTGCGTACCGCCAGGTTGCCCATTAAAATTGTTTCGGTTAAAGGTCCGGCCACCTCAAAGGGCGAACTAGTATAAGCCCCGTGTCCTTGTTTGCAGGCTTTTACCCATTGCTGCTGATGACCTTCCGGTCCGCCTTCCACCATAGGCACCGTAACCGGGGGTAAATTGGTATCTTGCATTCGGGAAGTGGGCAGTAGCGTTGGGTTTTTACCCCACATACCTCCGGTTATTTTGCCTTTAGTACCAATAAAGATCATTCCGCCATCTTTATCTCCCATGGTTTCATTAGGTAATAATTCTTCGGGTCGTTTCGGTAAAATGCCCCCGTCGGACCAACTAAAATCTACGGCCGGTAAGTTATCGCGGGCCGGAAATTTAAAATAAATAACCGAAGAAGGCGGACAACTATCGGCAAAATGAGCTTCTTCAAAAAAATCAACGTAAACCGACCCTACACTGCATTCCACTGATTCCGGGTAATTTAATTTTAAGGCCCGGAAGGGAACATCCATAATGTGGCAAGCCATATCGCCTAAAGCGCCGGTACCAAAATCCCACCAACCCCGCCACCGGAAAGGCATGTACGCTTCGTGGTAAGGCCGAACCGGAGCCGTACCCAACCATAAATTCCAATCTACGGTACTGGGCACGGGCATGACTTGCTTAGGAGTAGGAATACCTTGCGGCCAAACCGGCCGGTTCGTCCAGGTATGAACCGTATGCACCTCGCCAATCAAACCTTGCTGAATCCAGGTTTCAATGGTGCGGGTATCATTGCCGCTGCTGCCCTGGTTACCCATTTGCGTTACTACTTGGTAGCGTTTAGCGGCTTGCGTTAACATACGGGCTTCGTAAATATCGTGGGTAAGCGGTTTCTCCACGTAAACGTGTTTGCCTAATTGCATGGCTGCCATAGCAATGGGCGCGTGCATGTGGTCGGGTGTACTTACAATTACGGCATCAATATCTTTTACTTCGGGGCGGGTAAGCAGCCGGCGGTAATCGTGGTAAAACCTGGCTTGTGGCCATTTCAAGCGAGCTTCCTGAGCTTGGCGGGCATCTACATCACACAAAGCAACTATGTTATCGCTGCCATTATTGAAGGAGCGTTCCAAGTCAACCAAACCTTTGCCTCCTACTCCCACCGAAGCAATATTTAACTTATCGCTGGGGGCAATATAACCCGGCCCGCCCAAAACATAGCGGGGTACAATAATAAAACTGGCTACGGCCAGAGAGCCGGATTTTAGAAAAGAACGGCGGTTTAAATTAGTTTCTTGCGGTGCAGCAGCCATAAAGTTCTGGATGAGATAAGCTTGGTTATAGTATAGATAATAGCAACGTTATAATGTACACTTATTTAACTAAATGGTAAAGGAAAATTTCTAAAATACGCGGCTACTGTTTTTATAAGATAAAAAATTTACCCGCGTATTCGAAAGCAGACTTGCTTTTTCTGAGTCTTTCATTTTGTACTTCCTTCTGCCATTCTAAATTTAGATTAAGCCCAAATATTCTTAATTTCATGTTAAATATCTTCTTATATTAGGCATTTAAAGCCTGTGAAGAGTTTAATTAAAACTAGCTCTCGAATCTTTTTACCAAATACCTAAAAAATCGTATTAACCATGGCAATATCTTCTTCGCGTCGAAAGTTTATTCAGCAATTGGGAGCTTCTTCTTTACTTCTGGCAGGTGGCTCTATACCGGCATTAGCCGAGCAAAAAGATTTAGTAGAACAGCGAATTTTGGCGGCCGATAAAAAAATAGCGGCCAACGACCGCATCCGCATTGCTTGCATTGGCATGGGCATAATGGGCTTTAACGATGTCCGCTCCTCCTTACAGGTGCCGGGGGTAGAATTGGTGGCCGCCTGCGATTTATATACCGGCCGGTTAGAACGGTCTAAAGAATTATTCGGCGCTAACTTGATGACCACCCGCGATTACCGCGAAATTTTAGAACGTAGCGATATTGATGCCGTTATTATCGCCCCAAGTGATAACTGGCACGCCCGCATGACCATTGATGCCTTAAATAAAGGGAAAGCCGTTTACTGCGAAAAGCCCATGGTGCAAAAAATTAGCGAAGGATTACCGGTAATTGAAGCCCAACGACGTACGGGTAAACCTTTGCAAATCGGCAGCCAGTGGGTAAGTGGTTTATCGGTGCAGAAAGCCCGCGAATATTATAAAGCCGGAGAAATTGGGCAACTAACCGTTATTGAAGCGGCCACCGATCGCCAGAGCGCCTTGGGAGCCTGGCAATATACCATGCCTTTGGATGCTTCGCCGGAAACCGTAGACTGGGAACGTTACATTGCCGGGATGGGGAAAATGCCTTATGATCCGAAAAAGTTTTTCTGGTGGCGCAACTACCGCGATTTTGGAACCGGTATGGCCGGCGACTTATTCGTGCATTTATTATCTACTATTCATACGGTACTCGATTCAAAAGGACCCACTAAAATATTCTCGACGGGTGGCTTAACTTACTGGAAAGATGGGCGCGATGTGCCCGATGTAATGACCGCTATCATGGAGTATCCGCAAACGGCCGAACACCCGGCTTTCGAAGTTATGTTGCGGGTTAATTTTGTGAGCGGCATGGGCGAATCGGGTACTTCCCGGTTTGTAGGCAGCGAAGGAGTAATGGAAATTGGCGGTAATTCGGTTACCGTACGCCATAATAAAATGAACAAAGCGCCGGGGCTTGGCGGCTGGGACGCCTTGCAAACGTATCCGCAGGCTATGCAAGATAAAATTAGGCAGCAGTATAATCAAAAATATTCGCCCGAGGATCAGAGCCCGGGCCTTAAAACTTCCTTTGTCTATCAAACCCCCGGCGGCACCGATATGCATTTAGCCCACGTTACCAATTTTTATGAAGCCGTACGGAACAACAAACCTATTGTAGAAGATGCCGCGTTTGGCTTCCGGGCGGCGGCTCCCAGCTTGGCTTGCAACGACAGTTATTTCGAGAAAAAGATAATCAACTGGGATCCGGTGAACATGAAAGTAGTGAAAGAAGGTAAAAAATCTAAAACCTAATCCTTAATTCAACTATCGGGAAACAAACATGAGTTTTTTAAGAGCAGAATGGCGGAAGTTAGCTTTCATCAATTACGTAATAGATCCCTCCGTTTTGCAAGAATTTGTTCCTTTTGGAACCGAACTGGATTTCTACGAAAATAAATGTTATATAAGCCTAGTCGGTCTTCGGTTTGTGAATACTCGTGTGCTAGGATTTAAGATTTCGTTTCACGTAAATTTTGAAGAGGTAAATCTGCGGTTTTACGTGAAAAGAAAGGTACCCGATGGTTGGCGGCGGGGAGTAGTTTTCTTAAAAGAAATTGTACCTAAACCAGCCATTACTTTCGTGGCCAGTACTTTTTACAACGAAAAATATGAAACCATGCCCATGCAGCATAGTTGGCAAGAGAATGAAGTTGATAGGGAAGTAAAATACCGTTGGAAAAAGAGTTCTAAGTGGCAAGAAATTCATATAAAAGCAGAGAAAATAGCTAGTTTCATTCCGGTGGGTAGCGAGGCTGAATTTATTACCGAACATTACTGGGGTTACGCGCACGTAAATCAGCAACAAAGCAATGAGTACGAAGTAAAGCATCCCAAATGGGTACAATACGCAATTATAGATTACAAATTAGAAGTAGATTTTGCTCTTGTTTATGGTGCTAAATTTAAATTCTTAACGGACTATCAACCAACATCGGTGATGCTGGCGGAAGGTTCTGAAATATCGGTGGAGAAGAAATTAGAAATAAAAATTAACGCCCGAGCTTACGCAAAATGAAATGTACTGTACTAATGTAATCCTTATCAAAGAGCCATTAATAAAACCAAAATTCTTTATTTCACTTAAAAATGCCTGTCTTTTATGAAAACATCCCGCAGAACATTTATTAAAACCAGCGCCGTTGCTTTAGCTGGTTCCGCTCTCTGGAGTAAACAGCTTTTTGCCGCCAAAAACCCGAAAGAAATTGTAGGTATTCAATTGTATTCGGTGCGGGACCAAATGAAAGCCAATCCATTGGAAACCTTGCAGCAAATAGCTAAAATAGGCTATAAAAACGTGGAGCACGCTGGTTATACCAACGGTAAATTTTACGGTTATGCGCCGGATGAATTTAAAAAGATTCTGAATGATTTAGGGATGAAAATGCCGAGTGGCCATTCGGTTTTGGGCAAACAACATTACGACGCTGCCACCAAAGAATTTACCGATGAATGGAAAAAAACCGTGGATGATGCCGCAACCGTTGGTCAGCAATACGTGATCAGCCCGTGGATGGATGAGAGCTTACGGCAAGATGCGGATGGCTTAATGCGTTTCTTGGATGGGTTTAACAAATGCGGCGAGCTTTGTAAAAAAGCGGGGGTAAAATTCGGCTACCATAACCACGATTTTGAATTTTCTTCTAAACTAAATAATAAAACTTTATTCGATATTATTCTGCAAAACACAGATTCAAAATTGGTGGCGCAACAATTAGATATAGGAAATATGTACGGGGCCGGTGGCCGGGCCTTAGATATTATGAAGCGCTACCCGGGCCGCTTTGAATCCATGCACGTAAAAGATGAAATTAAAAGTGAAAAAGGTGAAATGGGTGGTTACGAAAGTACCATTTTAACGATGGGGGTTATTCCGGTGGAAGAAATTATGAAATTAGGCCGAAAAATGGGCGGCACTACTCAGTTTATCATTGAACAGGAATCCTATCAGGGCAAAGATCCGTTGGTTTGCGTGAAAGAAGATTTAGCGATGGTTAAAAAGTGGGGCTTCCAATAATAAAGAGAAAGCCTTCTCTAAATCGGGAAGGCTTTCTCTTTATAAGTATAGTAACTTCATTCCCTTAACCAATTACTTTTCCGGGATGCGAATTTTGTAGTTTATCGGTAAGCCATAATAAAAAGATGGCTTCGAATACCAGCGTAAATGGAATGACCGATAAATTTTTGAAAAACAGCATAATTGTCCATTCGGAGGAGGTGTTGGTTAAAATACCACCTTGCTTTAGAGAGAGTAAAAGACAGGTTTCGTAAGCTAATAGCTCAATTAAATAATTGATACAAGCCGCTATTAGCAAGAAACAAATAAAATTTAACCAAATAGCTAACCATTGCTTCTTCGCTTTTCGCCAAGCTGCGTTTAAAAGTTGATGACGATTATTTTTCTGCGTTAGTACCTGTTTGATTTTTAATAATCCGGCTTTCAGGTTTGCCAAACCAAGCACGTAAACAAACAACAAAAGTCGTGTTCCTTCAATTATGACTTCTAAAACAAGGTGTAACCAAGTGGGTATTTTACCAAATCCACCAAGTTGAATAACCCGGCCAAAAGCGGCAATTAGCCCTAAGGCTATTATAATTACGAAATGCTTTTTTATAAAAGAAAGCGAGTTTATTAGCCAATTAACTTCTAAGGCAGGATTAGGTAATCTCATTTTTCTAAATTTTAGATGGTACATGTATTTTTCGATAAGTATTTAAAAATTTTCTTTATCAAATTGATGCGCTTCAAGTAGGGAATTGCTGAGGAATTTGTTTACTTTTTTAGTGTGAAACAAAGTTTATTTATTGCCTAAACGAAAGTTTGTTGTCCGCTAAAACCTGCCGGAGTTTAGGTAAGGAACTTGGACCAAACCCATGTAATTTTAAAACTTCCTCTTCGGAATATTTTGAGAGTTCTTGAATGTTGGTGATACCTTTATTTTCCAAAGCTCTGCGGGCGGGTGCAACTAACAAGGAAAGAAAATCATCTTGCGGTTTACGTTCTTGTTCACAAATTGGGCAAGTGGGGCCATCGCTGCTTTTATAGTATTTGTGCCCGTTGCGGCAAGTTCTTAAATTTTTCTTAGAAGTAGCTTTCTCCAGGTTTTTCTCCACCCGATAGGCTACTATCTTCTTAATTAAATCAACAGGAAGGGGTTTATTCAAAGGAAATTTTATGGTGCCTTTACCACCTTCGTATGTTGCTAATTCTTCCTGAAAAGCTTGAATACCGGAAGGTGCCGGATAAAAGCCAATGTGGTTTTTATAAGCGCCGAAATGCACCAGATTACCCTGCAAATAAAAGGTAGGAATGCCGTAACTGATTTTTTCTTCTGCTTCGGGGGTTATTTCTCTAATGGTTGTCCGAAGCTGTTGCAATCTCTCCTGGATTTCCGGGGGAAAATCTTGAATGTACTGGTCGATGTTCGCAGAATTGTTCATGGATTGGGGCTTCATGAAAGTAAAATTATAAGGTATTCTGATTAAAAATAATCTAGCAATTACTACTTAACAATAATTTAATTCATGTACTGTTTTAAGCTAGATTTACTATTTAACCGCAAAAAAATTATTTGGCTAAGCAGCTCAAACAATTTCTACTGAATGACTCATTAGAAATTGTTTGAAGTTATAAATAAAAGCAAATTAAGCGCCTAGAAAGGCTAGCTAATTTTCATGTAAACTTTCAACAAACACATTATAAAGTATTTTTTAACTAATGCTTTTGATATCTGAACGGGTAAGAAAATTTTAAAGGGTAATTTAGCTTTTCAGCCGTTATCAACTCTTATTCTTCCCAAATCTGATTCATTTCGGTAAGGATAATGGGTTTGCCATCCGTAATTACAAGGGTATGTTCGTGTTGCGCCACAAAACCGCCTTTGTTACCGATTAAAGTCCAGCCGTCTTTTTGGGTAACGGCTTGGGTAGAGGCCGTGGAAATAAACGTTTCTACCGCTACTACCGAGTTTTTCTTAAATCGCTTAAAATTATACGTATCCCGGTAATTCGCAATTTCGTGGGGTTCTTCGTGCAGGCTGCGCCCAACGCCGTGGCCGGTTAAATTTTGAATAACTTTATATCCTGCTTTTTTGGCTTCGTTTTCTATTAAGTAACCAATTTCGGAAATTCGCACGCCCCCTTTAATGGCAAAAATAGCTTTCCGCAAAATTTCTTTAGAAGCTTGAATTAAGGGTTGATGCTGGTGAATGTCCTCGCCCAAAACAAATGATCCCCCATTGTCGGACCAAAAACCATTTAGCTCCGCAGATACATCAATGTTAATCAAATCTCCTTCTTTCACAATTTTCTGATTTGAAGGAATACCGTGGGCAATTTCGTTATTCAGGCTAATACAGGTCCAACCCGGAAAGTTATACGTTAAACGGGGTGCCGATTTTGCTCCTAAGTCCTTTAAAATCTGGCCGCCGTATTCATCAATTTGTTTCGTTGTCCTACCCGGTTGGGTGTAATTTCTCATTTCTTTTAAGATAAACGCCACGGCTTCGCTGGCATTTTGCATCCCAACCAATTCAGATTCTTTGGAGATCGACATAAATCAGTAGTTATTGGTTATTAGTTGTTCGTTGTTGAATTTTAAGCATCAAAAAATCAGCAAATAAACTGGTAAAATACTTTAAATTAATTCTATTTGAGGTCTACAGTATTTAATTAGAAGGAAATACAAGTTTTGGTTATTGTAAAATAGGTAGAGTAAGTTAAAGACGAACAGCTTAAAACTTTCTACTTTCTTGCAAATATTTTAAATTAGTAAATCCGGACAAATGCTTTTTCTACTATTTACTAAAAGGAATAGTCCGTTTCTCAGCGCTGCTTTGGCGGGCTAGTTCAATCATCCGGATGGTTTGGCGGGCTTGTTCGGCCGTAACGGCTAATTTAGCTTCCCCACAAAGAGTTTGGTAAACATTTACGTAAAATTCCCGGTAATCGCCTGGTTCACTTTCTATTTTACCTATTACATGTTGCCCCTGGTACTCGGTATTAATGGTTCCCCAATTGGCTTCCGGTTCTTTTCCCCAGTTAGGGGTATGTAGTGGGTGTAATCCTTCTTTTAAAGCGGCTTCCTGCACATCCATGCCGTATTTTACGTAGCTGCCGTTTTCCCCGTGCAACACATGAACGGGTCCGGGTTGGCGCACCAGCATACCGGCTTTTAAGGTTACTTTCAGTTGTGGGTAATCCAATATTACGGTGAAGCTATCAATGGTTTTGCCGTTGGTTCGCTGAATGCGTTCATCAGCGATAATAAATTCCGGTAAGCCAAACAAACACTGCGCTTCGTCGATCAGGTGGGCGCCTAAATCGTACAGAATGCCGGAACCCGGCGTATTTTCTTCGCGCCAGGCACCCGTTCTAAAAAAAGGCCGGTACCTATCAAAATGAACTTCCAGCTCTACCAAGCGACCGAGCATTTGTTGGGCTATAATCTTCCGGATGGTTTTGGCATTGCTGTCCCAGCGCCGGTTATGATGTACCGTTAATAATTTATTTTGGCTGGTCGCCAGATTAATTAATTTATCGGCTTCTTCTGCGGTAATGGTAAAAGGTTTGTCTACCACCACGTGTTTGCCCGCCAATAAGGCTTTTTCGGCGAGCGGATAATGCGAATTGTTCGGCGTTGCAATAACAACCAGGTCAATTTTCTCGTCAGAAATGATAGCCTCGGAATCAGGAACAATTTCCGCGTTGGGATAGCGGGTTTGCGCCAGTCGGATATTATCTAGTTTAGTCTCCCTGATTTTAACGAGTTGCAAACCCGGTACGGCCGTAATAATAGGCGCGTGAAATACCTGACCGGCCATGCCGTAACCGATTAAACCAACTTTTATTTCTTTGGCCATAATTAATCTGGATTGGTTTTAAAAGTGGAATTTTTTATGCGAGTAAAACTACTAACTTAAATCTAAAAAGAAACGAATTTGATATCTTCTAGTCTTAATGGATTAAACTAGTAAGTGTCTTTTATTTCTTCTAAAAGTTAAAATTAAGTACTGGTTGGCATACTATATAAATTTACTATATTGAGTGCGCCGGAAGAAACATTCCATATATAAAAATGATTAGGTATAAAGGCTTCCTTCACTTATAAAATGGTCTTTTTACTTCTGGCTTATTCCGCTTAATTGATTTCATTCTTGACGCACCTATACCAGTAAAGAAAAATATGGCCCTATCTACCCAACGATTTACCGCCCTGGATGTTTTCCGGGGAATGACGGTTTGTTTTATGATTATTGTGAATACTCCCGGGAATGGGGCTACTACTTTTAGTCCTTTGCTGCACGCCAAGTGGCACGGTTTCACCCCCACCGATTTAGTATTTCCTTCTTTCCTTTTTGCGGTAGGCAATGCTTTAAGTTTTGTGATGCAGCGTTACCGCACCATGACGCAAGGCCAGGTAGTTAGTAAAATTCTAAAGCGAGTATTTATCATTTTCATGCTGGGTTACCTTATGTACTGGTTTCCTTTTGTGCATTATGAACAAGGACATTTAGTTGGCAATCCCATAGAAAACACCCGTATTTTCGGGGTTTTGCAACGAATAGCTTTAGCCTTTGGGATAGCAGCGCTTTTAGTCTACTACTTGCAATGGAGAAAAGCTTTACTCGTTTCCATTATCGGACTTTTCGTATACTGGGCTTTACTGTTAATTTTTGGAGAACCCGGCGCCCAATTAACCTTGCACGGCAACGCGGTTTTAAAGTTAGATAATTGGCTGATTGGCCCCTCGCATTTATACATGGGCGAAGGAGTACCTTTTGACCCGGAAGGCTTATTAAGTACTTTACCGGCCATAGCCAACGTAACCGCCGGATACGCCGCCGGCTTTTTCTTACAAAAGCAAGGCAAAACGTTTGAAGCGTTGGCGAAACTTCTTTTAACAGGCTGTTTGCTTTTATTTATCGCTTACGCCTGGAATTTAACTTTTCCGGTTAATAAAAAATTATGGACGAGTTCATTCGTGGTTCTTACCGTTGCCATTGATTGTATATTATTGGCGATGTTGGTGTACGTAATTGATTTGCGACATAAAATCCGATGGACGTATTTTTTCGAAGTTTTTGGCCGCAACCCGCTGTTTATTTACCTGCTTTCTGAAGTTTTGGCCATTCTGTTATACTTTTTCCGAAGCGGGGAAGGAAGTTTGTACGAAGCCATCTATCAAACAGTATTCTCCCCATTTGGCGGTTACATGGGCTCGCTTTTATTTGCCTTAAGTTTTATGTTAATTTGCTGGTTTGTCGGGTATTTGTTAGATAAAAGAAAGGTATATATAAGAGTTTAGGAGCAGTTATAAGGAAACAATTATTTGTTTTATCATCTGCTTATGCAGTGATTTTAATAAGTTCTTTTTATACTTTTAAATTTATACAAATTGTAAATAAAGGTTGGTTTTTAATGCTAATTCCAGCTTATTTCTTTAGTATTTATTTAATCATTGAATTAGTAAATAAAACACATCAGTTCTTGCGAGTTATAGGTATTTACTTAGATTTTGGTCATGCAAGTGTTGCCTTATTGGAATTATGGCTCTTAGGTAATTTAACGGGCTCTATTATGATTGCATATGGCCTATATAAGAGAGTAAAGAACCGAGAGTCATAGCGTATAGAAAAATTTTTAATTCTGTTGACCTAACAATTTTTCAATTACAGTATTACCATTGGTTAATGCCTCCAATTATAAATCAAAGTAAGAGGATGTCGAAAGTTCCATCCTAAGCTTAATTTTAGATTAAATCTCGCCATTTAAAGAATTTGTTATTTATCCGCCGGCCAGTATTCCGCCATTTTGCGGCGGAGGAAAGTTACGCTGCGTTCCAGTTGTTCCATTCCTTCTACCCCATCTTCGATGCTGATCCAGCCATTAAATCCTACTTTTTTTAATTCGGAAAAAATAGCATCGTAGTCGTTTAAACCTTTACCGATTTCGCCGTGGCGTAAACGTTTAGCGTATCCAGCGGAACCACCTTCTTCCTTCCGTAAATCTTCTAAGGTGCCTTCCATTAAATAACGATCGCTGGCGTGCATGGTAACTACCCTTTTGGCTACTAACCGGAGCAACTCCAATGGATCATCACCGGCCAGATAAGCATTACTGGGGTCGTAATTTACCCCGAAATTAGGATGTTGGACTTGCTGCACTAAAGCCCAGAATACATCCATTTTCTGGGCAAACTCCGGATACTCCCAAAAGTCGTCCTTATAATGATTTTCCAAAATTAAAGTAATCCCTCGTTCCTGAGCGTAGGGTAAACAAGCGGCTATGCTCTCCGCCGCTAAATTGATTCCTTCCTGCATACTTACCTCCGGCCGCCTTTGCCCCGAAAGTACCCGGCAATACGAGCAGCCCAGGGTATGAGCCATATCGATCCAGTTCTTCTGCTTCGCCATTTCTTTCTGCCGAAAGGCTACATCCGGATGCGTAAAATCCGGGGAGCAGCAGAGCATGGGAATTACCTTACCATGATCTTCTACCTGCTGCCGGAAACGGGACCAGTTACATTCATCGGCCATTTCCAGAAAACCCGCGTACCACTCCAAGCCATCAATGTCTAATTTTACGGCAAGTTCAATCCATTCGGAAACGCGCATGGTGCCGTCCTGGCAAAGCGCTTGCATAAAAGCTTTCGGGAAAGCAGCTAATTGGGGCATGAGTGGTTATTAGTTATTAGTTGTTTGTTGATCGATTAGTAAATTATTGATAATTAATAACTTAGTATAAATGATAGTTTAAACTAAGTTCGTCGAAGTACTTAAGCTAAAGTTTTTAAGTTAGTTATGTGCATTTTACTTACTTTCTTCTCTAACCGAATTGGGAATAGTGGAAGTATCTTTTGGTGGGTTACGGCCAATAAAGGGATGTTGCTCTAAATCTACTACCTGTCCGCTAATGGGGCCGCTTTCGTCGGCTAACCAGTAAACGGCCGCCGCGGCCATCTCAGACGGCCACAAAATCCGACCGGCCGGAGCAAATACCGATGGTATTTCGGTGTACCAATCTTCTGGTAGGCCTTGTTCGTGTTTGCGTTGCGCTTCGTTTTCGGTAAGTACCCATCCCGGATTAATCTGGTTCACCCGCACCCCGTTTTCCCGATGTAGCGTATCCCCTAAATTGCGCGTTAATGTCATAAGTGCCCCTTTGGAGACACTGTAAGCCATTAAATTAGGCTCGCCGCTGTAGGCATTTACCGAACCAATGTTCAGCACGCAACCTCTAACCTGGCTTAAGTGCGGCAAAGCGGCTTTAATTAAGGCGAACGGCGCTATGGTATTTATTTCTAAAACCCGGCGTAAAAAAGCTTCGTCGGTTGTATGAATGTTGGAGCTGATAACCCAAGCGGCATTATTAACAATGGCATCCAGCCGGCCAAAAACTTCCAGGGCAAGGTTTACTAATCGTTGCGAAGCGCCAGGAGAAGTCAGGTCTTCAATGTGCAAAGTGGCATTACAGGAGCCCAAACGCTCTACCACCTCCTCCCCTAATTCTTTTTCTAAACCGTGAATAATTACCTGGGCACCTTCGGCCACGCAGCGTTCGGCAATAGCTTTGCCAATGCCCGTACAACTGCCCGTAACAATTATTACTTTGTTTTGCAGCCGCATGGTTAAACTGGTTTTAGCACACTTTTTACTACTTCTCCGCGGTGCATCTTATCAAAAGCTTCGTGCCATTCGGTAATAGGCCACACCCCGCCAATAATAGGCTTCACGTTTAATTGTCCGCTGGCCAGTAAAGCAATAACTCGTTCCCACACGGGCCAATTATGGCTGAAACTTCCCTGTAGGGTTACATTTTTCTGCACCAAAGGATCGAGCGAAAAATTTAAAGGTTGCGGACCCCACCCTACTTTGGCTATGTGCCCATTCGGACGCACCAATTGTAAAGCCATTTTTAAGGTAGCGCTCACGCCGGCGGCATCAATCACGCAATCTGCGCCTAAACCATCGCGTTCCTGGGCCCAAGGGGTCGCATCTCCCACAATAGCTTCGCAACCGTATTGTGCCCCAATATGTAACCGGTGCCGATCGGCTTCTAAACCCACCAGCGCTACTTCGGCTCCGCAAAGCTTGGCTACTGCCGCGCACAAAATACCAATGGTACCGGGTCCGAGCACAATAACCCGGTCGCCTGGTTTTATCCGGGAATTTTCTACTAAGGCGTTAAAGGCTACGCAGCAAGGTTCGGTTAAACAGGCTTCTTCAAAGGCTAATTTATCGGGTACTTTGTGTAAGCAGCGGGCGGGTACTCGCACAAAACGGGTCATGGCCCCGTTTACGCCGTAACCAAAGCCTTTCCGGGTAGGATCGAGATTATACAAACCGCTCCGGCTCATGGGATTGTTCGGATCAATCACCGCTGCTGTTTCACTTACAACTCGATCTCCTTCTTGCCAGCCTACTACTTTACTACCCAAAGCGGCGATATGTCCACCAAACTCGTGCCCCAATACTACCGGGTAATTGACCGGCCAGGAATGATCGGCGGTCCACTGGTGCAAATCGGAACCGCAAACCCCTACGTTGGCTACCTCCAGCAATACATCTTCCTCCCCAATGGTAGGTTCGGCAATTTCCCGTACTTCCACCGATCCTTTCTCCGGCGCAAAATTTACAACAGCAGCAGATTTCATATTTATTTTAGTAGTAAGTTTTAGGTTTTAGGTAAGAAGTTGCAGGTTAGAAAATTAAAAAGTATTTTAAAATAAGTAAAATAGTAGCTGCGTATAGAAGCTAAAATCTACAAATTTCAACTTCTCTAACTTGTAACCTGCAACTTGCAACTTCCAATTTAAATTCTACCTACCGGAACGTCACCGTAGGCGTGGATTTTATCACAAATTAGTCGTAGAGAGCTTTCCAGATCGCCATCAGCCGTTTTAAAGGCATCTGCGTCAATGGTTAAAGGCGCACCGAGTACTACCAAAGGAGCGCCGTATTCCGGACAACGAATGGCTTGTTCCAGGGATAAGCCACCTACTGCTTGTACCGGAATAGAAACGGCTTGCACTACTTCCCGCAACTGGTCCAATGGACTAGGCATTAATCTGCCTTGAGCCGCAATTCCCCGCCTTTCGTCGTATCCAATGTGATGAATGACGTAATCGCAACCTAAATCTTCCAGCCACTTGGCTCCTGCCACCATATCGGGACAAACCATATTATCGCCCATTACTTTAACTCCGAAATCACGACCGGCTTTTACCACGCATTTAATGGTTTCTTCGTGCGCCCTCGCCATTACCACTACGTGGGTAGCGCCCGCTTTTGCCATCATTTCTACTTCCAGGTAACCACCGTCCATGGTTTTTAAATCGGCAACTATAGGAACTCCCGGAAAATTTTGCGCTAATTGCCGCACCCCGTGTAATCCTTCGGCTAAAATTAAGGGAGTGCCTGCCTCTAACCAATCTACTCCGGCCCGTCGGGCTAGAGCGGCCGTTTGGAGAGCTTCTTCCATATTAGTAAGGTCAAGGGAGATTTGTACAATAGGTTTCATGAGCGCAGCGTGAAAAACGTACAAAAACTTTCAAAAACCCGCGCAAGCAGGTGAGCACAAATAAAAGACGGGTAAAATAGGAAATTTAATGAATAATTACCCAGAAAATAGAAACTAAAGTTTTAGGTTACTCAGATATAAGAAGAAAAACAAACAGATTTTATCAGATTAAATTTACTTTTTAAAGCATCTCCCGTAATTATTTTAAAAAGGAAGTTTAACACCGTATACTTCAATCTTAGTCGTAAAATGCTGCTTCAATTTGTTTAAAACCTCAGATTGGCTGCGGTTTAAAATTTTGCGGCCATCAATCTCTTGCACGGGCGTTAGTTCCCCCATGGTTCCGGTGGCAAATACCTCATCGGCATTGTAAAATTCGGTAAGAGATACGTTTTTTTCCATGGCAGGTATTTTTAATTCTGCCGCCATTTCCAGCACCAATTTACGGGTTATACCGGGTAAACAAGCATCTGGCAGTGGAGTATACAAAATGCCTTTTTTTACCATAAATAAATTTGTAGCATTGGTTTCAGCCACAAAACCTTGTCCATCCAGCATTAAAGCATCGTCGGCTCCGGCTACGTTGGCTTCAATTTTGGCTAAAATATTATTTAGTAAATTGTTATGGTGAATTTTAGAATCCAAAAACTGCGGATTGTTGCGCCGGATACCGCTGGTAATTAACCGTATTCCGGCAGAATTATCATAAACCGGTGGTTTGTGTTCGGCTAGTACAATTAAGGTGCAACCTTTTTGGTTTAACCGGGGATCCATGCCCGACGTTATTTTTTCGCCGCGGGTTAGCGTTAACCGGATGTGCGCGTTATCCTTCATTCTGTTGGCTTGTAAGGTAGCAAATACTGCTTCTTTGATTTCCTCCCTGGTGGGCACGTGGGCAAATGCTAAAGCATGGGCCGATTCCTGTAAGCGGTCTATGTGCTGCTCCAGCATAAAAGCATAACCGTGGTATATCCGGATTCCTTCCCAAACCGCATCGCCGCCTTGCACCGCACTATCAAAAACGGAAACGCGGGCATCTTGCCGGGAACATAAACCATTGACCCAAACTTTTATTTCAGCATTCCGGGGATCGTATTGTTGCAGCATAATCAGGCTTTAAGGGCGTAATTTTTTAAGGTAGTATAATAAGGTAAAGCTTCTTCGTACGTGTGGAGCAAATAGTTTGGTAATGAAGTAGTATCTGGTTCGGGCGGCATAAAATTAGTGGACTGATGTACCTGGGTGTACCAGTAAGGAGCCCAGCAACCATCTTCTGCCCGAGGGCCAGCCGGCCAGGAAAGCATAGCCTTGGTAAATGGTAAGCCTAATTGCTCGCACAATTTTTCTAAAATAACACTTGGGTTTTTCCGGAGTTCGTTGCCATCTAGAACGATTGGTTGTTGTCCTTCGGCTTGTAACCAGGCAAAAAGCTCGGCTTGTTGCTTTAAACCAATGTCGTTTAAAGTAGGCTGTTCTCTTACTTTGGCGTACGATAAAAGCATTTGGCCGGGGTCGCGGATGAGAAACACATTTTGAAATAACACGATAGAGCTATAATCAAAGCCTTGCAGGTGATGCCCCATATTTTTGATAAATACGTTGCCGTGTTTTTGTTCTAAACTTTTTATCTGGGTAAATACTTTTTTCGGATCGGGTTCTAAAGTTTTTAAAATTTCATCTTTGCCGGGATGTTCTAAACCGGTTAAAATCAGGTAAAAAGCATAAAACGGTTCATCCATTACTTTCATATCTCCTCGTTGAGCAAATGAATACATCAAGGCCGTAGAAATATTACGGGGTCCGGAAATTAAATGAATTACCATACATTTTATTTAGATTTAAAATGAAACTGGAAACGAAAATAACCTTCCAGTTTCATTTTATTCGGCGCCAATATACTCAAATCAGGGTAAGGTCTAAATTATTTTATTCGAAAGAAGTTTTAATATCAACCCGTAAATCTTTCCCTTATATGGAGTCACGTTTATAAATAAATAGGTAGTAAGGTTAAAAATAAGTGAAATGATTATTGGTAAAAGCAAAGTACAGCGGCATTAAGCCATACATTTACTAAATTTGTAGCATTACTGGCTGATTAATTATGAATTTTACCCAAATAATGCAGTTGATCCTGGTAGGTGGAGCTTTACAGGGAATATTGCTGGCTGTTCTTTTATTTACCCGTAAAACCAACCAATTAGCTAACCGGCTGCTGGGAGCTTTCATTTTTCTGGTGTCTATTCAATCGATATTGGTAGCATTCGACACTCGGGAGTTTTTTATTACTCTTCCGCATTTAAGTAAAATTGGCTGGCTAAATCCTTTGTTCTTTGGTCCGTTGCTATATCTTTTTACCCGGAAAATTACCTCTCGGGCTCCCCGGTTTAGGCGCACGGACTTGATTCACTTTATACCGGCAATTGTAACTTTTATTTATCTGTTACCTTATTATTTACAATCTACCGCTGAGAAAATTGCTTATTTAAATGATTTTGAAACGGCCCGTAAAGACGATTTCGGTTTGTTAGGCCAGGCGACTTTATTTCAAATACTTTTTTACCTGGTTTATTCCTTGAAGGCTTTGTATCGGTACGAAAAGAAAATTTTAGATACTTTTTCGGAGCTGGAAAAAATCCGTTTACAGTGGCTAAAGCAATTTATCTATGCCATTTTAAGTATCTTTTTTGTGGCAGCCATTGCTTTTTACGCCAAAAAATGGTACGTACCCGTGCTTACCGAAATTTATCATTACCACTTACATTACTTAATGATGGTGGCATTGGTTTATTGGATTGGGTACAAAGCCTTGGCCCAACCCCAGGTTTTTGTCAACCGACCCGTTTTACCGGCTTCTTTTCCAAACCAGGTATCTACTTACGACCAGAAAGCACCCATTTCCTCTTCAAACGATGCCCCTTTACCAACCCAATCTCCTCATGCGGATAATTTGGAGACAACGCAGGAATCTGTGCCAAAATACCAAAAGTCGAGTTTAAAATCGGAAGAAAGCCAAAATTATTTGAATCGTTTGCTGGATTATATGGAAGCAGAAAAGCCTTACCGGCAAAGTAATATTACCATTCAGGATTTAGCGGCGCTTCTCCAGATTCCCAAACACCATTTATCACAAATCATCAACAATAAATTAGATAAAAATTTTTACGATTTTATCAATCAGTACCGGGTAGCCGAAGCGCAGTTATTGTTGGTCGATCCTAAATTCAAACATTTAACGAACTTAGCCATTGCCGAAGAAGCCGGTTTTAACTCCAAAGCTACTTTTAATGCGGTATTTAAAAAACAAACCGGCCAAACGCCCTCGGAATACGTGCGGAGCCAGGCCCAGAATGTCCGAACTTAGCGGATTGCCCTTATTTTAGCCCAAAAAGGGTCTGAACTTAGCGGTTAAGACGACAGCGGCTTTTTACGACGATACATTTGCAACGTTCCTTTCCTCTAAAACCATGAAAAAGTTAAGTCTCTTGAAACGTTGTTTACTATCCTCCTTGTTGGTGTTCGGCTCCTACCGGGGCATGAGCCAACCCCAGCCGGCAACTTCCGCGGCAGTAGATGTAAACCAGCAATTTACGCCAACTCAATTGCAAGCCGATCTAAAGTTGATGCGTACTATTTTAGAAGAGTCGCATCCCGGAATGTACCGCTACACTTCCAAAACCCGTTTCGAGGTTTTATTCGACAGCATTGGGAAAACCTTGAACCGGCCTATGACCCAGCAAGAGTTTTACGTAGCCGCCACTCCCCTTATTGTGGCTTTAAAAGATGGTCACGTAAAATACATGCCCCACGTGCGCCCGCATTGGCAGTATTATTATAATTTGGATCAGCTCTTTCCGCTAGATTTATATTTTCCGGCGGGGAAACAGGCTTTCTTAGTGCGTAATAATTCCGGCTCAAATAATATTCCTTTGGGTTCTGAGATAATAGCTATAAACGGGATTTCGGTACAAGAACTAGTAGACAAGTTACTGCCTACGGTTTATTTTGCGGACGGCAATAGTCAGGCGGTTAAATACCAATCTCTGACCAAGTTTTTTCCTTTTTACTACGGTACTTACGTGGGCGCTGCGTTCGCTTACGAAATTACTTTTCAAGAAAAAAATAATTCAAGCACGAATAAAATAACCGTACCTGCCATTAACCTGGCTACCCTGCAAAAATTAGAAAAAGAAGATCAGCCTGCTCCCCGGCTTCCCATGCGGCTGCAATACAAAGAAAACAGAACGGCCATTTTAACCATTGATAATTTCAACGTCTATAAAGATCAGATGGACGTTAAAAAATTCTACAAAGACACGTTTTGGCAGCTCAAGGCGAAAAACATTCAAAATTTAATTATTGATGTGCGGGGCAACGAAGGCGGCATGGATCGGTGGGGTTCGTTGCTTTACTCCTACTTATCGGATAAACCTTTCCGGTACTACGATAAGATTTTCGTGGCGCAAAAGAAAAAGTTTAGCTTTGGCGAACACATTGCCTGGGTGCCCAAAATGTTTCCTGTTTACCGTAGTTTGTTCATCCGGAAAGACAAAAATGGGAAGTATGTATTTCCTTATAAAAAAGCTTTGAAAACCCAAAAACCGCAGCAAAGTCCCTTTAAAGGCGACGTGTATATTTTAACGGATGGGTATAGTTTTTCGGTTACTGCGGAGTTTGCGGCCATCGCGCATTATAATAAACGGGCTACCTTTGTGGGCCGCGAAACCGGCGGCGGTTATTACGGCAACACCAGCGGCTTTTTTGTAGTGACCGTTTTGCCCCATACGGGTATTGAAATTGCTACGCCGCAATGGGATTACCACATGGCCGTAGCAGGTTATCCTTACCCGGACCGGGGCGTTTTGCCGGATCACGAAGTGGTGCCTACCATAGAAGATATTTTGCAGAAACGAGACGCTGATCTGGAATTTACGCTCGATATAATCCGGAAAAAAAAGATTTCTTCCGCCGCTAAATAGCAAGTTCTCTAGCCAGCAGGTATCTAGCTGGCACTCATTAAAACCTTATCTACTTTTTTTAAACCGGTTTCCAAGCTGGCATGCTATCCTATTATCTCAATTTTTTAAATAAAACCTATGAAAAGAATTTATTATTCCAGAACAATGCTAGCTTTACTTCTCCTGGTAAGCTCTAGAATCCTCCCGGCGCAGGACCTGAAGAAAAGCACTTTGCAGATTGCTTATACCCGCAGTACTTTTAGATTCTTAGATAAGCAAGCCTCGCCGTTGGTGTACCATGCCAATTTAAACGGCATAGCGCTCGCTTACGAACATACGGCGCCAAAATCCAGAAGGTATATTAAGTTTCAGGCAGGTCTGGGTACGGCTTTACCCAAAGAACATGGTGCCCGCGAATTTATATTAAGCAACACTGATTTTTACGGCGAAACGACTACCGTTTCGGTTTTACACGCTCCTACTCTTTACCTGGGCCAGTTAGAAGCAGGTTATTTGCGACGCTTACAGGTAAAAGGTAATAATCAGCTTTTTGCGGGTATCAGTTTACAAGAATGGATTGGTTACTCAGATAATATTGGTTTTTGGAGTACCTGGGGTATGAATTCCCTGGCTTTAAACGCCGTCCTGCAATACGAAAAATCTTTTTTCCCTAACCAGAAATTTAGAATTGGGGCTTCTCTTCCAATTTTGGCTTTAGTTTCCCGGATGCCTTATAGTAACAGTATTTCAGATCCGGAAAAAGGTGATTTTCGCGCTTTTTTTGCCGAAGGTAGTCATCTGACTTTTGTGCCGCAATACCAACGCATTAACCTGGATGCTGCTTATCAGTTTAGGTTAAATTACCACTGGCAAGTAGGTCTGGCTTATGATTTCAATTGGCAGCATTATTCCCAACCTCGTTCCATCCGGGCCTATCAGCAAGCGGTAAGCGCTCAGGTAAACTATTTATTTTAAACTATTTATTTATCTAAAACCATGAAAAAACTTCTTGTTCACTCTTTCTTACTGGTATTTATCTGGCTGAGCTTCTCGGCCTGTGAAGATACTTTAGTCGGGCCGGCTACTCCAGATAATCCGGAGCAGAATTTTGAACAGCTTTGGCGGGAGTACGACCAATTATCGGCTTTTCTCTCGATTAAAAATATAGATTGGAATGCCTTATATGCCCAATACCGGCCCCAGGTAAAAACCACTACTACCAAGGCGGAATTATTTAAAATTTTTACCGAAATGCTCGCTCATTTAGATGATAGTCACTTAACCTTACTCGCACCGGGAACTCCGGGTATGCGTTACGATGGCGGCTTAGCGGGTCGTTTAAAACACGAAGATTTTTCTTTGCAAGTGGTGAAAGAGCATTATTTAATCCAAAAAAAAGAATATGGCCCTAGCATCACCTACGGTAAACTGGCGCCTAACATTGGTTATATCTACTTAAAAGACTCGGGCTTAGACGTTGCTTATTACACCAAAGCCTTAAATACGATGTTAGATTATTTACAAGATACAGATGGTTTAGTGCTGGACCTCCGGGATTTTGAAGGCGGCTATGATAAAAACAGCGCCTACATTGCCGGTCGGTTTGCCACCGCTAAAAAATTGTTCATGACCAGCCGCAAACGCAACGGACCAAAATACACCGACTTTACGGCTCCCGTAAAGTGGTACGTACAACCACAAGGCAAAAATCAATATACGAACTCTTTGGTAGTACTAACGAATAGGTGGACGGCTAGTTCCGGGGAAGTTTTACTTTGGGCGCTAAAAGCTTCTAAACCCCTGGTGCAAGTTGGCGATACTACCCTGGGAGCCTATTCCGACCAAGCTCGCCGCGAATTACCGAATGGTTGGTATTATACCATCAGTATTAATGATATCCGGGCAATAGACGGCAAAAGCTACGAAGGAATGGGCATTGCTCCGGACATTCTGGTAGAAAATACGAAAGCCGAAGTACTAGCTGGTAAAGATGCTGCCTTGGAAAAAGCTTTAACCCTTGTTCATTAATTTCCCATTTTTCCTTTTACTATTATCCTTTTAACCCGTTAAGAAGAGAAGAAATTTAGTTGGAGTAATAGAATGCACAGGTTGTTTTTCCGGATAGATTCCTAGAGAAATCTGTTCTATTAGCGGACACTTGTTTTTAAAAACGGACACTTTTTGAAGCAGGATTTTCCGAATATGGGTTTTTAAATGATAAAATGCACCTTTTTAGCTCTGGCATAGCAGTTGAACTTTAGCGGAATAATAAAACTAGTTTAATCTATACAAATGAAAAAGTCTTTTTACTTGTTCTTACATTTATTAATCACTGGTTTTTATACCCAGGCTCAGGTAAAGGTACAGGAAGTAATTAACGCGGAAAGATCTTTTGCTAAAATGGCCATTACGCAAGATACCAGGGCTGCTTTTTTAGCGAATATGTCGGAAAATTCTTTGCTGGAGAATAAGGGTAAATTAGAAAAAGGCCGGCCTATTTATCAAAACTTACCGCCGGATACTACCGGTAAGTTAATTTGGGATCCGGCGGTAGCTAGTATTTCTGCTTCCGGAGATTTAGGCTATACCTCTGGTCCTTACAAATACCAAGTAAAGGGAAAAGATGTGGCTTTCGGCGATTTTGCTACGGTATGGGAAAAACAACCCGACGGGCAATGGAAATTTGTTATTGATTTAGGTAATTCCCATGCTTCTACGGCAACCACCTGGAAACTAAATGACGTAAAAACCATTGCTCCGGCTCTGGTTAAAAGCCGGAAAAAAGAAGAAGCTGATTTAATAAAAATAGATCAAAACCTGGCCGCCAAAATACAACCGGGTTCAGCGGCGGGTTACCAAGAGGTATTGCATCCCGAAGCCCGGATCTTACGCCGGGGTAAAGCGCCTTACATTTCAGAAGTTGAAAAGCAGGCTTTATTCGCCGAAAATACGAACCTGAAATTTACTCCGGAAGGGTTCAAACTAGCGGCTGCCCAGGATTTAGGAGTGGTGTATGGCTCCTGTTTCGTTGTTAGATCGGACGCTGGTGCTAACGCGGAACAAAAAGGAGTTTACATGCACGTCTGGCGGAAAGATCCCGTTAAAGGCTGGCAATTATTACATGAAAGCATCAGTGTTCACCCACCCGCTCCTTCCGGCGAACAGAAACCGAGCAACTAAAAAACTCTTCGTGTAACAAAGTCAATACTTAAAATTCTGCTTTAACCAGCAGCCTGGTACTGCGGTGCCTACATTCTTCGAAATAATAAATTTGTAAATAGCTGAAGCTCCTCCTACTACTATTTTCAACTTCTTAAAATCTATTAATCTACTTAATCCCAATTATACATAACCCAAAAAATTATATTAATCATTTAAACTCTAATCCATCCACCATTTTTTAACTATGAAAAAGAAAGTAACCATTAAACAAAATATTCTCTCTTGGGGAACCTGGGTCATTGCCGGGTTCACTTTAGCCGCCTGTACCGACCACGGAGCTTTTTGTATCAAAGGGGAAGGCGATGTAACCAGCCGCACGCTTCAACTGCAGCCTTTCCAAGAAATTGACGTGAACGGGGATTTTGAGGTCTACGTCACCCAAGGCTCCCCCCAAAAAATAGAAGTTAAAGGAGAACCAAACATTCTGGATGAATTAAATACCCAAGTACAGAACGGCAAATGGAAAATAAAATTCGACGACTGTATCCGGCGGAGTAAAACCGTAAAAGTGTACTTGACAATGCCCGAAGTAAATTCATTGTACCTGAATGGTTCCGGGCAGATAAGCGGGCAAAATAAATTAACAGCTACCGACTTTTCAGTAGTTGTAAACGGTTCGGGAAAAATTGAAGCTGATTTAGCGGCCACCAAAGTAATTACCCAAATAATGGGGTCCGGCGAAATAGAACTAGCCGGTACGGCCAAACAGCAAACCATACATATCGCGGGTTCAGGAAAAGTAAAATCCTACGACTTAACTGCTGAAGACGTAAGTGTTCAAGTAGCTGGCTCCGGTAAAACGCAGGTAATGGCCAGTAAAACCTTGGATGTAGATTTAGCGGGTAGCGGCACCGTTTACTATCGTGGTAATCCCACGGTAAATACCCGGATAAGTGGTTCCGGCAAAGTAATTCATGAGTAAAAAATAACTTATAACTAAAATAAACAATTGTTATCTATGAAAAAGCCGGCTGTTACAACAGCCAGCTTTTTTATTTAATCGAATAAATTATTGCACAATCAACATTTGTTTGGAAGCAGCTACTTTTCCGTTTACTACTAAAGTATACACGTAAGTTCCCGCCTTAAAATCATTAGCGTTTACCTGAACCTGACCGATAGCCGGAGCAGGTAATGTTTTTACTAAAGTACCGGAAGAAGCCTCGTAAATTTTAAGCATTCCATTGGTACCTACCGGTAAGGTGTACCGGAAAGTAGTAACTTGATTAAAAGGATTAGGTTGGTTTTGCTCCAGCGATACTCCAGCTAAATCGATATCTTTTAAACCGGAAACATTATTAGTGCCAATGGCAGCTTCTAATCTAGCAATTCGGTCGGTTAAGGAAGCAATTGTTTGCTGTTGTTCTTGAATTGCTTTCACCGCGAGTACTCCAAAAGCGCTGTAATCCAGGGTATAATGTTCGGTACCGTCGTCCGCTTGGCGGTGGTGCACCACTTCCGGGAAAATCTTTTCTACTTCCTGGGCAATCATGCCGTAATATTTAGTATCCGTAGAAACATTCTTCTGGAAATGGTATTTCTTCACCCCAAGTTGCAGCACTTTAGGTAAAACAGCATCTGATTTTTGAATATCTTTTTTCATTTTTATGTCCGAGGCAGCGGTGTAAACCCCGGAAACATCGTCGAAAGAGCCCCTGAACTCGCCGTTTTGGTAAAGTTCTAAGGCTCCGGTGGTGTTTAATACGTATAAATTCCAGTTTTCATTATTTGGGCCAGCGTTATGCAATCTTAAACCATTAGTAGTTCCGGAACCAAGCCCGTGCCTTACATGCAAGTCAGCTTGCGGATTGTTATTGTTTATCCCCACTTTTTCATTGCCCTGAACAGTTAAAATATCGTCGGTATTACTGTAGCGAAAATTGAGTTTAGCTGCCGCATTAGACGCCGCCGGTAAAGCAGCTAGAGCAAAGTAATTGGTGGTATTGGTATTGCCAAAGTTTATTCTAACATAATCCGAATCATCTTCGTACAAGAACAAATGCGGCGCACTCCGGGTACTGTTGTGTTTAATGTGCAGTTTAGCCGACGGAAGAGAAGCTCCCAGCCCTACCCGACCCTCTACGTACAAACCATTGGTGGGTGGATTAACGAAGGTACCGATAGAAACCCCGCCATTTTTGTATACCAGCAATTTAGTCGTGTTTTGAATTTGTACTCGAAAAGGAATTTGCTCCAGGCTGCTGTTAATGTGAACTTTCGCGTTAGGTTCTTCTGTGCCAAAACCCCACAAACCAGCAGCCGTAACCCGGGCGCGTTCTAAATTATTTGTTTCAAAAATAACCGAGTTATTGGTGTTCGATCCTATTCGGCCTACCCCAGTAAGGTTATTACCTCCCTCTACCCAGTTTTGTTGGGCCCACGATTCACTGGTAACGAAGCAAGTGGCACTAAGCACCAGCAGAAGTAAACTTTTTTTCATCGTATAATAAATTTTATGGTGTGAATTAATTGATTAAATAAAATTACAATAAGTCCATTATTTATCTTTTTTCAAATAACTAACCGGGCAGAACATTATATAGGGAAATCACCTCACATATAACTTTATTGGACACAAAGCTGGATAATTATCTTAAAAATTCCGTATGAATTTTATTTAACCTATGAATTAAAAACTATATTTTTTAAATAAATATAATTGTTTATTCGAATAATGAAAAATTCGCTATAGAATTGAGGTTAGAAAGTATTTTTATTAAAAATTATTATAAAAAATCCGGTCCATTTCTGCTGGCTAATTATTTCTTGAGGTCCCTATTTCTAAAAAGTAATTTCTAATTTATAAGGGGGCTACTATCTTCGTAAGTAGAATAAGAGCTTGTACATTATGTCTGCTGAGTCAATTCCATCACGCTCCCTTCCGGTATACTACGATAAATGGATCCAAATAATTGGCATTCCCGTCATCACGGCTTTTGCTTATTATCTCACCTACGATGATATTAAATTAAACCGGTGGTTTGTGTACGAAGTGTTAAGCGACGCTTTTAAGATTTTTCTGGTATGGCAGGCAGTAAGAGCTGTAATAATCCGGTTAGATAAAAATTATTCCTGGCACAAACACTTAATTTTCCGGCTGATTATTCAAATTATAAGTACTTGTGTCGTAGGAATTTTAACCCTTAGTTTTCTAGTTCTGCTGGAATATCGTTTCATCCGGCCTTACCAAATAGAGCATTTCTGGAGCTTTGATGTAATAATTGCCCTAATTTTTTTATTATTTATTAACGGTATTTACATCGGCTTATACTTCTACGACTCTTACTTGCAAAGCCAAACCGAGAAATATAAATTAGTGCAAGAGTTGCAGCAGGAAACAACCGGCAACCACGAACATTTACTGGTAAGAATAGGGAAAAGAGAAATTCGGGTACCTTATTCCGAAATAAGTTGCGCTTATTCCGAAGCGAAAGAAACGTACTTATTAACCATCGACAATAAAACGTACCTGCTGGATTCCTCCCTGGATCGCTTGGAAGAACAACTACCCGCAAGTGTATTTTTCCGGGCAAACCGCAAGTTTATTCTCACCGTCCATCTCGTACAAAGCTATACCACCGAAACGCACGGCAAACTTACAGTGCAACTTATTTCCCATCCAAAATTGCCCGAAAACTTTACCATCAGCCGCGACAAAGCACCGGCGTTTCGGCGTTGGCTGAAACGTTAACTTACAATTCATCCTTATTTTACTGGCGATTCAGTGGCAAATCCTCTTTTTTAAGCAGGAAAAAGGCCTTTCGTGCTTTGTTTTGTACCTCTTAACCAAACAAACTTTATGTATGAAACGCTTAGTATTAGGGCTAATCTGGAGTCAAATCTTCTTCTTAGCGACCAGCTTTTTTAACCAACTTAGGGCGCAATCCTTAGCCCAACCACTACAGGCACATATTGATTCTCTTTTTATTCCCTGGAATACAACTAAAACGCCAGGAGCAGTAATAGCTGTCATCCAAGATGGCCAAGTATTATACCAACGAGCCTACGGCATGGCCGACGTAGCGAAAAAAGAAGCTCTCACCATTAACCATTCTTTTTGGGTAGCCTCAATGGCAAAGCAATTTACCGCCATGAGTGTGGCTTTATTAGAAGAACAAGGAAAATTATGCGCTTCCGATGATATCCGTAAATACCTGCCGGAATTACCTGATTTAGGCAAAACCATCCGCCTACACCACCTGGTACACCATACCAGCGGCTTGCGCGATGGCTTTACTTTGGTAGGATTAACTTTTAAAGGCGAAAAACATTATACCAACGCAAATGTACTGGCGGCTATGGCCCGGCAAAATAATTTAAATTTTAACCCCGGTGAGCGGTACGAATACCTGAATGGCGGGTATGTTTTGTTGGCTGAAATTGTAGCCCGGGTAAGTGGCATGAGTTTCTATGATTTTACGCAACGCGCCATTTTTCAGCCTTTAGGTATGGCACACACCCGGTTCTCCGGTAATTTAAAGGAAACTATTCCGGGCTTAGCCAAAGGATACGGCGTTAATTATAAAAACGGTAAGGTTCGGTATCGCCGGAGTGAGTTTAAAGGCAATACCGTTGGCTCCAGCGGTTTAATTACGACGTTGGAGGATTTAATGAAATGGAACGAAAACTTTTATAACAATAAACTGGGTAAAGGTAGTCCGACATTCATAAATAAAATTCTAACTCCGGCTACTTTAAATAATGGCCAGTGGAGCAAGTATGCCTACGGTCTGGAAATAGCGCCTTACAAAGAATTTCTGGCTACCAGCCACAGCGGTAGCGATCCGGGTTATACCGCCGAAATGGTCCGGTTTCCGGAACAACGCGTAACCGTAATATGTCTGGCAAATACCAACGACATGTATAGCCTTACCCCCAAATTATTTAGCGTGGGCGAAACTGTTATTAAAGCTAAAGTAATTGCTAAAGTAGCAATCGATAAGCCTGTCACCAATAGTGACTTAAGTGCGTTAGCGGGATATTATGTAAACCTAGCTAATAATCAGGATGTAAGAATAATTACTCAAGAAAAAGACAAGCTGTATGCGGCTACTTCCCTCTATGGTTACAAAGCTCCTTTAACGCCATTAGGCGCACAGGATTTTCAGAATCAAGGCTTAAAAGAATATGAACTCCGCTTTATCAGTGCCGAAGATGGCCAAATAAATACTTTGCACCACCTACCCATTCGGGAAGATGGCTATACTTTGCAGAAAATCAACCCGGTTCATTTAACTAAATCGCAACTAAAAACTTATTCGGGAAAATATTACAGTCCGGAATTAAAGAAAACTTACCATTTGGTAGTACGAAAAGGAAAGTTGGGTCTTCGTTTATTTGGGATACTATTTATTCCTTTTCAACCTATGGAAGGCAACCGTTTTCTGGCGGACTTACAAGGCAACAACTGCCTGATCTTTAACACGAACGATGCCGGAGTTCCGGTAGGTTTTACCTTCAACCGGGAAGCTATTACCAACCTCACCTTTACCCGGAAGAAATAAATCAATCGGTAATTACCTCCTCTTGCTTGTCAGCACCAAAGTTAAAAAGTTGAAAAGCAGCTCGGTTTATCTCTAAAATTTTATCATCTCCTTATTAATCTTCTAAAACTAACAAGCCAATTTTTTACTTCTATGAAAAAAATTTTAATTCTCATTATTTGCCTACATGGGTTGCCTCAATTGTATGCCCAAGAGAGAGCAAAAGAAATTAGCCTGATGTTTGGTCCCTATCATCAGGCTACCCTGGATGCCCAAGCTTCGCCCCTGTTATATAAAACGCATAACTCCAATTCGGCCGCTTTTTATTTAATAAACCGGGGAACAAAATCGCGGTTCCAGTTTAAGTTACATTCGGGGTGGGGTTCTTATTCTCCCGAGCGGTTTAAATCCCGGACTTACGGCGACGACAATTATGTTTATTCTATTACCCCTACTTTGTATGCTCTTCAGTTAAAATTAGCCTATCTCCGCAAAATAAACGCAGCATTATCTTCTACTAACTGGCAATTGTTTGTCGGAGCAGAATTAAGTAATGGGTTTTTATTATCGGATCAAATTGCGAACACGTTTTGGGCAACGAACCTGGCCGGCTTAAACGCAACTGTTTTAGCAGAGTGGCAACCCATCCGGCAACATAGCCTTACGGCTCAGGTAAGTATTCCGGCCCTAGCTATTGTGTCAAGGGCCAACTACGCTAATTATGCTAAATCGACGCACGGCACCAACTTAACGGAGTTCTTTCACCAAGGCAGTGATTTGGTAACCCTGAATAAATTACAGCAAATAAATCTGGAAGCGAAATACAATTATCAATTAAGCCGCCGGTTTGGCTTAGGAGCCCTTTACCAATTTAGCTGGTTCCATTATCCCGATCCACGTCCTATCCGGTCCTACTCTCAAGCCTTGTTACTACAAACCAGCTATCGGTTTAAATTCAAAAATTAATCTTTAAAAAATAAGTAGCTAAATATTGTTCAAATGGCTCGCTTTTATTCTCAATCAACCTAATCTTAAAATCAATCCAAACTTAAATTATGAAATCCCTAATTAACTATTTCCTTGTTCTAGCACTTGCATTTGCAATGGCCGCCTGCGAAGAGGCGCTCGTGGGTCCACCATCACCTAATAATCCGGAAGAAAATTTTGAAAAATTATGGCAGGAATTCGACCGGCTTTATGGCTCTTTTGAAGTAAAGCAAATAAATTGGACCGCCGTTTACCACCAATATCGTCCGCAAGTGAAATCCACAACAACCGAAGCCGAGTTATACCAGATTATGGTGAATATGCTTACGCCGCTGGATGACAATCACATATTTTTGCGGCCTTTGCGCAGCACCGGCTTACCCCCGTTCAGCGGCGGCATCTTGGGTAGAAAAACCTTTACAGATTTCGATAAATCGGTAGCGGAAAAATACCTGATTGAAAAGAAGACGCATGGCAATGCTATTGTTTACGGTAAACTATCGGCTAGTATTGGCTATATCAATCTTTTACATTTCGAAAACGATTATTTCTTCTATGTGAAAGCCCTAGAGAAAATATTAAAGGAATTGCGGGATACCAAAGGAATTGTAATTGAAATGCGGGAGAATGATGGCGGCGAAGACCGGGTAAGTCAGTATATCGCGAACCGGTTTGCCTCGGAGAAACATTTATCTTTTACTTCGCGGTTACGCAACGGTCCCAAGCATTCGGATTTTGGCCCATTATTAAAGTTTTATACCCAACCGGAAGGAGATTTTCAGTTTACCAAACCCGTAGTGGTGCTTACCCGACGGGCTACTTTCAGCGCCGGCGAAACGTTTGTACTGGCCATGAAACAAAACAAAAATGTAACTTTCGTGGGCGATTCAACCGGTGGTGCGGTGCCCGATGCTATGCGCCGGGAATTACCAAACGGTTGGGTGTTCCGGGTGCCGATTGCGGATGTACGAGGACCCAATGGTGAATCCTACGAAGGTATTGGAATGGCACCTACTATTTTAATCAAAAATAAAAAAGAAGAGTTAAAAGCCGGCAAAGATGCTGCCCTGGAAAAAGCAATTGAGTTAATCGATTAATACGGAGAGTAGAAGACCAAGTTGCTTTAGGTAAGAATTTAACTAAATAAACAACTTGGTTTATAATTTACTACTGCCTCATTTAAGCTAGCAGAGACATACGCATCCATTAGTGAATACCTTACGCTATGCCGATTCCCTTGTACGAATACTTGCATCTTTATTCCTCTTATATTTAATTTTTTCGGACATACATAACCATGATTTTATGAATCACTCTATCCACGCTATTTGGTTAGATCTGCATCAGGAATTAAAAAAATTTATCTTCAAAAAGGTAAAAGATGCCGATAGTAGCCAAGACATCCTGCAGGAAGTATTTTTAAAAATTCACTCTAAAATTCATACGCTTCGGGATTATAAAAAATTAACTTCCTGGGTATACCAGCTTACCCGCCATGCTATTGCCGATCATTTTCGTCGTTTACAAAACTACCAGGTTATAGATGACTCCTTTGACTTACCGGAGCAGGAAAAGCAGGAAGAACTATATTCAAGGTTAAGCAACTGCATCCATTTTAAAATCGAGAAATTACCCGAAGATTATAAACAAGCAGTATTGTTAACCACTTTTCAGAATTACTCCCAACTCGAACTAGCCGACTATTTTGGCATATCTTATTCCGGTGCCAAATCGAGAGTACAACGAGCCAAAGACAAGCTTAAAATAATGATTTTAGACTGTCCTAACGTGGAAACCGATAAGGTAAAAAAGTTAATGGATTTCCAGGGTAACAGTCAATAAACCTGGTTTCATTGGAAAGCGAGTTTTAGAAAAATACTACAAATGACTTGTAGTTAATATCCATTTCCTTTAGATCTATGAAGGATTTTAAATTTCATAAAAGATGAATATTGCCATAATTGGTACGGGCCGGATGGGCAAAGGACTAATCAAAACCTTTTACCAATACTATCCCCAAAAGGTTAGCTTTAGCGGCCGGAAGAAAGAACAAACTCAAAGTGTGGTCCAGGAGTTGCAGCTGGACTTAGCGGCCAAAAGTATAGAAGAGGCTCTACAAGCCGATGTAATTATCCCTACTTTATGGTTTACAGATCTTTTACCTTGGGCTGAAAAGTATAGAGACTTATTAAAAGGTAAAATTGTGTTGGATATAGTTAATCCATTTAACGACAATTTCGACGATTTTACTACGCCTTATGGTACTTCAGCAGCCGAAGAATTACAGAAAGCAATACCGGAAAGTACAGTGGTGGGAGCATTTAAAAATACTTATTGGGTAGTTTTTGATAAACCCATTTTGCAAGGAATAAAAAGCGATGTTTATGTTACATCAGATAATGAGTTTGTCCGAAAACAAATAATTGATTTACTAAGACCATTGCCATTCCGGGTTTTAGATGCTGGTTTATTAAAGAACAACCGTACCATCGAACGAATGACGCTGCTTTCCGGTGAGCTTGCCCGCAAAGCCGGAAGCCATCCAAGAATTTCCTATAACCTCTGGGGATTGGAACACGAAGGTTTATAAAGCTGCTTTACTATTATTAGGAACTTAACATAAGTAACGGTATTTACATTGTTTGTTTCGCTCAATACGCCGGAACAAAAATTAGTATATTTTTCCTTAGTTAAGCCTTACAAAAAAATTTCAAGAGTACCTGCGTCTTTTTACCTGTAGACGCGTCTATAGTAGGCAATTAACCTATAAAAAATAGTCTTTTCATCATGGACTTAATGCAAGCCGTAGAAGTGCAAATTATAAACGCCTTTGTCGATCAGGAACAAGGTGGTAATCCCGCCGGTGTTGTTTTAAACGCCGATGCTTTAACTTCCGCACAAAAACAGGCTATTGCCCAAATTGCCGGTTTAAACGAAACGGCCTTTGTAGCGCATTCTGAATTGGCCGATTTTAAACTTGATTTTTTTACTCCTACCCGCCAGATAGCGCATTGCGGGCACGCTACCATTGCTACTTTTTCCTATCTAGCCCAAACCCATCAGATTAAGAGTAAATTTTCTTCAAAGGAAACTATAGACGGACGAAGAGAAATCATCCTTCGGGGAGACTTAGCTTTTATGGAACAAAAAGCCCCGCAATACACCGAGGTAACTTCTTATCAAAACCAAATCTTAAAATCAATAGGCTTAACGGAACAAGATTTAATTCATCAGGCACCACTATTACGCGTAAATACCGGCAACTCTTTTATCATTATTCCGGTTAAAAATGCCGCCGTTCTGCAAAACCTTCAACCCGATTTTACTTTGATTGCCCAACTAAGCGATGCTTTGGATTTGGTAGGCTTTTATGTTTTTAGTACCGAAACCGGCAACGTAAGGGACGTGCATACCCGCATGTTCGCGCCGCGCTACGGCATTCCCGAAGAAGCCGCCACGGGTATGGCAGCCGGCCCCTTAGCTTGTTACCTCTTTGACATTATGCAAGTGCATAAAACCCAATTTTTGATTCAACAAGGGTATTTTATGGCTAAACCTTCTCCCAGTTTGATTATCGTGGATTTACGTTTAAAGGAAAATAAAATTCAGGGGCTCATGGCTGGTGGCAAAGGAATACCCGTAAAAAAGATAAAAATAGAAATCTAAGTATTTACACTTCTTACCTAAGAGCATCTAAATTCGAACTTAATTCGAGCTTGGAATAGCTTATAAGTTTGAATTTAGATTTTGCTTTTATTTTTTGATAAACTTCCTGGTAATTATTTTATTATCCATTTCTGTAACTAACAGGTATATTCCGGAAGGTAAATTACCCACGTACACTTTATCTGCCTGATTTTTCTCGATGGGGAAATTTCTTCCTTGTAAGTTGTACAGTTTTAAGGATTGTACTTTTTTATTTCCGGTTTCTAAGTGTAAATAATCGTAGGTAGGATTGGGGTATACTTTAAATGAGCTATTTTCCCTAAATTCTTTTACGGCGGTAACATTATCTTTGGAGTAGCTCCATAATTGGCGGCCACTATCATTTTTTCCCGCCATAAAGAATATTTTATCGTTAATAAAGGAAAACTTTGTGGGATAAGAGCCAGGTAGTCCATTATTTAAATCAAACAGCTGTTTTGTAGTAGCTGCTGTTCCTTCCGTAGACCATAATTCGGTTCCGTAGCTAGCAGAAAAGGCGCTGAAATAAATTTTGCCGTTATTTGAAGTAAAAGGCTGAGGAAACGAGCCAATTGGACCTTGATTCACATCACTCACTAAACTAGTGCCGCTAGTTGTGCCGTCGGTTCGCCACAACTCGGTGCCGTGAGAACCATCGTTAGCTGAGAAATACAAATAATTATTAAATATGGTGTAACTGGAAACAATGGGAGCATAAGAATAATAAATACTCGAGATGGAGTTAAACGTAGAAGTAGCTGGTCCTGGGTTTATGTCCGCAATTTGAACGGTTCCTTCCGCAGTTCCATCTGTTTTCCAGTATTCTCGCCCAAACTCTTGGGTAGCGGCCGAGAAAATCAAAACTCCGTTTAAATTAACTAATTGCTCCGGGTAAGAAGAATAATTTTTTCCGATATTTTTTACCAGTATAGTACCCGCCTCGGTACCATTACTTTGCCATAATTCATACTCATCTTGGTTGCCTTGCGCAGCAGAAAAGTAAACTTTATTTTTTACGGCTGTTAAATTATAGATAGCATAAAAACTTTTTACTTTCGTAGTACCTTCTTCCGTGCCATCACTTTTCCATAATTCGCCACCGGCACCATCCGTGGTAAAATACAGGTAATCATCCGCAAGTACCATATTGGTAGCTCGCACTGCCACATTATACATATTTACCCCCAGGTCTTTAACTTTTACGGTATTCAGTCCTTCAATATAACATAATACCTGATGGTAGTCTTTTAAAGTGGCGAAAAAGAATAGCCGATTATTCTTTTTAGTTAAATACTGAACCGAAATATACGGGATATCTTCTTTGTAATTTTTTATTTTAAATGTTCCTGCTTCGGTGCCGTCCGTTTGCCAGAGGTTGGTGGTATACTCTTTATTGTTTACTACAAAGTATAAACGATCGTTCACATTCGTAAAATTACCTAGGTAAGTTTGATTTTTACCGGGGATAACTTCTTTCAATAACTTTGTTTGATTCGTAGAATTATCATAAACCCACGGTTCATTGCCAGTCGCCCCGTCCTCCGCATTAAAAACTAACTTATCTTTTACAACACCAAATTCAGCGTATTCTAAACCGTACTTGGCTTTATTGATGTTAGTTACCTGACGTGGATTTTTTAAGGCTAAATCCGATTTCCACAATTCCATACCTGCTTCCTCCGTGGAATTATGAAAGTAAACGTATTCCCCTAAGTTAATTGCTTCTTTTACAGATTTCAGGTTACTTACGGCAACCGTATTCAATCCGGTTAAGTCGGTTTTCCAGGTTTTATTCTCTAAAAAGTAAGGTTCAAAAAGCAGAAAACTATTGTTGGTTAATTGGTGGAAGGAAAATACATCGTAAAAAAAACTGTAGGGCGCTTTTTCAATGCCCGGAGCTAATTCTTTAATCTCTGTAAGTGTGTAATTTTTTAAATCTAAAGTCAACAGAGCGGTGCCGTTTTTAGAACTTTTACCGGTAAACACTAAATTGTTTCCCTGAGAACTTAAGTAACTAGGGGCAAAATAACTGGTACTTAATTCATCATAAATTTTTTTAGTGCCCATATTGGTACCATCCGATTCCCAAATAAAAAGCCGGCTATCTTCTCTTTCAAAAAAGGAAAAGTATAACTTATCATTTATTTGGATGACATCGGCAAAGCTAAGTAGTTTAAGGCTACCTTCGTGAACGGCTTTTACTGGTTTGGTATTTTCCCAGGTGCCATCGGTTTTCATAATGCCAACCGTAACCGGATATTGGAAATGCGTAAAACTTCTGACCACAAAGTACAACTCGTTTTTATATGCTATGTATTGCGTCGGACTCGCAGTTCCTCCGCCGGCCCCATTTCCTTCTAACTCATCGGTAATCGGGAAAGTACCTGCATCGGTACCGTCACTGCGCCACAGGGTGGAAGTATTGGTTTTGGGAGTCTGGATAGTAAAGAAATATAAATTATTTACGGTTCCTTCAAAGGAAGGAGCATTCGCGGTGGGCACGTCTTTTTTTACTAAAACCGTTCCTTCGTTAGTGCCATCACTTTTCCAAACTTCCAATTGTTCGTTTTTCTTGATTACAAAGTAAATAAAATTATTCACTAACGTTAAGGTGGAAGTATTAAGATCAGAAAGATTGGTTACTCTTTTCGTACTTTGCTCGGTTCCTTCAGTTGACCATATTTGAGCTCCATTTTCCCCATCGCTGGCAATAAAATACAGTTTATCCTTCAATACCACCGAACCTTGTTTAAGCGTATGTAAGGAGGGTATTATTCCACTGTTATTTCCCGGGTGAATGTCTTTTAGGATGTGCGTGTCCGTTCCGTCTGTTACCCAAATTTCCCTACCTTCATTTTCGGTAGTGGCTTCAAAGAATAGCTTGTTATTAAAGCTAACAAAACCCACCGGGCTGGAGCTTTTATCATCGGCCCGGTTTCTAAAATCGGTTAATTGCGTCTGAGCATGTAAATGAATGAATGGAACAAGGGAAAAAGTAAATAATAGACGTAGAGTTTTTTTCATACGGAGAGATTAAGGCCTAGTAAATTAAATCATTCGGATATACTAAAAGTTCAATATATCCTGAATTTTAACTTCCTGATAAGCTTTTAATTCCTCTATTCAATAAGAATAAAATTCTGCATTATGAAAGATGGAATGGGTTTACTTATTCGAAAAATAAATCCAATCCAGGTTAAACAGGTTTTGTTGATTAGGCAACGAGCCGGTAAAGACAAAATATACGTCGTGGTTGCCGGTTGTTTTTTGGTTGATGGGTGTACTTACTTCTGGCCAATTGCTTTTTAATTCGGAGCTTTTTCGTGCCGGAACTGCTACGGTACTTACCAAGGTGCCATCGGGTTTATCGAGGTGTACTTCTATATTACCGCCGGTACCATTGGTTTGTACCCGATAAGTAAGACTTTTTACGTGGGTTAAATCTATATTTTTAAATTTAACAAAGCTTTTATGGTTAATGCCAGTAGCATAAGTTAAAAATTCGGTGGTTATGGTGCCCAGTTTCACGTTGCCTTCGTCGTAATCTTCCACCTGCACCAAAGGGTTGCGCAAAAAGATGTAATCGCGGTCCGTTAAGGGTTCTATGGAGTTGGCGCCCTTATCGGTATAAAGGGCGGTTAGCAGGTAAGAGCCTTCTTTGCCTTTTCCCGGATGGTCTTTCAAAGATAAGATGCCTTGCATGGGTAATTCTTTCGCCGATTCCTTTAAAGATAAAATATACTGCACCATTTCTTTGGCATCTGCCTCGGCCAAATCCGGGTGCGCCGACATGGATCGTTGTCCCCAATTGCCGCTCCCGCCGGTAATAATTTTTCTGGCTAATTTGTCTATTGTTCCGGTTTTACCCGCATAACGCGCCGCTACAGCTTCGTAAGCCGGCCCTACGGAAGTTTGATTCTGAGAATGACAGGCTTTGCAATCCAAGCTAGCGAGCAAGTACTGGCCTTTCGCAAACTGTACGTTTACCGAAGTAGGAGAACGGGTTAGCGCTACAGCCACATCTTTCCCTTGCGGCATGTAATTCCAAGATATTTTTACCTGTTTAGAATCGATTATTTTGTCCTCCGCATCCTTTACTTGCACCTGGTAATCCAATTCGGTATTATCCCAGTAAAAACTTCGGTTAGCTTTGGTGGCAATCATTACGTCCGGGGGCGCATTACCAGCTTTCACCTGAACGGTGGAAGTGCTGCTTTCGCCGTGGTTATCGCTTACTTTTAAGGTTATATTATAGGTACCAACTTTAATAAAAGTATACGTAATTTGTTCTCCGGTTATGGACTTGCCTTCTATTAGCCACTCGAAATTCAGTTTATCGTTTTTGTCGTAATCTTTGGAGCCAGCGGCCGAAAGCTTTACCGGTAATGGTGCCGCCCCGTATACATTATCGACTTTAATATTGGCTACCGGCTTGCGATTCCCTTCGGCGTATTCCACCCGAATTAAACGGGCATCATTATTTTTAGCGAACCAGTTGGTGCCGTATTCTAAAATATAAATGGCTCCATCCGGCGCAAATTGCATATCCGTGGGAGCCGTAAAAGTTATATGATCCAGAAAAGGCTCCATTCTTAAATAATTTTTATTTTCATCGAAGGTTACCGCCATAAACCAGCGCCTTACCCAATCGTAAATAAACAGTTTGCCGTCGTAATAGGGTGGTAATTTGTACTTAGCATTCTTAAATTGATCGGAGTAAAATACCGGTCCGGCGAGGGCTGATTCACCGCCTTTGCCTACTAAGGGAAATTTTTTAGAAATACCATCGCCGTACCAAATCATAGCGGGCTGGGCCGGTGGCAATTCTCTTATTCCGGTGTTATTCGGGGAATTGTTAATGGGTTTTTGCGGATTGAAAACTTGCGCGCGGAATTTTTTGGTGGCATAATCGTAATACGGAAATGCCTCGTTGTTACCCAGAAAGTAAGGCCAACCAAAAAAGCCGGGTTTTCGGGCCTGGTTAATTTCATCATAACTTAAGGTGCCTTCCGAAGCGGGTACCTTGGTGTCCGGACCAATATCGCCCCAGTAAACAAAGTTGTTTTTAGGATCTACCGAAAACCGGTAAGGATTGCGGTGCCCCATGGTGTAAATTTCGGGGCGGGTTTTAGGAGTTCCTACCGGGAAGAGATTGCCTTCTGGAATAGAATAAGTACCATCCGGTTCGGGTTTAATACGTAAAATTTTGCCGCGTAAATCGTTGGAATTAGCAGCCGTGGCCTGATCATCGGCTAACTGCCGGCCGGGTCTTTCATCAATGGGAATATAGCCTTCTGTTTCTTCGGCGTTGGTGTTATCCCCGGTAGCCAGGTACAGCAAACCACCCGGACCAAAATGCAGGTAACCCGCCGAGTGGCAGCAATACTTTCTTTGGGTAGGAATTTCAAGTAAAACATTTTCGGTACTCCGGTCCAGAATATCTTGCCGAAGTTCCATGCGGACTAAGCGATTTACGACTCTTTCCCCGGGTACGGCATAATAGAAATATACCCAGTTATTTCGGGCGTAATCCGGATCGGCGGCTACTCCTAACAATCCATCTTCAATTCCGCTGAATACATCGATGTTTGCAATAATTTTAGTTTGTTGGGTACTGGCATCAAAAAGCTTTACGGCCCCTTTTCGCTCTACAAACAACACGTTATTACCCGGCAGAAGAGCCATCTGCATCGGCTCGTTCATACCTTGACTTAAAACCTGGTACGTATACCTACTGGAGTCCGGTACGGGTAATGTTTCTGCCCAGTGATAATCCGGAAGGTTAATTGCAGCGGGAGTTATTTCAAACACTTTTTGGATTTCTTCTCTTGATGGATTAGCACCTAAAATAATAAGTTTTCCTCCTTCCTGTTTTAATTTTTGGTCTTGCTGGGAACCCTGTAAAGCATTTAACCAAGGTCGGGTTGTAACCTCATCACTGGAATCTTTTAAAGCAACAACTCCTCCACCCGCTTCTAAAAACCTTTTTAAAGAAGTAATCTGCCGGTGATCCATTTGGGAAAGAGCCGAGGTAGAAGTTAAAAGCCGAGGAAATTTTTTTAAAGAGTCTTCCACCAGGTAACTTTTATCGGCTGCTTTTACTATTTGCCAGTTAGTTGATGTTCCGACTATTCCTTGTGCATCCATGCCAGCCGCATTTCTATAAACCAACATGCGCGGATGAAGTTTCGAAGTTGTTTTACCACTGGTGTTGGTTCTGTTGGTACAGGAAAGAAAAAACAGGAATGTAAATAAGAATAGTAGGTGCGAGAGTAAACGCATAAGGTTGTTAGGAAAGAGAATAGAAACACCTGTTCAATTTAAGAATAATTTTTAACTATAAATTTTAGTTATCGCCTCAAGTTTATTTAAAAAAAGAAGGCGGTTTTTCAATTTTAACCTATTTACTTGATAAATGAATGAATAAATAAAGATAGAATCGGTAACCTACTTTTTTCATTTAGGCCAATGCGTATCTATGCCTTGGGAACGAATTAGTTTTTGAAACTCCTCTAATAAATTTAACTTATCGCGCACCGTTTGGGGTAGTACTTTTTTCTTTAAAGCAAAAGCCGTTAATAAACCTGCTGCCTCGCCAATGCTCCACTCTACCGGGTGCAAGCGGTAACAGCCGTTGGTAATGTGAGTAGTGCCAATATTTTTATTAGCGGGCAAAAGGTTTTCCATTCTTTTCGGCAAAAGCGCCCCTAAAGGAATTTGAAAGGGTAAAGAAGCGAAATCTATGTAGTTATTGCTGTTACTACTAGGGTGTAAATCGATGTGATAATAGCCTATCCCAACACTATCATAAAAATCGGCGGCGGTATTATCTTTTTCTTTTCCGGTTATTAAAGCCCGGTTATCCGCACCTACGTGTTCTTCTAATACGGTAAAAACAGCTTGAATCCGCCGCGATTCCCGGACATAAGGATATTTGGCCAAACCATCTTCTGTACCCAGAATATCACCCCGCAACCGTAAACCTGGCCAACCCAGTCCACCATCCGGACGGGGAGCTTCCGTTTGGAGCCAGTAAAAAAGCGATAAACTTAATTGTTTAGCTTGGTTTACGTGTTTCTTAAATTCCGAATCGCTTACGCCAACTAAGTTGCCTAAAAAATAATCATTCTGGGGCCAGTTGATAATACTACTGTCGCCGGCGTAGGTACCTGGTAAAAAATTGTCTTTATGAATAATCCGGCGGTAATTCCACAAATTAAGCGCCTGCCCGGTAGGCATCCCTTCCGGATGAAATCCCAGTGCTTTCGGGATTAAGGTTTTCGGATCGGAGTAGTTCAAATTAAGCAACTTGCCTGACCAGGCCGGATTCATTTTCGGAGTGAAATTGCGCCAGAAATCATAATCCTTGGGTTTATCAATGATATTATGGGAGCCAGGAACATAATCCATGGCCAAGCAAATGGTAAATGCCTGCTGATTATTCGGGTCAGCTTTTTCGGGAGCGTGTAGTTCGTGCGTTTGTTGGCGGGATTCGGCGCCGGTTACAAATTCGGTTTTGGTTAAAGGTAGCAAATCGCCGAGTTCAGTGGCATCTACAAAGTATGGGGCGGTTAATACCACTTCTTTCCCATTTCTTAAATTTTTAGCTTTTAAACTCCGGACTTTATCTCCAGTTACATCGGCGCCCGTAATTTTATGTTCTAAGAGTAGGGTAAGTTTTTTTGAACTGAGATAAGGCGCCAACATATTGAACAAAACCGCTAAAGCCACCCGTGGTTCATGCGCTAACCGGGAAACGGCGCTATTTCCCGGATTTAAATATTGCTGAGAGCGAGCTGCTTCTGTAAGCGGATAGTTCTGAAGATAAAATTCCCGAATGGCCTTCCGGAAGTTACGGTAGAGTTGCGTAGCTCCATGAGTTTCTATCCATTGATGTTCATCGGGCGGTACGCCTTGCTGGGTAAGCTGACCGCCTACCCAATCGGTTTCTTCGGTCAAAATAACAATAAGATTATTACGCAAAGCGGCCAGCGCGGCCGCACAACCCCCTAAACCACCTCCGGCAATTACCACATCCGCCCGTAGCTCTTGGGCATGACTATTCGGTAAATTAGTTGCGGCCACAGAACTACCATTAAAAGATAATTGCAGGCCACTAACGGCTGCCCCGCTGCCCACTGTTAATAGCTGGACGAAGTTTCGTCGGTTCATACCAGAAGAATAAGTTGTTACAAATAGGAAAATATTCAGGTATAAAAAAGCCGGATTAGATTTTCTGATCCGGCTTTACTTATAAAGAAAACTTTAAGAATTAACTATCCCAAGTCATCATTTTGCCTCGATCCTCGTTTTTCAGGCATTGAGCCAGCGTTTTTTGGTCGTATTCCAAACCGTATTGCTTTAGCACATCATCCGGTACCCCATCCCAGGCATTGGGCTGATTTCCTTTGTATTGCAGATCTTCAATGCCGATTTTACTCGTGAAAAAGCCAGTCGCCGTCATGTTTCGCATCAAGGTAAAAAAGGCCACCCCTTGCGCATTTTCTGGCGCGGCTTTTTCGGGATAGGCAATTAAATCTACCAGTTGAATTTGCTGTTTTTCGGTCGCATCGGCAAAAGGCTTATCGAACAGCTTCGTCGATTTAATATTCAACCAGCGCAATCCGCCCCGTAAAGGCGTTTGGTGACTCGGCTGGTCTTTGGCCATAAATTCTATAAAATCAGGCACTTTGGCATCCGTGGCACTGCCGGAGTGATCATCTTTGGGAATAATAATATCGCATAATATCGCAATGGTCGCCATTTCTTCTTTCGTGAAAAATTGCTCTTTCATGAGTTTGGCGTCCCGTTCTTTTTCTTCCGGTGTCCGGCCGTATCCATCGTCTTTGGCGTCGTCTTTTACTTCGGAGGTACTTTTCTCGTCACCTTTTTCGCCGTAATTTTTTTCGCAGCCTACTAACAAGGCGCTGGCACTTAACGACCCAATGGCTAAAACTTTCAGGGATTCTCTTCTGTCCATAATATTTACTTTTTAAGCTAAATAATAGCCGCTAGATATTCTGCTTTTTAAGATTATCAATAATAAATTCGGAAGCCCGCATCGATAAGGCCATAATCGTCCAAGTCGGGTTTTTATCGGCCTGCGACACAAACGGACCACCATCTACCACAAATAAGTTCTTTACTTCGTGCGCCTGACAGTTTTTGTTCAAGGCCGATTTACTCGGGTTATTGCCCATCCGTACCGTTCCTACTTCGTGAATAATCCGGCCGGGAGCCGCTAAACCGTATTGCTCATCCGCGCCCGGTTTTTCCCCGTTTGGTATGGCACCCATGGCGTGAATAATTTCTTCGAAAGTATCCTGCATGTGTTTGGCTTGGTTGATTTCCTGATCGGTCCATTTATAACTGAATTTAAGCACCGGTATACCGTATTTATCTACTACGTTCGGGTCAATTTCGCAGCGGTTATATTCGCGCGGCACACTTTCGCCCCGTCCGGAGAAACCAACGTTCGCGCCATAAAAACGACGGTAATCATTTTTTAATGAAGCGCCGTAACCACCGGCCGCTTTTACTTTGCCGTCTTTGCTCGGGTATTTACCATTTAAACGCTCAATGCCGGAACCAAAACCATAGGAAGGCATTCCCAAACCACCACCTAATTCGATGTGGTAACCCCGGGAAAAATTCAATTTTTTATTTCCTTCGAGCCACCACGGAACATATAAGTGCATGCCTCCCACTCCGTCTTCGTTGTAACGCTTGCGGTCCATTAATTTAGGTACAAACGCACTGCGTGAGGCGCCGGTAGAATCATGCAAATATTTTCCTACCACGCCGCTGGAGTTCGCCAATCCGTTCGGGTGCTGGGCTGATTTGGAATTAAGTAAAAGCCGGGCCGACTCGCAGGCGCTGGCCGCTAAAATTACTACTTTGCCGTTTACCTGGTATTCCTGTAAATCGGTTTTATCGGTGTATAAAACGCCCGTTGCCAAGCCGTTTTTATCCGTTAAAACTTCTCGGGCCATGGCGTTTACATACAAATCTACATTGCCGGTTTTGCGGGCAGGTTTTACTAATACGGTAGAGGCCGCAAAGTCCGCGTGAACCGAACAACCACGACCGCACTGCGAACAAAAGAAACAAGCACCCCGGTCTTTGTTTACCGGCCGGGTTAACATAGATAATCTTGCCGGAATAACGGGAATACCAATGCTGGTAGCCGCTTTTTTGATCATTAGTTCGTGTAAACGTGGTTTGGGAGGCGGCAGAAAATAACCATCCGGATCATTCGGTAAATTTTCGTTGGTACCAAATACTCCCACCATTTTATCTACCCGATCGTAGTACGGCTTTAAATCTTCGTAACCAATCGGCCAGTCATCACCCAATCCGTCTATGCTGCCCCGTTTAAAATCATGCGGCCCAAAACGCAAAGAAATTCGCCCCCAGTGATTCGTCCGGCCCCCAATCATCCGGGAACGGAACCAGTCAAATTCCGTTCCTTCCTGGCGCGTATAAGGCTCACCATCGATTTCCCATCCTCCGTAAGCACCATCAAAATCGCCAAAAGCCCGCGTGGTGTTGGCACCCCGCCGCGGCGACTGGTAAGGCCACATTAATTGCGTTTGCTGACCCGGATTGGCAGGATCGTAATCCGGACCGGCTTCTAATAAAGCTACTTTCAGACCTGCTTCGGTGAGGGTTTTAGCGGCCATGCCGCCGCCGGCTCCCGAGCCTACAATGACAACGTCGTATAATTCGCCTTTCTTTTTAATTTGAAATGCCATAAGGTGGGTTATATAAAGTGAACAGTTGGTTTAAGAATTCCGGTTTTCGGGTAAGATGCTCGGCAAAATCTTTAGGCAGCATTATTTCCAATTATTCGGCAAGCCTTCTTCTTTTCGGCGGATAATGTACTTATATTCTTTTGTATTTCCACTTTTCAGGAAGCATTTCCACTTAAAATAATTGGTAATCAAGGCATTTCTTTTCGATTAACTGTTTCAGAGAAAAAGCAAATTCCTGCATCGCCTTATTTCTTTCTCCGTTCCCTGATTTTTATATAAATTTTAAATAAACAGATCGTAAACCATTTCCAATTACCGGCGTTACAGTTTTTTCATTAAGCACCCTTACGCAACCAAAACATAAATTTTCCTTTGCTTTGGCGAGTATGTTTTTTATCACCGTTAAAAGTGTAATTTGCGAAGAATAAACAATTTCGAATATTTATGACTTACTGTTTAGGGATTAAGGTGAAAGAAGGATTAGTAGCCCTTGCGGATACCCGTATTACTGCCGGAACCAATACCACCGTTAAAAAAAAGATATTTGTTAACCAAAAAGAAAATCACTCGCTTTTTATAATGACCAGTGGCCTTCGTTCGGTGCGCGATAAAGCCATTCTTTATTTTCAAGAATTGCTCGAAGAAGGAGCCGTATACAACAAGCTATACAAAGCAGTTAGCGCCTTCGGGGAACAGGTTAAAAGAGTTGCCACGGAAGATAAAGCGGCTTTAGAAAGTGCCGGCTTTAAATTTAACTTAAATACTATTGTGGGTGGTCAGCTGCGGGACGACGCGGAACATAAATTGTTTTTGCTGTACTCCGAAGGAAATTGGGTGGAGTTAGACGAAAGCGCTCCTTATATAATCATTGGAAATTCTGGTCAGGGAAAAGCCATATTAAACCGGGTATTACATGCCGACAGCACCATGAAGCAAGCCTTAAAAGCCGGTTTTCTTTCTTTTGATTCTACGCGGGTGAGCAACAACGACGTGGAATTTCCGATAGACGTTGTTTTATACAAAAAAGATAGTTTTTCATTGGTAGATTATCGTTATGAGCAAAAAGACTTAGGAGAAATTTCCGAGATTTGGGCCCAAAAATTAAAATCAGCTTTAGATGCCATACCGGAAGAATGGATGGAATTGGCCTTTGATAAAATGCCTCAAATTGAAAATCAAGCCGGATGAAGTAGTTGTTCGTTGCTAGTTGTTCGATTGCTTAAGTAAGTTATCAAAGGATTAAGTACTTTGACGAAATGAACTACACTGCGGTTTACGTTAATTTTATGATTATTAAGAATTTTTTAATCGAACAACCAACTACTTATACCGAACAACTACTTATTAATAAATTATACTTCTAAACTAATTCCGTCGAAGTACTTATCAACGTATCCATGAAATTTCAGGTTAATAGCGAAATACAATACCAGGTGCTGCAACCCAGCACCTTCATTTTAGATATTCATGCTCTCCGGACTTCCACGCAAACAATATTGGAAGAGTCGTTGGTGGTAGATCCCTATCTCCGGGTAGAAGAGTTTAGTTCGGCTCAAAACGCCAACCGCTTTATCCGGCTGGAGGTGGTGGAGCCCATGAATTTTAAAATAACTTATAAAGCCACCGTGGATACCCTAACTCGGGTCATCGATCAAAAGCAAGAAAAAGGAGTTGTTCCGGTAGTGCAGTTAGACGGAGACATTATTCCATATTTGTTCCCGAGCCGGTATTGTCAATCGGATAAGTTACAGCGGCTGGCGAATAACAAATTCGGAAAAGTTGAAAATACCTTTGCCAAAGTAGTAGCCATTACGGATTGGATTTACGAGAATGTGGAGTATTTAAGCGGCAGCACCGATTCGCAAACGTCTGCCTACGATACCGTTACCGAACGGGCGGGGGTTTGCCGCGACTTCGCGCATTTGGGTATTGCTTTGTGCCGGGCACTATCTATTCCGGCTCGTTATTTTACGGCTTACGCCTATAACCTGAACCCACCCGATTTTCACGCCTGTTTCGAAGCTTACATTGGTGGACATTGGATTATTTTTGATGCTACTAAACTGGCGCCGCTGAATGGTTTGGTTAAGATTGCCAATGGCCGCGATGCCGCCGATGCCGCAGTGGCCAGTATTTTCGGCAATGTTGTTTGCCAATCTATGCAGGTAAGCAGCGAAGTTTTGGAAGAAAACTTTGAACCTTTTTTCTACGATAGTAAGGAATTAAAAGCATTATCTTATGAGTAAGGTAGTTATAAAAGAAGTTTTCTGATTGAATTAGCTATAGGTTAGGCATAGCAGCCACCATGTTGGGCAAAGTAATTCCATCATTAAACACCTAGTTTAAAATAAATAATAGAGTTCCAGCAAGGCAAATAGATAATGTAATTACAAAACTTGTAATAAAATATTTTTTGAGGTTAACTGGCTGACTATTTTTCAGCAGAGATCTATTTAACAAAAAATTAAAAAAAATTAGAATTAAAATTCCAAATAATCCAACAAGTCCAACAACTGAAAATCTTAATAAAAAAGCTCTGAATGGTTCTCTTACCAACCTTTCATGATCTTCAATTGTCCCTATAGATAATAAGCTTAAAAAACCCATTGCTAATGACCATGTACTAAGTATTAAACAGTTAAGGAGAGTAATAAAATTTTTAAGCATTTATAATTTTATTCTCAACTTCAAGTAATTACAGAACAAATTTACGGTAAAATCCTCGCCAGAATTTTTCCTTCCGATTCCCAAATACCTAAAACTTGTTGATTAGTTAAAGCGGCCAAACGCGGATAAGTGCCTGTACCTATTTCCTCCGGACTTAGTTTTCCCGGAGCTAAGGCCATAATCTGGTTACCGTGCTGCCAAACCAGATAATTACCTTTTGCGTTTTTCACTAAAGAACTGGCCCGGCCTTCTCCCACTTTTCTTTCCATAGCACCGGGTTCCGCGTAATAAACCGTGTTTTCCCGCCGCCAAGTTGTACCCAGTTTGCCTTGTTTGTTTAAAGCTAAAGCTCCACCATCCATCGGGCAGGCTTTTAATACCCAGGTACCCATACCTAGTTTTTTAGCCGGACCAAAGGTTTGTCCGTTATCGGTAGAAGTTACCAGGTACATATCCCGGGAACCCTCTAATTCATTACGGAACATTATATACACATTCCCTTTGGCATCGGCAGTAATAGAAGGCCGGCAGCAAGGGCAAATTCCTCCTTCGGGCGAAGTATATGCCAGTTTATTTTTTGACCAGGTTTTACCCCCATCTTTGGAAGAAGCAGTGAAAATATTGTTTTTCTTACCTAATCGTAAATCCAGCCAAACGGCGTGTACGGTATTATCTTTTCCGGAAGCTAAAGCTACAAATCCTTCTTTAGCGGTGGTATCCTGGTCTAGTAAGTTAACGGGCTTGCCCCATTGATTTGATTTATTCTTTAACTGGTATACCATTATTTTGCCGGTAGGGTCGGCAGCGGCAATCACCGTATAATCTTTCGTAGTTGTTAACTGAGGACCACGTGTCATACCTAATGCCAATTGCTTTTGTTTTCCTATTTTTTGGGGAGGGGTGAAGGTCTCACCATTATTAGTGGAAGTAGTATAAAATATTTCTTCGGCCTGGCCGAATACTACTTTAATGGTGTTGTTTGGATCAACTGCCACGGCTGGTTGTTTGCCAAATGTGCTTACCGTAACAATTTCCGGTGCTACTTTTTTATTTTTAAAACTTAAGAATATACACGAAGCTGAGAGAGCTAAACAAACAGCTAAAAAAGAGTACTTCCGATTTTTCATTTTGGGTAATATCACTCTAGTAACTATTTTTAACATAAAGAGGCATAAAATTTCTATATCAATTATCTAAGTTACGGTTTTAACCTATACTAGAAGCACAATCTTATTACTCTTTTCAAAAATTGTGTAACGCTTCGGGCTGAATGCAGAACTACCTTTGTCTTATTATAAAGAATAAAGAATTACTGGTATGGAAACAAGGATTCAACCTTCACCAACTTCCGTGGAAAAGGATAATGATAAAAATAAAGAAATAATGCTACCCGTTACCGGCATGACCTGCGCTGCCTGCGCCGGAAGTGTGGAGTCCATGGTAGCTGGTATACCAGGAGTAAAAAAAGCCAGCGTTAACTATGCTACCCAGAATTTACAAGTTGTTTATAATTCCAAAAAAGTTCGGTTATCTGAGTTGCGAAAAGCTGTTAAATCCATTGGGTACGACTTAATTATAGATGCTGAGAATGCTCGGGAAAAGCAAGAACAAGCCCAACAAAATCATTATCAATCGCTCAAAAAGAAATTATTATTTGCTGCTTTACTTACTGCTTCTATGGCAACCGTAGGCCTGTTTTTCATTCATTTGCCTTACAGTAATTGGATAATGATGGCACTTTGTGCTCCCATTCTATTCCTATTTGGCCGAAACTTTTTTGGGAACGCTTACAAGCAAGCCCGTCACGGAAGAGCCAACATGGATACCTTAGTAGCTTTAAGTACGGGAACCGCTTTTAGCTTTAGTGTTTTCAATACCTTATTTCCAGAGTTTTGGCAAGCCCGTGGTTTGCAGCCGCACGTTTATTACGAGGTTGCTGCCATGATAATTGTGTTTATTTTGCTAGGTAAATTATTGGAAGAACGCGCAAAATCGAACACCTCCTCCGCTATTAAAAAATTAATTGGCTTGCAGCCGAAAACAGTTTGGTTAATAGAAAACGACCAGGAACGCGAAGTACCTATTGCCGATATTCAGCCTGGTCAATTATTGCTGGTACGTCCGGGGGAGAAAATTCCCGTTGATGGCCAACTTGCTTTTGGCTCTTCCTTTGTGGATGAATCTATGATTAGCGGGGAACCCGTACCCATTGCCAAACAAGTGGGAGATAAAGTATTTGCCGGCACCATTAATCAAAAAGGCAGTTTCCGGTTTATTGCTCAAAAAGTAGGCAGTGATACTTTACTGGCTCAAATTATTAAACTAGTACAACAAGCCCAGGGTTCCAAGGCCCCGGTACAAAAACTGGTAGATAAAATTGCCGGAATTTTTGTTCCGGTGGTAGTTGGATTAGCTTTGCTTAGCTTTATTATGTGGTTGGTCTTAGGTGGCACCAATGGTTTTACCCAAGGGTTATTGGCTTTTGTTACCGTTCTGGTAATAGCTTGCCCTTGTGCTTTAGGTTTAGCAACCCCTACTGCTATTATGGTGGGCGTAGGCAAAGGAGCAGAATCAGGAATTTTAATAAAAGATGCTGAAAGTTTAGAACAAGCGCACCGATTGAATGCCTTGGTTTTAGATAAAACCGGCACTATTACCGAAGGCAAACCAGTTGTTAGTAACTTAATTTGGGCTCAAGAAACTCTTGCCCGGCAAACAGAGTTAAAATCCATTTTGCTCACCCTGGAACAGCAATCGGAACACCCTTTAGCCGAAGCTATTGTGCGTTACCTGCGCGAGAAATCGGTTTCAACCCTTCCTCTAACTGATTTTAATAGTGTTACGGGTCAAGGATTACAGGCCGATTTTGGAGGCAGAACTTATCGTATTGGTAGTTTGCCTTTTATGGTAGCAGAAAAAATTCATCTTTCTACTGAGTTTTCGGATTTAGCTGATACCTGGGCCGAAGCGGCACAAACCATAATTTTCTTGGCCGAAGAACAGCAAGTAGTGGCAATTCTTTCAATCGCCGATAAGGTAAAAGAAACTTCTGCGAAGGCTATTCAAACTTTACAGGAACAAGGCCTAACGGTGTACATGCTCACCGGCGATAATACCCGGACCGCAGCTTCGGTAGCTCGACAGGTAGGTATTACTCATTTCCAGGCGGAAGTGATGCCCAGCGATAAAGCCGACTTTGTTAAAAAACTGCAAAGCCAGGGTAAAATAGTGGGTATGGTAGGTGATGGTATTAACGATTCGCAAGCCCTGGCTCAAGCTGATGTAAGTATTGCGATGGGCAAAGGTTCGGATATTGCTATTGATGTCGCTAAGATGACCCTTATTACTTCGGATTTACAATTACTACCGAAAGCCATAAAATTGTCCCGGCAAACCGTACAAGCCATTCGGCAAAATTTATTCTGGGCGTTTATTTATAATTTGATTGGTATTCCGGTAGCAGCGGGTATTCTTTATCCGGCCTTTGGCTTTCTGCTGAGCCCCATGATTGCCGGAGCGGCTATGGCTTTAAGTTCGGTATCGGTAGTAACTAATAGCCTGAGGTTGAAAGCGAAAAAGTTTTAAATTTTTAATTCTTTTGCCGGGTAAATGATTTAGGCAATAATTGTATTAGGCTGAATTTATTTATCCGGCACTACTTTTTTAGAAGTTTCCAGTTTATACTTCAAAAACTTAGGTTCAAGTATTTAAGATTAAGGATTATATTTGCGGCGTGAAGAGATTGGCCTTTCTATTAGCGGTGCTGGTGTTGGTATTAGCAATTATTCCTTGTTGCCTGGCCGATAATTGTCCGAATGAAAAGCCGGTTACGGAACAAGCTAAAAAGAAAAACAGCGATTCCGACAAAGAAGATGGCCTTTGTTCTCCGTTTGTCAGTTGTCCGGGTTGTCCGGGTTTTACTTTCTTACCTGTTACTTACAAGCTAGTTATACTTACTTACCCCCAAATTCAGGCGAATACTTGGTACCAGCAAAATTTTGCTTCGGTATATTCGTCTTCTATCTGGCAACCGCCTAAAATTACTTCTTTCATTTTTTAAAGCTGTGTTCTTACCTTTTTTAGAGGTAAGGCAATATCTTATTTTATTTTACAATTGTTATTCTTAAAGAAATGAAGAATGTAATGCTGTTCTTACTAGCTTGGTTCAGCGCGGCCATTGCTTACGGACAAAATACCTTAACTGCTTATTTAAAAGATGCCGAAACGCAAGAACCATTAATTGGCGCTACTGCTGTATTACTAAACACTAATCTGGGGGCTACTACTGATAATAAAGGGCAGGTAGTAATTAATAATATACCCAACGGAACCCATACTTTTCGCTTTTCCCACGTAGGTTACACCGAAATAAACCAGGTAATTTCTTTTCCCCAGTCCAGTATCGAACCACTAACCATTTTACTGCAAAGTAGTGGCGAAGAACTGGAAACAGTAGAAATTACTTCTACCCGCAGTACCCGTACCATTCAGGATATACCTACCCGAGTAGAATTTATTGCCGGCGAAGAACTGGAAGAAAAAGGAAACATGAAACCCGGGGATATCCGGATGATCTTAAGTGAAAGTACGGGTATACAAACCCAACAAACCTCGGCTACTTCGGCCAACGCCAGTATTCGTATTCAAGGATTGGATGGGCGGTATACTCAAATTTTAAAAGACGGCTTTCCTTTATATTCGGGCTATGCGGGTGGTTTGGGTCTCTTGCAAACACCTCCTCTGGATTTAAAGCAAGTAGAAATTGTGAAAGGCTCGTCGTCTACCCTATACGGCGGAGGAGCCATTGCCGGCTTGGTTAATCTTATTTCTAAAACTCCCCAGGAAGAACCCGAACTCCGGTTTTTACTAAATGGTACTACGGCAGGCGGTCTGGATGTAAATGGCTATTATAGTAAGCGGTGGCAAAGAATTGGTTTAACAATGTTCGGGGCGCGCAACAGTAACTACGCCTATGATCCTTCTCATTCCGATTTATCGGCCATTCCTCAATTTAGTCGCTATACGTTCAATCCTCGCTTATTCTGGTATCCATCTCCAAAAACGCATTTGAATTTAGGCCTTAACTCGGTTTTAGAAAATCGTTTGGGCGGAGATATTCATTATATTAAAGGTGAAAAAGACAATAACCATTCGTACTTTGAACGGAATAAAACCAAGCGTTATTCTACTCAGTTGGGTATCAATCATCACTTAAACTCCGGCAGTCAACTTAATTTCAAAAATAGTGTTAGTTACTTTAACCGCAACCTGCAAATTCCGGCGTATTCCTTTAACGGCGAGCAGGTAAACACCTTTAGTGAAGCTACTTATACCTACGCAAGTGAAAAATGGGATTGGGTAACGGGTTTAAATTTATGGACGGAAAATTTCTGGGAAAATCCTTCTGATAATTCTATCCGGCGGGATTATAATCAAACTACTTTCGGCGCTTTTGTCCAGAATACCTGGAAAGTACAAAACTGGCTGCACCTGGAAACAGGTTTAAGAAATGATTATGTTCGGGATTACGGCTTTGCCTGGTTGCCCCGGGTGTCGGCGCTTTTTAAAATTAAACCTAATTTTACCTCCCGCCTGGGTGGTGGCTTCGGGTATAAAGCACCTACTATTTTCACGGAAGAAACAGAACGCCTGCAGTACCGGGGTATTTTACCTTTAAATCCGGATGATCACCAATTAGAACGCAGCTATGGCACTAACCTGGATTTTACGTATCGAACTGCCTTTGCCCAGGAAGCCATTAGCTTTAACGTAAACCATTTGTTTTTCTACACTTTTTTAAACCACCCATTAACCTTGCGTAACTTTGGCAACAATACTTACGCCCTGCAAAATAATACGGGCCATTTGGATACCAAAGGCACGGAAACAAACGTCAAAATTGGATACGAAGATTTTAACTTGTTCCTGGGTTATACTTTCACGCATACTATTATTCACGAGAGTAACCGCAAAACGCTTAATCCATTAACCCCCAAGCATAGAATTAATGCGGTACTCATGTACGAAGTAGAAGAAAAATGGAAAGTTGGTTTAGAGTCTTATTATTTCAGCAAACAAAGACTTACGGATGGTACCACGGGTAAATTTTATGTTATTACTGGTTTTATGGCCGAAAAATTATTCGAAAAATTTTCTTTTTACCTCAATTTTGAAAATTTTCTGGACGTGCGGCAAACAAGATTTGATAATATTTATACTGGTAGTATCATCAACCCAACATTCCTGGATATTTATGCTCCATTAGATGGTTTTGTAGTGAATGGAGGGATAAAGGTTAGATTATAAAAAGGTAACCGTTTTTTAATTTTTTATTAAATAATTAACAAGATATACTTTGAACTGTTTGTCTTTGGAGTCTTTTCCAGTCTCCATGGATCGGTGCTGATGTAGTTTGAACGGTAACTTGTTTGCCTCCTGCTCGGCGGGCCTCGTTTGGTTCTTTCGGGCGGGAACGTGCGCAGCACGCCCCTACACGTCGGAATCCTGACAGGCGTCGGCACCGGAACCTTAGAAGGCCCTCCACCGCCAAACTGCTGTCGTTTATTCTTAGCTGGCAGCCTGCTGATTCAAGCTATTTATTTAATTGAAATTTTAGTGAAATATAAAAGAGCCAACTTGTTTTGAACAAGTTGGCTCTTTTATATTCTGACTTTCAGTTATTTTATTTTGAAATTAGAAAATGCATAATAGGAAATGAAAAAGTTATCACAATTTTATTTAAACTAATGCTCGATTAAGGTAATAATCAAATCAATGTTGATTGTTAAGATAATTGGTAGAGCAGTTAGCCCTCATTTTTAATTCTTAATTCCTAATTTTTAATTTACCCAAGCAATAGATTACTTTTTCTGTTCCGATAAGAAAGTTACCAGCGAGGCAAATTCTTCGTACGATAACGCGTTTGCCAGACCGCTGGGCATCATAGAAGTTTCCATTTCTTTGCGGGATACAATGTCACTGGTTTTAATCGTGAAAACTTGCCCGGCAATATTGCGCATGACTACCTTATCGGCGGTTTCTTCGGATACAAACCCAGTATACGTTTTATCTCCTTTGGCGGTAATGGTAACGGTAGCAAAACCTTGCGATATAGAAGCATTGGGCTTCAGAATAGATTCGGCAATTTGCTCCCGGTTCATAATAGAACCAATCTGACCCATAAATGGACCTTTTAACGTTTCACCTTTTTTTATACTGTGGCAGGCCACACAACCTTGCCGCGCAAAAAGACCTTTACCTACAACTGGGTCACCTTTAATCTTGGCAATTGCCAGCATTACGTCTTCAATGGAAGTTTTTCCAATTTGCCCTTTTTGATTCCGGATTTTATCTAAATCAACTTTAACCACTTCGTTAGCGGCTACGGAATCTTCCCCGCCAAATTCCGTAATTTCCATGCGGTGGCGGCTGTTTAAATCGGCGTATAACTGTTTGCCCGCTGCATCTGCTTTACTCCATTCCTCTTTTAAGAATTTTTCAATTTTAGGGGAAGCTTCCCAAGTAATAGCTTTGTAATAAGGTCCGTGCGAATCGGGGCGAGTACCCCACCACCAGGATCCATCATAAGGTGCTTCTTTTTTGTAAAGCCGGGACAAAGTAATCAGAATTTGATTTTTTATTTTTTTATCTTTCGTTTGTTGGTAAGCATTAATTAAACCATCTACTGCTTTCGGGTCGTGCAGATAACGCAATGTCCATAAAGCCAAAGTGGAGTTCTCGGTGCTGATTGCTTTCACGCAGGCATCTACCGCATGTAAACTTACTAAAGCCCGAACGGCTAAATGAGCCGGAATAATGGCTGGATTGGGAGTGGCATGGGGTCCTTCGGTATTTTTTTCGGGCGCCCCAAAGGAATCAGGTACCTTTATTTGTAATAAGGCAGGAATTGCTTCCGGACGACCTAAACGACCTAAGCTTACAATAGCTGCAGTTTGCACTCTTACAGATGGGTCTTTTAATCCTTGCAAAAATGGCTCGGTAGGTACTCCGGTCAACCGGGTTTTACGATCACTAAGTGCGCGCAAGGCAAACTCACGCAGGTCGTTTTCCTGGGTTAGTTTTACTATGTCGGCGGTTCCTTTTTCGCCGGCGGCCTGAGCGTAGGTATACAAACCGGCCACCCGGGCAAATAAAGGCAAACTTTTATTCGCGGTTATTTTCCAAATAGCTTCGGTTGTTTTTTTACCGGACCGGGTAAGCAGTTCTTGTTGCGCGTATAAACGAGCTACCGCACTTTCTGATTTTAACAAATCTGTTAATTGGTTTAATGAGGCTTTCTTAAGGTCCGGAAATGGTTTGTAGGTCCAATTTGCCGGTACAGCCCGTACTATAAAACCTTTGTCCGGATTACCGGAATAACCAGCTCCATCCCAGGCGGAAAGATACATCCGCCCAGAGCCATCTACGTCTACATCGGTAATTTGCGGTAACTTGATAAATTCTTCGTCTTTTTGCCGGAAGCTAGGTCCGTCCGGAGTTACCCGGTGCACGTATAACATGCTTCTTCCCCAATCGGCCATTAAAGGAAAGTGGTTGTATTTCTCGGGCCAGGTAGGCTCATCCAAAAACAAAGATCCGGTTCCGGAGCCACCACCTAAATCTACCAAAGCAGGAATAATTTCGTCGGTAAAATGTTGAAACAGCACGGGATAACCATATTCGCCGGACTGAATCTGATGACTGAACCGAATGTTCCAACCTCCTCCATCATTGGTATTACCCCGGGTAAAAATGTTCATGTACGGGTCAATGGCTACATCGTAGATGTTACGCATACCGTGGGTATACACTTCCATTTCGGTGCCATCCGGCCGTACCCGTACAATTCCGCCGCCCAACATCGTAAGTTTTTTACCCGAACGATCCACGGCATCATGAAAACCAAAGTCGCCCACGGCAATGTAAATCCAGCCATCAATCCCCATCCGGATGCCGTTAGTGGCGTGGTCCGTACCGCGGCTTTGCAAAAAATTGGGATTACTAATACCTTGTATCAGCGGCTTAGAAGGACCATCAGCTATTCCGTCGTGGTTTTTATCTTCGAAAACCACTAAATCCATGCCGCTGGCTTTCTTGGTTTCTTTCGAAAAAGTTGTATGCATCACAAACAGCTGATCACCTACGGAAATTATTCCCCGAGGGTCATCCACTTGAGCAAAGGTGGTATGCTGATCTACTTTACCATCGTTATTGCTGTCCACTAAACGTACAATACTACCTTTTCCCGGCTCCTTACCCAAAGAACCAATCATATCTACGCCGACATAAACTTCGCCGGTTGGGGCAACCGCCAAACAAGCCGGACTGGGAGTTAAATCGGGTCCGGCAAAATTGCTGATTTTTATTTCTGCAGGTCCTTCCTGGCTAATAGTCGAAGCAGGTTTACTTTTTAGTGTATGGGGCTGATCCAATTTTTGAATAAAGCCAAATACTATCAAAAAAGGATAAAATAAGCTTAAGGAGATTTTTAACATTTTTCTCTATAATAAAATACAAAATTTAGTGATGAATACCGGGATAAAATTATTGGAGTTTAGTCAACTTAACTAATTGAATCATTGCTTAAATAACTACATTCATCAAAGTTACTCATTTTACGGGTTCACTCAAACGATGCGTAACAATTTCAAATTCTTATTGATTAAAAATTTCAAGATGTATAATAAAGAAACGGTAAAGCTAAAAATTATACTAAAAAGACGTATTATAGCTGTTTATCTGTGGAGCCGGTGCCCGCCTCTAGGCGGCGGTGCTATCTTATTTGAACCGTAACCAGTTTGCCTCCTGGCCGGCGGGCCTCGTTAGGCTCTTTCGGGCGGGTGGGAACGTGCGCAGCACGCCCCTACACGTCGGAATCTTGACAGGCGTCGGCACCGGAACCTTAGAAGGCCCTCCACCGCCTAACTGATATCGTTTATTCTTAGCTACTGCCTATCACAAATACGCCTTTTTAATTTGGTATTATTAAATTATATAAAGCAAGATTTTACAATCAGGAAGAGCTTTATTTTAAGGGATGTAAGTTTTCGTCGCGGGAAACTTTCCAGATAAAACCATCTAACACATAGTGCGTTATTTGGGGCAAGGCTAACAAGGGCACCACAATGGTCAGCAAAACAGTATCCTGCAATTGGGGTAATAGAGAAAAGAAAGAGAATACCTGACGGTGCTCCCGCCACACCAGCCCATCCCAGAGTCCTTCCTCCAGATACGCTAACAAAGTAACCAAACCTACAAATAAAATAATGCCCGTATTCCGGTAAATTAATTTGTGCAGCTTGGCCACCGGCTGACAATTTCTACTGGCGTGAATCTGCTTTTTCTGACCGTAAATCCAAACTAAAGCCAGGTAAGGAATGCCGTGCGAAACCACGTTAAAAGTGGTATAAATTAAATCGCCGTTATAATACACAATACCCAGGTACCAGGAAAGCAAAGTGCCAAATACTACCAGGTTACGGGGAATATTGGTTGTCTTATTTTGATAGATAAACCAGACTTCTTTTACTACATAAACCAGAATGATGAATATATAAACAACGGTAAGAATAGGCAGCAACCCTGGGTAAGAAATAGAAATAAAATCGCCGGCCATGAACCAGTTAAAAAGCCGTTTACCTTCTAAATGCCAATATAAAATTGGGTAAATAGTAGCCGTATAAATGGTGATTACATTTATTTGCCTTTGCCATTTGGTTACGCGCTCTTTGCGGGAATAAAGTTGCAGAAAACCGTATTGCTGCCGGATAAAATGGAAAACCGCTAAATAAGCCAGCACACGCCAGAAAAGCATATCATCTAACCCGTATAAAAGCATACCTAATACCCAGGCAAGCAACGGTACCAGAATCATTAAGGATTTTTGTTTTTGAAAAGCTTCTTTATCCAAATAAGTGCGAAACAGCGTGCTGTATACATGGCTTACATCAATGAGTAATACCAGCACCACCCAAGCAATTACCGGCATATCTTTGTTTTGCTGGAAAAAATCCGGAAAAGCTATAATGGCTAATAAACACAGAAATGGCGGCGACACAATAAAAAGTAAATCAACTGCTGCCGAATGCAGCCAAGGCTGCTTTGCTTTAAGCATCTTGATTCCTTTCTAAAATTTGCTGGGCGGCATTTATCCCCTGGTAAAAGGCTTCTTCAAAAACGGAAATACCACTTAAATCGGAATGAGCAAAGAAAATTTTATTTTGAATGGACTGCGTTGCTTTTTCGCGTTGTTCGCCCCAAATAAAACCTACCGTTGGCCGGATCATTCCGTGGCCCCAAATCCATGAATCTAAGGTTTCTACCTGCGACCGGATATTGGGGTGCGGTTTTTCGAGTTCCGTTACTACCAAATCCTGCCAATATTCTTTACTTTTCTGGTAAGCTTCGCCGCGGACTTTTCTCAGGTCTTGCCCGGTGAGCGGATAGTAAAAGGTAATGGTTTGTTTCGGTGGATACAGTTGCACTTGCTGGTGATTCGCGTATACGTAACCCAAAGCCGGACTGCCATAAATAACATTATCCCAACACAAAGGAGTACCCCGCCCTAACGGTAATTGTTTAACGGTAATATTTGCCACTAACCAGGTAGAATAAGTAAAATCATTTACAGGTCTCGGTTCTTTTAAAGGCAAATTGCTCAACAAGCGTTCATTTACAAACTGGGGAGTAGCCAGAATACATTGCCGAGCTAAAAGCCTATGCACTTGGTTAGTAGTTACATTCCGGTAATCAATGGCAACCCGGTCGTGCAGGAAACTTATTTTATAGGCTAAAGAATTCGTGCGAATATTTTCTTCCCCTATTTTCCGAAGGCGGTTTGTCAGCCAATTGTTTCCTTCCGGCCAGGTAAGCACCCGGTCCGAATCGGTGTTGGCTCCGGTTGCTTTACGGGCGGCAAAATAATGAATACCGGCCCAAGCCGAGGTATCTTCCAACCGGGAACCGTAATCATCGAGGCAACAATAATTCAAATACCAGCGCAAATGCGGCGAAGTAAAATTTTCCTGCTGTAGCCATTCCTGCATTCTAACTTTATCTAACCGGCGGTAAAATTCATCGGAAGAAGAAGTTGTAATTGGAATGGCAAACGCGTATTTCTCATCGCTGCCTTTGGCCCATCTGAAAATTTCCATGCGGGCCAAAAAACGTTCAATTTCTTTTAGCTCCGGCTCTGGAACTCCCCAATTTGGAATCAATCCTTGTTGCCAGTAGCCATTGATAAATAAGCGTTCTTCGGGGTCAAAGCACAGGTAATATTCATTATAAATGGGTAATCCTTTTTCATCATATCCGGTAATTACCCCTTCTTCCTTTAAAAAATTTAATAATTCTGTTAAATTATTATTGGGTAAAGTTAAATAATGAGCCCCCCACGGAAAAGCCGTATGTTCGTTTTTACCCGCTGCCGCATTGCCCCCGGTTTGATCTTCTAATTCCAGTAATACTACTTTTTTACCACTGTTTTGATGGAGCCACCGATTGGCCGCTAACCCGGCTACTCCGCCACCGATAATTACTACCTCTGCTTCTTCTATATCCTCCGAAACAATGGAAATACCTGTCCGCAGTAAATGGCCGGCTTTAGAAGAGGGGCCTGCTAAACTACCTTTAATGGATTTTAGTTTAGTTGGCTGACAACTGGTAAGGTATGAGCCTAAAAAAGGAAAACCTGCTGCCAGTAAGGCACTCTTAAAAATAAACTTTCTTCTCCCCGGCTGATCCACAAATTTAATTTAAATAATGCGCCCATTCTTCCTCGAAATAATGGACCAAGGCTTGATTATTTAGTTTATTGATTTCCGTTGGTAAGGCCGGCATATCTTTCGGGAAAACGCGCATTTGCTGAAAGGTAGGATTGTCCAGAAACCGCAGTTTTTTAGAAAATTCTTTATTTACATTCAAATGTAAACTTGAACCAGCCAACACAAATCCCCAGTCGCCGAAAGAAGGAACGTGCGCGTGATAAGGCAAGGTAGTAAAACCCACACTTTTTAAAGTATTTACCACGCACCAATATGATTTTGGTGCTATAAACGGTGAAGTTGCCTGAATTACTACTAAGCCATTTGGAGTTAATGATTGTTGGAGTAAACGGTAAAAAGTATTCGTATATAATTTACCAATGGAATAAGTAGAAGGATCGGGAAAATCTACCACCACAAAATCAAACAAATCGGTCGAATTTTTTAACCATTGAAAAGCATCGGCATTTAATACCTTTACTTTTTTAGATAAAAGCGATTCCTGGTTTAATTTTGTAAGCGAAGCGTGGGAAGAAAAAATCCGGGTCATTTCCGGATCTAAATCGACCAAAACCACTTTTTTAATGCTCGGATAACGTAATATTTCCCTAACCGCTAAACCATCGCCGCCACCTAAAACCAATACCTTTTTGGGGTTCAAAATAGCATTCAGGCCTGGGTGCACCAAAGCTTCGTGGTAGCGGTATTCATCGGCGCTGCTGAACTGTAAATTGCCGTTTAAAAATAGCCGGAAATCGCGGGAGTTGCGGGTAAGTATAATCCGCTGGTAAGGCGATGAAGTGGCATACACAATTTTATCGGGATAGGTGAGGCTTTCGGTAAAGGCCAAAATTCGTTCGCTGGTCACAAAACCTAACGTGAGTAAAACCATTACTACCGCGCAAGTTACTTTCAGGTAGGCGGGCCATTGCAGTTCTTGTTTAAAATAAAAACAAAGCGCCAAAGCTACTGCCGCATTTAATAAGCCGAAGAAAAAAGAAGTTTGCAAAATGCCTAGTTGCGGCATTAACAGCAACGGAAAAATAATAGAAGCCAATAAAGCACCGATGTAATCGAAGGTAAATACTTTGGAAACCAAATCTTTAAATTCAAAGCGCCCTTCCAGAATGCGCATGATTAAAGGAATTTCCAAGCCTACCAAAATACCTGTTAAAGAAACCAGCAAGTACAAAACTAACCGGAATGACTCCACTCTATCAAACAGCAAAAAAAGCAAAGTAGAGCTAAAGCCACCTACCAGCGCCACCAGCACTTCAATCTGAATAAACCAGGCTACCAGGTTCCGGTTAAAAAATTTAGACAAGTAACTGCCAATCCCCATCGAGAAAAGGTATACGCCAATAATGGTAGAAAACTGGGTAACCGAATCGCCTAATAGGTAACTAGCCAAGGTGCCCGCTACCAGCTCGTAAATTAAGCCGCAGGTGGCTACCACAAACACAGAAAATAGCAATAAAAACGGAACTTGAATGCGCATACCCGAAATTTACCCGTGAATGGCCGAGGCAATAATAATGGCAATGGCCAGCATGAAAGCCGCAAACAAAATAGCTAAGGCCATGTTCTGTTTTTCCAAGATTTCTTTCCAGAGATTTTCGGGCGTTACCATTTCAATAATCCAGAAGGCAGCAAACAAAATTCCAATACCCAAAATGGAGTAAACCAGCGAAGAAATAATGTACTTATAATTAAGGTAATTTTCCATGCAGCGAATCATTTATGATAAAAGCGTGAACTTCTGACTCTGGTATTTTCCCGGCTACCGGGTCCGTTCGGGTCAAATTTTTCGGTATCGTCGCCGAGCATGCGCGTACCCGTTACCCCCGCGTAAATAAAGAAAGACATAACTGCTCCCAGATACAGAAGAAACAAGTTAGGTAAGGAAAATTTAAATTTTTTCATTGGGTTTTAATCGGTATAGGGGGAATAATCACTGTTCATCCAGCGGCGTTTTTCAAAAGTATAATTCCGGAACCATTGAATGCCCGGAAAAATTAAAACCAAGACTAAAACAATCCAGAAGTTAGACCAAATGGGTACATCCTGCACAATGGTTAAGCTAAATAAATTTACGGTGGTGTAATTCTCGCGGTAAGGTTGAATAATAATTTGGTAGGTGCCATTCGGTAAAGCCGAAATCAATTTTTTAGTCTGCTGACTGCCCTCCGACCAGCTTTCTCCACCTTCGTAACCACTGTAATGCTCTACCCCCATCTCGAAATCATATTCCTGGTGGGTTCGGGTATTAACTAAAGTAATACCCGTTGATAACCAGTTATTACTTACCGGCGCATAAAGCGTGAACTCCAGGTTAGACGTACCCGCCCAATTTTGATTTATGGTAATAGTAGGACCCGCCAGCGGCGTTAAAGTATTGCTTACATAAGATTCGGGTAAGTTAAAAGTGGTATCGGCGAGCACTACTTCTTTGCTGCTTTTAACGATGATAGCCTGGCAGAAAATCAAAAATAGAGTAGTAACTAATACAATTACTTTTAAAAAATTAAACGAAAAACTGCTGGAAAAAGGCTCCGAAGCGCCAATTCCCGCTGGAACCGGCAAATCATGGGTAAGATTAAATGCTTCTTTCACCATTTCCGGCTCTAAATACTCGCCCAACAACCAGGTTATTTCATTATTCGCGATGAGGCGGGTCATCATATAAGGCGGAGCCACGTATTCGGTGTAATGGCCGCTTTCATCCATAAGATCCCAGAAAAACTCTCCTTCGGCGTATAGCACATGGGTCTTGTATTTATTGTACAATTTAAATTCATGCCCATTGTAATAGAAAGAATACAGGTGAGTTTTACCGTGCGAATAATCGGAAATAAACCGGAAAAAATTCCAATGCCCATCGTACTCGGCCAAAAAAGCATAACCGTGCACCGGATTAAACAACACGTATTCCCGCCAGTAATAAGCGTAATTTTCTTCTTTGTAGCTAACAAAACCCACTATTGCGTAAACTACCTCGGCTAAACGGCCTTTTTTGCGGAGAGGCAAAAGCGGAATTTTCTCGTTTTTAGACTGAAATTGCTTCTGCACCACCAAGGTTTTTTCCCGGGTCCGAAATAATTTGTGGCAGGAACCGCAGGCTACGTATATAGCTTGAGCATAGGTCACCAACCTGACTGGTTGCTGACAATGCGGACAGGCTATCGTCATTTGCCCGGGAAGCTGATCTTGATCTTTTACCTCATGCCCAATCATGATGCTGCCGGAAATTTTGAAATTGTAAATCGCCTACTTCTACGTATTGGCCGGTAAAAGCCTCTAGTTGGTTTTTGGTAAAAACGTGCGCCAAAGCCAATCCGCCATTCAAATTGTTAAACTCCAGGCGAATAAATTTTTCGTTATTTAAATAAAAACCGGGTAGTTCTCCTTCTGCCATCACCTTAAAACTAACATCAATTTTTTCCAGAAAGTAATCGGAATTATTAATTTGTATTTTTTTGGTTATTACCGGATTCTCAAAAGTTTGCCGCGTTTCTTTTACTATTTTAAAGATGCTATAATTCCCGGCCCAGTCGCCCAGCCAACCCGAAGTACCGTTGTTAAAATGCAAAAACCAATGATTCCGGTAAGTTTCCTGAAAAAAGTACTGTATCCGGCCAATAACCTCAAAACTTGTTTCCTCAAAACTACCCGTGGTACCCAAACGAATTACACTCATATCTTCGCGCACGGCTTCCATTTTATCCAGGGTATTCGATTCTAATTGTACCCGCCGCGAAACCGTTTGGCACTCCGGACAAATAAGGCCAACACTAAATTCCGATTTAAACTGGAGCGGGCGATCACATTGCGAACACGAAAAAGGTACTTTGGTCTGGTAAAACATACTAGTATTTAGTTCATAGTCCATAGTTCATAGTTCACAGTTCACAGTTCACAGTTGTAATTTCATGCATATCCGCCTATTATAGGTTAAACAACTCGTCCTATTATAGTTGACGGAACATTAGATTTAAATAATCTTATTTCATATGAATTGTTACCCTTTGTATTCGTTTTTAAAGTGATAATGAGAAAGTGGTTTTCCATTCTCTTATCTTTCAAAAAAATGAATTTCAACTTACTTAACCAAAGATTTTTGTTGTAAGAAATAACAAAATACTTAATTTAAGAACATAGAACCATAAAAATATTAAAATACCGCCGTCTTCCGGCAGAATAATTTATATTTGTTCTTCATTCGGCGCGCTCAATTAATGGCTTTTGAACCTCTTACATATTTATTGGATTGTAGTGTTTCTGACTTTCAGAAGTTAGAAGACCCGGAGTTTACCTTGCAGCTGCTGGAAGATATTAGGGTTGTATGCGACTTTCAGGTAATTAGCCGTAATTACAAAAAATTTCATCCGCAGGGTCTTACCGCCATGCTCTTGTTGGCCGAATCGCATATCAGCATTCATACGTGGCCGGAAAAAGAATTATTCTGCATCGATATTTTCACCTGCAAAGGGAAAATCAACTTATCTGCCATTATCCAACTATTACAAAATAAACTTCCTAACCTGGTTTTGCTGCAAGCAGAAGAAATAAGCCGGCGCGTTTATAACCAAAACGAAAGTATACACCAACAAGAAGCGGCCGTAATTACCCGAATACCGGAAAAATAATAAAAGCTGGTGCGGGCACATTTTTATCACTTTTTTCTTTAAAACATCTTTTACCCGCAGTGCTCTGAACGAAATTTTATCCGGACACCATTTACTTTCCGGCCGGTTTTAGATTATGTTACTCGTAACCTAAGCCATACAGCGGCGTTAAAAAAGTAGCGTTGTAAAATATTCCGGGAACCTAAGGTGAATGGAAAGCTGATTAGTTGTAAAATTTAAAGTTTTAGAGGATGCTAGCAGAAAAAGTTATAAACCCGGCAGTGGCAAAATACGATGTCGCCCAGATAATGGGAGGTTTGTACGGCGATGGGATTATTGCCTTAAAAGGGGCATTTAGCCGGAAATGGGTTCAGCAATTAGATGAAGATATTTGGCCCTTGTACGAGGCTGCTTTAAAGCGCCCCGGAGGGGCGGTTGGGCGCGGCCCGAAGCGACATTACGTGGAGATTCACCCGGAAGATATCCGGGGCTTTGTGGAGTTGGCGACGCACCCTTGGGTTACCGCCGTTAGTGAGGCGGTCCTAGGTCCGGACTACAAAATTGTGGAAATTGGCTTTGATATTCCTAATCCGGGAGCCATGGACCAACCCTGGCACCGCGATTTTCCGGCCCCGGAAGATACCATTATCGGACGTCGTTTAAATTCTTTGGCTTTTAATCTTACTACCGTTGATGTAACCGAAGACATGGGACCGTTTGAAATTGCGCCGGGCACCCAGTGGGATTTGCCCATTAACTTTGAGCACGAAATGTTTCCTTCGAAAGCAAGCTATGCCCGGTATAAAGAGCGAGCGCAACGGAAAATGCCGCAAATGGGGGATATTTCCGCTCGTTCGGCTTTAACTATTCACCGCGGAACGGCTAATTATTCAAATAAGCCACGGCCCGCTTTGGTGTTAGGCGTCGATTCTCCTACCGCCAGAAATGCCGAACGCCATGATTTACAAATTACCAGAGCTTATTTCGAACAAATACCGGAAAGTTTAAAGGAACATCTTACTTACCGACTGGTAGATAAACTGGAACCTATTTACCAGGCTCATACCATTGAAGGTTTAATGATGGGCGAAGCTTAAACAGATTTAAGTAGTAAGCTACTAGTATCAAGATTTCAGATACTAGACTTACTCTTATATATGACTCATTATCGGTAAATTAAGTTAAGGCTATTTCTTCCAATTAGATTAAATGAATTAACCAGAGAAATAGCTGAAAAAAGAATTAATATTTTTCTGTTGCCGGCAGTTTTTTGGTTTATACCGCACCTAATACTACCCGGTTTCCTTCAAAAATTATGGGCACCGAAAGCAGCGCCCGGAATTGTTTATAGCCGGCTTTTTCCGGGAAGTACGCGTGCAAAAACAGGTGCGGCTTACCATCCGGGGCAAGTACTACCGAAGGGTGGCCCGGCGCCCACCACTCCGTTGTAGATTGAAGAAAAGGTTGCGGCATTTTCCGGTAAGGCCCTAAAAGTGAGTCGGCTATGGCCACTCCTATTCCGTATTGATCGGTGGAGAAATCGTTGCCGGCATAAAACAGGTAAAACTTATTTTGGTGCTTGGTCACCCACATTCCTTCCACCAAATGCGCTTCCCAGGCCAGATCATTCTCGATAATTTTAGTTCGTTCTCCTACCCGGCTGGAACCATCCGACGATAAAGGCTGAGCGAACATGGGCGTTTTCATGAATTGTTGAATGGTTTGTATCTGCTCCTGGATAGGCTCGGACTGATTCGCTCGTAAAACCGTAAGACGATCGTAGAAAAACAAATACCTGGCAATTACCGCTTCAATGAATACCTGGTTAAATAAAAAACGCTCCATGGGCTCCAGCTTTCGCACCCAGGGCCACAAGGAGGCGATAAAAGAAGCAGTAATCTGGTCTTCTTTTTCCTCAAATAAGGCCGGTATAAAAAGGGGATATTCCTGAAGAAAACTAATTAATTTACCGGGCCAGACATCGTTATTATCTTCTTTCCAGAACAAAAAAGCCGTCCCGTCGTCCTGCACAAAAACGTGCGGGTCAATCACATTTCCTTTTATCACCGGTTTAGCATCGGCCACAAATGGACCTTCAGGTAAGGAAGATTTGGCTACGCCAATGCAAAGTTCCCGGGTTTCTTTGTCACGGGCCACAAAATAAACGTGAAATTTTCCGCTAATGTGGTGCATTTCCGGCGCCCAATAATCGCTCACCAATTCGTCGTTTGCCGCCCAGTTAGGTTTCTGGTCTTCCGGAAAAACAAAATCCACGAATTCCCAATCCAGCAAATTGCGCGAGCGAATAATCGGAAAAGCGTGCGGCGCATCGTTTGAAGTTGAAAGCAGGTAATAAAGCGCCTCCGCTGGATTAGATTGCTCCGGCACCCGGATTACCGCCGGATCGCCGAAACCATACAGCATTTGCGGGTGCAAATTTTTACTTAACACCTCCCGGTAAGCCGCCTTAAACTGAGGATTAGCTTTCACCTGTTGGCGGTTCTGGGGCAAACGTAATCCGAAATCCAAGGCTAATTTTTCAAAAAAGTTTAAATACGCTTTATGGTTTCGCTCGTCTAGTTGGTAATGGCAGGTTTTCCTTTCGTTGGTTAAAGAATCTTGCCCGATTACCGTAAAGGAAAACAGTTTAGTAGGCGCGTTTAATTCTTCCCTTATTTGGATGGTAAAAGGAAAGGGTATTCCAGCGGGAGAAGTCAGTTTTATTTCGGAAATTTTGTCTGCGGAGCTTGTTTCTTGCAGCTGCATTTTTTATCAAGATTAACCAATAAGTTTTCCGGCCAAAATCAGGATTTTAAATAGAAATTCTATTTCCCTGAAAAAACATTGCGGCTTAACAAAAGCTTTATTTTTTAAATAAGGTTGCACGAATTTGCAACCTGCTCTGATAATTTGAAGTTGAACTTGAGGTTCGATTTAGTTTTTCTTTACGTAGAAATAAATTATTAGCTGGCTGAAATAGGCTAAACTCATCCGTGAAGAAACCAATCATTCAAAACATACTCTAATAATTGTTACGTTTTCAATTCCAACTCTCCAAAACTCCTTCCAGCATTTCTATTGATTATTTTCGATTTCTTCTTTTTGCTTTTTTCCCTTCACTTTCCTGGGCAGCCAAAAGATAAACCAGGGAAGCGGTTCCATCCATAGTGGGTTCGTTCGTGGAATAATCACCAAAATCATCGTGGTACACCACCAGGTCACTCTGAAAGGCCGCGTACTCATCGGGATTGTACAGTTGAATGCCGAGAAGATTTTTAAAAATCTGACCGTAAACCGGACCATCAATCAAGCCGCCATCAGTGGGATAATTTTTTAAATGGGTTAAGGACGAATGCGGATCTACGGGCGTATCGCCTTTAGCCGGCAAGCCGTACACCATGGAAGTTCCCCAGGGATTTAGCCCCAAAAGCCAGTCAATATTAGCTTGTTCCAATTCTAAAAATTGAGCGTCGTTGGTTAAATTCCGGTACCAATAACATTGCAGCGCAAAAGAAGTAGTTAAATTATTGCTGCACCAAATAAAGGGTACTCCCCGGTAAAAAGCATTGTGCTGCGCTTTTGCCCACACCCGGTTAATGCCTTGTTGGTAATACCCGATTACAGTTTTTTGGGAATTTTCTGGAAGCCGACTAGCTAATTCATAATGCCCTAGGTTAATAAACGGATAGTATTGGTAATGCTTAGCCGTATCGGTGCCCAACCAGGGCGTAATAGGTTCTTGCTTCGCGTAATTGAAGGCATCTTCTAAACGGTTTTGCCAGGTAGCGGCCAGTTCCATATCATCTACCCAATTATCTTCGGCGTAAATGTAGGGTGCCTTAACGGAAGCCGTTTGGGTAACTCCTGGTTTCTTTAAAGCAAAAGCATAAGCCGATACAGATTTTTGGTTTAAAAGCTGACTATAAACCTGATCTTTTTGCTGGAAAACTTGAGCGCCGAGAGCAAAAGCGCCCGAAAATTTAGCCGCGGTAGAAGAAGTACCGGTGGTATTATTTAAAAATTTTCCTCTTTGCTGCGGCTCGCCGTTAATAAAATAAACCGGACGTTCGTAGCCCCTCCCATAAGCACTATCTTCTTTCGGGAGGCGCATGCCAGAATGGTCGCGATCGTCGGCAATCTGGTTAAACATCCAATCAGCTTTAGGATGCATTTTCAAGAGCCAATCCAAACCCCACCGGGCTTCGTCGACAATATCCGCTTGTTTATTTTTACCTTTTAAGCCGTTGGCTAAATAATGATCGGTAAATACCGGCGCAAAATCGCGGTATGCTAAGAGCAAATGGTAGGTAGCGTTGGCCGAAGTAGCGGCATACTGTAAATAATCGCTGGCATCGTGCCAGCCGCCTACTACATCTACGTGGGTGCTGTCCGACATGGGACCATATAAGGTATAACCATCGTGGGTATGGCAACTATCCTGCAAAAAGGGATTAAAACCGGAACGTTGCTGCCGCATATAACGCAAACAAAAATCAGCGGTGCCTTTATATACGTCTTTGTTGATCTTAAATGCCGGAGAGCGGGCTTGATTCACTCGTAAATAATACCGGCCCGTTTTATTAAAATCAGAGAAGGAAAGCCGATACGTTTGCGAAAAAGGTCCATAGGCGCCAAAAGCTTTACCAGCGGCACCCCGGTAAACTACTTTATTCGTGCGAGCATTTACCAGTTCAAATTCATTAATTTCCTGGTTTTGCTTAGAACACCATACGGCTACTTTAACGCCTTCCGGCAAATAACCCAACTGATTAATCCGGATCCAGGTTTGCTCTTCCGCCTGGGCAGTCGTTACATTTATCAGAAAAATTGAGAGGAAAAAAAGAATAAAATAAAGTCTTTTCTGTACCGGCGAGTTCATGGGTGTTTTTTGGGTGAAGCACCAATCTAAAAAATAAAGCAAATACTGGTAGTATTCAATCTGAATTTTTGTTTCATATCTTCCTCCCTGAACTCTAGTAATATAAGCTGGCGCGAGCACGCCTCGCTCGTGCCTAACCGTTTGGTAGGCCTCTGGCCGGGCGAGCGCAAAAGTCTATTTGTAAAACTTCAGAGCATGTTTCTACCGGCCAGTGGCAAATTCCGCAGTATTTCGGGGAGGCCAGACGATATTTCTCACGAGCAAAGACGCTCGCGATATATTTAAAACTTAGCAACTTTGAATGGTGAACTTCACTTGATTAATCCTATTTATAAACAGGTTCAATATTATAATGGATACTTTTGTTAAGTTTCAAGAAATTAAAACTTATTCAATTACTAGTTCACCTTAGTAACTTAAAGTCGAAAAAAGAACTAATTTACTCTAACGTAAAAACCGGTAGGTCCATTTAATTAAGAAAATATTGCGCGACTGTTCGGCAAAAGCATTGTTCCATAAACTATTAGCCAAGGGAGTATTTAAATCGGCGTCCGCATCCGGCGTATTACCCTGCGACCAAACCAGGTATAATTCGGAACCGGCCCGGTATTCCCAGCGAGCCACTAGATTAGAGCGAAACTGCACAAAATTAAAATCCGGTTTACTGAAACTATAATCCGGGGTTCCGTCTTTATCTTCGTCTACCTGGTATTCATCGTCCTTAAAACTCATCTGGCTTCTATCCAAAACCTGAAAACGATCATCGTACTGGCGGGCCAATGGATTAGAAACATAGGCAAAGTTGTCGTAAATCGGGCGAGTAATGTAGGGCTGTCCGTAATATTGCAAGGTTAAATCTGGAGTAATGTTGTAACTGATGCGGCCGGTAAAACGCAGGGTTTTCTGGGCTACTTGCCCCACAATGGTGCGATTGAGGTTATGAAAGGTTACATCGCTCACGTACTGGTCTTGCCGGCGCCAGTTATACGAGTAGCTGCCGCTTAAACTTATGCGCAAGGCATTTATGGGTTGAAAAGTAGTGGTTAAATCTATATTATTTCCTTTCACTGTATTGCCAAATCCCCAGAAATTAAAAGTTTCTAAAACAGTGTAGAATTTTTTACGGGTGTCGGAAACTACGTAAAAGAAGTTGCCTAAACCAGGCGGGCGACGAATGGAGGAAGCTCCTCGCAGGGCGTTATTGGATATATCAAAAGTATTCCAGGTTAAACCCATACCCGTTTGCCAGTAATTTTTAAAGGTAGCGTGCGAATTAAAATTAAAAGCCTGATAAATAAACTTACCCCCATAATCCCAGCGAGCCCAATGGTTATAATTTAAACGGGCACTCCGGAAAATAGAAAACGGTTTTTGATAATGAAGCCCCGCCCAGGTAAAATGATTAATTTCGTTGGCGGTAAGCATAAATCCAATATCATTTAGTTCCAGACCGGGCGAGCGCAAGGTTACGCCGGTTTCAAATCTTAATACCTGGCCCATTTTACCCGTTTTACCGCCAATTTTACCAAACCGGAAAGTACCTCCCGTGCCCGCCAGGGAAGTGCGGTTACTATCTACGGCTACTTCGCGGGCATTGGGTCGTTGGAATACATGCTCGAAGCTGGTCTGGGTATTTAAGATGGCTTCTTTGGTGCCTTGTACCTCACTAAAAACCACGTTACCCCGGATGTACCAAGTGCGGTTTTTCCAATAATGCAGAAAGTCCAGTCCGCCGGAATAAGCATTGCGGTGCAGTTGGTCGCTCAAGCCTTTTTCGCGGTTCACTCCGGTTATAATTCCGCCGATAACGGTATTGCCGGCTTTAAAGTCTTTCTGCAAACGCCCGACAAAATAATGAGTGAGCGGCTCTACCAACTCCTCTCTTCTTTGCCCGTCGTGGTCGATGGTGGCAATTTCCCGTTGCGTAACACTTTCCAGAATGCCAATGCTCAAGCCTTTCTTCGTTTTACCACTGAATTTAAGTGCTCCCAGTATAGAAGTATTTTGCGGCGATTTCAGGTATTCGCCGTCGTTCAATTCCGGGTTGCCGTGCGGGGAGCTGCCAATGCGGCGAGAATAAAATAACAAATCGCTGTCGTAATCGCCGCCGGCCTCGGAACCGGTTAGCTGGTAATCAAAAATGTTGCGACTTTCAATAAAAAATGGCCGACGCTCCTCAAAAAAATTCTGAAATCCATCAATCCGAACTTGGGAAGGATCGGCTTCTACCTGGCCAAAATCGGGATTTACCGTAAAATCTAAAATTAAATCGTTGGTAATGGCAAATTTGCCGTCTAATCCAATATTTATTTTCGATTCGGAGCCTTTCGCAAATGGGTTGCCAGCTTCCTTTTTATACTGGTCAGTTTGGGCCGTAACGTAGGGAGCAATTTCTACCTGCCGGTGCGTGGGGATATCTTTTATGCCGTGCAGTTCACCGAAAGCACTTACCCAAACGCCCGAATTTTGCGGAATATATTGCCAGGTAGACCGTTCTTCTTTCCGGAACAATCGCCGGGTAATCTGAAATCCCCATACTTTTTCGGGTTCGTTGCCGTATCGCAACTGGCTTAACGGAATTTTAGCCTCCCCGGTCCATCCTTCGGCATCTACCTGGGCTTTGGCAAACCAAATCGGATTCCAGTTCGTGTCCCAGTTATTGCCGTTGTTGGAAATAAACTCATCGCCTCGCACTCCCGAAACCGACAAAGAAAAGGAAAAAGCCGTCCGCTGATCGTGGTAACTATCAATATTTATTTCTACCCAATCCCCGGGAAACTCGTCGCGCCGGCCCATGCGTTTAATTATAGAATCGGGTGCGGTATCGAAGCAGCGGTAAGCGATGTAGAGGAATTTGGTATCGTATAAAATTTTAAAATTTGTTTTTTGCGAAGGAGCTTTCCCTCCGTTTGGTTGGTATTGGGTAAAATCACCGCCCCATTCTACTGTGTTCCAGACTTCTTCGTTAGGAGCGCCATCTAAGATAATATTTCCGGTAAGCAGTTTGGTAAAATATTGCTTTTTCACCTGAACGGAATCCAGGGTTGCCGCGGAAAGAAAGTGAGTAAAAACTACAAGCAAAAGAAAAAGCAACCAGGCTCTTTTCATAAAATCAGAGGTAAAAATTATTTAAGGTATGAGTAGAAAAAAGGAAATCGTAATGTTAGAGTGCGACCGTCAAAGCATCTCCGGGGTAAACACCCTATGAAAAATTTAGCCTATATTCCGGTAAAACTCAAATAATTTAAAGGAATATGTAAGTTAACTTCACTTAATCCGGAAAGTAACAGAACCTTCAAAAATATTTTTTACTTTATTACTCTGCTATTCTTATAGTATTTAAGAACAGGCATTAAGCCACTATGCGGTTACAGGCACCTACCAATGAAAGATGTTCCCAGAGTCAATCATTCATTCAATTAAATTCAGAAGATGAGATAAGGTAATGGCTATTTTAAAATCCAATTAGAGTTCCTCTCTAACAAAGACGACCAACCTATAAAAACCTTACAGCCCAATAGAAATATTTTGGTACTTTTTACTAACGTCTAAAAAATAATGAGCCAAGTTTAAGAAAATAGACAAGAAAGAAGATGCTGCAACCAATATTAATTAATTGCAGGAAGAGTGCGGCAAATTGAGGCAATAAGGAGAAGTGCGGAATAGCTGAAGAAAATAGATTTATTGTGCCTTGGGCTAAGTCATCAGGAGTTTATACCCAAGCTGGTATTATTTGCAAGACTAAAAAATTCGAAATAAAAGGAGATACTTTGGTAAAAAATCTAAACTGAAAGACTTACCATTCGGCGGCTTACCAGAACTGGTTAGAGCGAAGCCAAAAGAAAAGCCGCTACAGCGATTTAAAACGTTGCTGTAGCGGCTCTAAACATTCAAATTCCGATGTAACTTAACAAATCCCATTTACCTCGCAACTTGGCCCGTCGGTACTAATAGGTTTTAGTTCGGGCGCTATTTGCTCGAAAACCCGCAGGAAAGTTTCAGCGGGTTGGGCGCCGCTTACTAAATACTGATCGTTCATAATAAAAGCCGGCACTCCGGAAATACCCACTTGCTGCGCCCAACTTTCCAAGCTTTTTACTTCTTTTTTGCCTTCATCCGTTGCAAAGAAGTTTTCTAATTTTTCAGCTGGTATTCCGTGCTGCCGACCAATTAGAGTTAGTACTGCGGGGTCGTTCACGTTTTCGCCGTGCGTAAAGTTTGCCGCGAATAAAGCCTTAGCTACCGCTACCTGCACGCCATATTGACCGGCCAGCCAGATTAGCCGGTGCCCATTAAAAGTATTATGCACTTTATCTGCCTTCTCGAAATTAAAAACAATTCCTTCGGCTTTGCCGGCTTCGGTTAATTGCTTACTCGAAGCGTGCAAGCGCGGTAAAGCTTCGGAACCGTAATGCCGGATAAAGTATTCTTGTTTGTCTTCGCCTTCCGGCGCCGCATTCGGGTTCAACTCAAAAGGTTTAAAAGTAATTTCGGCAACGTACTGGTCGTTGGTTTGGGTTAATGCCTGTTGTAAACGAGCTTCGCCTAAATAGCACCAAGGGCAGTTTATATCGGATATTATATCTATTTTGATTTTTGATTTAGCCATTATTTTATAAAATATTCAGGTAAAATACTGCTTTAATTTAATAGAAAAACCAAAATTAAGCAGTTAAAGTTTTAAACCTGGCTTAACCGGTATCACAATCTGCCATTCTGGTACAAGCACCGCTTTTTGTAGGATGGATAAATTCCGGATGCGCGGTAAGCTGTACATTTTATTATTCATTCAAGTTTATAATGTACCCTGCTCCGGTTAGTAATTTATTCACGCATAAAGACAATAGGGAAAAAATACGCTTGGTATTTACTATCTTCCGGCTAATCCAAATAAAACCGTTAACCATTAATATGACTCAAAATCAACGACCGGTCACTGGAGTTAAAACCCTAGAGGAATTTTTAGCCGGTAAATCGGTCCATACCGTGGAGTTGTTTCATTATTTTGTGCAACAATACTTATTACTATGCCCCATAGCCTTGCGGCCGGCTAAAACCATGATTGGCATTGCTACCCCGCGCAAGCGCATTGCTTATATTACGCAGTTAGGCCGAAATTTTATTCACGTGTATTTTCCGTTTGCGCAGCCTTACCCGGATAATCTATGTTTTCAAAAAATTGCCCAGGTACCCGGCGACGACAAACAGTTTAATCACCATTTACGCCTGTACGATAAAGAAGATTTGAACGAGGAAGTACGGGAGTTTATGTTGCTGGCTTACCAATTGGGTTGTTGAGGGATAGGTTTTACGATTTCGAAATTCTTTACTTAATTAATATTTTTTTAAAGTATGATCAAAATTGTGATACGCCCCAATTTTAGATTTATATAAGCATTAATTTTCGACCAATGCAACGAAGAACTCAAGGTCATGTCATAAATCTGCATCTTTAAATTTTTTATTTTCACTTTCATTTTCTTCTGTATCATTTCTGGATATTTTAGAATCTTTTATTGAGGAATTGGATTCTAATATGTCGCTTTCATTTAGAAGTAATTCGGCTTCTTTATACTTCTTTAATAATCCAAGTACTGATAAATTCCCATGAAGGTATTCAAGCTTTGAAGTTTCTAATATTCGGTAAGATCTAATATATCTAGCTGTTCTACGTTGAGGGTTTGCAAAACCCAATATTCCAAAACATATAGTTGAAATAATGGAAAATACAGGAGCAAAATTAAAATGAATTTGATACTTATTACTATCAACTAATTTCAAAAAATCAGCTGTAGCCAAAGCAGACATTGTCAAGCCTAAAATACCTATTATCCAATATGTGTTAGCCCAAAGCATGGAAAGTTTAAGCCATAAATCGAGCTTTTGTTGAAGCTTAATAATTAGATCATCATCAATATTCTTATGCATCAAATAAGTATTATTTGTAATTCTTTATATTGTATTAATATAATTAATATAATTAAATAAACAGCCTCATCAATTAAACTAAATTTACAATATATAACTTACTTCATTCAATTCAAAAATGACACTTGAAAGAGTTTAGAGATAATTTATGAACTAAATTATTACCTAAATTTATAAATAAAGCACTTTAGTGTTCATTAATTCAACTTGGAAATAAAGTTAGTAGATTTGAAATAATTTTTAATTATAGTTTAAACAAGATATGATTGGTAATTTATGAAAATTCAATTATAAGGCAAACTAAGGAGAAAATTAATATTCCTGCAATAATAGTGTAAGCAAGTTTAGGATTTGTTTCTTTGATCTGGTTTAAATAAATTTTTAAAAAGAATGCACCAATAGCAATTAAAACAAAAATTATGATTTGAAAAAATGGAGAACCACTAAATCCCAATTCTGCTGCACCTGTCGCTACTTTTAATGCATCATTTTCTATAGTACCGAGTATAATATTTTTTTTAAATACTTCTCAAGCAATATACATAAATTTTAAAATTTTCAAAAAAACAAGGTAAGTTCTATGTAATGAAAAATTGAAAGAGCAAAATAAAATTGTGGAGTTATAAATCGTGTTTTTCATATAAAATAGTTAGACTCTGACAACCTATCTAAAAAAGGCTTTCATTTTTCTGGTGCATCTTTGTAAAAATGAAAGCCAATAATATGAAAGTAGTTATTATCGGGGGCGGAATTGCGGGTCTTACTACCGCTATTTCCTTGCAACAAGCAGGTGTTTCCTGTGCTATTTACGAAGCCGCCCCGGCAATTAAACCCCTGGGAGCCGGCTTGACGCTGGCGGCCAACGCCATGAAAGCTCTGGCAAAATTAGGTTTAGCGGAAGAAGTCCTGGCCCAAGGAAATGTATTAACGGCCTTCAACATTCTGGATGAGAAAGGAAAAATTATAACCCAAACCAATAGCTCCGTATTCCGGGCCCAATACGGGGCCGATAACATTGCCATTCACCGGGCTAATTTACACCAGGTTTTACTTTCCCGTATTGCGCCGGATACCTTATACCTGAACAAACAACTGGTACGATTGGAAAAACAGAACTCCGGATTGCTGCTGCATTTTAGCGACGGCAGTACTACCAAAACGGATTATTTACTTGCCGCCGATGGCATTCATTCGGCCGTTAGAAAAATTATCCTGCCGGAAGCTACTCCCCGGTACGCGGGCTATACTTGCTGGCGGGCAGTAGTAGATATGCCAAATGTAGTCCAAACCGAGGCTATTGAAACCTGGGGCCAAGCGGGCCGTTTTGGGATGGTACCGGTAGCACCGAACAAAATTTACTATTTTGCCTGTATTTCCGCTCCGCAACCTGATTCTGCATTTAAAAACTTTACCGTAACCGATTTAGTCCAGCAGTTTAAAGAGTATCATCGTCCTATTCCGGAAATATGGCGGCAATCGCATAACGAACAATTAATCTGGAACGACATTTACGACCTAAAACCTTTGCCCCAATTAGCCTTTGGCACTATTTTACTTTTGGGCGATGCCGGACATGCTACTACGCCCAATCTGGGTCAGGGAGCTTGCCAGGCCATTGAAGATGCGGTAATTCTGGCCAATTTATGGAGAAATAATAACCGGGTAGAAGATACTTTTCTTCAGTTCGAAAAAATGCGCCTGCCTCGAACGCATTTTGTAACCACCCAATCCCGGCGAGCAGGCCAAATAGCTCAAATCCAGAATCCATTCACTGCTAAAATCCGCAACTTGGTATTAAGGGCACTACCCGCCCGTTTTCTGGAGAAAAACTTGAAAAAACTACTGGATGTACAATTCTAAGAGTTAAAAAATTAGAAATTATGAATTAGAAATGAATAAGGAAGTGAAATACTTTTTCATATACTTTCTGATTAAAACTTTTTAAAAAATCTAATTTGGGCTAGCGTTTTAGCTTGATCTGAATTTCTGACTTCTAATTTAATTTTTCAAATTAATAATACAGTGGAAGCCTTCAATATCAGAAAAATATTTCTATTATTATGTCAGATTAACATTTTACAAAATTTCACTCTTTTAACCATAATTTTTAAATGTTATGCATTACGTAAACAAACTGGTATGCGTGGGGCTTTTGGCAGTTTCGTTTCTGTCGGAAGGCTTAGCACAAACAAAAATCAAATCTTCGGGTAGTTCAGCTTTAAATCAGGTAAAAACGGCTAACGGCTTGCTCGAAGGCACCACGGAGAAAAGCGGCATTCAAGCTTTTAAAGGAGTGCCTTTTGCGGCTCCCCCGGTAGGTGAGCTCCGTTGGCGGGAACCCCAACCGGTAAAAAACTGGACGGGAGTTCGACCAGCCAAGCAGTTCGGTCCTCGCGCCATGCAATTAGCATTATTTGGCGACATGAATTTCCGGTCGAACGGCATGAACGAAGATTGTTTGTACTTGAACGTGTGGACCCCGGCTAAAACCGGAAAAGAAAAATTACCCGTGTTGGTTTACTTTTACGGCGGTGGCTTTGTGGCCGGCGATGGTTCGGAACCACGCTACGATGGCGAAAGCATGGCTCAGCGCGGTATTGTAGCCGTTACGGTAAATTATCGCCTCGGTATTTTTGGTTTTATGGCGCATCCGGAGTTAACGAAAGAATCGCCGAATAAAGCCTCCGGTAATTACGGTCTCCTGGACCAAAGTGCCGCTTTAAAATGGGTAAAACAAAATATTGCCGCTTTCGGCGGGGACCCCGCCAAAGTTACCATAGCCGGCGAGTCGGCTGGTTCGTTTGCCGTGAGTGCGCAAATGGCTTCTCCATTGTCTAAAAACTTATTTGCCGGAGCCATTGGCGAAAGTGGTTCTTTGTTGTCGTTGCAACCTACGGTAGCGCTTGCGAAGGGCGAGGAAACGGGTGTAACTTTCGCCACCAGCATTGGCGCTACTTCCTTGGCTGCTTTACGCGCTATGCCCGCAGAACAACTCTTGGAAGCAACCGGCAAACCGGGTACACCCCGCTTTTCGGTTGTAACCGATGGTTATTTCTTCCCGAAATCACCTAAAGAAATTTTTATGGCCGGTGAACAAGCCCACGTACCCTTACTAGCCGGCTGGAATTCCGAAGAATCGGGTTACCGCGCTATTTTAGGACAAGAAGCTCCTACTCCCGAAAATTACAAGAAAGCCGTCGAAAAATTGTACACTGACCGGGCGAGCGAAGTGTTACAGGCCTATCCGGCTACAACGGAAGAAGAAGTATTAGATGCGGCTACTAATTTAGCCGGCGACCGGTTTATTGGGTACAGCACCTGGAAGTGGATTGATGTACACAGCCAAACCGGCGGCAAACCGGTTTACCGTTACTTATATCTTCGTCCCCGCCCCGAAATGACGCCTGAAATGGGCAATGCCGTGGCGGGTTTAGCGGGAGGCGTTATTAAAAATCCGGATGCATCCGTTAAAAAAGCCCCACCTGCCCGCGGTGCCGTACATTCAGCGGAGATTGAATATGCCATGGGCAACCTGGCTACCAATAAAGTGTACGCTTGGACTCCGGATGACTACAAAGTATCGGCGACCATGCAAAGCTATTTCGCTAATTTTATTAAAACTGGCAACCCTAACGGCAAAGGTCTGCCTAGCTGGCCCGCTTTAAAAACAGGCAGTCCCGCCCAAGTAATGCACCTGGACGTAAATACCCGCGTGGAAACTGATAAAAATGGAGAGCGTTACCTTTTACTCGAAAAACTATCGGCTAAATAGTTGTAAAGCAAAAAGAAGTTCATTTTAATAAAAAGGGAGAAGATGCTTGAACATCCTCTCCCTTTTTAATTTTCCTGGCTTTCGTTGAGTATTTTGCGCAGCTTCATAAACGTATTATAAGGACCAGTAACCACGGTAGCGTTTACCAGCCAGGTAGGAATGGCACCGCCCGGATTGATACTAAAAGTGTAGGTAATTTTAAGTTTGTTGCCGGGCAAAGGAAAAATATCCCAGGTAGCTTCGGAAAAAGGAATCCGGATAAAATCTTTATTTACTGGTACGTACTCGGGCAAACTTTTTACCTCAACATACAAATGACCGGCTTTAGTAATGGGATAAATTATTGTTTCCGCTACTAAATCCCGGTCCGCCACGGGCCAGGGCATGTCCGTTTCCGTAAGGTAGATGTAATTATTTTCGTTTTTCTTTTTAATCAGGCTCGCTTTAGCGGTGGCATACACCCAATCCGGATGATGGGGTACATCCCGTAATATTTTTAATAATTGGCTAGTCGTACCCGGCAATTCGCATTCCACTTTAATTTGTTTAAACGAAACATCCGTTAATTTTCTGGAATAAATGGCGATACCATTTTCATTCCGGCGCAATTCCCAATTTCCCTGGTCCGAGTCGTTAATAAAACTAAGAACCCAGACAGAGATAAATATCAAAAAAGTCATACGGAAGAATTGCTTTTTACTTTATAAATTAATCAAGGTAAAAAGCTACTAAAAAATAAGCGTACTTGCAATTAATGCCTGAATACAAGATAAATTATTGCCCCGAAAGTGAGTTTTATTCCTGATATTTAAAGGAAATTTCATATTTTAGTATTTAGTAGTTTACTTTTGCCGGTTGTTTATAATAAAACAAGGCCCACAAAAAATCGTAAGAGGCACGCATGAGTTATCGTTCATCTCTACCCCGCTCCGTTCAGGTTATTCGTTACGTTACCCCTTTGCGCGAAGGAGGCTCTTTGCCGGCCATTGTGGAAGCCGACGATGAGTTTTTGTACGTTCTTAAGTTCCGGGGAGCCGGCCAGGGAGTAAAAGCTTTGATTGCGGAACTGGTCGCCGGCGAAATAGCCCGTACCTTGGGTTTGCGGGTACCGGAAATTGTATTTGCCCAGCTCGACGAAGCTTTTGGCCGCTCCGAACCCGACGAAGAAATTCAGGACTTGCTGCGCGCCAGCGAAGGATTAAACTTGGGTCTTCATTACCTGGCCGGAGCCATCACCTTTGATCCGTTGGTAAATAGCGTGGAGGGTAAACTAGCTTCGCAGATTGTTTGGCTAGATTGTTTGGTTACCAATGTTGACCGCACCGTCCGCAACCCTAATATGCTTATCTGGCACAAAGATTTGTGGCTGATTGATCACGGGGCGGCCCTTTACTTTCATCATGCGGGGCTAAATTGGGAAGAGCAGAGCCGCCGGCCTTTTGCTCCAGTGAAAGACCACGTGTTGTTGCGCCAAGCTACCGAACTCGCCACCGTCGATGCCGACTTTCGGGCGCTTTTAAGTCCCGCTCGCATCGAGGAAATTGTAGCCTATATTCCGGACCAATGGCTTATAAGCGAATCTTCTTCTGAATCAGTGGAGGAAACTCGTCAGGTTTACGCCCAGTTTTTAAATACCCGGATTGCCCATTCAGAAATTTTTGTGGAAGAAGCGCAGCATGCCAGAAAAGCACTTATTTGAATACGCCGTTCTACGCGTGGTACCCCGCGTGGAACGCGAAGAATTTTTAAATGTCGGCGTTATTTTGTATTGTCCGGCGCAAGGATTTTTGCAAACTATATTTGAATTGAACGAAGATCGGTTAAAAGCTTTTTCCGACCACATAGATATTGCCGAACTAACAGCGCGCCTACGCGCCTTTGAGCGGGTTTGCGCCGGAAAATCCGAAGGAGGCAGTATCGGGCAATTACCCCTTGCGGGACGTTTCCGCTGGCTCACGGCTACCCGCAGTACCGTGGTTCAAACCTCAAAAGTTCATTCCGGCTTATGCGTAAATGCTCAAGAAACGCTACTTCGTTTACACGCGCAATTAGTTTTGTAACTGAGAGAAATACGCTATCATTAGGATAAGCTTTTACTTTAAAACTCGAACCAGATTGGTATAACCCGTTTGCGGTTTGTAGCACAGCCGTTTTGCTTCTATTTATTTATTATATCTTCTCTAAAACATTTATACCAATCGCCGGAATGAATTTCCTAATAACTGCGGATTTAACCGGTAGTTTTTAAAAACAAGATTGTTATTGTTAAAACTTCACAAAATTCAGGATTGACGTATTTTATTAGAAGTTTCATTAAAAATTTGATTTTAAAGGTGAAATTAACGTTTACTAACAGCTACCAGAGTTGGATTGGCTCACAAGCGTTTGTAATAAAAAATGATCTGAATTGTAAGAATGGAAAGTTTAAGCTCTAAAATATATAAGAACGAATTTGTAAACACTTTTCCGGGGGACGAAAGCGGCAACCTGAAACCCCGCCAAACGCCCGGAATGCTGTATAGTAAAGCAATACCTACCCCGGTACGAAACCCGAAATTACTCGCTTGGTCCGAGGATCTGGCCCGGGAACTGGAAATTCAAGAACCTTCCGAAGAAGACGTGAATATTTTGGGCGGAAACCGGGTTACCGAATCCATGTACCCGTACGCCGCCTGTTACGCCGGACACCAATTTGGTAACTGGGCCGGTCAACTAGGCGATGGCCGGGCCATTACCTTGGGCGAGTGGTCAACTACGGCGGATAAGTCCTGGGAGCTTCAGTTAAAAGGCGCCGGTCCAACTGCTTATTCGCGGCGGGCCGACGGACGGGCCGTATTACGTTCTTCGGTGCGGGAATATTTAATGAGCGAAGCCATGTATTACCTGGGCGTTCCCACAACCCGGGCTTTAAGTTTAATTTCTACCGGCGACAAAGTAATGCGCGATATGTTTTATAACGGCAATCCGGAGTACGAGCCAGGCGCCATTGTCATGCGAATAGCACCCAGCTTTTTACGTTTCGGGAATTTTGAAATGCTGGCGGCGCGTCAGGAAATAGATAATCTGCAAAAACTGGTTGATTGGACCATCACGCGATTTTACCCGCATATTACCGGCTCCGATAAAGTAATAAACTGGTATAAAGAAGTGGTAGAACGAACCGCTCGCTTAATGGTAGAATGGCAGCGGGTAGGCTTTGTGCACGGCGTGATGAATACCGATAATATGTCTATTCTAGGTTTAACAATTGACTACGGACCTTTTTCGTTTGTCGATAACTACGATTTGCGGTTTACGCCCAATACCACCGATTTACCGGGCCGACGCTACGCTTTTGGTAAGCAATCGAGTATTGCTTACTGGAATCTGGGCTGCCTGGCTAGCGCCTTGGCTCCTTTATTTCCGGACACCGACCAATTAGTAGCGGCTTTGGAAACCTTCGAACCCATTTATTTTCAACACTATTATGCCATGATGGGCAATAAACTCGGGCTTGACGAAATAAAACCCGGAGACCAAGAGCTGATTAATGAATGGCAATAAACTCTGGCGCAGATTAAACCGGACATGACCATCTTTTACCAGTTACTAATTGATTTGCCACTCGAGTTAAACGAAGAGCCGGAAGTTATAGGCCATTTTGCAGAAAGTTTTTACCAGGAACTAAATGCCGAAAAAAGCGAAATGCTCTTCCGTTTACTAAAGAAATACTCCGAACGTTTACAGGCAAATTCTATTAACCGAGCAGAATCCAATGCCCGCATGCGCGCCCATAACCCGCGGTTTATTCTACGGAATTACTTACTGCACCAAGCTATTCAAGAATTAGAACAAGGCGAAAATCAATTATTTACAAAACTGCAAGCGGCTATAAAGGAACCTTACTCCCGTAGTTTCGACGAATTTTTTGTTAAAAGACCCGATTGGGCCAGTCAGAAAGCCGGTTGTTCTATGCTGTCGTGCAGTTCCTAGATTGAAAACACAGAAACTTTAACGGATTTTTAATTTAAAATCAGATAAAATCTTGACAGGAGTAGTTTTCAACTACTCCTTTCTAATTGCCTTTACAATCTAGTACCGACAAACAGCCCTCCTAGCCAGATACACTTTTAGAAATAGATTCAATAGCAGACTTTCAAATTTACCCGTACTAAATCATTTCATTAAATCCTCATTTTCTGAAGTAAAAAGCAAAATAAACCGTAACTATCAACCCTAGCTATTTAGTGCCAGGCAAGTAAATTTGAAAACCAACGTTAACGTTTATACCGGTTAAGTTAGAGGTATTTAAAATAGCATCGTTGTTACCGGTTTCATCATAACTAACCAATAATTCCAAACCAACTTGTTCGGTAATGTATCGCGTCACCCCTAATCCTATTCCGTAAGTAAAAGTATTGGCGTAATCGTTAAAATCGCCCGTATCGCTATTAAAATTATAACGCTGGTACCCGATGCGGCCTTCTACAAAAAATTGAGTGGGCATGGAGCCAAAATACCCCCGTACAAATGGGCTTAACCCAAAGCTACTGGTAGTAGAACCCGAATAAGAATATAAAGCTAAGGGCAAAATAGCGCCAAAAGCCAAATTATTAGCGGCAAATACACCAAAGCGCGGCGACAGCATTAACAAAGTACCTTTATTTTTGGTACCCAGGTGTAAATTACCCGTACCGCCCACCAGCCAATTTCCCTGGTACGTTTGCGCTTGGCCGGATAAGAACAGAAATAAAACAAAGCAAACAGTTACAAAAGGTTTTTTCATGATTTTAAATAATTTGGTGGAATGTCGTAATGGCAGTACGTTACAACAATCTTTTTTATCAGAAAACCTCCCAATAATCCATCGCAAGGAAAGCGAGTATTTAGCCACTCATAATAAACCGAAAACCAGGTATTTACATAATATTATATACGGCTTTAAAGAGGAAATAATCTGTAATTCATTAATTTAGCAAAGCAACAATGGTAAAAAAGCATGCTCACGCTTCAAAACTTCGAAACACAGGTAAGTCCCGCCATCTTGCAACGGGGAAAACAATATTACAGCGATAAAGCCATTACCTGGCTGGAAGAAATAGAAGAAAACAAATGGCAGGCCGAAGTAGAAGGTACGGCGATCTACCAGGTGAACATTACGCTTATAAACCAATCCGAAATAAGGAACTACCGCTGCGATTGCCCCTACGATGGTAATACTTGCAAACATGCGGTAGCCGTATTTTTTGCTTTACTGGCCGAGATAAAAAAACCGAACCGGGAACCGTTTCGCGCCAAAGCGAAAAAAGATATTTTCCAAAGTTTACTGCAAAGTATTAAACTAGCCGAGTTTCAGGAGTTTATTCGCCGGTATGCCGCTAAAGATAAAAATTTTAAAACGGAGTTTGAATTATATTTTGCCGCCAAAGACAGCCGGATTGATGTAGCTCAGAAGTACGAAGATTTAATTCAGAAACTTATCCGCAAACACAGTGACCACGGCTTTATTGATTACCGGGCGGCAAATAGCTTAGCCAAAGAAGTAAATAAATTACTGGAAAATAGCCAGGATTTTATCCAACAACGAAATTTCCGGGATGCTTTTATGCTAGCCACCGTGGTATTAAAAGCCATGCTGAAAGTGGCCACCGAATCGGATGATTCGAGCGGCAACCTTGGGGGAACCATTGCCCACGCGATTGAACTCCTGGAAACCATTAGTACCAGCGCCGCGGCTCGTGAGTTGAAAGAGCAAGTATTTCTTTTCTTACAAGAAGAACTTAGCCATAAAGTATATTTCAATTACGGCGATTATGGTTACAACCTGATGGAAGTATTTCAAAATCTGGCCATTGAACTGAATAAAACCGCGGTATATTTAAATTTTATCGACGCGCAACTTCCCCGATTGAACGGCTTTTACGATAATTTCCGCAAAGATTATTTTCAGCAGCAAAAAATTGCATTCTTAAAGGCTATCGGCCAAGCAAAGGAGGCCGAAGAACTTATTCAGCAAAACTTAACCATTGTAGAAGTACGGCAGGGAGAAGTAGAGAAAGCTATCGCGAAAAAAGATTATAAAGCGGCCAAAATACTAATTGCCGATGGTATTGCCCTGGCCGAAAGTAAGAACCATCCGGGCACCGTAGCGGCGTGGCAAAAAGAACTATTGCGGATAGCCGTTTCAGAAAAAAATTTGGCGGCTATCCGGCACTTCACCCGGCATTTCGCTTATAATCGGGGTTTTGACATCACCTATTACAAACAATGGAAAGAAACTTTCCGCACCACGGAATGGCCCGTTGTCATTGAGAAGTATATTCAGGAAACCACTGCGCAACTAATGCCGAAATGGGAAAGTAATAAAGGAAACTACTGGAATTCAAAGCATCCGCCTTTGCTGCACTACCTAGGCCCGGTTTTTATTCAGGAGCAGTATTGGGACCGGCTATTAGCGCTGGTACAACGCGAGCAGGATCTAAAAACCACCTTGAAGTACCATAGCTACCTGGCCCCCCGCTACCCCGCCGAGTTATTAGAAATATACCTGCCCGCTTTCGAACAATACGGCCAGCAAGCCAATGGCCGGGGAGAATACACCGATCTGACCGCTAAAATGAAAAAAGTCATGCAAGACATACCCGCCGGTAAAGAAAGAATTCAAAATATAGCTCGTAACTTGAGAGAACAATTTCCGCGGCGCCCGGCCATGCTGGAAGAATTAAACAAAATATTAAAATAACGGCTATGCTGACAAAAGAAGAAATGCAGCGAATGATTGACGAGGAAATAATAATGGATGGCTACGACGATTTAGAGGTAAGTATGGGTTGGTATGACTTTATGGAAGAGAACCTGAAATTCCCTTTTGTTACTGTACCTTTAGAAAAACGAGATGGCAACACCGAAAATAAAGTAGCAAAAATAACCGGCCTGATAAGCGAGGAAGTAGGCTTTATTAATCGTGATTTTTACTTGGAAATGGAGAGCGGTGATGATGTATATTCTATTGTCTACTCCCAATTAAACCTCGTAAAAGCTTCGCCTGAAACTAAAGAAGCGATTAAAATTGGGGAATATTGGTTAGGAAAATAGTAGGCGCTGCTCCACTATTTGATTAATTTTAAAATTGTACTGTTTTAATTATTTCTCGCGATTCTAAATAACCGTTTGTTCTGGATAGTAGTAGCTTTTCGCTTTTATATTTTATATACAGATTTGGGTATTTTAAAGTATTTTCTCTGGTTGAGCGCACCAGGACTTTGAAAGTAGTATAGAATCTTCTTAAAATTGATTTCTGTTTTAAGTACTTCGACGAAAATAGTTTTGGCTACCTTTTAAAGTAGCTTACTAATTACCAAATAATGATTAGTCGAGCAACGAACAACTGATAACGAACAACTACTTATATCTAAATACATAAGTTCCTCTTAATTTATGCCGGATGAAAAAAATCTACTTGTTTTTCTTTTTACTGCTAATACTTGTACCAAATTGCTTCGCGGTAATAGAGGCCGATTCGACGGGGCAGCGCAAAAAATTAAGTTTAACTCCTTTTCCGGCTTTGTTTTCTACTCCTGAAACGGGGATTGGGTACGGAGCCTTGGTAGTACCCGTATATAACTTTGGCTCTGATTCACTTACCCGCAGTTCGAACGGCCAGTTACTCGCCTATTACACCCAGAAAAAACAAGCCTCGGTTCAGCTGACGTATAACATTTACACCAACCACGAACGCTATAATATTACGGGTGCGGCTAATTATTACGACTGGCCCATTTTGTACTATGGCATTGGCAATTCGAATACTCTCACCGATTCTTCGCTGGTAACCTACAAACTATTTTTGTTCCAGAACCGGGTGCTTAAAAAACTAAAAAACTTTTTATTTGTGGGTGGCCAATACCAGCTTACCCGCATCAATAACGTGCAATTTAAAAATCCAGCGAGTAAAATTCAGGAGCGGGATGCCGCCGAACTGGATGGAAGTATTACGTCGGGTTTCGGGCCGGCATTTTTATTCGACAGCCGCGATAATCCTTTAAATACTGTTCGGGGTTGGTACGCCGAAGCGGGTACTTTTATTAATCACAAAGGTTTGGGCAGCGAGTTTAATTTTACCCGCTTTATCCTGGATGTTCGTCGTTTTCTGCCGCTCTCCAGCAAACAAGTTTTGGCATTTCAGGGAGTAGGAAAATTTAGCACGGGCCACGTCCCTTTCCGAGAAATGGCCTTATTAGGCGGCGGACGAACCATGCGGGGCTTTTACGAAGGCCGGTTCCGCGACCGGCAATTACTCGCTTTGCAAAGCGAATACCGGCAACAGGTATTTTCGCGGGTGGGCTTTGTAATGTTTGGCGGCATTGGAGAAGTAGGTAACAGCGGCCGCGACTTTAGTTTTGGACAACTTAAACAAGCGGTTGGCGCCGGACTGCGGTTAATGCTCAATCGTAAGCAGCGCCTGAACATCCGGATTGATTACGCCGTAGGCAGTGACAAAGCAAAAGGTTTGTATTTTGACATCGGCGAAGCTTTTTAACGATAATACCCGAGTAAATTTCCGGAAAGTTCTAGCGGTAAACAGATCTATATTTCTGTTTTAGCTCAAAACCTGCTTAGCGTTTTAGATTATAAAATATCTTGGAGAAAATAGCTTTAAGTTCAATAATGAATTTAAGACTGCACGGTTATTCTATTCCTTTGCTTTTGTTCATTCTACTTTCTTTAAAGTTTAAGCCATTAAGTTCTAGAAATACTGCTTTCGCGAGCGTCCCGCTCGTGAAGAGTATTTGGGAGGTCTCCAACCGGGTGAACCAAATAGTCCATTTTAGCGCAGCGGTCAGCTTATTTCCTCCAGCCGGTTGCAAATCCCGGTGTATTTCGGGGAAGACGGACGATGCGCCACGCGCGCGGGAGACACTCGCATTAGACCAGCTTTCAACCTTGAAACGAAATGGCCCTCCCTCCTCAGGGGAACATTTTACAAATTTTGCGAAGGTACTAACTGGTATAAATGGTATTTTTGCTAAGCTCCCTAACCAGATCACCTATACGCAGGTTTTTTGCAAGGTACATAGGCAAAAAAAATGGAAAAATTTTTAGTATAAAATGCCAGCTCGATTTACAACAAATTTTCAGCCGGTCCTTTCTTATTATTTCATCAAAAACTATCTTATCCGTAAAATAACCCTCATGAACAGAAGACTTTTCCTTAAAAATACCTCGCTGGCCGGTTTCATTTTACCCACTATTCTGGTAAGTTCTTGTCAATCAAGTTCTACTCAAAATAAATCTGCGGCTAAATCCTCTGATTCCGAAGCGGATGATTTTGAATTGAACGAAGTAACCATTGCCGACTTACAGCAGAAAATGAAAGATGGCACGTACACTTCCCGGACAATTACCCAAATGTATTTAGACCGGATTAAAGCCATTGACCAGGCCGGCCCGCATCTAAGATCCGTAATAGAAGTAAACCCCGATGCTTTAACTTTGGCGGATGCCCTGGACCAGGAACGAAAAGCGGGCAAAGTAAGAGGCCCTTTGCACGGCATTCCGGTTTTAATAAAAGACAACATCGACACTGCCGATAAAATGGCCACCTCGGCGGGTTCCATTGCTCTGGCCGAAAACCACGCAACGAAGGACGCTTTTGTGGCCGCTCGCTTGCGCGAAGCCGGAGCCGTAATTTTAGGAAAAACAAATTTAAGTGAATGGGCTAATTTCCGGTCTACTCGTTCGGCGAGTGGTTGGAGCAGTCGGGGCGGCCAAACCAAGAACCCGTACGTATTGGATCGTAGCCCCTGCGGTTCCAGTTCCGGTTCGGGGGTAGCGGTAGCGGCTAATTTATGCGCGGTAGCGGTAGGTACCGAAACCGACGGTTCTATTGTTTGCCCGGCGGCCATAAACAGTGCCGTGGGCATAAAACCTACCGTAGGCTTAGTAAGCCGCTCGGGTATTATTCCTATTTCCCAAACCCAAGATACCGCGGGCCCGATTGCCCGTACCGTGCGCGATGCGGTTATTTTATTAGGGGCGCTTACCGGTTCCGATCCGGCGGACGCGGTTACTCAGGAAAGTACCGGCAAAGCACAAAAAGACTATACCCCTTTCCTGGACGCTAACGGCTTACAAGGCAAACGCATCGGGATTGAAAAATCTTTCTTGTCGGGCCACGATGACGTAACCGCTTTGTTAAAAAAAGCGATTGACGTGCTGAAAAGCAAGGGGGCTACCATAGTAGAAGTGGAAATTATAAATAAAATAGGCCAACTGGGCGCGGATGAATACAAAGTGCTGCAGTACGAATTTAAAGATGGCTTAAATAAGTACCTGGCTCAAACCAAAGGACCGGTAAAATCTTTGAAAGACTTAATAGCTTTTAATAAGCAGAACGAAGATAAAGCCATGCCTTATTTTAAACAGGAAACGCTGGAAAGCTCCGAAGCTTTAGGCGACTTGAACAATAAAGATTATAAAGAAGCGGTAACGAAAAATTTAACGGCTGCCCGCAGTATAATTCAATCGGTAATGGAGAAAAATAACTTGCAGGCTATTTCCGGACCAACTTATGGCCCATCGTGGTGCATTGATTTAATCAACGGCGATTACTCCACGGGGAATAGTTTGTCGTCGCCGGCGGCCATTTCGGGTTTCCCGCACATAACCGTGCCCATGGGCCTGGTAGATGGTTTACCCATTGGTTTGTCCTTCTTCGGAACGGCTTATTCCGAACCCGAGTTGATTAAACTAGCCTACGCCTACGAACAAGCCTCAAAAACCAGGGTAATACCCACTTTTAAGAAAACTACCAACCCGGTCTAAGCAAGCATCGTTCATTCATTTTCCGGATAACTTTGGTACAAAAGCTTTTAGCTTTTTTTAAGAATTTAACTTAAATTTTTAGCTCAGAATTTTTGAATAATTAAACTGATCTTCTACATTTGCACCACTAACCAAAATGGCCCGTTCGTCTAGGGGTTAGGACCTCAGATTTTCATTCTGGTAACAGGGGTTCGATTCCCCTACGGGCTACTCAAGGGGACAAATTAGTTTTACTACTAGTTTGTCCTTTTTTTATTGGGTTGTTTCCGGCGGATAAACAAGAAATTAATTAGAAAATGGATTTAACTTTTCCGGTTCGCTACTGGTTGGTTTCTTTGTCGTACGCTACCCCTTCCGGAAACACTAACTTTTGCAACTTCTGCCGCCGGTTAAAATCTCCTCAAACCCACATAGCTGGTGATTCCTGGCACATTTTCAGCGAAAACTGCGCGTATTTTTCCAGGTTCAATAATCTTATTTGCTCAGGAGGTAAACTTTTCTCCATGGCGCGATTTTCGGCCTGGAGGAAGCGATTCAAAAATGAAGCAAGATGCATTTGTCTTCCTACCCCCTCCGATTTAAGTGGTCTTTGGGTAGCGGTTTAATAGATAACTCCAATCGATTGCCGCAGGCGCCGCTTTAGAGTTCAACTTTACTTTTCTGGGGTTCGGTAAAAATACCTGTCAAACTTTAAACAACGAAGAAGCTCTTTACGGCAACGCAAATGCCACGTACCGATCCCCCGACTTCGTTTTGAGTTTGCCACCCCCGCAGGCAATCACCACGTATTGCTTACCCTTGACGGCGTAGGTACTCGGCGAAGCATAACCGGCGGCAGGCAGTTTGGCGCGCCAGAGTTCGCGGCCCGTTTTGCGGTCGAATGCCCGAATGAGTTCGTCGCGGGAGGAGGCAATGAAGAGCAACCCGCCCGCCGTGACGGCCGGAGCACCATAGTTGTCGGTGCCCGTTGGGGGCAAGCCCTTCGCCACTAGTTCGGGGTACTCGCCCAACGGGACTTGCCACCGGTGTTCGCCCGTATTCAAGTCAATTGCCGTCAGCGTGCCCCAGGGCGGACGGCTCACGGGATACCCGGCGCGGTCATACCAGCGGGTAAACCCGGTGTGGTGGTAGGGCGCGGTGTTCAGGCCCGTGTTGCTGGCGACGGACGTGGTTTTGCCGAACAAAAAATCCACGATGGCCTTACGCTCGGCTTCCTTGAGGTGGGTGAAGGCAGGCATCATGCCCTGGCCTTTGGCCAGCACCTGGGTCACAGACGTCTCGTTTCGTTTTTGGGAAATACTCGCCAAGGCCGGATAGGTCCCGTCGTGGCTGCCTTCGCGGTTTTGCCCGTGGCAAGAAGCACAGTTGGTTTGGTAGAGTTGGCTACCGGTGCGGTCAACAGCCTGGGCGGATACGGAACTGGCAGGAGTTGGAACCAGCGCCATGGTGACCGGAATTTGCTTAGCCGGAACGTACATAATACCGGCTTCGTCTACTGCGGCCCCGCCCCACTGCGCCCCCCCGTCGGTGCCGGGGAAAAACACGGTCCGGTTGGGGCTCAGAGGAAGGGGAAAGAACTCTTTTCCCGATTGCCATCTCCGGAGTTGGGCCAGAATGGTATCGCGGTCGGTAACAAAGTCGTTAATATCGCTTTCCGGAAACGATTGCCGGGTAAAAGGTGCGGGTTTGAGGGGAATGGGCTGGGTGGGCCAGGCTTTTTCCCCCGGAACGGTGGATGCGGGCATGGGTCGTTCCTCAATCGGAAATAGCGGCTGACCCGTGACCCGGTCGAAGACAAAGAGGAATCCTTGTTTAGATAAAACCGAAACGGCATCCACCTTTTTACCGTCCTGAACGACGGTGAATAAATTAGGCGGAGCCGGAATATCGCGGTCCCAGATGTCGTGGTGGATCGTCTGAAAATGCCAGCTTCGCTTGCCCGTGGCCGCATCGAGGGCGATGAGGCAGTTGGCGAATAGGTTCTGGCCGGGCCGGGTACTGCCGTATAAATCAAAGGCCGCCGTTCCCGTGGGCACGTACACGATGCCGCGCTGCCGGTCGATGGCCATACCCATCCAGTTGTTGGCTCCCCCGAAGTTACGATAGCTGTCTTTGGGCCAGGTATCGGCCCCGTACTCGCCGGGGTGGGGAATGGTGTGGAACGTCCAAACCAGCTTTCCCGTGCGCAGGTCGTAGGCGCGCACGTCGCCGGGCAGGGCCGGCGCGATTTCCGACACCCGGTGGCCCATGATAAGCAGATTTTTATAGACCACGCCCGGCGTGTTGCTCACCACGTACTCGTCGGCTCCGGGACGGGCGAGACCTTCTTTTAAGTTGATTTTTCCGCCTTTCCCAAAACTGGCCACCGGTTTTCCCGTTCGGGCGTCGAGGGCGTAGAGCAGCGAGCCGTAGGCGAAGAAAATACGGGCTTCCCGTCCATCGGTCCAGTAGGTAACGCCCCGGCTATTCATAGCGAAGGTATCGTCGGTGAAAGCGGTTTTCCAAATCTCCTTACCCGTGGCGGCGTCGAGTGCAAAGGCCTGCGACCCCGCCGAAACCCCGTACAGCACGCCATTGATGATGAGCGGGTTGCACTGGATCTGGGTGTTGTTTTTGAGCGTATCGACCCCGCCCGACGCATATTCCCAGGCGACCTGTAAGCCGGCCACGTTGCCGGCATTTAGCTGCGTGAGCGGCGAAAAATGGTTGCGATCGGGCCCGCCGTTGTATTCGGGCCAGTCGGTGTTGGCGGGTTTATCGGTCAGGCTGAGCAGGCCAACGGTCAGGAGTAAGGCCGGGTAGGTGAAACGTTTCATGAGTTGGTTGGGAGGAAAGTACGAATGTAAACAAAATGGCCGAAAGTTAGGAGTGTCTTGTCCGGAAATACATTGACCAAGTTTATCTTGTAAAACAACGATTTTTCTGAGAATGTATTTAGTTTAAAATAAAGCTACTGCTTGGCTCTCGTGAGTTAGAATAGGAAAGTAGGAAAAAAAGTAAGAAAAGTTAACTCTGACAAACGGTAACAAAAAAACAACTATGGGCCACTGCAGAAGGAAGAATTTTTTGGTATATTTCTTAAAATTAATCAAGGATGACCTTATTAAAAGCTTTGCTTGTTGCCCTGCTTTCTTTCGCAATGGTATCCGAGGCACGCGCCCAGGGGAAAAAAGGAACGATTGTGACGGAGCAACTATCCTCGGCAATCCTGAAGGAAAATTTAGTCGGCCTGAAAACCGTGCGGCAAGTAAAGATCTACCTGCCCTCTGGCTACACAGCTTCCGGTAAAACTTACCCCGTCGTGTACTATTGCCACAGCATCTATGGGAAAGCCACCTGGGTACTAGACGAGGGTACCCCGATTGAACAGTCGCTAAATCGCGCGTTTGCTAAGGGAGAAAAAGAATTTATTTTAGTAGCGGCCGATTTTTCTTCGGCCAATATTGGCAGCTTGTACGAAAATTCCCCGGTGAGTGGCCGGTGGCTGGATTTCATCACGCAGGAACTCGTTCCCTTTATTGATAGTAAATACCGAACCATCCGGCACCGCGACAGTCGCGCGGTAACTGGGGACTTTATGGGCGGTCGCGGGGCGCTGAAGTTGGGGATGACGCACCCGGAGCTTTTCGGGGTGGTGTATGCGTTGCATCCGGTAGCAGTGGGGGTGGGCACCCGGCCCTGGTCCGAGCTGGGAGTTAACTGGGAAAGAATATTGGCGGCTAAAACTTTTGCCGACTTGGGAGGAGATAAACCCTGCGAAACTTTTTTGGCCATTTGTCAGGCCTTTTTACCTAACCCCTCTCGTCCACCTTTCTACTGTGATTATTTTGTCAAACGGGAAAATGGTAAAATAGTCATGGATCCGGCAAAAGTACTCCAGATCCAGCACAATTTTCACTTGGAGGAAACGCTCAACGAATCCTATAAGAATTTGCGATCGTTGCGGGCACTCGCGTTCGACTGGGCCCGCAATGATGGCAACTATGACCATATTCATGCGGCCCGGGCTTTTACGCGGAGCTTGGAAGACCTGGGCATTGAACACGAAGCCGAAGAATACCGGGGTACGCCCTGGCAGAACGACCGCTTTAATACCAGGGTGTTGCCTTTTTTAGCCCAGCATCTGTTATTTGAAAAAGAGTAGTCGTTTACTTGGGTTAGTAGAAAAGCCGGATAGAAAAAAATAGACCGGTGTTTAATCAGGTAAAACGACCGTTTTACCTGACGAAGTTTAAGCTTTAATAAAGCACCTATTTTAGCCTAAAAACCGTCTCGAAATACCATCTCAGGAAAGAAAAGGGTAAGTTGATTTTTGAGATGAGTTTAAAGAAATAAAAGCTAACCGGATTAAACTAGGTTCATTTACCAGGAATTCTGGACTAAGCCCACCTTACACCCCAAATTGGGTTAGATGATGATCTAAGTGTTTGTAAAACATATTATTCCATTCCGTTGTGGTTAAGGCGCCAAAGGAGTGAGACGGCTTCTGATCAAAGTGCGTTTCGCCTAATTGTTGCGTTTGCTGAATGTAGCCAATTAAGCGATTTTTCTCAGTTTCGAAATCTTTATTGCTGGTGATCAGGAAGGCGGGAGCAGTGCGCGAATTTCGTTTATAAGGTACCTCACTGGTGACGATCTTTTTGATAAACGTTTTTAGAATCAATTGCAGCCAAAAATTAGGTTTGGGATGCTTGTTTTCAAAGACCATTTCATACGTGACGTTGCAATGGGCTAACATCTGGGCAACGGTCATTTTCCCCCAAAGAGGACGGGAATTGGGTTTCAGCGTCTGAATTCTTGCAATTATTTGAGCGGAAACAGCTTGAGTGAAAATGTTGGGTAATGCCATAAGCAAGATTTTAATAATAGAGTGTACTTTCGGGTATTTTAAGGAATTCCCCCAAAGATAAAAGAGGAAAATTAATTACTTGTTTTGAAAAAATAGTCCATCCTTAAGGAGGCTTCTAGCATTCCTTTCAGAATTTCCAGATCAACATCTGCCAACTTATTGATGTAGAGACAACCCACCCCAGTCTTGTGTTTGCCCAATTTTTGCAGTGCTTGCGCGTGCTGCTGGTGAATATCGCCGCTGAGGTACAACGAAAGATTGGCTTTGCGGGGCGAGAATCCGATGCGCAACCAATCTACTTCCCGACCCGAATTGGGGCTTTTGAGTCTTACCTGCCCAAAACCGATGAGCGAACTGCCCCACATTTTAGGCTCTTCGCCGCTGGCTGTTTGCATCACTTCCAAAAGCTGCCAACTGTCTTTGCGCTTTTGTTCTTCCGGAAGACTATTGATAAAATCCGCTACACTGGCGGAAGTAGCTTTTGTTTTGTTATCGGCCATGAGAAATTATGTTTTAGTTGCTAGTAGTTTTGAGTAACCTGTAGCTAAACGGAACTATCGAATATACTATCCTATTGGAAAGAATTTAGCTAAGCGGCGAGAAGAAATGTTATCCTTTCGGTTGTAGGAAGAAACCTTCAAAGGAGTTTACTTCTTAGAAATAGTATTAACCCCGGTTAGCAAACGTTAGCGTAAGCCGTCTTGATCCAACGGATTACCTCCTGGTCCAGGTCGTTCAAGTCAGCAAGATTCATTTTATGCGAACCCATGACGTTGGTTGCCAGGATAGCTTCTAACTTTCCTTGTGCCTTTTGTCCTTTCAGGTTAATGCCGGTTTTAAAGCAAGTTTGGATAGCGGGTTGTAAGGTGGCAAACTGCTTTTTCCGTCTGAAACGCACATAAGCCTTTTGGGAGCGATTTCAATATCCGACTCTAATTTCTGAATTTCCGTCACCAGCTTCTCGTAAAGGAGTTTAAAATGTTCTTTGCCTTGATATTGTTGGCGGATTAAATCAGCCTGATTTGGAACCGAACCGACGTCCGAACCTTTGGCTTTCAGAGCAACCAGATTGGCAAACCCGTGGGTAAGCGCATGTTGTTCTTTTAAAAACTTGACGATTTCGCCGTATTTGGGCAAGTTTTCTTTTTGTACCAGATCCATCCATTGTTGCAAGGTTTTGCCTGTATTCTGGTGCAGGTTTTCAATCATGGTTTAGGTAGCTTGGTCCATAGGTTGCTATTTATTTTCGACGTACTACTATTCGAGAGGAAGTTTCACAAGTAACCCAACCTGGCCGCGCTCCCCGGCAGAATGAAGTTGGGCCAACGAATACAGGTTAAATAAACGGAAAAGGAAGAACGAATATAGGATATATTTCCAGCAATAGAAACAAGCAACTGAGAGAAATATGGTCTTTTTATCGAGTTATAGCGAGACGAAAGTTCCGGAGTGGGTTTCCATAGAATAGTGTTCAAAACGTAACCCAAAAATCCTTCCTATAACTACTCTTCCGATAAACTAAGACTAAGGTCCATTCGCTATAAAATCTGCCTTTTCCTCACGGCCAAAGATTGTCGCTCTTTCTTTGTGAATCTCTAAGGTAGCACTTCGATAGTAGATCGTATTATCTTTTTACCTTTAGATTCCCCGCACCTAGTTTTTGTCACTATAAACACTGGTGCTCTTTTTAATTACGAAACAAAGTCGGAAAGAAGAGAAAGCGCAAAATTGTTTTTAGGTGGTTTCGGCGCCGGGTTCCATGACAAGGAGGTACAAAAAGTTACTACTCCGAACAAACATTATTGGCATGCCTAACTTGTAATTGCCATGTTGTATCCTTCCTCATCCAAATATTAGTATATCTTCGGTTTAATTGTTTTCCGGCATTGGGAGCTCCTGCCGCGGGAATTACTTCTTCTCTTCCCATTATCACCACCATGTTGGGAAAAAAGAGAAACTTTTCCGGAAATCTTTTAAAGGAAGTATATCGAATAACTCCTTTTTGAATTAATTGGAGCAGTTCTTTCTTTTCGTTGACAATTCGGTTGGTGGGATGATTCACCGTCACCTCATCCGCCATTAACTTATCGAGTGCTCCCGCATCCCCTTTCAAGATAGCAGCCGCATGGGCCAGATCCAGTTTTTCAATTTCCTGCCGCAGGGCCATGTTTTCTTGAGCGAAACCCAGAGTAGAGAATAGCAGGATAGCTAATAAAAATAGATATTTCATAATTCAAGTATTTAGTTTTCAGCAGCTTAAATTATTAAATTCACAGGCTAAATAAAAGTTTTTAACAGTCTTATGTATTTAAATTGTATTTAAAAGATGATCTGCCAGTGAAAAATTTATCTTCTACCTAACGTTAGGTAAAACAGCAGCAGTTATCCGCCTGGCTTCAGGAAGTTGCTTTTCTCAGCTAGCTTTTTTTCTACTTAATAGATAAATCCAAGGCGGAGCACAGGTTGTATAGTGCTCCCAAGTGCCTGGTTTACTCGTGTAATCTGATCCTACTTCTTCTTGCCAGCTTAGGATTTCAAAGCCGCGAGCAATTAGTCCGTTAATAACAGTGGCCATCGTATGCTTAAACTCTTGCGGGCTGGTGACTTGCACGGCTTGATTTTCGGGATTGGTAAAGTTCCAGTGTGCGTCCACGGTTTTTACGGGGTATCCTTCTTGATAGGGTTGCCAGAGGGGATAACCTTTGCCTTGCCATAACTCCTCTGCTTGCCATTCTAATCCCCAGCAGCCATCTTTCCATGAACCATGAACATAGGGGTTATGAAACATTAAGTCATAAACGCCTTGCGGTTTTAGAACGCGAGCCACTTCATTGAAAACCTCTTCTACGCTAGACAGGTAGTTGATGGAATAAGGTTGATAGACGATATCGAATGCTTCCGCCGGACTAAAAGATAAATCCCGCATATCGGACAGGATGATTCGGATGGGTTTATTATAGGCCGCGGCGGCGAGTTGATCTTTTTCTAACTGTACTTGGCTAAAATCAACGACGGTCACTTGAGCGCCTAACAAGGCAAAGCTAATACTTTGCTGCCCTCCACCACTGGCCAGGCAAAGAACATTTTTCCCAGCTAAACTAGCGGGATAGAAGCCGTGCTTATTAAGGTACTGGTGCGCTTGCTCCGGTGTTAATCCCAGTTTAGGCTGGGAGCATACCACGCCTTGGCGGGCTAATTCATTCCAAAGCTGTTTATTCTGTTGGGATACGGCATCCATATTTTTCGTAATTTAGACGAAGTAGGCCAAGCCAGCTAATTATTTACTAATAACTGGTACAAACTCGGGTTTGGGGGTGGCAATAAGGGTGGCAGTTAACTCGGCACCTTGGTAAAACAATCGAATTGCTTGCTGCACGTCTTCATTGGGTTAGAGAAACTAATATACCGGATATTTAAAATAATCGAAAGTGGCTTGAGGAAGAAAAGCTTTCTACTTTTGAGAATGCCAATTTTGCTTCCATTGCTTTTGCTAAGATATCTAACTTTGGGTAGTCCACAACCACCTGCTGCTCAACCCTGCTTTTGGGGTCGGCTTACTTTTTCCAAATCTTGCAGGGCGTTTTTATGCATGGTTTGGGTTAGTTGCCGGGCTTTTTTCGCTTTTGCTTTCGCCGCTTGGGTATCTTTGGCCAGAGCCAGCACCGTAGGCACAAATTGCTTCACTTCCGCTTCCTTATCAAAATCAAACAACCATTCGCCTAAGCCAATGTCCTGCCACATGTAGCCCTTGCTGCTTTGTTCTTCCCAGCGGCCCACAATAGCCGGAATGCCCTGGGCAATGCACATAATCGGGCTATGCATCTCCAATCCGAACAAACCGGCCGACTGTTTGTAAACACTTAAGGCTTCATCCGGCGCCCAGTGCCGGTTCAACCAAATCACTCGTGGCTTTACATCGTCGGGTAATTTATCGAACACCCAATCTTTCCCGATAGATTGTTCGGTTTCATCTTCATTGCCAATCAATATTCTATGGTTGGTCTGCCGGACAATCGCCGTAATAGCTTCGCGGAGAGGAAGGTGGTCATGCTCTTTCATTTCTTCGTTGCGGGCATGTTTAACCGGGTCGATGGGGCGGTTCTTGTGCTGGTGCAACCAGGAAGGCGTATGGCGCTGCTTGGGCAGACACACTAAAAACTGCTCTTTCTCCAGCCCGTGTTGTTTCAGGAAAGGCAGCGCTTTCCCATCGTCGGTTATATCAAAGGCAAATACGGCATCGGGCACAAATTTTATATCCGGGGAACGGACACCCAGCTCTTTTACTTTTTTCAGGGACACCGAATCTCTTAAATACACAAAGGCTGCCTCGCTGAGGGTAGCCGTTTCCGGGGTGCCGTACAGCCCGTAGGTTACCCCAAATACCCCGAAGGGTTTGCCGGTTATCTTTTTAAAGGTGGCCGCGTCTTGCCAGGCAATGGTGGCCGGACCCGAATTATGCAGGAAAAAATCAGCGGAAGCAATGGCCTGCTGCAGTTCCGGGGTGGAGGCTTTGCCATCGGTACTCAGGGTTCCCTGCACTATTTTAAGCTTGGGAAACCGCTTTTTCAGCATCGCAACTTCTTCGTCGGGCAAATAGCTGTACCAGGGCCAGAAAGTGACGGTAGCTTCGGGCAGATGTTTTTCCAGCAAAGCCAGCATGCCGGGCGTATGCGCAATGTCGCCGATGTTTTCTGTCTGCCAGCCCGAGCGAAGCAAAATATGCCGCGGCGCTTGCTTGCCTACTTTAAAATTAATCTCTCCTTTGCTAAAAGATGCCAGGGCTTCCCCGGCCACTAAAGCGCCGAGGGCAGATATTGCAGTTTTTTTTAAAAAATCTCTCCGGTTATGCATAAATGTTAGTTTTTTAAATTGAACGATGCTATTAAAAAGCTATTTCGTGGGGCCATACTGCGCGTCTGCCACCTTACTGCCCGTTTGAAGTGGAATATCGGCTTCGCTGTTTACCTTTTTCCCATTGAAGAGCACATTTTGAAAAGTTGCACCGCTAAACCGGCTTTTAACAAGGGAGGGTACCGGATTTCCCGTCATGGTAATATTCTTGAATACCACTCCTTTAAATTCCGCTTCCGGATTTTGCAGGCCTAACAGAGCGGTGGGTTCTTCAAACCGGATATTTTCCATTAAATAATTGGTATGCATGGCTTTCCCTTGGCTGTTCGGACTAACCGCGCATAACAAAGACCAAGGCGCATACCACTGGCTTTTGCTCATGTGAATAACATCGCTGTTTTTTAAAGTAATGTTGTTTGTACGGAGCGCCTGGCCATTAAAGCCAATCCGGAATACGTTGGCTAAAGTAGTCCAGAGCACACAATTTTCGATGTAGATATTTTTTACCTCGCCCGCCGTATTTCTGGTGGTAGCCCACATATCTTTGCTACTGTCTTCGGTAAAAAAGGCAAAACAATCGTCCATGGAGCGGATAAAGCTGTTGATTACTTTACTGCGGCCCCCGCCGTACCAATCGATGCCATCCCCGTTAATATTTTGCGGATTTACCGCGATAATTTTAATATTATCAAAAACAGCATCGAAAGTTGTATGGGTTTGCAGCGACCAGGTGCGGCTGCGTCCCACAAAAGTAACCCCCCTTACCGTTAGCCCTTGCACGTTGTGGGTGGTGAGCGGATGCCAGTTTTTCTGATGTTTCCAGCCATCATCGTGGTGTTCGGATTGCGGGCCGTAATAAACTACCGTGCCCCGCCCCAGGATGCTGACGTTTTTAGCATTCCACACGTTAATACTGCCAAACAAAACGGCTCCGGCCTCCAGATAAAGCGTTTGATTACTTTTGAGGTCGATATGCTGTTGGTGAATGCCGGCTTTTAACCGAATTACGTTGACATCGGTTAAAGAAGGCAGATTTGTTTCCGGACGATTGGCAAAAATAAAAAGCACGTCATCTTTAAAATTACTCGTTCCTACCCGCTCTACGGAATATTGACCCGCTTCGGTCAGCGCAAAAGTAACGGTAGAGCCATTTAGTTGCGGCTTGATATTTTTAGATAAGGGCCGGACCTGCACTTCTCCCCGCCAATAACCTTTTTCGTCTGGTTTAATAATTTCTTTGTTAGAGGTCTGCCCAGAATAAGACTGGGTATCAAAGTTAGATTTAACCGAAACCGCCACCCTCTCCGTGAAATCAAAACTGGCAAAATAAACGTTCAACCCCGCGTGAAAAACCGGTACTGATTGCCCGTTTACGGTAACCACATAATAATCCGAAGCAAATTCTTCCGGCACCGAATGCGGCGTTACGTTTTGGCCTAAACTTACCAGGGGCAAAGTCAAGAGGACGAGCCAATAAAATTTAATTTTTTTAAAATATTTCATTTTTGTAGGGGAGAATAAACTAGTTTTTTGGATTCTGTTTTTACTTTAAAATCAGTGCCGTTTGGGTGGCGGATAAAAATTTTTGCTACATCTTCCATGGCGTAAGCGGGCCGTTTATCGGGGTTTCGCAACTGAAAGTCTACATTCTGAAAAGAGATGTTTTTGGCGTGCCGCAGATAAAATCCGTAAGCCGGTAAAGAGATAGTCTTGCGGTAAAGCGCTGCCTTTTAAAACGGCCATGGGTGAAAGATGCAATAGGATATTGCTTTTCAAGTAGATGGTTCCGCTCAAAAAAGTGCCTTTCGGAAAAAAGACGATACCCCCCGTTTCGGCGCATTTATCAATAGCTTTTTGAATGGCTTTTGTATTCTGGGTTTTAGCATCGGCCACGGCTCCGAAGTCCAGAACACTATAGGTATTAGCCCGAACCGGGAAACCTGCCAATAAAAAAAGAAACCAAAAACAATAATTAAGATTCTTCCATTTAGGTCTTTGCATATTTGGCTTTAGATTTTTGATAAAATTTGAAAGTTTTTCGGTAATGCTTTTTTTGTAAAAAGTTCTAAGAGTAGGTGAAGCAAACCAGGTACGCAACTAGCGCCAGATTTAAGCAAAGCGTCACGGGTGCTTAATAGACACCAGTCAGTATCCTGACTGACGTATACCTCATTTCGCCAGTCGGGAGCCTGGCTTCTGTTCGTTTGTCACCCGTGACGCTTTGCTTAACTCTGGCGCCGGAGAAAGATGGAAAAGGAATTCTATTTTACTAAGTTGTTTTTCAACTTATTACTGGGCCACACACTCTCCTTCTTCCCTCCTGTTCAGAGGTAAAGACTATCCATCTATAGCATCAATAAATATCCTTATTAAAATAAAAATAAAAAATAGTTTCCGCCTAGTTGACCTTCTTTCTTTTCTGGCATCAACTGGTAAGTTCATAAAGGAAACAACCCGTTACTGCCTGAAAAGGAGAATATTATGGCAAATACAAGAAAACCCGTACCTACCCACAAATTAGAGCATTCATCGGGAACGACCAAAACCTACCACCACGCTCCTTTATATATTTGACCAGCCATGTACATGAAAAATTTCTATAGAAAGGTAAAGAATCACTCTTTATTATGTCTCCCGGGACCATAATGGGGAGATTGTATATTCAGCCTGTAACCCTTATTGACTTACTCGAGGAAGGCAATAAAGGCATAGCAGCAATGAATAATTTTCCAGCCTTCCCTGCCATTTCCTTTTATGCAACTGCCATTCTCATTCCCTCATCCCACAACTTAATTTTCCATTCAAGTTAAATTTTAAACTCTACAAAATGAACAAATTAACCTTTTGCGGGTTGCTACTCGTGGTAGCTTCCCTGACTTCCTCTTGCCAAAAAGAAGAGGAGATTACCAAAAATCCGCCTGCGACTAAAGCAGATGAAAGTACTTTGTTGGGCGGCAAAGCCACCACCATTGAAGCCCTTTGTGAAGCCTATTTTAAAGCTCATCAAGAAGAAGCGCCCAACGCAGAAAAAATAATTTCTGTCACCAAGGAATTCTTTACCATTAACCACCAAACCAAAGAATTTAAAAACAAGAAACCTTGTCGCATTCAACCCATATATGCCTACGGAATAGATGGCGTAGCCTATTATGAAATCTGGTTTACGGAAAATAATAAAACACCCTTGGGCTGGATATTGATCAGTGCCACCGATAAGGATTATCCCTTGGTCAACTTTTCGCAGGGCCTCCCCTACTCTTCGCGCATGTTAACTGAAACGAACCAAGATAATAAGATCTACCGGTTTGGCGTAAGCTATTACGCCATGGAAAAAAACGGGCAAAAAGTAGCTGATTATGGAAAAATGCCGGCCTTTATTGCCAACGCAGACCGGGAACTGGAAGGCAGCAACAGCGGAGATTCAAAAAATCCAGATAAAAATGCCCGGAAAAGTTCGGTAGAAGCGAAAGAAGGAGTTGATTATACGGCGGTTACGGGTTATGAGTCTTTAAAACAAGTGTACGCTAAAAATTATTATTCTTCCAAAAGAAGCATCGCGGCGCAAGAAATGAAAAGACGCCTTTTTCCAACAAATGGTCACGGCGAAGCGGTAAAAAAACAGGGAGCCAACTTGAGAACGGCCGGGGAATATTATTACCGATGGGTACCCGGTTATTCCGCTTATTATACCCAGATTGATCCCGGTTATAGATATAATTATTTTCCTTGCTGGTCAGGTTGTTCGAATAATGCGTGGACTAATATTTACGGTTGGTGGGACGCGAACAGAAGTAAATCTACTTTAATTCCTACTACTTCTACCGGCGAAGCCAGTCCCTTATACCGGAATACCTACGCTCGACAAGATGCTATCGATCCGATTCAAATGTACATTAGGGCTATAAGCGGTACTTATTGTGGCGATGGCACCGGTTGGACTTTGTTCTCTGATGTTTATAAGGGAGTATATTACGCACCCGCTAAAGGCTATGGCTATAACTTCAGTGCGTGGTGGTGTAATAGTCCGGGTTGTAATGTTAATCTAGCTAATATTGTTACCGAAGGCATTGCCAATAATTATACGCCGGTGCATATTGGCGCTAATTCTCATGCCTATGTAGGTCTTGGATGGGCGCAATGGAGTGACAATACGGATTGGACCTGGGTATATTGCTATCCGGGTTGGAGAGAGGATAATCTGGATAATGTATGGATTGGGTGGCGAGATCTCAATTCCGCCACGAGGTTAGATATTTATTAAATTCAATAGCAGGGTTCCTCCAGCAGCAACAGGAACCCTGCTTTTCATTCGGAGAAAGGAAGCGGCGTATACCCTGCATATCACCGAGTCCACCCATTTGGATTATTTTTAAAAAGCAATTGGTTTTACTCCGCAACAATTCCGGGACAGTCTTCTGCTTTTATTTTGTGAATATTACTTTGATTTTTGATAGTTATCTTTGATTATCAGGCCTTTCTTTACGTCATTGGATTATTTAATTAAAGATCAAAAGAAAATGGAAGCAGAAATCATTCAAGCGATACATACTATTTTTGAGGGAGTAGATGAACGCAACCGGCCGAAAGTACAAGTCATAATGGCCGAGCAGGTAATGCTGGACTACACCTCCCTGAACGGCGGCGAACCCAACCAACAAACTCCCCAGGAAATAACGGCGATTTGGGCTACCTTTCTGCCCGGCTTTGATAAGACCCATCATCAAATCTCCGACTTTCGGGTAACAATTACGGGTAATCAGGCCGTGGCCCATTATCAGGGCAAAGGAAACCATTTCCTAAACAACGAAGTTTGGACCGCTGAAGGCACGTTTAATACCGCACTCGAACAACAAGACCATAAGTGGTTGGTCACCCAACACAAATTTAATTTAATCAAACAAAGCGGCAACCAGGAACTTCCCGCTCAAGCAAAAGCAGTTTTAGAAAAAAAAGCAGCCCTGTGAAAGAAGCCGTTCAATTTACCAGCGAAGGCTTAGTGTTAGCGGGCCACTTATACAAACCCCAGGATTGGGGGGAGACTAAGAAGTACCCGGCCGTATTAGTGGGTGGCTCCTGGACCACGGTAAAAGAACAAATGAGCGGCTTATACGCGAATGCATTAGCCAAGCAAGGTTTTATTGCCTTCGCTATCGACCCGCGTTACTTTGGCGAAAGCGAAGGCCAACCCCGGTTTTGGGAAAACCCGGCCGCTAAAATTGCTGATTACCAAAATGCTATAATTTATCTGCAAACAGTTCCGGGAGTGGACAAGAACAACATTTTCCTGACCGCTATTTGTGCCAGCGCGGGTTATCTGGCCAACGTCGCCGCGCAGAGTGAGTGAAAGGCTGAGCTACCGTGGCCGCCTGGTTGCACGATGCCGAAACGGTGAAACCCTTGTACGGAGGAGACGAAGGGGTAACTTTCCCATCAACATTGATATAGGAGTAATCAGCAGTTAAATAACGGTCAAATACGGTTCCTCCGAATACTAGCATCGGTTAGTTCCTGGGTTATCTTTATTAATTCCTGTTCCGGGTTCTTGTTGGTTGAGTTTTAAAACTAATAGTCAGCAACCTCCCGAAGGTGGCCATTAAGGAACCGTTCGTTTGCGCTGTTGCACAATCTAAAACCGCCAACAATGGGGCCCAGTGATTTTACTGCAGAAAGTCTTTTCATTGTTTTAAAAATAGCAAAAGGTAAAATAATGCGTAGACAAGGGTAATGGTTACTGCCAAACAGCAGGTTGGGAAGCTAAAGGGCTCTGAGCAGTATAATTCTATGCTTTCGCTGCTAAGTTTTAGTTAATGCTAAATCAGGTATTTAACAGAAAAATCTTTTGACTTGAAGTAAAATTACTAATGGTGTATAAGAAAGTATTGTAAAAAAACGCCATTTCTAAAAAGAAATAAAATTTCGGTATAGTACCATTTGATTGTACAACAAAAACTCTGACGGGCAGTAGGTAGTGGGCGATTGATTGCTGAAAGTTTTGAATTCTTTGATAAAATGCGCTTGGTCGTAATACCCGCAGGTCAAGGCAATATCCGTCCAAGTAGCGGGTTTGGGGTAGTTCATGAGCGCTAATGCCTGATGGAAGCGTTTGAAGCGCGCAAATAATTTGGGCGAAACCCCGACCCGTTCCGTAAACTGCCGTTCCAGTGTTCGCAAGGGCATGTTGGTATGATAGGCAAGGTCCGTCATGGTCATCTGCCCATTCGTGATCATCAGTCTCCGGCAGGCTTCTCTAATCTGATCGCCGGAATGATAGCGCAAAGAAATTCTTTTCAAAAAATAATCATCGGCAATAGCTATTTGAGCAGCAAAATCTTAAGCTTCTACCAACTGATTTAGAAACCGGCTACCTTCCGAGGCGCCGGATAATAATAAAAAGTCAGGTAACGAATTAGTTAATTCGGCCATATTCTGCCGAAATAAAGCCGAAAAGCCTGCGGGTTTAAACGGAATCACCAATACTTGTATGAGGGCATATTCTTTAAAAGATAAAGTAATAGGAACAGTGGTTAATGCATTTAAATAAGCAAGAGAGGAAAGGTTAGTAGCAGCTATAGGTCCAGTTAAATAATCTTTGGTTTGTTCCAAAAATACCGGACCGATAAAAAAGGATATGCCGGGTATATCGTAAGGAAGAAAAGTCTGCCTTAAGCTGGGTAAAATAGCCGTGTTGAAGGAAACATAAACATATTGACCAATAAATCTTTGCAAAGCCAGATGGGGTGCGGCTTGTAAAAAGAGCATAAATTCCAGATCAAAGTTCCTGATCTTCAATATACTAAATTTTACGCGTAATCATTATGCAATTAAACAAATACCTGAATGCTACCAAGAAAAAGAGCATGTGTATTCTTGAGTAAGATGAGCATTTATAATGACGGAATATTCATTTACCAAGGCCACTCCTTAAAATATGTCATTTGGGTAATGCAGGCTTTTATGAAAGTAATTTTGCCTAAATTATAGCCTTAGTTATGTTTTATTTAATAAAATAACTCAATTCTAAAACCATTTTACGTAAAAGGATTATTTCACTCTCATTATTACGCCCAATTCAAATTAAAATTCAGTCATAAAAAAACCGGATAGAGATTCTTCTATCCGGTTTTTAAAGCGAGGAGCTTATTTAGTTAAGAGAATTTTTTGCTGCTGTTGAATAGTTGGGGTTTGCAATTGGAGGAAATACAACCCTGTCGCTTTATTTTGTGCTTGCCATTTTACCTGGTAGGTTTTCTTTGCTTTTGCTTCGCCCTGGAACAAAGTAGTAATTTCCCGGCCTTGGTTGTCGTACACCTTTACACTGGCAGGTTGCGTTTGCGGTAAAGTAAAGCTCACGGTTACCTTTTCGCTGAACGGATTTGGATACGCTTGAAGCTGTTTTAAGCCGGATATTTCTGTTGGTAGGGTTACCTCGGTAGCTTCTCTGGCAGCAAGGAGGGGAGAAGTTTCCGGCGCTACTTTCACCACCCAGTAATCGTATTCGCCCTGACTAGGCTGCGTTCTATCGCCGCTGGCACCCGAAAGTGATTTACCGGCCAGCAAGTAACCACCATCCGGCGTTTGAATAACGGCCCTCAGGTCATCCACACTGCTGCCCCCAAAACGTTTGTCCCACTGGTACATGCCGTCTTTATCGGTTTTAACGATCCAGTAATCAAAGCCTCCCTGGCTGTTTTGGCTTTTATTGCCGCCCATGCTGGAAGCCGAAATACCGGCCAGTAAATACCCGCCATCCTGGGTTTGGATACTGGCCTTAGCTTCGTCGTCAAAGTTACTTCCAAACCGCTTATCCCATATTTTAACGCCTTTATTGTTTATTTTAAGGAACCAGAAATCTTTCAGCCCTTGGCTGCCGCGGGTTTTATCGCTGCCCGCCGGTGAATCGCTCGAACCCGAGATAAAGTAATCGCTGCTGCCACTGCGGCCCAAGGAATAAGCTTCGTCTTCGCCGGCGCCGCCATACGTTTTATCCCAAAGCTTCGCGCCATTTTTATTTACGCTGATCAACCAGAAATCTTTGCCACCCCGGCTTTCCTCGCTTTTTTCGCCGTTGCCAGCCGAGGTGGAACTGCCGCCTAATAAAAATCCGCCCCCTGAAGTTTGCACAATACCCGTGAGCGCATCGTTTAAATTGCCCCCATAGCGTTTATCCCAAATCTTGGTGCCGGTATTACTTATTTTTACCAGCCAATAATCATAGCCCCCTTGGTTACCCTGACTTTTGTCGCCGCTAACCGGGGAGTTGCTGTAACCGGCTAAAATATAGTCACCGGTAGAAAGTTGAATTACTTTTTTGAGTTCGTCGTAACCGCTGCCGCCGTAGCGCTTATCCCATTGTTTTACCCCGGTGCCGCTAATCTTCACAATCCAGTAATCCCGATCGCCGCGGCTGGCCTGGCTCTTGTCGCCACTAATACCCGAGAGCGAGGAGCCAGCGAGCAGATAACCACCATCCTGCGTTTGAATTACCCGATTTAGGTAATCATCGCCGCCCCCGCCATACCGTTTATCCCAAATCTTTTTGCCGTTTTTATCTGATTTTACCATCCAGTAATCGTTCTTGCCCCGGCTCGCTTGCGTTTTATCCCCGCTAATGCCAGACGGAGAATAGCCAGCGGACAAGTAGCCGCCATCGGCTGTCTTAATAAAGGAAGTTAACACATCGTAGCCGGAACCACCGTAGCGCCTATCCCAGGCGGAGTTATTTAAGGAAGTTTCGTCTTTTATTTCTACTACCCAATAATCCGTGGGCCAAAATTCAAAATTTATATTGGTTGAATCCCGGAGAGCCTCGCTTTTATCCCCGCCGATACCGGATTCGGAAGAGCCGCCTAACAAATAGCCCCCCGTTGAACTAGTAACAGCCGCGGCTAGAAAATCGTAATTAAAGCCACCCAAAGTTTTGTCCCACTTTTTAACACCTTGGGCATCAATTTTCACTGCCCAGTAATCCACAAATTCATAATCCTTTACCCGGACATCTTCACTTTTGTCAGCACCTTTTCCATAATCGGAATCACCGGCCAATAAGAAACCGCCATCCGGGGCAGAAATAAGAGATCTAAGGTTAGCACTACCGCCATAAATAGTATAGGTACTATCCACAAATTTCAAAGTAGATTCCGTAAGCCCCCCCACGTAGGTTTTATCCCACTCTTTTTTACCCTGGTCGTTTATCTTCACTACCCAATATTTTCTAAGGTTGGTGTACTTATCACTCAAATTATCTTCACTTTTTTCAGCTCCTGGTTCTGCCGTAGAAGTACCGCCTAGTAAAAATCCACCGTCCGGTGTGGTAATTAGCCCCGAAAGCACCGATTCGCCATAAGTAGTTACATTACAGCCAGTAGTACACCAAGGATCGGTGTAAGTGCCTTTAATACCGCCATAAGCTCTGTCCCATACTTTGGTGCCAGTTGCGTTGATGCGTACAACCCAAAAATCGTTAAGAGCCCGTTTGGCTTGGGTTTTATCGCCACTGTAGCCCGAAACGGAAGAACCGCCAAGCAAATAGTCGCCGTTGGCTCCAACCGCCAAAGCGGCCAAATTATCTACGCCAATCCCCCCAAACGTTTTATCCCAGAGTTTTTTACCGGTACCATCCAGTTTAACTACCCAATAATCTAATCCGCCCCGTATGGCTTCGGTTTTATCGCCGGAAATACCAGATTCAGAAGTGCCCCCCAGCAGGTACCCGCCGTCGGGCGTAGCTATCAGAGCAGTAAAAATATCTTCCTTCGCTCCGCCGAAAGTTTTATCCCATTGCTTGTTGCCATCCGCATCTATTTTTACGACCCAATAATCGGCGTCGCCCCGAACGGCTTCGGTTTTATCGCCGGAAATACCTGATTCGGAAGTGCCCCCCAGCAGGTACCCGCCGTCGGGGGTAGCAACAATAGCGGCCAATTTATCTTGATGGGTTCCGCCGTAACTTTTATCCCACAGCTTATTACCTTGCTGGTCGGTTTTTATAATCCAGTAATCTTTTGTGTAGGGCTGACCGGGATTGCTCTTGTCGCCGGACTTACCCGAGTTGGAAGTACCCCCCACTAAATAGCCGCCATCAAAGGTGGCAATCATAGCGGTAAGTCTATCCTCATATTTACCCCCAAAGGCCTTTTCCCAACCTTTCCGCACTAACGATTTCTCCATCACCAAAAAGGTTTGTGTGGCTTCCGCTGATTTATAAGTATCATTCCCGGCTTGGCGGGCTTTTACCGTAACTTTACCTGCTCCCGTTAAGGTAACAATATTACCTTTTACGGTAGCCGGGCCAGACACAATGCTGAAAGTAACGGATAAGCCGGAACTAGCTGTAGCAGAAATGGTGAAAGGCGCATCACCGTAGGTTTTATAGATAATAGGCACGAAAGTAATATTCTGATTCAGGTTTTTACCGCTATTATCTAATTTTACTACCCAATAATCAGAAGTACAAATAGTAGAGGTACATTCACCGAGTTTCGCCTGGCTTTTATCGCCGCTTTTGCCCGAATTAGAGGAACCGCCCAGAATATAGTTGCCATCGCTGGTTTGTTGCAAGGAAGATAAATAATCCCCGGCGTTCCCGCCCAAGGTTTTATCCCAAACTTTGGCGCCAGTCGCCGCTATTTTTACTACCCAAAAATCGTTTGGATCATAAAATTCATCCGTTTTCTGGAACTCTTCGGTTTTATCCCCGCTACTACCCGAATCGGAGGAGCCACCGAGTAGGTAGCCGCCGTCGCTGGTTTGTTGGAGCGAGGTTAAAACATCGTTATTATTACCGCCAATGGTTTTGTCCCAGACTTTATTGCCGTTCGCTTTTATCTTTACCACCCAATAATCATTAGTGATATTACCGCCACCATCTGTACCTCCTTTTCTATGCTCGGTTTTATCGCCGCTACTATCGGAGTTGGAAGAACCGCCTAAAACGTAGCCATCTTTTGTTTGTTGCAAAGAACGCAATTCATCATTATTTTCCCCGCCCAAGGTTTTATCCCAAGCTTTCGTACCGTCCGAGGTTAACTTTACAATCCAATAATCTGCGGAGTAATAATGTAAAACTTCTTTATTGTTCTCGGTTTTATCGCCGCTAATATTAGACTCGGATGAGCCGCCCACAATGTAGCCGCCATCGCTGGTTTGCTGCACGGAATTTAACTTATCAAAGCGGTTACCCCCAATCGTATTATCCCACACCTTGGTACCATCGGCCTTTAACTTCACCACCCAATAATCGTATAATCCTTTATTAGATTCTGATTTGTCGCCGCTGTTGCTGGATAAAGAACTTCCCCCCAGAACATAGCCGCCATCGCTGGTCTGCTGTAGTGAACTAAATTCATCTCTACTATCGCCTCCAATCGTTTTATCCCATACCTTGGTACCGTCCGCATTTAGCTTTATAATCCAATAGTCACCTCTATTAAATTCAATATTTTTTAAATTATCCCGACTGGCTTCCGATTTGTCGCCGCTTTTCCCGGAAAGTGAAAAGCCACCCAGAATATAGCCGCCATCTTTTGTTTGTTGTAACGAGGTTAATAAATCATTCTTGTTACCGCCAAAAGTCTTATCCCAGGTTTTAGTGCCATCGGCTTTTAGCTTAACGATCCAATAATCCTGACCACCTTTTGAGGCGGTGGTTTTATCGCCGTTAATGCCGGATTGGGAAGTACCCCCGAGAATGTAGCCCCCGTCGCTGGTTTGCTGCGCGTAGGTTAGCTGTTCATTGGATTTACCGCCAATGGTTTTATCCCAAATTTTAGTTTGCGCAAAACTTTGATTTACCAAAATACAATAAAGCAGCAAAAAAATGCCCAGCTTAATTTGCCAATGGTTAAATCCCGGAATTGGTTGCAGCGGGTAATCAGGAGTTAGAGGTAATTTCATAGAGTGGCAAGTAGAAATAGAAACAAATAGGTAAAATTAAAAGCCTTGGAAAAAGTAACTGAACCATCATTTTCCAATGAAGGTCAGGAGGGGAATTCGTAAATGTATACAGTTGCTAAACTTCATCATATACCTAAAATTGGGTATTTTTAGTATTCCTAATCTTATATATTTAGATTGGGATGAATGTATATAGCTGTATTTAGCATTAATAATTTACTTGGTTAATCCTTTACTTCCATAGTTCCAGTACTCATTACCGGGTAAAGGAATAAGCCCGGTATTCTAATTATTTAGACATAAATGGAACCGGTAAGTAAATCAGAGGCAAACAAATAATAAGGCCTTTTTAAAGGGAAGCTTATTCTAAAGGAGTAAAAGTTTACTTCTACCCTGACCATTCTTCTATTATATCCGAGCCGACGATACGCCCCCATATCATTAATAAATCCAGCAAATCGCCCAATTGTTACCGGGTATTTCTAAAAATATTATAAAATACTTACCTTGAAAATAAGAGGAGCTTGGTTGATTGGCCACATAGTACAAGAACACATTGGGTCGTCAGTCCTTAACGTGTGTCCACCTTGTAATTTGCTAACTGTACTAAAACCAGAAACAGTGAATGCTGAACATACCTGAGATCGTCGGAGAAAAATTGGGTAGTAGCTGGTAATAAAGGGTGTTTCGGCTCCCCGGTTCTCTTTGTATACGGGTTAGATCCTTCCAGAAGGGCTCGAAAAATTAGGAAAGGTTATATTCTACTTGATTTAGACCTGGGTATCGGACAATTATGTTTTTCAAAACTTACCGGGTTTGCTTCTTTTTAGAATACTTTACGGAAACCACTCCATACGATTGGGGATAACATTATTTTAAAAAGTGGAGCAACAAAAAGACCTGGAATTTCAGGTCTTTGTTGTCGTCAAGATTACGTTCCTCTCTGAGAAAGTATATCTTAAAAATTCAATTTTGAGTTTATTGGTAAAACTACTCGTCCGGGACTCTATCTTTCCGGTATATCTTCTTATTAAAAATATAGTTTATTAAGCTTCTATCAACTTATCCGGAGTAATAGGTAAGGACCGGATGCGCTTGCCGGTGGCATTAAACACGGCATTGGCAACGGCTGGCGCCACGCCCACTAAGGCAATTTCGCCCAAGCCTTTGGAACCCATCGGGTTGGTAAAGGGATCTTTTTTATTCACGAACAAAACATCTACCTTCGGAATATCGGCATTTACCGGCACGTGGTAATCGGCTAGGTTGTTGTTAATGGGCCGGCCGAAGCGATGATCCACCACTAAATCTTCCATTAAGGCCATACCAATCCCGCCCACTGCGCCGCCGATCATTTGGCTGGCTGCGGTTTTCGGGCTGATAATAGTACCCGCATCCGCGCAGGAAACCACATGGTCAATTTTAAGCCGACCAGTGGCGGGATGCACCCGCAGTTTTACAAAGTGCATGGAGAACGAATACATAGAATATGGTTGTTCCTGTCCTTTGGATTCTTTGGTAAGTTCCAGAGCCGGCAAATTGTTTTGTTGGAACAAGTCGCTGTACGTTACTTTAACGGCAGCATTTTTCTTTAAGGCAATACCGTCGCCGGAGAAGATAAGGTCTTCGGCTTTTACCTCGGGATTTTTCCCTTTTCGGAATACCGAATTTTCTTTACTGGCCAGGGCGGCAATTTGTATTTTCAACCCGGCGCAAACATCGTGAACGGCCGAACCTACCGTAGAAGTAACGTTGGAACCACCTTGCGTTGGTCCGGGTGGCAACTGGGTGTTTCCCATTTGCACCGTAATTTTATCCGGGGTTAAGCCCATTGCTTCCGAGGCTATGGCCGTCATCATGGTAGCGGTGCCCGGTCCCATATCGTTTACCGAACATTGTAAGAGCAGTGTGCCATCTGGTTGCAATCTTCCTTTCACGGTAGCCACCCAGCGCATCGCGCCAAAAGAGCCGATACCCATGCCATACCCAACGAGCCAGTCGCCGTCCTTCACCGTTCTGGGTTCCAGTTTGCGGTCTTTCCAGCCAATTTTTTCGGCTCCCATTTGGTAACACTCTTTCAGATGTTTACTGGACCAGGGCCGGTTGTGCTCCGGATCGATATCGGCATGGTTGCGCAAGCGAAACTCAATGGGATCTATTTTTAATTTATAGGCTAGTTCGTCCATCGCGGACTCCAGGGCAAAAGCGCCCGTGGCTTCGCCGGGTCCGCGCATCCAGATAGGTGTACAAAAGTTTAACGGTACAATCCGGTAACGGGTGGTCACATTCGGGCAGGCATACATAAACTGGGTAATATTTACGGTAGCTTCGGTAAATTCTTCGTAAGCGGAAGTGTTAGCCGTTGCTTCGTGGGTTATTCCTACTAGTCTCCCATCGGCGGTAGCGCCCATACTTATTTTCTGGATGGTTTCTGGGCGATAGCCCACGTTGGTAAACATCTGCTCCCGGTGTAAGACCAGTTTCAGGGGTCTGCCTATTTTCTGAGCCCCCATAATAGCGGCAATTTCATAGGGCCAGGTGCGCAACGCCATCCCAAAAGCACCGCCAACATGCTCCGCTTGCACCGTAACGTTTTCCGGAGTTAATTTAAAAGCATCCTGGATAGACTTTTTAGTAGCTTCTACACCTTGGGTTTTGGTATAAACCGTTACTTTATCCGGACCTTCCCACCGCGCAATAATGCTCCCAAGTTCCATGGGGTTATGCACTTCCACGGGATGGTAGTATTCCTGCTCAATTTTAATTGCCGCGTTTTTATACCCCTCCGCTTCTCCGCGTTTATAATCTTCTTTTCGGGGTCCAGATGGAATTCTGGCTTTACCCAGATTCTTTTCTAATTCTGTCTGGTGAACCTCTTTCTCGTACTGAGCTTTCACCAATTTGGCGGCATCCAGTACCCGTTCGTAGGTATCCGCAATGACCAGGGCAATAGGTTGGTCGTAGTAAAATATTTCGCTGTTATAGAAAATGCGAAGCGGTTGTCCGGCCGTTTGGGGTTTAGAGGGATCTTTCCCGGTTTGATAGCCGGGAATTTTAGGCGCATTTACGTGCGTGATAACGGCTAATACCCCAGATGACCTTTCGGCACTTTTAGTATCCAAGCTTTTAATGTGGCCTTTAGCAATAGTGCTGCCCACCAGAAATCCGTAGGCTAGGTTAGGTACTTTGTGTTCCGCCGCATAAGTAGCAGTGCCGGTTACTTTGGCTCTGCCATCTACCCGGCTAATAGGATCATTTTTTTTCTGATCGAAGAAGAAATCCTTTTCCATAAATTTATCTATTAAGCTTTACCGGCAGCAATTTTTAAGGCTTCTACCAAAGTGTTGGGGGCTAATTTTAATTTAAAGTTGTTGTGGCCAAACCCGTGGGCGCCTTTTAGTGCCAGTTCCGCGGCTTGCCGGAAAGTAGCCTCCGAAGCCTTTTTCCCCTTTAAAAAGTTTTCCGTTTCGGTCAGGCGCCAAGGTTTGTGCGCTACCCCGCCCATGCCTAACCGAACATCCTGGATGGTATCTCCCTGCAAATTCACGGCCGCGGCCACCGACACTAAGGCAAAAGCATAGGAAGTACGGTCGCGCACCTTCAAATAATGGACGTGGTCTTGGTAAGAATTATCCGGAATTTCAATACCCGTAATCAATTCGCCTCTTTCCAGGGTGTTGTCTTTTTGCGGCGTATCCCCGGGCAAGCGATGAAAATTTTGGAAGGAAATCCGCCGGTCACCTTTTGGTCCGGTAACGAGTACAGCAGCATCTAAAGCTACGAGGGCGATACACATGTCGCTGGGATGTACGGCAATACACTTTTCCGAAGTCCCAAAAATAGCGTGCATCCGGTTAAATCCTTTTAAGGCCCCGCAACCGGTACCCGGCTCTCTTTTATTGCAGGGCATATCGGTATTGTAGAAATAAGAGCACCGGGTGCGCTGCATCATATTGCCACCAATAGTAGCCATGTTGCGGATTTGCTGCGAAGCGCCGGCCTGAAGCGCTAAGGAAAGCAAAGGTTGTTCTTTGCGCACTAGTTCGTTTTCCGCTACCTCGCTGTTGAGAGCCAGGGCCCCAATGTACAATTTATTACCAGTTTTTTTTATTTCTTTCAGTGGCAGATTATTGATATCGATGAGTTTTTCCGGGGTCGTTACGCCTTTTTTCATCAGGTCTACCAGGTTGGTGCCGCCGGCAATCCATTGGGCATTGCTGTCTTTACTCAGGGCCTCTACCGCCGCTTTGATAGTGGAAACCCGACTGTAGCCGAAATTAATCATACTTTTTGCCCTCCCTGTTTCACATCCACAATGGCTTTCACGATGTTAGGATAAGCGCCGCACCGGCAAATGTTGCCGCTCATGTACTCCCGAATTTCTTCCTCCGAATTAGCATGTGCTTCCCGGATGCAAGCTATACCCGACATAATTTGTCCGGGAGTACAATAGCCGCACTGAAAACCATCGTGTTTAATAAAGGCTTCCTGCATGGGGTGCAATTGGTCGCCGTTAGCCAAACCTTCAATAGTAGTGACTTTTTTGCCATCCTGCATTACCGCCAGCGATAAACAGGAAAGTACCCGCTTCCCGTCCACGTGTACCGTACAGGCTCCGCATTGCCCATGGTCGCACCCTTTTTTGGTGCCGGTTTGCCCTAGTTGCTCTCGTAATAAATCGAGTAAGGTAGTTCGGGGTTCTACGGATAATTGCTGGGCTTTACCGTTTATTTCCAGGTCCAGCGGCATCTTCTCCAAATAAGACGCAGCTTTTTCATCCCATCTTAATTCAGCGGCTTCAAGTAAGGAAGGTGGCGTAACAGCCAGAGCCGTTAGTAGGGTCGATTGCTTTAGAAAGTCCCTCCTTCCTTCATTGGGCTGCTGTTCTTCTGATTGTGGGTTAGGTGATTTTTTGCGAGTCATAACTGCAGGTATTTATTTTTTCATTAATTCGCGCACTTATTAATTCGCGCACTTTTATGTATACTATTGTCCTAGTTTAGCATTTTAGCTTAAGTGGTAAAAAGTCCCGCTTTGGAGGTAGAACTGTTAAGTTCTGCCGTATTAAAGCTGGGGCGAGGCTCCAGCCTTGTGTCCACTATCCGGTAAGCCTCCGGCCAGGCGAACCGATAAACTTTTCTCAAAGCAATTCAGTAACAATTTACTACCGGCCAGTTGCAAATCCCGAAGTATTTCGGAGAGGCCGGACGATACCTCTCACGAGCGGGACGCTCGCGATAGATAAAGCATTATTCAAAACCAGTCCTTGTATCTGACCCTGGAGTTATTAACTTTTTAAAGAGGCCATATCAATGACAAAACGATATTTCACATCACCTTTCAGCAAACGTTCGTAAGCTTCGTTAATCTGCTGGATGTTTATCATCTCAATATCAGCAGGTATTTGGTGTTCGGCGCAAAAATCCAGCATTTCTTGTGTTTCCGCAATGCCGCCGATCATAGATCCGGCGAAGCTTTTGCGCCCCGGAATAAGGCTGAAAGCCGCAACAGGTAGCGGATGTTCCGGCGCGCCTACCAGGGCCAGCGAACCATCTACCCGCAACAGCGCGAGGTAAGCATTAATATCATGTTCGGCCGAAACACAATCGAGAATAAAGTGTAATTTGCCGCGGTACGCCGCCATTTGTTCCGCGTCTTTCGATAGTACCACTTCGTCCGCTCCCAGCCTTTTGGCTTCCGCAAATTTTGATTCGGAGGTGGTAAACGCTACTACCTGGGCGCCCATTGCTTTCGCAATCTTGAGGCCCATGTGCCCTAATCCACCAATGCCGACGATACCTACTTTTTGACCGGGACCAACCTTCCAGTGACGCAAGGGAGAATAGGTAGTAATTCCGGCGCAAAGCAGCGGAGCCGCCGCGGCGGGGTCCAGGTTTTCCGGGATACGCAATACAAATTTTTCATCTACCACAATGCTTTCCGAATAACCCCCGAAGGTTGGGTTGCCGGGTAGGTGCTTGTCCGGCGAATTATACGTGCCGGTCATGCCGGGTTCACAATATTGCTCCAGTCCTTCCTGACAATACTGGCATTCTTGGCACGAATCGACCATACAACCCACGCCCACCATTTCGCCCACTTTAAATTTGCTCACATGATTGCCCAGGCTAACAACCTTGCCCACAATTTCGTGGCCGGGAACGCATGGGTACAGCGAAGGGCCCCATTCACTGCGAGCGGTATGCAGGTCGGAATGGCAAACCCCGCAGAACAGAATTTCTATTTCCACATCGTGCGGCGTTGGTTTCCGGCGGTTGATGTTCATCTGATTTAAAGGTGCCGTTGCGGCTTCTGTGCCGAAGGCTTTAATTTCTTTTACTTCCATTGTTGTGTATATTTTAGAGTGGGTATTTAAAAGAATGAAAGCCATTAATCAAAAGAGTATGGCCTGATTTCTCTTCTTACCGATTGTTTTTCCTTTGCTTACGTTAACAAAGAAATAGTAGCCAAGCTAATTTCCGGCTTAGCGCTGCCCCCTTACAAGTTTTTATGGTAAATTTTATTTTCTACAGCATAGTTCTGGCATAGAAATACCTTCACCCTTATTCTTATAAGTAAGTAGCCCGAACCTGATTTGCTTTATAGGCTTTCTGCGTTCACCAGAAGTACGGCTTGGTTTCAGGTTTTTTCAACGCATAAAGATATTGCCGCCCATACCGGGATAGGTAATGATTATCAAACCAAAAATTATGATTTTCAAACTTCCGGTACCCGCAAGAACTTGGGCTATCAGAACTTGGAGAAATGTAGATGCCGCTGCTTTTTTCCTGCCGGAATGGAGGAACATACTTTAGCTAAAAATACCCAAACGAAATTTAAATCATCAGCACCCGCTACAAGCATGGTAACTGAAAACTCATAATAAAATAATGTTGCTGGAGTTTAATTAAATACATACTCAGTATTAATTTTATTAAATTTAAGTTAAAGCAAGATAAAGAAGCAGCAACTAACTATGAATACCACAGCAAGGTAAAACCGAGTACTTAACTAGAAGGATGCTAATATAAAAAAAATAAAATAATTTAAAATTATATTATAATATTATAAGAAAAATATTAGATTTAGGCAGGATTACCAAATAGATCCTACCAGCTTTAGTGAGACGATTATTTGCTTATAGTTTACTCGCAATACATCTATTTAATATAGCTGGCTACTCCCTCCTTTTCCAATATTTTATCTACCAGACAGATACAAACCTGGTAGCGCAACTGGATTTAAATAAGTACCAGGAAAGTGAGCTAATCCAATTTAAAATACCCATTCCGGTACCTTACATTGTCGATAGACCCGATTTTGAACGGGTGGACGGACAGGTAGAGATTAAAGGTGTGTTGTATACCTACGTGAAGCGCAAGATTGAAAGAGATACCATTTTTCTGCAATGTTTGCCTAACCGAGTGACCCAACGGTTAAGCAAAGCCCGCATTGCCTTCACGAAACATATAAATGATTTGCCGCAGAGCAAAAAGAGCCAGACAGGTAGTGTTAAGAAGAGCGGCCTTTATAGCGAGTATGATTTTAAAATTCTGAATTACCAATTTGCTTCGCCAATTTTAATGGCGGTCACCTACAATTCTTATCCTGCCCAATCGCCCGTGCCCGCGGCGTTTGAGGTTCCCGGCGAGCCGCCGGAAAATCGTATTTAACCTTTCTTATCTTAATTTAGCGAATAATCTACCGGATCTTTAAGGGTGAGGTATATTTTGCCTTGTTTACCAATAGTCAAGGTTAAGAAATATCCTATCTCCCTGTTGTTCCAGGCTTATTGTGGCTACCTCAGACTATTGTGGTCTGTTGAGTAGGGCAATTGAGCTAGGCTGGCTAATTTGCTTCTGTTTGCATCCTGCAAAGCACCTCTGTTTTAAAAAGCAGGTGATTTGGGGGCGGCTATCTGTTTCATTTCTTTTATCCTTAATTTTTTATGTCCTATATTCCCCTGGAACCGCATTTGCCGGGTATTACCGGCTTGCTCGAATACCGGCAAGATTCCGCCGCACCCATCCGCTATTTAACCCAATTGTTGCTCCGCGGTCCTTCTACGCTCACCGAAGCCGAACGCGAACTGATTGCCACCGTTGTTTCGTCGGGTAACGAATGTACGTTTTGCACTACGGCCCACACGGCTGCCGCCGATCTGCTGCACGGCGATCCGCACCTGACCCAGCAGGTTAAACAAGACGTAGCTACCGCACCGGTGAGCTTTAAAATGAAAGTGCTGCTCACCATTGCGGATTTAGTGCGGCAAAGCGGACAATTAGTAACGCCCGAGATCATTGCTCAAGCCAAAGCCGCCGGGGCCACCGATTCAGAGATCCACGATACCGTGTTGATTGCCGCCTTGTTTTGCCTCTACAACCGTTACGTCGACGGGTTGGCTACTGCTTTGCCCGCGCAGCCCGCCTACTATGACCAATTGGCGCAACGTCTTGTGGACCATGGTTATACCCGCTTGCCGCAAGGCTACGATCATCTCAAAAAATAAAAAAATTTAAAAAAACATTTAAAATGAAAACAATCCTACTACTATATTTCACTTTTTTCTCTTTTTCCTTATTTGCCCAGGATACCCAACTAACCGGCACCATTACCGACGCCGCTACTAAAGAACCTTTGCGGGGAGTAAGTATTACCGTGGAAGATAAATTGATTGGCACCATTACCAACCGGGAAGGTGCATTTAATTTAACGGTGCCAAAAATAAAGCTGCCTTTTAACTTGGTAGTATCGTCGGTGGGTTTTGAACGGCAAATAGTTGCCGTTACTACGGCCAGCCAGGAACTAACCATTGCTTTGCAGCCCCAAACCGTGCAGCTCAACGAAATGGTTTTTGCGGCCCGCCGCGTAAACGAAGGGATATTAGAGTCGCCGGTAAGCATCGAAAAAATGACGACGCAAGCGATTCAGGAAAATCCTTCTTTTACTTTTTACGATGGCCTGCAACATTTAAAGGGCGTGGATGCCGTAACTAGCAGCATCACGTACAAACAGGTAAATACCCGTGGCTTTAATAGTACCGGCAATTCCCGGTTTTTGCAGTTAATAGACGGGGTAGATAACCAAACGCCCGGGCTTAATTTTTCGGTGGGCAACCAGTTTGGTGCTTCCGATATTGACTTGGAAAGCGTAGAAATCATACCCGGGGCGGCCTCGGCTTTGTACGGGCCGGTGGCTTTTAACGGGGTATTGTCGATGCGCACCAAAGATCCGTTTACCTACCAGGGTTTAACGGTGCAAGCCAAAACCGGCTTGAACCACGTGGGCGAAAACGAGGTAAACCCACAAGGTTTGTACGATTTTGCCGCCCGCTACGCCAAAGCTTTTAACAACCGGCTGGCCTTTAAACTTAACGCCTCTTATTTGTCGGGGGTAGATTGGTACGCGACTAATTTTACCGACGTAAGTGCGCAGACCGTTCCCGCGCAGCGCGGTCCCAATAATCCGGGCCGGGATGCTTTAAATATTTACGGCGACGAAGTGGCGAAACCCTTGCCAGGTATTGGGTTGGTATCGCGCACCGGTTACGAAGAAAAAGATTTGATGAATTATAATGTATACAGCCTGAAACTGAACGGGGCGGTACATTACCGGATTTCGAATAATCTGGAAGCCATTTACCAGTATAATTTTGGCCGCGGTACCGCCAGTTATACTGGGAGCAGCCGCTTCGATTTAAATAACTTAGTTTTACAAACGCACCGGGCCGAGTTAAAAGGTAGCAATTTTTTTCTGCGGAGCTACGCCGTATCCGAAAACTCCCACGATTCTTACAACACGCGCTCGCTGGCGCAGTTTATTAACCGCGACTGGGTGCAAAACCTGGATGGCCAGACGGTTTCCCCTTCAGAAGCTGACAATATGTGGTTTACCCGGTACGCTCACGCGTTTAACGGCAACGCCACCGGGGTAACGGCCGGCAACCACCCAGCGGCTCGCGCTTTCGCCGACCAGGGCCGGTTTTTACCGGGTACCGATTCTTTTAAACAGGCCAAAGATGCTTCTATTCATAATTACGGTTTAAGCGGGGCCGGCGTGTTTAGTAATAGTAAATTCTACCACTCCGAAGGCCAGTACGATTTTTCGCGTTTTACCAAGGTGGTAGAGTTACTAGCCGGGGGTAGTTTCCGGTACTACGATATGTTTACCAACGGTAGTTTGTTCGACGATAAAAATCAGAAAATTACCATTAATGAATACGGCAGTTTTGTGCAAGCCTCCAAAAAGTTATTCGACGATAAATTAAAACTTACGGCTTCGCTGCGCTACGATAAAAACGAAAACTTTGACGGCAATTTTACCCCGCGCTTTTCCGGCGTTTATGCCATCAATAAGATGCATTATTTCCGGGCCTCGTACCAAACCGGTTTCCGCAATCCCACTCCCGTCGATCAGTTTATTAAATTAAACGTGGGACCGATTACCATTCTGGGAGGAGCGCCCAAAAACAGCCGGGGCTTAAATGTGTACGAAAATTCTTTTACGGCGGCTTCGGTGGGCGCTTTCAGCGGAGCCGTTGGGACAGCAGTAGGGGGTGGTAAACCTGTTCCGCAGGCCGTAGCCGAAAACCTGAATTTATTGCAAAAGTCTGATGTGGCCTACATTAAGCCGGAGCAGCAAAAAGCATTCGAGGTAGGTTATAAAAGTTACCTGGCCAGCAAACTATTAGTAGATCTTAATTACTACTACAGCTCTTACACCGATTTTCTTTTAAATACCGTCGTGATTCAGCCCCAGAATAATGTTTACGGTCCGGATGGTAAAATTAATTTTGATGCGGGTAACGATATTTGGAACCGGAAGATGCACGCTTTTCAATTGTATACCAACGCTCCGGATAAAGTATCCGCGCAGGGCGCCGGTTTATCGCTTACTTATTTGCTGAACAAAGGCTACAATGTGGGCGGTAACGTCACCTGGGCGGATTTTAATTTAAAAAATGCGAACCGGGACAACATTGCCGCTTTTAACACTCCGGAATACAGCACCAATCTTACATTAGGCAACCCCAACGTTATCCGGGATTTTGGTTTTAACTTGGCCTGGCATTGGCAAAGTGCTTTCGACTGGTACGGTACTTTCAACGGCAACCGACCGGGCCGCATCGAAGCCTATTCCTTAGTAGATGCCCAAATTAGCAAAAAGCTGGTGAAAGCTAACTCCACCATCAAGCTGGGGGCCAGTAATTTATTTAATAATCGCGTGTATCAGGCTTACGGTTCGCCGGCCATTGGCGCCATTTACCACGTGTCCATTATTTTCAACGATCTTTTAAAATAGCGCTATGAACACCACCGTATTAAACTCCCAAGTAGCTACCGGTCAGGATCAAACCGGACAACGGTACCGGGCTATTTTGTTCGTTCTTTGTTTTATCAGCAGTGCTTTGGGCGGTACCGTTTCTACGTTGATGGCGGTTTATTTACCGGTAGTTATGAAAGATTTGCAGCCTGGAGCCAACCTTAGCGCCGGCAACGATATCAGCGGGTATATCAACGCTTTGTTTATCTTCGGTTGGGCCTTCGGTGGTTTTTCCTGGGGACTGATCAGCGATAAAATTGGGCGCAAAAAAGCTTTACTATTGGCTATTGCCTTTTACGGATTGTTTACTATTGCTACGGGGTTAGCTCCCACCTGGGGAACCGTAGTGGTTAGCCGGTTTCTGAGCGGTTTTGGGGTAGGTGGCGTACTGGTAGTTTCGTTTACCTTGCTCAACGAAGTATGGCCAGTTCGCAGCCGGGCCATTTACACGGGTATTTTGTCCATTGCTTTTCCCGTGGGGATATTTTCGGCGGGCTTGCTTAATTACACGGTAACGTCGTGGCGAGCCGGTTTTTTAATTGGTTTAGGGCCTTTAATCCTGGCTTTACTGGGCATTTGGTTCGTCCGGGAATCCGATAAATGGCTGGCTTATCGCCGCGAAAACCACCACACGGCACCGCCTTTAACCACCTTGTTTTCGGCCGCGCATCGTCCTGCTTTGCTCTTAGGTTCTTTAACTTTTGGCGCCATGCTCATTGGTTTGTGGGCGATATTTTCGTGGTTGCCCACCTGGGTACAAAGCCTGATAGCTACGGATGCCCCGCAGGAGCGGGGCCTAAGCATGATGTTCCTGGGAATGGGTGGTTTAACCGGTGGTTTTTTATCGGGATGGCTCATCCGTTTTCTGGGACAGCGCCCATCTCTCGTATTGTGTTTTGCCGTGTGCGCGGTTCTATCGTTTATTTTGTTTAAAACCAATCCGGTTTTTACGCCACTTATTTACGCCGAAATTTTGGTGCTGGCTTTGTTTTTTGGATTAAGCCAGGGCGTTTTAGCCGTATATATCCCGCAATTATTTCCAACGGGTATTCGGGCTACGGCCACGGGTTTTTGTTTTAACATTGGTCGCTTGTTCACGGCTACGGCGGTCTTGCTGGTGGGTATATTGGTGACGACGCTAGGTGGTTACGGTAACGCTATTTTTCTGTTTTCCCTGGTTTTCCTGGTAGGATTACTTGTGGTTGTATTCCTGAAAGATAAACGGGAATATACTCCTGAGGCAGAGCAATGATTCTGATCTAAAACAGTAACAGCTTGTTTCAATTAAATAATCCTAGATGGTTTTTACGGTAAAATCTTATTTTTCAATAAAGCTACCTAAAGGATAGTTGTTAGAACAATAAATCAATCGCTTACCTGGTTACTCTATTTCTAAATTTTTAAATCTGTTATTCCCTAGGAAGCTTGTTTCTAAAATGCTGTTCACCAAACAAGTTTCCTAGGGAATGATAGACCCTAATAGTTACTTCTGGCTTTAAACAAATCTACTGAATTTAAAAGTTAATAATTATGGCTCACATTAACGTTCTGGAAGGTGTTCCGGGCATTCGTTCGCTGGTCATGTTCCGGCCCGATACCGGACAGCATTTGTACGATCTGGCTCAGGTGCTGTTGCGGGGCGAGTCGCCGCTCGCGGCGGCCGACCGGGAACTGATAGCAACCTACGTGTCGCATTTAAATAATTGTATGTTTTGCCGCAACAGCCACGCGGCGGCCGCCCGGTGTTTATACGGCCCCGACAACTCCTACCACGTAGACGAGGTATTGGCCGATATGAACCAATCGGCGGTTAGCCCCAAACTAAAAGCCTTGCTACGCATTGCCGGCAAAACGCAAATACTAGGTAAAGCCGTGCTGCCCGCCGATATTGTTGCCGCCCGGGACTTAGGCGCTACGGACCGTGAAATCCACGATACGGTACTGATTGCCGCCACCTTTTGTATGTTTAACCGTTACGTGGATGGATTAGCTAGTCTCACGCCCACCGACGATGCCGCGTACGTTGCCATGGGGCAGCGCTTAGCCGAACACGGTTACGTAACTCCACAACGCTCCACAAATAATTAAAATTTTAAAAAAATGGCGCACATTGATTTACAAAACGATTTACCGGGCATTCGCGGGCTAATGGCTTACCGGCCCGATACCGCTAAACCTTTAAACGCCCTGGCCGAAGCGCTTCTCCGGTCGGACGATAACACCCTAACCCGCGGCGAGCGCGAACTAATTGGCGCGTACGTTTCTTATCGCAACAACTGTTTTTTCTGTCAGCACGTGCACGGCGCTTTGGCCGGGCATTACCTGCAATGCGATATACAAACCATTGAAGAAATTAAAAAAGATTACCTAGCAGCTGATTTATCAGACAAAATGAAAGCCTTACTGGCAATAGCCGGCAGTGTACAACAAAGTGGCAAGCAAGTAACGTCCGCGCAAATAGAGCAAGCCCGAGACCTGGGTGCTACCGACCGTGAAATCCACGATACAGTTTTAATTGCGGCGGCGTTTTGTATGTTCAACCGGTACGTAGATGGCCTGGCTACCTGGGCGCCTACTGATTTACAGTTTTACGTGAACCGGGCTCCCCAACGGGCCGCGGAGGGGTATGTGGCTACTGACCTACGCACTTAGCGGGAAGGTTTATTTCAATTATTTTTAAAATGAAAAAGCCGCCCTTTAGAATTGTTTGTAATAAACTGAAGTTCGAAATGAAGACAATTATAGGAATTGTAAGAAAGCCTAACCTCTGTAATATAGTTATTCTAGCAGGATCAAACCAGTAGGTAATCAATCAGATCTTTATAGGATAATTGAAATGCACCGTTAGAAACCTAATAAAATAATTTTATCAATCATACAAATACTATTCTTTATCCATTAGGTAATGAAGTGCTTTTTTGGCGCTAGTGCTAATAACGAAATTCCGAAGCAGAGCTAAGTAAAAGCTTTACTTATTTTTATAGCAGGCTAGCTGTATGTATTTTGCCCGGTCAGCCTTCGTTTTTTAAAATTTAAAACTTTCCGAGAGAGCGCCACATCTCCACTTCTGTTTTATATCGGTTATAAACAAGTTTTAATTCCGTACGAATCCGCATGGTAGGTCGGTTTTTTAAATTATAAGTCGGCCAAGCCGGGGCATTCTGGGCGGCACTTACTTTACCTGTAATAGCAGCTCCAACCGCGGCTAAAGAGATTTGGGAAAGAAATTGGCGTCTTTTAATGGCATTCATTTTTCTGATTTGGATAGGTTTTTAATAAAAAACAAATTGAAATGAAGAAGCCGACAAGACTTATTTAACACTATTTTTTACAACAGCCAGCCATGAAAATATTCAAATGAAATACTAGCAACAAAACGGACGGCAGCTTTGAATTTGACATAAAAAATTACTGATACAGTTGCTACAGAACATTATCTCGGGACTTTCACGAAATGAAAGTTCTAAACTTATAATCCTACCCCCTCCGAAGAGAGACATTTTACTCGATTTGGGAAATTCCTGTTTCCTTTACAGCGTAAATTGGTTAATTCCTGATTTTAACGGCAAACTTTTTCCTTTCCAAACGAAAGTACCGGTCACGGTTTTAGGTAAGTCTATGGCAACTTTCCACTTATTTTTCTCTGATTTATAATTAACTGAGATCTTACCTTGCGGATGCGGGATTGTTCCCCCGATGTTGGTGATTTCACCTAGATGCGGTTCAATTTTTACTTTTGAAAATCCTGATCCATCGCTATCAATTCCCAGAATGGTGCGGTAAAACTCAATATTCGGGCTGGCTCCCCAAGCGTGGCAATCCGAACGGGTTTTTGCTAAATCAGACGTTTCGGCCCACGTGGTTAGGCCCATTTGGATGTTTTCGCGCCATTTATTTAGCCATTTTAAATAATCGTTGCCTAAGCCGGCTTTGATTAAGGCCTGGTGTAAATAAAATTTAAAATAAATAGAGGCCGGAGCCAGGTTGGGGTTAGTGAGTAATTGATGCGCCAGAGCGGGCATTTCGGTCTGGGTGACTATACCGGTCAGTATCGCCAAAGAATTAGTATGTTGCGAGAAAACATCTTTTTCTTCCCGGTCGGAGAACAGTTTTTTCTCTTGGTCCAGGTACTTTTGGGTGATGGTATTTTTAATTGGGTGATGGTTTTTTCGTATTGTTCCGCTAATGCCGGGGTACCAAATTTTGTTTCCAGGTCGGCGGCTAATTGATAGGCCCACAGTAATTGTAAATCTAACATGGCGGAGGTACCGTTGGCGCTCATGGGGCCTGTCCCGAATTTCCATTCTTTGTTATCTACCCAATCAGTAAACATCCATTGGGGCACATTTTTTAAAGAGCCGTCGGCTTGCTGATAACTTTTAAAATAATCCAGAATCTGGCGCGTACCGCCTATTTTGCTTTTTACAAACTCCGTATCCGAACCATAGCGACTGTAATCGTGCAACATGCCGATGTACCACAACGAGAAGGTGGGAATGTACTGTGGGGTGTAAGAAGGGTGGCGACTTAACGTAACACCTTCCGGCTGCCGGGAAAAGTCGGCCTGGTTAATGGCATTTTTGACTAACCGGTCATCGCCCGTATTGTATAAGGAAATTAAGGCTTGGATGCGTCCATCCCCGATGTATTGCAACTGCTCGTAATAGGGGCAGTCCATGTAGGTTTCGGTAGCGCAAAGCCGGGCGGTACGCCAGCCAATGTTGAGTATTTTATTTATTTCTTCATTGCTTGTTGTAGCGGAAGCTTTCAACTCGAACGGATAACCCGTAAACGTGCCGTAAAAATCATTTATGATTAAAGGCTGAGTTTGGGTTGCAATTTTCAATTGCACATAGCGGTACGTCCGGTAGGTTAAGGACGTAAATTTTTGTTCAGTAGTACCATCCGAGATAACGCTATCGGCCCGACCGAAGAATTGCATCTCTTTGGTTTCGTTCCGGTTTCCTTTAACCGGAAATTTGGCAAATAAGGTTTCGGCGTACCGTACCGTTAGAGCGGCGCCTTTGCCACCACTGTAAAACAGGTTTGGGTAGGCATTGGTTAAATGAGTCTGGTCTAATAAGATGGTAACGGACGAATTGGCGGGAACGGAAATGGCGGTTTTTTGCACTGGAAAGCCTTTGGGTATTTTTATGCCGCCCTCTGCCGATATGAGTTTGGTTAACCGCTCCTCCTTCAATTCCATTTGGGGTATGCCGGATGGCACCAGCATCCAGCCATTCGTGGTACCGAAAGGCCCCAGAAGGGTTTTGGGCAAACCATTAAATATTTGCTGCGCTTTTTGCCAGTTTTTATCATCAAAATTTATGCTTTGCCACAACTTAGGCTGATTGGCCATATTCCGGATTTCACCGGCGCCGGCTACGTAGTAGGTCCGGGCCTTAAATTGTAACGGCGCATAACTTTTATCCCGCGCACATTTCCAGGTGCTGTTGGTATTTACAATTGATTCCATAGCGGTAGCGCCCTGCAAAATAAAGCCCGTCCGAAATGAGATTTGCGCTTCCGGTTTGTATTCTCCTTCGTTCCAGACTTGGGCCGCTATAATATTTTTACCGGCTTTCAGGTAGTTGGCTATATCTACCGTTTCAAAATTCCAATGGCTTAAATCGCCCCGGGCAGGGCCTAAAGAAATCAGTTTTTCATTCACAAATAACTTGTACCGGTTATCGGCGGAAATATGAATAGTAAAGGTAGTTGGCTTGGCGTTTAGCTCCACCGTTTTCCGGAACAGGTACACGCCATAGCCATCCGGAGATGCATCCGGAACGGTAAGCCAAAAGGCTGGCCACCGTTTTTGTAAAATATCCGGGTTTATGTTTTGTGCGAATGAAAAAGGGGCAGAAAGCACTAGAAAAGCAAGCAAAATACCGGCTATATATTTTTTTCCCATAACGAGGTTAGTAGATAGTTGGAACCTTGTAATTAACAGGATAAATTGAAAAATACTATCCTGTACTGTCGGCTTGTCCTATTTCTGCTTAGAGAAGGGTTAGTTTAAGAGAATGCCTGCTAACCAGAATAAAAATCTAAAAAATAGCAAGGTGATTCGTGCCCAAAGGGGATAACATAAAAAGGAGCAATCATTATCAAAAATAATTGCTCTTCTTCCATCTAAATGAAAGAGGGCCTACTTATTAAAATTTCATTTAAAATGGCCGTACTGCTCATCGCTGACCTTTTCCATCCAATCAACCGGCTTACCATTAAGACTTTCCTGAATGGCAATGTGCGTCATGGCGGTAGTGGCGGTGGCGCCGTGCCAATGTTTCTCTCCGGGCGCAAACCAAATGACATCGCCGGGACGGATTTCTTCAATGGGGCCACCTTCGCGCTGCGCCCAACCGCAACCGGAGGTAACAATTAATGTCTGGCCGAGCGGATGTGTGTGCCAGGCCGTTCGGGCACTCGGTTCAAAAGTAACCTGGGCCCCACCCGCCCGCGCCGGGTCATTTGCCTGAAACAAGTAATAAATCCGTACGGTACCGGTAAACCAGTCTTCGGGTCCTTTCGCTGAAGGCTGCGTTCCAATTCTTTTAATTTCCATTGGTATTTTTTGTTTTTGATTTTAGCTGCTAATGAATAATAATCATTATGCATTAACCTAAGGTTCCTTATTTTAGAGTAAGCTACTTGCCTTGATGCTTACTGGCACGAATACTGGATCCAACACTATCCCCGGAATATTTTCTATTAATTTTTTTAATTATTACTCTACTTCAAAGGTAATCTTAACATTTCCCGAACCCAAAGCAGCCGTAAGCCCCGCCACATCCTGAATGCGGCCCAATTTGGTGTAGTTGTAAGAAGTGGGAAATGATTTGTAAAAAAGCACCAGAGTTTTAGAACCATACAGCATTAAATCGCCGGTTTGAATGGTTCCGGGATTAGCGGCGTTAACCAGTAGGCTGGCTGCTAAATCAAAAAATTTTTCGTTACCATTCAGCTCACTCATATTTAAAGTTAAAGGCAACAAAGCTTTAAAGGCGGTTGCCGTAGCATTACCGTACAGGATGGCGGTAAAAGTACGGGTACCAATTTTTATTCTCATTTGCCTGCCAGTTGGGTTAGGATTGTTGTTGTTATTGTTTGCTACGTTTGGATTACCGGGTGCCGAGCCGTCTTTATCACATGAGGCAAAACTTGCAGAAAAGAATAAAAGAGGGAAAATAATTAATAGTAAATGTTTCCTAACAGTTAAGCTTTCCTAGGCTATTCTTTAATTAGCATTACTGTATTCTTCGTTTGTAACGGGGTGCAACCATTTCACAATTCCTTTTTCGGTATTCGGAAGGATGTACAGTTGCTGCAATCCGGTATCAGGGCTGGCGCCGTGCCAATGCATGACATTAGGCGGGCATTTTATTACATCTCCTTTTTTGATGGTTTGCCGGGGCTGGCCTTTTATCTGGTGGTAACCCACGCCATCGGTAATTACCAGTATTTGCCCGGCCGGATGAATATGCCAATTGCTGCGGGCGCCCGGTTCAAAATAGACATTGCCCATTAAGGTGTTGTAAGTAGTGTCGTTCGGAACTAAGCTGTAAGCCCAGGCCTTACCGGTAAAGTTTTCTGCTGGGCCTAATTCTCCTTTCGGGAAAATAGCATTTGTTTTAGGGGAAGCGGATTGTTTTTTTACCTGGGCCTCACAATTGATGCTGAACAAGGTTACCATACCCAAAATGACTAACATGTAATTTTTCATAATTAATTATTTTAAATTTTGCTTATTTTCCAATGGCTGAACCATAGGCGGGTGTTTTTTCTTTTGGCGCCGGCTTACCCGCTTTCAAGTGTTCGGTGAAGAAGGTTGTTAGTTTATCAAACGGAATTACGTTAGTTTGGTCGTATAAGTCCACGTGACTGGCATTGGGGATAATTACTAACTCTTTGGGCTCGGCGGCAGCTTGGTAAGCCTCTTCTGAGAAATACCGGGAGTGGGCCTTTTCACCGGCAATGAGTAAAATTAGCCGGGGAGAGATTTCTGGGAGGTACGTCAGCAGCGGCATATTCATGAACGATAGCGGATTGGTAGCTGTCCAGGCGCCATTGGAGTTAACCGAGTTGGGATGAAAACCGCGGGGCGTTTTGTAATAATTAAAATAATCCACGACGAATGGAGGTTCGTTGCCTTGTAACTTTTCCGGTAGATTATTGGTGGATGGAGCCGGGGTTCCCTTCGCGGCATCGGCCCAACGTTGTTGGCTTATTTGTTCCAGCATTTTCGTGCGTTCTTCTAAAGTCAGCTTATCAAAATAGCCTTTGGCCATTACCCGCGACATATCATACATGCTAGTGGTGGCCACCGCTTTCACGCGTTTGTCCACGGCTACTGCGTTCAGAGCCATGCCCGCGTAGCCACAAATCCCGATGATGCCGATGCGGTTGCGGTCAATTGTAGGTTGCAGACCCAGAAAGTCCACGGCGGCACTGAAATCTTCGGTATTAATATCCGGCGAAGCCACGTTACGCGGTTCGCCACTGCTCTCCCCGGTATAAGACGGGTCGAACGCGAGCGTAGCAAAACCCCGTTCGGCCATGGCTTGGGCATATAGTCCGGAGGCTTGTTCTTTTACTGCCCCAAACGGGCCGCTAATGGCTAGGGCCGCCAAAGGTTCATTGCCCCGATTTTTGGGCAAGTATAAATCGGCCGCAATCGTAATGCCGTAACGGTTTTTGTAGGTAACGGCTTGCCGGGTAACTTTGTCGCTTAACTGAAAGGTGTAATAATCTTTATTTTGGGTCTTTATCATTGTTTTTGTTTTTTCTGATTTTCCATTTTGTTTGGTTTGGGCATAAGCCTGTTCCCAAAGCATCAGGGACGCAAGGGCTAAAAGGGATATTCTTTTCATGATTTTTAAATTAATTGGTCCGGCCGATATGGTTGAACAGTAAATGATTATTCTATTGTTTTAAGGAATTTGGCAGGAATACCGCCTACCACGGTATTCGCCGGAACATCCTTAGCAACCACGGCTCCGGCCGCCACAACTGCGTTTTCCCCAATGGTTACGCCGGGCAAAATGGTAGCCGCCGCCCCAATCCAGGCATTGCGTTTAATGACAATTGGCTTACAAATAAGCGCTCTGCGGTTGGCAGGATCTAAAGGATGGTTCTCGGTGATGAGGTTTACTTTTCGTCCTAGTAGCACGTGGTCTTCCAGGGTAATGCCACCCATGTCTAAAAAAGAACAGGCATGGTTGATAAATACGTTTTTGCCTAGCTGGGTAAACCGGCCAAAATTGGTGTAAAAGGGAGCAAAAATAGTTGTGCTTTCATCCAGTTCACTACCAATAATTTGGCTCAATCGCTCCCGGATTTGGTTAACGTCCGTAGAAGAGTTAAGGGCTGCGGACAGCTGGATGGTACGGGAAACGATTTCCTGTATTTGTGGATATTCAGGATCGTCCAGACGAATGGGCTCCCCGGCTTGCATTCTTCTAAAAATGCCGCTTCCGTTATGATTTAAGTTATTTTGTTCTTCTAACTTTTCCATTGCTCCTGTATTTCTTAATACACGGCAAAGGTACGTCAGCCATTACCCGGGTGGGTAATAAAAATCAAACGGATAATTAAGAATTTCAAACTTCCTGTGCCCGCAGCGATTTGGGGTTAGTCCCGGTTATCCGTTTGAAGTAATTATTAAAATAAGTAGGGTATTCAAAGCCCAGCGCATAAGCAATATCCGAAATATTCCAGTTGGTATGCTGCAAAAGCGCTTTTGCTTCACTAATAATGCGTTCGGCGATGTGGGCGGTAGTAGGCTTGCCGGTTACTTCCTTTACGGCCCGGTTTAAGTAATTGACGTGCACATGTAAATTATTGGCGTAGTCCTGGGCCGTTTTTAACTGCAAGGGCCGGTCGGTGGTTTCTACCGGAAACTGTCTTTCCAAAAGCTCCAGAAATACCGCGGTAAGGCGGGAAGCCGCATTCTTGTTTTGGTCGTAGTTTTCCGAAGGTTGCAGTTTTAAGGCTTCGTGAATAATCAGGTGGATGTAATTCCGGATAAGATCGTCTTTATAAGCGTAATCCGTTTGTTGCTCCTCCATCATTTTTTGAAAGATGGTGTTCAGGAAATCGCGCTGCTGTTCTGAGATGTTTATAATAGGAGTACCGCCGATCTTAAAAAAAGGGGAATGTTGCAAGCTTTCGGAGCGGTCGGATAATTTTAAAAATTCTTCCGAAAAAAGCACGGTATAACCTACATAGCTGGTAGAAATGGTTTCCCAGGAATAAGGAATATGCGGATTGCCAAAAAACAAAACCGTGCCCTCGGCTTCAAAACTCCGGTCGGCGTAGTGGATGGCGCTTTTACCGGTAGTCAGACAAATTTTATAAAAGTCCTTGCGGCTGTAAATGCGGGTAGCCGCCCCGTCGCTTTCTATCTGAAACACATTAAAACCTTTTAGCTTCAACTCAGAATTAAAATCTGAAACCGCACGCACTACCTTATTTTCCATGGGACAAAGTTAAGGAAATCAAATTAATTCTATCTGATTTTTATACTGATTCCTCGCTGATGCGCCATCCTAAAGTACCTGAAACGAACGCAAAAGTTATTTTTATCATATTGCTTTAAAAAATCTGTATTTGCTCCGGCTAGTTTTTATTTATTCGTACCTTATGTAAAAGCATCGGGATTAGGCGTAATCGTCTTTATCGAGTTGGAATTCTGTTGCAGCTAAAGTTTCATTTTATCGGGCTAGGCTCAAGGAGAAATAATCTTTTATGCTAAAACCAATTTTACTTTCTTTAGGACTGATGTTTTTACTTGGAAACTTTCCCGGTTTCGCGCAGGAAAAGAATGACGCCTGGGAGAACCGGATACTGGTAAAAACCAATATTTTCAATTTACTAGCGCAACGTTCCACTTTTTCCGTCGAAAAAGTTTTTAAGCAAGGGTACGGCGCAGAAATTTCCTTTGTGCAAGGGAAGTTTAATTATTTTTTATTTACGGATCATTATTACTACCGAGGCTTTTTGTTGCGAACGAAAAAGTATTTCGGGAAAGGGAAATTGGGTGTAATTTATCCTTACCTGGGAGTTTATGCCGGTAATTTAAAACGCACTATTCAAACAAACGGCCAATCCGATCACACGGGCTGGTTCGGTTTTCCTTCCCGTGATTTTTCCGCCCAGTCGGTTCGGGGCGGTGGCACTTTGGGAATTGCTTGCTTCTTTAAAAGTAAAATTGTGGTGGATGGGCAAACCAGTTTAGGTTATGGCCGTTACCTTAGCCACAAGCAAACGAATCCTAACACTTACGCGAAAGGTTACTTGGATATGCAGGTATGGCTTTCTTTGGGATATGGTTTTTAGGTAGCAGTACTACAAAAAATTATTTAAAGGGTTGCTGGTTATTAGCTGTTCAAGGTATTGGTGATTAAATAATTATTCAATAGATGAATAGAAATACGACTTTTAACTATTTCTGCCGGAGTACTTAAACTAAAATTAAAGAGATTACCACTACCCACCAAAAAATAAATTTTAGCGGAAGAAAACATATAAAATAAAATTAATCTGCCTGATTTATTAGCGAGTAAGTAAAACAGAAGTTTAACCTCCCCGAGTTACGCCATGAATTTGCCGTTTCCATTACCAGGCAGTTAAACTTTTAGAGTCGTTCGTTCCGTTCTTTTTCGGGTTGTTCTATTTCGTTCTTAATGCCGTTGGTGGCATCTTTAAACTCCCGGATACCTTTGCCTAAACCCCGGGCGAGTTCCGGAATCCGTTTGGCGCCAAAGAACACCAAAACTACCAGGAGAATAACCATTACTTCGGAACCACCAATATCCCCTAAAAACAAAAATACAGTTGCCATAATTTTACTGTTATAATTACGATTAAATACTTTTTTATTTATGCCGCCAGTTTGCGCCAGCTTTCACCTAAGTTCCTGCCCTTTGATGAGAGTAACTTATTGGATAACGGCCAACTTGCTTAACGTAGTACAAACCGCACTGCGTATTATCAAAATTAGTTTTAATTAGTACCAACTTAGATTTCCGGTAATTCTCCCTTATTATTACTTAAAGTTTTAACGCACTTAACGGCATTTAACTATTTGTACAACAATCATCTTAAGAAAAAAGATTTAGCTAGAACTTGAAAATCAGCTGGGATTTAAATACAACTTGTCTATAACCCGGAAAATACTGAAAATTCAGTATTTTATTTACCTGGCTATTCCTTTAGATTTAATTTACTTTTCCCGGCCTTTTAATTTAGTCCAATTACCCCATGACACCCGAAGAGCTTCAAATTAAAAAATTTGAATTAGAACAAAAAATACAATTGGAAGAGCTGAGTCTGAAGAAAAAAGAGCTGGAATTGAAAATTCAGGAACAAACCAGCCGAAGAGTTTTTACTCCCTTGGTAATCTCAATTGTAGGCGGCTTAATTACCATTATAACCGGTTTTATTTTAAAATATTACGACAACGTGGCTGTATTACGATTAGAAGACAAAAAATTTCAATCTTCGTTGTTATTGAAAGCTACGGATGCCAAAACCTACGACGAGTTCTCGGATATGCTGCTGGCCTTACAGGAAAACGGACTCTTATCGCTGGACTCTGCGAAGATTGCAAAATTTCGGAAGAAGAGATTTGTTGCCGAAAAGTTAAATCAAAGTAATCCGACCAACTCCGAAACCGTAGCGCTAACTAGTGAATCGGACACTGTCGTGGATAAAAGCCAGATCAGAGGGGATGTAAAACCTCTCCCTCCTAAATCGGGTTCCTCCGTAAATACTGCCGATACTTTCACCTGGATTATAGTCGCCGGCGGCGATACCAATTTAGAAGCCGCCCGTTTTGAGCAACGCAAGTTTTTACAAAAAGGCTTTCAATCCGTGCGGGTGTGGCAACGCAACAACATCTACCGGACTTGTGTAGGACAATTTGCCACTTATTCTGATGCGGTTAACGTTCTTTTTGATGTAAAGGAAAAGTTAAATAATTCGTCGTACCTGGTGCGGCTCGATAAGTGGTGCCCCCACGCCGAATACGATAAAGTTGCAAAAATCTACGTTTGTAGGTAATATATATAATACTCCATCAGATAAAACAATTGCCCTAACGGTTACGGATTATAAACCCTTGCCCCAGCCAACCCTACAGAGAATACTACTAAACTGCAATGAGGCCCCAGGTAATCTCAGCGTACGCGCACGTAAAATTATAATCAGCCAGCTTATTTCTTACAACTGAACCAAAAATAGTTATGAATCCGGAAGTTTTACGCGCGTTTGAACAGCTTCTTTAAGGTTTGAATTTCAAATAGTGCGTCCTATTCTGCGTTCATTAAATTTTCCTTTTCCCAACAACCAACTATTCGGAATAAAGCTAACCCAAAATCCTGTACCTTTAACCTTTAAAAATAAAATGAATGCAGGAACGAGCGCTTGAGAACCTTAAAATTACCCAATTAAATTCCATGCAAGAGGCAGCCTTGGAAGCTGCCCAAAAGCAAGACCTTGTATTATTAGCTCCAACCGGTTCTGGCAAAACCCTGGGCTTCTTACTACCCACATTACAGCAACTCCAATCCAATACTTCCGGTATACAGGCCCTGGTGTTGGTGCCTACCCGGGAATTAGGTTTACAAATTGAGCAGGTATTCCGGCAAATGAGTACCGGTTATCAGGTAAGATGTTTTTACGGCGGCCAAGCTACCCGCCCGGAAAAGAACAATTTAGTTCATCCGCCGGCGGTATTAATCGGTACGCCGGGGCGCCTGGCTTTTCATTTCCGGGAACAAAATATAGATGGAGCCACCATACATACCCTGGTGCTGGATGAATTTGATAAATCCCTGGAATATGGTTTCGAAGCTGATATGCAATTTATTATTGGCCAGTTACCTGCCTTGCAAAAAAAACTTTTAACTTCGGCTACTTCTTTAACGCAAATACCCGCTTTTGTGGGGTTGAAAAATCCGGTTACTCTAAACTTTTTGCAAGATACGCTTATTGCTCCCGATTTAGAGGTAAAAGCCGTGCTGGTAAATGATACAAATAAAGCCACTACTCTATTCCGGTTGCTGTGTAAAATCGGGAATAAACCTACTTTGGTTTTTTGTAATCAACGCGACGCGGTAGAAGAACTAAGTACTTTCCTTACCCAAAAACAGTTGGCGCACGGTATTTTCCACGGTGGTCTGGAGCAACCCGACCGGGAACGGGCCTTACTTAAATTCCGGAACGGTACCTACCAGTTGCTCCTCAGCACCGATTTAGCCGCCCGCGGTCTGGATATTCCCGAAATTGAGAACGTGGTGCATTACGAAATCCCTAACGCCGAAACTTATTTACACCGCAATGGCCGAACGGCTCGCATGCAAGCCAAAGGGACCGCTTACGTATTGCTCCAACCCGGCGAGAAGCCAACTTACCTACCTCTGTCGCTCCCAGTTGAAAGCTTGCCGACAAACATTATTTTACCGCCTCCTAGTCCTTGGGAAACCATTTACATTAGTGCCGGCAAAAAAGACAAAATCAGTAAAGGCGATGTAGTCGGGTTTCTGTTGCAGAATAAAGTATTACAAAAAAATGAATTGGGTTTAATTGACTTACAAGAACACGCTGCATTTGCGGCAGTAAGCCGGGATAAAGCGGATCGTTTAATGCAATCTTTACAAAACGCAAAGCTTAAAAATATAAAAGTAAAAATGGAACGGGCTAAATAAAAAACTCGGTAACTTCTCCAGAGGGGTAGAGCTGTTACGTTCTAATAAATTCCTGCTTTCGCGAGCGTCTTCGCTCGGGAAGATTATTCAGGAGGCCTCCGGCCGGGCGAACCCAAAAGCCTATTTATACTGCATTCATCAGCCTGTACCTACTGACCAGTTGCAAATTCCGAAGTAATTCCGGGAGGACGGACGATGACCAACACGAGCGTGGATGCTCGCACCATTCCAAATTTTACTAGTAGAACTTATCCGTCTTACCTTTAAAGAAGGACTTTATCAAAATTGGCCGTTTCCTAAAATATTTTAACTCACTGGGTACGAAGAATTAAGTTTAAAAAATTTTATCTAATTATTTAAATTGAGATAACTAATTTTAGATCGAATTAGGAAAGACGTACTCGAGGCAGTTGATTTTTGTAGCCTTTTCCAGTCTCCAGATTACGGTGCGGATGCGGTTTCAAACGTCCGTGTTTGCCTTGTGGCCGGCGGGCCTCGTTTGACCCCTCCGCCTTCGGCACCTCCCCTAACAACAGGGGAGGAGAGGCGGCTGCTACCTTTTTCTCCTGCCTCGGAATGCTAAAGCACCCGAACCTTAGAAGGCCTCCATCGCCAAACGGCTGTCTGATTGCACTTGCTATTGCTCGTTACCAATACATCTTATTCCTTTTATTGGGTATAAACTACCTAAATAAGGATAAGAATTAATATTAATTCAGCTAACCACTCATTGATTTACCGCATTAAAAAATTAAACCTACCAATATTTTGCAAAGCAATACCCGTGCCTCGGGCTACGGCCCGTAATGAATCCTCGGCAATGTGCACCGGGAGCTTCGAGATGGCGGATATGCGTTTGTCCAGGCCCCGTAGTAAGGCCCCCCCGCCGGTCAGATAAATTCCGTTCTGATAAATATCACTGGCAAGTTCGGGCGGGGTTATTTCCAGGGCTTTCATGACGGCTTCTTCCATTCTGGCCACGGATTTATCCAGACAAGTGGCAATTTCTGAATAACTTACCTTAATTTCTTTCGGGATGCCGCTCATCAGGTCGCGGCCTAATACGGCATAATCCTCCGGTGGATCATCTAAATCAGGTAAGGCGGAACCCACCTCAATTTTTATATTTTCGGCGGTCCGGAGCCCAATCATTAAATTGTGCTGTTGCCGCATATACTGCACTATTTCGGCATCTAAGGTTTGTCCGGCAACTTTAATGGATTGTTCGCAAACAATGCCACTCATGGCAATAACGGCAATTTCGGTAGTGCCGCCGCCAATGTCAATAATCATGTTTCCTACGGGTTCTTCTACGTCAATGCCAATGCCCAGGGCAGCGGCCATGGGCTCGTGAATCAAGTAAACTTCTTTGGCCCCGGCCGTTTGCGCCGAATCCCGAATGGCCCTTTTCTCTACCTCCGTAATGCCGGCCGGAATGCAAACTACCATGCGCAAGGAAGGCGTAAACCAACCGGAACGCAAGTTTATCATTTTAATAAGACCCCGAATTAAGTGCTCCGCCGCATTAAAATCCGCAATTACGCCGTCCATTAATGGCCGCACCGTACGAATATTCTCGTGCGTTTTGCCTTCCATGCGCATGGCTTTGTGTCCTACGGCCAGCACTTCCATGGTAGTACGATTAAAAGCAATAATGGCCGGTTCATCCAGTACCACTTTATTATCATACATTATCAGAATATTGGCAGTACCTAAATCGATGGCAATATCTTGGGATAAAAAATTAAAAAAGCCCATACACTCTTTTGTCTTTCCGGAAACTTAAAACGGATTAAAAGTAAGTTAAATTTATTAATTGCCAGTTTAAAACAACTAATTACTTGCGTTTGCCTGCCAGCAAATTCCTTAACTGAAAGATTACAATACCATTAGAAATAACGAGCAGCATACTTAAAATATACGTCAGTAACAAGCAGGATTTAGTCAGCGCGACGATGCGGTTATTCAGGCGATAAACAAACTAAAGAATAATTTTCGGGTTCCTCGTTTAGGTGCAATCCGGAAATGTGGTCTCTATTAGTACCCCTCTTAGGAAGGTAATTTGGTTAGTAGCCGCAGGCAGACCCACTGCTTTGCTACGGCATAATTTGCAAAATCCCACAGGGCAATTTAGCTTGAAGATAGTTGCGGAAAAGGTATATAAAGGGGAATAAATTAGAACGCTTACAACTTGGCAGTAAACAACTTTCGGCGGGCGGGAACTACTTGGCCGCTTCAAAAGAACTCTGACTAAGTATAATGGAACGAAGTCCATCACTATTTAAATGGAAGAAATAAAAAAAGTATGTCCCGTTTGAGACATACTTTACTAATATGCAATGAATTAAGCCCGTCTTACATTAACGGCATTCATTCCTTTTTTTCCTTTTTCCTGGTCAAACTCTACGTGGTCGTTTTCTGAAATAGTATCAATAAGACCGGTTTGGTGCACAAATAAATCTTCGCTCGAACCGTCTACTTTAATAAATCCGAAGCCTTTTTCTCTGTTAAAAAACTTTACTGTTCCTGTGTAATTACTCATTTTTAATGGGGTTAAGATATAAAACTCTAACATACTTAAATAAAATCATTTTTTTAGCTGCTAGCAGATTTATTTCTGTTAACCCATTTAAAATATTCTGTTTCTGGGATGTATAAATTGGGTTCCGTTAAAGACAGGAAATTTATTATAAGAAAATACAAGCTTAATTAACGGAATAAGCAGGTTTCTTTAGGTTGCCCTCCAAGTATCCCAGCACTAATATTTAAATACCGGCTTTTTGATTTACTATTTAGCGTACGATACCAGCCGTTTCTATTAAAAATCTTGAAAATAAAAGCCGTCCGGGAAACAAAGGCCAATCGGGTAAAAAATACTACAAATAATTTGTAAATTCTTCATCCCTGCGTTCTCATTTACGTTTGTAACCCTTAAAACCGGAAACAAGCCATGAAAGAAAATGTAAGTGATTTTTTGATTAAACGCCTGCAGGCTTGGGGAGTGAATCGAATTTTCGGTTACCCCGGCGACGGCATTAACGGCATAATGGGAGCTTTGAACCGGGCTTCCGACACTATGGAATTTGTGCAGGTACGCCACGAAGAAATGGCTTCCTTAATGGCCTGCGCCCACGCTAAATTTACGAAACAAGTCGGCGTTTGCCTGGCTACTTCCGGACCGGGCGCTATTCACTTACTCAATGGTTTGTACGACGCAAAATTAGATCATCAGCCGGTAGTAGCCATTGTCGGGCAAAAAGCTTTAAAATCCTTAGGCGGCAGTAGCCAGCAGGAAATAGATTTAATGTCTTTATTTAAGGATGTAGCTTCCGAGTACCTCCAAATGGCCGTTGACCCGGCCCAAATCCGGCACTTGATTGACCGGGCTTTCCGGATCGCCTTATCCCAAAGAACCGTTACCTGTATTATTGTTCCGAATGATTTGCAAACGGAAGAATACGAAAATCCGCCGCACGAGCACCAAACCATTCATTCGGGAGTAGGCTTCTCCGCTCCCCGGGTTATACCGCAGGAAAATGATTTGTTTCGCGCCGCCGAAATTATAAACGCCGGTAAAAAGGTTGCTATTTTGGTGGGTTCCGGCGCCCTTCACGCGGCCGAAGAAGTAAAACAGCTGGCAGAAGCAACCGGCGCCGGAGTAGCCAAAGCCTTTCTCGGGAAAGCTGCTTTACCCGACGATTTACCGTACGTAACCGGCGCCATTGGTTTATTCGGGACCAATGCTTCGCATTACATGATGCAGAACTGCGACACCTTATTAATGATAGGTTCCAGTTTTCCGTACGCCGAATTTTTACCCCAGGAAGGTAAAGCCCGCGGCATTCAAATTGAATTGGATGGTCGCATGCAAAGTATTCGCTACCCCATGGAGGTGAACCTGACCGGTGATAGCGCCGAAACCTTGCGGGCCTTGCTCCCGCTTTTAGATAAAAAAACCGACCGGACCTGGCAGCAAGATATAGAGCAACAAATAAAAGACTGGGATAAACTCGTGCAGGAATATGCCACCCACGCCGCGAATCCGGTAAATCCGCGTTTGCTGTTTCAGGAGTTGTCGCCCCGCTTACCCGATAATTGCATTCTTACTTCCGATTCCGGTTCTTCTTCCAGCTGGACGGCTCAGCACATCCGCATTCGGGAAGGCATGCAATTTTCGGTTTCGGGTACCCTGGCTACCATGGGTTGCGCGGTTCCGTACGCCATAGCAGCTAAGTTTGCCCACCCGGAACGGGCCGTATTCGCTTTTGTGGGCGATGGGGCGATGCAGATGGGCGGCAACGATGAACTGCTTACCATTCAAAAATACTGGCGGCAATGGAAAAATCCGCAGCTAATTGTTCTGGTTTTAAATAATCGCGATTTAAACTTTGTAACCTGGGAACAGCGCCTGATGCAGGGTGAACCTAAATTTGATGATTCGCAGGTTTTACCCGATTTTAACTATGCCCAGTACGCCGAAAATATAGGTTTAATTGGCATCCGGGTAGAACGACCGGACCAGGTTATACCGGCTTGGGAAAAAGCTTTACAAGCCAACCGGCCCGTGGTAATTGATGCCCTTACCGATCCGGAAATTCTGGTATTTACTCCCCAAGTTGCTACTCAATTTGCCTCCGAACTAGCTCAAGCCATTACCAAAGGCGATACCGCCGCCCAGGAACATTTAGAAGACCCTTTGCGAGAAGCAGTGCAGGAAGAAATTCAGAAAGAAAAGGAATAAACATTCCTCCATTTAACCCAGTACATTAAAAATCTAGACCAGCAAATATGTCATCGAAAGAACTAATTAAAGTAGCCTCTTTTAAAGGAATTCAGGTAACCGGCGTTACCATTAGTACTCACGGGCGCTTATTCGCCAACTTTCCGCGCTGGCACGAAAACCTGCCTTTTTCGGTAGTAGAAGTAAGCTTAAACGGAGAATACCACCCTTACCCTAATGCCGAGTGGAATACCTGGAACGGCAAACCCGAAGAAAATAAATTTACCTGCGTGCAGTCGGTGGTAGCGCACGAGAATTCCTTATTTGTGCTGGACCCGGCCAGTCCCATGATGAAAGGCGTAGTGGGCCATGCGGCTTTGTATGAATTTGATTTAACCACCAACGAATTAATCAATAAATGGATTTTCGATGAATCCATTGCCCCGGAAAAATCTTACCTGAACGATTTGCGTATCGACCGCGAAGCCGGTAAAATTTACATTACGGAATCAGGCATGGGAGCCATTGTAGTTCTGGATTTAAAAACCAACATTCCCCGGCGCTTACTGGACAATCATTCTTCTACCAAATCCGAAGATGTATGGTTAACGGTGGAAGGCGAACGCTGGGTAAAAGAAGGTCAAAAACCCCAAATGCACGCCGACGGTATTGCTCTGTCGCCGGATAAACAATACTTGTACTACCATGCTCTTACCGGATATACGTTGTACCGGGTACCTACTCAAGCCTTAAATGATGAAAGTTTGAGCGAAAAAGAACTGGAGGGTAAAGTAGAGAACTTAGGTAAAACTTCGGCTCCGGATGGGATGCTATTCGACCATCTTGGCAATTTGTATCTGGGCGATTTAGAAAAGAATGCAATTCTGTATCGAACGCCGGAAGGGGAATTAAAAACCTTGGTGCAGGATGCCGAGCTAAAATGGCCCGATACTTTTAGCATTGACGAGCAGGATAATTTTTACGTGACTACTTCCCGCATTCACCAAATGGAAGGAGACATTTCCGATTTGGAATTTAACATTTTTAAAATTCCGCTTTCTGCTATATAAACTATTTTGCCCACCAGCCCCGCTATAATTATCATCCAGCACAATTTACTTTAATCTGTAAACGAATAAATAAAAATGGAAAAAATTGCCGAAAAGGGAGCTTTGGGAAAGCCAGTTGTTGCTTTGCCTCCCACCCACACTGTTACTCTTCGGGTAAACGGTTCCGAAAAAAAGCTGCAACTGGCGCCCTGGGTTTCTTTGCTGGATGCCTTACGCGAATACGTGCATTTAACGGGTACCAAGAAAGGCTGCGACCACGGTCAATGCGGCGCTTGCACCGTGCTGGTAAATGGCAAACGGATTAATTCCTGCCTAACCTTAGCCATAATGGAAGAAGGTAACGACATTGTTACTATTGAAGGCTTAGCGAAAGGCGAAGAACTGCACCCCATGCAAACGGCTTTCATCGAGCATGATGCGTACCAATGTGGCTATTGTACTCCCGGCCAGATTTGCTCCGCAATCGGGTTAATTGCGGAAGGGAAAGCCAAAACACCAGAGGAAATAAAAGAGTTGATGAGTGGCAATATTTGCCGTTGCGGCGCTTATACCAATATTCTGGCAGCAGTACAAGAAGTATGGCAACAGGAAGGAGGAAATCATGAATAGTTTTACCTATGCCCGGGCCCAAGATGTACAAACGGCGTTGCAGGAAAAAACTACTGCCCTGGATGGTCGGTTTATTGCCGGTGGCACCAATTTAACTGACCTGATGAAGGTAAACGTGGAGCAACCCAGCCATGTAATTGATATCCGTCGTTTGCCATTCAACCAGATAACCGAAACAGAAGTGGTTGGTTTACGCTTAGGCGCCTTGGTTACCAATGCCGAAACCGCTTACAATAAGCAAATCGAACAAAGATACCCTTTACTTGCTAAAGCAATTTTAGCGGGCGCATCGGCGCAATTACGCAACCGGGCTACCAATGGCGGCAACCCCTTACAGCGCACCCGTTGTTATTATTTTTACGATACCGCCACAGCTTGTAATAAAAGAGAACCCGGCAGCGGTTGTTCGGCCATTAAGGGTTATAACCGCATTCATGCTATACTAGGTACCAGCGAATCTTGCATCGCCGTTCATCCTTCGGATATGGCGGTGGCTTTGACGGCTCTGGATGCTACAGTAAACGTAAATGGCCCCAATGGGGAACGCTCGATTCCCTTTCTGGATTTTCACCGTTTACCCGGCGATACGCCGCACCTGGATACTAATTTAGGTCCCGACGAAATTATTACTTCCATTGACTTGCCGGCACAAGGTTTTGCAGAATATAACACTTATTTAAAACTACGCGACCGGGCTTCGTATGCTTTTGCCCTGGTTTCAGTAGCTGCTGCCTTAGAATTGGAAGGTACTATCATAAAAGAGGTGCGGATAGCTTTAGGCGGCGTGGCCCACAAACCTTGGCGGCAACCCGAAGTAGAAGCCAACCTGGTGGGAAAAGAAGTGAACGCCGAAAATTTACAAAATGCGGCCGAAGCCTTACTTACCGGTGCAAAGGGATACGGACACAATAATTTTAAAATTGAACTGGCCAAACGAGCTATTGTGCGGGCATTATTACAGGCGGCTAAAATGGAGGACTCTAAATAATGGAAACTACAACCAATTATATCGGCCAACCAACCAGTCGCGTGGACGGACGGGCCAAAGTTACCGGCGAGGCAAAATATGCCGCTGAATTTCACAAAGAAGGTTTAACCTACGGGGTAGTTGTCTCCAGTGCTATTGCTAAAGGCAAAATCATTCAAATCGATACGAAAGCCGCCTTAAATTTACCGGGAGTTCTACAAGTATTTACCCACGAAAACCGGCCCGGCCTGGCCTGGTCCGATAAAAGTTACCAGGACGAGGATGCACCACCTGGCGCTCCTTTCCGGCCCTTGTACGACGAGAAAATCTTATTTGGGCAGCAGCCAATTGCCTTAGTAGTGGCCGATACTTTTGAACTAGCCCGGTATGGTGCCTCTTTAGTAAAAGTAAGCTACGAAACCGAAACGCCGGTTACGGAAGTTAAAAACCGAAAAGCCGAAGCGTATACGCCCAAAGAATATAAATCCGCCAAACCTTCGCCCCGCGGCGATGCCCAACAAGGCTTAGCGGAATCGGCCTTAAAAATGGAGGCGGAATACTTTCATTCGAGTGAACACCACAACCCCATGGAAATGCACGCCACTACGGTAATGGTGGAAGAAGACGAAACGCTCACCGTTTACGATAAAACCCAAGGCGTACAAAACAGTCAGAAATATATTTCCAAAATCTTTGGCTTATCCAAAGACCAGGCCCACGTTATTTCGCCGTTTGTGGGCGGGGCCTTTGGCTCGGGTTTACGGCCGCAGTACCAATTATTTTTAGCAGTAATGGCCGCTTTGGAATTAAAACGTTCGGTTCGGGTAATGTTAACCCGCCAGCAAATGTTTTCGTTTGGTCACCGGCCCGCCACTTTGCAGCAGGTAGTTTTAGGTACTAACCCACAAGGTTCTTTGCAGGCGGTGGTACACGAAGGTTTTTCCGAAACGTCGCAGTTCGAAGAGTATACCGAAAACTTAGTGAATTGGTCGGCCATGTTGTATAAGTGCGATAACGTGCAACTCGCCCATAAATTAATTAAGATAGATGCCTACACGCCCTTAGATATGCGGGCACCGGGTGGCGTTACGGGTATGTTCGCGCTGGAATGCGCCATGGATGAACTGGCTTATAAATTAAATATCGACCCACTGGAATTACGGTACATCAATTATTCTGACATAGACCAAAGCCAAGATCATCCTTTTTCGAGTAAAGAATTAAAAGAATGTTACCGCCAAGGAGCTGAAAAATTTGGGTGGTCGAAACGCAATCCCCAACCCCGCTCCATGCGTGAAGGAAACACTTTAATTGGTTACGGCATGGCGACCGGTGCCTGGGAAATAAAACAACAAAAAGCCAGCGCCAAAGCTTTATTAATGGCCGATGGTAAATTAAAGGTATCCAGTGCTACGGCTGATATTGGAACGGGCACCTACACCATTATGACCCAGATTGCCGCCGAAACTTTAGGCTTGCCTTTAGCTGATGTTACTTTTTTGTTAGGCGATTCCTCTTTACCGGAGTCCCCATTAGAAGGTGGTTCCTGGACGGCCGCCTCGGTTGGCTCAGCGGTAAAAGCAGCTTGCGAAGGCATTCAGGAAAAATTAATTGCCTATATCCGTAAACTGGAAGATTCACCTTTAGCCGGGGTACACCGCCTAGAAGAAGTAACTTTTGCCGATGGTAAAATCAGCTTAAAAAATAATCCTGATCGGTTCACGACTTTAACGGAAGTAATGCAGCAAGCCGGTCAGAATTTTGTCGAAGCCTCGGTTACGACGACGCCGGAGTTAAAACAAAAAAAATATTCCATGTTCACGCATTCGGCGGTATTTGTGGAAGTCCGGGTGGACGAGGATTTTGGCACGGTGCAAGTTTCGCGGGTGGTTAGCGCGATTGCCGGCGGTCGGGTTATTAATCCAAAAACCGCGCGCAACCAGATTTTAGGCGGTATAGTTTGGGGCATTGGCATGGCCTTGGAAGAAGAATCCGTTATGGACTCTAATTACGGCAGATTCATTAACCACGACTTAGCCGAGTACCACGTTCCGGTAAGCGCTGACATCCAAGACCTGGAAGTAATTTTTGTAGAAGAGCACGACGACATAGTAAATCCGCTGGGCGTAAAAGGATTGGGAGAAATTGGGATTGTGGGAACCGCCGCCGCTATTGCCAATGCCGTTTACCACGCCACCGGCAAACGCGTCCGCGATTTACCTATCACTTTAGACAAACTGCTTTGATTAAAAAATAGGTTTAAAAAGTATAAAACCGGCTACTGCCATGAGGCAAAAAGGAAATCTTTTTTCAACCAGAAAAAGGTTTCCTTTTGCCTTACTTTGCTAAAGATTAGCAACTTTTAAGTAAGCAGTAAAGTCTACTGGCTCGGCAAAATTCTTCGCCCTGAAACCAAGCTGAAAAAAAATCTGCTGTTTATCTTTTCAAGGTTCAGCAACACTTTTGTTGCTATTACCAAGGCAATTGTTCGTTTTAGGTCAGCTTGTATATAAATTCTACTATCTTGGTTTGTCGGGCCTGGGCAGATTCTCTGTTTGTACCAATTTTTACTAAACCGCATTTTCTAATACTCATTGCGAACCCAAATTATCAAAGGCAACCTGTCTCACAATAGCCCTTATGGTTTCGAGGGTCAAAAATTTCTGAAAGGCTATTCTCTTTTCCCAAAAGTATCTGTCTAGCCAACACGTAATTTCAGCTTTTCTCTCTAACTCAAGTTTGGCCAAACTTCCGGCGATAATTTCGTCCACTAAAATAGTGCACATAACTACGGTGGGATCATTTAGTAATTTTTATATTTCTCCACCTTAGGTTTCTTACATTATCCATTCCAGGCTGCTAATCTTCCCTTTCCTTAATGTGAAGTTAAGGGTGCGCCCATAAGTAGTTTTCTTGTTTAGGATCTTAACTTTCTCGGCTTGTCTACCCATTTTACCGTGCTGTCTACTCTTCCTTTTAAAGTTGTTTTTACCGAATACATTTGGGTACGCCAATCAGTTAATGGACATCTCAGATAAACTATTCCGTTATGAAAAGAAAGACTGCCTTATCCTTCGCAGGAAAGTTAACAACAGCTTGTTTACTTGTTGCTGCTTTTGGAGTGCTAATCCAGATTATTTCTGGCCATCCTTACCCCAAAATTCCACCGGTGTTTTTTATCCTGCTAATTCCGGCCGCCCTGATTTATTTCGCTCCTTGGAAATGGACGCCCATCAGTGCTGTGCTGGCAGGTATCTTTTTAACAGCCGGACTTTTTCTGAGCGGAGCGTCTAAACGGCTGATTGATTTACAAAATCCCGGTGACTCAACCGGATTATGGATTCAGACATTAGCAGTGGCAGGAGCGCTTCTGGCTGGTTGTATGGCTATTTATCAAAATTACAGTAACTCTAAAAAAACCAATTGAAGTAACTGTAAGCCAGCATCTACTTATTTGCTATTGCTTGCCCTCTGAGTAAAATAAATTGCATGGCTATTTAATAAATCACCCATATAACCTTTTTATAATGGCTAATAAAAAAACAAACAGCATATTACCAATATTAAAAATGGCTATGTTTTTATTAGCAACTATTGGTCTGGTTTTAGTCATCAGAAGATCGCTAATTTTAAGCGGATTTATGTCAGATAATAATAAACCGGGGTTTACCGGCTTTGATGTAAATTCAGGGACAACCATCCTGCATATTGTCCCGGGTGCTTTGTTTATGCTCTTAGGTCCGCTCCAGTTTATGCCCCGTATACGGGGCCGGCATCTTCTATTTCATCGCTGGAGCGGAAGGGTATTTATTGCAGCTGCTTATACAATCGGGCTTACTTCCGTTGTACTATCTTTTACCAAGCCCCTCCTGGGTGGTCTCAGTGAAGCGGTGGCGAGTGTCTTTTTTTCCGTTTTCTTCCTGGTATGCGTTAGCTTATCTCTGCATTATATTTTAAAAAAGCAGGTTTTGCTTCATCGGGAGTGGATGATACGGGCTTTTTCTCTTGGCCTGGCAATCGCCACGGTGCGCCTTATTACCGTATTTACTTTTATTTTCTTTAAAGTTCGACCCGAAAATTTTTTGGGTATCGCCTTCTGGATGGGTTTTACCTGCCATGCAATAGTGGCTGAAGTATGGATTAATTATACCCGAAGACCAATTCTTAGAGTGCCAAAAACATTTTTGTTTAATGGCATCAGAAACAATGTGGTTCATCCATAAATTTTGCTGATGCCATTTTTAAAATAAAGTATTTTAAATTTATACACCATTGATAAAAACCTTTACCAGAACGGCTAGCATTGCCGTTATGCTTCATGTATTTATTTGGAGCCTACTACTACTATTGCCTTTTTTAGTATCGAGTACCGAAAAGGATTATAGAATAGGCGACATTCCCGGTTTTTTCTTTGCTCTGGGCGGATTGATCCATGCCGTTATATTTTATGGCAATGCCTTTTTCCTGTATCCAGTATTTCTCAACAAGCGTTTTTGGTGGCTCTATATTTTACTTAGTGTCTTACTTATTGTTGGTTCTTTTCAAGTAAAGTTTTACTTATTAGTCAATTGGTTTCCGCCAGTACTTGCAAATGATACCACAATTAAATTTGTTTTTGGGCCTTCTGTCGCCTTCTTTATCATCAGTATTGTTTACCGAAAAGTAATTGACCAAATCCGGGTAGAAGAGGCGCTAAAAGAAAGGCGCACGACACAACTAGAAACCGAGTTAAAATTTCTCCGGTCACAAATAAATCCGCATTTTTTGTTTAATATACTAACCAACCTTGTATCTCTTGCCAGAAAAAAATCGGATAAACTAGAAGAGTCGCTCCTTCTGCTTTCCGACTTAATGCGCTATTCTGTTTATGAGGCACCGGGTAAAAACACTACTCTTCAAAAAGAAATAGAATACCTGAACAGTTATATCCAATTACAAAAACTTCGGTTTGGCAAGGAGGTAAAAATGGATTACTCCTTTAATTTGAGTGAAGAAGAAAATGCTTATACAATAGAGCCAATGCTGCTTATTCCTTTTGTGGAGAATGCCTTTAAACATGGAATTGGTTATAATAAGCCCTCCTGGATTGATATCAGGCTATCCGTAAACGAGGGCAAAATGACTTTTGCCGTAAGCAATAGTTTTGAACCTACACCGGCAGCCGACAAAGAGGAAAATTCGAACATTGGCATCAGTAATGTAAAGTCGCGTTTAAATTTGCTTTACAAAGACAAGCATACTTTACTTATAAATGATCAGAACAACACCTTCCATATTATTTTAACCCTGCTGTTTAGATGATGCGCTGTATTGTGGTAGATGATGAACCGCTGATCCGGGAACTGCTAGAAGACAACATCCGGCAAATTGCATTTTTACAATTGGTACAGGTTTGTAAAAGTGCTTTGGAAGCAGTCGAAATACTGCAAAAAGAAAAGATTGACCTGATCTTACTGGATATTCAAATGCCCCGGTTAACCGGGCTCCAACTGCTGAAATCTTTAGATACTCCGCCGCTTGTGATTGTAATAACCGCATACGAAAAATATGCCTTAGAAGGGTTTGATTTAAACGTGGTAGATTACCTGTTAAAACCATTTAGTTTCGAAAGGTTTCTTAAGGCTTGTAACCGGGCAAATGATTTATTTCATCTGCAACAAAAAAAAGAGTTAACGGCACTGGCGCCAATAGATCATTTCTTTGTAAACGTAGAATATACCCAGGTTAAAATTGTTGTGGCAGATATAGAATACATAGAAGGATTAAAAGATTATATCAAAATATATTTAACGTCGTCGGCCAAGCCGGTACTTACCCGAATGACCCTGAAGGCCATAGAGAACAAACTTAAACCTCCGGTTTTTATACGTATTCACAAATCTTTTCTGATTGCCTCCGATAAAATCACCACCGTTAAACGTGATTTTGTTTGCCTAGGAAAGAAGGAACTCCCATTAGGTGATTTTTACAAAAAGAATATAAATTTTTTACTAAATCCACCCGAACTTTAAAAACAATACGGTCTACCCTGCTTAAAGAATTTAATCTCACGCTGAACTTGCTGCAAATATAGCTTGGCTAAATTTACAAAGAGCCAATTGAGTAAACGTAATTAGAGGAACGAATATACTATTAGGTATCTGAATAAAATAAGTCCGCCCGCAAAGACTACTCTTCATCCATAAACGAAAGTACCCGACCAGGTTTAAATAAATAATGGTTCCGGCATTATACAGGGATTTGGACTACTTTCTGTCAGGTTAGTTTTGTTTAAAATAAGTCTGGTACTTGGATTGGAATGGTAAAAACATCCTTCCTGTTTTTTCGTTTAGGTTCCTTTACAGATGAACGCGAAACGATTAAACTTAAGCCAGCTGAATAAGCTTTTACTGGCTATTTTTCTTATTTCTACCATCCTGCATTGGGCCAGACTTTTTCTTATTCCGGTGGCTATAGCGGCTTTTTTTGCCATGTTGTTGTATCCTTTTGCTTTAAAACTGCAACATTACGGCTTAAAAAAAGCAACGGCGGCTTTAGCGGCTCTCTTGTTGGTGTTGGCAGTGCTGGGGGGCTTAAGTACTATTGTTTATCACAAACTAGCTGACCTGAAAACAGACCTGCCCGAAATTGAACAAAAGATAAAAGAAAAGACCAACCGCTTGCAGGGCCTCCTATCTAAAACTACCGACATTTCGGAGTTGGAACAGGAAGTAATTATTGAACAGAAAAAGCCCGATATTCTAAAAGAAGTAGGCAAAACTATTAAAAACTTTCTGGTGCGAGGGCTTTACTTGTTGCTCCAGATTTTCATTGTGCTTACTTATACTTTCTTTTTTTTGGTGTACCGCCACCGCATTCAAAATTTCTTTATTAAAGTAAATTGGTTTCATAATCACGCAGAATCGCGGCGGGTATTTTTGCGGATTACCCGCGTGGTGCACGATTATTTGCAAGGTACTTTTATTGTCATTCTGGTTTTAGCCGTTATTTATACTTTCGGGTTCTGGGTAATTAATTTAAAACATGCTTTATTGTTTGCCTTAATTACCGCGCTGCTGCGCATTGTACCGTATTTCGGGTCTTTTTTAGGAATTGCCTTTCCCATTGCTTTTGCTATTCTTACCCAAAACTCTTTTTTACAGCCGGTTTTGATATTGGTATTTTTTATGGTAACGCAACTGCTCGAAGCCAACTTTTTGACTCCTTACATTACCGGTTCCCGGGTAAGGTTAAATCCTTTGGCCACGATCCTGGCCATTTTGCTGGGCAGTCTGATATGGGGCGTACCGGGTATGGTGTTGTTTGTGCCTTTTTTTGGTATTTTACGAATTGTTTTCGACGAAATAACCCAACTACAACCCTATGGTTATATTCTGGGCAATGAGGAGGAAGAAATATCATGAACCGCTTTTTATCCCAAACTACCTCCGGGCAGTTCCTCCAACAGGTACAGAATGCCGCTCAGCCAAGGGTGTATGATCCGGAAAAACACCGGCTTATTTTCCTGGATGCCAACCAAAACGAACTTTTTTACTTCCGCTTGCCCTTGGTGCTTTCACCGGAATTAGCCGTTGCACCCGAAGCTAAAAAAGTTAATTACGTTATTTTATTGATTCAATCCGGACATTGCGCGATCGGGTATTTTGAGAACGGCATAAACCTGGATCATAAAGTATTCCGGTCATATATGGTACGGATGAAACAAGGCGTCAGCCAGGTAAAATACTTAAAAACAAAAGGTAAATCGCGGGCGGGTTCCCGGGTTCGTTTGGCCGAAACCGCCGAATTCTTCGAAAATATTAACCAACGTTTACAGGATTATTTTGCGCACTACCCCATTCACCGCATTGCCCTGAGTTGTTCTAAAATCCTGATTCCGTACCTTTTTAATTCGAAAGTAGCTACCCCGTTCCCTAAAAATGACCCACGCCTTTTCAAAATCCCCAAACACATTCCCATACCCAACTACGAGGTACTCCTGGACACGAACAAGTTTCTACTAAAAGGCGAATTTGTTTACGAAGAAAAATACCAAGCCCAGATAGAGGCCTTACTGAATTTTGGGGAAGACGATCTTGCTTAAGGTTATTTTAAGACTGCTTTACATTAATGCCACCATTAGCATAAAGCAGCTGATTATATAAGAGTAAATGTTTGCGGGAATAGGTGCGTGTTAGTTTTAAAAATTACAAATATCCGTAAGAGTGTTAGGCTAAAAGATAACGGTTGTAAGTTTTAGGGGTGATTGTTGTTAGAAGTGTAAATAGTAGAATAAAGTAAAACTTTAAGAAGGTTTTCTTCTGGATATAATTTATAGTCAATTAAATTTTATTAAGTAAATGCATAATATAATTTTTTATAATATATTACTGAACTTAAATATACCTTCATAAGTAAAACACTCTTTTGAAATTGCTTATGATTAAAACTGTTAGAATAATTATTTTTAATAAACCTTCATGATTCATTTATCTAACATAACTTGTAAGAATTATAAATCCTTTATAAATTATTCAGTATCCTTAAATGAATTTAATATACTTGTTGGACCAAACAACGCTGGGAAATCTACTATAATTGGAGCTTTAAAAATTCTAAGTGAAGGTTTAAAGAAAGCTCGGTATAATAAGCCAGTACTTATAAATCATATTAATGGAAATCAAACATATGGCTATCATATTGATTTAAAGGATTTGCCTATAGCTACTGAAAACGTTTTTTTAACTACCATGACGAAGGTCCAGCTTTAATTAAATTTAGATTCTCTAATAATTCTTCTATTGAGATAGTTTTTCCTGCAATAGGAGAATGTTATTTGATTTGCAATTCACCTGTGAAGATTATTAAAACACTAAAGACTTCAAACAAAATTTTGACATTGAAATAGGCTTTGTTCCTATTCTTGGTCCAGTTGATCACAAAGAGAATTTATACTTAAAAGAAGCTGTAAGGTTAGCTTTATTAACTTACAAAGTATCGAGAAACTTTCGTAATATTTGGCATCACTTTCCAGAAGACTTTGAAGAATTTAAAGAGCTTATTAATTCTACATGGCCTGGTATGGATATTAATTCACCTGAAATAGACTATTCAGGAGAAAGACCTACAATTAATATGTTTTGCCCTGAAGAGAGAATACCCAGAGAAATATTTTGGGCTGGTTTTGGATTCCATGTTTGGTGCTAGATGCTAACTTATATTATTAAAAATAAACATTCTACTCTTTTTATAATAGATGAACCAGACATATACTTACATTCAGATTTACAACGACAACTTTTAGGTATATTAAAAAATTTAGGGCCTGACATAATTATTGCTATCCATTCTACTGAATTAATAAGTGAAACTGAAATTAATGATATTTTAATAATAAACAAACATAATCAATCTGCGAGGAGAATAAAAAATCCATTAGAATTACAAAAGATTTTTGATGTTCTTGGTTCGAATTTGAATCCTATTTTAACTCAAATAGCAAAAACTAGAGGAGTATTATTTGTTGAGGGAAAAGATTTTTTACTTTTTTCTAGATTTGCTAGAAAATTAAAATTAGAACATGTAGCAAATAGATCTGACTTTGCTGTTATCCCTGTGGAAGGTTTTAATCCTTTTAGGTTAAAGGTTTTCAAAGAAGGTATAGAAAGAACAATTGGAACATCTATTTTGTCAGCAGTTATTTTTGATAGAGATTATAGATCTGATGAGGAAATTGATGAGGAAGAGATTGAATTAAAGAAAGATAATTATTTTGTTCATATTCATTCAAATAAAGAGTTAGAAAATTTCCTTATCATACCAATCCATTTAAGACAAACCATCAATAAAAGAATTGAAGAATTAAATTTAAAAACTGGGAAAGAAGTCGCTTTTGATGAAGATATGAATCAAATTTTAGAAAATATTACAGAAGATTTCAAGATAAAAATCCAATCTCAGTTACAAGCGAAAAGAATACCGTATGAGAAAAAATTAAATAAGCATTTAGATGATTCTACAATATTTGCAAAACTCCTTAAGGATTTTGAAGAAAAATGGAAAGAGGTAAACCACAGGTTTAAAATAATTCCCGGTAAAGAATTTTTGTCCTGTCTTAATGAATATTTACAAAAAAATTATTCTATAACTATCTCGCAAACTAATATTATAAATAATATTAGCCCTTCTGAATTCCCAAAAGAAATGAAAGAGTTGTTAATTAAAATTGATAATTTTAGAAAAGCATCCGTTATTAATAATCAATAACTTCACTTAATCCTTGCTAGTGCGATATTGCAACTAGTATCCTCTATGTTATGCATAGATTTCGTATCTCCAACAAAAGAAAAATTTTAATTAAATTTGATTTATGTCACAGCGTACTTATCGAATATTATTAACTCCGGAAGCAGAAGGCGGTTTTAGCGTGAGCGTACCCGCTTTACCTGGATGTTTTACACAAGGCGAAACCATCGCCGAAGCCATTGAAATGGCGAAAGAAGCTATAAGCCTTTATATCGAAAGCCTGGAAGCAGAGGGAGAATCCATTCCGGACGATAGTAACAGCTTAGAATATACTTTAACCTTGGCTTCTTAAAGTTTGAAATCCTATACACCTAAAGAAGTCATTGCGTTGCTGCTGTTACATGGCTTTGAACGGGTACGAACCAAAGGGAGCCACCAAATCTACGTGAATCAACAATCTGGCAAACGTACCGTTGTTCCCATGCACGCCAAAGATTTGAAGAAAGGCACCTTACACGGTATTCTAAAACAAGCCGGTATTGATCCAAAAGAGTTAGATTAATAACGAGCTAGAAGCTCGCACTAGTATTAGTTTTTTCTTTTTTTAGGCTTGCTTCCTAAATTGCAACTTCTCAAATTTCCTCCACCTAAAAGTTACCCTAAAAAACCGTAGGTTTGCGTACCTAAAACGCGTTTATGGAAGAACTACTGCACGAAGAAATTACCTTTGATAAAATTGATTTTTCGGGAAAGAAGCTGGCCGGTACGGAGTTTAATGCCTGTACGTTTAAAAACTGTAATTTTGCCGAAAGCTCTTTTGCCGGGGCTTTGTTTATTGATTGTACTTTCGATACCTGTAATCTGGGGCTGGCTAACCTGGACCAGGCGAAACTACAAACCGTGGTTTTCCGGAACTCCAAGTTATTGGGCTTAAATTTCAGCCGCTGCGATAATTTTCTGTTTGCCGTTTCTTTTTACCACTGCAACCTCGATTTTGCCAGTTATGTGGGCAAGAAACTGAAGAAAACTACCTTCGATACGTGCAGCATTAAAGAAGCCAATTTTGCCGAATGTGATTTAAGCGAAGCAACGTTTCTAAACTGCGACTTAGACCAAACCTTGTTTAATCGTACTAATCTCACCAAAACGGATTTCCGGACGGCTTATCATTACGCCATTGATTTAGAGCTAAATACCGCCAAAAAAGCAAAATTCTCGTCGTCGGGTTTAAGCGGCTTATTGGCTAAATACGACCTGATAATTGAGTAAATCATCCGGAGAATTCCTGGCTGATTTCTCAAAGGGTTGTTTCAGAATAAATAATTTACAAATTTAAGTCAATTCCTGGGGTTTTTGGATGGTTTTCATTAGTTCCTCTACCATCGCGGCCGAACCAATATAAAGCGGGCTTCTCTGGTGAATATAATTAGGAAGGATTTCTAAAGTCCGGTGATTTCCGTCAAAAGCTTTGCCGCCGGCTTGCTCCACTAAAAAGGCCAGCGGATAACATTCGTACAACAAACGCAGCTTGCCATCGGGTGTTTTCGGCACCGGTGGGTATAAATAAATGCCCCCTTTCAGCAAGTTCCGGTGCAAGTCCGCCACCATCGAACCAATGTAGCGAGCAGTACAGCCCTTTTCCCGGATACGCTGAATATATTCCTGCACCATTTCCGGAAAATTTTTTATGTAAGCATCGTTGCAAGTATACATGTTACCGTTTACCGGGCTTTTTATATCCGGGTGCGACAAAAAGAATTCGCCTAAGGATGTTTCATAGGTAAAGCCGCTTACCCCGTGCCCGGTGGTATACACCAGCATGGTAGAAGTGCCGTATAAAATATAGCCGGCGGCCACTTGTTTTTCGCCGCCTTGTAAAAAATCTTCAAAAGTAGCTTTGGTGCCGAGGGGGCTTACGCGCCGGTAAATAGAAAAAATTGTTCCTACCGATACGTTTACATCAATATTAGAAGAACCATCCAAGGGGTCCATGGCCACCACGTATTTGCCGGTATCATTGCCCGTGTAAATAATATCTTCTTCTTCCTCCGAAACAATGGCGCAGGCCTCTCCCCCATTCTTTAAAGCCCGAACAAAGCGGATATTGGCAATTACATCCAGTTTTTGCTGGGTTTCCCCTTGCACATTCGCATTTCCCATACTGCCGGCTAAACCAATCAAGCCCGCCTGGTTTATTTCCCGATTCACAATTTTCCCGGCCAAAGCAATATCACGCAATAACTGCGACAGTTCCCCGGTAGCATACCCAAAGGCACTTTGGCTCCGCTTGATAAACCGGTCCAGGGTTACCCCTACCGGTAAACCTAATTGATTATTCGTTTCCATAAGAAAAGTGTTGAAGGAGAAGATAGTATTACCATCTAATTTAGAATCAATAATTTATAAAACAAAAGGGTTTGTAGGCAGCCGGCTGATCTGGTTTATCTTTTTCCTGAATTTTGTATTTGTCAAACTAATTTGCTTAGGATTGTTTTATCAACTCCTTTTATCTTTTCTCGTTATCCTGGCAGTGGTATTATTCGTAGTTGAAAGGGTTATTTGGGTAATGGTAGAGATTAAAATAATTTACCGGTCCAGGCTGCTAGTACTGCTGTTATTTTTTGGCAGTTACCATAAAACTTTTGGACAAGGCTTAACGGCAGAAGTATTTGCCGGCACTTCCTGGAGCTTGCCTACTACTTTACGAATAAAACAACCCGGAGAATCTACTATTCAAGTTAATGCCCGTTACCATACCCGTCCTTGGCGTGGTTCGCCTTATTACGCGTACCGGGTAGGTTACCAAAAATGGAGCGCCGAACTGGTGCATCACAAATTGTACCTGCAAAATCCTGCCCCCGAAATCCAGCATTTTGAAGTATCGCACGGGTACAACCTGGCCCTAATTAGCCGAACCTTACCTTCCAGAAGTTCGCCGGGTATTTTCCGGATTGGGCTGGGCCTGGTTATCGGCCACCCGGAAGGCCGCATTCGGGGCAATGCCATTAACCCCGTAAAAAGCTTTTTTGGAGGTGGCTACCATATTTCCGGCATTTGTCTGCAAGCCGCGGCTGGGCCGCCCTTGGGCAGAGCGGAACATTGGTATTTTCGGCCGGAAGTAAAACTCACCGCCGCCTGGGCCCGCATGCCTTTACTGGGCGGCGGTACCGCTACGGTACCCAACATTGCCCTGCATACTTTGTTTGGTTTTGGCTACCGCAGTGTTCGTAGTAATTGAATGTGTTTGTAGAATTTGCTTTACAAGCTTTTACCTGATATCATCAAGTTAAGCGCATTAAGAGAAAAAAGACCTTTTGAATGTAGGTCGGTTAAGTTCTAAAAAATACTACTTTCGCGAGCGTCTACGCTCGTGAAGATAATTGGGAGGCCTCCGACCGGGCGAACCCACATGCTTATATAAAATGATTGGAGTTAAATTCCTAACGGCCAGAGGCCGGACGATGCGCAACACGAGCGCGGACGCTCGCGTTATATCAACTTTTTCCCGTAGAACTTAACGAACCTTCTGCCTTCTTAGGGATAATTATTTTTGTTTGCATTAAACTTAATTTCTTATCCAAATTAAATCCTAAGGCATCTAATTGGTGAAAATCTAAATTCCTGGAACGTTTTGAATTAAATATGGCAAAAAAAATCAAGTTTAAGGGTTATACGTATTATGTAAAACTTTTACTTGCCCCTATAAATTTCGTCTTTAATTCTATTTCATGAAATGTAAAATTTTTCGGGACTGGTTGCTTCTGATTCAACTAATCGGTTTATCTTTTCTCTCCCAAGCTCAAAACAGTAGTCCTTTAACCTGGCTGAAATCCGGCCATGCTTTTGTGCAACAGGAAGATGGAAACATTGTTCAATTCACCTTGCCGGGGCGCGAAAAACAAGTACTTCTTGCCAAAGAAAAACTAATTCCGGCTGGTCAAACCGCGCCGCTTATTATCCGCAGTTTTTCTTTTTCTCCGGATGAGCAGAAGATTTTACTTTTTACCAATACCCGCAAAGTCTGGCGACTGCATACCCGCGGCGATTACTGGGTGTATAACCTGGCCACGCAAACTTTGGAACAAATTGGCAAGAACCAACCAGCGGCCTCCCTGATGTTCGCTCAATTTTCCCCGGATAACAACCAGGTAGCCTACGTCAGCCAAAATAATATCTACACCGAAAATTTAAACACCAAAACAACCAAACAACTTACCGCCGATGGTACGCGCCAACTAATTAACGGGACTTTTGATTGGGCCTACGAAGAAGAGTTTTTTTGCCGCAACGGTTTCCGGTGGAGCCCCGATAGTAAAAAGATTGCTTACTGGCAGATTGATGCCAATCAGGTAAAAGATTATTTAATGATTAATTTCACCGATTCGGTTTACTCCCAAGTAAAACCCGTAGAATATCCGGTGGCCGGCGAAGCTCCTTCGCCTTACAAAATCGGTGTCGTAGATATTACTAATGCTAAAACTACCTGGATGTTATTACCCGGCGACCCGCGCCAGCACTACGTTCCCCGCCTGGAATGGACGGCAAACCCGAATGAAATAATTGTACAGCAGTTAAACCGCAAACAAAACGAAAGCCGCTTATTTGTTTGCCAGGCCAGTACCGGTCAGGTTACACCCATTTACCAGGAAAAAGATGCAGCCTGGATTGATGTTTTAGCCTTATGGGACCCTAAATACGCGAATGGCGGCTGGGATTGGCTGAAAAAAGGGCAGGAATTTCTATGGGCCAGCGAGAAAGATGGTTGGCGGCATTTGTACCGGGTAAGTCGGGATGGCAAAAAAGAAACTTTGGTAACCCGCGGTAACTACGACGTCATGGAAATGGTAAAAATAGCCGAGCCGGAAGGAATGGTTTATTTTATGGCTTCGCCCGAAAATGCTACGCAAGCTTATTTGTACCGCACTCGCCTGGATGGTAAAGGGAAAGCAGAGCGACTTTCTCCCGCTACCCAGCCGGGCACGCATAAATATTATTTATCCCCCAACGCGAAGTTTGCCCGGCACCAATTTTCGAATTATTACACGCCTAATACGACGGAATGGGTAAGCCTGCCCGACCATAAGCCTTTAGATAAAACCAGCGTGGTAGCCGATGCCCTGGCCAAAGCAGATAAAGCAAAAACCAATTTGGAGTTTTTCAAAATTAAAACCAGCGAAGGCGTAGAAATGGATGCCTGGATGGCAAAACCCACCCACCTAGATAAAACCAAAAAGTACCCGGTAGTATTTTACGTGTATACCGAACCCTGGGGCCAGGAAGTAAAAGATGAGTACGGTATCGGCAACAATCATTTATACAAAGGCAAAATGGCCGATGACGGATACGTGTACATGGCCATCGATAATCGGGGCACGCCGGTACCCAAAGGCCGCGACTGGCGTAAAAGCGTTTACCGCAAAATTGGTCTGGTTAATATTAAAGATCAGGCTTTAGCGGCTCAAGAAGTTTTAAAAATGCCTTTTATCGATACTTCCCGCGTGGCAGTTTGGGGCTGGAGTGGCGGCGGTTCGGCTACTTTAAATTTATTATTTCAGTACCCACAAATTTATAAAACCGGAATTTCCGTGGCCGCCGTGGGTAACCAGCTCACTTACGACAATATTTACCAGGAACGCTACATGGGTTTGCCGCAGGAAAACAAAGAAGATTTTGTAAATGGCTCCCCGATTACCTACGCCAAAAACTTACGCGGCAACTTGCTCTACATCCACGGCACCGGCGACGATAACGTACATTACAACAATGCCGAACAACTCATTAACGAACTGATAAAGTACAACAAACAATTTCAGGTAATGCCCTACCCTAACCGTACCCACAGCATTTCGGAAGGCGAAGGAACCCACGAACACTTATCCACTTTATACACCAATTATTTAAAACAACATTGTCCGCCGGGAGGAAGGTAAAACAGGCAAGTTGCTACGGAAAGGGCATAAAGAAAGCCAGGCGTTTTAAGTCTGGCTTTCTTTTGTTTACTAAAACTTACTGGCTTTAGCTTTCAGATTTTTTATACGAATAGGTGATTCTTCGGTTACACTTTTTAAAGAGTTTTTAAAAAATTTTGCCTCTTCCTTTTCAGAAATATTTTCCTTATTGTTAATCAGTTCCTTAAATCCCATGAAGCAGCAAAAAATTAATTTTGTAGCTAAAGCCGCGTTCCTGAAAAATAATAACCAACAAAAAGAAGTAAGTAGCCCGTCTTCCAATCAATTACCAACTCTTCCGGAGCAGAAAAAAATGGTACCGCCAATTATTAGCAGCAAAGAAATTGTAAAAGCATTTTTAACAGAAGTACGTTCGGGCAAAGCACCGGATCAAGCAAAAAAATACCTGGCCGAAACGGTTTTGGCCCATCAACTTAACTCCGAAAAGAAAACAACCGTAACCCGAACCCCGGAAAATTACGCCGCCCACGTGCGGGAATTATTAACGCAATACGGTAACTATACTTTTGAAATTACCAAACTCTTAGCGGATGGTGATAAAGTATATGCCCGCTGGAAACAAAGCGGCCACCACCTCACCAATTTGGATGGTTATAATGCTACGGGCAAACCATTAAACGAAATTGCGAGTGCCGTTTACCGGGTTAAAAACGGAAAAATCATGGAATACTGGATTCAGATGGATAGATTCGGTTTTGAGCAGCAATTACAGCAACAGCAAGAAAACTGAAAAGTGTTCTTCAGCCAAGCTTTTACTTAAACAAAATTAAAAAATAAAGAGGTATTTGCCGGTTCAACTATGATGATTACAAATAAGCAGTAGTTAAGAGAAAAAGACCCCAATTTGGCGGTGGAGTGCCTTCTCAGGTTCTGGTGCCGAGGAACGAGCCATGGTGAGGCACGCACAAAAGAAGCTTAGACCCGGCCGGAAGAGTTAAACGAGGCCCGCCGGCCACGAGGCAAACTGGTTACTTCGCTAACCGCATCCGCACCGTCAAATGGAGACTGGGCAGGCTCCAAAGATAACCGCCCTTAGTAGATTTTTTACTTCAATCTAGTATTTAGTATATGCTTGATTACAAAGAAGATGAGAAAGGAAAATCAATAAGTAGTATACTACGGAGTACATACAAAAAAAGCCAAACGTTTCAAGTCTGGCTTTTTTTGTATGTACTAAAACATTATTGTCTTAGCTTACAATATTCTCTAACGATAACAAAACCGTTAGGTTACATGAAATGATAATTTATTTAAAAATTTATCATGATTGATTATTTAAGAGAAACCGAGTATAGGATGCGGTTGATAAGGTTCTTCCAATTGCTTAATTTCTTCGGAAGTAAGTTTAACGGATAATGCTCCTACTGCATCTTCCAGGTGCCCCGGTTTACTGGCGCCGATTATGGGAGCGGTTACAATGGGCTTCGCTAATAACCAGGCTAGGGCCACTTGCGCGTTCGGAATACCTTTTTTTTGGGCTATAGCATTCACCAGGTCAGAAATATAAAAGTCATCGTCGCGGGTGTAAATGGGTTTACCGAAGGCATCGGTCCGGGCGCGCTCGGTCTCTCCCCCACCTTTGGCGCGTTTACCGGTTAGTAAGCCCCGTGCCAATGGCGACCAGGGAATAACGGCTATTTTCTGATCTTGGCAAAGCGGCAGCATTTCCCGTTCTTCTTCGCGGTATACCAAATTATATTGCGGCTGCATGGAAATAAAGCGCGTCCAACCATGTAAATCGGCGGTATACAAAGCTTGGGCAAATTGCCAGGCAAACATCGATGAAGCGCCAATGTAGCGCGCTTTTCCCGCCTTCACCACGTCGTGTAAAGCTTCCAGGGTTTCTTCCAGCGGAACATCATAATCCCACCGGTGAATCTGGTATAAATCTACGTAGTCGGTACCTAAACGCCGTAAACTAGCATCAATAGCGCTCATGATGTGCTTCCGCGATAAACCTTGGTCGTTGGGACCGGGTCCCATAGGGTTGAACACTTTAGTAGCAATTACCACCTCGTCCCGTTTGGCAAAATCTTTTAACGCCCGCCCGACCACATCTTCGCTGGCCCCATTGGCATATACATCGGCGGTATCAAAAAAATTTATGCCGAGTTCCAGCGCTTTCTGAATAAAAGGCCGGCTTTGTTCTTCGTTTAGGGCCCAGGGCCAGCGCTCGGTTGGAGTGCCGTAAGTCATGCAACCCAGGCAAATTTTGGACACCTTCATTCCGGTGTTACCTAAGCGGATATATTCCATCTTTCTCGTTTAATAATCTATTTAGATATTTTAAGTTCCAGAAAACTTAGCCCGAAATTCCTGCTTTTTTAAGCTGATCTAATTCATCTAAATCTTCCGGAGAAAGAGAAATAGAGGCGGCTTTAAAGTTTTCTTCGAGATGTTTTACTTTAGAAGTACCCGGAATGAGCAAAATATTGGGGGCGTGATGCAAAAGCCAGCTAAGCGCAATTTGCTGTTTGGTAGCCTGGTATTTTTGCCCGATTTTCTCCAATTTAGATAGTGCTTCCGAATTACCCCCGGCAAGTGGGTACCAGGGAATAAAAGCCATGTTTTGCTGCCGGCAATATTCCAGTTCTTCTTCCCACTTACGGTTATCTACGCTGTACATATTTTGCACCGATACAATTTTTACGTACTCCTGCGCTTTTTTAATCTGGTCAACCGTTACTTCCGAAAGACCAATGTGCTTTACCAAGCCTTCTTCCTGTACTTTTTGTAAAAATTCTAAAGTTTTTTCGTAAGGCACTTCGGGATCTACCCGGTGCAGTTGGTATAAATCAATCTGGTTTAATTTTAATCGCCGCAAGCTTCCTTCCAAGGCTTCGCGTAAATGATCGGGGTGCGCGTTAATGGGCCATTGGTTAGGACCGGTACGCAGCAAACCACCTTTGGTAGCAATTACCAGATCCGCGGGGTAAGGGTGTAAAGCTTCGGCAATTAATTCTTCGGACACGTGGGGACCATAGCTATCGGCGGTATCAATAAAGTTTATGCCCAACTCTACGGTTCTTTGTAACACGCGAATGGCTTCTTCCCGGTCTGGCGGCGGGCCCCAGATACCAGTACCGGTGATGCGCATGGCGCCATAGCCCATCCGGTTAATTGTAAATTCGCCGCCAATTGTATAATCAGTAGAAAAGGCGGGGGTTGATTCGTTAGCCATATTCCTTCGTTTTTAAGTTTAAACCAGAATTAACTTCTTAGTACGTGTCTATTCCGGTGCTGTTGAGGTATAACCGGATAAATTAATTCGGGTTTTATAACTAGTAAACAGAAAGATGTTCAGTAAATAATAGATAGAAGAACTGCTTATTCTTAAACTAATGAAGATGATTAATGGATGTCCTTAAAGGAAGAAGTACATCAACTTATGAATGCCATGTAAAAAACACATAATAAGGATTCTTAAACTTTTACAAAGTATAGGGAGGACCATCTCCGGCCTAAAAAATTAAAATTTTAGGCGAAGATTTGTGTTTTCGGATAGTCATGGAGGGTACAAAGCTAAGGTTCAATACCTGGAGCGCGGCGGCTTTAATAATACAAGAGATTACCTCTCATTTTTGGGAAATGTGGTGGATGGCTGGTTCGCAACCAAGTAAAGCATAGAGCTATTACTAAATATACCCAATTTAGTTCACTTACTCGGAAACCACGTTCAATAGGACGCTAAATATTATACCGGCGAACTCTTGCAGTCAGAACTTGAAAAGCAGGAGGAAATGGAATGATGGGTAACACAAGGCGGAGCCGCCACCATAAAATAATTCGGGTTAGAAACAAGAATGCCGAAAAAACACTTGCAATTTTTACGAGCGACCCAGCCTTACATATCACAAAAGATACTATGCTGCTGGTTCATGCGGGTTTTAATCCGGCAAGATTTTGCCAAAAAGAACTTCCAGGCCGGATGTACCAATATTAGAGGTACGCATTTACCTGATTTTTTAGAAAAAGTTTAAATCAGGTAAGCCATTTCGTACATACTTTATTAACTCCAAAGCTATCCTTTAAGGAGTAAATGCTCCTACCCTATAATAACTAGAAGAGTACCTTATTGCAGGCGCTTAAATAAGGTGACATTCTGATCGGGCTGTACTTGTACTAATAATTGTTTATTTTTCTTTTCCAGATTTACAAAGTATACTTTCTCTTGGTTGGTGTACTGAATAACCGATTTAATCCTATAACCCCGGTAGATTTTACCAATCCGGTGTAAAGATTTAAGCGGTAAGGCATTCCAGGTTACGTGGTGCGTGGTAGCCACAAATTCATCTTTTAAATTATAGAAAGCGGTAAAATAAATACCGTTCTTCTTAAAAAAAGCTTTCTGAAATTTGTCGGTTATTTCCCAGGTTACGTTTTCTGCTCCGGCAAAACCTTGCGCAAACTTGCTTTGCACGGTTTCGGTTACTTTGGTTAACTTGGCAGTAGTAGTTGGATCGTCAGCTAAAGTTCTTAGCGAAAGGGTAAGAAAAAAGGCGAGGGTAAAAACGAAAGACTTCATATAAATACATTTTTATCAATAATAACGTATTTATATTTAAAATGTTTTATTATTAAACTAATTTTATTATTAGATTTTCAATTTTTCACTTTATTTAGTAAATTAACTTAATCTATAAAAACACAAAAATTTCTATTCAGACAAATAAATTTGCTGAGAACCTGAGAGAAGAGCAAAGTACGGAGAGTTCCTTATATCAACTGAGCAGCCAGGATTCAGCTTCTTCATTAGAATTAAAAACTTCGATTTGCAGGTAAGGTTGGGCCAACTGGAAGAATTTTTCGAAGGAACGTTGGCCGTAAATACCGGGCGCAAGTACGTGCGCAAAATGAATGACTCCTAAAGTATTTAATTCCATCACCCACTTATTTCCCATGTACAAGGCCCCATCGTCCCAGGGGCCGATTAGTTCTCTATTACTATTTAGAATACCGGTACTCGGCTCTTTGCGCAGCATATCTAGTACCTGGTTAGTGCCCAGCAGGATTGTTTCCAAAGTTTGAATGCCCACCCAGTTCGTAAAAATGTACGAATTAGCGGCTTTCCTTTGCACCTCGAAGAACAGATCACCGTTAAATTTTTTTAATTCCTTTCTCTCCATTCAAGCCAAATGATTTTTCCCGCCTGGTTCCCCCATTTATTCGTTTATAGTGGATAATAATCTTTACTGAAGCACTTTGTGAGCAGTTAAAAAATCTTGAATGGCATGAATTGTTTCTTCCGGCGCACTCAGGTTAGGGCAATGCCCCTTGGCATTTAATATTACCAAATTACTGTTAGCTATATTTTGCTGCATGTAACTACCTACTTCCAAAGGTGCAATTACATCATTCTGGCACTGCAGAATTAAAGATTTAACCTGAAGTTTTTTTAAATCAGCCCGGTTATCGGAACGAAAAGTCAGATGCGCAAAATTTCGCGCTATTTCTTCGTGGCTCCGGCAAAAACTCGTGGCCAACTCTTCGCTCCATTCGGGTTTATCGGCATTTCCCATAATCACCGGAGCCATTGCCACCGACCAGGCCAGGTAATCACTATTTAACGAGTTCAGCAAATTGTCAATATCTTCCGGGGCAAAACCGCCGGAATAGTCCGTATCGTTGATGTACCGCGGCGAAGGAGCAATTAGAATTAAATTCTGAAACAAATGCGGGGCTTTATTAGCGGCCAGTACTCCAATCATGGCACTTACGGAATGACCCACAAAAACAATTTCGGTTAAGTCCAAAGCTTCCGCTATTTCTAAAATGTCGTCGGCGTAAGCTTGTAAGGAACTGTACTTCTGCGCCGAATATTCCGAAAAATCGGATTGGCCGAAACCCATTTGATCGAAGAGAATAATTTTATAATCCTCCTCAAAGGCCGGCGTAACAAAACGCCACATATTTTGGTCGCAGCCATAACCATGGGCAAATAACATGGGAGTTTGACCTTTACCCTTTATGATTACATTATTTCTTTTAAGAACATCCATAGAACATTACATGCTTAGCAGAAGACAATTATAAGCAACAATTTATTTGGAATGATTTACCCACCCGAAGTTTTTCCCGTTGCAGAATGTGCTTTCCCAGTAGTACTATCAAAATTACTATTCGAGAAGGGGAAGTAAGAGAAAAATTCAAATTTATCATTAAAACTTTATTATTTTGCTATAATCAAGCAAAATCTATTTTTCTAATAATCCGGAACCGGATAGAATTAATTTGGAAATCCTTTTAATAACGAAATGATGTGGTACATTTAATCTTTGCTGTTTCTTCTTCATCCGCAATATGACGCACAAGCCCGCATTCATTTTCTTTATATTTTGGTTTAGCTCTTTCCTCGCTTTTCCTCAAACAACTGAACCAGCCGCTGTATCCATAAAAATTGATTTACAGCAACCTGTTGCGCCCATGGAACCGGTTTGGGCCTGGTTTGGCTACGACGAGCCAAATTATACCTACATGCAGGATGGTAAAAAGTTGCTCTCGGAGTTAGCCGCTCTGAGTCCAGTACCAGTTTACATCCGGACCCATAACCTGCTTACCACCGGCGACGGCACACCTGCTTTGAAATGGGGGTCCACGAATGCTTACACCGAAGATGCTGCCGGTAACCCGGTGTATAACTGGACCATTGTGGACCGGATTATGGATACGTATGTGGAGCGCGGCATGCGGCCAATGGCGCAAATGGGATTTATGCCCGAAGCTTTGTCTATTAACCCGCAGCCTTACCAACATACCTGGCAACCGGGCCAATCCTACGAAAAAATTTTTACCGGCTGGACGTATCCGCCCAAGGATTATCAGAAATGGGCCGATTTAATTTATGCCTGGGTAAAACACTCCATTGATCGTTATGGTCGGAATAAAGTAGAAACCTGGTACTGGGAGCTTTGGAACGAACCCAATAGCAAGTACTGGGGCGGAACCGTAGAAGAATATTGTAAGTTATACGATTACTCGGCGGATGCGGTAAAACGGGCTTTGCCAACGGCCAAAGTAGGTGGCCCGCACGTAACGGGTCCGGCCGGCAAAGGAGCTGCTACTTTCCTGAATTACTTTCTGAATCATTGTTTGCGGGGCACTAATTCGGTAACGGGTAAGCTAGGTACTCCCCTGGATTTTATTGCTTTTCATGCCAAAGGGGCTCCTAAAGTGGTAAATAATATGGTACGCATGAACATGGGCCAGCAATTACGCGATATTTCCGGCGGTTTTCAGATAGTAGCCTCTTACCCGGAACTGAAGAATTTACCCGTTATTATCGGCGAATCTGATCCGGAAGGATGCGCCGCTTGCGGCATGCAAACCAACCCCGAAAATGCTTACCGCAACGGTACCATGTACTCGAGTTATACCGCCGCTTCGTTTGCCCGTAAATACGCGCTGGCCGATTATTTTAAGGTTAACTTTAAAGGGGCCGTTTCGTGGTCATTTGAATTTGAAAACCAACCTTGGTTTTACGGCTTTCGCGATTTAGCAACGAATGGCGTTGATAAACCGGTACTTAACGTATTCCGGATGTTCGGGAAAATGCAAGGCAACCGGGTTCAAGTAAGCGGCGACACTACTTATTCGTTCCGGCAGGTACGCGACCACAGCGTCCGCGGACCGCAACCAGATGTAAATGCTCTGGCTACTTCCGGTAAAAACTCGGCGACCGTCATGGTTTGGAATTACCACGACGATGATTTGCCCGCGCCCCCTTCTCCGGTAACTATTTCCATAAAAAGCTTTCCTTCGAAGCAAGTAACTTTCACGCATTACCGAATTGATCAAGAACACAGTAATTCTTACGAAGCCTGGAAGAAAATGGGGTCACCTTCTCAACCCACACCGGCCCAAATAAAAGAACTGGAAAAAGCCGGGCAATTGCAAACCTTGCAAAAGCCGGAGTTGGTGAAAATAATGAATGGACAAACTCAGGTAACTATGCTCTTACCCCGCCAGGGAGTGTCGCTGTTGCTGTATACCTGGAAGTGAGTTACTAAAAGGATTTTTTGAACGATTAATTGAATAACCTTTATGCAAACCAGGAAATTATATCATTACCGCTTCGGTATTTCTATCTCGCGTGAAGGTTCTCTCAACTTAAAATTTTAATCCGTTATTTGATCCAGTTTCCGTCCCGAAAAATATCTAAGGGATGGTGTGTAATCGTCTTCGTACTGCAAACCCAAAATAGTACCTGTTTCTGGTTTGAAGCTTGAATATATTTATTTACTATAATCTTCTCATTTAACATAATTTTTGCAACAAAGCACAAAAACGTAGAACACTTATCCAGTTAAACAGCATTATTCGTATTGAGCTCAGAGTTTATTGTTGTGTTAAACTCTTATTCTAAGCTACTCACCTGATCCTTTATTATTAACAAGCAAATACCAGATAGTAGGCCTTTTAAAAATTAACGCGCTCATTATTAGTAATTTATTACAACAATCTCGGCATCAGGTATATTTAAATTATTTTGTTTCATTAATTCATTCATTAAGATAAACTTATAACCAATGGATATAAACGAGACGTATTAACTAGTTTTAATTAAAATTAGTTAGCATCGTAAGATAGGAAGGAACGTACCGCGGCACGTTCCTTCCCGCCCGGAAGAGCCAAACGAGGCCCGCCGTCCACGAGGCAAATAGGGTACCATCAGCACCACTGCCTGAAGTCCTGAAAAGATTCCAAGATAAACCACCCCGAATACAACTTTTATAATTCAATCTATATGAACTGGAGTGCTGCCGAAAGCTTACTTAAATGGATATTACTTTTAGGGGAGCAAAATTCTAAATTAATTGTTTCGTAATAAAAACTACTTTATGAATAGTAACCAATTAAAAGACATTTCTACGGAAGCGGATATCAAGAAACTGGTGGATGCATTTTATGATAAAGTAAACCAGGATTCCTTACTTTCCCCGATCTTTAACGACTACGCTAAGGTAAATTGGGAAAAGCATTTACCTATAATGTACCAATTTTGGAGCTCTATTTTATTAGGTTCCGCCTCGTACGAGGGCCAGCCTTTTCCGAAACACGCGTTTTTACCCGTTAACCCGACGCACTTTGCGCAATGGCTAAGCTTATTTTTTGCAACAGTAACCGAAAACTTCCGGGGACCCTTGGCGGAGGAAGCTAAATTACGGGCGGCCAACATTGCCCGCATATTTTCGAATAAAATCCAGATTATTCAGGGGCAAGCACCCGGCATTCCCATTGTTAAGCAGGATTTAACTAAATAGAGAAGGCGCTTTGCCGGCATATTGAATTATACGATTTTTAAGGAATAGCTTTAGTCGCCACCCCAATGTAAAAATAACTGGCTACTTTAGGCGAACCCGCGTATTCTTTCCGGAGTTTCCGGAACTTAAACCCGGCCTCGGCAATAAGAGCTTCTATGTTTCGGTCTAAGTGGCAACCATCGGCAATGATTTTTTGAATGGGGGTAAGTCGGTGCTGCCATTTTTGCACTTGCGGTTCGTTGCTTAAACCATGCTCCGCAAATAAAAACTGGCCGTCCGGTTTAAGCACCCGGTAAATTTCCGCCAAAGCTCGGCTAACTTCCGCAATGCTGCAAAGGGTCCAGGCGCTTACAACCGTGTCAAAAGTAGCTGCCGGAAAAGGTAGTAATTCCGCATTTAAAGTGTGATAGTTAACCTGAATGGTCGATTGGGCGATATTTTTTTGAGCTAGGTTTTTCATGCCTTCGTTAATCTCCACAATATCAATCTCCCGGACACCGGCCGGGTAATGAGGCAGGTTTAAGCCGGACCCAAATCCAATCTCCAGTATCTTTCCTTGGGCGTACTGAAGTAACTCTGCCCGGTAAGGTGTAATAACCTGCACGGACATGAACATATTCATTAACCGGGGAGAGATATATTTAGAAAAAATACTCATCTTAAATAAAGAATGTTTGTTATTCGTTAATATAGACCTTTTGGCCTGCTAAGTAATTTAAAATTAAACGGTGAGACATTATTTACCAGATAGATTTCTAGGGTACAAAATTTAAAATAGTATTGCCATACGTATCATAAACCGGGGCCATTATGAATAAAAATAAATAGACGAAGGAAGGGATCTAGGTATAAATAATCAGGTACGAATAAAAGTAATAATTCACAGATAGATCCGATTCGGGAAGGGCTTTAAACAAAAACTTTTAATTTTTATTTTTAAATTGTTCCAGCCAATCTAAAGCGCTGTCACGGTCGGTAAACAAGCGGGTAGGATTTTTGGGTTTATTTACCATGATGTAAAAATTAGCCATCATTTTCAGCATAGGATTATTTACAACCATGGCGCTGGCTAAAACCAACTCATTGCCTTCATTAGCCATATAGTCACGCGCTTCTTTCGTGGTTTCCTTCACTTTTGTAATATCAAACAAACAAGGATAAGCTATATTTTGAAAGAAATTCAACCGGTCTTGGACCGCTACTTTGGCAAAATTCATATCCAAGATTTCCAATTCTTTGTAATAAGCATGAAAGATGCCGTTCTGGATAATCATAGTGACGTACTTTGTTTCCTTAATCCTAGCTTCATTATCCACTTCTAATTGTTGCATTTAAGTTAATTAACTACGAGGCATCTGTTTATATCACATACTACTATTTTATGAATAATTATATTTATTAAATTACTAATTCATTCTCTCAAAAGCAACCAAGATTGTACTTTTAACTTACCCATGCATTTACCTCCTCTACTTCTTTTCATAATATCAAAGATAAATACTTCTATATGTAAACTCCATGATCCGGTAAAAGTAATTAAGTTTAAGTGTTTTCTTCTAAATTATAACAAATCTTCCCGAAGTAACTGATTCTCAGAAATTTTAAAATAGCCGCGAATAGCGCATTCAGCGCTTTCTAAAATGCTCTCTTTCAAATTAATTTAACTATCCAATTAACTATAACCGCCGTAAACCCCAAATAAAAAATACTCAGTTAAATTAAGTTAAAGTAAGGAATTGTCTTTTCAGAAGAATTTAAACTATTACTAGTCATAGCTGCCGCCTAACAACCAAAGCCCTCGCCAGCCAGTTTTATAATACTTATAGCTAGCTTCTACGTTTTATGCCAGTTAAATTCTTAAAGTATTACCGCGAGTGGTGGTTACTAACTAAATCAGGTAAGGTATCTTTAAACCAGGCAATAATCTTTCCCCTATCTTTTCATGTACACATTTTACCAGAAGGTTCATCTTTTTTAAATAATACCCGTTGTAATTAAGTTATTGCTTAGCTACTATACATGAAGAACTTAAATGTGCTTTTTTTAGGATGGGATTTCTCTCCGTTTGACGAAGAGCAAGGAACGAACTGCTATAAGGTAGCTACGGAGATGGCTAACCAGCTAAAAGTATCTTTAATTTTACCTAGAGCCGATCTGAATGTAAAAGCAGAAAATATAAATTTAATTGGATTAAACAACCATACTCTTACCTCAGCTTTTGCTAATAGTCATTTCCTTAAAGTGCTCCCTTTTGCCGAAGCAGATTACATTCGCGCCTTAATACCTCTTTATGGTTCTATTGATATACCTGAGAATCAGCGCTCCTATTCGAGAGAGAATAAGGCCGGATCATTTTCGGGAGAACCAGATAATTTACCGAAGAAAAGTACTTCTAGCAGTAACCAGGAAGAATCAACGCGTGTTTTTGACCTACCAAACTGGGATAATATAAGTACAAATACTAAAATTATTCAATATGCCCGTTATGCAGCCCGATATGCCATAAACCAAGCTTTTGACCTAATTTTTGCGCATAATTGGCTTACTTATCTGGCAGGAAGCGAGTTAAAGTTAATTACAGGCAAGCCCTTAGCTATTCAGATTGATTCGTTGTGCCAGGAACGTAGGGAGGTAAATAACCAGGGATGGATGTACGAATTGGAAAAGTCAGTTATCGAACGGGCCGATGTTATTTTCACATTTAATCCCGCCCACGCCGCCATTATTAAATCAGTCTATCAGGTTTTTCCCGCTAGCATTTTTTTAGTATCGGAATCTTCAAAAAACGTAGAAGAAAGTTTCCATTCTTTCCACCTTTCTGTAACTAATGAAGCGCCTACTAACATGAATAATACCGAGGAAAATACTATATCGGAAAAATCAAATTCCCATGGGGAAGTTCGGACAAACAAAATTGTAGAGTTATTAACTAAAATGTATCCTCCAATAAGCAGCTAATTATTCTTTCACTTTATTACCATCCATTTGCCTCCAAGTTTTATTTTGAAATTACTGCCATATCTAATTAAAATATAATTATTTCTATTCGCCTATTTAATAAAATGCTTTAACTTAAAACCAGAAATAGCAGGTTGTTCCAGAATTTCTGATCGCAAATTTTTTACTAAAAAAAATCTAAATTCTATTAGTTTAAGGAACTGCGAAATTCATTCGGCGAGTGGCCCACCCGTTGTTTAAACAGGCGGGTAAAATGCTGCGGATACTTGAACCCTAATTCATAGGCAATTTGGCTAACCGATTTACTTTGGTCAAATATTCTTTCTTTCGCCACTTCCATTACCTTTGCTTGAATATAATCTTGCGCCGTTTTTCCGGTTTCTTTTTTTACTAAATCCCCAAAATAATTGGAGGATAAATTCAATTCGCCGGCACAGTAGGCAACCGAAGGCAAACCAACCGTTTGCGGTTTGTCCGTCTGAAAATAATCGTTTAACAAATTCTCAAATCTTTCTAAAATTCCTTGGTGCGCATTGTCTCGGGTGATAAATTGGCGGTCGTAAAAGCGGACGCAATAATTTAGGAAAAGCTCGATGTTGGATACAATTAATCTTTTACTGTGCTTGTCCACGGCATGTTCTAGTTCATATTCAATTTTCGAAAAACACTCCAGAACAATTTTTCTTTCCCGCTCCGATAAATGAAGGGCTTCGTGCGATTGATAACCGAAAAAGGTATAATCCTGAATATGCCGGCCCAAAGCAGTACCATGAATTAAGTCCGGGTGAAAAATTAGCGCGTAGCCTTTTGGCTGGTAAGTCTCGCCGTTGCTATTCACACCTGCCACCTGGCCGGGGGCCAGAAAAACCAAGGTACCTTCCTGGTAATCATAAGTATGCCTTCCGTACACCAAATCACCGCATTTCACATCTTTTAAGAAAATGGTATAAAAGCCGAAATACATCCGGGAACCCTGCCGAGGACTTGCCTTCGATAAATCAACCACACTCACCAGCGGGTGGAGGGTTTCATTATTGTTGAAGGCGTTGTAATCATTGATGGTCTCAAATCTTCTCAGGTTATCCATAGCACAAATGTTTACTGTCTTTCAAAATTAACGGTTTATTCCTTGCTTCCTTCCAGAGCTTTCCTTAATCAGTAATATTGGTAGGTAAAACCGTAATCTGTATACCATTCGGGTGGCTGATAACCCAGACCTTTGTTCGGAGATACAAGTAAAATAATGCAAAAGGTTAAATTAAATAACGGAGTAGAAATGCCCGTCCTGGGTTTTGGCGTGTTTCAGGTAACAAATTTGGCGGAATGTGAGCAAAGCGTTTTAGATGCCCTAAACACCGGTTATCGTTTAATTGATACGGCCGCTTCCTACATGAATGAGGAGGCCGTGGGTAAAGCCATTAAGCGCAGCGGGGTGCCCCGAGAAGATTTGTTTATTACTACCAAACTTTGGATACAATCCAATGGCTATGCGGGTACCAAAAAAGCTTTCGAATCCTCCCTTCAGAAGCTGCAACTGGATTACCTGGACTTGTATTTGATTCATCAGCCCTACGGCGATGTCTACGGCGAATGGCGGGCCATGCAGGACTTGTACCAAGAAGGCAGAATCAGAGCTATCGGCGTCAGTAACTTTCATCCGGACCGGCTGATGGACTTGATTATTCACAACGAAATTGTTCCCGCCGTTAACCAAATAGAAACTCATCCTTTCCACCAGCAAATCGAAACGCAAAAATTTTTACAGAAAAACCAGGTACAGATTGAGTCTTGGGGGCCGTTTGCGGAAGGCAAAAACAACCTTTTCCAGAATGAGCTGCTGCTTTCCATTGGTGAAAAACACCATAAATCTATTGCGCAGGTAGTTCTTCGCTGGCTCACCCAAAGAGGGGTAGTGGCTATTCCTAAATCCGTGCGCAAGGAACGAATAGAAGAAAACTTCAACCTTTTCGATTTTGAACTAAGTGGCGAAGACATGGAAGCCATCCAGGCATTAAATACCAATACGAGTAGCTTCTTCGATCACCGGAACCCGGCGATGGTAAAATGGTTAGGAGAAAGAAAACTGGAGGTTTAACTGTTTAAAAAATGAAAATTAGGCAAAAACGAATATTAGGCAAAAGCGGCCTGGAAGTATCGGCACTTGGCTTGGGCTGTATGGGGCTTAGCTTTGGTTATGGTCCGGCCACCGAAAAACAAGATGCTATCCATCTGATTCGGGCTGCTTACGAGAAAGGCGTTACCTTTTTTGATACCGCGGAAGCCTACGGACCGTTTACCAACGAAGAACTGCTGGGCGAAGCATTAAAGCCATTTCGGCAAGAAGTTGTAATTGCCACTAAATTTGGTTTTAAAGAAGGCAAACCACCCTTAGGACTGGATAGCCGACCGGAAACCATCCGGGCCGTGGCCGAAGCCGCCCTGCAACGTTTGCGAACCGAGGTGATCGACTTGTTTTATCAGCATCGGGTAGATCCCAATGTTCCCATGGAAGAGGTGGCCGGAACCGTGAAACAATTAATCTGGGAAGGAAAGGTAAAACACTTTGGTCTTTCAGAAGCAGGAGTACAATCCATTCGGCGCGCTCATGCGGTGCAGCCCGTAACAGCCCTGCAAAGTGAATATTCGCTTTGGTGGCGAGAGCCGGAACAGGAAATATTGCCCACTCTGGAAGAATTAGGAATAGGTTTTGTGCCTTTTAGCCCATTGGGTAAAGGTTTTTTAACCGGTAAAATCGACGAGAACACCACGTTCGACGAAACCGACTTTCGCCATACCGTGCCGCGTTTCTCGGAAGAAAACCGGAAAGTTAATCTGGCCTTAGTTGATTTACTGGGCAAGATAGCAAACGAAAACAAGGTAACTTCCGCTCAAATAGCCCTTGCCTGGCTATTAGCCCAAAAGCCCTGGATTGTTCCGATTCCGGGCACCACCCAATTGCACCGCTTAGAAGAAAATATAGGCTCAGCGGAAATCACGCTTAGTGCTAATGACCTCAAAGACATAAATGAGGCCGTGGCCAAGATTGAAGTACAAGGCGGCCGGTATTCGGAACAGTCGCAAAAAATGGTTAATCGTTAGGTACTAGCTAAATAAAAACAGCAATGATCCGGACTAAAGGCGAACGTCGGTTCAAGGTAGTACTTAATTTTTCCGCAACGAAAGCCACCAAAGGCATGGGAGTGAAAAGAAGCTCTATTTTTTAAAATATATCAAGCAACAGTATGAAAATAGTAAATAATGCCTTGGGGTTTTTACTCCTGCTACTAGGAATGGCCTGTTCCTCCCCCAAAAACCTTTCTACCGCTATGAATAGCAACCACTCGGAGCAGGAAATAATGAATCTATCCCGGGAGAAATGGCAGTGGATGGCCGATAAAAACGTGGACAAGCTAGCTCAACTCTTTCACGATCAATCCAAATTTGTGCACATGAGTGGCACCTGGAAAAAAGCCGAAGAACTGGACATTATTAAAACCGGCAGTATCTGGTACAAGAAAGCCGATGTGCACGATGTAGCGGTAGAAATAGTGGACGACACGGCAATTCTTTGGAACCGCATCACGCTGACGGCGGTGGTGCGGGGCAATGACGCCATTACCGAATTTACGGTTACCGAAGTCTATAAAAAACAAGGAAACGATTGGAAACTGTTAACCTTGACCTTTAGCAGCGTGCGGGACACCCATCAAATTAAACATTAATAGCCCAGTCAGATTTTACTGGTTACAGAAGTTAACGGCCACTACCCAGAAAGAGGTAAATGAAGAAGGTTATTACAAAAAGGTGATTCCGGGTGGCCGCAAAAAATTAGATAAAACAGAAAATTTAATCTACAATAATATGAAAGTTATATTCCTTAATAAACTGGTAAATACCGGGATGAAAGTATTTATTCTGGGACTGTGTTTCTTTCTAACGAGTGCGATAGCGGCCTCCGCCCAAAAGAAAGCAAGCGCTTCTAAAACCAACAGTCCGCATTCAGAACAAGAAATCATAAACCTATCTAAGAAGAAATGGCAATGGATGGCCGATAAAAAAGCCGATACTTTGGCCGCGCTCTTTCACGAAAACGCAATGTTCGTGCACATGGGAGGCAGCTGGGGCAAGGAACAAGAAGTCAATATCATTAAAAGCGGCGGGATTCATTACAAGCACGCAGATATTCAGGAAACATCCGTGAAGTTTATTGGCAACACGGCCATTCTTTTAAGCAAAATCCGGTTACTAGCCGTCGTCGGGGGCAATGAAGTTACCAATCCCTTTATAGTTACCGAAGTGTACGTTAAAGAAGCCAATAAATGGACTTTAGGCTCCCTTTCCTTTACCCGGCTAATGGGAAATTAACGCGCTTTCCCAAAACTTTTGAGCTGGTAAAATGGGGATGGCGGTAAAATCAAGGTAGTTAAACTATTCAGTCTATGCTGCAGCTATTGTTGGGGTTCTTTCTTTTATTTTCTGCTTGCTCTTCTTCCCAAACGGAGGATCTTGATGGGCAGGAAGCCTCTTACGTAAATCCGGATAAAGTTTTAATCGTGTATTTGTCCCGGACCAACAACACGAAGGCCATCGCAGAAATGATTCAGAAACAAGTCGGTGGAAAATTGGTGGCCTTGGAGTTAGAAAAGCCTTATCCTAAAGATTACCGACAAATTGTAGACCAGGTGGCCAATGAAAATGCCACCGGCTTTTTACCGCCTTTAAAAACCAAAATTACTACTATCCAAAACTATGAGGTGGTGTTTATCGGCTTCCCGACCTGGGGCATGCAGTTACCACCCCCCCTGAAAAGCTTTTTAAAAGAATATAACCTGAGCGGAAAAACCATTGTGCCTTTTAACACCAACGCCGGCTACGGAATTGGCAGCACGTTCGAAACCGTAAAATCATTGGCTCCGAACAGTAAAATACTGGAAGGTTTTTCCATAAAAGGCGGCGTGGAAAGAGACGGAATTTATTTTGTGATGGAGGGGGATAAAGCCAAAGAAGGTGAAATGAAAGTAAAGCAATGGCTGCAGCAAATAAAAATTCTTCGATAAAATTTTCCAAGCATTAAGGCCTTTAATCCTGGAAATCACTTGGTTCAATGATTCTAAACTTGATTGTGGCCTAAGAAACTTGTTTTAGTAAGCGTTAAAAATTAAAAACATGAAAAATCAAAACAGAAGAAATTTTTTAAAAGCCGGTACAAGTTTAGGAGCTTCCTTGTGGGCAACGTCAGCCTTTAGTTTCACTAACTCTGAAAAAGCAACCTCCGGTAAAGAAGATAAAAAGCTAGTAACAGATGTCAAGTACCGCACCTTGGGTTCCGGGAAGCACAGCTTAAAAGTCTCTTCTCTTGGGCTGGGTTGTATGGGAATGAGTTGGAACCGGAGCTTTGTACCGGATAGAAAAAATAGTATTTCGGTCATCCGTAAAGCCTATGACATGGGGGTAAACTTTTTTGATACCGCCGAAGCCTACGGACCCTTTGCCAATGAGGAATTAGTTGGTGAAGCAATAGGGCCATTCCGTAAAAAAATAATTCTTTGTAGCAAGTTTGGCTTTGATATCCAAAATAATAAATTAACCGGGGGATTTAACAGCAATCCTAACCATATCCGGCAAGTAGTTGAGCAATCCCTAAAAAGACTAAAAACGGATGTTATTGACTTGCTTTATCAACATAGAGTGGACCCCAAAGTGCCGATGGAAGATGTTGCCGGTACAGTTAAAAATTTATTAAAAGAAGGAAAAGTAAGAAACTTAGGATTAAGCGAAGCCGGGCCTGAAAATATCCGAAAAGCCCATGCCGTACAACCGGTTACTGCTATTCAAACAGAACTCTCTTTGATGTCTAGAGAGCCGATAACGGATATATTTCCGGTGTGCGAAGAATTGGGTATTGGCTTTGTTCCATACAGTCCACTAAGTCGGGCTTATCTCACCGGATATCTCAACGAAAGAACCAAATTTGTTCCCAGCAATGATAATCGGCCAACCCTACCGCGCTATACCCCCGAAGCTATCAAAGCCAACTGGAGCATCATTGAGTTTTTAACCGATTTTGGAAATCAAAGAGGCCTGACACCCGCTCAGGTTTCTTTGGCTTGGTTGCTGGCGTTAAAACCTTGGGTTGTTCCCATTCCGGGTACCACTAAATTGGCCCATTTCCAGGAAAACCAAGGAGCTGCCAATATTGCCTTTACCCCACAAGAGCTGAACAGCATTACCGAGACTATTTCAAAAATTAAAATTTTTGGCGACCGGTACCCGATTAGGCAAACCAATTAAAACTATATTCCCTACTTCCATAAAGTATGCCGTCAACAATTATCTTATTTCTGCTGGATGGTTAGCTTACCTACCAAGCCGCTGGAAAAAGGCGATGTAAAATATCGGTTTGAGCAGAATAAGACGGCGCTATAATAGACAGAGTAAAAATATAAACGAAAAATATGAGGCAAGTGATTGTTGTAATTGGTGCCGGGTCCATTGGTCAGGCGATTGCCCGGCGAGTAAGTGCGGGTAAGCCTATTTTGCTGGCGGATTTGCGGCAAGAAAATACCGATGCCGCCGCAAAAACGTTACGTAATGCCGGTTTTCAGGTAACAACGGCACTGGTCGATGTATCATCCCGCGATTCTGTTCAGGCGCTGGTTCAGAAAGCAACTTCTCTCGGCGCGGTTTCCGGGGTCATCCATGCTGCCGGAGTTTCTCCTTCCCAAGCCTCGCCGGAAGTAATTCTGAAAGTTGATTTGTACGGAACCGCCCTGGTGCTGGAAGAATTCGGCAATGTTATAGCGGCTGGCGGCGCTTGTGTGGTTATTGCTTCGCAGTCCGGGCATCGCCTGCCCCCGCTTTCAGTCGAACAAAACAGGGCGCTCGCTACTACCCCCACGGAGGAATTACTAAAATTACCCTTTCTTCAACCCGGACAGGTGAAAGACTCCTTGCATGCCTACCAACTTTCGAAGCGCGGCAACTCCTTGCGGGTAATGGCGGAGGCCGTTCGTTGGGGCAAACGGGGGGCGAGGGTCAATACCATTAGTCCCGGCATTATTATTACCCCACTCGCCCACGATGAATTGCAAGGCCCCCGGGGCGGCGGCTACCGCCGTATGATAGAAGTGTCGGCAGCGGGCCGGGCCGGTACACCGGACGAAGTAGGAAATGTGGGTGCTTTGCTGATGGGACCCGAGGGTGGATTTATTACCGGCAGTGATTTTTTGATGGATGGCGGCGTAACGGCTGCTTATTGGTTTGGGGAACTGGCTCCGCAGGAAGGATAAGGTTTTTAGGTAAGAAATAGAGATAATGGTAAGGAAAACTTTTAGATGAGTAATACGAGAAGCGTCCTAATTATAGGAGCCAACGGTGACTTGGCTAGTCCAGTCATCGAAGCACGGCAGCAGGTTCAGCAGGTTCATCTTACCTTATTTCTGCGTAAAAAAGCCGATTGCGGCACCAAAATATTTTTAATGCCAAGGTAGTGGAAGGGAATGTGCGGGACTACCCGGTGCTGAAGGCGGCCATTAAAGGGCAGGACATGGTGTAACCTCGCCGGAAATGTAGAAGCAATGGCCAAAAATATCGTCCGGGCAATGGAGGAAACAGGCGTAAACAGAATCATAGCCATTAGTTCTATTGGCATATATGAAACCCCTCTAAAATCGGTTTTACAGCCTTACCGGAAATTAGCAGATGTATTGGAAGCATCCGGGCTTGATTACACGATTTTAAGACCTACCTGGTTTACCAATGCAAACGAAATTGATTATGAACTGACCCAAAAAGGCGAATCGAAAATTTCTAAAAAAAGTATTGCCAGCTTCATTGCCAGCGTTGTTCAATCGCCTGAAAAACATGTCCGCTAAAATTTGGGCATTCATAAACCCAACTAATGTACTCAAAAGAAATGCTTATGTCTAGGTTGGAAAAGGTAATGAAATCACTTAAATTTTTCTTACTCATAGGAATTCTGGTAATCGGGATGACCGCCAACCTAAATGCCCAAACACTCATGCGTACTAACCAAGCTTTGAATGCCCGGCAACAAAGTATAGTTGCAATAGCCGCTTTCACCGCTAAAGGAGATTTAACCGGATTGCAAAAAGCCTTGAGTAATGGTTTAGATGCTGGATTAACTATTAATGAAAGTAAAGAAGTACTGGTTCACCTGTATGCGTATTGTGGCTTTCCGCGGAGCATTCAAGGAATTAACACGTTGATGGCTGTAATAGAAGCCAGAAAGGCGAAAGGCATAACCGATAAAACAGGGAAAGAAGCTACGCCGATAAAAGATAGCGGGACTAAATACGAGCGGGGAAAGAAAGTATTGAAAACACTCACCGGCCAACCGGAAAAAGAGCCAAAAACCGGTTACGCGGCTTTCAGTCCGGAAATAGAAGTGTTTTTAAAGGAACATTTATTTGCCGATATTTTCGAGCGCGATATTTTGAATTACGCGGATCGGGAACTGGCTACTATCTCAACTTTAATAAGCCTCGGGGGAGTGGAACCGATGTTGCGCGGCCATCTCGGCATTGGCTTACGCGTCGGCCTGACTGAGTTGCAGCTTTGGCAAACACTTTCGCTCATTGAATCATCAGTTGGGAAAAAGGAAGCGGATGCGGGCAAACAGGTTCTCTCCGAAGTAATAAAATTCAGAAAAGAGTAAAAGGCAGCAACATGAGAAATCCAGCAATAAAATTCTTCTTCTTCGCACTTTTGAGTCAGCTGAGTTTTTATGCTCCGGCCCAAAAAAGCAGGAACGCTTCCGTTTATCAAACAACTATCTTTCCCAAAGGCAAAAAAATCACCAACAATAATTTTAAAGGTAGCCCTTGGCTGCAGCCGCTGGTAGCAAGTGACAGCTTGAATTCGACGTCGGTAGGAAATGTAACCTTTGAACCGGGCGCTCGGACCAATTGGCACTTACATCCGGCCGGGCAAATTTTGCTGGCAACCGGCGGAATAGGGTACTATCAGGAGAAAGGCAGCGCGAAAAGGATTTTCCGGAAAGGAGAAGTAATAAAGTGTCCGCCGAACGTGGCGCACTGGCACGGAGCCAGTCCCGATAATGAATTTATTCAAATTGCTGTAACCAGCGCGCACAAAGGTTCAACTGTATGGTTGGAGCCTGTTAATGATGAGGAATATAGTGGTAAGGCAAAGCCGTAAGAAGGTTCAAAGATAAGTATTTCGTAGATGAATTGTCTCGTTTAAAAATTAGGCAAAATATGAGATAGCAGGATTTAATCGGATGCCTCTAGTTAAACTAGAGAAAAATTGGATTCCTTTTCCTTCATTAAAACGGTTTATCTGCTCTAACTTACCTATTCTACTTGTCTGGGAGCTTACCAAAAGAAATAAGCTCGTTCTTAACTAATAGTAAAAGCTTAACAGTATATTACAAAATAGTTACTAGCATTTGCCTAGGCACTTAATCTTTCAGTAAAAAAAAGCTTTTTTGTTCTTTTTATTTGTTGCTAAGAGGGTTACAGAGGCAATAAGGAACCGTATATTCTAAAATTAATTAGGAAAATCTAATTAAATTAAAAAATGAAATCAAGCGGAAAGGAAGGAGAATACTGGTACGACATTTACGGATTATCCGAAAAAAGGGAACTAAGCACCATTGAGGCGTTCTTAAGCCATTTTGCCGACTGAGATAAAATTGAATCCAGAAAAAGGGAGGTGCTTACCCTTATTCCGGATGTTTCCCTACCCCAAAAACACCAGCTTTTAGCGAGTAGGTACCAGGATACGGATAGTAGTTCGGAGAGTACGGCTCTGTCCTCCCCTGATGAATATACCGGTAACCCAGAACCGGAAACGATACGGGTAAATACCTTAAGGGAGGCTCTCGCTCTGGGTATTGCCCGAAAAAACCAGTCCTTTAGCCTTTATATCTGTAATTATATCCGGCCAGACTTGAAATGCTTGTTGGTGCATTTTACCGGGGATAACAAAGTAATTTTGGGAGTAGCCGTAGCGGAGAAAGATAAAACAGGACAGGACAACAGGCCCTTTGCTCAAAAAATAAAACAGGAACTAGAAAGAATCGTTCCTACAAAGGTTTCCACTATTTGGTTTGAGCATTACCCTTCTGATACCGAAGCAGAATTTATAAAGGCTATTGATCATTTTGGCAATTGGAAGCAGGATATAACTAATAATGCTAGAAGTGAATCATTTGGCTGGGGAACACATAACTACAAGGACTACTATTACCGTTACCGAAAAGATCTCCACCGCCGGTACCGGGAAGTGGAAGGGCAGCTTTTGTACCATCCAAATCTAACGGATTACTATACCTTGAGCGATGATCAAGGCCAGATCGTTAATATTATTTTGACTCATGGAGAACTGTTGAGCCCTCGCCAAGTACAAGATTTGCACGCAAAAGATATCACGAGTCTACACTATTTAGGAGACTTGCTCCAAAAAGCTTTATCCTGGAGAGGCAATGGCTTTAAACCCGTCAAAATTCATCGGGTTTCCCTTCCGCCAAATGCCAAAACTCAAATCATCTGGGAAGGTCATCGGGATAGTGCATCTGATTTTACGAAGTATGCCGGAGTAAGAACTTCCGAGGTGGTAATTGAAGATACATTTTGTTTAGATAAACTAGAGGATGTGAAGAGATTACCAAAGGGGAGATTTTTTTTAAAAAAATATTCTTCTTTTCATCGAACTACCGTCTCTGCCTATGAGGATTGGTTACTAACGAATCAACAAACCCATCTCTATCTGGACCTTTTGCAGGATAAAGATGCCTTATTGGAGGTAAATGCTAAATTCTTATTGTTGCTGGTGGGAAGTAAAGATTGGGGAAAATTTCTATCATACTTGCATGAATATAAATTTAGTAAGGTAGTTAAAAAAGATTTGCTCACGGAGATGTGCCAACCTGGATCCTGGCAAGCCCAGCAATTAGAAGATATCCTCCAATTGGTGCCAGTGACTGCTCGTGAATATAAAAACTTACTAAATATCTCTGCTAACAATTACAAATTTGAATTATACGAACTTCTTTATTCAAAAAGGAAACCCCGCCTTTCCCTTTTTCGCCTGATCGAAGGATTAAAGATAGCTTATGGTAGAACCCATACGACTGATGGTGCACGATTTGTTTCTTTCTATTTGCAGGTGATCCAAAAGGAATACGGTACTTTCTGCGATTATCCTTTTATTTTAACCCTAGCGGCGCAAGAAGACCTGCCGGCGCAAGAACTGCTCGTAGCCGTGTTAAAGCTTTTACCTTTGGACAATTGGTTCAGTCATGAGCTATTGAATATAGCTTTAGCTACTGAAAACGAGTATATTCTGGGGAAATTGAACTATAGTCCTTCAGAAATAGATACATTTCGGCAGATAGAAGAAGAATGGGTGCAGAACATAAAAATGAATAAAATTGATATTCTCCGGAAAACTGTTCAGGAGGGTAATTATTTTCAAGTGGCGTATTTAGCCCCGCAGGTAGAAGCTTTAAATCATCATTCCCTCCTGCTAGATGCTTGCCAATCTGGATTATTAGGTATTGTGAAAGTTCTGATAGAAAAAGGAAAAATCAATTCCGATGGCTGGGATTTACGGTATGGTAATTATAGTTACCTGATTGAATATGCGAAAGAAGGTGGCTTCTCTAAAATTAGGAAGTATTTAATAAGTAAAGGCGTTGAAGACAGAACAAATAAGTTAATTGACAATAATCTTGTGGCTTTTACCCTAATGGATTTGATGCAAAATGCAAGAATTGTAAAACTTGGGGACGGTACTGATTAAGCCTACCAATTTAGTAGATTAAGGTAAGACCATGAACTAAAAAATATAAATATCATGCCACCCCAAATATTCATTTCCTATAGCGAAAGGGACCAAGCTCTGGTTAAGGGGATAGTTGCGGAATGGGAAGCGGTAGGGGTTAGGCTCCTAAGGAAAACAACGATGCGGCCTCACCTGCCGGAAACGGGGAATTGGATGACACAGGTCCAGCAGGAAGACTCGGTGTTGCTGTTTATCACTGACAATTACCTGCACCGCCAGGACTGCTTGTATGAGGCCCTGGAGATAATTTATCATTCCTCTATTAAAGGAAAGATACTGCTGCTTCTAACGGAAACGGCCCGGATCGATAATCCTTTCGAAAGGCTAACCTTGCTGGATTATTGGGAGAGAAGATTTATTCAAATAGATGAAGATACCTGGGCAGGTGACGAGGAGGCCATTCTTAAGGAACGATACCCCTACTTAAGAATAAGAGCCAGTATTAATACCTTCCTGGCGGATATAAATAGTTTTATTTGTATTCCCTGGCACGAGGCTAAACAAGGGGGTTATAAGCCTCTTTTCCAAAGGATGGGCTTTGACCAGGATCAGGTGCTGGAAAGGTGCATTCAGATAAATCTTTTCCTCCAACCCAAAGATAAAGAGATTGCCCTGGAGGAACTGGCTATTACCTATCCGACCAACCAGTATGTTCTGTTTACTCTCGCCCGATTAGCTCAGGATAGCAAAAATTATAGCAAAGCCCGGGCAACCTACCAAAGGCTTATTACCCAACATCCGGCTTATGTGGAGGGGTACTATAATTTGGCGAATTTGTTAGCGATTTATTTACAGAAATACCAACAAGCCCGCAGGCTCTACGAGCAGGCTCTGCAAATGGATTCGAAGTATGCGCCTTTGCATTGCTATTTTGCTCAGTTGCTGACCGAGCATTTCCAAGAGTACCATTTAGCTAAAGTACATTACGCGTTGGCCTTTGAATTAATGCCGGATTGTTGGGAGGCTCATACTAAACTGGCCGCCTTGCTCAGAGATCACTTCCAGGATTACCGTCAGGCCAGGGAGCAGTATGAGTTGGCGCTACGCATAAATTATTGGAACGCAGAAGTGCATTATAATTTAGCACTTTTACTAATTGATCCTTTTAAAGAATACGAGAAAGCCATTAAATTCTTAGAGCAGATACAGGATACGGATCCAGAATATCCCTATGCGCGTTACTATCTAGGGTTGGTATATGCGGATCACTTGCAAATGTACCCGACGGCAAAGGAATATTATGATCATGCCCTTCATCTAAAACCGGATTTTGTAGCTGCTCATGTGAACTTAGCTACTCTGCTGAAAGATCATTTCCAAAAGTACCAACAGGCCAGGGATCATTATGAACTAGCACTCCACATGGAGGCAAATAATGCGGCGGCGCATTACCACTTGTCGTTTCTCTTAGCCGATCATTTTCAAGAGTATGAAGCCGCTAAGCAACATTATAGGCAAGCGCTTGAAATCAATCTTAATCTCACTCAAAATTAAAACTAAGATCAGTTAAAACAATAAATAATTGTGACAGTGCATAATGTTTTAATAATGCTTTTATGTGTACAATGAACTCATACCAGAAATTATAAGCTTAAAGTTACAACTAGAGTATAATTGGGGCTAAAAAAACTTGATAAAAGTCCTGCTAGCACTTAAAGAAGATAATCCCTATATTCTATTTTTAAAATATGTCTACATTAATTATTGGGTAAGGTTGAGAACAAATATTTCAATTCGTTCGGAGTAATTCTAGTTTGTGGATCTATATCAAGTAGGTTATTAGTAAACGACATATCAATAATTTTACTAATAAGTTTTTCTTTTACGCGTAATAGATTATAAAAATTATCAGATTATACTAACTGATTATTAAGTATAAATGGTGGGTCAGGAACTGGCAAGTTAAGCACGCCAGAGTTAGCTGTTCTTATATAAAGTACTAAATGTTCAGGTTGAACTCCACGGGTAAACCGTATATTTACACCAGGATAACCTCCCCAATTAAACATTAAATTTAAATTCTCTAAAGCGCTAATAGCTGATTGTGCTGCATAGAATTTTGAGGAATAGTCGTCAATTGAATCAATTCTTTGCAATTCATTAAAAGGCTTAATTCTTATTAAATCATTATAAATAAGATAATTAGCAAAATTTTTTGCAAAAATTTTATTATTTTTAAGTACCATTATTGCTAATCTAAGTTTTTCATTATCGGTACCGGTTAATGCATTATAGGTATTTGCCATCATTAAAGTGCCTGCCATCATTGACTGCTGTAAAAGTGCTTCATTGACATACACAAGTAAACGTTGTAGCCGTGCGGTTACATCTCTCCTGCGTCTATCTATATCGTTGTTTGATTGATTAAGATAGCTCGTTAGGGTCATTGGCATAAAATCAACTCCAGTACTCAGAACGAAAAGTTGACTGAATTGAGTAAAAAAATTCCCAACTTGTTCTAACAAAAGAGTATTATAATAATCTTGAAATACACCTGCATTAAATATAGCTCTATTAGGTGCGCTATCAATAGCTCTTCTCCCATCATTTATTCTTTTCGGGGGTGCTAATAAAGCATTAAACGCTCTATTGTTGCTTTGATAATATCTAAGAAAAAGATCCCGTGTGGGATTAAACTCATTTACTTCGATTCTGCGAGCAAAATCAGCACCAGCCAAGCCAAGATTACTTAAACTACTAAATTTTAAAGCAAAATTACCAGATAGTCTTGTTACACCTGGAACATCTCTATTTGTTAAGTTATTTAGATAGGTAAGACATTGCTTGCAATTGAGTTGACTAGCAGTATAAGCACTTGAGTAAGTAGAAAAAGACGGATTATTTAAATTATCAAAATTTTGTTGCATATTGGCACAATCAGAAAGAGGAGCATTTACCTGAGTTGTAGTTAATCCAAGTAAGGTGTTCAATTTCCAATCTAGAATATTGATTTGTTCTGCAATACCGGCTAATTGTCCTGAGACAATCTGAAAGCCCTTCATTGTATCTTTATACATGAGCTGCACTGCACCATTAAGTAATTCAGTTTTTCGTCTATCCTATTCAATTTTTGGTCAATCCTATCAAGTCTACCAGTTATTTGGTCAAATTGGCCTTCCATGTATCCCATCATTTGGTCCATCATTTGCAACTCCGGGCTTCTAGGTGGGGGGCCACCGCCAAACAATCCTTGTAAACCCTGCATTACATTTATTATACCCATTGGTTGCATGCTAAACAACAGACCTACGCCAGTGCCAATATTTACTGCGGATACTGCGTATTGTACAAAGGATGCCACCTTTTTGAAGGTAGGATTATTGGGAAAAGCTGTGTTTAGAAATCTTGCTGCATCGGCCCCGGCACTTATTGTTTGTGAGAGAGTAGGGGCATTAAGACTTGAAAGTTGATTAATAAATTGTTCTCTATTTACAGGATCAAATACTTTTTCTAATTGTTTCCTTATTTTATCGGCTTGTAGAACTGCTTGCTCAGCAGTTTTTGCAAGTTGCAAACCTTTGTTTACGTATAAATTAATAACTTCTAGCCGAACTGAATTTTGGGCCACTCTTCGTTCCTGTTGGGTAAAATCAGTTGGAGTTATTTCAGGATTACTAATCCTACTATTAAAATCTTGTATTTGTGTATTAGTAGTTTTCCATTCCTGCTCAATGGCATTTATTGTAACTTGGGCCCTTGATTCGTTTGCAACTAGTATAGTAATATCTGAAGCTAATTGTTTAAAAGAAGCTTGAGCACTATCCCTAGCGATATTGGTTACTTGATTAAATACATTTCTAAATTCTGGTTCTGTTAAAACTAATCCGGCTACAGGAACTGCTAATCTGGATCTGGCTTTATCAGCTAAAAAATCAAAGACTGGTCCCGCAAAAGCTTCCGCTGTGTTATCCGGATATGGTACAGTATTGTGCAGATTCCGCAGATTCTGGCGTATATCAATAATACTAGCAGAAGCAGCCACGTTTCTTGCTTGAAGGTATGAAACCGCATAGGTAGTTAACCTATCAACTGATGGTTGTACAATGGGCGTATCCCTTAGGGCATCTATTACTTGTTTTTCGGCGTATTTTTGTGCTCCCGCCTGAATAGCTGGAATAATAAATGCTGCTACCTCTTCACTTGAGCTGTTTCCGGTATAATAGGAGAGCCCATCTAAGGCATAAGTTGCCAGATAATATTTATTTGTTTGTAGCAAAACTTCATTATTTAAAGCTGCCCGGCTCCTTTGTAAAGTTGCATTGTAATAATTAATGTATTGTGTCTTTTTAAGGGAATCTCCTAGATTAAATCGGTTATAAAAAGCATCCTGACCAGCTTGTACTACTCGTGTGTAATCCTGCCTGGCAACTATATAAAGTTCAGCATTAATAAGTTTTAGTGTTTCGCCAGAAACATTTTTTATATTAAAGGTCTCGTAATTCCTTACTAATCCATTTTGGCCCAACGTTGTTTGAACAGTAAAAACCAATAAGAATAACATTTTCTTCATTTGATTCAGAAATTAGAAATTTTTATAATCAATCTTAATATGACTTTCTCAGTATTTTGAAGAGTTAATTAGAACTAATTTATTTTTATATAAAGGTAAAGGGCAATATTACGCGGGCGAGTTTCATAATCACCTGTAGGTTCGGTTTTATTTCTTATTACATTTGTTATATATTTAGGGGTTGTATTGTGATGGATTGTCCCCTCAAATGCTTTTGAATCCTCAGTTCCATAAGTACCATGAACATGAGCAATAACCTTATCCTTTTGATAAGAGCCTACAGCTCTATTAACTCTTGCATCAGACCTTATATCTTCTCCATTGTCATCAGTTCTGCCTGCCTGCATAGCTCTAATAAATATTCCTCGGGCATCTGGAAGGCTATCCAGTCCTGTTTCTGCAGCTAGTCTCGAACCTCTAATACTTCGTCTTTCCATCAATACCCATCCAGGATTAAGTCGAGTAAAACTTTCTGGATTAAGGATAGAATATTGAACTGATCCCACTGTGAATTGGGCATTAACATTTAAATGAAATATAAATATTAACAATGTTGTATACAAAATTTTCATAAGTGTTTACGTTTATTTTGATAAAATCTTTAAAGATTATAAGATTAAAAATTGTTCATTTTAGTAATTTATTTAGAAATAAGAATTGACTAACATACTTTTTAGGAGTTACAAATTTTGTTCGATCAGGTAGAACTATGTCAGGAAATATACTGGCAACGTCAATAAAAAAACTTATACAATCTTGTCGTGTCAGTTCATATTTCTTCTTTTTCCATTCTTCTATTTTGAGTTTAGCTTTAATATAATCTGCAAAACTGATTTTCTTAAAAACATAATTGTCAATTTTTGTTCTAGAGTCATTTATACTACTGTGAACAATTAGTAACACTAAGTAATAGAGGGTAACTATCAACTCTAACCTTATGGTTTATTATTATTCATTTACATCATTAAGTAACAAACTTTATTAAGCAAGCGAGAATTAATTATTGAGGGATACAATAATTGATACAGGGTATATTTTTAGATAATTACTTTTCATATTGACTATTTTGTAATGTTGTTATTTATGAAATATCCCTAATCGTAATTTCTGTTTTTTCCATTGTTCCAAATACGGTAAAGAGACTTTTTAACTCAGCCATGGCCTCGTTACTTCGTAATACTTTGCACTGGCTAGCACCTGCTTCCTTCCCTGGAAGCAAGCAACCAATCGTATCTTTTGGAAAATTACCTATGTGGATTTGAACATTTTTGCGGTCTGGTACATTATCCAACTCAAGCCGCCAGCCAAGAGCCCCATCAGTCCTTACTTTTACAGGATAGGTACCTGCAGGAATGGAACTCACAAAAGGCACATTGTCTCTTGGAGGCAGTTCTAAAACATAACAAATAACTTTCGGTTTGTCCTCTGTAGTTAATTGGGTAAGTAAATACCCACGCATGCAAGTATCCGTCTTTTCTTTTCTATCTAAAAATAAACGTAGAGTTGAACTTTGTACCAGAAACTTAAATTTATTACTAACTAAACCTAAGGTGGTAATACATAAGCCATTAATTAGCATTTTGCGTCTATTCATAAATTTTGAATTAAAGCCTTATCAATTAATTTAGAAAATCTCTCTCTTGAGCAGATGCATCTAATAACCAACATTATAAAGTGCCTTCTAATTTTGCCCATTTAACTAAGCAACTTAGATGAGTGCATTTGTATCATTTCGAAAAAGAGATATAAATGCTTATGTAATATTTTATCAGCAGCATATTTTTACTCTGTTGTTTGTCTTACTGACCTATCTTAATTCAAAAACTTAAGTATGTCCTGTTATTATTGTAGAAAATACATGGTGCCGGAAAAAAACGATTTCGTATTATTCATTTTCCTTGAAGTAGAGAAATACTCGCCCAAGCAGATTAATTCAATAGACAAAACGTATTGGAGTAGGTTACTACTAGTATTATGCAGGTGATGAAATTTGATAATTTTGAGCTGATATAACGAAGTCCCGCCTACAGTGCTTCATTAAATTTTTGCTCATTGATTGTTAGTGTTAGCCTTACCTTAAAGCCGAATGCTGTTACTTTACCAGCCAAATTACTAACAAGAAGATTAAATTACGGTATGATTACACTTAGCAAAACTAATAATTTAGCTGAAGTCTGAGGTAAAACCAACTTATTACCTTACTAAACATGCTCTACTCTTTCGCTTAAAGTTTTCTATTTAAAGAATGTTGTTAAGTTGTAAATTATATGCCATCATTCCTATAATAATTTTATTTATGTAAACGCTGTCAGTAATCTATAAATAATAATGAGTATAATAAGGCTTATAGATAAGTTAAACAAACTTATCAAGGATATGTATTATACTGATATAGGTTGAATAAATCATTTCAAAAAAGAATATAAAAATTAAAATATAAAAAATTATAAGTATTAGGTCTTTTTTATCGTACATCTATATTTTAAAGCCATTTCCTGAATAAGATTACCTGTTTGATTCCTGAGTTAAGCTGCAAGTGATTAAAATTTAATTCATCAAGCCAATTATTACCAGTAATTCTGCCATTTCCATAAAGTAGTGGGAATTAAATTGTATTTTGGCTTTGACAAGTTAATATAGAAATGTTACTTTGGTTTGTGTGTTGTCGGCAAAGGCATAACTTGAAGTAACTATTTAAAGTTATTAGAAGGAGAGAATAGATAATCTATAAATGATTTATTGATAGAGCTTTTAAACACTTACTAAACAATATTGCCAAAATTACTCTCCTAAAAATCTAGAATTTACAAATACAGTATGGGGTTTTCTTAGGTGGTCGTAGAGTACTTCGCTAATATAGTTTTTATGAATTCTTAATTAAGACGAGGACGCCGGAAATTTATTATGCCCCCTTCGTCGGAGATATAATTATTGCTTTTGTTCAACTCTTCAAGATTAGAAAGTCGAATGATATATTTAGAACTTATACCTGTTATATTATTTTTACTAATATCTAAATAAGTAAGAGCCGAAAGCTTACTAATATATTTCATGCCTTTATCGCCAATACGATTATAGTGTATATCTAATGTAGTAAGAGCCAAAAGACGGGCAATATATTTTGCTCCTTTCTTTTTAATTTCATTATTGCTTATATTTAATGAGGTAAGAACCGAAAGACGGGCAATATATTTTGATCCTTTCCTTTTAATTCCATTATAGCCTATATTTAATGAGGTAAGAGCAGGCAGCTTGCTAATATATTTTGCCCCTTTCACTTCGATTTGATTAAAGGAAATATCTAAGTAGTTAAGAGCCTTAAGGCTGCTGATATATTGGGCACCCAAATATCCGATATTATTACCCATAATATTCAGGGAAGAAAGTGAGGAAAGATAACTAATATGTCCAGCTCCTAAATCACTTACTTTATTATTTGTGATATCCAAAGATTTTAGGGCAGAAAGCTTGCTGATATATTCAGCTCCGATATCACCTACTTTATTTTTATTAATATTCAAAAGTTTTAATACAGAAAGCCTGCTGATATGTGCCGCCCCTTTTTGTCCTATGGAATTGTACTCTAGATTTAAAGAATTTAGGTTAGCGAGTTTGCTGATGTGTTCCGCCCCTTTTTCATCAATTTCGTTAAACCTGGCTTCTAAAGAAGTAAGACCAGAAAGGCTGCTAATAGTTTCAGCGCCTCCCTCTCCAATTTCATTGTGATTTATTTTTAAAGATTTAAGAGAAGAGAGGGACCCTAAATGTTTGGTGCCATTATCACCGATCTCATTCCCGCTTATATCTAAAAAAGTAAGAGCGGGAAGCTTGCTGATGTGTTTTGCCCCGTTCTCTCCAGTTTTGTTGTAGCCTATATTCAAATATGTAAGAGCAGGAAGCTTACTAATATATGCCGCCCCATTTTCACCCATATAGTTTCCGGCCACATTTAAATAAGTAAGAGAAGTTAGTCGGCTAATATGCTCGGCGGCCTTATCTGCCAAGTCCGTATATTCAAACTCAGGTTCTCGGTAGTCCCCGAGATGTGGACTGTAATAATATGGATTACTATATCCTGTAAATTTTAGACCAATTTTGTTATTACTAATATCCAAATAAGTGAGGGAAGTAAGTCTGCCGATATTTTCAGCTACTGTTGCACTTATCCCGCTTTCACTACTGCCCACCCAGCTATACTAAGTTTGCTAAGTTTTTTAAGTTCCAGAAGGCTAAGTAAATTGGAATCGTTATTGGCAAAGTTATTTAGACACTGGCTATTTTCCGTGCGTTCTTTTACAGAAAAGTACTTTAAATAGGATTCAGACCCATTAAGGTTATTAGTACTATTTATTCTTTTTTCATCCAGGTACCAATAAGGCCCTAAGCTTAAATGTTCTAATGTATCTTTAAGCTTAATAATTTCTTCGGGTACGTAAGTAAGATTACAATTTCCCAAATTTAGAAAAGTAGACTTATTTTTATAAGCCTCTTCAATTAATTCCAGTGCCAGGTTGTTCATAACTCTATGCCTTTAATATTTAAATGTAAGAACTTAATCATCGTTTTTCATTTATATAAATGATTAACTTCTAGCACAATAAAATTTTACTATTAAATAATACTTCTTTCCCATTTGAAGATACCAGGGCTAATAATATCTATTAGTATTTTTAAAACGCCAATTTGTCAAAAATTATCCTTAAGTCAGGTACTCCGCTTTTTATATCTGAATGCCATGCAATTTAAAATCGCCTTCAATCAGTACGTTGCAGTCCAACATAAGCTGACTCTGGTTTACTTTGTCAATCGGGTGGCGGAGAATAAAAATTTTGACACAGCTGCTGTAACCGATACTTACAAGTGTCATTCAGTACGGCATAAAGGAACGATTATTACCAAGTTGCCGATCCTCCTTCTTTAGGCAGATTTCTAGTTGATTTCACTTTAACTCTAATATCTTTTCTCTTTAATTTACCAGAATGAATTTTTACAAGAAAATAGAGAATACAGGGAAAAGATCAAAGTAAGTCAGGGAAAATGTCCTTAAGAAAATATTTGTTGAAAAGTCTCTCAAAGAGGATTGTAGTACAGGATAGTTCGTAAAATAGTTAGTATATATTTAATAGCTTGTTGGCCTTTTACCATACAGACAAACAAGGTGGCAGCTCCACACTCTTTTAGCTCCATTTCACCCATTTGATTAACCTGTATAAATAAATAGGCTTGTACCAGGAATCTCATAGACATAAGAAAGTTTTTATCGCTACTATCGCTAGCCATGGTGGCACTCTTCATTCCCCAGTACGTTTTTCATCAGTTAGCAAGCCGGAAGAGTTGGTAGAAACTGAAATTACCATGGAAATATTCGCGGGATATGAAGTGAAGGGGTAACTATTTCCAAAGGAATACCTGATGAAGGTAGCCTTTCGGGCGACTAATCTGGCCAGGAGCTTGCCATGTGGCGATCAAATGAAAAGTTGTAAAGTCAATTTTTAAAATGACTTTTCATTGTCCAAATAATACCGGAGTTGTAATAATTGAATGCATTATACTCGCTAACTGTATCGAATTTGAGTATATTGCCTTTATATCGACTTAGTTAAAAAAGAACAAATTTACTGCCGCATCATAAGACTACTTACCAATAATTCTCTAAATCAGGAATTTTGGTAGGCAATCCTGTAATCTGTATAAGCAGCAACCGGAAAATTATTCTGTCCTTTACCGATAAAGTTCATTTACGCAAGAACAAATTTAGCTGATACACTATCATGGCCCTATTCAATTTAAAAATCAACGGAAAAACGCAGCAGGTGGATGTTGATCCGGCCACTCCCTTATTATGGGTGCTGCGGGACCACCTGAACCTGGTCGGAACTAAGTACGGCTGCGGCATTGCCCAGTGCGGCGCCTGCACCATTCACCTCGGCGAGATAGCGATGCGCTCTTGCCAAATCCCGGTATCGGCGGTCGGCGAACAGGCCATCACTACTATTGAAGGATTATCGGAGAAAGGCGACCACCCGGTACAGCAAGCCTGGCTGGAGCACGATGTGGCGCAGTGCGGCTACTGCCAGGCCGGACAAATCATGAACGCATCTGCCTTGTTAAAAAGCAACCCTAACCCGAACGATGCAGAAATTGAATCCGCCATGAACGGAAACATTTGCCGCTGTGCCACTTATCTGCGTATTAAAGCGGCCATCAAAACTGCCGCTAAATCAGTTGCTAAATCCTAATTACTGAACCTGCTATGGAAACCGTAAAAAACACAATAAACCGGCGAGATTTCTTAAAGGTTTCGGCTCTGGCCGGAGGCGGTATGCTGCTCAGCTTTAGCTGGCTGGCCGGATGCAAATCCACCACCGAAGAGGTGTCGAACCTGCCGAAAGAATGGTTTGAGCTCAACAGCTACATTAAAATTGGCGACAACGGTTTGGTAACGCTGATGGCTCCTAACCCGGAATTTGGCTCTAATGTAAAGACGTCCCTGCCCATGATGCTGGCAGAAGAGTTGGATATTGACTGGAAAAACGTTACCGTAGAGCAGGCTGATTTCTTTCCGGAACGGTTTGATCGGCAGTTTACCGGGGGCAGCCTGGCCATGCAAATGGCCTGGAAACCTTTGCGCACCGCCGGCGCCACTGCCCGGCACATGCTCATTCAAGCTGCTGCGAAAGCCTGGAAGGTACCAGCCGGTGAAATTACCACGAAAGATGGTGTACTACATCACAAAACGAGTGGTAAAGAAGCGGGCTATGGCGAAATGGCTTCCCAAGCAGCCGCGCTTTCGGTACCTAAAGAAGTTCCTTTAAAAAAAATAGGTGATTTTAAAATTATTGGTAACTCCAAGCGGAATGTAGAAGGATTAAATATTATAACCGGCAAGCCTTTGTTCACCCTGGATTACAAACAAGAAGGAATGCTGATTGCCATGATGGCGCATCCGCCGGCCTTTGGCTTGAAAGTAAAATCGGTGGAGGATAGCGCCGCCAGAAAAATGCCCGGCATTAAGGATGTATTTACGATTAAAACCCTGGCGGACGATTACGAAAGAAACGGTTTCGATACGACTAGTTTCACGGAACTGGTGGTAGTGGTGGGCAATAGTACCTGGGAAGTGATGAACGCCAAAAAGGCCTTAAAAGTTGAATGGGAAAAAATAACCGACTCCACGATTGAAGTAGCGGGTTGGGGCGGTAAACAAACCGTCAAGATTCCGGCGGGTCTGGAGAGCACCGAACAGCACCAAGCGAAAATGGCAGAAATGGCTAAAAAACCCGGCAAAGTGCTCCGCAAAGATGGTGATCCGGAGAAAATTTTTAAAACCGCTAAAAAAGTTATAGAACGGACTTATACGGCGCCGTTTTTGGCGCACAATGCCATGGAACCGGTTAACTGTTTTGCCCATATAACTAAAGATTCTGCCGAGATCGTTGCTCCTATTCAGGCACCCGAATTAATAACGCAAACCCTTTCCACCCGTTTGGGCCTGCCTAAAGAAAAGATTCACCTTAAATTGGCCAGAATGGGCGGCGGCTTTGGGCAAAGGGCTTACGGGCACCATTTGGTGGAGGCAGCGGTAATTTCGCAAAAACTACAGGCTCCCGTAAAGCTGGTGTACACCCGGGAAGACGATATGACTTATGGCATCTATCGCCCTACCTACACCATTACTTACAAAGCCGGGCTGGATGAAAAAAACAACCTAATTGCTTACCAAGTTAAGGCGGGTGGTATTCCGGAAAGCCCGCTGGGTTTTGCCCAAAACCGCTTTCCGGCCGGAGCCGTGGATAATTACTTGGCCGAGGAATGGATGCTGGACTCTAACATCACCATCGGCGCGTTTCGGGCACCCCGGTCCAATTTCCTGGGGGGCGTGGAGCAATCTTTCCTGGATGAAGTAGCCGAACTGGCGGGCAAAGACCCAATCGAGTTTCGTCTGGAATTGTTAGAGCGGGCCAAAAACAAGCCCGTGGGAAAAGAAAACGATTATGACGCGGAACGATACGCCGGCGTATTGAAATTAGTAAGAGACAAGTCCAACTGGAAACAAGCGAAGAAAGATGTTCACCGGGGCATTGCCGCTTACTTTTGTCATAATACCTACGTGGCCCAGGTGATTGATCTAACCATGCAGGATAACAAACCCATTGTAGAAAAAGTATATGCGGCCGTTGACTGCGGGGTGGTAGTAAACCCGGACGCCGCTACCAACATGGGCGAAGGCGGCATTATTGACGGAATCGGAAATGCTTTATATGGCGAAATGACCTTTCAGGAGGGAGTACCCCAGAAAAATAATTTTCATACCTATCGCCTGATCCGGCACAGCGAAGCGCCAAAAGCAATTGAAGTTCATTTTGTGAAAAGTGAGGCCGATCCGACCGGCCTGGGTGAACCCTTGTTCCCCCCTATTTTTGGAGCTTTGGCGAATGCCTTGTACAAGGCCACCGGCCAGCGGGAATATACCCAACCCTTCTTACAGGGCAAACAACCACTCGTATAAGGGCGATAAATTTCAAAGAGAAAAACATACCTAATATGAAAAAGATTTTATTCGCCCTTACTATTGCCAGTGTTTTTACGGCCTGCGGAAAAAGTTCTTCGAATGCAGACAGCACAACTAAAGTCGATAGTACCACGCCGCCTGCCTCCTCCGATTCGGCTAATCCGGTAGGTGTAATGATGAGTGATACCTCTACTAGTGTAAGTGACAGTTTAAATCACCAGAAATAGCCAGCAAAGGGCAGTCACCGCCGTAAATATTTCGATTTTACATAAACGGACCTAATACAAAAAAATTACCTGTTGGCAAGCGTGCGAACAGGTAATTTTTGGCGCAAAAAACAGCTCCGTGCCGTTAAAGTATACCACTGAATTTACTTGAGCCTGTTTTAAACCAACTTTTCAGACTTCCATCAACGAGTTTAGCAGAACCGATTAGAACCGGTAAAGCATGAAAATACGACGTTTGTCTACCGTCCGATTATTGCAATTTGCCGGATTGTATTCTTATATTATGCTTTAAAAATAAGGTATGCAGATAAGAAAAATCAACCGGCGGGATTTTCTGAAACAAAGCAGCGTTTTATCGGCTAGTTTTCTAACGTCAGGTTTACCCGTCATTGCCGGTCCTTTTCCTCCCGGCGCCCTAGCCGATGGACAAATACCAGTGGATAAAAAGCTTGATCCCGCCTGGATTAAATCTTTATACCAACGAGGCCAGGTTACTACTTATTTAAAAACTAAAAATGAATTAAATTATATTGGGATGCCGGTGGGTGGTATTACCTGCGGCACCTTGTATTTAGGTGGGGATGGCCGGCTTTGGCTGTGGGATATATTCAACAAAAACCAGGAAGGCATAGAGCCCAAAGAATTGCAGTGGGACATAGGCGTACTGGACAAGAGCAATGTAGTAAAATCGCGGGATGGGGCCTGTTACGTGCAACCGGCCCAAAATATCCGGCCACTAGAACAAGGTTTTGCCCTGCAAATTAAATACGAAAATACTACCGTAATAAAGCAGTTAAAAACGGAAGATTGGCCGGAAATTAAGTTTGAAGCCACTTATCCCTTCGCCACTATTCATTACCTGGATGCCGGGCTACCCGTCTTGGTTCAAGTGGAAGTGTATTCTCCCTTTATTCCTTTAGATGCCGAAAATTCCGGACTACCGGCTGCTATTTACTCTTTTCAAATTATAAACACCTCCCGGAAGCTGGTTGAAGTAACTATTATGGGCTGGCTGGAAAATAAAGCGGGAATTTATTCTGGTGAGCAAACAATTCATCAACGGTATAATACTGCTTACCAGCAACCAGGTTTATCTTGTGTAACGGGAAGTATCCGAGCTAAAGGTTCAGCTTTGGAAGAATTAAAGTTAAAACCGGATTACGGCAGCATGACCATTGCCTCTTTAAACAAGAATACGGGATTCGTAGGCACAGATATAACCTGGCCCCTAGCCGATGCAGTATTTACTCAACCAAGCAATAATACGGAGGCCATTAAAGATATTAAGGAGAAGCTAATAGGTGGAGTGGGTCATAATTTTTCGATGAAGCCCGGTAAAGCTGTACGGGCGGATTATGTCATTTCCTGGTTTTTTCCTAATCTGCAACTAAAGGAAGTGCCGGATAAGAAAAGGTATTATGCCAATAAATTTAATTCTTCCCTGGAAGTAGCCACCTACCTTCAGCAAAATTTTAAAAAGCTTTCGTCCTTAAGTAAGCTGTGGAAGCAAACCTGGTACGAGGAGGCAACGCTGCCGCATTGGTTTTTAGAAAGAACCTTTGCCAATACTTCTACCTTGGCAACCACTACGTGCCATCGATTTGGTTCCGGCCGGTTTTATGCCTGGGAAGGTGTTGGTTGTTGCCCGGGTACCTGCACCCACGTCTGGCAGTATGCCCAGGCGGTAGGCCGTTTGTTCCCTTTGCTGGAAAGAGAAACCCGCGAGCAAATTGATTTAGGTTTGAGCTTGTCGGAAAACGGGGCTATTTGGTTTCGGGGAGAAGCAGATCACCGGCCGGCGGTCGACGGCCAGGCCGGCACCATTCTGCGCATTTACCGCGAGCATCAAATGAGTACGGACTCCTCTTTTTTAAATCAAAACTGGAGCAAAATAAAGCGGGCAATCACTTTTTTACTAACTCTGGATAAGAATAAAGATGGCTTGGAAGATACTCCCTTAGAAAATACGCTGGATGCCGTTTGGGACGGAGAAATAGCCTGGATTGTAGGTTTGTGCCTGGCCGCCGTAAAAGCCGGTCAAGCTATGGCAGAGGAAATGCACGATGCAGATTTTGCGGCAGTTTGCCAGGAATATGTAACCAAGGGGAGCCGAAACATGGAAGATAAACTTTTTAACGGCGAATATTTTATTCATCGCCCAGATCCGGAAAAAGGCCGGGCGCATTTAGGCTCTTATAACACTTCTCACATTGATCAGGTTTACGGCCAAAGCTGGGCCTTTCAGGTGGGATTAGGTAGAATTATAAACCAGCAGAAAACCCTGTCGGCTTTAAAGTCGCTGTGGAAATATAATTACACGCCGGATGTTGGTCCTTATATAAAAGAACATACCGGCGGCCGCCCTTATGCTTTGGCGGGTGAAGGCGGGCTGGTTATGAATACCAATCCCAAGCAAGAAGCCAAGCCGTACGGCGACAACCAGACCTGGCAGTTAGGCTATTTTCACGAATGCATGAGTGGCTTTGAACACCAGGTAGCGGCCCATATGATGGCGGAAGGCATGATAGAAGAAGCTCTAGTGATTACCCGAACCATTCACGACCGGTACCATGCCCGTAAACGAAACCCTTTTAATGAGATAGAATGTAGCGACCATTATGCCCGCGCCATGGCCAGTTACGGTACTTTTATCACGGCCTGCGGCTTTGAGAATCATGGTCCGAAAGGCTATATTGCTTTTGCTCCTAAAATTAACCCCGAACGTTTTAAAGCAGCTTTTACTTCGGCCAATGGCTGGGGAAGTTACTCCCAGCAAATAAACCCGCACCAGCAGGTTCATCAGATCCAGTTAAAATACGGCGACTTGCAAGTAGAAAAGATTAAATTGGAAATACAGGATAAGCAGCCCATTCAAAAAGTAATAGCAAAGCTCGGCAAGCAAATTCTACCGGTGCAGTACACGCAAACGGACAATTCTATTTTAATTCAATTCAATAAACGGCAACCTCTACTTACCAACCAAACTTTAAGCATTACTCTTCGATTTTAATTAAGAATACATTCTTTCTTATTTGATAATATTCTTCTAAAAAAGCAAAAGATTAACTGCTTTTAAAAGTAAAAAGCAGTTAATCTTTTGCCTAAAAGTGGTTGATTTTATAAGTAGAAGAGATAATCAAAAAATGGATTGGCAGCATTTACCTGCATCTACCAGCTTACTTTAACTAATTAGATTTCCATTCTTTATTCGGCAAAGTTCAACCAGGAGCTATCTTCGGATAAATCAGTAATAACTTGAATGCTATTATTTGATTGAAAGGCAGAAACGAGCGCGGCAATTTCTTGTTTGACCGAAATAATACAGTTTTCCACCAAATTTTTCTGAAATCCTTTTTCCTGCAGGTTTAATACATAACCTACGGTAACAATCCGCCCAATTATTTTTCCCAAGTCCACTAGTTTGCGTTGCGGCAGAGAATCGGGAAGAGTAAAACTAAGTTCTTGTTTAAAATACTCGCTGGCCTGAGAAGTTAGGATGAAATCTTTTAGAAAAGCAAAAACCTGCATTTGCTTCTGCTTTTTCATTAAGCGGGTAATCATTTCCGCTATCTGAGCATAAAGCATTTCGTTGGAACCTTCAAAAATCTGAAAAGGCCGGCTATCCACGATTCCGCGCCCACCAATATGCGTTATCCGGTAACCATTCGCTCCGGACAGCTGAACCAGGATTTGAGCAGACTCCTGCATTAAATCGGTAACCACTGCTTTCATACTGTTTGCTTCTAAACCTTCGGCCGCCAGGTTATGATCGATGCCGCTAATTTCACTACTGCGGGCGCACATGGCCGAACAAATGGTAAAAGCCGCTTGTATCCGGGTTAATTGAAACTGCACCTGGTCCAGGGCTAATAAATTAGCCGCTCCCACTACCCTATTTTGACAATGTGCAATGGCTTCTTCCATCATCCGTTGAATAAAGCCCATTCCCATGCCAGGAAATTGCATCCGGCTACGATGCAGAATATCCAGCATCATTTTAATACCAGTAGATTCCGGTTGTAATTTAAAGCTGGCCGGAACTTCTAAATCTAATTTATTTAATCCGTAAGGGATCATGTAGAGCCCTAAATTATCAAAATACTCTTCTACTACTACCCGCTGCTTTTCCTGCGACACATCACAAATTAAAAAATCAATATCCCGGCTAAGCTCTCCTGGGCTACTTTCTTTGCGGCAGGCAATTAACCAGTAATCCGCCATTCCGGTAAGGCCTTGCCAATGCTTGCTGCCCTTAATTTTATACCCATTATCCGTAGGTATATTTACCGTTTTCATATTCAGAGCATCGCTGCCGTAGTTAGGTTCCGTAATCATGAGCCCGCCCATGTTTTGCTCTTTCAAAAAACGGTCAAAGATTTCTTTTTTTACCGAATCCGGCGCGTATTTAGAAACAGGTTCTAAAAAAAGGGCTATGTTAATCCCGAATATTAAGGAAAGCGGGAGCGATTCGTAAGAGGCAGCGGCCAATATGCCTAAACATTCTTTTACCCTACTACCTCGTCCTCCGTACGGCTTGGGAATAGCCACCGATAAAGGTACTTGCGCCATGATTTCGCTCATTATGGCGGGTGGTAAACCTCTCTCTAAGCTGAGCTGATCAATATCTGCTTTAGAATGAAATAAGTGCTGGAGAGTTTCTTCGAAATTTTTCAGGAACTGGGAATACGGTGTGTCTACTAATTGCATATTGTTTTGCTTCAGAATTTACCTTTTTAAAACAGGATTAAAGGTATGGCTAAAATGTCTTGCCTAAGTGCGGTATAAATACTTTCGTCGAATATGCCAGTAGCCTAACGGCAGTGAGAAACCTGAGCCAAAAAGTTTTTACTAAGCAACCAAAAGGCGATAAAATTAGTGACTATTTAATAACCAGACGAACAAAGATAGTATCTATTTTAATAAGGATAAAATAGACGAAGAAGAGAAATATTGGCTTTTATTTTCAGGAAAAAGTCGGTAACAAGTTTTCTCTTACCACAAATTTTATGTTTGATAAAAGTATTTAAACCTACTGATCATCAGAAGATTTACTTGAAATAACTTTTAGAAAAAATTTAAAGAAGTTACTCTTTCAGGTGAAGCACTATTCAGAATAAATAAAATCCTAAATAGATTTAAATGTATTAAATTCAGCAATAATGGAACGGCCTATTTTAAGAGATACGTAAAACAGCTTCGTAATTTTTACCATTTTATTTAGTAGAAAACCAGCTTACCGGGCTCTATAAACGGGTTGGTAATAAAATAATACAGGTAAATGTCCCCATTTGAAATAATTGTAGAGCCGTAACCAAAATGGATAATATACTCCATCAGGCATACTCCTCAGAGAAATTCCGCCAACAGGGACATAAACTTATTGATTATTTAGCCGATTTTCTGGATAATGCCCCTGCCGGGCAAGAAGAAGAAAAAGTTTTTCCTTGGCTGGAGCCTAACCAACAGCTAACCTTTTGCCGGATTTTCAAAAGCCATTAATTTCCCCTGTTAAACCTTTTCCAGGCCTGGGGTAAGCGCAGTTTTGAGTGTACCAAGGCTCTGTAGGTATTGAGTGTGCATATTATTTTCCGGACTTACGACGAAAAGGTGTTCCGGGAAAACATAGAAAGGGTGTACGGAATGGCTGCTATGCAACTAAAATAAAGGCGATATTTGTGGATAATATCCTGGCAGAACTGTAAGTTAAAAACAAAGTAGTTGAAAATCATGCCTGGGAAGCTTAAATTGTTATTACCTAGGCGTATCTATTTTCTTTTTGTATCACGAATGCGGTATAAAATCTTGTTGTATAAAATGCCCATTTGAGATGGTTCTTAGAAGTTTGAAATGAGACTCAGGAAAACGGTCGTTTTTGGAATAAGTTTGGTAAACTATTCTAAAACTAGTCTTTTACGAATTTAAAAAATCAAGACAATACCTCCCTTATACTTTCTCATTTAACTACTTTTACTTAGGATGTTTAGAAATAATAAAGTTTATTTTGTTATAATAATTTAGTAATCAAATAAAGTATGTATGTTACTTAGAAAAGCATACTTAAATAATACTGTATTTTAATGGGTGTAAAATTTTCTAACATGCACAGTTATCATGAGTATGGTGACCTGTCCCCTCATGAACATTACCCAAAACAAGTATTAGCTCTTGCAAAAAAAGTAGTAGCTCCACTTCTCGACCAGGATCTCGGTAAAATCTCACACTTGATAATGGCAACTACTTGTCCAGATAGTATAGCCCCTTCTCTTGGCCAACAATTAACCCAAGTCTTTAATCCTCATTTTACGGATACGCACGTGATAGATATTGTTCAAGGATGTGCCGGCGGTGTTACTGCACTTTTATTAGGAAGTCAACTTGCAACTGTTTGTAATAGCAACGTTCTAGTTGTTATCGCTGATGCAGCTAAAAAAGCTTGTGATAGAGCGAGTAAAAATTATAGCATTTTTGGTAATGGTTCCTTTGCTTGTATATTGACCGGCGGCAATTATGCAACCAATCTGATTCACTATAAATCAAAACAATATAAAGAACTATTAAATGTTGTCCAGGTGAAGCTTGGACACGATGCTGATCTTATATTAGCGAAGGGTTTAGCTGTAAACCAGAATCCAAGAAAATATTTAGGCTTAGAAATGAATAATTCTTTAGCCTTAAAGTTAATTAAAGAGGCAAAGTTTTTTTACGAAGAATTTTTATCTGAAAGTCGTTCTAGACCTGACGTCATGATTTTACATCAAGTAAATACCAAAATAATTAAACATCTTCAAGATATTTTTGAAATAGAAGGAATAAATTTTGTAAACGTATCGGAGTTGACAGGTAACTGTGGTACTGCATCCATAGGCCTTGCTTTAAAGCATTCCGAATCAAATATTGAAGGTAAAAAAGTCTTTATATGTAGTTTTGGTACAGGAGGAGTAATTACAGCGGGTTTATGGCAGTTCTAATCTCTGGAAAAAGGACGTTTTATTTAATACTTTCCTAAAAGTTTTACTAATTTTTTGGTCGTAGTACTTCTTTTTGGACAACTATAGAGTCCCCTTTTGTATCAAATACCGACAAGGTAATTTGAAAAACACTATCGGACTTTAACATAGTTTTGAGTATATCCTCTCTTATCCATTCTTTAGTACGCTTGATAGGCATAGAATCATTATTTTTAACTTTGATATAGTAAAAATAAGGAGGAACTCCGCCACTAATGTGACTCATTATAGTAAAGTTTAAGGGGTCTGTCCGTTCAACTATCGGTTCTGCCACAACAATTTGCGGAGCAGCTATTTCTTTCTCCGCGATAATAGAACCAAAGTAAAAACCTATAATTGAACCAAATATCCCGATCAGTAAAGAAAAAACATCTTTGGCATTTTTAAATCTATCTTCACGTTCTTCCTTCGATCCCTTTCCTACAAGCGCAGCCAGGATTAAAACTACAAAAGAGCCAATGGTTCCAATGGAAAATAGATACGTAATTAGCCCTCTCGCATATTCACCGTTTTTTAATTGACCTAATATATCGCCTTTATTAAATCCAAATAAAGTTGCTCCAATAAGTATAACAACAGAAATTATAAGAAAAACTGCGGTAATAACAATTGGACTAAACCAGGCTGATGTATCTTTTTCGATAGGCTGAAATTCGTTATTAGCCTCCATAGATTATTATAGTTAGATTTAGCCTGCTTTATCAATAAAATACCAATCTATTTGTAATTAGGCTGCGTTTTTAAAAAAAAATTTGATAGTGATTGTTAAACATAGACTCCGTAAATTTTGATAATGGTTTTTACTATTGCAGCATTGTTTTTAATTTCATGAAAGATTTATAAGGACCTCTTGTTACTATAGGGTTATAAATAAAAGCTGGAATTTCCCCTGCCGGATCAACACGAAGAATGTAGGTAACTTTCATCTTTTTATCTGACATTGGAAATATTTCCCAACTAGCAAATAACTTGGAAATTCTTATCAGGTTCTTCTTCTCTGGTAATTTTTCAGGAATACTATTTATTTCCATTACGGCTTGTTGATTTTTAGAACCTTCTGAATACTTTATTTCTAAAACCATATCCCGATCGGTAACCAATGGCAAACTGTATTCGCAGTAGTAAATAAAGGGGCTATTGTTCTGTTTTTCTATAGGATAAGCTTGTTTCACTCCATACACCCAAGTTCTATGATTTTCTACATCTAGAATGGTGTTAATTAATTGTTTTGTAGTTCCGGGTAGATCTGTTACAACTTTTACTTCTTTAAACTTACTACTAAAAGCCAACCGGGTAAAGATCATAATGCCATTTTTGTTTTCTACTAATTTCCAATTTTTTTGTGAATATCCTTTTTGCGGAAGCAATCCTAAAAAGCATAATGATAAAATCTGGAATATTACTTTCATAAATTACTTTTTTAATTGAACAGAGCTCTGCACTTTCATGAGTTATTCCCGGTTCTTATTTTTCAATAACATTAAAGGTTCGGGTAAAATTTGCAATATGAACATGAAAGTTGCCTTGAATTAGATTATAATGCAATACTGATTTTTCAGTATTTTTCAGTCATTGACGGCTTATCCTAGCTGGAAGAAAATGTGATTAGCTATAAAATTATGTATTATGCGATTCTAACATGCAAATAATGACTAATGAAAGATTATTTATATGTCATTATTTGGTATTTAGATTTAATCTAGTGTATGGGCTTCTTATAGATAATACACAGACCTAAAATTAAGCTTACGTAAAATTCGACAAGCTCAATTCTTATATTTGCTCTGGTGTAAGACGATTTTGCCAACCTATTTTAAGGCAAAATACACTTTAAATTTACAATGAAAATATAAGTAGTAGAACAGAATTAAACACAAGTTAACTCCTGGATAAATACCTAGTATAGAGTACTCGGAGAATGTTAAACGCACTCCTTACTTACAACTAAAATCTTCTAAAATTTCTTATCTTAGACAAAAGGCTGCACCCGGCTTTACCAATTATAATTAATTACTCAGATATAAAATTTAGTGTGAAACTATAAGTAGTACGTCTGGTTGAAAGTTTTCCTATATTTTATCGCCACCACCTGGTCGCGTATTTGGAAAAAGCTTCCACGTTGCAGTTAATGAATGGGGGCTGATATAATCTGATGCGAAACGGAAGAAATTAAGTAAATAGATGAATGATAAAAGTAGTGCTGTGGCGCCAGACTCATGGTACTTTGCGAAAGTAAAATTATTTGCAGGAAACCTCTGCCTTATAACACGTATGCTACCTTAACGCAAAATAGCCAAGCCATTGACTCTCCCCTCCTACTCGGCCTAACAAATTCCCGAATAACTTTATACGTCAAATCAAATGTAATAATCTCTGTTCCAGGAAAACGATGCTTAGCTAGATACTTTTTAGTCAGCCTATTTTAAGAGAAAAGCGGGGAAAATTGATTTAAAATACTGAAAAATCAGTATTGACATTAGCTTACGATGGACATACCTTTCGTTAAATATTATTATCTACCTTTTCATTCACCTAAATAGGATGGAAACTAGTTGATCTACTGTATTAGCCGAATACCTATTGATTTGAATAAATTTGTGTTTGAAACATCCATTTACCATAATACTCTATTTTATCCTTTCAAGCAGAACAACTAAAGCAACAATCCCAGTTTTAACTTACCTTATTAAATAAATACTTCCCGGATTCCTGTTCTTTTAAGAAGAATTGTAGAATCTAAAAAAATAAAAAAAGTTAGGGTTACTAAACCTAACTACTTCCTCCTTTTGTCCGGCTATTCGCCAAGGTAGTTTGATATATAGTTATTGTATAACAAAAGACTCCTCAGAATAATAAAACAGCCCCAACACCCTTATCATCCATCCTTCATTTATTTAACAATACGTGGTGATTGAGGCAATAAAGAAAACTTTTAGGATTGGCAATTCCCAACTGCCCTAATTTATGAAAAATTTATTCTTAAAAATTATTCATTTTGGGTTAGTACCCCTGCTCTTTTCTGGCATTTGCGCGAAGGCACAAATACCAGATAGTTTTCCTACTCCTTTAACTCCGGCCAATCGGCCTATAAATATTTATTTGGCAGATTATCCGCTTAATTTTAAAAATGGATATTACTGGCCGAGCTTAAATCAATCCATTAACAATACCGTGGCGGTGCACCAGGTTGTAAATACCACTTTAGGTAACGCCCTGGAGCCTGTTCATCCTTTCTGGGGAAAAGTACTCACTACCGGGTCTATTCTGGCTTTTAATGTCATTTATACCTATCTGCCGGGCGGAACGGCCTGGCAGCACCAGGAAGCCCACCGGGCAGTACTGCGCCTCCGGGGAATATCCAGCTACAACCAGGCCAACGACTTCCGCTTTTTTAAAAAAAGAATTGCCACCAAAAATGTTAGCGACCAGGATCTGATAAATTTTAAAAGAGATTATCCGGCGGAGTTTGTCCGGAATAAAGGCATTGGCCACGAAGCCCAGTTGGAAGTAATTGAACAGCTTAAGAAAGATGCTTTTTTCTACGGCACGCCCAGTTATCGCGATATAATTCCTAACCTGCTAAATACCATTATTACCATCCAGTACGTGAATGAATTCCGGCAAAAGAATTACGACCAAGACATTGACGAGCGTAATAAAAGTGAATTAACTGCGGATGCACGAGATATTTCCGGTGTGGAATTTACTCCCTGGGTCTATGATTTGTTCCGGCCGGAAGAACCTTACCAAAACCGGGGTAATAATGGCGGAGCGCATCCGTATGGCACTGGGGTAGACCGGTATATTGGCAAAGAAGATTTGACCTCAGAAGAATTAAATTATTTAAAAAAACAATCGCGGTTAGTGTGGCTGAACCTGGTTTCGCCGCATAATTTTGGCTTTGCCCGTTTCCGGGCAATCAGCCCTTTTAACAGCCAGCCATTTCATTACAACTTTAGCCTGGTGCACAATTTAGTTTCTTTTGGCCGGGTTATCGATTACAATATTTACCTCCAGCAAAATAAATGGAATGTATTTTTTACCTACCACGATTATAAAAACCGGGAGCGTCATTTCCCGGGGATAGATCTGGAAGTACATCGTTTTCCGATGAAAAAAGTATTCCTGACTGGAGCACTTGGCATGTGGATGCAACCCAAAGACCAATTGTTCCGCTCCGAAGGAGGTACGGCCGGGGGAATTGTAAAACTGGGAATTGCGGCTCCGTTATCGAACCAGTTCGAGTGGTTTTTAGAAGGCGACCGGAAAACAAATGGCTGGTCTTCGGGCAATGTTTCCTTGGAGCCTTTAACTCAAGTGCAATTTGGTTTGAATCTCTTGTACTAAATCTAAGCCCTATGAAAAACAATCATTTTTTTCGGACGCAATTCTTAATCCTGCTGTTCTGCCTGCTGTTATCTTCCTTTCGGAGCAATGCCCAGCTTTTGGCTAATGCCGAATATAATGCGGTTTTCGATAGCAGCGCCAATCCTATTGTAAGCAAGTCAAAACTCAATACTCCTCTACTACCGGAATTATTAAAAACCAAAAGAATAATGAATACGCCTGGGCGAGGAGCATTATTTGGTTTTGCTATTGGCGGTACCGGAGGCATTGTATTAGGATTATCCGGAAAGGAATGGGTGTTAGCCAATGGCAAGGTGGTACCTAGGCCCCTTCACGCGGTAGTAGATCTGTTTATAGTGGCTACCCCTTTAACTATTATGGGGTTAGTCGTAGGCGCCCGACGTGATGTAAGTACGCTGGCTCCCTCCCGGTTTCATGTTGCCCTAGGCGGAGGCTGGGCCAGCGTAATGACATATCAAAGCATTAAAAATGCTTACGCTATTTCGGGTATCCCTAATCATATACCGCATTGGTTTGGTTATTTACACTACCCAAACGGCGAAAACTCCAGCACCCCTTATACCTGGAACATTACCACCGATTATAACCTGGAGCGCAAATTCCAGCTTGGCATATCCTTTAATAATTTTGTAAATCAGGAAATTCGGGGGGGCACCGACCATCACGAACCTGGTCCGGAATACGAAGCAGCGAAAGGAGAAACCTATAGCTTGCTGGCTAATTATATCCTTAATCCCATTACTCCGCAAAATAAAACCCGGCTGGAATTTGCGGCGGGGGCTGGGCCAAGCTTCCACAACTTACTGGTGCGCGGTTCGCTGGGGACGAATAAATATGAAGTACGAAAAAAAACCATTACAACCCACTACCGGGCAACCATTGATTATTATTCCCGCCAAAATCTGTCATTGCAATTAAAAGCTGGCTACCGGCCACGCCAAACAGTGCGGGTACCGGAACAGGAAGAAGGCTCCACCAACCTGATTGCCCACGCGGTTAATTTCCGATCACTTGATATTACCATAGGAGTCCGTTATCACTTAAAACCATTTTAGCTATGCCGCAAGCCGAAGTTTTTGCCGATATTCATTGCCATACGTTGCTGAAGTACATTCAGAATGACGTCGTAGATATATGGGAGCCCATTGGGCGACCTAGGATTTTGGAAAAATTGGTAGGTGCCGTTCGATCTACAGCGGCGGATTTAAAAAACATGGCCCAAGGCGATGTGCAAATTGCCTGTATAGCCTTAACACCGCCGGAGCAAAAGATTTTATCTTTTCAGGGATCTATTTCCGAAAAAATATTAGCTGAGTTTTCTTCTTTTTTAAGTACGCTTCCTTCCGATAAAATTTCCTTTTACCAATCGCCGGCCTACGATCATTTTAATCAGCTAAATAAAGAAGTTAGATTTTATTTGGGTGGCCAGAATATTTCGAAAAAAATTAAACTGGAATCTACGGGCAAAAAAACTAAGTGCCGCTACGTGGTGGCCCGCAATTTCGCCGACATTCAAAATGTTCTGGACGCCAATAAAGATAATAAATCTGAAAGAATTATAGCCCTTGTTTTTACGGTTGAATCGTCGCATGGTTTAGGTACCGGGCATTTAAGCTTTAATGGGGCACCCAATAATTTTAACGTAAGCGAAGAATTGATTTTGAGACGGGTAGATGCCCTTAAAGGCATTAATAGTCCGGAAGTACCGGCTTGGACGCATTCCCCCCTGTGGATGACCATGACACACGCTTTTAACAACGAGGTTTGCGGCCATGCCCAGCCGCTTACGGATTTGTTCCGGAAAATTCTGGATTATGCCGAACCTTTTCCGCCTGAAAAAATTCCCCCCAAGTATCAGGCCGCTTTAAACGGCGGTATTACCCCGTTAGGTAAAAAAATAATAGAAAGATTGCTAAGCATTGATGCCGAATCGTTAGCCAGAGCCGACCGCGGCAAGCGCATTCACATCGATATTAAGCACATGAGCACCCGAAGCCGTCAGGATTATTATACTATCTTAGATACCTACCGGGCGGCAAACCCCACCGATATAATTCCGGTAATTATGAGCCATGCGGCGGTAAATGGTAAGCCCAGTTTAAATGATCAAGGTTTTGCTCCGGCGGATCTGGATAGTGAGTGGGAAAACAGTGACTCTTTTAACCCTTGGAGTATCAATCTGTACGATGAGGAAATAATCCGAATTCATCAATCTAAAGGATTAATTGGCTTAATATTTTTTGAACCTATTTTATCGGGCAAGAAAAAACGAAAAGGTAAAATATTCTGGAACGAAGAAGATTGGGCCGAGTTGTTCGCCGACCAGATGGAGCATATAGTAAAAACCGTGTATAACACCGGAGCCGCGGATAAAAAGGAAATTTGGGACCGCATTTGTATTGGTTCTGATTTCGACGGAACCATCAACCCAACCGACAAATTTGCGGCCTCCGATCAATTCCCGACTTTCAAGAAATTTCTGAAAAGGTTCTTGAATCAAGATAGATTTAATCCTTACCGCGATAGTGCGGAAGTAGATGAATTGGCAGAAAAAATTTGCTACAAAAACGTGGTGGAATTTTTAAGAAGAAATTTCTAAAAACTATACACTTATGGGCCGTCTACTTGCTTCTTTCTTTTTAACGCTAGTAATTCTTTTAAATGCGGGTTGTGCCAGTACCCGGTTAATTGGTGAATACAGTTGCGATAGTGTTCAACGCAGTACGGCTACCAGGGTAAACCTGCTTTGGGGCATTGTTCAGCCCAAAGATATTCCGGCCCAATGCGAATCGAAAAGCATTTGCCAGGTAACAACCCAATCCAACCTAGGATTCATTTTACTATCTACCGTCACTTTAGGCATTGTGGTGCCGCAAAAAGTTGTTTGGTGCTGCTGCCCAAGTGTAGAGAAAATAGAAAAACTTGACTAATACAAATAAAATTATGGAACTTCCTATCGGAATAAAGCCCTTAGAATTACCCGACGACGAATGGACCAATGCACATCAAAATTTTACTCAGAAATTAAAGAAAGATGCCTCTTTTGAATTAACGGTTTCAGATCCCGAGTTCAAACAAAAATACCCTACGTTTAAAGAAAAGTACAACAAAATTACCGAAAATTTTCAGTGGCTGATTAAACATGCTATTGATAACAAAATAAGGCTGCGGGCCATGGGTAGCGGCTGGTCATTAAGTAAAGTGGCCGTTTCGGAAGATGGCATTATTAATACTAAAAAACTTACTTTAAAAGCCGAATTAGCGGCAGTACATCTATCCGATACTTATCTGCAAAATGGTGGGGATCCCACTAACCTGCTGTTTGCCCAATGCGGTAACGAAATCATCCGGATAAACAGTTCACTGGAGAAAGAACAGAATCCAGCTAAATCGTTATGCATGTCAGGAGGTAGTAACGGCCAAACTATAGTAGGCGCCTTTAGTACCGGAACCCACGGGGCAGCATTCCAGACCAGGGGATCCTTGTGCGATTGTGTGGTAGCCATGCATATAATTGTGGGGCCGGACCGCCATATATGGCTGGAGCGGGCTTCTTACCCGGTTACCTCATCTGCTTTTCACGAATGGACAAAGGCCGAAGTGATCCGGAACGATGAATTATTTAACGCCGCCCTGGTGAGCTTTGGTAGCTTCGGGTTTATTCATAGCGTAATAATAAAAGTAGAACCTAAATTTTTACTAGTCCAGCAACTCCAGAAAGTACCGTATAACCTTGCCCTGGAAAACGCTATAAAATTTAATGATTTTTCCGGTTTAATTGCCAAATTAAAGTTACCCGTCGAACAATTATATCATTTTGAATTAGCTATAAACCCCCATAATTTTAAACAAGATGGACAAACCGAAGAAGTTTATTTGCGGTTAATGTACAAGCAGCCTTACCAGCCCAATTACACCCCATTCGACCCGAATCAGAATGGAAAATTCACCTACGGCGATGATGTATTGGGCATTATACAATCCGTGCTGGATAGAATAGAGAAATTACCCGGCAAAATAGAGTTGAAACTCATACCTAAAACGGTGAATGAACTTTTTGAGGTAGCCTATGACCGCCCCGAATCTGCTATTGGTACTATTGGAGAAACCTTCCGAAACACCATATTTCGGGGCCAGTTATTTAGCTCCGGCTTTGCCTTCGACCAGAAAGACATACCAGTTGTTACTCAACTATTTTTAAAAATGAATAAAGAATTGCCTTTTACCGGAGTAATGGCTTTCCGGTTCGTGAAGGGTACGCAAGCTACCCTGGGTTTTTGCAAGTTTGAACATTCCTGTGTCTTAGAATTAGACGGAGCCGATACTGAATTAAATTATCAATTTATCGAGCTATTTGCGCAAAAACTGGAAAGCGAGAATATCCCGTATACCGTACACTGGGGTAAGATTAACCGGTTCCTGAATAAAGAACGGGTGAGAAGAATTTATGGTGATACCGTTATTGAAAGTTGGCTGAGTTGCCGGAGAAGTTTATTAAATGAAAATACCCGGAAAGTTTTTAATAATGAGTTTTTAAAGCATTGTGGATTAGACGAAAACTTGGAAGATATTGTTTAAAAAAAGTAATTGCAGTTTACCATTTCATATAGGATAGCTTTCCAGATTTTAATAAAATTACTATTTCTTCGAAGATCACTCTCCTACCGGATAAGCAATGCATTAAAGATATCGGATGATTCTATTGGCTCCCCTAAAGCTTATCTGGTAGATCCTGCTAGAGAGACTGAAAAAGAGGAAAGGAAAGTAAGTTTGATGGAAACAGCCAGAGCCTAGGTTTCGCTCCAACAGCAAGTGCCGGTCGGGCGGGGCTACATAAATGCGATTCATTCTAATAGGTCATTATCAACAGCATCAGCTGCCGGAATAGTTTTCAGTCGATTAATTATTTGCGGCATAATACCCGCTACATCCGGCGACATGTGCCAGACAATAAAATAGCGGCGTTCAGATTGGCCGGTAACGCGGCCATGAGTTGCCTGATGGCCTCGAAACCACCGGCGGAGGCCCCAATAAGCACAATGTTCCGTTTGTTCATTATCTTCAACTATTCCGTTGTGCGTTTCTTATTTTCCGGTTCCACAAAATTTCTCGTTCTTATCTAACAATAGAGCAGGTAAAACAGCTTACGGGTACTAAAACAAGGAATAAAACGAGTCGGTAAGGAATGTATATTCCCGCCTGCCTCAGAAATAGCTTTAAAAGTAGTACAATTTGAATAACTTAAATTAATTTCCCTAAAACAGTCTTTTAAAAGAAGCTAATTAGGTATTTATACCAGGGGCAAGTCCTTTCCGGAACCTTTCCCGCGACGATTTTAGCGCAACATGCACCTGCTTTTCCGTATTTTACGCAATCTGTTTATAAACTTAAGGTAAATACTTAAAGATCAGCTTATAATACGTAAATTTAAGCTTTTCCAGAACCCTGCTTTCTACCTTCAGGTAAAAGATTTAATAAGATAAGCCGGATTAGGTATTCCCATTAAATTTATAAATTCTCCTGCCTGTATCGTGCGCGGAGGTCTTTACCAGAAAGAGTATTCGCATGTTTTTTAAGTTAAACTTTGAGCAGTACGTTCCGGTGCAACACCTACTTACAGAGGACTATTATGCTTTTCTGGTAACCGATAATAAGGATTTTGATGCGGCTTCCGACACCGATTTATACGTCTGTTATCCGGTACTTTCGGACGGTGAAATTAATACCCAGCTTACCTTTCGTTACCCTAAAAAAGAATTACAAATCATTTATATTCCGCTCTAGCGGCTGGCTATTTATGTATTTTCTTGTTTACCTGTTTGTTTAAACCCACGGCCCATGCATCATATCATGTACATGAGTACCGCCCTGGTACTCGTCCAGGAAGAAGAATTAACCGCCATGTTAACCCAATACCGCCGCAACAATTTACGAGATAATATTACGGGGATGCTCTTATACAGTGGCGAGCATTACGTACAGTTAATTGAAGGAGCCGAAGAAGCCTTAAGAAAATTATTCGCCAAAATCTGCCAAGATTATCATCACACGAATTTGATTAAATTAGCCGATGGTTCCATCTCCCAACGTGTGTTTGAGAACTGGAGTATGGGTTTTAGAAGCGTCGATGAAGCTGCACTCACTGGTTTAAAAGGTTACGTTAATCCGGAAAGCGTTGCTTTACCCCACCCGGAGGAAGAGTCGCCGGTTCAGGTACTCCAACAATTTATTCAGCATAACATGACGGACGGCAGAAAGTAAGGCTAATCAGCTTATCTCCTTAAAAATCTGTTTACCGCAGTCCGGTAAGTACGGTTAAATGCATTCGATACAAGTTCTTTCTCAGGCAAATGGTTCTTTCTTGAAATATTATTCCGGATAGTATTTACTAGATTGCCTCTTGAATGGAAGAAAAACTACCTGAATTCCGCCCCAGCTGTCGCTTTAAACGGGTTAGATCCTTCCAGGATGACCAGAAGAGAGGGAAGTGAGAAGAGATTGATGGATTTTAGGCCTGGGTTTCGGACAATCCTGTTTGGGAAACCTACAGGGTTTCATCCGCCATCGTTAGGGCAGTTGTTTTAACTGATTGGATATAATTGATTTCCATTACTCAGAAGCTTTTGCCAGTCAATTTAAAATGTAATGGTAATGGTAGTTCCTTGATCCAGGGTACTATTTACTTGTATTTGCCCGTTGCCGTACTCCACCATCTTTTTAACAATGTACAAACCCAAGCCGCTACCTTCTACGTGGTTATGGAAGCGTTTAAATAAGGTAAATACTTTATCTTTTGGTCCTCAGAAATACCCAAACCATTATCCGTTACAGATAAATAAATTTTTCCGTTTACTTGCTTTATTGCTACTACTACCACCGGTGTTCTGACCGGGGAGCGGTATTTTAGCGCATTGTTTAACAAATTATACAGAATACTTTTAAAGTATTTTCTGGGATAATGCAGCGAAATGTTCTCTTCCCCCGTTACCTCAATTTTGGCCCGCGATTCTTCTATTAATTGCTGTAAATCCCATTTTACACTTTCTACCAACTCCCGAAGGTGTATTTCCTCTGGTTTTTCTTCGCTCTTACTCGTATCCGCCTCAATAATGGTGGTTAAATCCTGAATGGTGGTATGAAAACTTTTTAAAGAAGACTGCATTAACCTGATAATTTGATTCATCTCTTCCCGGTTAAAATTTTCTGCTTCTACCGAGTACGAGAGCGCCGCTACTAAGCTTTCTATATTGGTGATGGGGGATTTTAAATCGTGGGCAGCCGTATAAACAATGGTGTCGAGGTCATTATTGGCGTTCGTCAGAATAGTATTTTTATTCTATAATTCTACGGTGGCGCAGTAACTTCGTTCCAGTAAATCCTGACTTTGTAAATGATAGGATAAGAGTTCGGCAAACATGGTGAAAGTGTCCACAATTTTCTTGTTGTTCAACTGCGCTGGTTTCGAATCAATGGCGCACAACGTGCCGAAAAAGGTGCCATTTTTTAAAATAATAGGAAAGGAAATGTAACTTTGCAACCCGTATATTTTAGGCGTATGATGGTTATTATACTCTGGGTCTTGCGCCACATTATCAATGATAATTGGTTTCCGGTGATCTCTAATCTCATTGCAGAGCGTAGTTTTAATGGGCAGCTCTCCCCCGGCCTCTAAGCCAAATTGCACTTCGTCCCGCACACTGCAGGCAATCCATTTATCGGGAGTTACCCGGGCCACCGCGGCAAATCCCATTCCGGTTACTTGGCAAATAATTTCCAACATACTCGGAACAAAGGATATTTGCCTTACTGCTTCCAGATCCTGCAATAAGTTGTCGTACGAATAAATCATGTAGAAAATGGTAGATTAGGTTACTAAAAACGACAACTTATAAGCATAGGAAATCTGTTCGATCAGAAACAAAATTTTTAAGAAGTAAAAGCTAGCTTTACCTGCAAGAAAGCTTTACACTTTCATTTTACCTTTGGAAGAACAAAGTTAAAGGTTTTTATAGGGGTTTGCTTATAAGCAGAAATCTTTTATCCGACCTTTATAAATCCTTACAAGTTGCTCTCTAAAGTTATTTTACCTAAACCCACGTAAGTTCCGGCTTATCTCTGGTTTTTCAAAAAATAAATTAATTCTACTGTTTATAGCTCAGCTACAATTTACCGCCCTGAAAACCGGCCGGACGATAACCTTTACTCTTAATCTCCGGAAACAGTAATAATTAGCCCGCCAGGAAGCTTCGGGATATTCTCTACCCCTGTAAATAGCTAAATAGTGGCTGGCAGGGTTATTAGCATTATTTACTATATCACGATTATGGAAAACCTGAATCTGCATTACTTAGAAATAGTAGCTAAAAGTACCAACCAAGTGGTTTTTGCCTACCAACTGGCAGATAATCAATTCACATTGCTGAACCAAGCCTTCGAGAAAGTATGGTCCCGGAACCGGAAGAGCGTTATGAAAAACCCGGCTTCTTTATGGAAAACAATTCATCCGGAGGATAAATCTCACTTAAAGCAAACCTTCCAGGATTTACGGGAGGGCGCCCTGGTTAACGATATCGAATTTCGCATTCAAACTCCTAAACAGCCCGAACGCTGGATTTGTTTACGGCCTATCCTTTTGGATGACGAACAGGTGATTATTGGCCAGGCCGAAGATGTAACGGCTGTCAAAAAATATAATGATTATTAAAAAAAGTACTCCGAAAAAAAGGATACCATTTTAAACATCCTTTCCCACGATTTAGCGGGCCCTTTGGCCATGATTTAAACTTTATCCCAAGCCTTGGAGGAAGATTTAAAATCTTTGGAAAACGAACAGGTACAGCAGTTTATCGCTACCATTGAAAATTGCAGTAAGCAGGGAACCCAATTGATTCAGGAATTTATGCGACAAGAGTTTCTGGAATCTTCTCAAACCCAGGTTATCAAGCGGCGGGTAGAGTTGGTGCAGGTTATTAATAATTTCATTTCCAATGCCATTAAGGTTACGCCCGCTGGGGGGAAATTACCGTGAGGGTGGAAGAAAAAGAAGTAACAATAATCATTCAAATAGCCAACATGGGGATTGGCATTCCGGTAAATACCATGCTACTTTATTCGAGAAATTTAACCAGGCCCGGCGACCTGGTATTAAAGGCGAGCCTTCCGTGGGTCTGGGCATGTCCATTATTAAAACCATTGTAGAATGACGCCAAGGCCATATTTGGTTTGAAAACCAGGAAAATAAAGGCACTACTTTTTACATCTAAATTCCGAAAAGTTAAATCTTTTCTTCTTTTTGGAAGAAAATTAATTTAACCCTTGAATTATCTGGTGCCGTCTATCCAGTACTGGGAGTTTGATTATTCGACTGGGAGTTTGATTATTCGGTAGGCTAAGTCGTTTCCCAGGGGCAAGCCCTGGAGAATAACTGCAACTAAATAGCGCCGATAAAACGCCATTTAGTTACAATTTTTATCTCTTTTCCTTTACTTAAAACCTAACCTTAAAGGTACTAATAATTTCGTTCATCTAAGACTCACCGGCTGCCAGTAAAGCTTTTCCTTGGTAAAATGATACTGGTCCGTATAATTGATTTTTCCGTTAATATCTAAAGCGTAACACAAATAATCCTGGTTTTCATCTGCTTCTTGAAACCGGGAGTGCAAGGCGGTCTCGAACAGGTACACTTTATCGGTATCCCGGTGCCGAACAATACTATACTTACTCAAATCTATATTGGCTAAGCTCATAATCTAAGAAGTAATTACGTTCTATTTATAACTTCTGCTTTTTTCCGGAGGCAGGAGTTTGACGCCTATTCTTTCCTTTCCTCAACAGACTAGTCCTTTTTATTTTAAGTCATGGCGCATTAAATTTGCGTAGAGAAATCATCGCGCGAGTACAAACAGATGGTGTCTTCTTTTTCCGGACGAATTACAAAGAAATTACCTTGTTTTCAAACCAAGCACTTGTTTTGCTCCTGCTGGTGTTAAGTAAAGTTGTTTCTTTCAATTCTAAAATAGATACTTACGTATTTCAACGAATGCCGGCTCGATAACTTAAAGTTTATCGGAGTTATTTTTTCAAAGCTAATGCGTAGAATTACTTAAACTTTTATCAACTATAATTTATGGCATCAGTATAAACAAGTAACCGTAATAAATACGGACACAACAAACAGCACGTACGTAGGAGAGTGGGATGGAAATGGTCAAGACAAAAGAAGCCGTATGGGAGTATTTAATTGAGCCTTCTCCTCTCTTTCTCAAGCAAGTGCTCACCATAGCCGAAACCAAAGCTTATATTTTAGTAATGGATGCCCGCCAAATGAAAAATCGTTCTATTCCCGATTTGGTCATTACTCGTTTCGAAAGCCGGTTTCAGCATTTATGTCAGTATAGTTGCAACTGCCAGGAGTACGATGGTGTCACGTATTTACTGATTTCTAAATTATCTGGTAATTAATTTAACGGTACAAATTACTTTAACAGGTGAAATAGTAGTACCTTGTTTCCGAACCAACCGGATTACTCAACTCCTCTTTCTAATTATGTCCTCCGGCTTGCTTATTGCCAACGAAAATCTTACTTTGTTGTAGTATATTTATCGCTAAAAAACAGCTACTTGAAACGCGAAATTACGAATGCTTTCGGGAAGAATTTTCTCACGATTAGTTATGATGCCCGGCATCAGTGGGTGTATAATGATTGGCAAGGTTACCAAACTTTGGAAAGTGTTATACAGGGAGCCAATGCTTGTTTAGAGGTGATTCAACAAGTTAAATGCCCGCGGCTGTTAAATGATAATCGCCAGGTTTTAGGTCCTTGGGAGCACGCCACCGATTGGATTGCTCAGGATTGGACTCCGCGGGCGATTGCCTTAGGATTAACCCAGTTTGCCCACGTGGTCAGCCCCGAATCCATGGCGCGTTTATCGGCGGAGCAGATGTACGTTAAAATTAATAATTCTTTCCGGATGCAAATTTTTGATGATTACCAGCAAGCCGCCGAATGGTTAGAAAAATAAATTAGGTAATAACTAAGTAGTTGTGGGTTATTCGTTGTTCGTTGTTCGACTAATTAATTTAGGAGAATCCGTAAGTTACCTCAAATGGTAATTTCAACTAATTCTGTTGAAGTACTTAGATTATAATAAGGAAGATGTACCCGGAACGGTTTATCCGTTGAGACTGTTCCCTTCTCAATAAAGCGGTGCGAATGCGGTTTGAGAAGTAACCGGTTTGCCTCGTGGCCGATGGGCCACGTTTGGGTCTTGCAGGCGGGTGGGAACGTGCGCAGCACGCCCCTACCCGTCGGAATGCCTGCGGGACCGAAACTTTAGAGGCCCTCTACAGCGAAACTGATGTTATTTCATTTAGCTACTGCTCCTTACTCATACGTCTTATTCCTTGCCATTGGATATAAGTAAAATATAGCATTTTCTTTTTTCAAGGCCTCTTAAAATGATGACGGAAAAGAGAAGTGTAAGTTTGATGGGCATAGCCAGAATCTCGGTTTCGGACAAGCCTGCTTTGGAAACCTAGCAGGTTTGCTTCCCCATTACACTACTTTCTGGAAACCAATAAGTACGATTGGGTATAACTCGTTATTTGAAATTAAACTTACTCCATTTACTTAGGGCTGCGGTGGTAAAGTTACCGGATTACTAGAGGTAAAAAGCCATTGGTACGCCTGGTCAATATCCATGAATACGGCAACATTTACTTTTTCTTTTAATTGTTCATCCACCTGCACTAAATCCTGAATGTGATAGGTTGTTAATACTTCTGCCACCAAGGGCCGAATAATATAGGCATAATCGTGCTGCAATTGCGGGTTAAAAGCGGTAAATATCTCCTCCACCAGCCAATGCTGATCGGCTAACTCCAGAAACTCAGCTTGTTCCATATTGCACAACCATTTCGTTAAATGATGCTCGTGCGCGTACGCATGCGCCCGGGTAATTATATCCCGAAAAGTAGAACTTTCCGGATGAGTTAACCACCTTATTCCAATATAGGAATCCTCCTGATTAACGTGAACTTGAGCGGTTTCATCTGAGTATAAGGTTTGTAATTCCATGAGGGTAAAAATAATACGGTAATAATTTATAACACAAGCAGCATTTCACCTTTAAATCTTCTCCCCCGTTCGGGTAGTTGTAAGTTCGGATTTACTTTTTCAATTTATGTATTACCCGTCTAACTTAGTAAGTAAAGAAACCCCAGTATTAAAATAGTAGATAGTAGACTTATTTAGATTTAACATATCAATAATCAACGCTTTATTACAGCAATTGCGACGTCCGCAAGATCTAAGAAATTTTGTCCCCGTACGTACTTACTTTCTTCTTTCTAGAGATTATTTAATCCTGTAAAACAAGAACGGCTTTCTCGTTCCCTTGAACCACTGGCTTTTTACTTTTACCTTTCGTGGTAGTATCGCCGGCTAAAAAAAGCTCCTTGCCGGTATCATTACCGTTTTACCATCAGCATTAAGTAAACAAGTTAAAAATCTTCATCTTCCCAATTTAACTTTAATCTTTTCCTGCGTTTCTTTTTATGCCAGCCCTTTTTGCTTGTAGAAGTGCCCGGTATGCGCTCGTAGTATCTATGCACATAAATTGCAATAATTGCTACACAGAACACCAGAATAGGCAGGATAATAATACCCCAGTATACTAATTCCATGCGTTATTTAAATGAAAAACTGTAAGAAGTGTAATGTAATTATTAATTAATTGTACGGTATAAAATTAAAAAAAAGAGGCGCAAAGTTAGTTATTTTGAGGCTAATTTCGGTATTTAAGCTATTTATCTAATCCGGAGTACTAAGGGCAACCTTTTATATACATACAGCAGTTCAAATCCCGGCGGATCACTAGATTTTTTACTCAATTTACTCTTGAATAGTCCAGGTGAGTATTAGATATAGTCCTTTAAAATTATCCATCAACAGCATCCAACCAGTAGCGGCACTCCTACTAGCTTATGCTTTAGAAGTAGTCCGGAACATTTCCCCTACTCCACCAGCCACTTACTAGTCAGTTCCGCAAAGGCACGAGAATGCAAGGAAATTGCTTCATTCATTCTTGAGCACGAGGAGAGCCAAAAGATTTATTTAAAAGGCAGTTTAGATTATCTTAAAAGAAAATTGCTGCGAAACCAAAGAGAACGAATTAAAAAGATAATTTCAGATTCAGGAATCTTTAAAGAATAGATAAAGCTTCTGATTCTAATAAATTTTTTAAAGGAAACAAACCAGATACCAATAAAAAAGCACTTACAAGGTTAAACCCTACAAGTGCTTGATCTTAAGGAGCCCCCTGTCGGAATCGAACCAACGACCTACTGATTACAAGTCAGTTGCTCTACCAGCTGAGCTAAGGAGGCTTTTTAATGAACGATTGCTTCGTGTTTGGAAGCGGATACAAAATTAGTAAACCTGCTTAATAATCCAAATTCCTTAGTTAAGTATTCTGGCAATTTTTAGCAAATCCTTGAAAATCAAAAAGAATATTTATCAAGAACGAATGGCCCGTAGTTGGTTTTTAAGCACATTCATCCGAGAAGTAGCATCTTCAATTCGCTGCTGGTATTCCTGGCGCAGTTTCTCGGCGTTTTTAGAGCGGGCAAAAAACTCGATATTCGTGCGCAAAGTACTAATATCGTTCTCCAGAGTACTGATCTCTTTCCGGATATTTTGCTCTTTCTGATACAATTTATGCGAAGCATCCGGATGATTACGTAATCGGTCCAGTTGAAGTTGAAAGGCTAATTCATTTTTTCTTTCGTAACTTAAATCCGGAACCGTATCCAGGTATTTCTGTAATAAATCAAAAAAGCGTTCTTCCAATTTCCCGTTTGGTCGCTGACCGGCTTCATCAAAGCTACGCCAATCGCTGAGCAATTGATTAAACTCCTCTAGAGAACCAACGGTAGGCGTCGGCGTACTTAGTCGACTGGCTAGTTTATCGTAATAAGCGGTTTTCTCCGAAGCGGCCCGTTCCAGCTCTGCTTCTTTTTGCTGTTGCTGGTTTTGCTTCCGGTCAAAAAATTCGTTACAAGCAGCCCGAAAACGGTTCCAGATTTTATCGGAATACTTATCCGGCACCCGGCCAATGGTTTTCCATTTTTTCTGCAACTGAATCAAACGTTCTTTCGTTTCATCCCAATCGGTGCTGTTCTTCAAGGCTTCGGCCTGCTCGCACAACTCGGTTTTGTGCCGGAGGTTCTGCATTTTTTGTTCGTCGAGCTGTTTAAAGAAAGCATTTTTATGTTGGTAAAAAGCTTTGTAGCTGCTCCAGAACCGGCGGTTTACATCGTCGGCATTTTCTTTCGGCACCAGACCTATGCTATCCCATTGTTCTTTTATCTTTTGAATTTCGTCGGTTTTATCGCGCCAATCGTTAATGCGGTCCGAGTTAAAGTTCTGATAAGGCGCTACGATTTCGAGAACATTTAATTTACGCTGTAAATTTTCCTGCTCCTGCGATTTTCGGACGGTTAAATATTCTTTTTTGCGCTCGTGAATTCTTTCGGAAGCCTGAATAAACCGTTCCCAGATGGCATCCCGCGATTCATTCGGTACCGGGCCAATATTTTTCCATTCTTCGTGTAAATGCCGTAATTCCTGCAAAGAAGCGTTGATGGAAGGATTGGTTAATAAGCCTTCGGCGCGTTCACATAACTGAATTTTTTGTTGCAGATTTTTCTTCCGGTCGAGTTCTTTCAGTTCGAAGAAAATGCTCCGGTTATTGTAAAACTTATCTAACAGCGCGTGGAAAGAATTCCAGAGTTGTTGGGCATCCGAAGTAGGTACCGCGCCAATGGCCTTCCATTCGCTTTGAATCGCTTTGAGTTTATCAGCGCTATTTTTTGTTTCCGCAGATTCTACTAAGGCCCGTAGTTGTTCGAGCAATTCGTTTTTGCGCTTTAAGTTTTTTTCTTTTTGCTCTTCTTCGTTTTTCAGCTCCCGGTTGCGGTTTTCCCGGAACTGCTGGAAGCCACGTTCAATTTCCTGGTTTTCCGGACCAGGATGAAAAGCAAAGTCTTCGGCATCGCCCCCTTCGGATACAAACTTTTCTAAAGCATCGTGTTTTTCGGCCGCTACCCGCAGTTCATACTGCCGGTACATTTCAAAAATTTGCCGGGCATTTTTTCGCGGATCCGAAGTTTTATAGGCTTTTAGCAGCTGCTTTTTTAGTTCAGGAGCCGGTAAAGTACTGTAATCTATTTCCGGAATGTAATCGTCGGAATGCGCTTCGTCCGGATGTTCGGTATCTTCTAAAACTAAGTTGGTAATTTCCGGATCAGTTTTTTCGGGGTTTACCGCCGGTGCTTCTTGTTCCGGAACAATTCCAGCGGTACTCATTTCGGAAGGAGTAAGAGCCGTTTTATCATCGGGAGTAGAGGGTGCGTCTTTAACGTCCGATTCCGCATCCGGCGACTCCAGGGCATCCGAAATAGTTTCGGTAAATGGTTCATCCGGAGCAAGGTCGTTATTGCTGGTTAAATCGCCTTCAAAACCCGAAACTTCATCCGCCTGATTTACTACGCTGCTTTCCACGGGCGGCACTTCAAAGTGCACGGTACCCGTTGGTTTTTCGGCATCGGCTAACGCTTGAATGGGAGTATCCGCAACGGCTGGTTCTGCCAGAGTGGTCGGTACAGATGAATTAGTAGTTTCCGGAGTATTGGCGGCCCCTTCGGCAATTTCTTCCTGGGTCAAGGGCATTGGGTCCGTTAAATCCGGACCGGGGGTACCTCCTATTGCTTGCGGTTCGGTTTTATCGCGGGCATTCAATTCGGCTAGTCTTCTTTCTAAAATCTCCTGTGGGTTACCTCCATCGGGACGAAGATTAGATGGAAAGTTCTCGTTACCGGATGGGCTATTTTTCTCGTTTTCTAACATGCTTTCTATGCTTCTTACAAAGCCGGATTGGTTTAATTTAAACTTGGATCTATGGGGTAATTAGACAATATCTTGTATTTCCCCCCCATTTGTTTTAGTATATCGCGCCAGAGTGAATCCGTATTTAAATGAAATAGATTATCAGTTGCTGAATTATTTACTATCCAAACATTATTTTTTATTTCATCCTCCAACTGGCCTGCCGACCAACCGGAATAACCTAAAAAGAATCGGATGTCGTCCGGGTCTATTTTACTGGTATTTAATAAAAATTTAAGTTGTTCAAAATCACCGCCCCAAAAAACATGAGAACCTAAGGTTATAGATTCGGTTAATTCCGTAAGCTGGTGAATGTAATGCAAAGTATTATGTTCCATGGGCCCGCCTACATGCAGTTCCATATCAAAGTTCAGGTGTTCTAATTCGGGCACATCACTTAACTTAAGATTGGTTTTACGGTTCAGTACCAGTCCAAAAGATCCTTCTTCATCGTGTTTGCAAACCAGCACTACGGTACGTTCAAAATTTGGGTCGCCTAAAAAAGGTTCAGAAATAAGTATACTGCCACTTTTAACTTTCGTCATAATCAAAATAAACTTCGGAGTTAATTGTTTTAAAGGTCATGAATTAACCTTTCGCTTTACGCTATTTCGAGGTTAATAGTAGCAGTAATTTGAAAAATAATCTACTATGTATGAATTATTTTCTCAAATTTGAATAGTTCTGGCGGCAAATACTTAATGCTTTTACGATCAATAAAAAAGGATTAAGATTTTAAGCTGCAAAATACTACAATTTTATGAAATATGCGATATAATTTAGAAAAATTAGCATTTTAAGCCATTTAAAATATAAATATTATAATATATATGCCTTTAACTGTTGATCTTGCCAGTATTCGGAAAAACTATTCTTTACAGGAATTAAATGAAAGCAGTGTGGCGGCTCATCCTTACCAACAATTTGATACGTGGCTGCAGGCAGCTATTCAAGCGGCTTTGCCCGAACCAACGGCTATGGTTTTAGCTACCGCCGATCCGGTGGGAACTCCTTCGGCCCGGGTGGTTTTGCTTAAAGGTGTAACTGCGGAAGGGTTTCTTTTTTTTACCAATTATCTCAGCCACAAAGGGCAAGACATAGCCCATAACTCAGCAGTAGCGCTTACTTTTTTTTGGCCCGAGCTGGAACGGCAGGTACGAATTGAGGGGAAAGTAGAAAAAACAACGGAAAACGAATCCGATGCCTATTTCTGGAGCCGGCCCCTTGGCAGCCAAATTGGCGCCTGGGCTTCGCCGCAAAGTAAAAGGGTTACCAACCGGCAAGAACTGGAAGAAGCCCACGAACAGTATACCGCTAAGTTTGCGGGTTTACCTAAAATCCCCCGACCCGAACATTGGGGAGGTTACTTAGTACGGGCCCACTTAGTAGAATTTTGGCAAGGCCGCCCTAATCGGCTGCACGATCGCATTGTGTACACTAAAAATGTAACGAATGCTGACTGGCAGATTTCGCGACTTGCTCCTTGAGTAGCAAGTTTTACGTTTTCTAACTTATTTTTATTCGAAATCTGTTCAAAAATTATAGTAAGCAGCCGGATAAAAATTTAATTTATGTTAAACTTTACCTCCTAGCAGGAGTAATAGCCATTAATAAACGTAAAACCTAAAACCTTCTACTTACTTTGGCCGAAATTATTCCCTTGCGGGGCTGGCGTTATAACCAGGAACTTAGCAACTCCATTCAGGATTTAACTTCCCCGCTTTTTGATGTGGTTTCTTTAAAACAGCGGGAAGCGCTTTATCAAAATTCCTATAATAGCATTCATTTATCGGTACCCCAGGGTACTTTTCCCGCTAAAGAAGCCGCCCAATTGCTGCAAACCTGGAAAACGGAAGGCATCCTAAAACAAGATTATTTACCGGGTATTTACGTTTATTACCAATACTTCCGGCTACCTGGGTCGGAGCAGGAACACTGCCGGAAAGGGTTTATGTGCCAAATAAAGGCGTACGACTGGGACGAACAAGTTTTGTTGCGTCACGAAAATACCATTCCGGCCTCGGTAAACGACCGGATTGACTTGTTAACCGAAACCCAGTTGCAGGTTAGTCCTACTCACGGCTTATACACCGATCCGGATTTTTTGCTCGAAAAGTACATGGACGAAAGCATCCAGGCGCCCTTACACGAAAGTGAAGATTACCAAGGCGTGCGGGATGTGGTAGCTGTTATTCAGGATGCTGCTGCCGTTCGAGAATTTATACGCGTATTAAAAGACAAACAGGTGTTGCTGGCCGATGGCCATCACCGCTACGAAAGCTCGTTGCAGTACCGAAAAGCCAGCAGGGCGGCAAACCCGGACCACACCGGAACTGAATCGTATAATTACCATTTTATTTACCTGACGAACACTGAAGGTTGCGATTTACGCATTTTACCCACGCACCGCTTATTCCGGCATTTGCCTTTAAGTTCCGAAGAATTCTTATCTAAAATTGCCGCTTATTTTACCATTATTCCTCTAGCGGACCCGTTTGACCTGAACGAGATTATCATTGGAAAAAAATGGGCCTTTGGGCTTTACCTGCGCGGAAAACCATACAAAATTCGCCTCAAGACCGAGGTTCACGCCGACATTAGCTGGCCCTTGCCCGCGGTGGTAAAAGAACTGGATTTAACGGTACTACATTATTTTGTGCTGGAAAAAATTCTCGGCATTTCGCAAGAGGCGCAGCGCACCAGTACTGAAATTCAGTACATTCGGAATTTTGCCGAATGTTTAAGCCGGGTAGATCACGAGGAGGCCGAGGTAGCTTTTATTACCAATGGAGTTACGATAGAGCAGGTTAAAACAGTTTGTTACAGCGGGGCGCTCATGCCTCAGAAATCAACTTTTTTCTACCCGAAAGTAATCAGTGGATTTGTATTTAGTTCGATTAAACAAAATGAATTTTACCTCGAAGTTAGTCCTTGCCTCTAATTCTCCGCGCCGACAAGAGCTATTGACCAAACTTGGTTTAAACTATACGGTGCGCGTTAAAGAAGTAGAGGAATCTTTTCCGGAGCATTTACACCGCCACGAAATAGCCGAGTACCTAGCGGGTAAAAAAGCAGCAGCTTATCGGGAAAGTTTAGCAGAAAACGAAGTTTTACTTACCGCCGATACCATTGTTTGTCTCGAAGATAAAGTTTTAAATAAACCCGCTGATTTAAACGAAGCCCGAACCATGCTTCGCTCCCTCTCGGGCAAAGCGCACGAGGTGATAACGGGCGTTTGTTTACTTTCCCGGCCAAATAAAGTAATTTTTCACGACGTAACCCGGGTGTATTTTAAAGAATTAAGCGAAGCCGAAATTACCTGGTACCTGGAAAAATACCAACCCTATGATAAAGCCGGGGCTTACGGGGCGCAGGATTGGATGGGGATGGCAGCCATTTATCGGCTGGAAGGCTCTTTTTACAATGTTATGGGATTACCGGTACACAAAGTATACGAGGCATTACAAAGTTTCTGAATTGCGGATTTTCGCAGATTTCACGAGTAATTAAATTGTAGATTAAACGGATTACCCGAATTCCGCGATTCAGACAAAATTAACTGTAAAATTTTTCAACTAACAATAAATGATAAACTATGGAATACAGAAGATTTGGCCGCACCGGCTGGCAAGTGAGTGAAATTGGTTATGGTATGTGGGGCCTGGCCGGTTGGACCGGTTCGGACGATGAGGAATCTAATCAATCGCTGGACTTGTCGGTGGAACGAGGCTGTAATTTTTTTGATACGGCTTGGGGTTATGGCTCGGGCCGCAGCGAACAAATTTTAGGTAAATTACAAAAACGGCACGCCGACAAAAAGCTGTACCTGGCCACTAAAATTCCGCCTAAAAATTTTCAATGGCCTTCTACCCGCGCGTCTAAACTGGAAGATTGCTTCCCGTACGACCACATTGTGGAGTACACCGAAAAAAGCCTGAAAAACTTACGTGTAGAGACCATTGACTTGCAGCAATTTCACGTCTGGGAAGATTCCTGGGCGCAAGAGGAGCAATGGCAGCGGGCCGTAGAAGATCTAAAAAAAGCCGGTAAAATTCAGGCAATGGGAGTAAGCGTGAACCGTTGGGAACCGAACAATGTGCTGCACACTTTGCAAACCGGACTGATTGAAGCCGTGCAGGTAATTTATAATATATTCGACCAAGCTCCCGAAGACGCATTATTTCCGCTCTGCCAAAAATTAGATGTGGGCATTATTGCTCGGGTTCCATTTGATGAAGGCACTTTAACCGGCACTTTTACCAAAGAAACTACTTTCCCCGCCGACGACTGGCGCAGCACTTATTTTGTACCGGAAAATCTAAATTCCAGCGTAGACCACGCCGATGCTTTAAAACCTTTGATTCCGGCCGGAATGACGATGCCCGAAATGGCGCTTCGTTTTATTTTAAGTAACCCGCAGGTAGGAACCGTTATCCCGGGTATGCGCAAAGTGAATCACGCCGAGGCTAACTTAAAAGCCAGCGACGGCAAAGGATTACCTGAAGAACTATTGCACCAATTAAAACAACACCGTTGGGACCGCGAACCCACCGAGTGGTCGCAGTAAAATAGTTGCCGGTTGAAAGGTTGGAAAGTTGAAAGGTTAGAAAGTTTAATAACCAGAAAGCAACGGTAAACTTTTGATAGATTGAAATTTAACTTCATTTACATAAAATAATATTAACTTTATTATGTCAACTTTCCAACTTTATAATCTTTCAACTTTCCAACGAAAAACCAGGAGTAAGGGAAAAGAACAGTATTTCTTATTCCATAAATTATTAATGATCTCCTGTCTATGGACCATGGACAATGGACGATAGACCATAGTCTATGGTCCATGGTTTATCGTCTATGGTCTATCGTCTATTCGTTTAAATTCCAGTTGTAGTCGAGCGTGGAAACCTGAGCATCCGGATTAATTTTTACCCGGGAATATTTATTTAAAAAGCCTATTAAAGATTCTTTTTTGGTAAAATCCCCTTTAAACCAACTAAATATCTTTGAAATCTGAATTTGATTAGGCTTAATCTTATTGCGGCTGGGATCATTGATAAATAGGTGCGCTTGCTTATTTAGCTGTTGGTTTAAATCAGAGGCGGTATAGGCCCTGTTTAACAAGGGCGGGCAAGAAACCGACGCGCAAACAATGGCAAAATGGATGCGCGGCTCGTTAAATTTTTGGCGTAAAATACTGTGTTCTATTTCGTTTAAGTCTATACGGGATTGTCCGATACGAATAAACTTCTCGTCCCAGGGCGTGTTTACGAACGGTATTTTAATTTTACTGCCGATGTCTTTGATGCTTTTTAGGGGATAGTTGCGTAAAATGAGTTGCAGCGTAAAACCATTATAGGCGTTTATCCAATAAGCCAGTTGCTCGGCCCGGCTCCAGGTTTCAGCGGGGGGATTATTGCTCAGGGTTTGCAGGTATTGATTTAAAGCAACACTGTCTTTTAAAAATTCTTTATAATTTACTTTCCCCTGGGTCGAAACATACTTTTGCAACAATTCGCTGTAAGCCTGATGGGAAACCGGAGTTTTGGTTGCATGGCCAGAATATAATTCTTCCGACCTGGATTGGCTTTGCGATGAACAACTAATAAAGAAATTACAAACAAAAAACAGCAGGAGAACACTTGAAAAATTCATCTGAGTAGGTGAGTTAATAGAGAGTAAGAAACCCTGGCGTAAAAAAAGTATTAATTTTTTCTGGCTCTCTCTAGGCTACTTACTTTAAGTAATGCAAGTAGCATCTTTTCATTTTAAGTTAATAATCAGCAAATTATTTATTTTAATTAGAAAATTCTGGTACCTTTTTGCACCCTTATTATTTATATATTTTTTCTGAAGAAACGAAATTGTATCATTTATTTTGCAACTAAACAAAAAACTATATACCGTTAGCCAAAGACATTGTTTAAACAAGATTCCTATTTACTATAAGGTTGATTTTTAGGTTCCTAATCCATTATAAAAACCATTATGAAAACGACAACTACTTTTTTAAACTTAGTATTGCTAATTACTTGTCTTACTTTCCAGATGTGCCAATCGAAGGAAGAGCAAAAGCAAACTGGTAACCCACCGATGGATGGCTTTAATTTAACTGGGTCTGACCCGAAAGCCATTCAGATTGCGGATTCGGTGATGGCGGCGCAAGGCGGCCGCCAAAACTGGGATGCCACCCACTTTATCGCCTGGAACTTCTTCGACGTCCGGAAATTAATCTGGGATAAGTATACCGGGAATGTGCGCATTGAAAATTTAAAAGACGGTACTAAAACTTTAGTGAATATAAATACGGGTAAAGGCAAGGTTTTTAAAAATGGGACAGAAGTTACGCAGCCCGATTCTCTGGCCAAATACCTGCAAGAAGGCAAAGAAGCCTGGATTAACGATTCGTATTGGTTGGTAATGCCATTTAAGTTAAAAGACTCGGGGGTTACTCTTAAATATGTAGGGGAAGATACCGTTTCGGGCGGGCAGAAAGCGGATGTTTTGCAGCTTACTTTTCAAAAAGTGGGCGTTACTCCCGATAATAAGTACCACGTTTACGTAAATAAATCTTCGCACTTAGTGTCTAAATGGGCGCATTACAGAAATGCCGCCGATTCAACGCCGGTTTTTGTTATGCCCTGGCAAAACTACCAAACTTACGGTAAAATTAAATTATCCGGCGACCGGGGAAAAGCCAAGCTAACCGATATCCAGGTTTTCGATGAACTGCCCGAAACCGTTTTTACTTCCTTTGACCCCGTAATCCTACCTAAAACCTAGGATTAGGTTATACGTCTTAGGTTGGAGATTTTACGGTTAAAAAAATTCTTTATAAGCCATAATAATTGAATTATTATGGCTTATAAAGAATTTTTTTAACTTGTTCGTTATAGGCAATCTTTTTATATCTAAATGATTCGTAAAAACTCTAATAGTTTACTTGGAAAATTAATGGGAATTGGATTCGTCTGTTACTTTCTATGTATAATTCTTTCGACTCCTGTATTTAACTTTCTTGTAAAACATTATGGTATCTGTGGAGAAGCTATACTAATTAATGAATCAAAAAGAATAAGATACCATAAGGCTACTTTATTGTATAACTTTTACTACCATGGGGTAAATTATAAATCAGACTCTTTAGAAGAAGATTTAACCAGGGTAGGTGATACAATACGTGTTGTGTATTTAAAATTTCTTCCTTCCGTAAACAGGCCGATTACCTACTTTGAGGAAAAAGAGATATTTAGCTGTAAATAAAAAAAGCCTATAACCACAACTAAAAAGCAATAAAGCATTTTTTTAGCAAATTCGATAAGCGTAATAGAGTTGAAGTTGAATCCACTTGGTTATATACAATAGAAACTTAACCCTTAAAACGTACAACGTACAACGTACAACCTGCAACTTAATTACAAGTCACTTAATACTTTTTCTACCCAGCCTTTTCCCCAGTCTTCTATTTCCTGATCGGTCCAGATAGAGGGAAAAAAAATGCGCTTCTGGAATTTGGGCGGTAAATACTGCTGCCAATTAGTGCCGCCGGTAGCGGCCAGACTTTCTTTCTCGTTCTTTAAATAACGCACCGCTGATTTAAAATGCATTAAGGGCCAGTTTACATTTACGTTGCTATCCAGCAATTTCAACTGGCGCAATAATTTTGGATTTTGCTGGTCGGCTTCGGGCAAGCGTTTTACCACGGCCCAAACGTTTTTATCTTTAAATTTTAAAGCAAATACCGAAAGCGTATCGGCGTATTTTTCTTCGAATTGCAGTAAGGTTAAGGTTTTAGTACCGGAATCCACTTCTGTTGCGCCTTCTTTCCAATAAATGCAACCCATCATTTCTTCGTGACCGGCGGTTAAACCCAGGGCGTTGCGCTTTTCTTTATCCATCAGGTTTTTTAAATCGGTCGAGCAAATTTCAATCATCCGAAACTGCACCGACTGAAAGCCACTGGCCGGCATTAACGACATCCGGAACTGTAAAAATTCTTTCGGGTCCATGCCATCAACCATCACATCAAACGAATCGATCAAGTTTTCGAAATAACGGTTAATCCGGCTGATGCGTAAAATTAACTCCGACAGAGCCTCTTCGGGTAAGTTTCCAATCTGTTCGTATTCATTCAGGCAAAGCTTAAAGTAAAGCTCGGTAATTTGGTGATACAAAATAAAAATTTTCTCGTCCGGAAAAGTAGTTCGCGGGGTTTGCAAACTTAACAGCGTATCCAGGTGAATATAATTCCAATAATTTAAAAAATCGGAGTGATACAATCCTTCCAGGTAGGCAGCGAGATCCTGACCTAAAGCCGAATATTTTTCTTCCAGCTTTTTTAGTTGTTCTAATACCTGCGGCTCCAATGGCATGCTCATTAAACAAAAGGAAAATAGTTTTGCCTGTAAACTTAAGGTTAAATTTTTATTCTGGTGATATCCTTTGGGCAACCCATTTAAAATTATTCGCATCTATCATAATAAACTTACCTTTATCTTGCACATTAAAGTATGGCAGGAAAAGCCGGAAAAACAGCATTCATACTAAATTTAATATAAGCCGCTTAAATATTTTAACTAATACTTTCTTAATTGTAGCGAATAAGTAAATTTGATTTTTTGAAGTATAGCTTCCTATATTCGTCAGATGGCCGAAAAAAGCAGTATTTTTGACATGATCGGACCGGTTATGATTGGTCCTTCGAGTTCGCATACCGCCGGCGTGGTACGAATTGCGCGAGCCGCTATCCGGATATTAGGGGAAACACCGCGCACGGCGACGATTACTTTCTATAATTCATTTGCCCGTACCTACGAAGGCCACGGCTCGGACCGGGCGGTTGTTGCCGGCTTACTCGATTTTGCCACCGACGATGTTCATTTGAGAGATGCTTTTACTTACGCCGCCGAAGCGGGATTACAATACACGTTTCGTTCCGTAGGCAATGCCTCTACCCTCCACCCCAATACGGTAAAGCTAGAGTTAACCGGCGCCACCAACCAAGTAGAAGTTATCGGTGAAAGTCGGGGCGGCGGCGTTATCCGCATTGTGGAAGTAGATGGTTTTTCGTGCGATTTTTCGGCCACTTTACATACTTTAATTATTGATGCCGACGATATGAAAGGCAGCATTGCTTTTATTGGCAGTGTCATCGCCCACGATGATTGTAATATTGCCACCATGAATGTATCCCGGCGCGCTAAAAACGAACTAGCCCGCCAATTTATACAAATGGATACCGGTTTAAAACCCATTACGCTTCAATACCTTAGTCAGTTAAGCTGGATAAAAAAAATCACCTACATTCCCAACATCGACCTATGATGATAAATCTTTCCAAAAAAATAGTAGTGGCTGGGGCTTTCATAATTGGCTTTATCTTTAGCCAACCAGCCATGGCTCAAACCAAGCCTAAAACTTGGACTTTGCAAGAATGCATTGACCAGGCAATAAAAAGCAATTTAACGATTCAACAGACGCAACTCCAAGCCGATTTATCCCGGGTAACATTGCGGCAAGCGCAATTAAACCGGCTACCAACTATAAACGGCAGTACCGCTTATAATTTAAATTCTGGCCGGTCAATTGACCCTACTACCAACAGCTTCGTCAGCGAAACTATTAAATCCAATAACTTGCAGGTTTATGCCAGTGTGCCGTTGTTCTCTGGCGGTCAGTTAATAAATACTATTAAGCGGAATAATTTTGATAATCAGGCAGCCGTAGCGGATGTGGCCCGCTCCCGGAACGATATTATGTTGAACGTAGTCACGTTTTACATTCAAATTATTTTCAATAACGAAATTTTAAAAGCGAACGAATTATTGCGCAGTAGTACATTGGCGCAATTAGACCGGACCCAAAAGTTATTCAACGCTGGTTCCGTACCGGAAACTAATGTGCTGGAACTTAAAGCGCAATTAGCTTCGGATGATGTAAATATTATTACTGCCAAGAATAATATCGACATTGCTAAGCTTAACTTATCTCAATTATTGAATCTACCTAACGCAATTTTTGAACTAGAGGTACCGGCTATTCCTGACCCCGACCAGGACGTGATAATTGTAGATGCCAATCAAATATTTGAAACCGCCCAATTAAATTTACCGGAAGTAAAAGCGGCTGATCTGCGCGTAAGCAGTGCTCTAGCCGGCATTGATATTTCCAGAAGCGCTTATTACCCGCAACTTTCTTTTAATGCCGGTTACAATACGCTGTATTCCAGTGGCCGGCCTTTATTTGAACCAACTGGTTCGCTGGTAGAGCAAACATTAGGATTTGCCAGTAATGATGGATTACCAGGAGAGGAGTTGAAAATTTTTGTTCCGGGTTCTCGGACTATGAAATACCCATATTTTGACCAAATAAAAGATAACCAAAGTAAGAATATTGGCTTATCCTTAAATGTTCCGATCTTTAACGGTTTTTTGGCCCGGAACAACGTTAGCCGTTCTAAAATAAATCATCAGAATGCGGTACTCAATACGGAACTGGTACGGGACCAGCTACAAAAAAGTATTCAGCAATCGGTAGCGGATGCCTTAGCGGCCCAGAAGAAATTTATCGCCGTTAAAAATCAATTGGCGGCTTTAGAGCAATCTTATAAAAATGCCGAGATTCGGTTTGCCAATGGAGTGATGAATGCCACCGACTTTAATGTGGCCCGCAATAATTTCACCAAAGCTCAATCCGACCTCATTCAGGCAAAATACGATTATACATTCAAGTTAAAAGTTTTAGATTACTATCAAAATAAACCTTTATCCTTCTAGCGCTTATAAAAGCAAATATTCATGGCCAAAAAGAATTCAAACCGATTATTGTATAGTATAGGTGCCATAGCCCTGGTAGTAATAGTAGGGCTAGTTATTGCTAAAAAACAAGGTTGGATTGGGAAACCCAACGGGGTGGAAGTAACTGTTGCCAAAGCTAAACAAACCAAAATTGTAGAAAAGGTGAGCGCTTCAGGCAAAGTACAACCCGAGGTAGAGGTAAAAATCAGTCCGGACGTTTCCGGGGAGATTACCGACTTATACGTGAAAGAAGGCGACTCCGTGGTAAAAGGCCAGTTGCTGCTGCGCATTCGGGCCGATAATTACAAAGCAATGGTGGACGCTCAGAATGCGCGGGTAAATACCGAGCGGGCCAATATGGCGCAGGCCAAAGCGCAGCTATCGCAGTTGATTGCCAGTAGTTCCAATATTCGTTTAACGCACCAGCGAAACGCCGAGCTATTTAAACAAAAAGTAATATCGCAATCGGAGTTTGACCAAAGTAAAGCGCAATACGAAGCCAGCATTCAGGAAATAGAATCGGCGAAGCAACGAGTGCGGGCTTCTGAATTTAACTTGCAAAGCTCCCAGGCCAGCCTGGACGAAGCGAGTAAAAACTTACAAAAAACCACCATTTACGCGCCGGTAAGCGGCACTATTTCTAAACTAAACGTAGAACGCGGCGAACGGGTAGTGGGCACGTCGCAAATGGCCGGTACCGAAATGCTCCGGATTGCCAATTTGCATTCCATGGAAGTGCGGGTGAACGTAAACGAAAACGATATTATCCGGGTAGGTCTCGGCGATTCGGCAATTGTGGAAGTAGATTCGTACGCCAATGACGATACTAAATTCCGGGGAGTAGTAACCGCCATTGCCAATACGGCTAAAGATGCCACCACCCTGGAAGCGGTAACCGAGTTTGAAGTGCGGATTCGTTTACTCAGCGACTCTTACCAAAACCTGAAGAAGAAAAACACTACTCCTTTTCGGCCCGGCATGACCGCATCGGTAGATATCATTACCGAACAAAAAGACAATGTATTGTCGGTTCCCTTAGCCGCCGTTACTACCCGCAACGAAAACGAAAATGCCAGTACTACTAAACCCGTTAAAACGGAACAATCGAATAATAATCAAGATAATACTGCTAACAACGCCAACAGCAAACCCGCTCCGGTAGAAGATTTAAAAGAAGTTATTTTTGTGCAGGAAAACGGCAAGGCTAAAATGGTGGAAGTAAAAACCGGTATCAGCGATTTTGATAATATTGAAATTACCAGCGGCTTAAAACCTGGGCAAGAAGTAATCTCCGGGCCTTTCCGGGCCGTAACCACCCAATTAAAAAATGGTACCGCCATTATTGTAAAAGATGAAAAATCGCTGAATAAAGCCGGCGGGGAAGAAAAAGAAGGTAATTCGTAGTTTACTCCTAAAAATTTAAATGGAAAAGGGTGGTTCATAACTACCCTTTTCCATGTTAAACCTATGTTTCATTTGGTGAGTAATACCCAATAGCATAAGCTGGCTTACCTAACATATCTGGCTAAACCCGGCGGGTTTGTTGGCCTTTCTTGGATTGCTTATGGCAAGTAGTAAAGGAGAAATCGTATAATTTACCAATACCCATTTTATTTAAACCTTAATAAATTACCTAATACTAAAAAGCGCCGCTTTTTTGGTATTAGTTGTACGTTGAGACATGCATTTTTCCGGATGCGATTAGAATAACCAAGCAATTTATTTTATTTTTAAATTTTATACATCCGATTTTATTAAAACGAATTAATTGGAAAAGGTAGCGGTAATTGGAGGCGGTAGTTGGGCCACTGCCTTAGTAAAAATAATCTCCGAAAATAAAACTCCGGTTAAATGGTGGTTCCGGCACGAGGCTGATGTGAAACATTTGCAAACGTATTGCCACAATGCCCGGTATTTAAGCGGAGTTACTTTTGATTTACAATACGTAGAACCGGCTACTGATTTAGCAAAGGTAATTCAGGATGCAAAATGGGTTATTCTGGCGGTACCTGCTGCCTTTATCGAATCAGTTTTACAAAATTTACCGGCAGCTATTTTCGCGGATAAGTTTCTGGTGTCGGCCATAAAAGGTATGATTCCCGTAAAAAATTGTCTGGTTACCGAATACCTCCAAAATAACTTTCAGGTACCTATGAGTCAGCAATGCGTTATTGCCGGACCCTGCCACGCCGAAGAAGTTGCCCTGGAAAAACAATCGTACTTAAGCATCGGAGCCTTAGACGTAAATCTGGCCGAAAGCTTTTGCGCTTTGCTGCGCAACCGGTACGTACGGGCCTCGCCGGTTGAAGATATTTACGGTATTGAATATTGCGCCGTCATGAAAAACATTATTGCCCTGGCTTGCGGCATTGCCCACGGTCTAAACTACGGCGATAACTTTCAGGCAGTAATGGTTTCCAATGCCATGCTCGAAATAGAAGCTTTTTTGCAAGCTATTCATCCCGGAGTCCGGAATCTGAGCGGCTCGGCATATTTAGGCGATTTACTGGTTACTGCTTATTCGCAATTCAGCCGGAACCGCACGTTCGGCAATATGGTTGGGCGGGGCTATTCCGTTAAATCAGCTCAAGTAGAAATGAATATGATTGCCGAGGGCTATTACGCCGTTAAAATCATTCACGAGTTAAATAAAAAACTGCGGGTAAACATGCCCATTACCTCCGCGGCCTATAATATATTGTACGAGCGCATTTCGCCAGCCGTGGAAATTGCCATTTTAAAAGAAAAATTTCATTAACAGGACATACGTTAAACGGATATTCAATTTTTTAATCGTATGTAAGACTTACTGAACCAACCGTTCCGGTTGCCTTCCCCTCTTCCCTTACACTGATGCCTAACCGGGGCGCCCGGTCCCAACGCGGTAGAAAAGTGCCATCTAAAGGCACGTCCTTTATTGAACCTGATTTTCCCCTAGTATCTTTCCAACTAAATTGGTAAAATTTACCTTGTTTACTAGTCATCGTTAAACGGATAGGTGATTTGCTGTTCGGCAAAGGATGCTTTTGTAAAATTTGCCGGCGACCGTCTTTTACTTGCCATAATTCCAGGGAATCCTTGCTTACCCCAACTCCCAGGGCATTTTTAGCATCGCCGTAAACACAAACGCTTTGCAGCACTTTGTCTTGTGGAAGAAATTCGGCCGTAAAGGTATAGGTACCTTTTTTAATTACCAGGCCCAAAAAGCTACCGGCCAGCTGGGCGTAATTATCAGGGGTAAGTTGCAAAAATCCATTTTCTTGCTTAAATTCTGGCTTTGGTTGGCTTACATCCCAAACCCAAGGAAGTTGTTTATCTTTTTTTTCAAAACTCGTCGTTACATGTAAGTTTTGTTGCTGAGCAACATTAAAGGGAGAAGCTGCTTGATCAGGTGGCGTGTTGCCATATCTAAATGTTGGCCACCCGGTTTTGTTATCCCAAACTAGCTCACTGAGTACTCCTTGCCGGCCCGTAAATATAAAATCGGTTCCATTGTAAGCATGGTGCAAATAAAAATAGCGGCTATCCGGCGTAGTTACTACCGTTCCGTGGCCGGGGCATCTCCAATTTTGGTCTCCTTTTAATACCGGGTTTCCCGCGTATTTTTCCCAAGGTCCTTGCAATTTTTCCGCCCGGGCAAACCCCACCTGGTAATTGCATTCGGGTCCGCAACAAGCATTACCCGAATAAGTCATGTAAAAATAACGGCCTTTTTTGAAAATGGCTTGACCTTCTACGCCACCAGCTTCCCAATTATTGGGTTCGGCTTGTAGTAAGGTAAATACTTCCCCGGTTACTTTAAGTCCGTCGGGAGTAAGTTCCCGGCCCAGAATCTGGATAGCTTTTCCTTTATCCAGGCCATAGGCTTTCCAGGTAATGTAAAGTTTCCCGGCATCTTCTATCACGAAGGCGTCAATGGCTTCGTTGGTCCATTCTAATAAACAACCCTTATCCGTAAAGCCTTGGCTTAAATCTTTTGTGGTGGCCACTCCGATGTAAGAATGCTGGTCAGATTTGCGGCGAGCCGTGTAATACACGTAAAATGTACCATTATGGTAATATAACTCCGGAGCCCAGTAACTGCCCATGGTCCAGGAAGGCAGGGTTTTAAAAACCGGTCCCACGTATTGCCAGTTAACTAAATCCTTCGAAGAATAAATAGGATATGCTGGCCCCCATTCAGAAGAAGTACCCGCGGCATAATAAGTATCCCCGACGCGAATAACCGAAGGATCAGCAAAATCGCCGGCAATAACTGGGTTGCGGTAAGTTACGGATGAATTTATTTGGGCAAAGCTCGATAAAGTAAACAGGCAAATAAATAGACTAATTAAAAAACGCATATTTCAAATTCTTTTTGAGTTATGTAGTAATTGAAATAATTATTCTGAAGCACTAAACTACCTGAAATCTAAATATAAATGCTTCCTCCTTACGAATAATAATCGCCTCCTGCGGGTTGCTCTTTCCCTGCAAACAGTAATTATTCATTGGTTCATTCTATTTTAAGCACAAGCCAGGGCATAAAATATATTTAATATTTACCTGCTTCTGTATTACTCAGTGCTTAATAAATCTGGAATGACTATTTATGCGTATTCTTTAGAAATAAATAGGTAAATTGTTACATCATTATCTTTATTACTGCTGACTTGCTTTCTTCTACCGAAAATACCGCTCTCCTGCTTTTTACCCGCACGCCGCAGGAAGAAGTTTTGCATAAAAATTTAATTGAAAAGCAAAAGGTAAGCGCACAAAAGCAGTTTTTCCACAAATTAATGGAACACGCCCGAAAGCTGGGGCAAAACTCCGGCCTATCTTTTTCGTGGTAAATTCCAGTAGCCAACAAGGCCACACTTTTGGGGAACGATTGCAGAAGGCATTTGCCACCTTTTTTGCCCGTGGTTTTGCTAAAGTAATTATTATCGGGAACGATTGTGCGCAGTTGCGAACCAAAGACATAAAACAAGCTGCTACTTTATTGCAACAAAAGGCCGCCGTTTTTGGTCCGGCCCGCGATGGTGGGGTTTACCTCCTGGGTTTAGATAAAACTTTATTCGAACAAAATACCGGCTTTGCGCAAATTAACTGGCAGACTTCTTCGGTACTGGCGGAATTACAAGCCTGGAGCAACAACTACGAAACCATCAATTTAGCCACGGTTTACTCCGATTTAGACACTTACCAGGATCTTCAAGTGGCTTATTATAACAAGCAGTTGCCCCAATTACTTTTAACTTTATTAGCGGCGGTTTTCTCTACTCTCCAATACCAGAGCAGTCCATTTACTTTTTCCTTTAAAAATTATCTTACTCCTTCCTTTTCATTCCGGGGACCTCCCCTTTTTTCCTAATATTTCCTGGATCTTTAAAAAAGCGATTGAACCTTCATTGATTGGTTAATTCAGGCCTTATTCAGAAGCATTCTATCCCGATTATTAAAAAAGGAACCAACATTCAGCGCAAGCAATTGATTTACCTTTTGGTAATAAATATTACGTGCGGCTACAAATAAAATGGTTATTAGCCAGGTAGTGTTACGGGAATCATTTTTACTATTTTTCAAATAATAATTTACCATTCAACCTAAACAACCTCCATAAACATGAGCAAAACTTATTATAACCCCGATGATTTAAAAAAATTTGGTAATATAAGCGAATTTCAACCCGAACTGGCCGCTAAGTTTTTCAGCTACTACGGCGAAGTTTTTAAAGAAGGCGAACTGACCGAGCGGGAAAAATCGTTGATTGCTTTAGCTGTGGCCCATACCGTACAATGCCCTTATTGTATTGATGCTTATTCCGTGGATTCCCTGGAAAAAGGGGCTACAGAAGGACAAATGATGGAAGCTATTCACGTAGCGGCCGCTATAAAAGGGGGAGCGTTGCTGGTACACGGAGTGCAGATGATGAACAAAGTGAAAGAATTGACCATGTAAGTATGAAAACATTAAAAAGGCAGGAACATTCATTAGCCGATTCCTTTATTCAGTTACAAGTTTTAAATCAGGCCACGCAGCAGGGAACCCAGTTCCCTGCTTTTGCCCAAAAATTAAAGCAATCCGGATTAGTGCCTTACCAACCCACCGGAATTACTATCTTTCAGATGAACCTGGGCAAAATGTGCAACCAGGTATGTAAACACTGCCACGTAGACGCGGGTCCGGACCGCCGGGAAATAATGACTCGTGCTACCATGGAAGAATGTTTAACCGCTTTGGCCGGCTCGGATATACCCCTTGTAGATTTAACCGGTGGCGCGCCAGAAATGAACCCGGATTTTCGTTGGCTGGTAGAGCAGCTTACCTTATTGGGCAAAAAAGTAATGGTTAGATGTAATCTCACGATTATATTAGCCAATAAAAAATACCACGATTTGCCCGAGTTTTATAAAGAGCACCAGGTACATGTGGTTTCGTCGCTGCCTTATTTTACGGCGGCCCGCACCAATGCCCAACGCGGCGATGGGGTTTTTGAAGATTCTATTAAGGCTCTTCAAATGTTAAATACGGTTGGTTATGGCCAGGTAGGTTCCGGCCTCGAAATAGACTTAGTGTATAATCCGTCGGGTGCTTTTTTACCGGGTAACCAATTAGCCTTGCAAAATGAATTTAAAAAGAAACTGAAAGCAGCTTATAACATTGCGTTCAATAATTTATTTGCGATTACCAATTTGCCCATCAGTCGTTTTTTAGATTACTTAATTGAAAGCAATAATTACGACGGCTACATGGAAAAACTGGTAAATGCTTATAATCCAACGGCGGCGGCCAACACCATGTGCCGCAATACCCTTTCAATCGGCTGGGATGGTTATTTGTACGACTGCGATTTTAATCAGATGCTCGATTTAAAAGTAAGTACGCCCGGTGCGCAGCACATCAGCCAGTTTGATTTAGAAGAATTAAATAATCGTTCTATTGTTGTCAATCAGCATTGCTATGGTTGCACCGCGGGCGCGGGTTCCAGCTGCGGAGGGGCCACCGCTTAACCATGAAGAAAATCGTTTTACTTGCGCCATTGCTAGTAGCCGGATTATTCCCCAGTTGCGGCCAAAATGCTTTTGATACGCAATTAAGTTTATTATATAAAAAAACGGTTTCTATTATCCGGCCCGCTCAATTGGCCGCTGAATTACAGCAAAAGCAAAATATATTTCTGCTGGATACTCGTTCCCCGGCCGAATACGCGGTAAGCCATCTGCCTCAGGCTCAGTTTATAGATTATGATACTTTCTCCATAGAGCAAGTTAAAAACATTAGCCGGGATGCGCCGATTGTGATTTACTGCGCGGTGGGAGTACGAAGCGAACGGATTGGCGAGCAATTATTGCGGGCAGGTTTTAAAAACGTAAAAAACTTATACGGGGGCATTTTTGAATGGAAAAACGAAGGTTTTATCGTAGTCAATCAGGATAATACTCCTACCGATAAGGTGCATACCTACAATCGTTATTGGGCCATCTGGCTTAAAAAAGGCATTAAAGTTTATGAATAAAAAACTACTCTTAATATTTGTTAAAAACAGTGTTCAAGGAAAAGTTAAATCCAGGTTAGCGGCCAGTATTGGGGAGGAAAAAGCTTTACAGGTTTACCAGTTATTACTAAAGCGAACCTACGAAATAACCCTAACCTTGCCAGTAACCAAAGCGGTTTATTATTCCGATTACATCCAGGAAGATAATTGGAGTCCGCCTTTTTATGAAAATTACGTGCAATCCGGGCAGGATTTAGGTGAAAGAATGCGTCATGCTTTTGAGCGAGCTTTTACGGCCGGGTACGAACAAGTTTGTATTATTGGCAGCGACTGTTACGAATTAACCGAAGAAATAATTGAACAAGCCTTCGAGAAATTAGAGCGCAACGATGTGGTAATTGGTCCGGCGCAAGACGGCGGCTATTATTTATTAGGCATGAAAACCTTACACGAGTCTTTTTTTACCGGTAAAAAATGGAGTACTGATTCGGTATTACCCGATACGCTCAACAACATAAAAGCAGCTGGCCAAACGGTCGCCCTTTTACCCGAACTGACCGATGTAGATGAAGAGAAGGACCTGGTAACCATTCGCGAGCTTAATTTTTCCAGCGAGTAGTAATTAATGGTTGACCTAAATAGAATTAAAAATTATGAATTAGAGAGGAGGGTTAGATGCTCCTGCCATTTACTTCTGCCGTAGGACTTATTCTAAAACTTTTTATGGTGGAATATCAGTATCCTACTTCTCCTAAGGTTTAGATTTTTTTATGCAAGCGGCTGATTATAGAAAAGCTGTACCAATCGAAAATCTCTGTTTGTGCTATTTACCTAAACCAAGCAATATAATAAATTTTTGATCCTTAGTTAGTTGCAATTTTTAATTCTGCTATATTCTGCTATTATGTTATTCTTTTATCAGGTATTTATCCATAAACTTTAATACTCCTGGTACTATTTACTGTAAATTAAAATAAGCGCAAAATAGCCGCTTATTTCTTCTATCCGCCATTTATAAGAGCTAGGAACCAGGAATCTCTTCTATCAATCAACTAGAAATCTTAAAAATTAGGGGTAACCACACCTATATTAGTCAGGGGCAATAGATTACCCACTTCCAAAAAATAAAAAGTAAAATAAAACCTTCAATTTTTATATAATATTTTAAGTTTTATTTGCATGTAATAAAAAAAAATATTTATATTTAAATCCTTTACATTTCGAGCTGCCTAAACTTAACCTCATTATAATAATTTTTTAATTCTACCTTCTACTTAATACTCTTGAGGAGGAAGAGGTAAAATGGGAAAGGTCAGAAATATTTTACAAAAAAAAGGGAATAAAATTTATTCCATTGACCCCAGCAGAACCGTTTTCGATGGACTAGAACTCATGATGGAAAAGAATCTGAGTGCTCTATTGGTCATAGAAAACGAAAAGTTTATTGGAATTTTTACCGAAAAGGATTATGCCCGCAAAGTTATCCTGAAAGGAAAAGCTTCGAAAGAAACGCCAATCCGGGAAGTTATGAGCGAGCATCCGATAACGGTAACCTCTGATGCCACCGTAGAAGATTGCATGAAACTTATGACTAATCGGCAATTCCGCCATTTACCCGTGGTAGATAATAACGAATTAGTAGGGATAGTTTCCATCGGCGATTTAGTAAAATTCATTATTGAAGAACAAAGAATTATTATCGAAGACCTGGAACATTATATAACCGGTCATTAACGAAGTAAATAGTAAATTTCTAGGTTTTAATTAGAAGGTGTTCTGTTAGCCGGAACTTATATAATTTTACCTAGATAAAATTTACTTTTTTATTCCAGTTAGTGTGCAATTGATGTTGATGCGGTAATTATTAAAACCAAACGATTCTCGGGAGGAGAATCCGTTTTGAATCCGTCTACCGAAAACCCGAATCTTCTTTGGCCTCTCTTAGTTTACGGCGCTATTGTCTTTAGCCTCGTGGGGATTATTTTAACCCTTTCGCATTTGTTAGGCGGGCGCCATCAAGAACGGGCCACCGGTGAACCGTACGAAGGAGGTATACTAAGCACCGGCTCGGCCCGTCTTCGCTTTTCTGCTCAATTTTATCTTATTGCCATGCTCTTCGTCATTTTCGACGTGGAGACCATCTTTATTGTGTCGTGGGCCATTGCTTTTAAAGAACTGGGCTGGTACGGCTATGCCGGGGTGCTGGTTTTTGTCCTTTTACTGGTAGTGGTTTTAATTTACGAATGGCGCAACGGAGCCCTGGATTTTGGTCCGGACGGCAAGAAAATTCTGCAGGCTTATAAAAGAATGACTCTGAAAAGCAAGGCGCATGAAATGGTGGCTAAGTAAACCCGAAACTCCGGCTAATACCATAAAAGGAACCGGCTCTTTTGAAGATACCGTGCAGCAAAGCATTATGCTGAGCTCGGTGCAAAGTTTACTAGCCTGGGGACGCAAAAACTCCATGTGGCCCTTTCATTTCGGGCTTTCCTGCTGCTTCGTCGAAATGGCCACCAGCATGACGCCCAAGTACGACTTGGCTCGCTTCGGGGCCGAAGTAATCCGGGGTACGCCGCGCGAAGCCGACGTGATGATTATTGCCGGGACGGTATTTATTAAAATGGCACCCATCATTAAACGCTTGCACGAGCAAATGATGGAGCCGCGATGGGTCATCTCCATGGGTTCCTGCGCCAATTCCGGCGGCATGTACGATATCTATAGCGTGGTGCAAGGCGTGGATAAATTCTTGCCCGTGGATTTGTACGTGCCCGGTTGCCCGCCCCGCCCGGATGCTTTCATGGAAGGATTGGTTTTATTATCCGAATCAGTGGGTAAAGAAAAACGGCCTTTAAGCTGGACCGTGAGTGAGCAAGGAATTATTCGACCAGACAAACTAGATGTAAAAGAGCGAAAAGTAGAAAAAAGGCAGCAAATGACCACTTTCCGGTCGCCGGATGAGGTTTGAAAGTAATAGTAAATACTAGAGTATATAAATTTTACGAGCACTTGACGCCGCTGGCGCTTTGCTAATACGTGCGCCAATTGGTAGAGTACTTTACAGTGAATAAGCTTAATTATAAAAATAATACATCCAGTAAAAGAAACCACCGGGCATTAAGATTCATGAGGTAATACGCATACAGGAACCAAGGCAACACCCTTTACCAAGGGTACACTCACAAATGGAAGGCAACCGCGATACATTGGAACTATTGCAGTCGAAGTTCGGGGAGAAAACATTTACCCGGCAAACGACCAAAGATAATATTCTTACCCTCTGGGTTCCTAACAACCAGATACAGGAAATATTCAAATTTCTGAAAAACGAAATTTCCCAGCCTTTCCTCTTCCTCTACGATTTAACGGCCATAGACGAACGTACCCGTAACCGCAGTACCAACCACGTTCCGCACGCTGACTTCACTATAGTTTATCACCTTTTCTCGTACGCTCGCAACACCTTTATCCGCTTAAAGGTAGGCTTGTTCGGCGAATATCCTTCGGTGCCAAGTATTTGCAATATATGGGTAAATGCCAACTGGTACGAACGGGAAGTATTTGACTTATTCGGGATTAAGTTCGAAGGCCATCCGCACCTGGCCCGCATCCTCATGCCCCGTACTTGGGAAGGCCATCCGCTGCGTAAAGAACATCCGGCCCGGGCCACCGAAATGGGTCCCTTCCGGCTCTGGGACGAAAAACAAGACCGGGAACAAGCAGCCTTACAATTTAACCCGGAAGAATGGGGGCTAAAACGCCAAAGTGCCGACAGCGATTTCATGTTTATGAATATCGGACCTCAGCACCCGGGTACGCACGGCGTGTTGCGGATTATTCTGCAACTCGACGGGGAGGATATTGTGGATGCGGTACCCGAAATTGGCTTCCACCATCGGGGTGCTGAGAAAATGGGCGAACGCCAGTCCTGGCATACTTATATTCCTTACACTGACCGGGTAGATTACCTGGGTGGAGTCATGAATAACCTGGCTTATTTACTCGCCGTGGAAAAACTGGCCGGTATCGAAGTGCCGGAGCGGGTTAAAGTAATCCGGGTAATGCTATGCGAATTTTTCCGGATTGCCAGCCACCTGGTCTGGTACGGTACCTTCGCTCAGGATTTAGGCCAACTCTCACCGGTATTTTACATGTTCTCCGACCGTGAGAAAGTGTTTGAAGTAGTGGAAGCCGTTTGTGGCGGCCGCATGCACCCCAACTGGTTTAGAATTGGTGGTGTGTCGCAGGATTTACCCCGGGGTTGGGAAACGCTGGTACAAAGCTTCTTAGATTATTTCCCTAAACGTTTGAAAGAATACGACAGTATGGTGCTGCGTAACAGTCTTTTTAAAGCCCGTACTATCGGCATTGGAATATTTACCTTAGAGGAGGCAATTGAATGGGGTGTAACGGGTGCTAATCTAAGAGCTTGCGGCTTGGAATGGGATTTCCGGAAAAAACGGCCTTATTCTGGGTACGAGCAATTTGATTTTGAGGTGCCTATTGGGAATAACGGCGATTGCTACGACCGGGCTTTGGTTCGCGTGGAAGAAATGCGGCAAAGCCTTCGCATTATTGAACAATGCTTGAAAAATATGCCTGCAGGGCCGCACAAAGCTGACCATCCGCTGACTACACCCCCCATTAAAAAACACACCATGCAGGACATTGAAACACTCATCACGCATTTCTTAAATGTAAGTTGGGGACCAGTGATTCCGGCCGGTGAAGCAATGAGCTGTATAGAAGCCACTAAAGGCGCCAACAGTTATTACCTGATTAGCGACGGTAACACTTCGCCTTACCGGGTACGCATCCGGACTCCCTCTTTCCCCCACATGCAAATGTTACCCTATATCAGCCGGGGTTATACCGTAGCCGATTTGCTGTCTATTCTGGGAGCCATGGATTATGTGCTGGCGGATATTGATAGGTGAGATTTGAAATGATGCCTGAATAAATGATTTAAATAATCTAAATAAATAAAAGTATAAGCTACATCAGAATAAAAACTAACCACCCCTGCCCCTCCTAAGCTTAGGAGGGGAGTTTTAAAATAAAGTGCTGCAAATTCTTGAATGTGAACCACCAATTTCTAATTCATAATTTCTAATTCATAATTAAAAAGTATGTTAACCCAGGAGGAAATACAGAAGATAGAGCATGAAATAGGCCTGGTTCCCAGGAAAAAGGCGGCCTGCATTGAAGCATTAAAAGTGGTACAGCAGCACCGAGGCTGGGTTTCGGACGAGAGTTTGAAAGACACCGCCATACTGCTGGATATGTCGCCCGATGAACTGGACAGTGTGGCTACGTTTTATAATCTAATCTTCCGAAGACCGGTAGGTCGACACGTTATTTTGCTTTGCGATAGTATTAGCTGCTGGGTAATGGGCTACGAAGACCTTAAAAAAAGCCTGATGCAACTACTCGAAATAAATTACGGCCAAACTACTCCCGACGGTCGTTTTACTCTGCTGCCCAATGTATGCCTGGGAACCTGCGACCACGCTCCAGCCCTGTTGGTAGACGGAGATTTATACCAGGACGTAGCCCCCGCAGATTTAACCGAGATTCTTCGTAAGTATGATTGAGTTGCAGGTTGTTTTAAGGTTGAAAGGTTGGAAAGTTGAAAAGATTATATAAGTGAGTGCAATTATCAGAATGCATACATAGAATAAAAGCAAAAATATAAAAAGTGATAAAGTAGATTAATAAGACGTATTTGGTAATTCTATTATTATGATTACTGATAATTAGTAGCCAAGAATAAACTACAGCAGTTTGGCTGTGGAGGGCCTTCTAAGGTTCTGGTTCTGCGGAGCAGAATTCCGACGTTAGGAGGACAGGAAGCTTAGACCAGCCCGGAAGAGCCAAACGAGGCCCGCCGGCCAGGAGGCAAACAGGGACTTGTCAAACTAGATTGCACCGCCGCCTGGAGACGGGAAGTGGCTCCAACTATAAACAATAAATACCGAATGCGTCATTAACATTCCAAGTAACAGAGTTTCATCTTTCTAACTAAAAAGAACCTTCTATGGAAAGACCTTTAACGCAGCACATCCGTCCTGATAGGAAACCGTTGAACCTGCCAGAATACGAAAAAGTAGGCGGTTACCAGTCGGTGCGAAAAGTGCTCCGGGAACTCACTCCGGAAGGTGTTACTAATTTAGTGAAAGAATCAAATCTGAAAGGGCGCGGGGGCGCGGGGTTTAGCACCGGCCTGAAATGGAGTTTTGTGCCCATGGGTCCAGACGTGCCCCGACCCAAATACCTGGTAGCGAATGCCGATGAAATGGAACCCGGTACTTTCAAAGATCGACTTTTACTGGAAGGAAACCCACATCAGCTCATCGAAGGAATGATTATAGCGGCTTATGCCATTCAAGCAGATATTTCTTATGTATTCCTGCGATGGGCGTACAAAGTAGCCGCCAAGGAAATTACCAAAGCCATTCAAGAAGCCTATGCAGCCGGTTATTTGGGACAGGATATATTGGGCACCGGCTACAGCTTAGAAATGTATTTACACACGGGAGTGGGCCGGTACATGTGCGGCGAAGAAACCGCCTTACTCAATGCCCTGGAAGGCAAACGCGCTACTCCCCGCGCCAAACCCCCCTTCCCGCAAGTAAGCGGCTTGTTTGGTAAACCCACCATAGTTAATAACGTCGAAACGCTAAGCTGCCTGCCGCATATTATAAACAACGGGGCTGACTGGTTTAAAAGCTTGAGCCGGTCTGCCGATGCGGGTACTAAAATTTATGGCATCAGCGGTAAGGTAAATAAACCGGGTGCCTGGGAACTACCTATGGGCGTAACCGTGCGGGAACTGCTGGAAGAACACGCGGGTGGTATGCGCAACGGTTATACATTTAAAGGAGCCTTACCGGGAGGTGCTTCTACTGATTTTTTGGTGGAAGAACATTTGGATGTATCCATGGATTATGCCTCGGTAGCAGCGGCGGGTAGCCGTTTGGGAACTGGAACCATGATTATCCTGGACGACCACACCTGCCCCGTGGGGTTTGTGCATAACCTGCAGCACTTTTTTGCGCAGGAATCTTGCGGCTTCTGTACGCCTTGCCGCGAAGGCTTGCCGTGGGTAGAAAAAATATTGCTTTCCTTGGATAGCGGCGAAGGCAAACCGGATGACATGGATTTACTCGATTTTCATACTAAACTGCTAGGCCCTGGTAACACGTTCTGCGCGTTGGCCCCGGGCGCCATGGAACCCCTGCAGAGCGCCCTGAAATATTTCCGGGAGGATTTTGAACGGCATATTCACGAGAAACAATGTCCCTGGAGGTAGGTAATGGCTACTATTTATATCGACAATGTACCTTACGAGGTTAAATCAGACAAGAATTTATTAGAAGCCTGCCTTACGTTGGGTTTTAACTTACCTTACTTTTGCTGGCATCCGGCCCTGGGTTCGGTGGGCGCTTGTCGCCAATGCGCGATTAAAGTTTTTAAAGATGAAACCGATACCAAAGGCCGTTTGGTAATGTCGTGTATGGAGCCGGTGCGGGATAACCTTCGCCTTTCGATTGATGAGCCAGGAGCGAAAGAATTCCGGGAAACGGTTATTGAATGGCTCATGACCAACCACCCGCACGACTGCGCCGTGTGTGATGAGGGCGGTTCCTGCCACCTCCAGGACATGACGGTAATGACGGGCCACTCCTACCGCCGCTACCAGTTTAAAAAACGCACCTATCGTAACCAATATTTAGGTCCCTTCCTGAACCACGAAATGAACCGTTGCATTCAGTGTTATCGCTGTGTCCGGTTCTATAAAGATTACGCGGGCGGCAAAGATTTAGACGTTTTTGCGGCGCATAATCACGTTTATTTTGGCCGGAGCGAAGATGGGGTGTTGGAAAGTGAATTTAGCGGTAACCTGGCCGAAGTTTGCCCCACCGGCGTGTTCACTGATAAAACTTTAAAACAGCATTATACCCGCAAGTGGGACCTTACCATGGCGCCATCGGTGTGCCAGCATTGCAGCTTGGGTTGCAATATTACCGCCGGCGAGCGTTACGGCTCTTTGCGGCAAATCACCAACCGGTATAACGGCGAAGTAAATGGGTATTTTATCTGCGACCGGGGCCGGTTTGGGTATGAATTTGTGAACAGCGCCAGTCGGGTACGTAAAGCTTTGGTGCGCACGCAACTGCCCGAAGCCGTTACAAAAGAAGTGGCTTTGCAGCAAGTAACAACGGCCTTAAAATCATCCCGATTAATGGGTTTTGGTTCCCCAAGGGCATCCCTGGAATCTAATTTTGCTTTAAAAACCTTAGTCGGCGCAGATAATTTTTACCAAGGTGTTTCAGATAACGAATATGACCTAACAGCACTTACCCTTAAAATATTAAAAGAAAGCCCAGCCCGTACTTCTTCGTTGAAGGAAGTAGAAAAAGCCGATGCCATTTTTATTTTGGGCGAAGACCTAACCAATACGGCTCCAATGTTAGCGCTGGCCGTACGGCAAGCAGTACGGCAGCAACCATTGGAACAGGTAAATAAAGCTAATATACCATTATGGCAGGATGCCGCGGCCCGGGAATTAATTCAAGGCGAGACGGGCCCGTTATTTCTTTCCACTATTACTGCTACTAAACTAGATGAAGTAGCCACGGCTACCTGGCCCGCTTCTCCGGATGCAATTGCGCGATTAGGCTTTGCGGTAGCGTATTTTATTAACAGTGATTCACCGCCGGTGATGAATCTGCCCGAAGCTGAATTGCTATTAGCTCAGCAAATTGCCGAGGCGTTAAAAGCCGCCCGCAAACCACTCATTATTTCGGGATGTTCCAGCGGCAGTGAAGCCGTTTTGAAGGCAGCAGCTAATATTGTTTCGGCATTATACAGTCAAAACACTGCGGCGGGAATGGTTTTAACCGTACCCGAATGCAATAGTTTGGGCTTAGCTATGATGGGTGGCCACCGGCTCGAATCAGCCATGGAAGCCATTCAAAACGGGTATTCGGATTCGGTTATTATTCTGGAAAATAACCTTTACCGCAGTACCGATAAAGTAACGGTAGATTCCTTCCTGAAAAACGCTAAACAAGTAGTGGTGCTCGACCACCTGCATCACGCCACCTCGGATAAAGCCCATATTTTACTGCCCGCCGGCACTTTCGCCGAAGCAGACGGTACGTTGGTAAATAACGAAGGGCGGGCACAACGATTTTACCAGGTTTATCCTACTGCCGAAGATATTCAGGAAAGCTGGCGCTGGCTCATTCAAATAGGTAAGACTTTGCATCACCCCAAGCTTAGTGGTTGGGAAAACCTGGACGATATCACCCGAGCCATTCAAGAAGATAATAGTCTCTTTAAAGGTTTAGAATCCATTGGGCCACCGGCTAGTTTCCGGATTGCCGGCGAAAAAATAGCCCGCGAACCGCACCGCTACAGCGGCCGTACTGCCATGAACGCCCACTTAAACGTGAGCGAACCCAAACCACCCGAAGACCCGGATTCACCTTTATCGTTTACTATGGAAGGTTATCGGGGCCAGGTACCATCGCCCATTATCCCGTTCTTCTGGTCGCCGGGCTGGAATTCAATGCAGTCCGTAAATAAATACCAGGATGAGGTGGGCGGGCATTTACGTTACGGTGACCCAGGAATTCGGCTGATAGAACCAAAACCCGAAACTACTCCTCATTATTTCACAGCTGTTCCTGAAGACTTTCAACCCCTTAGCGACCATTTATTTATGGTACCGCTGTACCATATTTTCGGTTCCGAGGAGTTGAGCATTTTATCACCTGGTATTGCTCAAAGAGCACCTAATCCGTACGTGGCTTTAAGTCCGGCGGATGCTATGGATTTAGGATTGCAAGAAGGAGATTCTCTAAGCTTCACCTTGGACCGGCAAAACTACCAATTACCGGTAAAACTAAATAACATCCTAACTAGAGGTACGGCCGGTTTGCCGAAAGGTCTACCGGGTGTACCCTTCACCGACCTGCCTACCTGGGCGATTATTTTAAAATCTGAACCCGAAATTAAACCAGCATGGAAGAATCAAGCACCAATTATTTCCTGATAATCGGGGGAGTATTATTCGTGATGCTCAATGTAGCCGCCGGACTTATCTGGCTGGAGCGCCGCATGTTGGCTTTGTGGCAAGACCGCTACGGCCCTAACCGCGCTGGGCCTTTCGGTTTATTTATTGTACTGGCCGATACCCTGAAACTTTTCTTCAAGGAAGATTGGATTCCGCCGTTCGCAGATAAAGCCGTGTTTGTTATTGCGCCGGCTATTGTGGTGGTAACCGTGTTGCTGGGCTTTGTGGTCATTCCATTTGCACCGGGCATTATGGTGGCTGATTTAAATATCGGCGTTCTGTTTTTCCTGGCTATGTCGTCGATGGGTGCTTACAGTATAATTCTGGGCGGTTGGGCATCAAATAACAAATATGCTTTGTTAGGTGCCATGCGGGGCGCGGCCCAAATGATTTCCTACGAAGTATTTATGGGATTGGCTTTAATGGGAACTGTATTATTAGCCGGTTCTTTTAACTTGAAAGACATCGTAGAAGCGCAGCGGGGATTGTGGTTTGTGGTGCCGCAATTTATAGGTTTTGTCATTTTCTTTATTGCCGGAGTAGCCGAAACCCACCGTCTGCCTTTTGATATCCCCGAGGCCGAAAGTGAATTAATTGCCGGGTTCCATTCGGAGTATTCCGGGATGAAATTCGGAATGTTCTTCATAGGTGAATACCTAGGTATTACGCTTATCTCGTGTATGGTGGTGGCGCTCTACTTCGGCGGTTGGCTCGGACCCGCTTTTTTGCCGCCTCTTGCTTGGTTTGCCTTAAAAGTGTTTGTCTTTCTCAGCTTATTTATTTTGCTGCGGGCCTCCTTACCCCGTCCCCGTTACGACCAATTAATGGAATACGGCTGGAAAATATTGCTGCCCTTAACCTTGTTAAACCTGCTGGTAACCGCCGGGATAGTGTTGTGGATGAATGAGTAGCAAGTAGTAAAACAGAATTAATCTCTAGCTGTCGCGAGCAGACTCGCTCGTGTCTATTATCTGGTAGACCTCCGGCCGGACGAACCGATAAACTTGAGTTAATATTAAATACGCTTGCATCCTACCGGCCAGCAGCCGGACAATGATTATCACGAGCGAGGACGCTCGCGATAGAAAAAGAAAAAAACAGGTATCTGGTACTTACTACCTGATACTATTAAAAAAAGGAGGTAACATGTTCAGCATTCTGCGCAGTATGTGGCTTGTATTTCTGCACGCGTTTAACAAACGCGACACCATCCAGTACCCGGAGGAGAAAGTTAAACTTTCAACGCGCTGGCGGGGACGGATTGTATTGACCCGCGACCCGGATATGGGGGAACGCTGCGTGGGCTGTTACCTCTGCGCGGCCGCGTGTCCCGTAGATTGCATTTCGCTGCAATCTACCGAAGATGAAAACGGCCGCCGCTACCCCGAGTTTTTCCGCATTAATTTTTCGCGGTGCATTTTCTGCGGTTTCTGCGAAGAAGCTTGCCCTACCTATGCCATCCAACTGATTCCGGATTTTGAAATGGCCGAATACAATCGCCAGAACCTGGTGTATGAGAAAAAAGACTTGCTCATCGACGGCGAAGGAAAATACCCCGGCTACAATTACTACAAAGTGGCCGGTATGGCCATTGGGGGTAAAGGAAAAGGCGAAGCCATCAATGAAAGCGAACCGGTGGATATAAAAAGTTTATTGCCTTAAACCTATGGAACTAACTTTTTATCTCGCGGCGGCAGTAGCCATTGTTTCTACAATAATGGTTATTACCCGCTATAATCTTATTCACGCCCTGCTTTACCTAGTGGTTTCTTTTCTGGCTATTTCGGTTATCTTTTTTGTGCTGGGTGCGCCGTTTATGGCCGCCTTAGAAATCATTATTTACGCCGGGGCCATTGTGGTACTTATCATTTTTGTGATTATGATGCTCAACCTGACCCACGAAGACGTGCAGCACGAAAAGGAATGGTTGCGGCCTGGTATCTGGCTTGGTCCGGCTATACTTTCATTAGTACTCTTGAGTGAGCTGCTGTACATTTTTACCGCGGCAGATTCTCCTAGTTACCGGGGCCAACCGGTGGAGGCGAAAGCCGTGGGTATGTCGCTATTTGGACCTTATATTTTAGGGGTAGAATTAAGCGGGATGCTGCTGATGGCGGGTATTGTGGGAGCTTACCATTTAGGCCGGCAGAAAAGAAAAGTAATGCATCGTTTTTTAGAGGAGACGGAACTATGAATCCCATACCCATGGAACACGGCTTAGTGCTGGCCGGCATTCTTTTTATGCTGGGCTTAATCAGCGTGCTCATTCGGCGCAATATAATTTTTATGCTGGTTTCAGTAGAAATAATGCTGAATGCCGCCGGTTTAGCCTTTATTGTCGCTGGTGCCCGTTGGGCGCAGCCCGAAGGACAAGTAATGTTTATTTTCATTATAACCATGGCCGCCGCGGAGGTTTCCGTTGGACTGGCCTTGATTTTACAATTATACCACCAGCTAAAAACCTTGGACAGTGACGCTGCCAATCAAATGCACGGATAATTATGGAAGATTTACTTTGGTCTATACCTGCTTTAACTTTCGCTGGGGCGGTCCTGCTTATTTTACTTGGCGCCCGAATTTCGCGTACCGCGGTTGCAATAATTGGCGTGGGCAGCGTTGGACTAACCGCTCTGATAACTATCATTTTAGGAATTAATTTTATATCTGCTCATCCCACTCCGCCTTACTATCGCCAGGAAGTAGGACAATGGTTTGATGTTGCCGGGTTTAATCCATCCATCGCCTTTCACCTGGATGCACTTTCGCTGGTTTTTATCTTTGTTATCACTTTCGTTGGGTTTCTTATTCACCTGTATTCTACGGCCTATATGGCTCCCGACGAAGGTTTCGCCCGCTTTTTCGCTTACCTCAATTTATTTGTGGGCTCCATGCTGGTACTGGTGTTGGCCGATAACTTACTGCTCTTATATCTAGGTTGGGAAGGCGTGGGTCTTTGCAGTTATCTTTTAATTGGCTTCTGGTACACGGAACCTGCCAACGGTTACGCGGCCCGCAAAGCTTTTATTACTACTCGCGTGGGTGACACCGCCCTGGCCATCGGATTATTCATGTTATTTCAGAATTTTGGTACCCTGCATATTCAGACCATTGCTACTGAGGCACCGCAACTATGGGGAGTAGGCACCCAAACCGCTGTTATCATTGCTTTTTTGCTTTTAGGCGGGGCGGTAGGCAAATCGGGACAATTGCCTTTGCAAACCTGGCTGCCCGATGCTATGGCCGGTCCAACACCAGTGAGCGCATTAATTCACGCGGCTACCATGGTTACCGCGGGGGTATATTTAATTGCCCGCATGCACGTAATTTTTGACTTAGCACCGGCGGCACAGTTAACCGTTGCCATTATTGGGGCCGTAACTTTACTACTTGCTGGCTGCTCCGCTTTAACCCAGTCGGATTTAAAACGGGTACTGGCATATTCTACCATTAGCCAAATTGGGTATATGTTTTTGGCTTTAGGCGTAGGGGCCTGGTCGGCGGGAATTTTCCATTTTATGATTCATGCTTTTTTTAAGGCCTTACTTTTTTTAAGTGCCGGCGCTATCATCATTTCTTTGCATCACGAACAAAACATGTTTAAAATGGGTGGGCTCCGAAAATTAATGCCGGTTGTTTTCTGGACTTTTCTGATTGGTTCGGCTTCTTTAGCTGCTTTACCTTTAATTACCGCCGGATTTTACAGTAAGGACCAAATTTTATGGTATTCTTTAGCTGGTGAACGTGGCAGTTTTTGGCTTTATTTGGCAGGTCTGTTCGGGGCGTTTATTACGGGAGTGTATACCTTCCGGATGGTATTTATTACTTTTTACGGTGAACCCAAAACCCAGTTATCGCATCCGCCCGGCAAAGTAATTACAATTCCTTTAGTCATTCTCGCGGTTCTTTCTCTGGTAGGTGGTTTTATTGAGCTGCCGCATAATTTCGGTCATGTTACTATCTTCTCCGATTTTTTAACTTCTACTTTACCTGCTATTACCATTAACGAAAACTTAGGAAATTTGGAGTGGCTGTTCCAGGTACTGGCGGTAATGGTATCTTCGTCGGGCGTGTACTTGGCCTATTTGTTTTTTCTCAAAAGGCCTGCCTTACAAAATATTCTCGACCAATCGGGCCTGGTTAGAAGCATTCTTCAATTTTGGTACTCTGGCTGGGGTTTCGATAAATTGTACGACCTCGTATTAGTGCGGCCTTTTGTTTATCTGGCTACCATTAATAAAAATGATGTTATCGATAAAATATATACGGCAATAGCAGCCCTGGCCCGCACCTTTAACCGCGGACTGACCCAAACGCAAAGCGGCATCTTGCGCTGGTACATGATGGGAATAGTGGTAGGAGCCTTGTTAATTATCACCTTAAGTTTACTGCCATGATTCTAGCTGGGCTAATTGGTTTCCTTCTGATGGGCGGCATAGTTGCCTGGCTTTCCAGCAAATTAAATCCTGCCTTACCCCGCTGGATTGCATTAGGGGTAGTACTGGCTAATTTCATTACCACCTTATTTTTCTGGACCAGTAGTTCCACGCTAATTCAACCTAACAGTAGTTGGATTATCCGATTAGATATTCCCTGGGTACCGCAATGGGGCGTGTCCTTTTCGCTGGCCCTGGATGGTTTAAGCTTGCTCATGCTGCTGCTTACTTTCTTTTTGGGTATGATGGCCATACTCGCTTCCTGGACCGAGATAAAAACCAAAGTTGGCTTTTTCTATTTTAATATTTTGTGGGTGCTGGCGGGAATTACCGGGGTTTTCCTCACCATGGATTTATTCCTGTTTTACTTTTTCTGGGAAGTAATGTTGATACCCATGTATTTTTTAATTGGTATCTGGGGCCACGAAAACCGGATGTACGCGGCTTATAAATTTTTCATTTTTACCCAAGCCAGTGGGCTGCTGATGTTGCTGTCTATTTTGGGGGTTTATTTTGTTCACGGCAGTAATACGGGCACTTACACCTTTAACTACTTTCAATTACTAAATACTTCCTTCTCCCCGGCCGTAGGCGGGTGGTTGATGGCCGGTTTCCTAGCGGCTTTCCTGGTGAAACTGCCCGTGGTGCCTTTTCATTCGTGGTTACCGGATGCGCACTCCGAAGCCCCCACGGCCGGTAGTGTTATTCTGGCGGGCCTGCTGCTTAAAACCGGAGCTTATGGGTTATTACGATTCGTGGTGCCTTTGTTTCCGGAGGCGGCGCAGGCTTTTGCACCTTGGGCCATGCTGTTAGGAGTAATAGGAATCTTGTACGGCGCCATTCTGGCTTTTTCCCAAACCGATTTAAAACGATTAGTCGCCTATACCAGCGTGAGCCACATGGGCTTTGTGGCGCTCGGTGTGTTTGCCTTTAACGAATGGGCTTTTCAGGGAGTAGTCATGCAGATGATTACGCACGGCCTAAGTACCGGAGCTTTATTTATTTTGGCGGGCTTTCTGTACCAACGCTTGCATACCCGCGACATCCGGCAAATGGGTGGCTTTTGGTCCAGCATTCCCAAGATGGGCGTGATTACCATGGTATTTGTAATGGCCTCCCTGGGCTTACCCGGTTTAGGTAATTTTATTGCGGAGTTCCTGACGCTGGTAGGTAGCTGGCAAGCCAACCGGGTACTCACCATTTTAGCGACCATCGGCTTGGTAGCTGCTACGGCTTATTCGCTACGGATTATGCAAAAAGTATTTCTGGGTAAAAACTATTCCGAGCACTTATTACCCGACCTTAATTTCCGGGAAATGCTGATGGCGGTATCGCTGGTGATACTAATTTTGTGGCTCGGATTAAATCCGCAACCCGTGTTAGATCGGGCCCGGTTATCCTTGCAAGAACAATTGCAAGCCTACAAAAAACCGGACGTAAAAACTTCTAAGGCCGTTCAGGTGGCCCAACAAAATATACCCATCGATTCTGTTTTAACTGTTCCCATAAAAGGAGGTTCGCATGCGCTTAAATGATTTTTATGCCCTGATGCCGCTGCTGGTGTTAGTGGGAGCCGCTACTTTAAATATGCTCGTGATAGCGGTAAAACGTAATCATAAAGTTATCTACGGCATTACTCTGGCTGCCCACCTGGTATCACTATTTACCCTTATGCCACTCGGCCGCGAGCCTTATCCCCTAGACCCATTTTTTATAATTGATGGCTGGGGAGTATTTAATTTGGGGTTAATTCTGGCTACTTCCCTGTTTGTAACGATGTTGTCGTATGCCTACTTTGAACAACGGGAAGAACGCCGGGAAGAATACTATATTTTGCTCGTACTCGCCACCCTCGGCTCCAGCGTGCTGGTCATTAGTCAGCATTTTATGGCGCTATTCCTAGGCTTGGAAGTACTCAGCGTAGCCTTGTACGCTTTAATTGCCTACTTGCGTACCCGCGAGCATTCCGACGAAGCTGGCATTAAATACCTTATCTTAGCCGCTATGTCGTCGGCCTTTTTGCTGTTTGGCATGGCTTTAATTTATGCCGATAGCGGTACCATGACTTTCCCGGGGATTGCCGCACATCTAAAAGCGTTACCGGAGTTACCTCTTTTGCTGTTAACGGGTTTTGGGCTAATGGTAGTAGGCGTCGGCTTTAAATTAGGCGTGGTACCCTTTCACATGTGGGCACCCGATGTATACGAAGGTGCCCCAGCGCCGGTAACGGCCTTTATTGCTACCGTATCCAAAGGAGGAATGATGGCACTCCTCATTCGTTTTTTGCCCAGGTAGATGCCTATCGGTACCAAAACCTAATGTTGATTTTTACGGTAATTGCCATTGCTTCGATGCTGGCGGGCAACCTACTGGCCTTACGCCAGAGGAATATCAAGCGCTTGCTGGCTTATTCTTCTATTGCGCATTTGGGGTATATTCTGGTAGCTTTTCTGGCCGGAAATCAATTGGGTATCGAAGCAGTGAGTTTTTACCTGGTAGCCTATTTTATTACTAGTTTAGGTGCGTTCGGGGTAGTGGCACTTTTATCGGATACCAAGCGCGATGCCGACCGGTTACGCGATTTCCGCGGGTTATTCTGGCGGCGGCCCGGCACGGCCGCTATTTTTACGGCTATGCTCTTATCATTGGCCGGCATTCCGTTAACCGCCGGCTTTGTAGGCAAGTTTTATATTCTGGCTTCCGGGGTAAATACGCAGCATTGGTTGCTGGTTTTCATGCTGGTTCTCAACAGCGTAATCGGGTTGTATTACTACATTAAAGTAATTGCCGCTATGTTTGCGCAAACCGTGCCAAATCAGAAAAAAGAACGCAAAGTACTCCATCCGGCAATCTCCTTTGCTACCGGGGCAACTATGGCGATTTTAGCTTTATTGTTGATTTGGTTAGGAGTTTATCCTACTACCTTGGTGCAGTTAATCAGAGGCTTGTTAGCGACAATCGTAATGACATGATAATACCAATTTAAAAGGAATAAGACGTATTGGGAGGGTTTCTGTTAGATGATGAACAGTAGCTAAGAAAAGTGGACACCCGTTTGGCGGTAGAGGGCCTTCTAAGGTTTCGGTGGTGAGAAACGGGAATTGTGAAATAGGTAGAACGTGCCGCGGCACGTTCCAATGCGCCTAATAGAGCCAAACGAAGCCTGCCGGCCACGAAGCAGACAGGGTACGATTCAAATAATATAGCACCCTATTCTGGAGACTTGAAAAGGCTTCAACGACAAACCGGTAGTATTGCTTTTACAAATATGACTGATCAGGTTCAATCATATAAGGTTTCCGCCCCAAAGTTTACGGTGTGAGGATTTGTAGCAGGTAGTTGGGGCTTCGGCTAGCTTTTTACGATTTCATTGGCTCCTTATTTTAACTTGCTCCTTTTTCAGTAAATAGAGCGCCCATTTTGCCCAGCCGATGCCGGTTTGCCGGCCCGCTCTCCCGCTCTCCTCTCTTTCCCGGCTGGCATCTTCGCCCAAAGGGCAGCCCCTTCTCAGTGCCCTTGCTCCGGGCGGACTCCGGCTCTGACCACACGGGCCACCCCATCTAGTAACGCGGGGATGGCGGTAAGCTCACTCCGCTTCTGTTCCATCGACATTTCCTGCAACCAAAAATTCGCCCCTCAGACCTTAACCATTTGTACCCCAGCAGGCTTCTTGCCCGCCGGTACGCTCCCCTGCCACTCATTGCCATTGCAGCGGATGTGCCGACCGGCCAGCGACAAGTCGGCCAGGCACTAGGGTAACAAGCTGCTAGTTGCGGCGGTCCCGTTGAGGCTCCACCCGCTCCAGGGTATTATGCCCTTGGCCAATACTAAGTCGAACGCCTCTTGTAGAAAAGCCAGATGGGCATGGCCATAGCTATTTTCAGCACAATCATCTCAGTTGCCGAGCCTTCCACCCAGGACCAGATCTAAAATGGCGCTTACCGCATGTTGCCAGCAGCCTAAGACACGAAAATCTTCCAGGCTGGTAAAATGTCGGGCTAACTCTATTGATCAAAGTTAGCAATACCTATTTCATTTATCCTTTTGGGGCGCAAACTCTAAAATTTTTACCTAAATAGAAAAGCTTATTCTTGGTACAAAAGGCATTTCTCGTGGAAAACTTGAAATTAATACTCGCAACCACTTAATCGATACTGGTTATTCTACCAAAGGAATTTTAAAGGAAAGAACATTTATAAATTATGTATACCATAAGAAAATACTTTAGAATTTTCCTTCTGTAAGTAGGTTATTAAAGCAGCTTAAAAAACAAATTTCCAAGACCTATCATCTAAAATTTAAAACTTATCCTGCTTCTGGTGGTTAGGTAAGCAGATCTAAAAATTTAACAACAACTTAACGCATTCAAGGCATGAGCCACTACGTTTTAAAGCGAACGCAAAAGTTACCCATTAGCTTAGACCTTGCCTGGGATTTTTTTTCTTCGCCGGATAATCTTGCCGAAATTACGCCGGCTTACATGGGTTTTGAAGTAATAAACAATTCCGATTCTGCTAAAATGTACCCGGGCCAGATTATTACCTATTATGTTAAGCCCTTATTTGGCCTAAAACTTTTCTGGATGACAGAAATAACCCACGTAGCCGAAAAAGTGTATTTTGTGGATGAACAACGCTTTGGCCCTTATGCCTTGTGGCATCACACTCATTTCTTTAAAGAAATACCCGGGGGGTAGAAATGCGCGACCAAGTGCATTACAAATTACCGTTCGGTCCGTTGGGCGCGCTGGCGCATGCTTTATTCGTGAAAAAGCAATTAGAAGGGATTTTTGCTTACCGCCACCAAGTGCTGGAAAAACGTTTTGGTAAGCTGGCTTAGTAAGTCAAGTCGGTTAAATGGCTGATAACTTAGTGGATGGTAATCTGGCAATAAATTATTCTTCTAAAACAATATCCGTTATTATGCCATCGGTGGTAAAAACGCCAATACCTGGCTCCAACTTAGTTTTAATTAATTTTTTGGTAGTTTTATCCGCCTTTTGGTTGTATAATAAAAAGAATAATACGCCATCGCTGTTCAGGCTTTTATACGATTTTGGGTAAACAGTTTTCAGTTGGCTGATTGGATTGCCAACCTGAATCAGGAATTTATTTGATTCGCTGGCAGGTGCCATAACTTTAAACTCCGGCCCTTTTATTCGGAAGTAAATCACTTTATCCTGGTAAAACGATATTTCCGCGCCCGGGTACCGGTACACGGTAAAATTAACCTGGTCCATCTCGGCAAATTCAATGGTTTTGGATTTAGGCGGGCCAAAGGCTTTCACTAAACTGGCCGAATTACCGGCAATATTAAATTTTGCATTCAACGATTTACTGGCACTTTTTGCAATTAAAATTTTATCGAATTGTAATTCATCAAACTCCTCTGTTTCTTGACCATAAACCGGAGCCAAGCCCGCCACTAAACATACCAGAAGATATAAAAGAAGTAAATTAAGGTTTTTCATGCAATAGGTTTATAATGCCAAAATAACAGCTTTAAGCAAAGCCCGTTTAATTTGGGTGGTTAATACTTTGCTTAAATCCACAAATAATGACCCAACCAAGATAAAAAACAATAATTGTTATAAAAACTTTTATATCAAAAAACAAAAAATGGGACTGGCCTTATCATCTTTCGTAAGCGTAATGCTTTACGGTTCGGAGTTATAGATTTAGTTTTATCAATCAACTGTCTGTCGTTTTTACTAAATTGTCATTATTTACAAGTAAGGAAATTTAAAGCAATCCGGATGCTAACAAGAAGGAAAATCCGGATGGAACCTGCTCTGGTTTATATACAGATACAAATTACCACGGCCAATCATCGCTCCATGAAAAAACCCAACCGCCTGCTTTTTAGCCAAGCAAACAGTTGGGTAGTTGTAAAGTAAGCAGACGTACTATACCGTTACGAATTTGCCTAAATTTTTATAGCTGGTGGTAATGCTATCAAGGGGGTTGCCGGGTGTAACATCTTGCTCCACAAAATAATATTCCATACCGGAAGTTTTAGCCGCAGCAAAGATGGGTTTAAAATCGATGGAGCCATTACCTACTTCGGTAAAAAATTTCTTTTCGGTTTTGTCCATGTCTTTCACGTGCCAGAGCGGGAAACGGCCGGGATTTTTTTCGAATAAACCTACCGGATCGTTACCGGATTTGGTGGCCCAATACAGATCCAATTCCATTTTAACCAACTCTTTATCGGTTTCATTTAAAAGAATATCGTAGGGCACTTGGTTATCTATTTTTTGAAACTCGAAATCGTGGTTATGATAGGCAAAAGACAAACCCGCCTTTTTACAAGCCTCTCCGGTTTTGTTAAACAGCTCCGCGTATTTTTTGTACTGGTCAATGGTTTTACGTTCGCTCGGAAACAAGAAAGCACAGGTTAAATAACTCTGGCCAGCTTCGGCGGCCATATCCACGAGTTGCTGCATCCCGTTGTTTAAGGTTTGTACGCTAGGCGGTAAGGGGGCCTCTTCCTTCGTCTGGCCACCAATAAGCACGTGGTTGCTGCGTATTTTCATGCCCATACCATCCAGCATCGAGGCAAATTCTTTCGGTTTCATGCCGTAGTAATGCCCTTTAGAACCGGCCGCCGATTCCATGTTTTTGTACCCGATATCCGCTATTTTCTGGAGAGTTCCTTTTAAATCTTTTTCCAGTAAATCGCGCACCGTGTACAATTGCAAACCAGCCGCCGGTAAATTGGCCGCAGCAGTTGTCTGGTTAGTGGTGGCGGTAGCCGTACTATCAGCAGTGGCCGTTTCAGAAGTGGATTTGGCATCCTTGGTATTACAGCCCGGTAGCATTAAACCGCCCAGTCCGCCTAACATTAAGGCACCGGAAGCTCTCAAAAAATTTCTTCTATTTTGCATAGTTTTTAAATAATAGATCGTGAAAAGTATAAGTCAATTATTACATTTTATTTATCAAAGCCTTGGTGAAAGAGCGCTGGCTGTTCTAAAGGTAACCAAAACAAGAGGAAGCAGCTAGCGAATTATACCCTACCCGGATAGCAAAATCTATAAAAGCTTTCCTTGACTCTGGTCTTCTAACCCGGAAGATGAAGGTTTATTCCGGAAATAAAAAATAATATGGTATGGATTTTAATGGCTTCCGCAGGAAGATAGAAACTTAATGATGGCTGATTTTCTTAACCTTATAACAATGATGCGAGTGGCAGGGAATCTATTTTTAAAAACAACAAGCTGACAGTTGCGGCTCATGTAAATAACAAAGCATTTCTTTTGACTTTCCGCCGTTAAATCTATTTCTTTATAGGTGTTCCGGTTTTGTAATCAGCGAGAAAGTTCTCGTTTTAAATCTCTACGCCAAACAGAACAATTAATTATAAACAATATTTCACGTAAACTATCGACTATTTATTGTCGACCATGGACTAAAATATGCAAGCCAAAGTTTTAAAAGTGCACCCGCAAGATGACGTAATTGTTGCCCTCACCGACTTAAAAAAGGGAGAAACTATTATATTTGAAAACGAAACGTATTTGCTGCAAGACCACGTGGCCGCTAAACATAAATTTGCCGCGAAGGATTTTGCGGTCGGCGACTTGGTTACCATGTACGGCGTATTAGTGGGTAAAGCCATGCAGCCTATTCCCCGGGGCGGACTTATTTCCACGGCTAACTTAAAACACGCGGCTTCGGAATACAGCAGCCGCACCAAGCAATACACCTGGACGCCTCCCGACGTAAGCAAATGGCAAAACCGCACCTTTAACGGGTATCTCCGCTCCGACGGCAAAGTGGGCACCGCCAATTATTGGTTATTCGTACCTACCGTATTTTGCGAAAACCGTAACCTCGATATTATTAAAGACGCATTAACGAAAGAACTAGGCTACGGCAAAAGTCAGAAATACCAAACCCAAGCCCGCCAACTGGTAGAATTGTATCAACAAAGTAAGTCCGCCGAAGTTATTGCGCAAACTGATTTTAAATTATACACCGAGCAATTCGAAACTAAACGCGTATTCGAAAACATTGATGGGATTAAGTTTTTAACCCACCAGGGTGGTTGCGGCGGTACGCGCCAGGATTCCGAGATTTTAAGTAAGTTACTGGTAGGGTACATGGATCATCCGAACGTGGCCGGGGTTACTATTTTGAGTTTAGGTTGCCAGCATTTACAATTCGACCAGATGCAGCAGCACATCCGGGAACGTAACCCGAATTTTGATAAGCCGGTTTACTTTTTTGAGCAGCAAAGCAGCCAAAGCGAAGAACAATTACTGGGCGATGCTATAAAACAAACGTTCGTAGGTTTAATCGAAGCCAATAAACAAATCCGTCAGCCGGCGCCGCTCAGCAAATTGGTTTTAGGCGTTAAATGCGGCGGTTCCGATGGTTTCTCGGGAATTTCGGCTAACCCGGCCTTGGGTTACGCGGCCGATTTAGTAGTGGCTTTAGGCGGTTCGGTGCTGCTCGCCGAATTTCCGGAACTAAACGGGGTAGAACAAGAACTGGTAGACCGCAGCGTAGACGACGAAACCGCGAATAAATTTATCCGGCTCATGAAAGGCTACTCCGCCCAGGCCCAGGCCGTAGGTTCTGGTTTCGACGCGAATCCTTCGCCGGGCAATATCAAAGACGGGTTAATTACCGATGCCATTAAGAGCGCCGGAGCCGCCAAAAAAGGGGGAACCGCGCCCGTGGTCGATGTACTTGATTATACCGAACCGGTCCGTAAACCCGGTTTAAGTTTGGTTTGTACGCCTGGTAACGATGTAGAAGCTACTACCGGTAAAGCGGGGTCGGGCGCGAACGTAATTGTTTTTACTACCGGCCTGGGTACGCCCACCGGCAACCCGGTTTGCCCGGTGGTTAAAATATCTACTAATACCAAACTGGCCCAACGTATGGCCGACATTATTGACCTGGATACCGGCGACATTATTACCGGCGAAGCCACCATAGAAAGCAAAGGCGAAGAAATCCTGGAATTCTGCCTTAAAGTAGCCAGCGGTGAAATCATTCCCAAAGCCGTACAACTCGGCCAGGATGATTTTATTCCGTGGAAACGCGGGGTTTCGTTGTAAAATTATCTATAGGAAAATGCCCCTTTAAAAGTATAGGCCGTAATCAGCTATATTACTTTGTACTTTGTTTATACCTCCAGTAAGGGAGGATATATGGAATAACTTGGTTAAATATAATGCCGATAACCGGAACGACTCCGTTTATCTGGAAGTTAGCTACAATTCATCGAAATAAATTTATCGTCAAAAATTTGGATTTCTATATAAATGAATGGTATTCAATTTTATCCTGAATATGAAGATGTATTCTACGATAATATTGAATTATACAAAAAACACTTTTATCCTTTAGCTACTATTGACCTATCCATTGTCAGTAAAAGGCTTTCAGGATTGATTCATATTGTTTATTTAAATAACGACCCCTATTGTAATAACTCTATTAGATGCTATACTGGTGATTATAATATTGATTTAATAAGCTTTAATCTAATAGATAACAAATTACAATTTACTGGAGACTTCACTTTTTTTGATACAAATGAAAATTGGATGGACTATTTAGAAATGGATAGGAAGTTGTATTTTGAAAGAAAAGAGAAATTGAAAAATGGATTGTTGGATTTCAGTATTGTTATAAAGGATTTAGACTTAGGTAAAAGGCCAAGGTATTTTAAAAAAGATTACTGGCCACTAAATAAATTAGGTGAAAAATTAAAATTTATATGCTATATCTATTCTGGTGATTTTATAGGAGTTGGTAGGGGTGATAAAGACATCTTTGCTTTTTATGATAAGAATGAAAAGAAAATAGTAATAATAAGTATTGGTGGTTAAAACGAACTGTTGCTAACCACACCTAAAGCACACTAAAGCGTGCCTTAGCCAAGTACGTTATGCAATTCTAAAATCATTAAGGATTTATAAAATGAAATACATTTACCTTTTCACGCTAATTATATTAGAGGCTTCATGTAACCTACTGACAAACGACAAAACAGCTATTTCTAATGAATCAAAAAATTGAATGTGGCTCCTGATGTTAAGGTAGCATTAAAATTTATGAATGAATATGCGGATTATTGTACTCCTAAATCCCCGCCTTCAAGTGATACTACTTGGGTAGATCGCAACCCAATGTTAACAAATAATTTTAAGACCAGGTATTCAAACCTTTTAGATTCAGCTAATAAAGTGGATCCAGAAATGAGTTTAGATTTCGATCCTATTTTTGATGCTCAAGATTTTCCGGATGAAGGTTTTGTAGTTTCCAGCCAAGATTCAAACGGATTCGTGACCCTGCAAGGCAGAGATTGGCCAGAATTTACTGTTGTCGTTAAAGTAGTACTGGAAAATAACAAATCGTTAGTGGATGGAGCTGGGGTCATAAATGTTCCAGAAAATAAAAGAGCAAAAAGATAAAAAGCAGCACAACGTACAATTATATATAAATTCTTGCTCCACTTCGGGCTTTGCCTATCCAATTTGTTACCTGCACAATTAAACGACCATTCAATTTACGGAGCTCACAAAATACTAACGGAACAAAAGACTACAATTTCTGACTTAACTTTTAAGTTAAACCAAAATTTGTTCGCGTTTTAAAAGGTAATTTCATTATAATTCCGTCCAACCACCAATAGTTGTACTAAAACAACGGAATGTAGCGTATTTACAACCATAAGTAGGCGATTTTATTTGCATGATCCTTATTGAACAGAATAGCTTTGTCGCATCAAAAAAACAAAAAATAATATGCTAAACTCAAAATCTATTGGCAATAAAATTGCCCAAGCAAGAAAGAAAATTAATTTTTCACAAGCCGACCTTGCCCAACAAGTAGCCATCAGTTCACAAGCCGTAGGTAAATGGGAACGTGGCGAATCAATGCCGGATATTACCACTTTAAACCGACTGGCAGAAATTTTTGGCGTTGACCTAAACTATTTTTCAGATAGTGTGAAGACTATGGTACCCTTACCGGCAGAGGCTAAACCAACAGACAGTCAAATGGATGAGATAACACCATTAAAGCAACGGAAAAGATTTGGTTGGAATTGGGATATGTCAAAAGGAAACTGGGTTGATGCAGACTTTTCAGGCTTAAAGAATCTTCAAGAAAAATTTAGCGCTTCTAATTTAAAGAACTGTAAGTTTTTAAATTCAGAATTAGCCGGACTTATTTTGAAAGGTAATTACATAGAAAATTGTGATTTTTCGGGTTCGGATATGAGAGACAGCAAATTGCAGGCATCCTATTTGTTTGAAAACACATTTATCGGTTGTTCTTTCATTGATGCTGAATTTACAAAAAATGAAATCAATAACTGTAGTTTTGCAACGGCTAATTTCTCTGGAACAGAGTTTCTGCGGGTAGATTTTCAAAAGAATACTATTATTAATGCCGTATGGAAATTTACTTTATTTAAAGATTCCTCCCTGGTTGACATTACTTTTGATGGTACTTTGGAAGATTGTTCTTTTGATAATTGTTCTTTTTCGAAAGTAACATTCAAAAATGCGACTTTGCTCAATACTTTCTTTAAATGTAAGACATTAAAGCATCTTACATTTATCGACTGCCAAGCCGACCGCATGACTTATGAGTTTTTAAAAAATGGCAAAGCAGTATTGACCGGAATTTCGTTGCTTCCTTAATACCGATAATAAGAAACAAAAACAGAAACCCGGCAAGTAACAATAGCTTGGCAAATGGGGCGGTTTAGTACTTCGTTTTACAATTTTGTGGACAAAAAAACAGAATTATTTCGTATTTATTGGGATGGTAAAATCGCTACCTTCGCCAAGCCAAGGACGTGTTGGCACCATGCAAAAAATGAGTAACGGGCCTCGTGCATGCCAAGATCATAGCGAAGCATGGTTTTGGTATACACGGTGTTGGCAGAAGTTATTTTATTTTTTTGAGTTCATAAATTATATCTTCTGCTACACCTCTATCAAGGTCTCCATCCTTATCATAAATCTGTCTTACATTTCTAAGTTTTAGAATCTCACCATCATATTCCCAGTTTAATTGTTTTAATAATTCCCCTTTCTTGTCAAATAAGTTTATAAGATCCATTTGTGGAACCATTTCCCAAAAATCAATTACTAATTCATAGGTTGCTGCATTATCAATACCAACTACTTCAAACTTATCAGTAAATCTCACTTTACTTTGTTCATTTTTATAAGCACCTGCCAAAATGAACTTGTTAAAGTAAATGGCTAAATTTTGAATCTCCTTAACAGATTTAGCGAACTGAAAAAGCCTTGGGTCTGCTTTGTGAGCATAAGATTTATCCATATACTCTTGAAATTGAAGAGACGAAAAGTCATTATTAAAAGTAATTTCCCAATGCTGTATGGTGTCTCCTGCCCAAAAAATAGTATCGCTTCTTTTTATAAGTGGCATCATTGTCTCTTCATGATAACCTTTAAAAAAGATACTGTCAGGATTGCTGCTATCATATGAAATCATGTAGGCAAAGCTTGCACAGGATTGAGAATATTTGAAGATGGATTTATTTATGATTGTTGAATCTGTATAAGGCAGAAAATACCATTTCCCTGTGGATATTTTATTACTATAGCTAATATTAGGCCTTTGTACCTTATTTCTTTTTTCTGCTTCCTTTTTGTTTATTTTCTTATTTTTTACTTCTTGGTTACAAGAGACTAGTAAACTGAATAAAAAAAATAAGGTTAAAAATTGTTTCATTGTTTTTAAATAATTGCTGCCAACGTCTAGTATAAACAACGTGCGAGGCCATCGGCCGAAGGATGATGATTATACCTTGTTAGGTTGCTTTATTTTTTACTTGTTTGCTATAATTTTCAACCCATCCATCTAACTCATCGTGTAAGTCAATATCCTCATCTGTAATAATCCATTCTTCATCAAGGTTGTCGATTGTCTTTGGTGAAAGGGTTATTTTAAGTTGTCCATAGTCGAATTGGTCAAAGGATACTAGAGTACTGAAAAGTATTCCTGTTGCTGTATCTGAGATAAGTTCTTTTATCTTTTCTTTTGTCTGAGAGTCCAGGTTTTTAAAATTTTCTCTAAAAGCTTTGTCTCTTCTACTAAATTCATTTTCCCTTTGGAATGGCTCCTTAGGTTCAGGATTGTCAACAAAATCAAAAGCGATTTCTAACCAGCCGTCAAGTACGCTTACAAGATTCTTACCGAAGACTTCTCTAGCCAACTGCTGCTTTTTTTCGTCAGTTTCAGGTATTTCTAAGTTTCCAAAACTATCGTTTGCATACTTTTCTAAGAGTTCTTTCATTTTTAATTTTATTGCTGCCAACTCCCAGATATACGGAGTTGTTCCGGTTATCAGCACTATATACGGAGTAAAATCATCCATACTCACGCTTCAGGCCTTATTTCTAAGGTAAGGTTAAATTTTATGTACTAGTAAATACTAACAAGTAAATATATACAAAGTTTTATAATTACAATTAGGTTTCCGTTCATCTGCTTCTATCCCTTTCTCTATCTTTCTTCAATTACTTAAGCCGGAGTTTATTGCTTATCGGAAGCAACAAAAAAGGGCATCTTTGCAGATGCCCCGGGTAAAAACAGGTAAAAAGTTAAATAAAGGACTTTACTTATTTTACGGAGAAAAATACTTCTTTCACTTTGCTGTTGGTCCGGTTATCAACCAAATTCATGCGGAGTAAATAGTTACCCGGCGTTAAAACAGCGGTATTAATGGTAGTATCCACAATAACCGGGTTAGTTGTCGGATTCTTCTTGTACCCCCAAACTGTTTGGTTGGCGCTGCCATCCGCTAACAATACCACTTGCACTTCCATTTCTTTTATGCGGTCTTTGTCGCTGATAACGGATTTAATGGGTACATTATTACCTAAGCTAAAAACACTGTTATTTTGGGGGGCTTCCAGTCTAACGGCTGGGGCGGAACCATCTGGCTTGGTATCAGAAGTATCGAACAGTTCCTCACAACTTGCCAGGAAAAAGAAAAGCACTACCGCTAAAACCGAATTAAGTAAATGTTTCTGGATCATATAGTTTTTAATAATTTTTATATTTAAGAAAGTTCAATTAAGAATAAGACTACGATTTAGGATTATATCTGCAAAGCAGGCACGTTAACTACTTAAACTGCTATATATTAGTATTACTACCTTCTTGTTAAACTGCTATTGGTATTTTAGTTTAACCACCGGGCTTTACAAAAAAGTAATCAAGATTATCAACTTTTTGAATCTTTTAAAGAAAAGCATAAATCTTGCTAATTAAGTTTCTGTACCACCTTAATTCTTTGTTAAATATAAAAAGCAATACCCTTTTCTTTAGATATTGCTATAATTAAGCACTTTCCGCTATTTGAACATTTCTAATTTGCCTATCGTAAAAAGAACACCAACCGGAGTAACTCCGGTTATAGTAAGTATAAACGATAAACTAAAAAATGTCAATTATGAGAAATTACGAAGATTCTGATCCGACATCTTTTAATAGTTTCCGGACCGGAAACGAAAATCCGAGACGCGATAATTCTACCCGCAACGAATTTGGCACGAATCAGGCCAGTATGTGGCCCGGCTCTAACGAGGGCACTGCCGATCACCGCTCTAATTCCGGACCAAACCAGTACTCGGCTTATCAACCATTCAATCGCCAAAATAACCAGCAAAACGATAACTGGTCGCAACACGATCAAAACTGGCAAAACAGTCAAGGCAATAACCGCCAATATGGCCAAAGCCAAAATTACAACTACGGCAACCAGCATACGCCGTACCGGAACGATAACCGGTTTAATCAGCAAAACGATAATAACAGTTGGCAAAATTCGCAGAACCGGCACCACAACGATCGCAACTTTTTTGAACGGGCCGGCGATCAGATAAATGAAACCTGGAATCGCTGGACCGATAACGACAATAACAACGACAATAACCGTTCGTCGCAGTCATTCCGGAACCAAAACCAATACAACCAGCAGCGCTATAGCGATTATAATCAACCAAACCGGTATTCCTCTGATTACGGTAACCGCAATAACATGAACCAAGGCCGCGGCTTTAACGATGACCTGTACCAAAATCGCCGGAATAACGAGCACCAAGACGAAGGTTTCTTTGACCGGATGGGTAACAAAATAAGCCAGGCCTGGGACCGCTTTACCGGTGAAGACGAGGAGCGTTTGTATCAGGAAAGAGGCAATATGAACAGCCAGCACCGTTGGAACAATGATTTCAATGAAAACCGGGGCCATCAGGAAGATAACCCCCGTCGATACAACAGAAACGATAATTATAACTCTTCAAACCGGAATAACGATTGGTAAGAAAAAATAAGTAGTTGTTCGTTGTTCGACTAATAATTTTATGGTAGTCAGTTAATTATCATAATCTGGTTTATTATACTATTTTTGTTGAAGTTTTTAATAAAACCAGATGAATAAAAAGTAAAAAGCCTCGCATAAAATATGCGAGGCTTTTTAGTAAATATAAAGGAGAAACAGCTAAATGTAATTTTATCTTTGCTCTAATCCGTTACAACAAGTACGGTACGAATTAGAAATTTTAAACTCTCTGCGTTTCCGGTTATTCTTGCGGTACTACCTCAGTTAGTTGAGAAGTAGTATTTTCCATGTTTAGGTGATAACTTTCCGCGTAGAGCTTAAAATCTTCGGTTGACCAGTTAATATCTTTTAAGATACCATTGGCAATATCGTACACCAAACCGTGCAATTTTAAGGTTTTACCCGCTTTGATAGCGTTCTGCACGATGGTGGTCTTGTATAAATTATTTACTTGCTCCTTTACGTTTAACTCCACCATGCGGCGCCAACGGGCCTCTTCATCTTGTAAGTTTTGCAGTTCTTCCTGGTGCGAAGGCATTATATCTTTGATATTGCGCAGCCAGTTATCGATTAAACCATATTGCTGATCGCCCATAGCCGCTTTTACCCCGCCACAACCATAATGGCCGCAAACAATTACATCTTGTACCCCTAATACTTCCACGGCGTACTGCAACACCGATAACATGTTCATATCGGTATTAACTACCATATTGGCAATATTGCGGTGCACAAACATTTCGCCCGGTCCTGTACCGCATACATCGTTGGCCGGTACCCGGCTATCGGAACAGCCAATAAACAAGTAACGCGGTTTCTGACCTAAAGCCAGTCTTTTAAAATAATCTTTATCTTGTACTAATTTATCAGCTACCCATTTACGGTTATTTTCAAATATTTTTTCCATTTTCTATTCAGGTTTTTAGAATGAGTTAGTGTGCGTTCGTGGATATAACTTCGGGTATATTTTTTAAATGCAGGCGAATGTTACGTTCGTGCGCATTAATTTTAAAATTCTGAATGGCATCAAGCACATCGTAATCAATAAACGTTGACTTGGAGCCATCTACTATTATTTCGCTGTTATCGGGCAAGTGGTGCAATGTTAGTAATATACTGGCCTTGTTTAAGAACGATACGTTTTCGCTTAGTTGCAACCGAATTACCTCACCTTCGTGGTGCTGCTCCTTATGAAAAAAGTAAGGAGTTTTGTAATTCGCCTTTAGGATAAAGAATACCCCCACTGCCAAACCGATAGAGATACCAATGAGCAAGTCAGTAAACAATATAGCTACTATAGTTACAATAAACGGAATAAATTGTTCCCAACCTAGTTTAAATTGATTGACATATAAAGCCGGCTTGGTAAGTTTGTAACCTACTACCAATAATACCGCGGCCAGTGCCGATAAAGGAATAAGATTTAAAAAAGGCGATAAAAACAATACACTTATGGTAAGCAAAATACCATGCGTAAAAGCCGACAATTTAGTTTTAGCACCGGAATTTATATTAGCCGAACTCCGCACTATTACGGCCGTCATGGGCAAACCACCCAGTAAACCACTGATAAAATTACCGATTCCCTGGGCTTTTAATTCGCGGTTAGTCGGCGTAACCCGCTTCAAGGGATCCATCCGGTCTACTGCTTCTACACTTAACAGCGTTTCGAGGGAGGCAATAATGGCAATGGTCAGGGCTAAAATATAAACGTCGACATTTTTAAAAGCGCTCCAATCTGGCTGGCTTAACTGATTTACCATTTTTTCCCAAGAATCCATAGCTGGTAACTGTACCAAATGTTCGGTGCCGATAGTTAAAACTGGCGTACTAATCCGGAAAAAATAATTAAGCCCTAAAGCTACCAATACCGCAATTAAAGCGGAAGGCACAAATTTAAAAAAGGCGTATTTTTTTAACTTAGGATTATCCCACAAGATGATAATCAGCAGAGAAATAATTCCCACGATTAAAGCACCTTTTTCCACGTGCTGCATGGCGTACGTCATTTCGGTAAACGTATTCCGGCCGTCGAACTGTAAAAACTCCATTTCACCGAAGAAATCTTTATCGACCCCTAAAAAGTGAGGAATTTGTTTTAAAATTAAAGTCAAACCAATGGCTGCCAACATGCCTTTAATCACGCTCGACGGAAAATAATGCCCGATAATACCGGCTTTCAGGAATCCTAAAGTAAGCTGCAACAGTCCGGCAATTACTACCGCTAACTGAAATGCTTCGAAAGAACCTAACTTAGTAATACCATTTAAAACAATTACGGTTAATCCGGCCGCCGGTCCACTAACACTTAAAGAGGAGCCACTTAAAAGGGAAACAACAATACCTCCCACAATGCCCGCAATAACCCCTGCTACTAAGGGAGCCCCGGACGCTAACGAAATACCCAAACAAAGCGGTAAAGCAACTAAAAAAACTACCAATCCTGCGGGCAAATCACTGCTCAGACTTTTAAATGAAATACCATCTATTGACTTCATGCCGAATTTCTACGTCTATTTTTATAAAGAATTTAGCTGTTTAAGCTTTTATCACTTTACAAACTTATTCCGGCAAGATTAATAAGACATTAAAGGCACATTAAAATAAGATTAAAATGCTGCGGGAAGTGAAATTAAAACTTCGGTACCGACGTGAAGCGCCGAATTAATTTGAATGGTACCTTGGTGCAATTTGATAATTTTTTCGGCGAGTGGCAAACCAATACCGTGGCCCGAGATATCCCGGACATTATCGGCCCGGAAAAAAGGAACGAAAACATGCTGCAAATCTTCATTTTTAATCCCGACTCCCCTATCCTGCACCCGCAATTGTAATTGCGCCGGGGTAACATGTATAGTGGCCGATATTAATCCTTCCGGTGGCGAAAATTTACAGGCATTTTCAAAAACGTTGATGAAGGCAATTAACAACAATGATTCGTTCGCTTTACAAAATAATTTACTTTCGTCTTCGGGTAGGTTTTCAAAATTAATATCAATTTTAGCCTGGCGGTGGCGTTTTTTTACTTCCTCACTCGCCAAAAAAACCACTTCATCGAACCGGACTTTTTTTAATTCTATTTTAGAGATATCAAAGCTGGCCTGCGCAATTTGTAATAACCCATTAGAAAGCTGCGTTAAAAGCTTGGCTTCGTTGAGGGTAGCGTGCAATACCCGCTCGTATTCGTGGGCGGCGCGGGGCTTCATTAAGGCAACTTCCAACTCTCCGATCATGGCGGTAAGCGGGGTACGAAGTTCGTGCGAAGCGTTGGAAATAAACGTTTTTTGCATGGCGAAAGCTTGCTCCAGCCGGTCGAGCATTTTATTAAACGTATGCGCCAAATGCGATAACTCGTCTTTACCCACCGAATCGGTTAATCTTAAATGCAAATCCGAGGCGCTGATTTTCTCAACTTCCTGTACTACTTTGGTGATGGGCCGCAAAGCCTGCCGGGCAAATACCCAACCCGCCGCTAAAACAATAACCACGGCTATTAAACAGCCAAAAGATAAAATAAGCCGCAACTCGCGCAACTGCTGCCGGCTATTGGCATCAATGGAAGAAGCAATTACCAGGTATTTTTTTTTATTTTTCGCGTCGAAGTACGGCACCCCCACTAATTGCCTTCCCTGCACCAGCTGCATGACTTCGATATTTTGCTGCAAAGCTGAGAGTATTTCTTTGCTTACCGGTAACCTACCCTCTCCTTCCTGGAAAACCAGTTTACCGGTGTTATCATAAACGTTTACAATTTCGTAAGGCAAAGATTGGTTATACTGCCGCAAAATTTTCCGGTATGTTTCCTGACTTACCTGGTTGGCGTCGAGGTAAACGTGCGCGACAATATTGGCCCGGTTTTTTAAGTTTTGCTGAAAATCTCTTTCCTGGTAAAGCGACACAAACACGTAAATAAAAACCGAAAAGAGAATAAGAATAAACGAAAATATAACCGCGAATTGAAGCGTTAATTTCGAGCGGATAGTCATGGAAATCAGGCTTCTTTTATCACGTAACCCATTCCTACCAAGGTATGAATTAATTTAACCGAATGATCTTTATCTACTTTTTTACGCAAAAAGTTGATGTATACATCAATAACGTTGCTGCCGGTATCGAAAGATGTTTCCCAAACATTTTCGATAATATCTACCCGCGATACTACCCGGCCTTTGTTGCGCAGCAAATATGAGAGCAAGGCAAATTCCCGGGCGGTGAGCGTAATGGGCTGGTTGTTGCGGGTAACGGTTTTGCGCGCCATATCTAATTCCAGATCGGCAATGCGTAAAATTTCGCCGCTGGGTAAATCATTCTTACGGCGGGTAAGAGCCCGAATGCGGGCGAGTAATTCCTGAAATTCGAAAGGTTTAACTAAGTAATCGTCGGCCCCGGCATCTAAACCTTCAATTTTATCGGTGGTATTGCCTAAGGCGGTTAACATTAAAATTGCCACTGAACTGTTGTGCTGCCGGATTGCTTTACAAACTTCCAGGCCGTTTAATTGGGGCAAAATAACATCTAGAATTATTAAATCGTATTCTTTTTCCAGCGCCAGCCGTTTTCCAAAAAAACCGTCATAGGCTTGTTCTACATCATAAGATTGCTCTTCTAAACCTTTTTTTATAAAAGAAGCTACTTTGGGTTCGTCTTCCACCAGGAGTATTTTCATGCAAATTAGATCTACTGTTTCATTCGCTAAAAGTACCCCGAAAAATTTAAATTAAAATAAAAGTTATCCGGCTTTACCTCCGGCATATTAACAATGGGCGCATTACTTCCCGTTTCGTGCCAGGGATAAAAACGATAGCAATAAGCATAACCGGCATCCAGGCCCAGCCGGAAATCCGGGGATTTTTCCTGGTAACCTTTTTCTAACCGGAACTGAAACCTTCCCCCAAATTGCGCATTTTGATTTAAACCACTAGTTACATGAAAGCTGTTACTATTGGCTCCCGGATTACTTAAAAGCGAATTAAAATTAACGGCATTATTCCGGATAGCATTGTATTTTAAGGTCATGTCTACGGAACGTACCCCACCGGTAGCCCACAGGAAAATCCGGTTCGAGCGATATAACGGCACATAAATACTTGGTCCGAAAGAGAATGTAGTAAAACTTAAATACGAATTTAGCCGGTTGAGCTTGCCATCCTGCGAAATACCTACTCCAAAATCTATAGAAATGCCTATCACTTTCTTAATCTCGGCATAGATACTTGTATTAACTATGGAAAGCGTTGGATCAAGCCAACCAATATTCATATCAGCCAGCCGTTTATTTAACTGGTTCAGCTTCATGTCGGAGGTTCCAGCACCAATATTAAGACCTATTTTCGTTAATAGTTTTTGATTTTTAGTCTGCTTGATAATTAACTCCGAACTAGGAATTTCAACATCTTGCGCCCATAAAGCGGTGGGGGAAACAAAAACCAAGCAGAAAAAGGGAATCAGCAGGTTCGCTCGGTTCTTCATGAAAGTTTTATTTTCCTTATAAACGAAAAATGGCCACTAACCTATATTCTACAATTCAAAAGTAAAGCCTTTTTCTTTCAATTTCTGATAAATACCCGGATTAAAGCGGTACAAGCGGGCCGCCCGGTGGGCTACTCCCGTTTGGGTTTCGTTTAATTGTTCGAGCAAATTCATCTTGAGCAGTTTTTTGCGGAAGTTGCGGGTATCAAAAGTAGTGCGTAAAACGGCTTCGTATAATTCCTGCAACTGCGTTAAAGTAAATTTAGGCGGTAATAGTTCAAAACCAATGGGTTCGCTCCGCACCTTACTTTGCAAGTGCTGCAAGGTAACATTTAAGATGTGTTTATGGTCAAAAACCAATTCCGGCAAATCCGAAATATCGAACCAATGAATATCACTAGCGTCCGGCCCGGCCCTTAGATCGTCGGTGCGGTATTTTATGAGGGCGTAGAAGGCTATGGTAATTACCCGTCGCCAGGGAAAGCGGTCTACTTGTCCAAAAGCTTGTACTTGCTCCATAAAAACATTCGTCATGCCGGTGGTATCGTGCAAGGTGCGCTTCGCTGACATTTCCAGTTCTTCAAAGTTCAGGACAAAGCCGCCCGGCAAGGCCCATAAGCCCAAGGAAGGTTCGATGTTACGTTTTAGGAGGAGTACTTTTAGTTTGCCATCGTCTAAACCAAATATAATGCAGTCCGTGGATACGGCGGGAATAATATCTTCGGGTTTAAAATTTAAAATAGAACCGGCAAATTTAGTTTGAACCATAAATCTATCCTGTAATAATTAGCCATAACACGGTAAAAAAGAAAATGTTTACGCCCCCAAATTATTAAAACACTTTCTCCTTCCGATATTAATTTAAAACTTAATCGCTTTAACAAGCTAAAATAACTACTTTTAAATTGGTTTGCTAAGAATAATATTTTAATATTGTAACTTTTACAATAAGTGTGCTTCTTATTTAATTTGTAATATAATTGCTATAAACGAATTATTAATAATGAATTTTTATAAATAAGTTTGAAGCCTTTTTATTCCATTATAAATTAATAATTCACCCAGTTATTAAAAGGCTGCAAGGTTTACTCTTCCGGAACCAATTGCGGCACGTTACTAAAAAATAGTTCATTCGGATATAAAAGCACGATGTATTTATTAGGATATGATATTGGCTCCTCTTCGGTAAAAGCTACTTTAATAGATGCCGCCACCGGAGTAGTTTTACTTTCGGCTTTTGCGCCGGCGCAGGAAATGGGCATGATGGTAAAGCAGGAAGGCTGGGCCGAACAAGATCCCGAACGTTGGTGGTATTACCTGCGAGAGGTAACGCACCGGGTTATCCGGGAAGGCCGGATTCAAGTAGCAGACATAAAAGCGATTGGCATTGCTTACCAAATGCACGGTTTAGTAGTTGTCGACGAAAACCAGGAAGTACTGCGGCCTTCTATTATCTGGTGCGATAGCCGGGCGGTTTCGTTGGGTGACAAAGCTTTTCGCGCTATTGGCCCGGAAACTTGCTTATCCTGCTATTTAAATTCACCGGGGAATTTCACGGCTTCTAAACTGAAATGGGTAAAAGAAAACGAACCGGAAATTTTCCGCCGCGTTCACAAGTTTATGCTGCCCGGCGATTTTATTGCCATGAAACTTTCTGGTAAGATTCAGACCACGGCCTCCGGTTTATCGGAAGGTATTTTGTGGAACTTCAAAGAAAACGCCCCCGCTTTCGACTTGCTCGATCATTACGGTATTCCGGCCGAACTTATTCCGGAAATTGTGCCCAGTTTTGGTTTACAAGCCGAAGTATCGGCACCAGCGGCGGAAGAATTAGGTTTAGCTGCGGGAACACCTATTGCTTACCGGGCCGGTGACCAACCGAATAATGCTTTTTCCTTAAATGTACTGCATCCCGGCGAAATAGCCGCCACCGCGGGTACTTCCGGCGTTATTTACGGGGTTAATAACCAATTTACGTACGACCCCGAATCGCGGGTAAATACTTTTTTGCACGTCAATCATACGCCGGAACAACCGTCTACGGGTACCTTGCTGTGCGTAAACGGCACGGGCATTTTAAATTCGTGGCTACGAAAAACGGTATTTACTTCCGAAAAAAACAACGCCAGCTATACCTACGAAGAAATCAACGATCTGGCGCAAAGCGTGGCGCCCGGCGCAGAAGGTTTACTTATCTTGCCTTTTGGTAACGGGGCGGAACGGTTTCTAAAAAATCAACAAGTAGGCGCGCATATTGCCGGTTTGTCCTTTAATCAACATACGCCGGCTCATTTGGCGCGGGCGGCCCAGGAAGGAATTATCTTTGCCCTGCGCTACGGTTTTGATATTATGAAAGGTCTGCAGATAAACGCCCGCACGGTGAAAGCCGGCGACGCAAATATGTTTTTAAGTCCTTTGTTCGCCCAAACCTTTGCTACCGTCACCAATACGGTAGTGGAACTGTATAATACCGATGGTTCGCAAGGAGCTGCTCGCGGGGCAGGCGTTGGAGCCGGAATTTACGCTGATTACTCGCAGGCATTTGTGGGTTTACGCCGCACCCGGGCCGTAGAACCCGAAACGCAATTACAAGAACAATACGAAGCTATTTACCAGGATTGGTTAGCCGAATTGCAGGTACAATTAAACCGCTTTTCCGCTTAAAATTTAAATTATTGTGGGATTAGCCGGGCGCCACAACTAGTAGCCTGCGTATAATTCAAAACCCCAACTCTTTTTTATGAAGGAGTTCATTCCAATTGATATTTAATTAGTAAAATTCTAAAACTAAACCCAAGCAAAAAATATGGCAGTTAAAGTAGTAACAGGAGCGAAAGAATACTTTCCGAATATTTCCCAAATTGCTTACGAAGGCAAAGAATCAACGAACCCTTTGGCGTTTAAATATTACGACGAAAACAAAGTGGTAGCCGGTAAACCCATGAAAGATTACTTCAAGTTTTCGGTAGCTTACTGGCATTCTTTTACGGGCACCGGCGGTGATCCATTTGGGCCGGGCACGCGGGAATTTCCGTGGTCAACGAGTTCCGATGCCATTACCTGCGCCAAAGAAAAAATGGATGCCGCTTTTGAGTTTACTTCTAAGTTAGGTTTGAGCTATTATTGCTTTCACGACTTTGATATTGTCGCCGAAGGCAAATCTATTGCCGAATCAGAGCGCAACTTGCAAACCATGGTGGATTACGCCAAGGAAAAGCAAAAAGAAACCGGCATTAACTTACTGTGGGGTACCGCCAATTTGTTTTCGCACCCGCGCTACATGAACGGGGCGGCCACTAACCCCGATTTTAACGTATTAACCTACGCGGCGGCTCAAGTAAAAGGCGCCATTGATGCTACTATTGCTTTAGGCGGGCAAAATTACGTATTCTGGGGAGGCCGGGAAGGATACATGTCTTTGCTTAATACCAATACCAAGCGCGAAATCGAGCATATGGGTCGTTTCCTGGCCATGGCCCGCGACTACGGCCGCAAAGCGGGTTTTACCGGTACCTTCCTGATTGAGCCGAAACCGATGGAACCAAGCAAGCACCAGTACGATTTTGATGCCGCTACCGTAATTGGCTTCTTAAACAAGTTTGATTTACAAAACGATTTTAAATTAAATCTGGAAACTAATCACGCTACGCTGGCCCAGCATACTTTCGCCCACGAATTGCAAATAGCCGTCGATGCCGGCTTATTGGGTAGCATTGATGCGAACCGCGGCGATTACCAGAACGGCTGGGATACCGACCAATTCCCGGTAGATTTGTATGAATTAACGGAAGCCATGCTGGTAATTTTGGAAGCCGGTGGACTAGGTAATGGCGGCGTTAACTTCGACGCCAAACTGCGCCGCAACTCCACCGACTTGGAAGATTTATTTTTAGCGCACGTTGGCGGCATTGATGCTTTTGCCCGCGCTTTAACAATTGCGGATAACATTCTGCAGAAATCGGATTATAAGAAATTGCGCCAAAACCGGTACGCCTCGTTTGATAGCGGCGATGGACAGCGTTTTGAACAAGGCCAGCTTACCCTGGAAGAGTTGCGCGAATTAGCGCTTAAAAATGGTGAACCGAAGCAAATTAGCGGTAAGCAAGAATTATTCGAAAACCTGATAAATCAGTATATCTAAAATTAGTAAAATTTTAATATTTAAAGTTAACCCGGTGAGCTTTTTTACTTACCGGGTTTATTTATTACTAAATTTTAATAAAAGCCCGCAAAATGGTTTAAATAAAGAATTCTAGCTTGCTTAAAATTACAGATTAGAATAATTGCTGTTTGTAACTAAGGCACTTAATTTTTCAATTTTTTAAGTTTTTTATATAAAAATATCGGTCAGTAAATAGACATAGTTTTAATTTAAAATTATCTTTAAGCCGCAACAAATTCATACTTCCACACTTTCACCATCCTATGAAATCAATTGACTACATCGTTTTTCTGGTGTACTTTATAATTGTATCCGGCTACGGCTATTGGATTTACCGAAAAAATAAAACCGGCCAGGCCGATTCGAAAGATTATTTTCTGGCGGAGGGATCCTTAACCTGGTGGGCTATTGGCGCTTCGCTGATTGCGTCCAATATTTCGGCTGAGCAATTTATTGGTACCTCGGGTTCTGCCTTTGCTTTGGGTCTGGCTATATCTACTTACGAATGGATGGCTGCGGCTACGTTAATGGTAGTAGCCATTTTCTTTATTCCTATTTACCTGAAAAACAAAATTTACACCATGCCGCAGTTTTTATCGCAACGTTATAACGATGCGGTAAGTACGATTATGGCCGTTTTCTGGTTGTTGGTTTATGTATTCGTGAACCTTTCTTCTATTTTGTATTTGGGCGCTTTGGCCGTGCAAACCGTTTCGGGTATCGACTTTTTTTACTGCATGTATGGTTTGGCCATATTCGCCATATTTATTACCCTTGGCGGCATGAAAGTAATTGGTTATACAGATGTCATTCAGGTTTTTGTATTAGTACTAGGTGGCTTAGCCACTACTTACTTAGCTTTGGATTTGGTAGCTACTACTTTAGGGGATGGAGGCGCCTGGGAAGGTTTAGGTTTTTTACGGAAAGAAGCCGCCGATCATTTTAGTATGATTCTATCAAAAGGCGAGCTAATGATTCCGAACGGGGAAGGCGGTACCCGCGATGCGTATATGGATTTACCCGGTTTATCGGTTTTAATTGGGGGTATGTGGATTATCAACCTGAATTATTGGGGTTGTAACCAGTATATTACGCAGCGGGCTTTAGGCGCCGATTTAAAAACAGCCCGCAGTGGTTTATTATTTGCCGCTTTTCTAAAATTAATGATGCCGGTTATTGTGGTTTTACCGGGTATAGCCGCATACGTGCTTTTCAAAAATGGCCAGTTTCAGACCGAAATGGCAAACGAGGCCGGTAACGTTATTCCGGACCACGCTTACCCGGTTTTACTCAATCTGCTGCCAACCGGCTTAAAAGGTTTGTCTTTTGCGGCGCTAACCGCGGCCATTGTGGCTTCGTTAGCGGGTAAAGCCAATAGTATATCTACCATTTTTACCCTGGATATTTACCGGAAATTTTTTAACCGGAATGCCTCGGAGCAACGATTGGTTACATTTGGCAAATTAGTAGTGGTGGCGGCTTTTATAATTGCTCTTTTCGTAGCGCCGGTTTTACGTAATCTTGACCAGGCTTTCCAGTATATTCAGGAGTATACCGGCTTTATTTCGCCGGGCGTATTTGCTATTTTTGCCTTAGGCTTTTTCTGGAAACGTACCACGGCACCCGCCGCTTTAGTAGCTGCGGTTTTAACCATACCTTTATCTACCTTTTTAAAATTTCAATTCCCCGAAATTCCCTTTATCGATCGTATGGGAATTGTGTTTTTGATATTGGTAGCCTTAATGGTGATTATTACTTTATTTGATCCGAAAAGCAAGAATAACCCCAAAGGTTTGGCCATTGATGCTTCTATGTTTAAAACTTCGACAGGTTTTGCGGTGGGAGCAGTTATTATTTTCGGGATTATCGCCGCATTATATACTATTTTCTGGTAAGATTTCTAATCTTAGCTTTAAAGCCAAAGAGCGTAGCTAGTAGCTACGCTCTTTGGCTTTAAATAAAGTAATAAGTTGGTATACCTATTAATAATCATGCGCGGCACAAGAGTCGAGCATAGCCGCTACTTCCGGTATGGTAAAACGCTCGTTCTTATTACCAAAATTTGTTTGCACAAAATTCAGCAGATTAGTTACCTGGTCGGGGGTTAAATTTTCGGCCCCGGGCATTTTCTGACGGTAATTTTGACCATTTACCGTGATAGTTTCTTCCATGCCGTGCTTAAGTAAGCAAGGTAATTGCTGGCGGTGTTTAACTAAATAATCGGAATGCGCAATCGGCGGAATAAGCCGACGTAAACCGCTGCCATCCGGCATGTGGCAGGTTTCACAATGCTGTTCGTATAATTGTTTTCCGCTATCGGTAATTGTTGGAGAACAACGGAATACAGAAAATATTGCCAGCCCAAATACAAGAAAACCCAGATCTTTACTTCTTAGCATGTTATGGCTTTTCTGCTAATAATACCGGGATATCTTTCATTAATTGATCAACCTGTTCCGGATTGGTGCCATCGTAAATGCCCCGTACGTGGCGGTTAGGGTCTACTAAAATAAAGGCACCACTGTGCACAAACCCGCCAGCCTCATTTTCATCTTCGGCGGCCGAAACCATGTACTGGGCCGCCAGGCTATAAATACTATCTTTAGCCCCGGTTACAAAATGCCATTTGGCGCTGTTTACCCCTAGGCGCTCCGCATAGTCCCGGAGAACGGCTACGGAATCGTGCTGCGGATCAATGGTATGCGATAAAAGCACCACCTGATCGTTGTTTTTAAATTTTTCGTTTACCCGTAACAACTGGCTTTTCATTTTAGGGCAAATAGTGGGGCACGTGGTAAAAAAGAAATCGCTCACGTAAATTTTTCCGGCCAATGTTTGACTGGTTACTTGTTGGCTATCTTGGTCGATAAAACTAAAATCAGGAATTTGGTGGTAAATGGTGTCGGTCAGGGTTTTTCCATCAACTACCTTTTGAACGGCTTCTCTTTCTCCTAAAATGGGCAAAGAGTTTTTGGTATTACGCGGCTGAGAACAGCCAAAAAGTAAGTTAACCAGCAAGAAAAAACTGACTGGCTTAAGCAAAAAATATAATTTATGTTTTTGTTTCACTACTTGCTTCTATTTTTCCGAGTTGGCTAAGGCGCCTTCCACTTGTTTTTTTACTTGTTTTATTTTTACTAATTGGTCCTGCAAATATAAGTTGGCTTTTTCAGGTGTTAAGTTAGTTGGGCTTTTATATTGGTGCATCCAATCCATCATGGCTTCATCGGCCATTTTTAAATCTACTATTTGTTTCCTGACTAGCTTACCATCGCTTTTAGTTGAATCGGCTTTTTGGAGGTAAGTTTGAAGTTTACGCTGTTTTTGATATATTTTATCCATTTGGCTCATAACTTCATCGTGCCGGGTCAGAACTTGTTCTTCCAACTTCTTGAGCTGTTCTTTTTCCGAAATGGAGCAGGAATAGAGGCTTGTTAGTATTATTAAAATCAAATATCGAGACCAGTGCTTCATAAATCCTTAGTTACTTTTAATTAAATATTTGGTCTGATTAAAATTGTAACTAAAACCGAGCATCAAACGGCCGGAACTGGCCGGATGGCCAATATCTTCCTGGAAAACGGGTAACTGAAAAGCCAGATTTATGCCGGCATTTTTGTAGTAAATATCGAATCCCGGTCCGAGTAAGGCATTGTTCATTTTGTGTTCGCCGGTTAATTCACCTTTAAATTTTTCACCTTTGGTATACTCATAAAAAAACTGCACCGACGGGTTTATGTTCCAGTTATCGTTTAGATGGTAGCGGTAAAATAAATTGGCAAAGTGGGCGGAGCTATTGGCAATACTTTCGTGGTAATAGTTTTCCCCATTAATCTTGTAACTGGAGTTTAAGCTCAACCCAAATTTTTTGTAGCCGGCAATATAATTTACGTAACCAAAATAATCGACGCTGCCGGTACCGGTTTGGTACAACAAGGGATACCGAATGCCTTCGCCGTTGGCCCGGTAATAATGACCGGTGGGTAATTTTATACCACCACCCACAATTAAGCGTTGCTGCACACCGGCTACTTCAATCTGGCGCAGTAAATGCAGGCCGGCAAAAATATTAATATCCCCGATACCGGCTAAGGTAGTCCGGTTCTGGTTGTACTGCGTCGTATTCTGCACGTAAGGCACAAACGCATTTAATTCAACGCGCTGGTGAATAAAGTACTTCCCCCGAAGTTCGGTTACGCGGTAAACCTCAAAATCCGTGGGGTTACCGTTGTGGCTGTGCGAGCCGCCTGGTTCGTTATTAGGGCCACCCGTAAAAATGCCCCCTCCTCTCGGGAAAAAATGTTTTTTTTGATTCAGGCTTTTGTAACCATTAAAACTGCGGTAACGATGCAGCACGCCCACGCTGCTCTGGTTATCATACGGCGTAATGCCCATAAAGCAGCCGCAAATATCGCAGGCTTGGGTTTTCGTATGAATAAAGCTGAAAAGTAAGAGTAAGTAAGTATATTTTTTCATGCTAAACATTAAAAAGGATCGGCAAAGCGCGGATCGGTGATGAATTTTTTATCCGTTAAAGCTTCCAGAAAAGCCAGTAATTGTTTTTTTTCCTCGTCGGATAAAGCAATACCAGGGTTAGCCCCGGCAAGCAGGGGGTCCAGCGTAGCCGAGGTTTTTACCCCTTTCGCGTAATGTTCCAGCACCTGAACTAAGGTTCGAAACCGACCATCGTGCATATAAGGGGAACTCACGGTTACATTCCGCAGGCTGGGCACCTTGAATTTACCTTCATCCGTTGGCTGGTCTGTTATTATTCTCCGGCCCGGGTCTTGCTTAAAATCCGAATTCAAACCGTTGTTGCGGAAAGAATGATCGGTAAATAAACCGGGCTTATGGCAGGCGCTGCATTTAGCTTCAAAAACTAATAAACCTTGTTTTTGCTCTGCCGTAAGAGCGTCGGTTTTACCATTCACGTATTGGTCATAAGGGGCACTAGCCGAAATTAGCTCGCCGGTAAATTGGGCTAAAGCCCGAAACAGTTGCTGGCTATTAACGCTATCCTGGTGAAAAACTTTTCGGAATTCCGTTACATAACCCGGATCACGATTTAGTTTCCGGATAATAGAATTTACATTCGAGCCCATTTCTACTGGGTTTGTGATTGGGGCTAAGGGTACCAATTCCAAGTGATTTACCCCACCATCCCAGAAAAAATTTGGATTCCAGCGCAGATTGGCTAAAGCCGGCGTATTACGAGTACCTAATTGATTATTTAACCCATGGCTTACCGAATGTTCTAAATCGGCAAAGGCGGCAAATTGCTTATGGCAGCTCCCGCAGGAAATAGAACCATCTTCCGATAAAATGGGGTCGTAAAAAAGCTTACGTCCTAATTCAAATCCAACTCGCGTCAGGGGATTGTTCTGGTACTGGTAAACGGGTTCCGGAAAATAACTCAATTGAGCATTAACTCCCTCGGTTGGTACTACAGGCTCCGGGTTACAAGCTGTTATTCCGCAACTAACTACCAAAAAACTTAAGTGACAGAATTGCTTCCAAACTTGGCGAACCATAAACATTAAGGATGAATATGATCAACCGTAAACATATTGACGTAATTGTCGGCTACTTTCACCGAATTCTCACCGCCCATAGTGGTGGCTAGTTCCGCAAATTTAATAGTGTTTACGCCCTGGAACATCTTCAGCACGTTTACTTTCATGTGCACTTCCGGATTTTTACCGCCTTCTACTAGTAGTTTATTGCCGTTTAAAGAAGGAGAAACGGTACGAATGGTATTATTTGGTTTTTGAAAACCGCCAATATGAAATACAAGTCCGCCGTTTTGAGATTGCGGCGAAGTACCTTCTAATTTTACAAAAACATAACCGCTTTTCCAGGTCCAGAACATGCCGTTAGCCGTATCTAATGCACCCGTTTGCGCTCCCGAAACATTGCGAACGCTGTCCACGCCAATGGTAAAGGTAAGGCCGGTATATTCGCCGGCGGGTATGTCTTTTATAGTAACCAGCTTAGAATTAGGCGTACTTTCATCAATCAAATAATAACTTTCCGGCTGTTTATATTCGGTACCATCCGCTTTTTTAAAAATTAAATTGCTGATGTAGTACTTAAACATGGAAACTTTAAACTTGTCGCCGTTGGCATTGGTATATTCCTGATCATCGAGTGATAAAGCCGCATCTCCCACCACATTATCAAATTCTAGGGTAACCTGGCCGGGCAAGGCCGGAGTTGTATCCGGATCTTCTTTGCAGGAAGGCGTGCATAAAGAAATAAAAGCAAGGGCCACAGAGGCAGTATATTTGGAAAGTAAGTTTTGCATGAGAAATTAAAAGTTAGAGCGTTAATAGTTACAGGTTAAAAGTTCCAGGAATTTTTTTGAAACTTTATTACCCAAAATTTAGGGGCATTCTGTCTCCAGCCTACTAAATTAGGCGAATAAATAGATTGCCAAAGGCCCAAAACCTAGTTTTAAGTTGATTTAAAACCGGTGAAATCTTGAAACCTAATTAAATAAGGTAAAATAACGAAGAGGTTAAGCGAGAACTTGGGGTGGGTGGAAATAATTTAGTAAGACCGAAAACCGGTAAGAGGCCGGCTTAAATACCTGATACGTTTCTAGCTTATATTCGGGCTGGAAATTAACCTTCAAAAGATTTTGGCAGAAAAGAGTAATTTCGAATTTTTGATTTTGATTGGTTGATTTTTTTTGGGCTTCTTCCGCTTTATTTAATTCTTTTTTGAGGTAACAATGCCCTTCGCAATGAAGCTGCGGTTTTTGTTTATTCACGCACAAAAACGCGGCAATGTAATTTTTATTTGCCTGGTAATTTAAGACAATAAGTACCTTGCTGAAGCTTTGCAGCATCATTACCACCAGTAGCAATATAGTAAGGGTACTTTTCAAGGAAATTTTTATGCGGTAAAAGTAAAGCAACCTGCCCTACCATAAAAACTTTTTACTAAATTTTTAAATCTAACGCCTGATTAAGGAGTAGTAATTTCCGAGAAACGCTCGTCTTTTAAGAACGATTCATCGGTTAAAGTATGTAAAAATTTAATAATTTTTGCTTTTTCGTCGGGCGTAAGTTCCAAGGCTTTCCCGCCCACTTTATTGGAAGCTTCTATAATTAAAGGATCCAGGTTCGGGCTGGCACTTTGAATATGTTCATTATAATGATCCAGTACTTCTTCTAAGGTCTTTAAACGGCCATCGTGCATGTAAGGCGCCGTTACCGCAATATTCCGGAGAGAAGGCGCTTTAAATCTACCATTATCCGTTGCTTTTCCGGTAACTGCTCCCCTACCCTTATCGGTAAAATCAACGTCCAAGCCGTTATTATGAAATTGTTGCAAGGTAAAAAAATCGCTGCCGTGGCAGTCACCGCAATTACCGCCCCGTAATTTACGGCTAGGGTCCGGATGGGTAAAAAACAATTGCATGCCTTCCAATTCTTCTACGGAAAGCGAAGCCTCCCCGGCCCGGTACTTATCGTAACTCGAATTGGTAGAAATAAGCGTGCGGGTAAACTGGCCCAAGGCTTTCAGCATTAAATCGGAGGTGATGGTACTCGTGCCAAATGCTTTTTGAAAAAGGCGGGGATAAGTGGCCGTATTTTGTAATTCCCGCCCGGCTTCGTCCAGGTTTTGGTGCATTTCCAGTGGGTTTTCAATCGGAATGCGAGCCTGCGCTTCTAAAGAGTTAGCTTCACCAGCCCAGTTAAAGGTTTTATTCCAGGCCAGATTTACCAAACTCATAGCACTGCGAGTAGTTTGTTGACCATCTATACCGGTACTAAAAGCTTGTCCATCGGTAAAAGCCAATTTTTGCTGGTGGCAACTCCCGCAGGACATGGTATTATTGCCCGAAAGCTTCTTTTCGTAAAATAAACGGCGCCCCAGGTTCACGCCTTCAACGGTTAAAGGATTATCTTCGGGGATAGCAGGTGGTTGAAAACGATCGGAAAATTGAAGTTGAAAAGGCGTAGGAACGGGCGTAGGCACCTCCTCTTTTTTATCCTCGGGTGAAGAACAAGCCAGACAAAGTAAGTAGATGAATAAAAAAAGAAGGTAAAGTTGTTTCACCCGGATAAATAAATAAATTAGTACAAACGAAGCTCTTTAAAATACCGATTAAAATTTTCTTCTTTCACCCTTATTCAAGCAGAAAAAGAAAATGGAATTAATCTGTATCATCTAACGCCCAAGCAGCTGATAATATTTCAAAATTCTGTTAGGTAAGCAACATCCACATTGGTAAATCTGTTCTATTCTAAATTAAATTTTTGCTGCAAGAGATAAATTATACTAGATGGAAGTATAAAAGTCTTACTCGGAGCAATTTACCGTGCGAGCCGGTTCCCGTCTCCAGTTGGCGATGCTATCTTATTTGAAAAGTAATCAGTTTGCCTCGTGACCGGCGGACCTCTTTTACCTCTCCGCCCTCCGGGCACCTCCCCTAAAAACAGGGGAGGAGAGGCTGCTATTACTTTTTTCTTTCCTCTGGTAGAAACGTGCGCAGCACGCCCCTACACGTCGGAATCCCAACAATTATCGGAACCGGAACCTTGGAAGGCCGTTCCTAGCCAAACTACTGTCCTTCATTCTCGGCTAACTGATTCTAATTATAACCAGCTACTACACCTTCCAGATCGCTTAATCAACTTCTATAACGATTGCGGAGAAACCCGTCGGGTTTATGGCAATTGTTTTATATGATTGTGTATTGACTATTCTTCTGATAAAACAAAAAGCCGGACCTAAACAAATCCGACTTTCACTTATAACTAAAAACTACTTTTTCCTGATTTTAGAAATCGGATTTATTTCTTTTTACGGGCTAATTCTAAGGCTTGGGTGGTAGTGTAATATTTAGCAATCATGTTCGGAACTTCCCATTCCGGCATTGTACCGGTACTTAAAAACTGCAGGTATTTTTCGGTAACCTGGCCAAAGTGGGCTTCGTGGCCGTTATGGTACTTTTCGGGAGCCGTAACCGTCCAGTTAGAACCATTTTTTTCGATAGTTACTCCCGGAAATTTTTTCTGTACCTGCGTTAAACCACTCTGTAAAGCAGATTCAAACGTTTTTAAATCTGCTCCGGGTGCGGGCTCGATGGACAATACTGGTTTATAATTTTGTTCTTTTCCCTGCCGGATTACCAGATTCGCTTTGGTACCTCTCATAATAGAAAAATGTGTATCACCAGCGCCTTCCGGCGCTTCATAGTTCCAGATTACGGAAACTTTAGCGTGGGTACCTTTTATTTGGTAATTAATTTCACCGTTAGCATAAACGCCCAGTAAAGAATCGTTTACCACCGATTTTTGCAGATAGTCAGGGTAAGAAGTTAAATTCGTTACTTTTTTAAATTGGCTGGGAGTTAGCTTGGTTTGCCAATGCCGGGCGGTGTTTACCTTAATGTCCTTGGTATAATCGATTACCTGCTCCGGATAAGCCTCCCATTGCACTAAATCTACGAGGTGAGTAGTTACATCCACAATTCCTTCGCCTTGTTGGGCTACATCAAAAAACCAGGCCGGCCGGATAAGCGGCGCCCCGGAAACGTATTTAAAATAATGATGCACGCTTTCTTTGGTAATAGCGGGTTCGGCAGTTGTTCCTTTTTGCAGCGTACCAAAAACCTCCGCTAACTGCGAGAATTCACGTTGCAGCATGGTGGTTATTTCGTAGCGCTCCGTCATAATATCGTAAAGCAGAACTTTATTTTTTTTGGCGGTGGCAAACGCTTCTTTCAGCAAGTTAAAATTAGCCGTATTAATGGCCATTGGTTTATCGGCCAGTACATGTAAACCCGCCTCAACAGAGGTTTTAATGTACTCCGTTTTTTTCTGGTTATTACCAGCCATTATTACCACATTACCGGGTTTGGCAGCCAGCATTTTCTGTAGGTAATCGGGTCCGGTATATACTTCTTCCTGCCACTCCGTCGGACTTTCTACGCGGCCATTATACTGGTTAATTTTTTTTAAATATTCGTCTACATCTGGTCCGGCGGGCGCAAAAACGTGCACTTGCGGATTCACGTTCGGGTACATCGACTTTTGCACCAGAGCGGCGTGAAAGTGCCCTGGATCGAGGTTAATTAATTTGATTTTGCTAGTCACTGCGGAGCTATTTGTGGCCGATTCGTTTTTGGTAGTTTCTTTTTTGTTTCCGGAACAAGAAAGTAGGAACACGGAGATAAGGACACAAAAGGCGGTTAAAGGATTTTTTTTCATTCGTACTATTTAAAAGCGAAAAATCTAACTGGTAAAGAAAAAGATTCCGTCGCAGCAAATCAAAATATAGGCTGATTTTAATTCCGATAACCTAGATGGAAAATATTTTTGATGATTAATTAGTTCTCGATTTTGGTAAGTCTTTATAAGTATTTCAGGTTACGGTGCATAGTTGTTTAAACGGTTTATAATTGCTAACTACCCCACAGACCTGGTATAAAAACTAATAGGATACCTAAAAAAAAGCTTTTGCAGCCGTTCTTCTGCTTCTAGTTTTTATCGGGGAGCTTTTTATCCAGCCATTTTGTAAGGGGCAAAACTTAGATTTTCATTCCTTTAACCGTCCCCCAGTTAGAAACTGGCTCCTATACGAAGTTCCAAGTTGAAAACTTGCAACAGAAAAACATGCCCTAATTGTAGTTCTAGACAAAGAAAATACGGCGGATATTTCTGTTCTCCGGAATCAATGTCAACCTACTAAATACGGGTAGCGTTGGGGGCGGGAAAGCATGCTGTTGGCTTCGTCGTCGTTTTTAAATTTTTCTTTCATTGGATCCCAGTATACTTTTCGCTTCAACTTCATAGCAATCTGGTGGATCAGGCAGGTAGAGCAAGAGCGGTGACCAATTTCTATGGGCGCAATGGGCTGCTTACGCAATTTTATGGATTCTAACCAGTTTTCATGATGGTCACTGCTTTCGGTAAGATGAATTTCGGAGGGTCCGATTTTAGAAGTTAAAAGTTTAGGATTACTGGTTTCCAGGGCTTTTGTGCCGGATTTTTTAGCTACCGGATCGCTGGCGGTTACGGCATAATCGCCGCGGGTAACAAATATCCAACCATCCGTGCCTTCGTAACGAATACCGTTTGGTAAATCATTACTCACAATCATTTTCACACCGTTGGCATAAAGCGCTTCGGTACGGAATTTACCGTGTACGTCCCATAAACCTTTGGTCGGGTATTCGGCCCAGCCCCCTACTTCTACCGGGCCGGTATATTCGGTATCCATGGCCCAATGTGCGCAATCTACGTGGTGCGAACCCCAACCCGTAATCATACCCGCGCCAAATTGTTCGCAACGCAGCCAACCGGGCCGGCTGTAATCATTTTGCGGATGAACGCGTTTTTCGGTATAATACATGTAGGGCGTAGAACCCAACCAGGCATCATAATTTAGATTTTTAGGAACCGGCATTTCTGGTTCTTCTTCTCCGGCCGGGTCGCCGGGTAAACCAACCAATACCGTTTTTAATTGGCCGATACGACCATTGCGTACCAACTCGGCGGCGTAACGGAATTGGGCGGAGGAACGTTGCTGGCTCCCGATTTGCAAAATCTGGCCCGAGCGGTGTACGGCATTGCTAAGCGCCCGCCCTTCGGCAATGGTGAGTGAAGCCGGTTTTTGCAGGTACACATCTTTACCCGCTTCCACGGCGTGGATGCCAATATAGGCGTGCTGGTGATCGGGAGTACTAATTACCACCGCATCAATATCTTTATTTTGTAACAGCTCTAAATGATCAAAGTAACCTTTAACCCCATCGTAGAGTTTATTTGTTTTTTTACTGTAAAAAGCATTTACCAAATCTTTAGCTTCATTCGCCCTTTTTTGATCGAGGTCACAAACGGCCATTATACGGGCTTGTTCGTGCTTCCAAATGCCAGGCATGTCGTGATCGCGGGAAATACGGCCGGTACCAATTGCCCCGATGTTAATTTGATTACTAGGTGCGTTTTTACCAAATACCGAGGCCGGCACAATGGTCGGGAATCCGGCTACCGCCAAGCTGGAGGTAACGGTTCCGGCTACCGCTTTTTTTAAGAAGCTCCGCCGCGAAGGATTAAACGAATTATTATTTACCATAAAAAACGGATTAGTACCTTTATAATCTTTAATAAGTAAATTCAGAAATGTTATTATTAATACCGCACGGCTTCGTCGTGCTGAGTGGCGTAGGCTTTGGCGTAATCTAATTTATGAACCTGACCGGCGACGTATTCTATGCCTTGCCAAATATGCCGGAGATACAGGGGATCCTGGTAATCGGTTTTAGCGTGGCCCAGAGCTGTAATCCAGATATTTCCGCCGTCGAATTTTTGGTACCACGCAGCCGGGTAAAGCGAGGTATAGGGGCCGGCAACACTTTTTATTTTTTCGCCCTCACTTGGATTTAAATTATTCAGATCGTGGGCCAGAAAAGTATGCGTTCCAGGATAAAGATCCTTCATTAAATAACATTCGTCTTCTTTTTCCCAAACTTTAGGTAATCCTTGCGCACTTGGTTGAGAAGGATCAATCAAGATAATTTTCAATTTTTGAAAAGGTGGGTGCCAGACAAATGATCCGCCCAGCATCATTTTAAACCAAGGCCAATTACGTTCGGTACCAATTACGGAGTGTAGCCCCACAAAACCGCCACCCGCCTGCATGTATTTCCGGAAAGCCAATCGTTGTTCGTCCGTATCAAATACATCGTTATTGGTACTCGGGAAAAGTAAAAGGGTATATTTTTTTAAATTTTCGGTGGTAAAAACTTCGGGCTTGTCGCTCACATTAATTTTAAAACCACGCTGCTGCGCCAATTTTTGCATGGCTGCTACGGCACTCGGAATATTATCGTGCACGTAGCCTTTACCGTTTTTAGTGTATACCAATATGGAAACATTTTTCCAGGAAATTCTGGATTGAGCAAGGCCCGGATTCAAAAGCAACAACCAGAATAAGAAGTAACTAAGGAGGCATCGGATCGGAAAGCGCATGATTTATATTTTTAGCTTTTAAATATAAATAATTTGCTCTAATTCTGGTTTAGTAAATATTAAAACAACAGGTATAATAGTTTTATGAACTTATATTAAGTTCATAGAATTGAAGCGCTTCATTCCTCCCGAACTTGCATTAAGAAATGGCAAATACTTGTATTTTAATGTTACTTTTTCATTAAAGCATTACTTCAGCTTAGAAAGTAATCTTGCTCATTTTTAATAGAATATGGCTCATACAGGAAAGGAATTTAGAAAATTCCCGGCAAGTTCAAGAAGACGAAGATAACCAAGTATAATACTGGAACCAGCTAAAAAAGCAGCGCGTAGTTCTTCCCTATTCTACTTTGTTGGCCAATTTACCTTAGAAAATTTCTTCTCCAATTCAGGCTTCAAACTCGGGTAGTTCTCCTGCCAAAACTTTGCTAAATCGGTTACGGTTGCTAGCAACTTGAAATCCGGCGTAAGTAAATGTAACTCTACTGGCATTTCCCCTTCATCTACTACTGGCTTGTTTGACCATTCTAACACATCTTGTAAGCGGATTTCCAGTACCGGTGGATTGCCGTTAGCAAAGTATTGCAACTCCATGGTAGAGCCATCTGGTAAAGTAATTTCGGACGGGGCCAAAGCTTCCTGGCGAACTTGCATGGCAGGAGTTAAGAATTGTTGCAGAATGGACAACAGGTCAATTTGAAATAACTCCTCGGGTACTTCTATATCCTGTAAAGAAGGCCGCAGCCATTCCCAGTTCGTCATGAGCAAAGTTGGGGTACTAACGTCGGGCCAACTTTCTTGGGGCCGCCATTTGCGGAGGCTTAGTACGCGGTTTTGCCATTGTATTACGGCCTCGGTAAAGTTGAGCAAGTGTTCTCCTTCCCGTTTTAAGGCTTCCGAAATAGCACTAGGGCGGTATTTCTCGTCAGGGGTAGGTAGGGGTTTGCGTTGCAGTACAATGGAACCAATACGTAAATCCAAGGAAGCGGTAAGTTCGCCATCAGTAGTATCCCAAGTAATAGTTTCCTGTTTTTTCACGAGTGGGGCCAGATCTTTGGGGTTGAGCGGCGAGGCCAGGAATATTTTACCCATACCCTGCCGGGCATCCAGGTTAGCAACGGCCAGCCACGGATCGTGCGCGAGATCGTCGCGGTGACCGGCTTGGGCATAGTTACCGTTGGCCAATTGGAACTGCGCATTGTTGCCGGGGCGGGCGCAAGCAATGCGCTCCGGGTAGCAATGCGCCAACAATACCCCGGTTTCGTAGGGGTCTACGGAGCCATTTTCAGGAGTTATCTCGAACATCCGACGATATTGGGCCGCTATTTTTTCTATTTTTTTCAGAGCTTTGCCGCCTACATTTTCCTGACGATAGCGCCGCAAAGCTTCCATTCTTAAATTTATATCGATTCCAGAATCGCGAGGCAGCGGGTCGCGCTCTTCCAGGATAGCGGCAATATCCGTAGCTAGTGCCAACTGGTTGGTTTCTTCGGCGGCGAGCAACATGTGGGCAATGCGCGGGTGGGTAGGCAGGGCGTGCATTTTTTTACCGTGCTCAGTAATGCGGCCGTGCTCCAGGGCATGAAGCTGGTGCAGGGTTTCTGTAGCTTGCAGCAAAGTGGCTTTGGGCGGCAGACTCAGCCAGGTAAGCTGGTTAACATCCATAATTCCCCATTGGGCCAGGTCCAGCACCAAATTGGCCAGGTCGGCTTCCAGAATTTCGGGAGTGCGATGTGGAGCCAGGCGGGCATGGGTAACTTCTGTCCAGAGCCGGTAACAAGTACCGGGACCAAGCCTTCCGGCCCGGCCGGCCCGTTGGTCAGCGGCGTCTTTGCTGATGCGAATAGTTTCAAGGCGGGATAAGCCGGAGTTGGGGTCGAAGCGGGAAGTTTTGCCAAAGCCGGTATCTACCACTACCGCAACGCCTTCAATAGTTAAGCTGGTTTCAGCAATACTTGTAGCCAGCACTATTTTACGTTTGCCATTGCGGTCGGGCATTATAGCGGCGTATTGTTTATTGGGGAGCAACATGCCAAACAACGGGTGAATCATAATATCCCGGGGCAATTGCCGGCGCAAAATACCTTCTACTTTTTTGATATCCCCTTCGCCGGGCAAGAACACCAGCACGTCGCCAGCTTTTTCGCGAAGGGCACGTTGCACGGTTCGGGCCGTAAGGTCAGGCAACAGCGATTCGTCCAGGTCGCCGGGGGCGTAAATTAGTTCAACGGGGTATTGCCTTCCCTGGCTTTGCACGATGGGGGCGTTCAGCAAACCCGCCAGGGTAGGCATATCCAGCGTAGCCGACATAATCAGCAAGCGTAAATCAGGCCGTTGCCTTCGCTGCGATTCGCGGCTCAAAGCCATTGCCACATCGGCGTGAATACTGCGTTCGTGAAATTCATCAAAAATAATTAATCCAACTCCTGCTAGAGCATTATCCGTATGGAGCATGCGGGTCAGAATGCCTTCGGTTACTACTTCAATGCGGGTTTGGGCAGAAACGCGGTTCTCGAAGCGGATGCGGTAACCCACGGTTTGCCCTACTTCTTCCTCTAACAAGTAAGCCATCCGTTCGGCAATGGTACGAACGGCCAAGCGCCGGGGCTCGAGCATAATTATTTTTTTACCGGCCAGCCAGTTCTCCTCTAATAAAGTTAGTGGCAACAAGGTACTTTTACCAGCTCCCGGCGGGGCCTGTACAATCAAGGTGTTCCGGGAGGTGAGTTGTTCTTTTACTTCCGGGATTATTTCCCGCACGGGTAAATCGATGGTGAGTGGGTGGAAAGGCAAAGAGAAATAATTTTAAATGAAATAAACAGTAATGTGTTTTTGTAAATACAGCAGGGCAAATATCCGGAAATCTTTTGGCAAATGCGCTTGTATATCCTCTAATGTCTTCTAAAGCAGCAAACTTCTTTCTTAAGTATTTTTAGAAGCTATTTTACTATCTTATCTTAGTCCTATCATCCAAGTGAGGGAATATGCCAATGGCCGTACCCGAATACTCCTTTTCCGGAAGAGATTTAGAAATTCCGAATAATTTTGGTTAGGATCGGGTTTAAAACTTTATAACTGTTTCGAAGAATTCGAAGCAAGGTTCGCCTTTCTGTACCTGGGCAGTACTACCCAGGGAAATGAGCAGCAAAACCTATTTCTCTCCGCTTCATTCCAGGGTACCTTTGTATCTATAAACTCAAAGGAATGAATAATTTATTTGTTGCTCTTTCATACTCTTGATAGACTAAAGTGATTTCTATATTTTTGAAACATTGAACTATTCCTAGTATTATTTTTACTCTATCTAAGCAATTAATCTCTATTTAACCATGAAAAAAATTTACTTATTCGCTCTGATCGGCTGTTTTAGCTGGTTTAGCAGCGCAGCTAAACACGTACCCGCCGAAGATGCCTTACGGGTGGCTTCCAACTTTTTCTCCCAGGTGGCTCCCGTTGCCAGCAACGGCAAAAGCCAGCAAACCTTAAGCTTGGTTCACCGGGAAATATCGAAACAAAACAACTCCCATTCCCGCCAGACTCCTTTTACCTTTTACTACGTCTTTGCTGCTCCCGCTAACGGAGGTATGGTTTTTATTTCGGCGGATGATAATGTAACTCCGGTGTTGGGTTACACCCGCTCGGGTACTTTTAACCCGGCCAAAATGCCCGTTAACTTAGTAAAATGGCTGGAAGGATATAAAAACGAAATCCGGGTGGCAGCCCAGCAAAAAACCACCAACGAAAAAATTAAACGTACCTGGAAAGCTTTACAGGAAGGTACTTCCCCTTTGGCGCGCACCCATTCTACCTTAGCCGAATCGGTAGATCCGTTAATTTCCACCACCTGGGATCAATCTCCTTATTACAACGAGCTTTGTCCGTACGATAACGATGCCAATGAACGTGCCGTTACGGGATGTGTGGCTACGGCTATGGCGCAAATTATGCGTTACTGGAAGTATCCCGCCCAAGGCAGCGGTTTCCACTCGTATAATCACGAAAAATACGGGACACTTTCGGCTAACTTTAGCAACTCGGTTTACGACTGGGAGAACATGCCCAATAGCATAAATGGATCCAATACTGCTATTGCTACTTTAATGCGCGACGTAGGTATTAGCGTGGACATGAGTTACGGTACAGGCTCTACCGGTGGTAGCAGTGCTTACGTTATTTCGGCCTCCAGCCAGGGCGAGCATTGCTCCGAATTTGCCCTTAAAACCTATTTTGGCTACGCAGAAGTAAGAGGCGTACAACGGCGCGATTATTCTGATTCAGAATGGATTGATCTTTTGAAAACAGAACTGGATAAAGCACAACCCATTTTATTTGCCGGATTTGGTAGTGGCGGCGGGCACGCTTTTGTGTGTGACGGCTACGATCAAAACGATTTGTTTCACATGAACTGGGGCTGGAGCGGCTACTACGATGGTTTTTTTGCGATTTCGGCTTTGAACCCCGATGGCCAGGGCACCGGCGGCGGAACCGGTAGTTATAACAGTAACCAGCAAGCTTTAATTAACATTAAAGCTCCTAACCAAAACCCCGATCAGCAAACCGCAGATTTAGAATTATACGACGACGTAACCATTAGTACTCCGGTAATAAGCTTCGGGCATACCTTTACGGTTCATACGGATATTATCAACAACGGCAATGGTACTTTTACCGGCGATTACGGCGCCGCTGCCTTCGACGAGAATGGTAATTTTATTGATTTTATTAAAACGTATCCGAAAGAAAGCTTGGAAAGCGGGTACCATTATACCGAAGGCATTGATTTCAAAACGGACGGTATGGTGTCGTTATTACCAGGAGTGTACAACCTCTATATTTTTAGTAGAATAGAAGGCGGCCAATGGGAACAGTTAAAAGGCGGCAATGCCTACTCCGACCACGTAACGCTGGAAGTTATCAACCAAAACAATTTAAATTTATACGAAGAGGTAGCGGTGCAAAAACCCAATGAATTGTACCAGGGCAAAAAAATAACGGTAAGTACCTTTATCCAAAATGCGGGGAACACTTCCTTCAACGGAATAATAGCACTAAACCTTTATGATCTCGAAGGTAATTTTAAGTTTGAAATCGGGCAAAAACAAGTAGATCAGTTATGCAAAAACTGCAAAACCGGCGAGGTGGTATTTAAGAACGATAATCTAGACGTAGAACCCGGCACCTACCTGATGGCCGTATTGCATTATACGGATGCGGATGGCTGGCGCATAACCGGCTCCGAAGATTACGTGAACCCGATTCGAGTGGTAGTGCAGGCCGCTCCCATTGGCGGGGATAAATACGAAGATAATAATACCGTAATTGATGCGACTCCCTTAGCTTTGAATTTTATTGGCAATACTGCCCGGGTAACTACGCCCGAAGCCAACATTCACGTGGGTACGGATTACGATTATTATAAAATAACTTTACCGGCTGGCCGTAAATACGAAATCAGTACCCGGGTAAACGACTCTTACGAATCCAACGACGGCAAAACCTACACCAACGATGTGCTGTTCTCGCTTTCAGATGATGGAGAAAACTGGACCGATGCCTACGATCAGGAAATGGGGGCCGTGGAAGTAGAAGGTGGTAAAACCATCTATGCTTTCCTATCGCCTTACTTCCAGGGTGAAACGGGTACCTACTTGCTGGAAATGACCGTAAAACAATTAACGCCCACCGGTACCAAAGACGACTACGAAGAACTGGCGGTACAGGCATATCCGAACCCTACCTCCGGCCTGCTCCACCTGCACGAAAAGAAAGAATATACCCGTTATGAGTTAACCAACTTAACCGGCAAGGCCGTCCTGACTATTCCGAAAGGCACAACTCAGGTAGATCTTTCTTCTTTACCCAACGGTATTTACCTGCTCCGTACTCTTACAAAAACCGGCTACCAGGTACAAAAAATTGTGAAGCAATGAGAGTAGTTAGTTGTCTGGCAGTTGTCGGCTTACTGGCCGGCGGCTGCCAAAGCCCGAAAGAAAGCATGAAAAATACTACTGCCAAAACTGTTAATCAAGATCTGGATTTTTCGGCGGGACCGCCCACCATTGTGTATAAAACCAAACAAGACTATACGAATAAAGTAGCGGTAATTCTTACGCCCGATAAAACCGAAATAGCCTCTTACCCACATCCGCAAGACATTGCCAAGCGGGGAAATAAGGTGCAGCCATTGTTATTGGCCGATGGGTACTTACTCGATAATCAGGGAATTAACCAGAACGTAGCGTTCACCAGTTATACCTTTGAGCAATACGCCGCTTTACCACAAACGCCTAGTATGGAAGAATTAAAATCGCGGATAATTGATAAAGAACCGTTGCAGTTCATGTGCCATTGCGGCAACCGCAACCAATTTACTTCCCTGGAAGCTACCATGAACGATTTAATTGCGCAAAAATTGGCTCCTTGTAAACCGCTGCACTAAGCTAAAATGCGGTCTACTTTTTATTTAATTTTCCGGTTAAAACGCAATAAAATTCACCCATTACATGATTTATATCAGCCCTGGTTCCGGATAAATTTTTCCGAAACCAGGGCTTTTTGCTGGGTTTTTAATTTTGCTTAACATACTTAGCTACTAACACCTGCTCGCCATCTTTCACCTGTACAACGTAAAGACCCGTGGCTATATTGGTTAAATCCATTTGGTACGTGTACAATCCCTTTTCTTTTTGGAGGAACGCCACCGACTGAATTTTACGCCCTAGTACATCTCGTACCTCGCCTTTAACACTAGTCAGGTCATTAAGGGAATTGTATTAAATAATTATATAATTGCTAATAGCCGGATTAGGATACAACGTCAAGTTCTGAATGATAGGAGGTTCTTCTACAAACACGTAAACCAGTTCGGAAACAACGGAACAATTATTATTAGTTACCATAACGGAATAATTTCCGGCTTTTTTAGCTACCCAAGTGGCGGACGTAGCGCCACTGATGGCTACCCCATCCAAAAACCATTGGTTTTTGCTGGTATTGCTGGAAGTTAATAGTGTAGTATCAAGCACCGAAATGCTGGGTTTGGTTAAGGCATTAACTGTTACTTGAATTGAGTTAGTGGAAGGTAAAACGCATTCTCCGGTAAAAACGGCCAATGAATACTTGCCCGACTGGGTTGCCGGATACGTAAGCTGCGTGGCACCCGGAATAAGTACATCGTCTTTTTGCCACTGAAAAGATACCCCCGCCGGAAAGTTCGCCGCCAGAATTACCTTATCGCCTGGACAAATAGTAGCAGAACCAGTGGCTCTTACGGTGGCCTGAATAGTGGAAATTAATTGCGCCACCACCGCCACTCGTTCACTGGGGCAATTCAGGGCTTTCACTTGCTGGTTATACAGGTAATAATAGGCAGTGGTTAAAGTATCGTCTTCGAAGCTAGCGCCGTTCAGGGCTATTACATTCGGTATCGAAAAAGGATTGCCTTTTACATTTACGTTGCTCCGGAAAATGGTAGCATCCTCAGCATAGGAAACGCGAACCCGGTAATTACCCGGTTTGGGAATAGCAAGTTTTAAGGGATACATGGCACCTTGGTCATTCGTATCGTCATCGGCATCACCGGTAACGTCTTGGGTACGGGTGGCCTTTACGGATAGGATAGTACTAGCTACAATACTATCCGTAGGACGTAGGAGTTTCTACGGTAAAAGTTAATTTACCTGTGTGGCCAATGTACAAACGGGCACTATCCAGTACGAGGGTACGCTTATTTACCACGGTACTATCTATTTTTAAGGGATCAGCTTCGGGGTCAGTCCAGCTGATGGTAGCTATCAACGGACCTTTACCGGAAGCAATAACCTGCAACGTATCGGTTTTTCCCTGGGTTTAATTCTTTTCAGCTAGTAAATGAGTAGCATCGGAATTAAGAATAAGAGCCGCCGCCTTTGCGGTATTCAGCAAGCTCCAGCCGTAGATATAATCCGGACCAGCCGCTTTACCCACCTCATCGGCAGTATGAATAACTAAGCCTTTAAGGGTAGCTGCCCGCATGGTTGCATTTTGGTGCAGCTTAGCGTATTGCTCCTGTAGTAAAAACATAGAACACGTAATATTCGGCGCCGCCATCGAAGTGCCATCATAAGAATCGTAGGCGGCATCGCTAGTAGCCACCGAAGAAAAAACGCCTACGCCATTGCCTACTAAATCGGGCCTAGTGCGGCCATCATCGGTTGATCCCCAGGAACTAAAATAAGCGCTTTTTACCTCCTCCGGATTCTGGTATCCACCCGTTACCGCCGAAACGGCGCCAATTGTTAATACGTTTTTGGCCACTCCAGAAGCACTCCATAAATCGTAATCATCCTGGGTGCGGCGGGAAACGGTACTGGTTTGATTCGTGAATTCCAGGTAATAAGCAGAGCCTTTGGCCGGCCACTTTCGGTACGGTTATTTCCGGCGGCAACTACCATTAAATACCCCGGTGCATTATAGGCCGGTTTATCTACTTGTTGCGCTTCTTCGTCGTAATAGCCGGAGCGGTAATCTTCGGTTTTACTTATTTTGGTATCGCCGTGCCATTCCCATTTAATGGTTCTCGTCCGATCCGGATTATACACCTAGCCCACGTACCCCAACCCATACAAATGATTCGATAAACTTAAACCACTGGCAGCAGCAGATGTTATTTCCGAAATATCGTTATTCCAGTCGCAGGCTTTACAGATTTAAAGGCCATTTCTCTGGCTCGCGGGTTTACGCCGGCTCCTACCATAATTCCGGCAACGTGGGTGGCGTGGTCTTGCCCATCCTGACTAGTTGGTTTATCTTGTTGCGTTATTCGGCTGGTAAGTTCGTAGTGGGTATTTCGTACGGCTCCCCCGTTCCAAATTCCCAGTTTTCCTTTTATGCCGGTACTGCTGCCGGCTAGTTCTAAGCCCAGTAAACCACCTTGCCATAATTCGTCGGTGCTGGTAGTAGAAGCGGCATCGATGGCGAAAGTAGTTTTTGCGTTATTTTTACTATCATCGAAAGTAGTATAGTACCGGGGTTGGTCATTAGCATCCAAGCCTTATAATTCAATCACTTTACCATTGGCATCTACTTTCCGGATGGGCATATTATTTTCCCGGACAATCCGTATTGCCCGGCGGTATTTCCGGCGGTAATTTCTCCGGGCAGTTTTGGCTTCTTTCTATAAAATGCCGGTATTTACTTTTTTGGATGGCTGCTTATTCGTGGGTGAGTTAGCAGGTGAAGTTTGAACGAAAATTTTAAAAGAAATCGGGCCGAACAATAGTAGGAGCACTAAGACCAAACGGTAAAAATTTATAATATAAAAATTAATAAGTAATTGATTTAAATAACTCAGTAGCAGTCCGAAAAGTAAAACCGAATAATAGTAAGGTATTTCCCTAGTAGTTTTAGCCTGCTGGACAGCATTAATAATGTACTTATAGGCGGTAAGAGACGCAATTTGTTCTTTGGCGTAGGCGTTGGTAGTGTTAGTCAGCTACGCTTCGAGTTCCTCTTTAAAGTTGTGAAAAGCCATCTTTCCTGTCGCGCCAGAACCTTTCTAGCGGGTTTAAGCTCCGGATTAGCAGAAGGCAGGTACACCAACCGGATCTTCTCCGGCCCCTGCTACTGCTTGGCCCGCTTTATCTAAAAAGATCATCTTATCCACCGCAAACTCTTGCAAGAAGGCTTCGAAGAAGAGCGTGTTGACCTGGGGAGCGTACAAGGCCTGCCACCAGGCTTGCCCCAAGGAGCGGTTTTCGGCTCGCATCCACTTTAGCAACTCGGTGGCACTCTCCTGGATCTCTAGCTTTTTTACTCTCCCCATACCTCAACAACAGCTTCATCCTACGCAATGTTCTTCTTACTAAGTGGTATAATTTTCTCGAAGTACTTAAATATGCCCCCTGTATTGCTGAATTAGCCGGATAATTTTGTAATTATCCGGTTTTTGTATATATAATATGTTCGAACGCCAGGTTGGGTGTTTAAAGCCTTTTAAGCAAATAATTTTAAATATATTTGCTATTCTAAAATTGCCGGACTTACTACCTTTAATCTCTTATACTGCGCCTATGGAAATTACGCTTACTACGCCTGCCCTGTTGTTTCCGGCCATCTCCATGCTGCTTTTGGCGTATACCAACCGGTTTATCGCGCTGGCTTCTCTCATCCGTAATTTGAAAGAACAGTATACCCGAACGCACAACAGTTTGCTAATGGGGCAGATTAGTAATTTACGCGAGCGTTTATTTTTAATCCGGAATATGCAGGCTCTGGGTATTGCCAGTATGTTTTTGTGCGTGCTATGTATGTTCGTACTTTTTTCCGAAAATCAAGTAGCCGGCAAGTACTTATTTGGTATTAGTCTGTTGCTGCTGTTAGCTTCGCTGGCCTTATCTTTTCGCGAAATTCAAATATCGGTAAATGCTTTGCGCCTAGAACTAAGCGATTTAGAAAACCAGGAAGACGAGCGAAAGACGTATCATCCGGCCCGATAACTATAATTTTAAAATTCTATTTAATCATAAATAAAGAGTTGTTCACTTTTACTTTTAACGCATGCTGCAACTGCGTAACCTATTAAAAAAATACGGTAACACCGTAATTCTAGATATTCCGGACTTGCAATTGAATACAGGTATTTACTGGATTAAAGGAATAAACGGGGCAGGTAAAACTACTCTTTTTAAAGTTTTGGCCGGCTTATTACCTTACCAAGGACAAATTTTTCTTCGGGGAGAAACGGAATTAAAACAAGCCCTAATTCGGCACCGGCAATTAATAAATTACAGCGAAGCCGAACCCTTATATCCTACTTTTTTAACGGGTCAGGAATTAGTTAACCTGGTAGCAGCGGCTAAAAAACCTTCTCCGGCTCAGGTAAACGAATTAACCGAACGTTTGCAGGTAAGCGCTTTTCTAGCCCAACCAATCGGATCGTACTCGTCGGGCATGCTCAAGAAATTATCTATTTTGCTGGCTTTTTTGGGCAAACCAACTCTTATAATTCTGGATGAACCGCTTATTACGCTGGATGCCGCGGCTATTACTACGGTGAACCAACTTATTATGGAATATTATCAAAAGCAGGAAATTAGCTTTTTGCTGTCGTCGCACCAAAATTTTATTACTCACGATTTACCGGTTACAGCTACGCTATTGCTGGAAAATAAAACTCTTTCGTTTGTTTAAACAAAACTAATTTAACTTAAGTACTACGACGAAATTAGTTAAGTTTAGTATTTAAAGTAGCTGACTGATTACCAAATAATTATAATCAAGCAACAAACAACTACTTAATCCTATTTATGCGGCCTTTGCTGGTAATTTGGCAGAAAGTAATTATTTACCCGTTTTACCGCGATAATACCGGCTTTTTCTTTTTCTGGACAATGCTGCTGGTAGTGTTTCAAAATCCGGGTAACCGTTTGTTCACCGAACCTTTTTTATCAGCCGTCATCCAAACGCCCGTAGTTTTAGCGGTTATTCTGGGCGCGCTTTTCTTATATTTTTTAAAGTGTTATCAATACGTTAAAACTAAATTAGTTCAGCCGGAAAACGAGTTTTTGTTTGTTACTTCCCAATTACCACCAAAGAAAGTTTGGCTTAGCTGGTTGCTGGTTTTCGGTTGTTTGTATGCCCCGGCTTTCTTTTATTTAGGCTTATTAACCCGGTCCTCCTTACTATTAAAAACTAATTTTATTAGTTTCGGCTTGGCAAGTTTTGGCTTGGTACTCGCCGTTTTATTTACCGGTTATTTTACAATTCTGCATCGTCAATTAAAAATTGAAAAAACGTATTATTTGTCGCGGAATTTCCGGGTATCGCCGGCCTTTAATCATTATTTTTTTGTTTTAAGTAAATATAGCTGGTACGAAGCCAAGAGCGTTTTCCTGCTTTCAAAAGTATTTACTCTTCTCCTAACTTGGTCTTTTCTGAAAGTATATCCTCCATCCGAGTATGGTATTCGGCCCGTTGCCGTTGGCTTTTTAATGGGTTTGGTTGGTCATGGCTTATTGGTGTTTCGTACGCATGTGTTCGAAGAAGAGCGTTTGTTACTTTTGCGGCAATTACCCTTTCGCACCAGGCAACGTTTTTGGCTCCTGCTACTAACTTATGGCTTTATTCTCTTACCTGAAGTACTATTTTTTATCTCCTTTACCCGTATTCATTTTTCAATTTGGGGAGTGATAACGTTTTATGGCTTTGGTTTAAGCTTTTTATTATTGCTTCACACCTTACTGTACCGCCCGATAACCCAGGAAAAATACTACCGGCAAATTTTCTATTTGTTCATTAGTTTACTGTTTCTGATTTTGTTTTCCGTGCCATTATGGATATTAGCTGTCCTAGGAATTGGATTTAGTTTAAGCCTGCTGAACCGTTATTATTACCGTTTCGAAGCTACCTGGTAAGGGGTTAATTATCCGCACTTTTTTTTATCCTTTTCCGTTATAAGGAAAGTATTTTTTTAATCCGCAATGAAGAATCAAGTATATATTAGGAGAGTATTTTATATTCTCAGCTTTACTCTATTAACTGGCTTGGCCGTTTCGTGCGGAGGCAAACCCACCCTCAAAGCTTTGCTCGGCAAACAAACGCCTTACGAAAAATACGTTCAATCACTGCGTATGGCGAAACTGCACCAATCTGGTCTGGGCCAAGCTTGGTTACAAGCAGGTACTAAAGTTTTGCAGGATTCTTTGCTCTTACCCATTCCTTTTGAAGAAACCGGTTATTTTCGGGCCGAAAAACCAATTGCTTTCAGCTACAATTTTAAAGCCCGCGAGGGGGAATCTATCCGGATTGCCGCTCATCTGAAAGCCCGCGAAGAGGTAAAATTGTTTCTCGATTTATTCGAAGTAGAAAACGGTTATCCCCGCAAAGTTAAACACCTGGAATCGGCAGATACGGCTACTTTACAAATAAACTACCGGGTAAAAGAAGATTTAACCTACCTGGTACGTTTGCAACCCGAATTGCTGCGCAGCGGCAGTTATACTATTTCTATTAGCAGCCAACCTTCCCTGGGTTTCCCGGTGCAAGGCAAAGGTAACAGCGCCATTCAAAGTGTGTGGGGCCAGGCGCGTGATAACGGCGCCCGCCGGCACGAAGGAATTGATATTTTTGCCCCTCGTGGCACCCCGGCCATAGCCGCCACCAAAGGAACCGTAACCCGGGTGGACGAAACGCCTATTGGCGGCAAAGTAGTGTGGCTATCCGACGATGCCGCTAATCAACATTTATATTACGCCCACCTGGATACGCAACTGGTACAATCCGGACAACAGGTAGTTCCCGGCCAGGTTTTGGGTTTAGTGGGTAATACCGGCAACGCCCGCACCACCGCCCCTCATTTGCATTTTGGCATTTACCGGTTTGGTCGGGGGGCCGTGGACCCCTATCCTTTTGTTTATACGCCTACCCAAAAAGCTTTGCCTTTGCAAATAAACGAAGCACATTTAGGCAAATGGGCCCGAACGAGTAAAAAAGAAGTGAATGTACGCTTATCGCCGGATAAAAAAGCCATATTACTCACAACTTTAGACCAAAATACCGCTCTCCAGATTGTAGGAGGCAACGCCAACTGGTACCGAATTCAATTGCCAACCGGCCAGGAAGGATACATTCAGGCTAGTTACCTTGAATCGGTCCAAAAACCCCTGAAAAGTTTAAAAATACCGGTTACTACCGAAATTTTAGAAGAACCTTTTGTTGATGGCACCCCCATTGACCAGGTAAAAGCCAATAGCAATGTAACGGTATTAGCCAATTATAGCCAGTACTTGTTAGTTAAAACCGACGATGGCACGCTGGGCTGGTTATTAGTTGTGTAGTAGAAGTTGGTTGGTTCTTTATATTTCAATTTTAAGCTATTAAGTAACGGGACAAAATGAATTCGATCTACCTGACGTCAAGATTGTGGTAATTAGGACTTGCTAATGAATTAATTTCTAAAAAGTCTTTTATCTACTATCTTGCTACTTGTGTTTGTTTACTTATTGCTACTAAATTTAACGGTTAGGCGAGATTCTTGAGAGAGTTTACTTAATTTTGCCCCTTCATTTATCATTCCCCATGCGCTTCCATCCATGACGGATAACCCCAAGAACTTAACTATTCAAGATTTCCGGTATCATTTACCAGATGCAGCAATTGCCCAGTATCCTTTAGTTAACCGCGATGAATCTAAGTTGTTGGTTTACCACCAAGGAGCTTTATCCGATCATATTTTTTGGGAAATTCCGGATTTACTGCCCTCGCACTCGCTGCTAGTCTTTAACGATACCAAAGTAGTGCAAGCCCGGCTATTATTTACCAAACCAACCGGCGGTACAATTGAAATTTTTTGTCTGGAACCTGTATTCCCTCATACCGAAATGCAGCAGGCTATGCTGCAAACGGGTTTTTGCACCTGGCAATGCCTGGTGGGTAACGCTAAAAGATGGAAATCGGGTACTTTACAGCTTCGTTTACCGGAGGTTACCCTGCAAGCGGAATTACAGGAGCGAGTTGCTGATGCGTATTTAATTAAATTTAGTTGGCAGCCCCAAAACTTAACTTTTGCCGAGATTCTCGAAAAAGTGGGTAAAATACCGTTACCGCCTTACGTAAACCGGACCGCGGAGGAAACGGATAAAAACCGGTACCAAACTATTTACGCTGTTTCGGCTGGTGCAGTGGCGGCTCCCACCGCCGGTTTGCATTTCACCGAAGAAGTTTTATCAGCGCTTACACAACGCCAGATTGCCCAGGTAAAAGTAACGTTACACGTAGGAGCCGGTACGTTTAAACCGGTAAAAGCCTCCGCAATGGCCGACCACCAGATGCACGCCGAAGAAATATACGTATCCGCCGATAGTATTCACCAGATACAAACGCATTTAGCGGCGCCGGTGATTCCGGTAGGTACCACTTCGCTGCGCACTCTCGAAAGTCTGTACTGGTTGGGAGTTTTAGTAGCGCAAAATCCGGAAACCGAGAATTTACACGTGCCGCAATGGTTACCATACGAAGCCGGTGCTACTTTACCTACCCCAACTGCTGCTTTGCAAGCTTTAAGCAATTACGTACAAGCTACTCAGCGCGATTATCTACGGGCCACGACGCAACTATTAATAGCGCCGGGTTATTCCTTTAAAATATGCTCCGGCCTGATTACTAACTTTCACCAACCGGAAAGTACCCTTTTGTTACTAATTTCGGCTCTAATTGGGGAGAAATGGCGAGTTGTGTACGAGCACGCACTTCAGCATCAATACCGCTTTTTGAGCTACGGCGACAGTTCTTTACTTCTCCCTTAGTTTTATACCGTATTCCAGCAAAAATTTAAAGTTTTTTATTTAAAATGAATGAAGATTCCGGTAAATAGAAGAATAGCTGCCAAATTAATAAGCTAAATCTTTTATGAAGCCGTTTGGTAATAAAAAGGAAAAGCCTGCGTAAATGTCTGTCTTTCTTAGTATATTTAACTTAGCTTGCAGCTACAATTTACCTCTAACTATCCTCCCACATGATACTGCTTTTTATTGGCATCTTTTTACTGGTGCTGGGTTTAAATACTTCTAAATTCGTCGGTCCTTTTTCCCGTTCCGGCTCAATTCTAAAAGGTTTAGGTGGCTTATTAATTTTATTTGGTTTGCTTTTCTCGATGTTGGTACAAGTAGAAGCCGGCGAAGTAGGTGTGCAGACTTTATTCGGGAAAGTACAGCCCCGCATTCTGCAAAGCGGATTAAACATTGTTAATCCGTTCGTAGAAGTTAAGCACATTGATATTAAAACGCAAAATTACACTATGTCGGGTGTTACGGACGAGGGTGAGAAGCAGGGCGATGACGCCATTCGGGTTCTATCAGCCGATGGTCTGGAAGTGGTGATAGATTTAACGGTATTGTATCGTGTTTTGCCCACGGAGGCGGCTCGTATTTACCGGCAAATTGGCTTAGATTACCGCAACACCATTGTCCGGCCCATTACCCGCACCAAAATTCGCGATAACGCGGTTTATTACGATGCGGTAGCCCTTTACTCCTCTAAACGCGATGAATTTCAGGATCGGATCTATAAAAGCATTGAAGCCAATTTTCGGCAACGGGGATTATTATTAGAACAACTTTTAGTCCGCAATATTACCTTGCCACGCTCGGTAAAAACTACCATAGAATCTAAAATAAACGCGGAGCAGGAAGCCCAGAAAATGCAGTTTGTGCTGCAAAAAGAAAAACAGGAAGCCGAGCGCCGCCGCATTGAAGCCCAGGGCATAGCCGATTACCAGCGCATTATCAATAACGAATTATCCGATAAATTACTGCAGTACGAAACTATTAAAGCAAATAAAGAAATTGCCTTATCGCCGAACAGTAAAGTTATAATCATGGGCAATAACAGAGGTGCGCAGCTATTGCTATCGGATAAATAAAATAAAAATTAAAATAAAAAAGCAGCTTAGGTATTTCCCTAAGCTGCTTTATATCACATGTAACCGAATACTTTAAAAACTACCTCCTACTCCGCTGTTCGGTTTTATTACTATTAGTTGCCAGGTAATCGTTTAAGTTAAAATCAATTTGCATTTGCAATTTCCCGTCGCTTTCCACCAGGTAACTAAAGGTAGAACGGTCGCTGCTAAAAGCTAAAGTCCACACGCTGGGGGAAGATAACCGCATCAAGTTTTTGGTATAAGTATCGGCCGGGAAGAATTGCATGAATGCCGTTCCATTATTATTAGTATGCCCACCATATAAATTTATTTCGTGAGATTGCCCATTTTCTGTTTTGTTTTCGTGTTTTAGCAAAAATCCGGTGGGCGTACGTTCCAAAATTAAAGTGCTGTATACTTTTCCGCCAATGTAAATAGGAATCCGCATTTTACTTTTAGTATGGCTTGTTACTTCTAAAGAAATAGGCTGACCGGCAAAGGGCGTCCACTTTCCTTCGGGGTAAATCGTCTGGCCTTGCACCATTCTACCTTGCAGATTTCCTAAAGATTGGTAAAACTCTTCGCTGGCCGAAATTGTCGCACTTTTCGTTACTGGAGTCCGCATGCAACTGGTTGCTGTAAAAAGAAAAAAGGAAGTATACATTACTCCGGCCGCAAAACCACGGAATATTTTCTGAAAAACCATTTCTTTAAAGAAAATAACGATTAAAAGTAGCGCTAAGAGAAAAGGGCGTTAGTAAAAGGATTCGTAAATTTCTTTTCATATACAATAATATAGCGAGCGTTTAAAAACAATATTTTACTATTAAATACCAGACAACAAATATTTTTACAATTAGAATAAATCAACCAAAATTTCTACTCAATTTTATGAAAACATTGATTAATTTACCTGCGGCAAATATATTTCAAGCATAAACCACTTCAAAATAGTAATTTATTCAGATGGCATTTTAAATCCAATATATTAGAATACCTCATTATAGTACAATAATAAACTCCTTATTGTGATAAATAGTTAGTTAACTTCATTCAATTAAATTTGAATAGATTCTTTACCAAGAATTTTTGGTTTCTGAAATGAATGACTAATACCGACCGGGTTATATAAGCAATAAGGAGAGCCAGAAAAAAAGAAAATATTTATTTTTTTTCAGAAAGTTTTGCTTCTTAAGAATTCGTTTTTTAATATTGGGGCATCAAGTAAATGATAATGAAACGAATAACAAACGCTTTTTACTTTTACTATTACTTTTTTAGCACCTCTCCGGGGTCTTAAGAGAATAGTATTGCGTTTGAAATAACAAAATATAAAACTCCAAAGCCCCGAAAACTCGGGGCTTTTTTTTTACACTATGAGTAACCATTTAAAAGTAGCGATTCAAGGCGGTCCGGCCTCATTCCACGATGTAGTGGCCCAGCAATATTTTGCCGGTCAAGTCATTGCGATTGTGCCGTGCATGACTTTTCAGCGGGTTTGTGCCGCCGTTAAAAGCCGGGAAGCGGATTTTGGCGTCATGGCCATTGAAAATGCTTTAGCCGGCAGTATTCTAAATAACTATTCGCTTCTGCAGGATTATCCGGTTTCTATTATCGGTGAAGCGTATTTACCCATTGAGCAGAACTTACTAGCTCTGCCGGGCCAATCGCTTGCCGATATTAAATTAGTGCGTTCGCACCCCATGGCTTTACTGCAATGCACCAACTTCCTGGAAGAAAATCCGCACATTCAGGCTTTAGAATCGGCGGATACGGCGGAAAGCGCCCGGGAAATCCGAGAAAATAATTTAGTGGGGGTAGGAGCCATTGCCAGCCGCATGGCGGCCCAACGCTACGAGCTGGAAATTGTGGAAGAACGCGTAGAGAACTACAAAGAAAATTATACTCGGTTTATGATTATTTCGCGGAAGCCACTCGCCGATAAAAGCCAGGCAAACAAGGCTTCCGTTATTTTCACGTTGCACCACCGCGCGGGCGAGCTAGCTAAAATATTAGATGTTTTCCGGGATTTATTCATTAACTTGTCTTTAATCCAGTCTATTCCTATCCTGAGCCAACCCACCGAGTTCGCTATTTTATTAGATCTGGAATGGGAAGATTATGCCACGTTTGAAGAAGCCATCAGTTTAATTACGCCGCTGATTGTGGAAATGAAAATATTGGGAATTTACCAAAGAGGAAAAAGATGATTATTGCCAAAGCAAACCGGCTGAACGAAGTACAGGAATATTATTTTGTCCGTAAACTGGCCGAAGTACGTGCTTTAATGGCGCAAGGTAAAAAAATAATAAACCTGGGCATTGGCGATCCGGATTTACCAGCTTCGGGAAATACGGTACAGGCTCTAACGGCTTCGGCCCAATTACCTACTAGCCACGGTTACCAACCTTACCGTTCTATTCCGGCCTTGCGTACTGCTATGGCCGATTGGTACGCCCAAACTTACGACGTAAAGCTAAATCCGGAAACAGAAGTACTACCCTTACTAGGTTCTAAAGAAGGCGTATTTCACATTTCGTTGGCCTTTTTAAACCCGAGCGATAAAGTTTTAATCCCGAATCCTGGCTACCCGGCATACGCGGCCGTTACTAAATTAGTAGGCGCCGAACCGGTCTACTTTGATTTAACCGCCGAAAACAACTGGCTACCTGATTTAGATGCCTTAATAGAGCAAGATTTAAGCGGAGTAAAGTTAATGTGGCTGAATTACCCGAACATGCCCACGGGTGCTTTAGCTACCGAAGCTGATTTTGCCAGAATAATTGATTTCGCGCGGGCGCATCAGATTTTAATTGTCCACGATAATCCTTACAGCTTAGTACTGAACACCCAACCACCGGTAAGTATTTTGCACGTACCCGGCGCAATGGATTGTTGCCTGGAACTTAACTCCTTAAGCAAATCGTTTAATATGGCCGGTTGGCGGGTAGGTATGGTGTTAGGTCAGAAAGATTACCTAGACGCTGTTATTACGGTAAAAAGTAACCTGGATTCCGGGATGTTTCTACCGGTACAGCAAGCGGCTATTGAGGCCTTACAAAACCCGGCTTCTTGGCACGCCGAGCGTAATGCAGTGTATCACCGTCGGCGCCATTTAATTTACCAGTTACTGGATTTACTAGGCTGTCAATATTCTACCGAAGCTACCGGTATGTTTGTCTGGGCCCGGGTGCCCGATGACATTAGCGATGTAGAAGCTTATTTAGATTCCATACTCTACGAAGCCCACGTGTTTCTAACCCCAGGCAAAATTTTTGGATCAAATGGCGAACGGTACGTGCGCGTATCGGTATGCGCTCCCGAAGAAAGTATAACCCAAGCAATTCAAAATATTCATCACTTTTTAACTGTTACAAAATGAGTCCTAAACCTCAAATCGATGTCCTGGCCGAATCTGCTTTAATAAATGCAGACGGCTCTCCGCTTATAATTGCCGGCCCTTGCAGTGCCGAGTCGGAGGAACAAGTAATGGCTACGGCCAACGGTATTAAAGCTATTCCGGGGGTAAATATATATCGGGCCGGTATCTGGAAACCCCGTACCCGCCCAAATTCATTTGAAGGTGTGGGTGTACCCGGACTCAAATGGTTAAAAAGGGTAAAAGCAGAAACTGGTTTACGCGTAGCCGTAGAAGTGGCGAATGCCATGCACGTTTACGAATCGTTAAAAGCGGGTATAGATGTTATGTGGATTGGCGCCCGGACTACGGTTAACCCTTTCACGGTACAGGAAATTGCCGATGCGTTGCGCGGCACTGATATTCCGGTATTAGTTAAAAACCCGGTTAACCCCGATTTGCAGTTGTGGATTGGTGCCATTGAGCGTTTAAACCAGGCGGGTTTGCGCCAGATTGGCGCCATTCACCGCGGCTTCTCTACTTTCGATAACGCGCCTTACCGCAACTTACCAAAATGGAACAGCGCCATTGAGTTCAAGCGTTTATTACCCGAAATTCCGTTGATTTGCGACCCGAGCCACATTGCCGGTAACCGCGAGTTGTTACTGCCGGTGGCGCAAAAAGCGATGGACTTAGCCATGGACGGTTTAATGATCGAAACGCACATCGATCCATCAGTAGCGTTAAGCGATGCCGCCCAGCAGGTAACCCCCGAAAATTTAGGTAAAATGTTAGCCGGCATTCGTTTCCGGAAACCGGAAGGCGAAGAATTAGCCGAAGAGGATCACCACCTACTGGAAGAAATGCGGAAGCAAATTGACGAATTAGACGACGAAATGGTAGAAGTATTTGCCCGCCGGGCTCGTTTATCCCGCAAAATTGGCGAGTACAAAAAAGCGCACAACATGACCATTTATCAGGTAAAACGCTGGGACCAAATTATTGCGGATCGGTTGGAACATGCCCGTAAAAACGGCTTGGATGAGCAATTTATGAAATCTGTTCTGCAAAGCATCCACCAATATTCTATTAACATACAAACCGATATTCTGAATAAAAAAGAGCAAGAAGCAAAAGCGTAAGCTGTTTGTTTCTCTTATAAGCAAAAATGGCAGCTTAATGAAAGCTGCCATTTTTGTTTTAAAAGGTTGTTTTCTATTTTTATTGCAATTATTAATAGAATTACTGTTTACTCCGACTCTCCTCTTGCGCTTAAGGTAGTAGAGTGTATTTTTTTTTCTTTACTTAGAGCCTTTCCAGTTTCCAATGAACAGTGCTGATGCGGTTCAACAGCCCTTGTTTGCCTCATGGCCGGCGGGCCTCGTTTGGCTCTCTCGGACTGTTTAGCGAACCTTGGCTCACTCCCTTACACCCTGGTGCTTCGCAGCACCGGAACGCTAAAAGAACCTCCATAGCCAAACTGGTGTCAGTTGAGGATAGTTACTGCTTTCTGCTTTAAACTAATATAGCTTAAGAAATTATAACCTCATTTAGGTTACCACCAGCAAGAAAAAGCTCTATCTAATTAAACAGCTTAATTACTAGTAAAACAAGATTTGAAACCAATTATGCCAGCATAAATTATTTACTAACATCTAAACCATATTTATCCAGCAAATAAACGAGAGCCGCCATGGAGGCTCCGCCTAATTCCAGTTCCCGTTTGTTTACTTTATCAAAGGTGTCGTTGGAGGCATGATGGTACTGAAAATAACGTTGAGAATCGGGAGTGAAGCCGATAAGAGCTGCATTTTTGTCTACTTCCCCCAACGGTTCAATGTCGGTACCAGAATGCCCGGGGCCAATATCGTGCAGGCCGTACGGCGCAAGTAAGGGCTTCCATTTCTGGATAACTTTTATTTTGGTTAAATCAGCTTCTATACCGAACCCGCGTGGGGTAAATCCACCGGCATCGGATTCAATCGCGGCTACATGATTTTCGTGGTTTGATTTAGCTAGTTCGGCGTATTTACGTCCGCCCCGAGCGCCATTTTCTTCGTTCATGAATAATACCGCCCGAATAGTACGTTTAGGACGATAATTTAACGTTTTAAATAACCGCAGCACTTCTATGGATTGCATGCAGCCGGTACCATCATCATGGGAACCATCCGCTAAATCCCAGGAATCTAAATGGCCTCCTACCGCAATAATTTCATTGGGCGTTTCACTACCGCGTAACTCCCCGATAACATTGTAAGATTTTACATCGGGTAAAGTTTCGCAATGCATTTCATAGGAAAATTTTACATTCGGATCGGCTTTTAGCATTTGGCTCAATTTATCAGCCCCGTTGGTGCTAATAGCGGCGGCGGGTATCTTGTTAACTGTTTCGTCGTACCGCAAAGAACCGGTATGCGGCAGATCGTCCTGGAATAAGTTCAAAGACCGCACGACTATCCCAATTGCGCCTAATTTAGCGGCTTCGGAGGCTCCTTGCCGCCGCTGGTCACCGGCTCCGCTGTAGGCCACAAAAGTAGAAACTTGCCGCGGATCCATGGGCCGATTGAAGAATACGATTTTACCTTGTACCTTCTCCCGACCTAAGCTTTTTAATTCATCGAAAGTTTTTACTTCCAGTATATTGGCCGTTAAGGCTTGTTTACCGGTACCTACCGAACCACCTAAAGCGCAGATAGGAACTTCGGTTTTAGTTTTGCCCGATTGGATACTGGCTTTTTCTTTGGCGCCCCGGACCCAATGCGGCACTAGTACTTCCTGCAAATAAACTTTATCAAAATGGTAGCTTTCCATTAATTGCTTCGTCCACTGAACCGCTTTTTCCGCTTCCGGGGAGCCACTTAACCGACCGCCAATTTTATTACTTAGGTAATCCAGATTTTTATAACTCTGTCCGCTCGTTAAAGCTTCGTCGTAGATTTTCCGGATAAAAACTGAATCAGGTAAAGTTTGAGCCGAACTGCTCCAAGTAACTAGTAAGGTGGAGCCAAAGAAAAGGGCGAGTTTCAATCCCATAAAATTAAAATAGCAAGAAGTGTTTATTGGCTGAAGTAAAAAAAATTGCCCCATATTTTCGGTCTATCTATCCAAATAAATTTTTACATATTATATAAATATTTAAAAAACAATAAGTTATGATATAACAAAACAGGAACAAAAATAAAACTATTAATTTAGTTGTATAACTAAAGTTTTAGTTATACGTTTATCCAAGTAAATAATGCCTCTTATAGTATCTAAATTCAACGACCATCATTCTAAATATTTTTATGAAAGAATTAACCAAAGCCGAAGAACAGGTAATGCAGATTATCTGGGAGCTTAAAAAAGGATTTGTAAAAGACTTCCTCGAAAAATTACCGGAGCCCAAACCGGCTTATAACACGGTTTCTACCATCGTGCGCCTGCTGGAGAAGAAAGGGTTTGTCGGATATATCGCTTACGGAAAAACGCACGAGTATTATCCGCTGGTTTCGAAAGAGCAATACAGCAGCTATAATTTAAAGAACCTAGTGAGTGGTTATTTTGGGGGTTCCTTCGAAAAACTGGTTTCGTTTTTTGCTAAAGAGAAAAACATGGATATCCGGGAGCTGGAAGAAATGCTGAAGCACGTGCGCAAAGACTTAAACGATTCGCCAGATGAATAGAATATTTTTTTACCTGCTGGAATCGGGCATTTGCCTGCTCGTATTTTATCTCTTGTATTTCCTGCTCCTGAAAAGGGAAAATTGTTTTCCGTACAACCGGTTTTATTTATTGCTCACTCCCCTGCTGTCGTTTATCATTCCTTTCATAGAACTGCCTTTTTTACAACAACCCGAACCACTCACCATTTTTGTATCGGAGCAACTAGCACCTATTACAGTAACCGCTACCGCCTCCCCTATTGCCAGCAATTCTGTATTTCATTGGCAAACCGGATTACTATTACTGTACGCAGCTGGTATTGTTATTTTCAGTTTACGATTGGTCCGGCAGCTTTATTTTTTGTACCGATTTGCTTTAAAAACGCGAGCCGACTTTTTCTATTACCAAAACATACCGGTACATAAAACCCAAGGCACGCAACCTACTTTTTCATTCGGGAGCCGGATTTTTTGGGATAATAGTCAAGTACTCAGCGACACGGAAAAAGAACGGATATTGCTGCATGAATCCGTTCATATCCGGCAAAAACACAGCCTGGATATTCTTTATCTGGAACTTCTGCGGATTATTTTCTGGTTTAACCCTCTGCTTTATCTTTTCCAGCGAGCTTTAGTTAGTACCCACGAATTTATTGCCGATTCGGCGGTGTTGCGCACTACTGAACCCGACACATACGCCAGCTTACTAGCAAAACAAGTGCTGCACCGCCTGGAGTTTTCTTTTGGTAATTACTTTAATAAGTCACTCACTTTAAAACGCATGAAAATGATTCAACAAACCCATCGCCGACCGAGTAAATGGAAGCCATTAGCTGCTTTACCCGTCTTAGGAATTTTATTGTTCGTACTTTCTTGTGTCGAACCGGAAAAACCTTCAAACCAATCTTCTGAAGAGAGTAATAATAGTAAAACGAATACATTAAGCATTGATAATGACGAAATATTCACTTTTGTGGAACAACCCCCAAGTTTCCCGGGTGGCACGGAAAAGATGTTTGCTTTTTTAGGTCAAACCATAAAATACCCTGAAGGTGCCAAGAATGCTGGTCTACAAGGTATGGTTATCGCTCGATTTGTAGTTACAAAAACAGGTAAAATTACCGATGTAGCTATTGTGCAAAGTTTAAATCCGGATGCGGATGCGGAGGCGAAACGAGTTATTTCTTTAATGCCCGATTGGGAACCTGGTACACAAGATGGTAAACCATTAAATGTAAGATATACTTTTCCCATTCGTTTTTCTTTTGCGCGATTCATACAAGCTGGAGATAATCCTCAAGAGCAAAATAACCTAAACAAACCTGTTTTTACGCAAGTAGAAGTAGTGCCCCAATTCCCGGGTGGTTTAGAAAAAATGTATTCCTTTCTGGGTAAAAATATGAAGTATCCCGAAGCTGCTCATAAAGCAAAGGTAGAAGGAACGGTTGTGGTTCAGTTTGTAGTAACGGATGAGGGTGCTATTAAAGATGTTCATATTTTAAAAGGCTTAACGGCTGAAACAAACGCTGAGGCGCTTCGGGTAATTAAATTAATGCCCAACTGGACTCCCGGCAAACAAAATGGTAAACCAGTAAACGTGCAATATACCCTGCCGCTCCAGTTTTCTTTAGGCACTAAATCTGCCCCGATCCAAACCGGTTATATTCACTGGGCAACCCCCTTACAGAATAATTGCTAGGAAATACTTAAACGCGTTATACAGAATTATAAAAAGCACAAACCCGGTAGTTCGGCCGAACTACCGGGTTTGTGCTTTTTAATTTTTAGCCAATCTATTCGGGTTTGTGAAGAGGTAAGCTCAGCAGTGCGGCTTACTGGTAAATGGTTAAAAATAAAAGACAATACTTCTGGTTAACCTTTTCCTTCAGTTGCAATCAACTTTTGAAGTATGATAAATTCTATACTCCATTGTAATTCAATAACAACGAAAATGATCTTAGCTACTCCTTTTAAAATTAGCACTGATTTCTGGTTAAGAATCAGTATTTTACATCTCCTTTATGAACGGTTAGGCGCTGTCATACAACAGCGAAGCTGCGACCTAATCCTACACTCTTCCTTACTGGTAAAACAGTTTTCCCTTGGCCTGGAATTTTTAATTGATACCTACTTCATTCTATCCCTTATTCAAATAAAATATGAGAACACCGAAAAACTTTAACAACTTTCATATATCAGATCACTTTTCCGCCTTACTGGTTTTTACAACCTTAGTATTTCTGCTCTCCATGAATACTGTTGCTTTTAGTACTAGTGTAATAAAACCGGCTCCTACTTCTTCGAACTTAAAAGCAGAGAAGGTAAATAAATTAAATCCTTTCATCGGGGCAGGAAGCCCTATTACAAGATTAATTAATCCTACTATAAGTGCAAAGGATACTATACCTGCCAATAATCAAGACGATGCAGTATTTACCATTGTGGAACAACCACCTAGTTTCCCGGGCGGCATGGAAGAATTGACCAATTTTACAGTAAGAAATTTAAGATTTGACCACCGATTTTCTAACGCCCGGGGAACGGTTTATGCCCAGTTTATAGTAAATAAAGTAGGCAAAATTTCGGATATAAAAATTGTAAAAGGCTTAAATAAGGACGCTGACCAAGAGGCCAAAAATTTAATTTCCCGTATGCCCGATTGGATTCCGGGTAAACAAAATGGTAAACCGGTAAATGTAAAATACACCTTGCCCTTGAGATTTCAATTTATATCAGACACCAAATAAAAAGTAAAATTAAGCTAATCTGCTTCTAATATTTGGAGCAGTAGCTAGATGATGAATTTAATCTTGCTAGGCCGTAATACTTAAAAAGGCTCTTTATTCAAGAGCCTTTTTAAGTATTTCCGGTTTGTTTTCCTTTTCTAACTGCCACTCATTATTGATTTGAGCAATGGCGTGATAAGCGGTCATATCGTACTGACACGGCACCACGGAAACGTAGTTATGCGCCAGTGCCCACTCATCGGTATCTTCGCCTTTGTCGGGGTTTACGAAGCTCCCGGTCATCCAGAAGTAGCGCCGCTTATTGGGGTCTAAACGTTCGTCGAATTCTTCCTGCCAGCGGGCATGCGCCTGGCGGCAAACTTTGATTCCCGCAATTCCTTTTTCCGATTTTTTGGGAATATTTACGTTTAAAGCGGTATTTACCGGTATGCCGTGTTTTAAAGCTTGCCGCACAATTTGTTCTACGTACGGTTCGGTATGCGAAAAATCGGCTTCGTGGCCGTAGTCGCACAGCGAGAAACCAATAGCTGGCAAACCCTCAATCGCGGCTTCAATTGCGGCCGACATGGTACCCGAATACAAAACACTAATGCTGGAGTTAGAACCATGATTAATGCCGCTCACTACTAAATCGGGCTGCCGATTTTTAAGGACGTGGTGCTTCGCCAGCTTTACGCAATCCGCGGGAGTGCCGGAACATTCATACGCTTCTACATCGGCAAAAGCAGTTGATTTATCTAACCGCAAAGTATTGGCTACGGTAATGGCGTGTCCCATGCCCGATTGAGGACTATCCGGCGCAACTACTACCACTTCACCAATTCGTTTCATTACTTTTACTAAGGTGCGAATACCCGGGGCGGTAATGCCGTCGTCGTTAGATATTAATATTAAAGGTTTTTTCGGAGTCATAAGAGATCAAATAAATAAGGCGGCAAATTAAGAGAAATACATCAGCGTTGTATTAACAATCCTTTCATTATCCATACTAGTAAATAATCCAAGGGTTAACCAAACTGCCATTTTCCTTTCCCATACAGTATTTTTATAACCTTACGGGATGCAAATTAGTTAAAGAAGGCAGAATAACTCGCTTTAACAAGGATCTGTTCATGAAAATAAATTTGTTTCTACTAGTACTGAGCCTCACTTTACTAAATTGTCAACCTAAAAAATCCGAAGAACAAACTACTAGTACTGCGGCAATAGCGGCGGATTCTGCGAACTCCGAAGTAGTACCGCCGGACCGGACGGTAACTCGTCTTGATTCTGTTGGCGAAGCCGCTTCTTCTCCGGCACCTAACTTGGTTTCCGAAAATGCAGGTTCCGCGAATAATTGGCAAATTACCCGCCGTCAGATTGGTCCTATCCGGATAGGTATGCCGGTGAACGAGATGCGAAAAACAATACCGACTCAGTTAGTAAAAGAAGTAGCTATTACGAGAGAAGGAAGAGGTTACCACGCTTACGAAATCCGACATTCCGAAAAAAATACCCAAGCCGGCTTACGCGTAGAAGAAACTTGTGAACCAACCTGTAAAGTATGGCGGGTTCTGGTGCAAGACCCGGCTTATAAAACCAAAGAAGGTTTGGGGATTGGGTCTACTCTGGGCGAAGTGAAAAAACATTATAAAATTACTTACCTGGGCGCCGGCGAAACCGAAATTGTCGCTGTATCCGACGAAGCTAAGCTTACTTTTATGCTCAACGTGAGCAAGGTTCCCCCTAAACAAGTGCCGCACTTGAATCTAAAAAATACGCCCGATAATACCCCCATAATCGGGATGCTGCTATTATAAATTCATTCGTTCCTGAGTTAGCTTTTTAAAAAAATTTCTTCGCGCAAAACTTTTATAATCAATTTTTTACCTGGGGCTCGACCAGACAGACTCCTCTTAGGCTATCGCTACTATCAGCAGTTATCTTATATTTGTTTTAACTTCTAAACCCTAAACGTACCGATTAAGATGAATTTTTTCCGCAACTTTTATCCCACCCGAAATTTTGGTTTACTTCTGTTACGCGTAGGGATTGGTTGGGCTTTTATGATGCACGGGTTTCCGAAAATTAAAGGTGGTCCTGAATTCTGGGAGCAAATTGGTGGCGCGATGGGTAATTTAGGGATAACCTTTGCTCCTGTTTTTTGGGGATTTATGGGAGCTTTTGCGGAGTTTGGGGGTGGCTTTTTGTTGTTATTAGGTTTGTTCTTCCGGCCGGCTACGCTTTTATTATTTTTTACCATGTGCGTAGCAACTACCATGCATATAAGTAAGGGTGATGATTTTAATACCTATTCGCACGCTTTGGAATCTGCTATTTTGTTCCTTAGCCTATACTTTATTGGTCCGGGAAAAATCAGCCTGGATAATAAGCTATTTAGCGTGCCCGATCAATCCCGGCGGTTAAGCAATTAAGTTTTCTCTAACGAATTGTCTGTAAGATTTTAGTTTGCTTCAGAAAGGAAGGATTGGCTTAACGCTTATTTTCCGGAAAACAAATTTTTACTAAGTTCTATAAAAAACTACTTTCGCGAGCGTCTATGCTCGTGAAGACTATCTGGCAGGCCTCTGGCCGGGCGAACCCATAAGACTTTGTGAAAATGTAAAATAAGATAGTTAAATGTTTACCGTCCAGAGTCCGGACGATGCGCAACACGAGCGAGGACACTCGCGAAAGTAGTTTTTTATAGAACTTAACGGCCCTAGCTTCCAAAGGGAACATTTATTAATTTTGCGATGGTGCAATTACAACTAATTTGCAGCATTTCTAAATATAAACTATTCATCATCAATCAAATAATGAAAAAATACTGAAAAATCAGTATTGCGAAAACTTATCATTGATTAGATATTTACCGGCGGTACTCAATAGCTTTAAATAGCTAAAAAGACAGAAATCTACCCTTTAAATCTAATTATGTATGCAAATAAAAGTTGTTCGCTCGGTGTACACGCCTACCTCTACCTTAGGCAAAATGTTTATCAATAACGAGTTCTTCGCTTTTACCTTAGAAGACACGGATAGAAACCTAAAAGGCGAGTGCCGGAAAAAGCAAAAAAGTCAAACGGCCATTGATAGTGGCACTTACCCGGTAGTACTTAGTTTTAGTAATAATTTTCAGAAGTATTTACCGCTGTTACTCAACGTTCCTTGCTTTGAAGGCATCCGGATTCACGGGGGAAATACTTGCCAAGATTCCCTGGGTTGTATTTTAATTGGAGAACATAGCAACATGCAAGATAAAATCTGGAACTGCGCCAGCAAAGTAAGTAGTTTAGTAGCTTTATTAAAATCGGTCGAGAAAAAAGAAAAAATCTGGATCGAGATCGAGAAAGAAGCCGCTATTGCCTGATAAAATTTCAAAGCGCAAAACTTGGCATTTCTCAAAATCTACCCAGTTAAAAAAACTTATTTAAGCAGAGCTTCCCACAAAATTTCTACCGGATGCAAGGCTTGCCGCGAAGTACCATCTTTAATTTGGTGCCGGCAAGAAGTTCCGGGAGCGGCAATTAACACGTCGGGTCCTGCTTCACGCACGGCCGGAAACAAAACTAGTTCCCCAATTTGCATGGAAACCTCGTAATGCTCGGCTTCGTACCCAAACGAACCCGCCATGCCGCAGCAACCCGACGGAATAATGCTTACCTGGTAATTAGCGGGCAAGGCCAGCAATGTAACCGTAGTAGTTTGCGAAGTTAAAGCTTTCTGATGACAATGCCCGTGTAGTTTAATGTGCCGGGCAGTTAATGTAAATTGCTCCGGACGAATAAAACCAAGGGCTACTTCCGCCGCCAGAAAATCATCGAGGTAAAAGCTATGGCGGGCCAAAGCGGTTGCCTGGGATAATAAAGAATCCGGTACTAAATCCAGGTATTCATCGCGTAAGGTTAAAATAGCCGATGGTTCCAGTCCTACAATGGGGGCTTCTTTCGTAACCACTTTACTTAATAACTCCACATTGCGAACAGCAATTTTCTGGGCGTTGCGCACCAAACCTTTCGATAAGTAAGTACGGCCGCTTTCTACGTGTTCGGGAATTATAACATTGTAGCCTAAAGCTGTCAGTAGTTGAATACCTTTTATGCCAATCTCAACATCGTTGTAATTGGTAAACTCATCGTTAAAAAAGAATATTTTTCGCCCTGAATTTAAATCAGGATTATTTTTTTTCCATTTTTTATACCAGCTATGCAGGGTAGTTTTAGCCAGAACCGGAAGCGAACGCTGCGGGGCAAAGCCCACTATTTGTTTGGCTAATTTCCCGGTTACGCCTTTCCCCATTACAAAATTATACGCCCAAGGCATGGTAGAAGCTAAAGCATTCAGTCGGGTAAAATTCCCAATCAGGCGGGTGCGTAAAGGAGTGCCGTTGGCATCGTAGTAATGTTGTAAAAACTCAGCTTTCATTTTAGCAATATCCACCCCCGACGGACACTCCGATTTACAACCTTTGCAGCTAATGCATAAATCCATCACGTCTTTTATTTCCTCGTGATTAAAGCCGTTTACATTGCCTTCCTGGGTGAGAAACTGGCGCAGAATATTGGCCCGAGCCCGGGTAGTATCTTTTTCCTGGCGGGTAGCCATGTAACTGGGGCACATCACGCCGCCGGTAAGGTGCGTTTTACGGCAATCGCCGGAACCCGAACATTTCTCGGCTAACCGCAAAATACTTCCCTGGCCCGCAAAACTGAAAACTGTATTAATTTTTGGATTAGGTTGATCGGGCACGTAGCGCAGGTATTCGTCCATGGGCGGAGTATCCACGATTTTACCGGCGTTAAATATAAAATTCGGGTCGAAGATGCGTTTTACCTCCCGGAATAATTCGTAAACCTCCGGACCCATAATTTCGGGAATAAACTCGCCCCGCAGACGACCATCGCCGTGTTCGCCGCTTAACGAGCCATTGTATTTTTTTACCAAGTCTACGGTTTCGGCCAGTACCGTCCGGAAAAGAGTTTTACCAGCCGCTGTTTTTAAGTTAAGCATGGGTTCTACGTGCAATTCGCCGGCTCCCGCGTGGGCGTAATACGAGGCGACTAATCCGTGCCGGTACAATAATTGGTCGAGATCCATCACGTACTGGGGTAAATCTTCAATGGCTACCGCGCAATCTTCGATGAGGTTAACCGGTTGTTCGTCGCCGGGCATATTACGCAGCAAACCCAATCCCCCCTTGCGCACGTCCCAGGCTTTTACCGCATCACTGCCAAATAACACCGGAAAAGCATAACCCAGACCCTTTTGTTTCAACTCTTGAATCAAGGCTTCGGCCATAACTTGGCATTGATCGCGGTCATCAGCAAAAAACTCAACCATTAAAATAGCTTCCGGATCGCTCTGAATAAAAAACCGATTCGGCAATTGACTCAGGTTATCTTTGGTAAAATCCAGGATGCGCTTGTCTACCAATTCCGAAGCATACACATCGTGGCGCATTGCCACCAGGTTGGCTTGCAGCGCCTCGCCTATACTTGTGCAATGAATGCACAACAAGGCGTTTTCCGAGGGAGGCAGCTCCATTAATTGCAGCTTCAGTTCCGTTAAAAAGCAAAGCGTACCTTCGGAACCGGCAATTAATTTACACAAATTAAAAGGCGTATGGTTCGGTGAGAAAGGCACTGTGTCCAATAAGGCATCTAAGGCATAACCGGAATTGCGGCGGGTAATATTTTTATGCGGAAATTTTTCCTGAATAAAAGATTGGTTTTCCGGTTTGTGCAGCAGCTGAAACAAGTTTTTATAAATAGTACCTAAATAGCTGTTGTCAGCCAGTACTTGGCTTAGTTCAGGTTCGGTAAGGGCGCCAATTGTAGCTTCTTCGCCGTTGCTTAATAGAACTTTCGCTGCCAGTAAATGGTCGCGGGTAGAGCCCCAACGAATACTGTGCAAACCGCAGGAATTATTGCCAACCATTCCCCCAATCATAGCCCTACTAGCCGTAGAAGTTTCGGGGCCGAACATCAGGCCAAACGGTTTTAATTTTTTATTCAGGTCGTCGCGAATTACGCCGGGTTGCACCCGCACCCATTTTTCGGTAGGGTTAATTTCCAGAATCTGATCGAAGTACTTTGAAATATCTACTACGATACCGTTACCCACTACTTGCCCGGCCAAGGAAGTACCGGCCGCCCGCGGAATAAGCGTTACACGGGCCGCAGCGGCAAACTGGATAAGCGTTTTTAAATCAGCCTCGTTTTTGGGCAAAGCTACCGCCAAGGGTTTTTCCTGGTAAATAGAAGCATCCGAGGCATAAACCAGGCGCATGGCATTATCTAATCCCGTATTCTGATAATAAAATTCACCTTGTAAAGCTGCTTTTAATTCCGAAAGGCTGTTTGTCATGGGGTTAAAATAAACTAATTTCTTAACAAAAATACAAAAGTTTCCTCTTGCTAAAGCTAGCGGCGAATCAGAAGCGAATGACCAATTATAAAAAATATTTAATAAAATTTTGTATTGCTAATTTAAATTCTACATTTGTAGTGTACTATGTCACTAATACACTATAACAACAGGACTATGATCCGCATCAACAGTTTAAGTTTTGGCTACTCCCGCAAGTCGTTGCTCTTCGAGAATTTAAATTTAACCTTAGCCGAAGGGCATATTTATGGGTTGCTCGGGAAAAACGGAGCGGGCAAATCTACCTTGCTCAAAAACATGGTCGGACTAGCTTTTCCTCACTCGGGCACTTGCCAGGTAGATAGCCATTCCGCGGTGGATCGTTTGCCTTCGGTTCTAGAAGAATTATATTTTATTCCGGAAGAGATTTATGTACCCACCTTAACAGCCGACCAATTTTTAAGGTACACGGCCGGCTTTTATCCCAAGTTTAATCAAACGCAGTTTTACCATTATCTGCAAGAATTGGATGTACCCCGGGAAGCTATTTTAGATAAGCTTTCTTTTGGGCAACAGAAAAAATTTATGGTAGCATTTGGTTTGGCCTCAAACACTCGCTACCTGATTATGGACGAACCTACCAACGGTCTGGATATTCCCTCAAAAGTACAGTTCCGGAAAATAATGGCTTCGGCTTTAACCGAGGACCGCTGCATGATTATCTCCACGCACCAGGTTCGTGATTTAGATAGCCTGATTGATACGGTGGTAATTTTACATAACCGGGAGATCGTAGTAAATCAGGAACTAGATAAAATTTCGGAACAACTGCTGTTTACTCATGCGGCCAATTCGTCAGGTTCAGAAGTACTATACGCCGAAGACTCCGTACGGGGCAAGCAGGTTATTTTACCTAATACAGGCACCCATTACAGTAAAGTAGACATGGAATTACTTTTTAACGCCATCATCAGCGGTAATCAACAAATTATTAAGCTTTTAAACCAGCCGGTATATGAAAAATCATTTTAATTTCAGCCGTTTCGCGCGACTATTTGGCAAGCACACCGCCGAACATATAAAATGGTACCTGATGGCTACCGCCGTACTTATTGGCGCCATGAGTTTGATGCTGGGTTTTGTGGCCTACATGCAAAGCTACCCCATTGACTTAGAGGAACAGTCTTTAATTTTTATTTTTGGTATACTAGGGGCTGGCTCTATTTTTACCAGTATTGTATTTGCCCACTTAGGCGATAAAAAACAAGCTATTGCCGCCCTAACCTTACCCGCCTCCCATTTTGAAAAATACCTGGTAGGCTGGATTTATTCTTTCCTGATTTTTATACTGGTATTTACCGCCAGCTTTTACCTGGTAGTGATAACCATTATTAGTTTGGATAACCAAGGACCTGAGCCGACAAAATTGCTCAATATTTTTTCCCCGACCAATAGAATTTATCTGGTATTTCTGCTTTATGCGATGGTCCACGCCATTGCTATCTGGGGATCTATCTACTTCCAACGGCTACACCTTATTAAAACTGCTTTTGCCTTTTTTATCGTTTTTCTGCTGGTTATTTTTTTCAATCTGCAATGGCTGGAAGTACTATTTAATAAAGATTTAGCCGTAGCCGTACCTTTTGGGTCTATCGGTTTTCATGATAAAAAACAATATTATTTAGTTGAGTTGCCGGAGGCGCAGCATAGTTTAACTTTTTTATTGCCTTTAGTATTAGCAATTATTTTATGGATTACGGCTTTTTTTGGTTTGAAAGAAAAGCAAGTTTAGAGGAGGAGAATGGATTATGGAATTTAGAGAAAACGAAGCAATTTACCTGCAGATAGCGGCCTACGTGAGCGAAAATATTCTGTTAGGTAAATGGCTCACAGAGGATAAAATACCATCGGTGCGGGATTTAGCCGTAGAATTACAAGTAAACCCCAATACTGTAATGCGCACGTATGAGTTTCTGCAGAACCAGGAAGTAATTTATAACAAAAGAGGAATTGGTTTTTTTGTGGCCCCCGCCGGAGATAAGAAAATTAAAAGTTACCGCAAAGAACGCTTTTTACAACAAGACTTGCCCGAGTTTTTTCGTAATATTTTTCTGCTGGACATTAACCTTGAAGAAATTCAGCAACGCTACGAACGCTTTAAAGCAGAAAATTTTAATTCCAGCAACGGCAACGGATTAAGTAAAAACGGATCGGCAACTTAGAAGGCTACAAAGTAAATCAAGACAAGCGAGTACAGGATATTAGCCTTAAAATAATCTGTATTCTTCCGTTACCTATCTTACCTCTGCAAAAAAGAATCCTATGGAAAAGTAAGTAACCACCTAGACCCAACTTTACAGGAGGGAACCTTTGGTAAAAACTATTGCGAGTAAAAACACTTAGCCGATTTATCTTAAACGTAAACTTTTATTTTTTATAAAACCATGAAGACCAGTACTGTTTTACTTCTAACGGCTTTTTTAATTCTGCTTGGTTCACTAGCGGCTTACAACATGGCCTTAAAAAATGAATACAACAAGGGCACGTACAAAGATCCTTACCATAATTACATTACCTTAAACTACCGCGATTTTGACCAGGTTGAAATTAACCCGGCTACCGAAATGAATGTAAAAATTAAAGCGGGTCCTTTTAGTGTACAGGTTCACCCACACGCCACTGATTTGGTAAAAATTAAAAAATAGGTCAACGCCTGCAAGTAGATTTGGTTTACCCGCAAGATAAGGAAGCCTTCCACTGGCAGGAAATTGTAGTGATTACCTGCCCGGAGATTAAAAATTTAAAAACAAATGCTTTTTATACCCTAAAAGGAAAAAAAGTAAATTCCACAGAAACCAATCACAACTATTCGTTAACCCTGCAGGGATTTAAACAAGCCAATCTAAACTTGCAGCAAGATAAAGCCAGTGCCGTGAATTTATCGGGCAATTCAATTAACCGGTTAGACGCCATTGTAGGTTGGAGTACCTTGAGTAATTCCCGGTTGCAAATAGACAAAACAAATTCTATTCAGGAAGCGGACCTGGATATCCGGAATGAGAGCGAATTAATAATAGAGAATGTAAAGATACCTAAGCTTAAATACCAATTTTCGGATAGTGCCCGGGTAACTTTTTCCGGTTCTGCTTTGGGAGTTATCGCTCAATAGTTAGTTCATTCTTTACTTATCCTTTGCCACCAGGATGAATAATAGTAAACTTATTTTAATCTTAATTTCCCTGATAATTTTAGTTTATTTTGGTATTTACGGCTTTTTGCAATCCATTAAAGAAGAACAAGGAAATATTTTCAAGAGTCAAAAACTGCCCGCTGATTTTAAATATTCTCTCAATTCCAATTTTGAGGAGTTAAACTTTCCCTCAAAAAATGGCGGGCTACTTAATTCTTTGTTGTTTAGAGTGGATCATTCTAAAGGCGTTATTTGCTTTTGGAAGGGCAACGGAGGAACTTTAAAGAACTGGGGAGAAATTGCGCCGCACTTTTTGAAATTAAATTACGATATTTTTATTACCGATTACCGGCAACACGGCAAAAGCCAAGGAAGCATATCCTTAGAAAATTTTTATTCGGACGCTCAAACGGTATACGATGCTTTGAAGAAAAGATATCCCGAGAATAAAATTGTAATTACCGGCTATTCTTTGGGTGGCCGGATTGCGGCTCATTTGGCAGCCAGTAATTTACCGCGGCTAACTATATTAATTGATGCCGCCTCTACTACCGGAGATTTTAGTGAAAGATTTTTCGAAGCCATGTATTATCCCCTGCCCTTAACTAATAATTTTTTGTTTCAGACGGAAACGGATATCCGGAAAGCGAAATCGCCAGTGGTTATTATCGCCACCGAAAATCCCAATAGCCTTTCGCATCAATTGAAACCACTCCGGCAAAACAAGGGTACTTTCTTCCAAATAAAAGGAGCTACCCACGAAACCATTTTAACCCATAACACTACGGCTAAAATAATTGCCAAGGTATTGAAATAGCAGTCGCCGTATACCGTTAATGGGGTATATTCCTGCTCCAACTTGTAACTGTATAGCCCACCTAAGAGGCTGGTGGAGTTGCGCGTTGCGAGTGCACTTCCGGAATTTGCAGTTGCTGAACAGTTTCACCCTGAAAATCAAACTCAATCAGCACAGCCGGCTCCTCGCCTACTACCCAGCCATCGTGTCCGGGCTCAATGGCTACTACCTGCGGAGCAATGAAATCTTCGGTAAAACCATCCTCGTATTGAATCCGCAAATGTCCTTTTGCCAGAAAACCGGCATGGGCATGCATGCACAAATCCGTACCAATTATGGGTTTCATATCCGTAGACCACCGGAAGCCAATCGGGTAAATAACCCGTTTTACCCGGGCTGCCCCGGTTTGCATAAAATCTAGCTGTACACCACCTACTAAGCGGTGTTCGGCACCCGACATGGGGGCTAAAAGGATATCGGTAGTATTCATAAGACTCTCTTCAACATTAAGGTTTACAGATAAAGATAAAATACACCTGCGCCGCGTTAAATTAGAAATTAGCAGCAATAACTTTTCTGAAAGGCAGTTTTCAAGATTCATTGTCCCTTTCAGCTCAGGAAATATAATGGATTATCCGTTAAAAGCAATATTGATTTTCATAAGTAACCGGACAAAAATTATTTACTACATTCAATGCCACTATTATTTCAAAAAAATTATCACTACAAAATTTTTAGATTAAGCAAAATTTAATAGCCTGCTACTTGGTTGTAGTACTCTATTTTATTTCTTCCCACTCGATTAATCCTCCGGACAACGCTACAACTCTGTCTGTTAGAACCCAAATTTCATATTTTAGGTAAACTGCTTGCTCACCAAGATAGAATAGGAGAAAAATAAACAAGAAGAAACCTGACATATTTGATAATTAAGCGAATAAATTGCTGATTTACTTATTAAAACCAAACCGCCTTTTCTTTAAAGCATTTTTTGTTCCTTTGATGAAAATTTACAGTGCCTCTACTATCTTGTTAAACTTATTACTAAAATAAAAGATGAGCCTAACCTTAAAACAAGCAGAAGCAGCTATTCAGGCTGCCCAACAAAAAGCCCAAGAACTGGGCGTGAAAATGAATATTGCCGTGGTAGATGCCGGCGCAAATGTAACTGCTTTCGCCCGCATGGATGGGGCCTGGCTAGGTTCCCTGGATATATCCATTAAAAAAGCCAAAACGGCTCGCTTTTTCGATATGAATACCGGTGAAATTGGCAAACTCTCCCAACCTGGAGGTCCGCTTTATAACATCGAGCATTCTAACAATGGTTTAATTTCGTTTCCGGGCGGCATTCCTATTCGCAACAAGTCCGATGAAATTATTGGCGCCATTGGTGTATCCGGCGACACCGTAGAAAATGACCACACGGTGGCAGAAGCAGGAATTCAGGCTATCCAATAAAAAAACATACGTTCAGGTAGAGGTGCCTCCTGCAACATCTCTACCTGAACGTATCATTTGAAAAAGCAACAATCTTTTCCCAACTGATTAGAATATACAGGGGTAATACGTTTAAAGCAAATCTTGTTTTTCGGGCCGCTGCTAAAAAGCGCCCTAGTATTTTTTACCTTTTGTTATAGACTGTATTTCTTTATTCTATATTATAAAAAATGTAAAGCTAAGTTTAATATGAAGATTATAACAACTCCATTTGCCAATAATCCTATGACATGGGCAACCATTCTTTCTTTGGAGTTTGTCTTCTTAATCGCCGCTTTTATTAAATCAACTAATAACCAAATAACCCCAATAAGCGTGAATACAAAACCTAAAATAAATGAAGCAGGCGGTGTATGACTATGAGAAAAGCCTAATTTAAAACCTAAAATTGATGTAATAGTGAAAGCAATTAAATAGTATAACCAAACTATCTTAGAATTCATTTTTTCTTTCTTCACCGAAAGTAAATCGCTCTTATGTAAATAATACTATTACGTAGCATCTCAGTACTTTAATAATTAAGATGCAGTTAAATTCTTTACATTGGCCATAACTTCAGTATTTAAGGATGCTTTAGCCAGACTTATGCCTAAAGTTGCCACAAGTCCATCTTCCAGGAGAGCCCAAACCAAATCGGGAACGGGAGTTTTCTGGCTTAATCTGGTGCGAAGGTAATAGAAACCGTAAGAGGCAGCCAATGCACCCACACCGCCCAGTAAAGCACCCACTTCTTTAGATTGGCCGTTATGCTCACTCCAGGCTGTTCCTACCAAAGCACCCGATAAAAGTCTTACTACTAATACCGGCGCGGCAATTCTATTTGGGGCACCCGGTAATTTATCGCCAACAACTTCAGAAGCGGCCAAAATTTTTAAAGTAGTAGCCACCCGACTTGATTGTAGAAAACTTAAAAAGGACCCTGACAGACCTGCATCCGGCATGTGAGCAAAAAGATGACTGGAAAAAGCAGGAGCCGATAAGCTACGCATGCCCGCCATTACTCCCCAAGCGAAAGCTTGTCCATTAACGGTATATGTTTTAGTTGCCATGTTTCATAAAGATTACAGATGCTTGTATACGGTAACCAGACAATTTGACTACTTAAAATGGTAAATTATAAGAAAAGAAAATCTGAAATCTAAACTGGTAAGATCTTTCGCTTACCTTTTGCTTCTATCCGGTAAAAAATGGTTGGCTGATCGTTGCTAATTTTCTCAGCATCAATTTGCATATCCAACCGCTCACATACCTTTTTAGAAGCCTGATGCGGGGTATTGCAAGCAGTAGCCAAGTACTTAAAATGTAATTGTGTAAAGGTCTCGAACCGCCCGAGCCGCTTCCGTAGCTAAACCGGATTTAGTGTATTCCGGTAACAATCCATATAATAAATGCGGCTGGTCTTCCTCAAAAAAGAACCACAAGCCCGCAAAACCCAAGTAAGTTTGGTCTTCCTTCCGAATTATTTTCCATAGCCCCCAATTGTCTTGCTTAAAATATTCTTCGTTGGTTTATAAAATAGCTTCGGTTTGTTCCCGCGCAATAATCTGATTATCTCACAAATATTCCCGGACAAACGGATTCGTGAAAGTAAGGTGCAATACTGTTCCATCTTCCGGTTCGAAAGGAAATAAAATTAACCGGTTTGTTTCCAATATCTTTTTCATCTTGCTTCCTAAAACCATTTTTAAAAGTTAGGATAGTTATTATAACAAGTTATAAGATAAACCGTTACATGCTGGAGCCAGATGGAGACGGGGGTATGAAACAAAAAATTACTATTGGTATTTCTTTCCTTATTTTACGGACATTCTTTGTGGGCACAAACGGCCGATACTTCTAAAACGAATCCACCTAAATTATTTCTCAACTACCCCGGCAACTGCTTTCCGGATTTTGTTAAACCGAGCTTACGCTGTTTGATGTGGTGCGCGACCAAGCCCAAGCCGACATTCAAGTACTTATTATTGATGCCGATAACGCTGGCGGCGGAAAGCTGTATCCTTTAACTTTTATTGGGCAGAATCATTTTCAGGAGCTTCACGATACGCTCACGTTTTCGACCAAAGCTTCCGACACCTAAGCCATTATTCAAAAGCAACTTATTCAAAAACTCAAACAAGGTTTAATCTGCTATCTGGCCCGAATCGAACTAGCCGATGAAATTACCTTAAAATTTAAAAAACGAGCTCTGGAAGAAGCCATTTTTTAGGCGAACACCAATTGCCCGCCAAGTTTTCGTATTATTCTCAAATAGGCATTAATTATACCTTTGGTTCTACTAATAACTCGGTGGTAAATGTTCGCTTAAATCAAATTGATCAGTCCATTTCTACTTATAACCGGCTAAAACCAGTACACTTCATTAACTTTCGATAAAAATAGTTAGCTTTCAAAACAAACCTTAACCGGAGCAACATCCGCAAAAATAGTTTGCCGGATAGCCAGCCATTCGGTTTTAATAATGCTGAAGTAAATAGAATCGCGGCGCCGGCCACCCGGCATCAGCATGTGGCTACGAAGCACTCCTTCGGCGGTAGCCCCAATTTTTACCAGAGCGGCCTTGGCACGTTCGTTTAAGTTATCGGTTTTAATTTCAACCCGTTCCATTTGCATGGTTTCAAAAGCGTATTGCAGCAAAGCAAATTTACAATGCCGATTAATTTGAGTACCCCGAAAAGTAGCACCTAACCAACTCCAGCCTATTTCGAGGCGTTTATCGTAAAAAGAGATATTGCCATAGCTGGTACTGCCACATACCAAACCCGTTTCTTTCTGAATAATAGTAAAAGGCACGCGGCGGGCAGAGGCATAGTCTGTTTCGGCTTCTTCCACCCAAGCTTTTAATTGGGGTAGTTCGTTTAATTCTTTGGTAAAATAACGCCAAAGTTCTTTGTCCTGAGTTAATGGATGAAAATTAACAGTATCCGTTGGCTGCAGAATGCGGAGCTTTACTTTGTCCGTTTCCAAGGTAATATTAGGCGGAAAAAACGTACTAAAATCCATTTAATTTGCTTTGTTTCGTGGAGCAAATATATTTTCTAGGTTTTTATTTTTTTAGAACTTGGGAATTTTAATTCGTCGGAAGTAAGCCTCAGCGGTTTAGCCATTAAGTTAAAATAATTCTCGGTGGCATTTATCCAGGTAATTTTTACAATTTCGGTTTCGTTAAAATAGCTTCTTAGATTTTCGAAGGTTTGTTCACTTGCGGTTTTTGTCAAATTCACTTCTTCCAGGTACAGTAAGAGGCTTTTTTCTTTAGGGGTGAAATTTGTGCTTTCCCGAAAGTTGAACAATTCTTTCAATTTCTGAATTTTCAGTTTTTCCTTAGCGGCCCCGAATTCCTGCGCATTGGAGCAAAACGTACATTCGTTTAAGTGCGCCGTATAATACCGGATTAAAATTTTGATTTCTTTGGGCAAGCGCAGCTTATTTTCGGTGGTAATAATTTTGTACGAAGCCATCATGATGGGCGTGCTGCGGGCGTAGATGTACCGTAAAGGGGCAATTACTTTCCCGAATTCTCTTTTACTCAAGAAATAAGCAATCTTTAACAAAATAGATTTAGGCTTATCAACTGGCTTTAGTTTCATGGCTTATTAGAAGTTAATAACGGGAAAAGACCACTGTCTTTAATTCTAATACATCAAAATAGTAAGCTCTTAATCTTTACATATTATTCTTTACTCTGCTTAGTTATACTCCTCGAAAACTTTTGAATCTCCCTTTTATTTGTTTTAAGCAGGTCCAACTTAGTGGTAAGTCTGGTATGCCGGTTTAAGGTGTTATAGATAATTTTTTAAGGTGTTATAGATAATTTTTAATTACCTGTTTGTTCTGACCTAAACTATTGAAAAATTTAAATTAGTAAAACATGCGTTACGCTTCTTTTCTACTGGCCTTTACTATAACCCCGGACAAAGTTTTTTCCTAATTTAGATTTTGACTTACTACCTATCTTACCCCGGCTGAAAAATTTAGTTGGGGTATTTTTTTATAATAACTTTGCAGCTCTTTTTAATGCATGATGTTAGAAATTCATCTTAAACTTAAAGAAAACATTTAATATCCAGTCCGGATGAATTGCCCTATTGGTTCTTCCTGCCGTATAACCAGAATATTTTTTTGCTATGAAGAATACCCTTACCGAAGAAACCACTTTGACCAAACAAATTGCGCAGCAAACGGTTTTCCCGATTCTTTTTGCCATTAGCTTCTCGCATTTGCTCAACGATACGATGCAATCGCTGATTCCGGCAATATACCCGATCCTAAAATCTTCCTTTCGCTTAGACTTTGCCCAGATTGGCTTAATAACGCTCACCAACCAGTTGACGGCCTCTATTTTGCAACCTTTTGTGGGGCTTTATACCGATAAAAAACCACAACCATACGCTTTGGTAATTGGTATGGGGTTTACTTTGATTGGTTTGCTGCTTTTATCCCAGGTGGCTAACTTCGGGCTAATATTGCTGGCGGTAGGTTTAGTGGGGGTGGGTTCTTCTATCTTTCATCCGGAAGCTTCCAGAATGGCCCATTTGGCTTCTGGTGGTCGGCGGGGTATGGCGCAATCCTTGTTTCAGTTGGGTGGTAACGCCGGCAGCTCACTGGGTCCTATTTTAGCGGCCTTAATTATTGTACCCTACGGTCAAGGGAATCTGGGATGGTTTTCGTTAGCTGCTTTACTCGCTATGTTGGTACTGGGTTGGGTGGGCAATTGGCAAAAAAATCATACGGCTTTAATCAAAAAGAAAATAGTAGCCGTTCCCGCCGAAACGCATCTAGCCTTATCGCGCAACAAGGTTATCATGTCGCTGGTAATTTTGCTTATATTAATATTTTCGAAACACGTGTACCTAGCCAGCATGACCAGTTATTTTACTTTTTACCTGATCGATAAATTCCACGTGTCGGTACAAAGCTCCCAGATGTATCTGTTTGTGTTTTTATTTTCGGTGGCAGCGGGTACTTTTATTGGTGGCCCAATTGGCGACCGGTTTGGGCGCAAATACGTTATTTGGGGTTCTATTTTAGGAGTAGCGCCGTTTACCTTGCTTCTGCCCTACGCCAATTTATTCTGGACCGCCGTTTTAATTGTGTGTATCGGCGTTATTCTTTCTTCTGCTTTTTCGGCTATTTTAGTATATGCCCAGGAACTGGTACCAGGTAAAGTGGGTCTAATTGCCGGCTTATTCTTCGGATTTGCCTTTGGTATTGCCGGTATTGGTTCAGCCATACTCGGTAAAGTGGCGGACCAAACCAGTATTGATTTTGTTTTTAAAATTTGCTCTTTCTTACCGTTAATCGGGTTATTAACCTTCTTTTTACCAAATCTGGAGAAGAATAAAATTAAACATTAATAAATGAATACCTTTTTTTAAGATTACTCACATTGAGCCGGAGCAATACCTTCATTTTATACGGATAAATTCTATTTGAGAAGCTTTAGTATTTCCGAAACGAAACAGTAGCAGCCAAGGAGAAGAAAAATTAAACCACCCACAAAGATATTTATCTCTGACCAAAAAAGCATTGCTAGTGTCAAGCTTCCAAAATTTATGCTTTACCATTGCTATCCACCCAACAGCAATCCAAAAAATACTCAGCAAAAAAATCACAGTATCCATATAATTACTTTTTCTTTTGTTCTCCCACACTAAATTCAATCAATTTACCCCTAATAACCTTTGACAGAATTATTTTCCGGAAAGATTATAAAGCATCTAAGTTTTATAAAGACTATGAAGATTAACATAAGAGGGAGAATAAAAAATTAACTACTGAATTTACGCTTTATACCATTTAATTAAATAAAAAGGCTGACTTTTGATTAAAGCCAGCCTTTTACATTTCTATTTAAATTTAAATTTTTATTTTTGATTAAAAGCTTCTTGGGCTAGTTGTTTATCGCCTAAATAGGCCCAACGGATACCTTTGGTGTATTTTTGAAAAGCCGCGTTCATTTCTTGGGTAGTAACATTATTTATTTTGTTAATCATGTCTTCGCTCAGTTTCCAATCGCCAAAAATTTCAGCTTCTCCTAAACTTTCCACTAAAGACTGGGAGCTTTCCAGGGTATGGTAATACCCTTGTTTTACACTTTTCTTTAATAGAGTTAGCAACTCCGCTGATACCTGGTTCTGGCGCATGCGCACGTATTCGGTGGCAATGGTTAGTAAGGTAGCTTTAGGATTGGTGGAACTAGCGTAAAGAGTAGCATAAGGCAATTGGCGCATGGTAAGCGTTGCGCCCGGATCGTAGGAAAGATTTTGTTTCATTCTTACTTCCTGAAAAATCCGGCCACTCAAAGCTTTAATGGTTAACAAATAAGCCGGAAAATCCGGGCTGTTCATGGCGGGTGCATTAATTAAGCCGCACATATAATTTGTAGCTAGCTCGCGTTGTTCCCAAACCAGTCGTTGCTCCTGGAATAACGCGTTGGTATAAACAAAAGGAGTATAAGGTTTATCTGGCAACCCGGAAAATGATTCTTTGATTTTTCGCTCTAAATCTTCCCGCGAAATCTTACCTGCTACCACCAGAAACATGCGGTTTTTATTTAACAGGTGGTGGTAATAATAATTTTTTACACTATCAGCGGTAAATTTTGAGAGGGTTTCTTCTTCGCCGAGCGGGCTTTTAGCGTAAGGAGTGCCGGCAAAACTCAAACCAATGGCTAATTCTTCCAGCCGATCTTCCGGATCGGCACTTCTTTCCCGGATAGCGGCCATTATTTTATCCCGTTGCATAGCAAAGCATTTTGAATCAAAAGTGGGCTTTAAAATCGCCTGACTCCACAAATTCCAGCCTTCGTTAAAATAATCAGCCACGCAATCCAGGTTAATCGTGCCGTAATCGTACTCCGAATACCCCGATATGTCAATGCCGTATTCGTCGGCCATATCCCGGAAAGTTTCTTCCTTATATTTTTGCGTGCCACCAGTAGTAGCCGCAGCTAAGGTTAAGTTTTCTAAACCGGCCTGCGCTAAAGAAAAGTTGGTAACGCCACCCCGGTAAAACATTCTTACACTAATGGTTTCTTTCTGGGTAGGTTTAAAAATTACTTTTAGGCCATTTACGGTGAAAGTAGTGGTGGCCGATTGAGCGCCTGCGGTAAAGGAAAGCAGGCTGATAAAAAGGATTAAACAAATATTTTTCATGCCCTTTAGGGTATTAATTTTCTTTAAAAAATTGGGTTGATTTAAGCTCCCGGTTCATCGTGCTGTTAATGAGCAAACCGGCACAATAAGGCTTATTTTTAATGTATTTTCGCACGTAGGCCTGCAAATCGGCTTTGGTTACCTTGTTCAGGTTTTCCTGGTAAGTAGTATAATAATCCACCGACGACGAAGCCCACCAGAACGATAAGGTATGCGCATATTCTTCCGTAATTTCGTTTCGTTGAACTTGCTCAATGGCTAGCAAACGTTTGGCCCGTTCCATTTGCTTATCGGTAAAGTAATCTTCGGAATCCCACAAGGCAATTTGCTTTTTCATTTCAGCCAAACATTCCTGAATCCGATCGGGGTTGGGCGTTACGTAAAAACTGATTGGTCCCACGTACTTCTGAGTATAATAATTTACTCCGGTATTTAAGGCTAAACCAGAGGCTTCGAGAGCTTCAAATAATCGCGAAGCTTTTTGATTTACAATAAAAGAAAAAACATCGGCGGCAAAAGTACCGGCTACATCATTACGCGTATCAGGTCCCTGCCACGAAAACATAATACTGGGCACCTGGGCAATGTCTGATTCAATTACAAAATAATCTGTTTTGGTTAATGGGCTAAACTCCGGCACCGGCCATTTCTGAAAAATGTCAAACTTAGAAGCATTCCAGCTGCCAAAAACTTTGGCGGCTTCCGTAAAGGCCTCTTCGTGGTTAACATCACCGGCTACTACTAAAATAGAATTGTTGGGATAGTAGTATTTGCTTTTAATAGCTTCCATTTTATCGGGCGTGGCCGACAAAATAATATTATGATCACCAATTACGTGCTTGCGGGAGTATAAATCGCCCCACAGATGATGATCCACGGCATCTTTTAAAGCATAATACGGGTTGGATTCTTTCCGCTGGAATTCGGCATTTACAATTTCATTTTCCTGCAGCATATCTTCCTTTTTAAATTTAGGATAGCGGATGGCCGAATTCATAAACTTAAAGCCTTGTACTAAATTTTCTTTGGGGAGCGAAAAGTAATAGTTAACCAGTTCCTCGCGGGTAGTGCCGTTATAATCAATATCCAGTTCGTTTACCCGGTTATGATAAGCCGCCTGATTGGGGTAGTGTTTGTTAGCTTTAAAAAATAAGTGTTCGTACAAGTGGCTTAAGCCATTAAACTCGGGTGGTTCGGTAAAAGAGCCGTTTTTGCAGGCAATTTCAATAGTAACCATCGGCACCGTATGGTCTTCTAAAACCAGAATTTCCAGGCCATTCGGTAGCTTTTGAAAAAACATGTTGGGTGGCAATTTTTGCTGGGCTTCGGCAGCTCCCATCAACAAGCAGAAAATAACACTAAGAGTAAAAATTTTACGCATAAGCAAATACTAGTAATTTTTAGAGGTGAAGTAAGTTTTGCCGATGCGTTTCAAAAAACGCTCCGAACTTTAAGAATACATATATTATTTTTAATATTTAAACACGGGTGGTCAAACAATGCTCTTAGACAATATTTTGTGTCAGAAAGGAGATATATAAAAGGTTTTTAAGTGAGCAAAAATTCACTCTCCAGACCATAATTAAGAAGAATCCCAATTTTTTTGAAAAGTAATGTTTTACATTACTTAATGGAATGTCCTGCAAATCTTATAAAGCAATTTGTAATTCTATTGGCTTAACGGCTCAGCTAAGAGCACTTTAATGGGATTTAACTTTTGTTGTGCTGAGTATTTTTATCTCAACTGATTTATCAATTAAAATGGAAGTTAAGTCCAAGAACAACTAAAAAGAACAGGTAAATAACAAAAAGGGCAAAATCTACTAAGGTTACATTTCTTTCTTCCAATATGTCCGTTCCACCTCTGCTAGGGCATACTAATTCTTTTCCTTGAACTTTTGTACTTATAAACCTTAATATTTGAAATAATATAAGAAGAAGAGCTGTATTTCTCAATCCAATAGCTGCATGAACTTTCACTCCTTCCAGTAGTGGAATAGTAATTAGTTGGAGATAGATATAGAAATGAATTAAGCTAAAGAAAAACCAAATAAAATAAACTGTTAAATTTCTAAGAGACTTGTAGTTTAAGAAATAGAAAAATACTTGAGTTCCTAAAGGATACCAGAATAAAATATCTTTCTTTTGGACTACCGATTCTGTACTTGTATAAAAAAAGTAAAGACCCAATGAAATAAACGAATAAAGAAGGATTGTTACTATATCCCAAGTTCTTAGTTCTTTAAAGTAAAATATTGTTCTTTCCAATGTTTCTAATATTAAGCACAACTTACAACTAATAGTCTGTAAAAGAATTAGAAAGCAATCCAGAAAATTAAAACCCAGCCCTCATATTTTATAATTGTATCTATTCCAATAAGCACACTTTTAGATTTGTACTGGGAAATTATGAGTCAGAATTCACCTTAAATTCTTGCGGTTGCTTACCTAAGGCCAATTCAATATGCCCAAAATGATGGGCTACGTGCCAAGTTGCCATATAGAACAATTGTTTCAGGCTTAGATTAATTTGTCGGGCGGGATGATAGATGGTTTTACCCAGGGTAGATTCATCTAAGCCATTCACCAGGTATATCAGGCGTTGGTTTACTCCCTTAAATACTAGCAGAGAACCTTGGATGGGCGCCTGTTCGGAGTCAGGCAAAGCAGCCCAATCGTTCATTTGTATGAGAGTAGCCTCGTAATTTAGTTCGGTGAGTGCTTTTTTAAATCGCAAAAAGTTAAGCGAATGAATATCTGCTACGTGATGGGTTAACTGCCGCACTGTCCAGGAACCCGGCCGGTAAGTTTGAGCTAAGTCGGTTTCGGAAAGACAAGTTAAAAGCTCTTCGTAACGAGCAGGGGCTTGTTCCAGCCATTGCAGCAGCGCTAAAATCTCCGGGCGGGTATAATCTGATTTAGGTTGAAAACGGCCAATTGGGTATTGCTGGTGTTCCATGTAATTAAAGAGTAATAAAGGCGATTTACTAAAAACTCCACTAATCTACTTTGCCCTAATAAGCACTATTATTTTTATTGAACGCATCAGGCCTTTCAAAATACTTATGATAAATTAACTTTTTGGTATACTCTGTTTCTTATTTGATTTTGCATCATAAGAAAGACCCGGTAAGTTTAAAACCTACCGGGTCAACCTAACGCAAATTTTAATAAGATACTTAAAAAACACCGTTCATCCCGAGGGTTAAACTTTTATCTTTTTCCATTTGCCTCTCCGGAAAAGAACAATGCTGGCTAAGGTAATAGCTGTTTCGGATACCGGAATAGCAATAAATACCCCGGTTGGTCCCATTTGAAAAACCTTTGCCAGTAAATAAGCCAGGGGAATCTGAAAAAACCAGAAACCAAAAAGATTTACCCAAGTGGGTGTCCAAGTATCACCGGCCCCGTTAAAAGCATTGATTAATACCATACCCATTCCGTAAAAAATATAGCCCAAGCTCATAATCTGGATGGCTTGAATAGCGACTTCCTGAATTTGCAGATCGTTCGTAAAAAAAGAAACAAATACCCGCGCTCCAGCCAAACTAAGTACCGTAATAACCGCCATAAACAACACATTGTATTTAGCCGTTTTTATTACGGAGTCCTCGGCCCGCTGGATTTCTTTAGCACCCAAATTCTGACCGACTAGCGTAGAAGCTGCGTTACTCAGGCCCCAAGCGGGTAGCATAAAAAACATCAGGAGTCGTAAGGCCGTCTGGTAACCCGCCGAACCATGATCACCACCGGTGGTTGCCACTAACTGCGCCAGAAAAATCCAGCTGCACGAAGCAATTACGAATTGCAAAACAGCCGGTGAAGCAATTTTTACTAAAGCTTTCATTTGTGCCCAATCCGGAATAAAGTGGCTGGCTAATACTTTTAAGGTATGTTTACCATTAACTAAATGGTATATCTGGTACAATACGCCTAATCCGCGACCCAAAGTAGTAGCAATAGCTGCTCCAGAAAGCCCAAAAGCGGGTATCGGTCCGAAACCGTTAATAAAAACCGGGCATAAAATTATATTGGTGGCATTGGCTACCCACAAACTTTTCATGGCGATAGCCGCGTTACCCGCTCCTCGGAAAATGCCATTAATCAGGAACAGTAACATAATAAAGATGCTGCTGCCCATCATAATCTGCATAAAAGGTGTACCACGTTGCGCTACTTCCGGCGAAGCACCCATCCATAACAATATGTTAGTGGCAAACACCAATCCTAGAATACTGATGAGAATGTTCAGCCCAACCGAAATTAAAATGGCTTGCATCCCTGCCTTAGCCGCCGCTACCGGCTCTTTTTCTCCGATGCGCCGGGCTACTACGGCCGTAGCCGCCATGCTTATACCAATGGCTAATGAGTAAATAACCGTTAAAACCGATTCGGTTAAACCTACCGTTTGAATGGCGTAGCTACTATTGTGCAAATGGCCCACAAAATACAGATCAACCAAAGCAAATACCGACTCCAGTATCATTTCGAGCACCATTGGTATGGCCAGCAAAATAACAGACCGGCGGATACTGCCAACGGTATAATCTATTTCGCCTCCGTGTAAGGATTCTTTAAGTAATGAAAAGAAAGCAGCTTGCTTTCGCTGAGTTTTGACAGTTTGCGACATGATTAAAAAGAAAAAAATTAAAAAATAATGAGGCACGATGCAGATGCATGGCCTAAAGAATTATTAAGAAAGGAATGGAGCCCTAAATAAAGGTGGGGGCTGCTAAAACAATCATGGACCTTCGCAATTGACGCACAAATATAAACTACTTCATTATCAACATGCAAGATAATTCTTTTAAATTTTTGGAGTATTTCTACAAACCAAAAACCAACGAATTACTTCTCTGTTTTTAACTCTAATTCTATAAAGCCATACAGGTAGAACGGGAGAACTATCCTGTATGGCAATCGTAAAAGCAGAAACATTTTGCCGGAGTTATTTACTTATTTATAAATACTGAAGGCAGATACCTAATTAAATTTTTTAGTAGTACCATATCTATTCAGGATTTAGGAGGAAAGAATTATTATGACGAGCAAGGCAATTATAAATGGATTAGCAGCAGGTTTAGCCGGTGTTGCCGCCATGACTTTGGCCGAGAAAATAGAGCAATTATTTACGCATCGACCAGACTCCTATGTACCCGCCCATACTTTGGAGCGCTTACTAGGATTACCGCATAAACCCGACGAGGAACGTCTAGGTTTAAATTGGACAATGCACTGGGGTCAGGGTATTCTGATGGGTGTTGTTCGTGGCCTTATGGCCGAGTTAGGGGTACGTGGTCCGGTAGGTTCGTTTTTATTCATGAATGTCCGTTTGCTGAGTGACCAAACCCTGGAAAATGTTACGGGCGTAGGCGCCTTACCCTGGACCTGGCCCAAAGATGAACAAGTAATTGATTTGATCCACAAAGGAATATATGCCTTTACTACCGGTATTGTTGCCGACCGGCTTATTGCCGGTCCAGCCAGCGAACCTGTACCTCGTGCAGGCTGGACAGTTGGAAAAAAGCCTTAAAACCAATTTTTGATGCAATTGGGTAGGCATGTTCTACCAGAAATCATTCATTAATGTAATAAACACCTATTCGTTGTTTCCATTTGGTATACTGTACCTTTCCAAACAAACCCGGACAACAGCAAAACGCATCTTCCTTATTAATTTTATTCAAATTTAACTTGTCTCTTAGTTAAGTTACAACCTCGTTCCGCCATCTTATTTCGCTGGAAAATACCAACTGCTTGCAGCTTGGCAAAAAATACTTTATTTTGATTCGCTTATTTAAGAATCAAAAATAACAACTGCCTTATTATTTTACCATGAAAAGAACATTGGCTGCTTCGCGGTGGTATCGCTTAATTCCGGTTGCTTTTATTACGTATAGTCTGGCTTACCTCGACCGGGCAAATTTTGGCTTTGGCGCTGCCAGCAGCATGGCTACCGATTTAAATATTACTCCTGCCACGTCTTCGTTGTTAGGCTCTTTGTTTTTTTTAGGTTATTTCTTTTTCCAGGTTCCGGGTGCGCATTACGCCGCTCATAACAGTGCAAAAAAGTTAATTTTCTGGTCTTTAATTCTTTGGGGAGGTTTGGCCACCGCTACCGGCTTAGTTAGTAATGTGAATTTATTGATTGTAATTCGTTTTATGTTAGGGGTAGTAGAAAGTGCTGTAATGCCTGCCATGCTTATTTTACTAAGTAATTGGTTTACTAAAACCGAACGTTCCCGGGCAAATACTTTTTTAATTCTAGGTAATCCGGCCACTATTCTTTGGATGTCCATATTATCAGGTTACTTAATAAATGCCGTAGGTTGGCGCTGGATGTTTATTCTGGAAGGATTACCGGCCGTAGTATGGGCCTTTTTCTGGTGGCGATTGGTTGACGATAAACCTACCAAAGCCTCTTGGCTGACTGAACCGGAAAAACGAGCCTTAGCCGAACAATTACAGGCCGAACAACAAGGTATAAAACCCGTTAAAAATTACGCCGAAGCATTTAAATCCCGAACAGTTATCTTATTAAGTTTTCAATATGCCTTTTGGAGCATTGGCGTTTACGGTTTTGTAATGTGGTTACCGTCTATTATTAAAGCTGCCCCAAACATGGATATTGTTAAAACCGGCTGGCTTTCGTCGGTGCCCTATGTGTTGGCTATAATTGGCATGTTCAGCGCCTCTTACTTCTCCGATAAAACCTTAAACCGCAAAGCTTTTGTGTGGCCGTTTTTGTTAATCGGGGCTTTGGCTTTTTATGGCTCCTACGCCATTGGTTCCGATAATTTTTGGTTATCGTTTGTTTTACTGATTTTGGCGGGTGGGGCCATGTACGCTCCTTACGGTCCTTTCTTCGCTATTATCCCCGAACTTTTACCCCGTAATGTGGCGGGTGGCGCCATGGCTTTAATAAATAGTATGGGGGCTTTGGGTTCTTTTGCCGGAGCCTATATTGTGGGTTACTTAAACAGCTCTACCAAGAGCTTTGGCGCTTCTTACCTCTTTATGGCAGGCTCGCTGTTGTTATCTGCTTTAATAACCTTATACGCAGTAAGAGGCACCCGCACCAAAACTCCTGAACCAATTAAGCAGGCGGTATAAAACTTTAGTAAACACAGCCACAATAAAAATCCTGGTCCAAGAAAAATAGTTGAGTTAGGGAGTAAAAAAATGATTAGTTCTAGTGCTGCTCAATCGACTCAATCCGGAATACAACGTCTTTATATTGCTGATAATTCTCCAGGAAGCGTTTCATTCTTTCGGCTACCTCTTCCGGTGGCCGTAAAGCCCCGTCGTTTTTATACTTCTTAAATTTTTCTACTTCACTGAACTGACTTTCTTCCAAGTCTCGAATGTGGTCTTGCATAGCCGTATCTACCACACCCGGCGATATGGAAAAAACCCGCACATTACTATTCAGGAGCAATTGTTCTTGCTGCACGGTTAACGAAAGCATATCCAGAGCGGCTTTAGATGCACAATACGCCGACCAGCCATCGACGGGCCTTTTACCCGCACCGGAAGAGATATTTAAAATAATTTTAGGGCAATTCTCCGTATGGTACGCGCTCAGAAAGGTATTTATTAGAATGGCCGGAGCCATTACGTTTACATCAAACACGTACGAGAAATTATGCGTGGCCTGACTGCCCATGTAAGCCACTTCTCCTACTACCCCGGCATTGTTTATTAGTACAATCCTTTCTGCATTTTTCAAAACCGGGAATACTTTGTGCAGGTTATTTTCCAGAGCCACAATATCCGATAAGTTTAACGGCTGGTGATGGTAGCGGGAATGGGTAATGGAACAATTGCGCGAGACACCATACACGTAATTTTGCTCTTCCTGCAATAAGGCCTCGGCCAAGGCTTTTCCAATTCCTTTACTGGTTCCTGTAATGATGTAGTAGTTCATAGTATTTTTTTTGGAGCGACACCATAAGTATAGATAAGTAATTAACCCGCTTTAAGCATACTTTTAATCATCAGAAGTCTTTCTAATCAAACACTGCTAAACCCAATGCGATCAAGAGACAGGAAGCTTTTTCTGGCAAGCCTCTCCTTAAATTGACTCAGGCATAGTGCTTTTAAAAACAGTTGTTTAATTAAACTCCAGGTAAAAGTCTGAATATGCTTTACTAAATGCTAGTGGTAATTACGTAAAACTACCACATTACTGCTTGTAATTAGTACACTTTTTTACCTTTTGGGTTGTTTATTAAGTAAAAACTGAATAACTAACCCGAAGACTATTACTAATCCGCAGCCAATGGGGTTCCACCACAAATAAGCCATTTTAGTAGTTACCGAAACTAAGATTACAGCGGCTTGGGCTAATATAGCTCCCCAGAAAGCAGCATGGGACTGGATATACTTTACGTAAAAAGCTACAATAAAAATACCGAGTATAGGTCCATAAAAGTAAGAGCCTAGCAGGTTAACGGCCTGAATTAAGTTTTCTAACTGCGAAGCCAAGGTCGCAAACAAAACTCCGGTAATGGCCCAACCCACCGTAAAAACTTTCGACATAAAAACATAATGCTGAGAAGTAGCCTCTGGCCGGATCGTCCGTTTATAAAAATCTATAACGGTGGTAGACCCTAAAGAATTAAGGCCGGCGGCTGTAGACGACATACCCGCACTAAAAATAACGGCAATTAATAAACCAATAAGCCCGTGGGGCAGGTAGGTAATAATAAAGTTAATAAAAACATAATCGGTATCTCTGGTTTCACCTTTTGGGTCCACTTTCTGTAAAAGGCTACTAACTTGTTTGCGGAGGTCTTTCCCTTGCTTTTCGGTAGCAATTAGGGCTTGTTGAACGGCTGCTACCTGCGGTTCATTATTTGTTTTTAGAGCTTCTACCAATTGGTTTACTTGCTGTTGTTTTTGCCGGAAGTTAGTAGAATATTCTGCTTCCAGTTGTTGTAAGACCGGCGCATGTTCGGAGCTGATTAGTTTATTTTTCTCTACCTGATTAAAAAATATAGGTGGTTGATGAAACTGATAAAATAAAAACACCAGCACCCCGATAAATAAGATTAGGAATTGCATGGGTATTTTTAACAAGCCATTAAATAATACGCTCAAGCGGCTTTGGGTAATAGATTCTCCGGATAAATACCGGCCTACCTGCGATTGATCGGCCCCGAAATAAGACAAAGCCACAAACGATCCGCCTAAAATTCCGGACCAGAAATTATACCGGTCATCCCAATTAAATTTAAAATCTATCAGGTTGAGTTTCCCCATTTTACCCGCCACCTGCACCGCCTGGCCAAAAGAAATAGTATCTGGTAGCATGTACATGACGGTTATGCCGGCGAGTACCATCCCACATAACATTATTGCCATTTGCTGCTGGTGGGTAACACTTACCGCCCGGGTGCCCCCAGAAACCGTATAAATAGTTACCAGCAGCCCCATCACCAGAATGGTAATTTGCAGGCTCCACCCCAATATGGTAGATAAAATAATGGAAGGCGCATAAATAGTTATCCCCGTAGACAAGCCCCGCTGCACCAGAAACAGAAAAGCCGCCAGTAAACGGCACTTTAAATCGAAGCGGCTCTCCAGGTATTCGTAGGCGGTATAAACTTTTAAGCGGTAATAATTAGGAATAATAGTAGCGGCAATAATAATCATGGCGAGCGGCAAGCCTAAATAAAATTGAATAAACCGCATACCGTCTTCGTAGGCTTGCCCCGGGGTAGACAGAAAAGTAATGGCACTGGCTTGAGTAGCCATTATGGAGAGCCCCATCATCCACCAGCGTTCCTTATTATCTCCTTTCAGGTAACCTTCTATATTCTTATCGGCTTGCCGGGTTTTCCAAACTCCGTAAATAACAATAAACGCCAGGGTTCCGATTAGTACTAACCAATCCGTAGAACTCATTTATACATTTGGGTTATAAGGTAAAATACTAAAATCTGCCCCGCTAAACTTACAATTACCAGCCAGTACATTCCATTCCAGGATTTAAAAAAAGGCGGTCTTCCTATGGTAATTTTTTCGGGGGTTGAATCAGACATTTAGTATTTTATATTGGAAGATGATTCGTGTTACTGAATTAAGTAAAATATAGAGAACTTTTGCAATTATTAGAAGAACGCCTAAAGGGCAATGCTTATTTCTTCCCGAGGGCTAGTATATTACTAAATATCCGGTAAGCACCGGATACTCCAGCCGGTAATTGCCGGAACCAGGCATAACCCGTATAGATGTAATACCCTTTGCCGTATTTAGCTACCAGTAAACCTCCGTTTTGGGCAGGCTCGCCAGGATCATGTGCCGCTAAAATAGCTTCGTAGTTTTTATCCCATTTATCCGGAAAATATAACCCTCTTTCCTGTACCCAACCTTCAAAATCTTTAGTAGTAATTTTATTCGGAGAATTTAAGACCGGGTGTTCCGGATGTAAGAATTGGACGGGAGCCGTTTCGTCGGTAATTCGATCGCGGGAAAGGTTAAACGGATAAGGCCCTAATTTATTAGTAACTAAACCATTATTTACGTTATACTGAACTACCAATGTGCCGCCGTTTTTAACGTAATCCATTAATTGATTTTGTAAAAACCTTAGCTGGTCATGGGTATTATACGCCCGAACTCCAACTACAACCGCATCAAATTTAGCTAAGTCTTTCGCGTTAATATCCCGGTCCTGGAGCATGGTTACCTGGTAACCAATCTGGGCTAAACTGGCCGCTACCTCATCGCCGGCACCCATAAGGTAAGCTATTTGCTGCCCTTTTATTTTTAAGTCGAGTTTGGTTACTCTAGCCGATGCAAGAGGCAATAAAGTTTGCGTCGGAATATGCGGATACGTGATAGAAATTAAACTTTGTTGATAGGTTTTACCGTCCACAATGGCCGTAGCTTTTAACTCCCCTTCGCTTTGGTTTTTGCTGGGATAAACCGTAAACGTATAGCTTGCCTCTTCCCCTTTTTGAGTTAGTTCAAAAGGAATACGTTGCGGTTCTACCCGCCAACCAGCCGGAACCAAGAGCGTAACATCCCCGGAAATAGCTGCCTGACCTGATTTTACCCGTACATTAACTGGTTTAGGTTGATCATCAGCAAAAACAAATACTTTTTCCCGTAGACTCACAAAAACCGGTGGGGTAATCTCAAAAGGCCGGTACACCTCCCCGGCAACTGGGTCCGTGCGTTTATATACAACCGGTATGGTAAAGGTAAAAGCTTGTTTATTAATCAATAAATCACACATTACCGAGACCGCCGGTGGGTTTTCCGGACGTCCGATTAAGTTACGATCTTCTACGGTAAACATACCCGTAGTGCCCGGCTTCTGGAGCCAATAAGGTTGAGAATAAGGGGTATTAACCGGAATGGCAAGTTTACTTTTTATAATGAAAGGTTGATTATTAGGTAATATCGCATTTAAAGTAGAATCCTGGCCAACCGGCAAAAATTTCAATTTCTGCCATTGCACCGGAATCTCCGACCGGTTTATTCCTTCTATATTTACCCCGAGAGGAGTACCCGGAATACCAGTAGGATCAGAAGCTACCGCTTCCAGGTAAAGGCCCAAGCAAGCTTTAATAATAGTATCTAACTCGGTAAGTTTTAAATCGCGGTAATACGAGGCGGGTAAAGCTTGTAAAGCGGTTCGCAGGGTCAATAAATCGGGGATGCTCGCCGCCGGTTTAGCCGGGTTAAAGCTAGCCGTTACTTTAGCTAGTAATTTACTTACTTTTTCACTGCCTTTTACCCGTTTCCAGGAAATATCAACTCCTTCCAATAAATCAGTAGTGGCTTTATCTCCTTTTAAATTTTCGAAATATTCTTTCGAACTGCCACGAACTCCACCGCTACCAAATCCTTGGCTTTTGTGCATGCTGCGGCTTTCTGCGGCCAGTTCCCCGTACGATTTTCCGAGTAAAGCATTATAGCCGCCCACATCCACGATTACTTTACCGGTTTCATCAAACTTTTGATTTTGTCCATAAAAAAAGGAAGAAGTATTCCAAAGTATTCGCTTCGGCTGCCATACTTCTACCGTATTTAGTTGCTCCGGAAAGCGGTTTTTATCCCCGGCCGCGGTAAAAGCTTCTACGGCCAGAATGGCGGAAGTGGTATGGTGCCCATGAGTACCGCCCGGAGTAGGAGAAAAACGTGTAATCAATACATCGGGCTTAAACTTGCGGATGGTCCAAACCATATCGGCTAAAACCTGTTCTTTGTCCCAGATACGTACCGTTTCCTGCCAATCTTTAGAAAACCCAAAATCATTAGCCCTAGAGAAGAACTGCTTCCCGCCATCTATCCGGCGGGCTTGCAAAAGTTCCTGCGTGCGAATTACGCCTAATTGTTCCCGTATTTCCGGCCCAATTAAATTCTGCCCCCCGTCGCCGCGGGTTAAAGACAAATAACCGGTGTTAAGTAATTTTTCATTTGCCAGCCAGGCAATTAATCGGGTATTTTCATCATCCGGATGGGCTGCCATATAAAGGGCCGTACCCAACACATTTAATTTAGCAATCTCTTTTTGAATGTCGGAGCCGGTATATTGGATAGGTGCCTGGGCCCGAACAATGCCGGAAATCAGATAAAAAATAAAACCAGAACATAGGTAGCGCAACGAATAAAGGTTTCGCATAAAAAGCATGAAATAGAAAGAGCCGTTTTACTGTGAACGCCGGACCACCTTTATTTCTTAAAGCGTAGTATTTACCTTGATTAAACTTGTGGTTGCCGGTTCCTGTAAAACTACTTAAATAAATGAAAAAACTAGAAGCTATAAATTAAAAAAGCCTGGAGTATTTCCAGGCTTTTATTATAGTAATTTTATTATCATGCTTTTATAATTTTGGTGTTTTTAAAGGATCATGCCCCCAACTCATTAGGGTATAACGCCAGATAGAGGTAGAAATATCGCCTTCCGGACGTTCCGCTAACTTTTTCGGAAGATAAGCAATAACCCGCTCCATGTGGTCGAAATTACTTTTAGTCAACTCAAATCTTTTTTTGCGCAAAATCTTGATGGTGCGATCACCTGCTTTACGAGCGGTTATATCCGTTTCCAGTGGTTCGGCATCTACTAATTTCGATTCTTTGGAATAAAGCCATTTTCCCAATTCGCCTGACCCCATATTAATTAACTCGCGAAATTCTGCGTAAATCTGTTCTTTTGTTTTAACAACCGTTTTAGAAAGTTTTAGTAGATGTAACATATTACATAGATTAATGTGATTAAAAGAAATTTGTGTAAAAGAAAACTATCAGGTTATAGAGGAAATTCTATTTTTCACTTAATAGTTCAATTCTGCTGGCAAAATTTTAATTTGCTTTTCTACCAACAGTAAGGATTAACCTTATTATTTACGTATTTCAAAGAAAACACTAATATATTAATAATCTATATTATATTCAATTTTACGAAAAAATCCTTTGTAGTATTTTTACGAGTTAGGCAACAATAGAGTTAATAGTAGAAAATAGGATTTGATTCTGTTGTTAGAGATTAATTAGTAGTTCCCCATTAAAGTAAACAAGTATCCTATTAAAAGAATGTAACGGGTAGGTAGACCTAGCTGTTGCAAAAGCTAAAAAGCATAACACAACTAGGCTTGGTCAAATTAAAAATTAGAAATTATGAAGTAGAAAGAAAAACCAAATACTCATTCATTATACTTCCTACCTAAGACCTATTCCAAAATCTTTTTTGTAGAAGAACTAGATTCATTCTTATTAAAGGACTTAGCTGCAGTCAGATATTTCCAGAATAACTGGGAATAGTTTTTTATAACTTATTTTATTTTTGTTCGGCTACTTTCTTCGTCTTACTTAATTTAAATAATTCAAAATGAATAGTTTTATAAAAGTAATTAACATTCTATTTTAAATAACTTATTCATTAACAGAAGTTTCATTACGCGTTAGTTACCTATACAACCTAAATTTTAATTAATACTGATTGGGATGCAGGTAATCGCCGTCGCGCATTTTAATGGTACGTTTCAAGGGTACTTGCATGCCACCGGTACTTTCGAGCCAATCGTAGAGTTCGCCGGCTAATTGTTTTACCAATGGCTGGTGCTCGGGTTTAGCTATAAGGTTATTTACTTCCTGCGGGTCGTTTTGTAAATCAAATAATTCGTTGGTGTCCCAGATGCCATGGTAGCGGATGTATTTGTAACGGCCACTGCGTACGGCAAAAACGGTAGGAGTTTGCGGAAAATCATACTCCCAATAGTACTCGTAAAAAGCTTTATCGCGCCATGGAATTTGGCGGCCCTGCAATAGCGGCAAAAAAGATTTACCTTGCATCTGCGACGGCGTTACTTTACCTGCTACCGCTAAAATAGTAGGCGCTATATCAATGTTCTGAATGACTTGGGTTATTTTAGTACCGGGCTTAATTACCTCGGGATAGCGCATTAGCAATGGTACCCGCATCGATTCTTCGTAGGCGTGGCGCTTATCAATTAGGCCGTGTTCCCCGAATGAGAAGCCATTATCGCCCATGTAAATAACCAGGGTATTTTTATCCAGCCCCGCTTTTTTCAAATAATCCAGCACCTGCCCAATACTTTCATCTATGCCCAACAGCGTTTCGCAGTAACGACGGTAAAAATCGTCGAAGTTAATCCGTCCGTGATACATATAATCCACGCCGTGCCAGCTATAACGCTGCTTTTTTACCCACTCCGGTATGCCCGCCAGGTTTACTTCGGTTTTTATTTCGGGGTTGACGGCTATTTTATTGCGCAAAGGCCAAGTATTGCTGGTATCGGAAGCGGTCAGGAACATGGAAGCCGGATAATGAATGGGCATGTTCTTATAACGACCCCGATGCCGTTGGGCGGGTTCAAATTCGGCGTGCACGCCTTTATGAGATAAATACAGAAAGAATGGCTGTTGCTTATCATGCTGCTTCATCCAATCAATGGCGTGTTGGGTTAATAAATCGGAAATATAAGTACTATCTTTATAAGCAACCTGGCGCCCGTTTATATTTAGGGTAGGATTATAATACACCCCTTGCCCCCGGAAACTTTCCCAGTGGTTAAAGCCGGGCTGCGGCTCGTCTTCGGTATTGCCCATGTGCCACTTGCCAAAAAATGCCGTTTTATAGCCGGCTTCCTGCAAGTATTGCGGAAAAAAAGTTAATCCTTTTGGTAACGGCGCTTGGTTATCGACAATAGTATGGGTGTGAGCATATTGACCGGTTAAGATAGAAGCGCGACTGGGGGAACAAAGTGCGGTACTTACATACGCATTCTGGAGGTGCGCGCCTTCTTTCGCCAGCCGATCCATGTTGGGCGTTTGCAGACCGGGAACCTTACCGGTGAAACCCATAAAATCGTAGCGATGGTCATCCGCTAAAATAAAAATAACATTAGCGGGTTTCGTAGCCGTTGGTTTACTTGCGGTTCGCTGCGCCCAAACTAATTGGCTAAAGAAAATTAAAATGAATACTAAAGACCAATCAAATACTCGGCGCCCGTACTTCATATTAGTTTAAAGGTGTTTTTCCTGCAATTATACTTAAAATAGTTAGATTAGAATTACTCTTTACATGGGTTACTCTGGTAGGCAAAATATTTTTTCTTTTATTCCGATCAAACCGAATATCAGAAGTTGCTATTTTAAAGAATTCAGGACTTTATACATTTTTTGGACTAAATCTGTTGAGGAGCCAGTGTAATTATTCACCAGGAAAGAAAATACATACTGGTGTCCGTTGGGCGCCGTATGATAGCCGCAAAATCCTTTAACCCCGCGAATAGTGCCGCTTTTCATTTTTAGGTGGTTAAGTTCGGGTAAACTAGTGTAAAAACTTTTGAACCAGTTTTGTTTGATGGCATAGCGTAAAATACTTACCTGCGCCTGCGTGGTAATCCGGTTTAAAGGCGAAAGTCCGGAACCATCTACCATGTTTAACTCCGCTTCGGGAATGTTTTTTTCTTGCCAGAAATCGCGAATAATTTCTAAACCAATATCGGTAGCGGCTACTTTTTATTTCTAAAAGCCAGGGTTTTTACTAAAGCTTCGCTGTATAAATTAATGCTCTTACGGTTTAACCAAAAAATAAGGCTATCTAATGGAGGGGAGACTAGAGTACACAAAGTAATATAATCGGTTGCCGAAACTTTACGGGTACTTTTCACCGGCACTTTGCTGTAATCTTTTCCACTTTCTTTACCGAGTGAATCCAATAAAGTCCTTACGAATTGAGGCGTTGGTTGCGGCAGAGCGCCCGAAATTTTAAATTTATTCTGATCTACGGGAATAGTACCTCTAATAACCCCGGCAGGGGCATTTAACGGAAAGTAAATAAAAGCTTTATCGCCGGTTTCGGGACCGGCGGCTTTTACCTCCGATTGCAAAGTGTAACCATGTAAAACAGGCTTTATACTTACAATACTTACCGGATCACCTTTATTTTTGCCGGATTTTAGAAATATATCAAACTGGTTTTCGTGCCAGTTCAATTTACTCGGTCCGGCACCGTAATAATTGCCGATATCCTGCCAAATCCAACCGTCCGGAATTGCTTCTTCCTCCCAACCTGCGTGGTCTACCAGTACTTCCCGGATCTGGGAAACACCTGCTTTAGTAATTGCTTGACTTACTTTTTTGAATATCGCTTGCTCGGTAGTACCTGGCCACCGCCAACTTCCCAGAGTAGGATCGCCGCTGGGAATAATCAGAAGAGAAGCTACGTCTTTGTTTTTAGAATAAGCAAATTGGGTTTGGTACTGAAAGTTTTTCCCTAATAATTCGTAAGCGCTGATACTGGTAATTACTTTCTGAGTAGAAGCGGGCACTAATCCCACCTTTCCGTTTTTATCAAAAATTACCTTCCCCGAAGTAGCATCAACCACATATAACGACGTAGTGGCGTTTCGCAATTGGGCATCATTCGCAAAGCTTTTAAAAGCAACGGTAAGTTTTTCGGAAACAATTTGGGCTTGGGTGTAGGTGGGCAATATGGCACTGAAAAAGAAAATCAGGATACGGTTAAAGCGGAAAAAGAGTACCATTTACCTTTAAAGAAATAAAAGAAGAAAGTTTTTACAAGATAAAAATTATCCGCAACTTTCTTCTTTTACTTAATTAGCCTTTGCACTTTCTCCAGTCATTGAATCTTAGTGCTTGGTCAAATTAGAAATCATGAATTAGAAATGAGGGCTGGATATCCTTTCTATTTACTTTATTAAAAGAATGAATCTAATGCATTTTACCAGGGGCTTATTCCCGTTTCCGGCGCATTGTCATCACTGAAGAACTGACCTGTCGGACCGTCGGGACCTAGTACAGCTGCTTTTACTACCCTAGCCGCAGCATCTGCCACAGTTCCGGGGCCCGAGTGATTATTAAAATCGGTGGCGGTATAGCCCGGGTCAACGGCGTTAATTTTAAATGAGGTATCGCGTAGGTCGTGGGCCAGCACAATGGTGTAAGCATTGAGCGCCGCTTTAGAGGAAACATAACAAGCCGGCTTCACTTCATAATATTTCCAGGAAGGATCACTATGTAAGGTGAGGGAACCCAAACCGGAGGTAACGTTAACGATTCTTGGTTCCGGCGACTGCCGCAGCAAATCCATAAACGCTTGCGTTACTTCTATTACGCCAAAAAAATTGGTTTCGAATACCTGCTTAAATACGCTGCTATCTGTTTCTGATGCCGTTTGCGGAAAATTACCCGGGATACCTGCATTATTAATTAGTACGTCCAGTACCTGGGTTTTCTGGCCTAGCACTTCGCGGGCAGCCTTTATCGACTCCATATCATCGACATCCATTTCTATCGGCTCCACTTGGTGTAATCCTTCGGCCTGAAGTTGGCTAACCGCCTGCTGTCCTTTTTTTATGTCCCGGCTACCCAGGTATACAAAATACCCTTGTTGTACTAATTGCCTGGCTGTTTCAAAGCCAATGCTTTTGTTTGCTCCTGTTATTAATGCTGTTTTCATAATTAGTGTTGTAAGTAGAACAGAACAAAGCTACGGCCTGTATGTTTCTTAGCTGTAACACATTCAACTGGATTAATGGTACATTTTACGGATGTTAGCCCGGTATTCAGCCGGTGTTACCCCGGTTTCACGCTTAAAGAAGCGGTTAAAATAAGAGGCATCGGTAAAACCGAGTTCAAAGGCAATTTCTTTTAAAGAAGTATCGGTATGAAAGAGCAAGCGCCGGGTTTCCAGTACTACTCGCTCATGAATATGTTTAATGGCCGGCTTGCCGCTTTGTTTTTTTACTATTTCGCTTAAATGTCCGGCCGAAATATGTAGCAGCGAAGCATAATCACTTACCTCATGCCGTTCCCGGAAGTACGCATCAATCTTCGTCTGAAACTTTTTTAATAATAGCTTATCTGCGGAAGTTTGGTTATCCTTATACTGCTCCGTATACAACCGGCTTAAATAAGTAAGCAGCACCGTGAGGTAAGCCGTCAGCATGCGCTGTTGCCATTCACCGGAACTTTGATATTCCCCATTGATTTTGGCCAATATCTCCTCGACAAAATTTACATCGGCTTCCGTAAGCAGCAATTCATGGGCGCCCTGAGAATTTTGAATGAGCGGCAACTTGCTTAAAGAAGCGTTTTCCTGAAATGCCAAAAACTCCCTCGTAAACGCAATACCCGTACTCCATAATTGTTCCAATCCTTCTTTTACGATAATTTGATTCGGTCCTGAAAAGTAAATGGTATTATCTTTAAGTACATAGGGCGTCATGTCAATCCACTGGCGGCTGCCCGCACGTCTGATAAAAACAAGCAGAAAATGATCCTTGCGGTGCGGTACCAGAAGATCTGACTGGTTAGGTAAACTGCCTTCGAAGTTATATACTCTAAAATGTTTATTACCGGCTACTTCGTCCGGCTCTAAAGAATAAACCGGTACTTGTTGATTGTAGTTAAGTACTTGCATTGCCTAAAACTATCTTCCACGGAACATATTTCCTCTTTGTCCAAAACCTTTTTTCCAGGTTTCATTTACCATAGTATATATTAATTAGAGTTACAACTTAGGTTTATATATTGTTTTGAATACATATTTTCCGGTTGAATTATCAAATCTTACCAGTACAATTTCATCTTTACCGTTAAAAGGAATTACGTATTCAGTATTATTAGCTTGTGCAGTACTAGCAATACTGGCGCTAGCAGGATTAAACTTCAGGGCAAAAATCAGGAACCCTGAAGAAAAAACAAGAGCAGAAAAACCCAGTAACAGTTTAGGCAAGTTGTTATTTATGAATGCTTTCATATTAATCGTTTAGTTTCACAAGAATTTAATTTTTCATTAATTATCTTTTAAATTACTATTTCGTAAACTTATTAAAGTTTTTTCTCATGCATACTTTCACTTGTAATTAGAATTGCCCCGTTTGTAAGTGTTTCTGATAATTAGTTTAAGGTGAAAGTAGCTGGTGTTTGAAATTGTTATTTTGTTTTATAAAAGACTTATTTATTCTTAGATTATCTGGCAGATTGATTTGCATACCCCTAACCTACTGGACTTTTCGGTGTTTAAGGTACTATAAAAATGTGACGATAGGCTGTTCTCTCTAATTTACACGCATATCAATAACAACTCGTTCTGGCTCAATGAATGATAATTGTTTCTCTGCTTTCCATTTTGATCTTTTTGACAAGCCTTGCCAAGTATTTCCGGACTGAATAACGTCCCCGCTTGCATAAACATAGTACCAGTAGTTCCAAAGTAAACCTGCAACTTCACTTTCATTCAGGTTGGTAAACTTAATTTGAAAGTCTGGCAAACCTAGCGCGTGCATTCCAATGGTATCCATTCATATTTCTCCTGCCTTGCCGTTGTTAATATTTAACAGACGTACGTTAACTAATCCGCTTAATACATTCTTATTAGCTGAAGCTATATTGGATAACAAGTCTGCCGGCGAAATTAGCTTTTGAGAATTTAAAGCATCTACTAAATGTATTTTATGTCAGGGAAAATGAAAAATAAGGTATTCCCTTCCCCGGAAGATGCAACATAACTGTATAGTGATTTAAGTTCTTTTAGAATTATTACAACGTCCATTTCAGGCTTCTCAAAATACAGAAGTCTAGTTGTTAGTACCTCCGGACTGTTTTATATTTAACTCAAAAGCCTCTTGTGGTGTTTTCTTTAGAAAATCAAATATTCCCATTTATACAATTCTTTATAGCAGCCTATAACGGCCTCGTGTAAGCGGCGTCGAAACCGTTGGCCGAGATGCTGTTTACACAATGTTAGCAGCTGCCTTTATTGTCTTTTCCATTTAATGTTTCTGTCATCCACAAATTCTGTGACACCAAGTCTTGTATTAAAAGTAAAATTCTTAATTCCTTTTTCAACATTCAGTCCTGAGTAGTCAGCTTTTTCACTGTCAAAATAATAAGTGCTGTCATTTACTCTCTGGATATTATTAATATTTTCACTAAAAAATGTTCCGATAAAAGTTATTTCAACACTACCGTAACCGGCCGATGACTTGGAAGAATTAACGAACCAATGGTCTTAACGAGTTTTACCGTCGCTCATCATTGCAGATTGATGATAACTTCCTTTAGAAAATTCATATACAACAGTCAAATAATTTGTGTTAGAAAATCCTTGCTCAAAGCTTCTTGTCGAATCACTTGCGGCTTCTGGTGCTTTGAAAATAATAGTGTCTTTCTCGCCTTTGTCCGAAATGTAAATTATTGAGTCAGATTTAATAAACGGCTTGTACCAAATAAGCTCTTCAGTCGTAAACTTGTCAACCTCATATGTCCGATTATTACAGGCACTCAAAATAATTGCCAATATTAAAGTCAGTAATCTCATTTTGTTCGGTAATATGTTAAGGTTACTGTTAACGGTTTGTATATGAGGCTAACTAGGCAAAGCCGCAGTTTGACTTATATACTTGGTTGTATGGCGTTTTTCTAAATTTGCTTATATTCCGGGTTAACTAATAATTCCTGTTTTTCAGAACTTTCAGTTTCAATCTGTTTAATTTTCCAATTTGATTGGAAGTTTATTGGAATCTTTGTTTTGGGACTAACATACAGAATTAAAGTATCCTGTTTTACACGGTATACAACTGCACCTAATCCATTAAATATATATTCTTGAGTTGAATCAGGCTCAAATTCTGAGTCTTCATTACTAGTTATAACTGTAACTTGGTGGTCACCTGTTAGGCCCCAGTTTTTCGATTTTATATAAATTACTGAGTTGTCCTTTGTTGAAATGAGTTCTACTTTAGAATAAGTTGGCTGAAATGCATTGGTAAAATCGTTCAATACAATTAACAGAAAGATTCCAGCTATTGCCAGAACCACAAATAATAGTAATCCTAACGCTTTTAATATTTCTCTCATTTAATTACTAAATGTCATACAACTACCGGATATACGGAGTTGTTCCGTATATCCTCCTAAAACTAACCGATAACCGGAACTGCAAGCACAAATATATTATATAAAATGTAACAGATATTCATTCTACTTCTATGGCCTGACAATTCCTAAAACTTCATCCGGAGATAAATAAAAAATAGCACTTGCTGAATTATTCGGGAGATTATTGAATTTACTTACCTGTACTATTTAAAACTGGAAGTAATTTTTAGCGTTATGGTAGCAGATATCCTGCACTACTTTGCCCATCCAAGCTAAATCAGCGGGGAGTTCGCCATTTTCTACGTCTTCGCCGAATAAATTACAGAGAATCCGGCGGAAATACTCGTGGCGCGGAAAGGACAAGAAGCTCCGAGAATCGGTGAGCATGCCCACAAAACGGCTGAGCAAGCCCATGTTGGAGAGAGCGTTAATTTGTTTTACCATGCCGTCTTTCTGGTCTAAAAACCACCAACCTGAGCCAAACTGAATTTTACCGGGCACCGAGCCATCGTTGTAATTACCCACCATGGTAGCCATTAATTCGTTGTCGGCGGGGTTTAAATTGTACAAAATGGTTTTAGCTAAGCAATCTTCGCTATCCAGGCGGGCCAGGAATTTTGCTAAAGCTTGCGCTTGCCGGAAATCGCCAATGGAATCCCACCCCGTATCGGGGCCAAGTTGGCGCAGCATACGGGGATTATTGTTGCGCAAAGCGCCCAGGTGGTATTGCTGCACCCAGCCTTTCTCGTGATCCCAAAGCGCAAACTGAAACAATAAAGCCGATTTAAATTGCCAAACTTCTTTTTCCGGCAAAGTTTGTTGGTTCAGGATCTTAGCAAAAATTCGTTCGATTTCTGCTTCGGTATAGTCTTCCGCGTACATTTGTTCCAAACCATGGTCCGACACGGCACAACCGTTTTGCGCGAAATAATCGTGGCGGGTTTTTAAGGCAGTCAGGTACGTCTGGTACGAACTAATAGAAGTTTGGGTAATAGCTTCCAGTTTTTGAATATATCCGAGCAAGGCTTCCCCATTTTCGGCTTGCATGGCTTTATCCGGCCGGAAAGCCGGCCTTACTTTTATCTCAAAACCATCTTGTTTACATTTTTGGTGGTGCTCTAAAGAATCTAGAGGGTCATCGGTGGTGCAAACCGTTTCTACGTTCATTTTGCGCAGCAAATTGCGCACGGAATATTCGGGAGTTTGCAGGAGAGCCGTACACTTTTCGTACACTTCCCGGGCGTTCTGGGGCGATAAAATTTCGTGTACGTCGAAGTACCGTTGCAACTCCAGATGCGTCCAGTGGTAAAGCGGGTTCCGGAGTGTGTACGGTACGGTAGCAGCCCATTGCTCAAATTTCTCCCAATCCGATTTTCCGCCGGTGCAATACGCTTCCGGCACCCCATTGGTACGCATGGCCCGCCACTTGTAATGGTCGCCGTATAACCAAACCTGCGCGATATTCTCAAATTGGTGATCGCGGGCAATTTGCTCCGGCGGTAAGTGGTTGTGGTAATCAATAATGGGCAGGTGCCGGGCAAAATCGTGGTACAATTGCCGGGCAGTTTTGCTTTGCAACAAAAAATTTTCGTCTAAAAACTTATTCGAGCTATTGGTTACCTGCAAAGAAGCAGCTACAGAAACCTGGTTCATAGTATTAGGAGTAAATTATTTACGAATTAAAAAAGCACGGTTCGGACTAGATTAGTTGCTGGGTAGGTAGGTATACGTTATTTAACGCCTTACCTAATCTATTGTATCTAAAATAACCAGAAAGGCTACCAAGCAAAGGGTATCAAATAGGCAATTCTTCCACACCATACGTAAACGGCTTATTATTTAATAACTTTCCGGTATTACAGAAGTACAGTTAATGCTAAACTTTATTTTTAAGAAGTTTTTACTCTGGCCAGGTTCATTTCCCGCAGAATGTTTTCTATGTCATTTTCTTGGAGGCGAGTCAAGTAATTTTGAACGGAGGCGGTAAAACCCGGGAGAGCAGCTAAATTTACGCCCCATAATTCCTGGTTCTGCAGAACAGTTAGCACAAAATTTTCCGAATCTGCCTGCTGGCTAAGCTCGTAATAAAGGGGAGCTGTATCATCGTTAATGACGTACCGGTTTCCGGAAAAAACACCGTAATATTTATTATTTTCTTTTTCTTTTACTTGCATAAATTGCAGGTAAGCCGCAAACCCTAAAGCCATATTTTCGGGAACGTGATGAAATAATTCATAATACCGGAGCAGAACAGGTACTACCCGCATTTTTAGTTTAGAAGTATAATTTAGAGTAATGCTCAGCCATTGGTGTTCGAGGTGCGGGTTCCGGAAGCGGTCTAAAACTTTTTGCGAAAAATCAAGCGCTACGGCTGGTTCTACCGGGTACGGTATAGCCGGAGCAATTTCTTCCTGCATCAACTTACAAATAAAATCGGCCATTAACTCATTCTCCATGGCTTGTTTCACGGTTTGCAGACCGGCCAGAAAAGCCACCCCACAGCTTAGCGTATGCGTACCATTCAATAACCGCAGCTTTAACTCCCGAAAAATATGGATGTCCGGGGCAATAACGACGCCCGCATCGGCCTGGGCAAAAGAAAGGACTTGCTGTACCCGCTTCTCTCCTTCTATCGCCCATAACCGGTATACTTCGGCTATGGCTAGCAAATCATCCTGATAACCTAATTCTTGTTGTAAAGTAGTTAATGCCATTGCTTCGGGTTTACCCGGTACAATGCGATCTACCAGCGTATTGCAAAAAATATTATTTTCCGTTAACCATTGCTTGAAATGGGCATCCAGTTGGTTTTGCGAGGCTAACTGCCAAATAATTTCCCGCAACCGAATGCCGTTATCCGGAATTAGTTCGGTGGGTAAAATCACTAAACCTTTGGTGGAATCGCCGGCAAAGGCCTGGTACCGGGCCCATAATACCGCCAGCAGTTTTCCGGGGAACGAAATAGGTGGCTGCGCCTGAATAGAATCTTCTACCAGCTGAATGCCTACCTCCGTGGTATTAGAAACCACTACGGTTAGTTCCGGGTCAGCGGCAAATTCCAGGATTTGCGCCCATTGCGAAGTAGCCGAAAGAACCCGGCTAATGGCCGAACATAGTATATTTTCTTCTACTTTTTCACCTGCTTCAATGCCCCGGACGCAAAGCGTATATAAATTATCTTGTTTAGCAAAACTAATTGTATCGCCCTGATCCGTAGATTTTACTACTACTACTCTACCGTTAAATATACCCGTTTGGTTGGCTTTATGAATAAAATAATCGGGCAAGCCCCGCAGCAAAACTCCCGTACCAAACTGCAATACTTTTTCGGGCAGTTGCGCGAAAGAGGGTAAGGGTACTTCTACTTGTCCCGCATTGGTTATATTTTTAAGATTTTCGGCGTTCAGAATCATGGTGCTTTTGTTTAATCAAGAAAAATTAGTTGCCAAACAGGAGAAATGCATTCTTTAATCAGGTGGATTCCAACCGGCCTAATTTGTTAGGTATCTACTTTAGAAAAAGTACTATTGCCTGTAAACCGGATTTTTTTATTGATTGTAAATTGCTTTAAAAACCAGGTCTTCTGCCTGAGATTAATTCCGGAAATAAGCCTAATTTTCAAGTATTATCTAACCTTTTCCCAGCTAATATAGGTCTAAAAACACATTTTAAAACAAGTAAAGCCGCATTTTTTAGCGGCAACGATACCGATTCAACCGGCAACGATACCGGTAGTTCTGCTGGATACCGTTAAAAAATGATGTTCATCCTTGGAAGTTCTCGCTGACTTACTACTGTAATAATTACTTATTCTAGCTATCCCATGCTGAATTTATCGTATATTACTGACACCTGTTAGCTTAAAAAATACTTTACATGATTGATAAGGTAGTAGCGAATGTACAAGAAGCGCTGGCCGATATTGCCGATGGGGCCGTTATAATGTTGGGTGGTTTTGGTCTTTGCGGAATCCCTGAAAACTGTATTGCCGAATTGCTCCGCAAAGACGTAAAAAAGTTAACCTGCATTTCAAATAACGCCGGCGTAGATGGTTTTGGCTTGGGATTGCTCCTGCAAAAACGCCAGGTGAAAAAAATGATTTCGAGTTACGTCGGCGAAAATGCCGAATTCGAAAGACAATTACTCAGCGGGGAATTGGAAGTAGACCTGATTCCGCAAGGAACGCTCGCCGAACGCATTCGGGCCGGCGGCGCTGGTATTCCCGCCTTTTTTACGCCGGCCGGTTACGGAACCGAAGTGGGAATTGGCAAAGAAACCCGGGAATTTAACGGCAAAATGTATTTATTGGAACATTGGCTTCAGGCCGATTTTGCGCTGGTAAAAGCGTGGAAGGGCGATACCGCCGGTAATTTAATTTACAAAGGTACGGCCCGCAATTTTAACCCCATGATGGCCACAGCCGGTAAAATTACCATTGCGGAAGTAGAAGAACTGGTTCCGGCCGGTGAATTGGACCCCAATCAAATTCATACCCCGGGTATTTTTGTCCAGCGCGTCTTTAAAGGACAACATTACGAAAAACGAATTGAACACCGTACCGTAAAGATTTAAGATATTAAATAAAAATTCGGTATGGAAAAAATGAAAGACAAGCAGCCGAGCAGATTTACCCTATTCTTCGAAAATTTTGCTAACCAAATTACCTGGGTGTCGGGTAAGCCCGTTTCTTTTTTAGTGGCCTTGGGTTTTGTTTTCGTTTGGGCAATTACCGGGCCCTTATTTAAATTTTCGGATACTTGGCAGTTGGTAATTAATACGGTAACCAGCATTGTTACTTTTTTAATGGTTTTTCTCATTCAGCAATCCCAAAATAAAGACTCTCAAGCCATTCAGTTAAAATTAAACGAGGTGGTCGCCGCCCTGAAAGGCGCCAGTAACCGGCTCATTAACATCGAGGATTTGAGCGATGAAGAACTGAAAGTATTAAAAAGTTACTACAATCAATTATCGGATATAGCCGAAAAAGAAGAAAGTATTATGGAAGCGCACTCCCTGGAAGATGCCCGCGAAAACCAGAAAGTTAAAGAACAAGCTGATTTTAAACCGCAGTAGTTTCGTTGTTAGTTGCTCGTTGTTGGTTGTTAGCCAATTATTAAATTTTATTAATCTTGCTAGATGCTACAGCTGCTTTTTTAATTTAAATATTCCATCAACAACTAATAACCAAAATCTAACAACCTGCAACCAACAACCCGCAACTAAAATGGCCTTAGATAAACACGGCATTGCCAAACGGATAGCTCAGGAATTAAAAGACGGGTATTACGTAAATTTGGGGATTGGTATTCCCACCTTGGTGGCCAACTACATACCCGCCGGAATGAACGTGGAATTGCAATCGGAGAATGGTTTATTGGGCATGGGTCCTTTTCCGGCGGAAGCTGAAATAGACCCTGATTTAATTAATGCTGGTAAACAAACCGTCACTACTTTACCCGGCTCTTCCCTCTTCAGTTCCGCGGAAAGCTTTGCCATGATTCGGGGCGAACACATTGATTTAACCGTTTTAGGCGCTATGGAAGTGTCGGAACGCGGGGATATCGCCAACTGGAAAATTCCGGGTAAACTGGTAAAAGGGATGGGCGGAGCGATGGACTTAGTAGCTTCGGCTAAAAATATTATTGTGGCGATGCAACATACCAGCCGCGACGGACAATCTAAATTATTACCTACCTGCAGTTTACCTCTAACCGGCCTGAAGTGCGTTAAAAAAATTGTAACCGATTTGGCCGTTTTAGAAGTTACCGAACAAGGCTTTGTATTACGGGAACGGGCGCCCGGGGTCTCCGTTGAACAAATACAAGCGGCTACCGCCGGTAAACTGGTAGTAGAAGGTAACATTCCGGAAATTAAAATATAACTACCTTTGTTATCAATCTTACTTCAAGTATTAATGTAGCTTGAATTAAGGCGGTTAAACCTGAATTAACCAGCAGGAATATATTATTACTATGACTGAAAAAATTAAAGCATCCGATAAAAATAAAGAAACCGAACATAAATTAACCTTACGCCAATTACGACTCGCCGATTATAAAGCCATTAAAGGCATTATGGATACGGTCTATTCGAACTTGGGCGGTTCCTGGACGAAAGAAGAATTTGCGGCACTGCTGAAAGCATTTCCCGAAGGCCAGATTTGTATTACCGATAAAGGGAAAGTGGTAGCCGGGGCGCTCAGTATTATTGTGAAATACTCGGATTACGGCGACAAGCATACGTACGAGCAAATTGTGGGTAAAGGAAAATTCGATACACATAATCCCGACGGGGACACCCTGTACGGCGTAGACGTTTTCGTGGACCCGGAATACCGCAACCTGCGCCTCGGCCGGCGTTTATACGATGCCCGGAAAGAAATGTGCGAAAACCTGAACATGCGCGGTATTATTGCGGGCGGCCGGATTCCGGGGTATATGGAACAATCCGAAAAAATGTCGCCGCGCAAGTACATCGACATGGTCCGCAACAAAGAAATTTACGACCCGATTCTCACTTTTCAGCTAAGTAACGATTTCCACGTCCGGAAAATATTAAAAGGCTACATGCCCAGCGATATCGAGTCAAAAGCTTATGCTACTTTGCTGGAGTGGATAAACGTGTATTACGAAGAGCGGGAAGAACTAATTGGCGGCCAGAAAACCGTGGTCCGGATCGGGATTGTGCAATGGCAGATGCGCAATCTTACTTCTTTGGAAGATTTATTGCAGCAGATTGAGTTTTACGTAGATACCGTAAGTTCGTACAAGGCCGATATTATTATGTTCCCGGAGTTTTTTAATGCTCCCCTTATGGCCCTCTCGAACGATCCGTCGCCTTCGTCCGCAATTCGCAGCCTGGCCGATTATACCGACGAAGTGCGGGAAAAACTCATTAATATGGCCTTGTCGTACAACATTAATATTATTGCCGGCAGCATGCCTGAGTATAATAACAAGCAGTTGCACAACGTGAGTTACCTTTGCCGCCGCGATGGCACCTACGATAAGCAATACAAGCTGCACGTTACTCCCGACGAAGCCGCTTATTGGGGTCTGCGGGGTGGGAACAAACTTTCTATTTTCGACACCGACATCGGAAAAATTGGCATTCTGATTTGCTACGACGTGGAGTTCCCGGAACTGGCCCGGATGTTATCCGACATGGACATGAAAATTTTATTTGTGCCTTACTGGACGGATACCAAAAACGCTTATCTCCGGGTGCGGCGCTGCGCTCAGGCTCGGGCCATTGAAAACGAGTGTTACGTAGCTATAACCGGTAGCGTGGGCAACTTGCCCCGCGTAGAAAACATGGATATTCAGTATTCGCAATCCGCCGTATTTTCGCCCTCCGATTTTGCTTTTCCGCACGATGCGGTAGTCGCCGAAGCTACCCCGAACACCGAAATGACCTTGATAGCCGACCTAGATTTGGATTTATTAAAAGACCTGAACACCGGCGGCAGTGTACGTAACTTGCGCGATCGTCGCAAAGATTTGTATAACGTAAACTGGATTTTAGATTAAGTTCTAAATCGCGGATTTGCGCGGATTGCACGGATTACGCAGATTATAACTTGAAATAGGAGTTATGATAGTAGGGAATATATTTAAAAGTAAAGGCTAACTTAATCCATTAGCCTTTACTTTTAAATATATTTTCAATACTCTTTACCGTATTCTTCTGGATAAATAATTCAGTATTGTATATGAGAAAAAATCTGTGTAATCCGTGCAATCCGTTTAATCTGCGATTTAGAAATAATCTGCGTAATCCGTACAATCCGCGTAAATCCGCGATTTAAAATTTAGTACCTTCGCGCCAGAATACGAAAGCAAGCATGAGCAAAGAAAAACCGAGCCTTCCGACAGGAACCCGGGATTTTAGTCCGGAAACAGTAGGAAAGCGTAATTATATATTTAATACCATTAAGAGAACCTTCGAGAAATTTGGTTTTCAGCCTTTAGAGACGCCCGCCATGGAAAATTTATCGGTGCTAACGGGTAAGTACGGCGAAGAAGGCGATCAATTAATGTTTAAAATCTTAAACAACGGTCTGCACGAAAAGAAAGAGCCGGAAAAAGAGAAACTTCAAGAGAATTGGAATAAAATTCTTCAACAGCCCTTTTCCACTCCCGCCATTACCGAACGGGCTTTGCGCTACGACTTAACGGTACCTTTTGCCCGCTTCGTGGTAATGAACCGCAACGAAATTACTTTCCCCTTTAAACGCTACCAGATTCAACCGGTTTGGCGGGCCGATCGTCCGCAAAAAGGTCGTTATCGCGAATTTTACCAATGTGATGCCGACGTAGTTGGTACTAAATCGCTGCTCTGCGAAGCCGAAATAGTGCTGATGATTGATGAGGTTTTAACTAATTTAGGGATTACTGATTTTACGATAAAGATTAATCATAGAAATATTTTAGGCGGATTATACCAGGCACTAAGAGCGCAAGGTACTGAAACCGATTTATTTGCCGCTATTGACAAGTTAGACAAAATTGGTCGTGAAGGAGTAAGTAAAGAACTATTAGAAAAAGGATTTACTATTGAAATGGTTGAAAGACTGTTTGATATATTATCATTAAATGGTACGTTTGATAAAATTGATGAGCTTAAAATAAAGGTTGATGAAGCTATTGGTGAGATTCGAGAGGATGTTGAATTAGATGAAAACAGATTGCCAATAGGAGAAGATAGGCCGAATATTCTAAAGCGGGTATTTCGCAATCCTTATGGATATGACGATTTAAAAAGATTAAAATTTTATTTAGAAAATTTAGGTTTTAAAAATTTTCGCAGAATTGCCTTGGATATTACCCTTGCCCGTGGTCTCTCCTACTATACCGGTTGCATTTTCGAAGTAAAAGTAAATAATGTAAAAATAGGAAGTATTTCCGGCGGCGGGCGCTACGATAACTTAACGGGTATGTTTGGTTTACCGAATGTTTCGGGAGTGGGAATTTCCTTTGGCGTGGACCGTATTTACGATGTGCTAGAAGAGTTGAAATTATTTCCTGAGTCAGCCCAAACCAGTACCCAAGTTTTGATCACCCATTTTGATAATCAATCCGAAAAGTACGCCTTACCCATTTTACAGCAGTTACGGGCAGCGAATATTGCTACCGAGCTTTATCCCGATCAGGTGAAATTAGGGAAGCAAATGACCTATGCCGATCAGAAAAATATACCTTATGTTTTACTAATCGGCTCGGAAGAAATAACAACCGGCAAGTTAAAATTAAAAAATATGCGTACCGGCGAACAGGAAAATCTGCGGGTAGACGAAATTTTGAAGAAATTAGCGGTTTGAAATGGAAGAAATATTCCGGCTTCAACCCGAAATTCCGCTCACCATTGAAATTATTCAGGATATTCTTTCTCAACAAGTAAGTCTCAAATATTCAGTTGAGCCAAGGGATAAAGCTGATGCGTTTAATAATTATTCTGAAAGAGAGGGTTTAACTTCCGAAGAATTAAAGAATTTTGCTATTGGGTTGGGCTTAGAAGTTCCGGCAGAAATTACGCGCGTCATGCTTTTGTTACTGGCCGACTTCTTCGCGAAAAACCCGCTACCTTTAAATTCCAAAATTATTAGCCGGATACTGGAATTTTACGAGTTTGAAATTCTTCCGCAAGTTTTCAGTCAGGGACTTGCCGTTTCTCCGACCGCCCATTTGCTGATGCCGGTATTTGGCCAGGGCAAAGTATACTTCCAAAATTACTTACTAAATGCCGCTGATGTGCACGATATTTTTAGCTGGCAAATCAACTCCTGGCCCGAAAAGTTGCCGGCCACCCTGCCGCAAGCTTCTTTTTTAGGTTGGGGTAGCTTGGTATACAATTTTATTCAGTTCAAGAAATTATTTAGCTATTACCAAATTTTGCTTCCGGAATCTCCGAATCTATCCTCTACAGAAAAACTTTTCCCGGCTCAAATAGAGCATTTGCAAAGTCAGTTAAACGAAGCCCTGGCTTATCCGCAAACGCAACAAAAGCACCTCAGCGGTTTAACCTGCCAATTAGAGAAATTACTGGCTAAATTTGGGGAACATATTACAGAAAGCTTTTCCGAAAATAGAAATAATAATTCTACGCTTTTTACTTTAAACGAAAACTTGTCTGTGAAGGCAGAGTACTTGCTTGCTTTGCTGCAAACCTTAAGCGAGGAAAATTTAATTATGTACGAAAGCGGCTTTGACACGAATTCCGGGCCTTCGACTAATTTTATTCGTCATTTTTGGCTACAACCTTACCAGATATTAAAAAACCTGGAACATATACTGGCCCTTGCCACCATTTTACAATTAACTACAACAGACAGTTTAAAGAAAAATATAAATTCAGAAGAGAACTTGCGGGCAGTATACCGAAATCAGGTAATTGACGTTTTAAAGGAAACTGTTTTTGCTGAACTCATCCGGAAAACGATTTCGTTTATCTATGCCCGTGTTACAACCAACCTTTAAACTTTTACATTTTTTTGTTTATTGCTGCTTAGTCTTTTATTCGGCACAAAACTACAAGCCCAAACAAATTGTCCCGAGAAATTTAAAGCTTATAATGCCAAAGGCTTGGAAGTAAACATCTTTTGCGTAGGTGAAAAAATTCGATTTAAATCTTGCTCAACTAACGCCCAACCCGATAAAGAATATTACGACGCTAACAAAAACGACGGATTAGCTTTCCCGGACACGACGAAAAGCGTTACTTATAATGCGCCGGGCACTTACACCGTTACGCAATTAATTAATACGGGCTTGCCCGGTAATAACCAGTTCGAGCGAACATTTACCGTATTAAACACTCCCCCACCCACCCTCACGAGTTTTACCTGCGCCTTCAATAAAGTTAATTTTAGAATTACGGATGCGCATTACGATTATTACCGCCTTAACTTCGGCGATGGTACTGAGCGGCGGGTTTTACCGGGCAAAGACACTAGCTACCAATATAAAAATGCCGGCACCTATCAGATTAGTATTAAAGCGGCGTATCGTAATGCTACTTGTACCGTCGAGAATACAGTAAAGGTACAAACCTTACCGGCTATAAACATTCCGGAACTACAAAGCCTGCAAATCACTCAATACGCCGTGAGTCAGGGCAGTTTAATTTTGCAAGCCTCCAGTTTACAACCGGACTATAATTATTTCATTGAACGAGCCCCGGTGGGTAGCACCAACTTTCAGGAAATACAACTACTTTCCTCCGTTCCCGTTTCCGGCACTATTACCCTCACCCATACCGATACGCGTACCCCTTACCAATACCGCCTACAGGTAACAGATTCTTGTGGTACTAAAACCGGTATTTTCTCCCAGGTGCTGGTATCGCAACCCATTAAAATTACTTCCGCCGAAAAGGCTTTACAAATACTTTGGTCACCGTACCCCAATACAACTGAAGTAGTAAATTACCAAATCTTTCGCGACAACAAGCTACTGCAAACTTTGCCGGCTGCCGCTACTACTTATCTGGATGCAGCCGTAGCCTGTGGTCGCCAGTATTGTTACCAGGTAGTCGCGCAATTAATTTCTAACCGTAGTTCGCGCTCTAACGATACTTGCCAAACAGGTGTGGCTACCGTGCCGCCCCAATACGGCTTTGCTCTGGCCTCCTTTAACGCGCAAAATCAGGTAGTATTAAAATTACTTATCCCAACAAACGAAACCTTAGCGGAAGTAAGCTGGCAAAAGAAAATAAATAATGGGCCCTTCGTCAATCTCGGTCAAGTAAAGCAAACCCTTTATCTGGATAGTGCCTCTTTTAACGAAAATAATCAACCTTGCTACCAGGCTACTTACACGGACTCTTGTGGACTTACTTCGGCGGTGAGCAATCAAACTTGTCCGGTTATTTTAAGTGGAACGTTTCATTCAACGGAGAACCGGGTGAATTTGCGCTGGTCGGCTTTTGTGGGCCTTACCGCTGCTCCTAGGTATACGATTGAAGTATCGGATGATGCTACCGGTCAACTGCTTAGTTCCTCCGAAGTGGGAAGCAATACTACTTTTACGGATAGAAAACTAAATACGACTAGTCAACTTTTGGCCTATCGCATAAAAGTTACTACTGCTAATTCACCGGAAATAAGCTATTCGAATAAAATACGCGTCGCGCAAGCTTTTACTGCCACCATACCCAACGCTTTTTCGCCGAATAGCGATGGCTTGAACGATATTTTTGAAGTAAAAGGCCGGTTTATTCAAGCTGTTCGCCTCAAAATTTATAATCGCTGGGGCCAGGTTATCTTCGAAAGCAAAAATCCCGGCGAAGGCTGGAACGGTAAAATAAACGGCCAGGATGCCCCCGTAGGAACGTATATTTTCTCCTTTACGGCGCAAGACCTCGATGGTAACACGATTCAGCGAAAAGGCTCTGTTACTTTAATCAAGTAGTAGTTTGTTTTTAGTTGTTCGTTGTTAGATAAATAATACTTAAATGTCAGTGCATGACAATAAACTGTACTGATAAAGTATCAGATGAAAGTATTTAGGCCTCATTTCTAATTTTTTAATTTAGCCAAGCACTAGCCAATTACCCAGGAACTACCTTCTTTTTTTTGTAATTCTAATAATAGTAGTATTTTTAGTTAGTTTTTCGCGCTTATTGGAAGAAGTATCTTCTTAAACTTTCATACATACTTATTGTTGTAACCATGGCTAAAAGAATTGCACTGGTTTACTTAGTTCTGGGGCTGAGTTGGATTACTTTTAGCAGTTGGACTCTGCAAAAAATGGGTACTATTTTGCAGCTTTCGATACAACAGATTTTCTGGCTGGAAAGCTGGAAGGGGTATGCGTATGTTACCGTTACGGCTATAGTTTTATACGGTTTTTTGCACCGCCTGTTCACGAAACGTCGTAATGCGGACAAGCAATTCCGGCGGCTTTTCGACGACAATCCGAACCCCATGTGGGTGTTTGATGCGGAAACTTTACGTTTCCTGGCTGTAAACCGGGCCATGCTCGAAGAATACGGCTATAGCCAAGAAGAACTGCTTGGAATGACCATTAAAGATATCCGGCCAGCGGAAAGTATTGAGGCGCTGGAGAAAAGATTACAGGAAGAAATTCCCTCCTACTCTAAAAGCGGAATCTGGTGCCATCGGCGCAAAAATGGCGAATTGTTTTACGTGCGCATTTACTCTAACACTACGGAATATAATGGCCGCAAATGCCGGCTGGTAATGGCCTTCGATATTTCTCCCATTATCCACGCGGAGCAGGAAAACCGGATATTAACGAACCGGTTGGCAAAAAAAGAACGTCACCTGCGTTCGCTCATTGATTCTCAAACTACCTTCCTTATCCGGATTGATACCCAGGGGCAACATACCTTCGTGAACCAAGCTTACTGCCAAAAGTTAGATTACCGCCCCGAATCCATAATAGGGCAGCCATTTACGCAGGATACGCACCCAGAAGATCAAAAATACTTTGAGGATGTAATAACTAAATGTTTGCGGCAACCAGGGCAAGTTCAGCCTTTAATTATTCATAAATACAACACAGCCGGTGAGATTCGGATATTGGAATGGGAATTTGTTGCTATAAAAACAGTTAACGCTAAAATTACCGAGTTGCAGGGTATGGGCCGGGACGTTACGGAAGAATTTAAATCCGTCGAGAAAATCAAAGAATATACCCAGCGCATCAATGATATACTGGAAAGTATTACGGATGGCTTTTATGCCATCGACAAGAACTGGAATTTTACTTACGTGAATAAAGAATTTGAACGCATCCTGCACTGTAAGCGGGAAGAGATTATGGGCAATTCTCTCTGGGATCAATTTCCGGAGCTAAAATCGCTTAAATTCTACAGCGAGTACCAGCGGGCCATGACCGAGCAGGTAAAAGTACAGTTTGAAGAATATTATCCGCGTTTCCGGAAATGGTTCGGCGTATCGGCTTATCCATCCGTGGACGGCTTGACCGTTTATTTTCAGGATATAACCCAGGAAAAATTAGCGCAGGAAAAAGATTTTGAGAACACGCAAAATTTAAATGCGCTGATAAATAATCCCAATGCGTTAATTTGGTCGGTGAACAGAGATTATCAACTGATTACGGCCAATCAACCCTTTTTGGAACAACTGGCGCTTACTACCGGCCGGTACTTGCAAAAAGGCGATAGTGTTCTCTACCCGAACTTAAATCCGGAAATAAATGCAAAATGGATAGCTTTATACGAAAGAGCGTTTCAGGGCGAAATTTATACGGTAGAAGACCAGTTAATCACCGCGAATAAAGAGGTAAATTACGTAGAAATAAGCTTTAATCCTATTCGCGACCGCGATGGCAATATCACCGGTACGGGCTGCTTTTCGCGGGACATTACCGAAACGAAACGGCACCAGTTAAAAATTCAGGAACAAAACGAAAAATTAAAAGAAATAGCCTGGATTCAATCGCATAAAGTGCGGGTTCCGGTAGCAAACATTCTAGGCCTCATTCATGCTTTTAATTACAAAAACTTAGCGGATCCGTTTAATCTGGAAGTTTTGGCTAATCTGAACATTGTTACGCACGACCTGGATACCATTATCCGGGATATTGTAAATAAAACGAATGAAGTAGAAGACAATCCGCATAAATCGCCCAATAATAAGTTAATGCTGGGCGACCGGATCAGTACCCGCATAGCTCCGTAATGTGAAAAAGATAGTTCTATTTTTGACTCGCACCTTCTTGTCTCCTGTTAACCGATAGGTATTATTTTCGTAAATTCTTACCTTTGCTCCGCTAAGTTTATTTTTAACTAAAAACCGTAATTGCCATGTTTGATATGTTTTCTATGATGGGTAAAATAAAAGAGGTCCAGGCTAAGATGAAAGAAGCCCAGGATAACCTTCAGTTTATTACGGTAACCGCGGAGTCAGGAGCAGGCATGGTAAAAGCAAAAGCGAATGGCTTACGTAAGTTAATTTCCTTAGAGATTGATGCCTCTTTATTGAACCAGGAGGATAAAGAAATGTTGACCGATTTAGTAGTAGCTGCCGTTAATAAAGCCTTAGACGAAGCCAGCGATAAAGCACGCGACGAGATGAAACGCCACACCGAAGGCCTTTTACCTAATATTCCGGGTTTAGATTTAAGCAGCCTTGGTTTATAAACCAGCTCCTACTATTGCGATTGTACTATTAAACTGGAACGGGCAAAAGTTTCTGGCGCAATTCTTACCTTCGGTAACCGCAAATTCCATTGGTCATTTAATTTATGTAGTAGATAATCACTCTACGGATAACTCTGTTGCCTACTTACAAGAAAATTATCCTCAAATAAAGTTAATTCAACACCACCAAAACCTGGGTTTTTGCGAAGGTTATAACCAAGCTCTAAGGCAAATTAGAGCCGATTATTACGTGTTATTGAATTCGGATGTAGAAGTAACGGCCGGATGGTTAGATCCATTAATTACCTTAATGGAAAGCGATGCTACTATCGCTGCTTGTCAACCGAAATTAAAATCTTACCAACAACGCGATTATTTGGAGTACGCCGGGGCAGGAGGTGGCCTTTTAGACCGGTTCGGTTATCCTTTTTGCCGGGGCCGCTTATTTAACTCTTTAGAAAAAGACGAAGGCCAATACAACGATATATTGCTGGTATTTTGGGCTACCGGTGCTTGTATGTTCGTGCGGGCAGCTACCTATCACCAAATGAAAGGGTTAGAACCCGCCTTTTTCGCGCACATGGAAGAAATAGATTTATGCTGGCGTTTCCAAAACAAGGGTTATAAAGTAATGTATTGCGGCCAAAGCGAAGTGTATCACGTAGGAGGAGGAACTTTACCGGCATCTAATCCGCGAAAAACGTTTTTAAACTTCCGGAATGGTTTGGCCTTGCTTTACAAGAATTTTCCCGCTCGGGGATTTTATTCTACTTTATTTACCCGCCTCGTTTTAGATTGGATAGCAGCCTTAAAATTTTTATTGAGTGGGCACCCGGCAGATAGTTGGGCCGTATTAAAGGCGCACCGAGCCGTTTGGCAAAACAGATCCTATTGGCGACAAAAGCGAGCAGAACAATTTGGCTTAGATTTACCTAATTTATCGGGTTGGTTTAATGGCAGTATTGTATGGGAATATTTTATCCGGCGAAAAAAATCGTACCGCGAATTAAAATTCAAAAGGTTTACTTCATTCAGAAATTAAGTAAGTGCTAGTAAGATTTAAAAATCCCAAACCGTACTTTTCTGCCGACGCAAACATTTCTGAATATTTAGCCAAAAAGCCAGCATGAGGTAAATAAGAACCGGTGAGCCAAAAGTAAGGAACGATAAATAAATAAAAGACATCCGGATACTGCTGGTGGCAAAACCTAGTTTTTCGCCTAAAGCCGTACAAACGCCAAATGCCTGCGACTCGATAAAATATTGTAACCGTTTCATTTATACTGTAAATTTATACTATAAAACACAAAGCTAAAACCCGATTTTTACTTACTGCTTTCCGTCTACTATTTCTGCTTTAGTTTACTAATACGGAAAACAGGTAAGAATAATTTTAGTTTCCAAACGAATCAAGTTCTTTTGCCAGGTATATTGTATGTACTACTTACCAGGTACAAGGTTGCAGAATACCCCGACACATTGTCTTTGGGTCAAGCATTGCTCCTGCATAAAATAAAAGTAAGTTTTGGCTGGCTGTAACTTGCTTTTTCTTCGTACTAATCACAAAATTTAAGGCTACATACTGTAAGTATTTCAGAAAATACGTAGTTTTGATTGTTAAAAAAGCGAATGTTGCCTTTCCGGATTTTAATTGATTTTTCTAGGATTAGCTAACAGAAGGAGCTTGTAACATCATCTTAGCTAGAATAAAACAAAATTTAAATGCGAACAATTCAGTTTAGAGAGGCTTTGCGCGAAGCCATGACCGAAGAAATGCGGCGCGACCCTAGTATTTTTTTAATGGGCGAAGAAGTAGCCGAATACAACGGAGCTTATAAAGTAAGTCAGGGAATGCTGGATGAGTTTGGTCCTCAACGGATTATAGATACTCCCATTGCCGAACTTGGTTTTGCCGGAATAAGTATTGGTGCCGCCATGAACGGCCTGCGCCCGATTGTTGAATTTATGACCTTTAACTTCTCGCTGGTAGCCATTGATCAGATTATTAACTCGGCGGCAAAAATGATGTCGATGTCGGGAGGGCAATACCGGGTGCCGATTGTTTTTCGGGGACCAACTGGTAGTGCGGGCATGTTGTCTTCGCAGCACTCGCAGAATTTCGAAAACTGGTTCGCCAACTGTCCTGGTTTAAAGGTAGTAGTTCCCAGCAATCCGGCCGATGCCAAAGGTTTACTTAAAGCTTCTATCCGCGACGAAGATCCAATTATTTTTATGGAATCGGAACAAATGTACGGCGACAAAGGCGAAGTGCCCGAAGACGAATACATTATCCCTATCGGGGTAGCTGATATAAAACGCCCCGGCAAAGAGGTAACTTTAGTATCGTTTGGTAAAATGATGAAAGTTGTTTTAGCCGCCGCCGAAGAACTCCAAAAAGAAAATATATCTGCTGAGGTAATTGATTTACGTACCGTCCGCCCGATTGATTATAAAACCGTAATTGAATCGGTGAAGAAAACCAACCGGCTGGTAGTAATAGAGGAAGCCTGGCCATTAGCCTCTATATCTTCGGAAATTGCTTTTCATGTGCAGCACAATGCTTTTGATTACCTGGATGCTCCGGTAAAAAGAGTTACCTGCCGCGATGTGCCTTTGCCTTACGCTCCTACTCTCATTGAAGCTTCCTTACCTAACATCGAACGTACCGTTAAAGCAGTTAAAGAAGTTCTTTACCGAAAAGGGTAAGTAAAGAGACACAAGTACCAAGAGATTAGACTTTTTAATTAAAACACTGCGTTACTCTATCCTGTTGCGTAATGCAACATCAAAAGTATTAAATGGATTTAGTCCAGTTAATTGATAATTTTTAATAAAAACAAAAAGCCGGAATTACTCAACTCCGGCTTTTTGTTTTTGGGCTAACTACGTTTAAAAAGCGTTTTCTTCGCCTTTAAACATGTTATGGATGGTTAACATAATAATTTTAATATCCAGTAAGAAAGTCCAGTTCTCAATGTAAAACAAGTCAATCTTTATTCTATTCTTCATTTGGTGCGGCTCGGAGGTTTCCCCGCGGTATCCTTTTACTTGCGCCAAGCCGGTTACCCCAGGTTTAATTAAATGCCGCGACATGTAGCGCCCGATTAATCGCCGGTACGTTTCGTTTAATTTTACTGGGTGCGGTCTGGGTCCTACCACCGACATATGCCCCAACAAAACATTAAAAAACTGCGGCAACTCATCTAAATTAGATTTCCTTAAAAACTGGCCTATTTTTGTAACTCTGTCATCGCCTTTAGTTGCTTGTTTGGTATCTGCCTCTTCATTCAACCGCATACTTCTAAATTTATAACAAACAAAAGGTTTATTATCCCGTCCATTTCGTAATTGCTTAAATAAAATTGGTCCTTTGGAATCCAATTTTATCAACAATCCTATGATTGGTATAAGCCAAGAAAGAATAAACACAATTACTAAAAACGAGAATACTATATCAAAGGCCCTTTTCACTACCATATTGAAAGAATCATCCAGCGGAATAGGACGGAGATTCATAATAGGAAGTAAATCATAAAAATCTACTTCTAACTTGCGCGATTGAATTAAGTTAGCTTCCGGAATAAATTTTAGGCGGATCAAATTATCTTCGGCAAAATCAATAATATTGGTTACCTGGTTGCTGTTGAGTTCAAAAGCCGAGCAGTAAATTTCATCTACTTCATTATGCAGCACGTATTCTTCCAGCTCCTCAATTTGCCCTAAGTATTTGCTCGTATGTTTCGAATTATCATCAAAAAACCCTAAGAACCGGTAACCTGTATCGGGGCGGGATTCAAAATATTTTCGTAGTTGGTTAGAAGCCTTACCATAACCCGCAATAACTACTTTTTTAAAGTTACCCCCTTTTATGCGATGGTATTTTAACAAATAAGTAAGACCTACCCGCCAGCTAACCATCAGAATGGTTAAATACAGGTAAGAGTAAGTAAGGAATTGTCGGGAGAAAAAGTAAGGTTTGGTGATGTTTAAGGAAGCTTCTACTAACAAGATATATAAAATAACTTGTTTAATAAGATTACTTATAATAGATGTAACCCGGGTTACCCGCTTGATATTGTAAGAATTTAAAATAGAGGCAGAGGTTATCCAGGCGAGATTACAATACAATAATAAGCTTAAAAATTGAGATTCTACAAAATTATCGAATCCTTTAAAACGACTTATGTACCCGGCCAGCGCTGCTAAGTTTAGTAAAACTAAATCACCTAAAGAATTTATTAATTTAATGTACTTCTGATTCTGGCCTGCCATTAATGTTAAACACCTCTTTTTTGGGCAAATCTATTAAAAAATTGCCTTAGTGTTCGAAATGATTTTTAATTAGCTCTTAATAAAGCTTTTGCAAATATTCTGGTATTTAGTTTTAACAAAACTCTGAATAGCTTCTATAAAAGCTTCTTCCTCAAACCGGGAGGCATTTTTACGGATAAAGTCAGGATTGAAATCCAAATAAATATCTTCCATTATTTTTACGGCTTGCCGCAAAGCCTCCACACTTTGTTCCTGAAAGAAAATAGCCGTACTTTTTTGAATTGCATCTTTCAAAGGTATCATCGTGCTTAAAACTCCCCCGGCACCGTACGCGATAACGGGCCTACCCGAAGCATTGGCTTCTAATGGGGTAATTCCAAAATCTTCGTGCTGCGGGAACACTAACGCCCGGCATTCTGCATAGAGCTTACTTAACTCCGAACCGGATAACCCACTTTTAAATTGAATATTATTTTTTGACTTACTTTTTAGTTCGCTTTCTTTTGTACCTGTACCTACAATTATAAGGGGTAAGCCTAATTGGTTAAAAGCTTCAATCGCCAGGTCAACCCTTTTGTAATATTCTAACCGGGTCACCATTAAGTAGTAGTTTTTTGGCTCCGAAGCCACGTAGAATTGTTTGCTACTAACCGGAGGATATATCACTTCAATTTCTTCTTCTACCTTATATTTATCTTTAATCTTATAACTGGTTTCAAGGGTGTTAGCAATAAAGTAGTTAGTGCGCTGAGCCGCTTTAAAATCGTAATGCTGAAGAATGGCAATAATAGACATTAGCATTAATTTCTTAAAGCCTTTAGCCTGAACAAATTCCGCATAAGATTCCGGGTACCAAGCAAGCCGGAAAGGTTGGTGACAATAATTAATAACTAGGGCTTCGGGAGAGACTTTAATGTATTTAGCACAATAGGTAGAAGATAGTAGAACAACGTCAAACCCGGTTACATCTACCTGATGCATGGCCATAAGGCCAAAAGGAAAAAACAGCTTTTTCATTTTGTTTTCGTCTTTGGCCAGCTTCTGATACCAGGAAGTAATTACTTTACAATTTTTAAAATCCGGATACGTACTTTCCGGATCATAAGCCAAAGTAAAAATAGGCGCTTTCGGAAAAGCATAATGAAAACACCGTGCTACCTGTTCTGCTCCACCACGCCGCATTAAATCATCGTGCACAATGGCTAATTTCATTAAAACTTTGCTTTAATCTTTTATAAACTTAATAACTAAGAACTTGCTCCATGCCTCATACACATACATTTAAATTGATAGAGAATAAGAACGATGTATAAAAGTTAATAAAGCGGCTATCTTAGAAATAAATAATGTTAATAATGAAGAAAAAAATCTTTATATAACTCTTTACATTACCACGTATGCAGCATTACGGGAGCTCCCGCTCTTTCTTCAATACCTTTAACCTTAATTTTATAATCAGGATGGATTTTTAGTAAAAATTCTCTGATTTGATTGGCATGTTCTGCTTTGTGATAAGTAGTTATTGCCACTTTTGGCCTGGATTGCTCAATGGTTTTTGTCGCTCCTTTTAGCATATCCATTTCGTATCCTTCCAAATCAGCTTTTAAATAATCTATTTTAATTCCTTTATTAAAAAACAAATTATCAATTGTTTCTATTTTAATAGGTACATTTCCCTTATCACTTATAGCCGAAGAAATATCGTGGTCGTTCATAAAAGCATTACCGCTTTTATCAGACAAAGCACAGGCAATTATTTCTACATTTTGAAATTTGGCAAAGGTTAATTTCAGTGAATGAATAAAGGAAGGTAGCGGTTCTATTGCGTAAACTTTTGCGCACCTATTCGCAACTATTAAACTAAATAATCCTTCGGCTGCACCACAATCCACTACCACATCTGACTTGACTACCTGGGTTTCCGGAATCTCGTAATAATGCCATTGCTTTTTATCTGTACTTTCGGTAATTACCTGGTATAAAGACTTAACAGGCATATTATCCGGATAATATAAAACGCCAATATTTTTTATATCAACTATATATTGTCCATTTTCATGCAGTATTTCTGAAATAAAGGGTTTAGCTTTTAAGTCACAGGTTTTTTCAAAAACTTTTGACAATAATTCGGCAAAAGAAATATCGTTTTTACTATTTAAAAACCAATGCTTAGCTAAGGCAACTCTCCTATTCATGTAAGGTTATACTTTCTGGATTATTTTTAAAATTAAAGAATAAAATGGAGTTAAAGAAAGAATAAAATATAATCCCAACTTGCCTCGACAGAATACTTTCGGTTAAACAACAAAGGGTAAATAAAATCAGAAAGGATAAATGCAAAAAATTACCTCTTTTAAAAGAAATTATTCCGGGCAACAGTAAACTACTTAAAAAGATAATAAATCCGCCAAGGCCGTTATACAGCGTTTCTTCTATAAACTGATTATGAGAATTCATTTTACTTTCATAAACCCATAAATTCCTTGTTTTATAACATTCTTGCAGTTTATTCTGAGAGTTGCCCGATCCTACACCATAGAGCCAATTATTATCGGTGTTTAATACTTTGAAGGCACAACCCCAATTTACGTATCGGGTATTTATGCTTCCTACTACCAATATATTGTAATCATTAAAAGAGAAGTCTTTGCCTGCCAGCACATTGCTGATATTATTTTTTATAGAAGGCGTTTTTTGATAAACTAACAAGGCCCCCATTATTAGTATGGCAGTTAAAAGTAAAGAATAAATATAGAACCGCTTATATAAAAGCCACACCAAACCAGATAGAACAACAGTTATAGAAAATGAAATCAGAGCCATTTTGGCATAAATAATACCGGCAAAAAACAATAGATAAACTATTATTATAAAACTAGCCAGCTTAATAAAAAGCTTGTCTTTAACTCTGAATAAAATTAAAAGAGCAATCACAGAAAAGGCACAAAACAACCCAAAATACGGACGATGAATTAATAAGACATCAGCTAGATCATTAAGATCGTTTTGAGGTGCTAACAGATTGTTAATACCTATAGAATAAGTAGGAAGAGTACTAATTGATAAACTAAAGATAAAACAAAATATGATTCGCTTGATTTGAAGAAGTGTTAAACCGGGGCCGGTGGCTATAATAACAGGTAATAATAAAAGAGCTAACTTCTTTATTAAAACTTTCTCCGCAATACTACTTCCGCCCCTGAATAAACCACTAAGATTAATTAAGTAAAAAAGTATAAACAAAAATAAAACTAGTTTCTCAGATTTGGTAAGGGTAAAAAATTTAGATTTACCGTTAAAAAGCAACCAACCTAACAGCAATAAAATTATACTAATGCTCACAAACTGAATAGAAAAGTATTCAGTAAAAGGAAGCAAGAGAGCAATCAATATTAAATTAATTTCGTATAAAACTTTATAATTGCGAAATTTTAAAATCATAAATCCTTTAGTTAGTTAAAATAATTTCTTCCATCCTATTCGCCGTATTCTGCCAGTTATAATTAGCTGTTAAGTAAAATCCTTTTGTCCGTAATTCTTCTTGCTTTAATTTATCATTTAAAATTAAATGAATAGATTGAGCTAACTCTTCCAAATCATAAGGATTAAAATACAGAGCTGCCTCTTTACATACTTCCGGCAAACTGGAAACATTTGATACCAAAACGGGACAACCACATGCCATAGCCTCAATGGGCGGTAACCCATAACCCTCGTAAAAAGATGGAAAAACAAATAAATCAGCGAGATTGTAAATTACAGGTAAGTCTTGACTTTCTACAAATCCGGTAAAAATAATTGCATCCCTTAGTTGCAAGCGTTCTATTTCATTATCTAAATTCAAGTCATTAGTAATAAAGCCTTCTTTTTTACCAACAATTACCAACTTATCTATTTCACCAAAACTTTCAGCTTTTAACAAAGCAAATGCTTTTATTAAAGTTATTAAGTTTTTATGCGGCTTCACATTACCAACATACAGAATAAACTTCTCTGGTAGCTTGTACTTAATTTGAATACTTTGCTTTTCAGATATGCTATAAGTTTTGAAAATGGATTTATCAACTCCCAGCGGAATAGTGTTTATTCTATCTTCTTTTACACCAAAGAATTTAACAATCTCTGATTTTGAAAAACTTGATACGGTAAAAATTATATCAGATAACTTTAATGCACTTGCCAGAATCCATTTTGCGTATAATCTTTTCATAATACTGAAATTAGCAGCCAGAGCAATATGATTCACATCATGAATGATAGTAATTCTTTTTTTTGCTCTGATGGGTAAAAGCGGCACATTGTAATGCGGCGAAAGAAAGTAATCGCACAAAGGAATTTTACTAAAAAAATCTAATTGCTCTTTTAAAGAATAAATTTTTGTAGCGAATTCAATTATTTGAATGGAATCTATCCAACTAAATTGTTGCAATACAGCACGTTTACCCAATAAAATAATATCAAATTTACTTTTTAGTAAAGGAATTACATTCTGGCAAACTGTTCCTATACCAGAAGTGTCAATTAATCTGGCATCAATTACCATCAAAGGTTTATCATTCCTCTTCATTTGCTAAATTCTCTTCTATAGCATCCGGAGCTGCTAAGGCTAAGCCAATTAAAAACCAGATATATAAAAATTGAAGCTGTATCCCCAACAAACAAATCAGACAGAATATGATAATTGCATCTTGAGATATAAGTGAGTAAGGGGCATATCTTTTATAGATTTGCCATAAAAGAAAGATAAACAAAACAAACCCAATAACTCCGTTTTCAATTAATAAGGTTATTATTCCTCCTAATCCGGGCAAGTCCCATCCTTGCACGGGAGGCATACCATTAAGGTAATTAGGATCATTTCTAACTAATGAGTAATTTCCTAAACCTATACCTAATAATGGATGGTGCGCTACCATTTTCGGAGCAATTTTAATAGCGGCTGTACGACCCATAATTAGGGTTTCATCTTTTTCTCTATCTAATAATTGTTGCTCAAAGTTTTTAAGAGTTATTACATACCCGCTGGCTATTTTATAGGAGAGAAACAGAAAAACAGGAAGAACAAGCAAAAATATAATATATTTCATCAGCTTGGTATGCCTGAATTTTCTGTAAAATTCAAATGAAAGCCATCCCAAAACAGCAATCATTCCGGCCTTAGATTGGGCTAAAAGTATTATTAGTATATAAACAGATTTCTGAAGATATTCTTTTTTGTTTACTAAAGTAGAAAGGCAAAAAAGAAAAGCAAACATTAAACCTAAAGGCCCGCCTTCTACATAATATCCTCTTAATCGTAAGGTATAAGTAGGCAAGTAAGGAGTAGTATCGTAAATAATGGTTGATTCTCTGTAAGAAAAAATATTTAAGTAATAAAATAAAGAGGCAAACAGGAGAAATAAGGCAAAATAAAAATTTAACAATAAAACCGAATTAATTATTACTTTTAAACTTACCTGATTGTCTCTTAAGTAATTAATTGTTTTGTAAACTATTACTGCAAATACTAAACAAGAAATCAATTCCAGAAATCTGGATATACTAATAAAATAAGGCTTTCTTAAAATACTTAAGCTTTCAATATCAAAGTAAAACGTTTGAAAATTATTTTGAATAACTGTTGTGATTAATAAGAAACAAAAAAACAATAAAAAATAAATTACATATTTATTTAAAGTCTTTATGTTATAAAGCAGAAATGGTAAACAAAGAAGGGCTAGTAATTCGTTAATTTTTATATTGTAAAATTTTATTTCTGTTAATTGAAAAGAAATAAAACAGAAGATTGTAAATGCTACTAATGCTAACTCACGTTTATTTAAAATTAATTTCACCCTTTAATTATTATGAGTTTTAATAATTTATATACAAATGATATAACTTAACTTTTCTCATTGTTTATATAAGAAAATAACTGTTTTAATACTAACTCTGCTTCATATTGCTTACTGCGCTCTAAGCCTTTCAAGCTATATCCTTCGCGGTTTGAAAGCACTTTAGTGATTGCGTTTACCCAATCGTTTACATACCAGGAGCGTACCGTTTCTCCTGCTCCTTCCACCACCTCAATCATTGCTGAATTATGGGGTGTAATTACCGGGCAGCCACAAGCCATTGCTTCTAATTGGGGCATCCCAAAGCCTTCGTTAAGCGATGTTGAAATAAAAACAGAGGCAAGATTATATAATTTAATTAAATCTTCAGTAGGAACAAAGCCCAGAAATAGTACATTTTCTGAAGGGTAATCTTTACTCTCTACAATACTACTGATTTTTGTATTGCCCCACCCTTTTGCTCCAACTACCAGCAATTTAACTTCTAAATGCTTAATAGAAGGCATTAATTTCAAAAGAAACTCTAAATTTTTCCGGGGCTCCAGGGTACCTACAAATAAAATAAATTTAGAATTTACTTTATACTTGTTTAAAAGCTCAGCCTTTTCTTCGGGTGAAACGGTAATTGGTTTAAATAAGGTTTTATTAATGAAAAAACCTGTAAATATGTCTTTACTATTTCTGGCTTTATAATATTTTTTTATGGAATGGGTAGTGTAATAAGAATTTGCCCACAATTTATCTGCTTTATTAATAGAATAATCTTGCAACAGATGCGCGTAAATTCTTCCGATTAAGGACATAGTACTTTTGAATTCCTTGTTAACAATATCATGAACAGTTACAAGCGTTTGTATTTCGTTGCGTAAAAAAGGGGGTAATAAAAAAGCGGGCGACCAGTATAAATCGGGTTTAATTTTGTTAACAATAAAATTTGCTTTGGTTAACAACCATAAGAAAGAAACCTTTTTAAATAATAGTAAAGGCTCAATAATTACTTTAACATTAGCACGGTAAATTATCTGTTTAGCTATTTCCGGATGAAATTCTTCGTTGGATAAAAGAAAAAATTCCCAATTAGTAAAACACCTCGAAAACTCATTGATAGAAGCCACTAAGAAATTTGGGATTCCGGAAGGAGCGTTTCTTAAAGCCCTACAATCAATTGCCATTTTCATAAATACTTTTTTAAAAGCTAAACCAACATCTGGTTTAATCTTTTTTTTCTATATTTTTAATAAATGGATACAGAAGTCCAATACCTGCTAAATAGAATATACTCGCTAATAAACCCGGAACGGAGTATAAGTAAAATACTTTGAATAAGGAGAAGAAACTTATTTTTTTCTTAAAAGCATGCAGGGTAAGTCTTGCTAAAGTAATTAACTTCTTTTCTCCGTTATATACATCAAAAAAGGCTTTTCTTCTATCCGAAAATTGCTTCATTAAAAAGCTTGTGTTTACCCAGCGGTCGAGCCAATCATCATAATTATAGCCGGCACGTCCAACTGAAGCCGTTACAATCCGGTTCTTGGCCAAATAGATAGGCTTGTTTTCTGTATAAAATTTAAAAGCATAGACCAAATGTGGGTACCAGTTACGAATATTCTGGTAGGCTGCGTCCAGGCTATCGTAGAATACTTGCGTACGAAACAAACCAGCAGGCACAAAACTAGCATTATTAACAAAATGGTAACCCATAGTCATTAATTCTTTGGGCGTAGCAGTAATTCCGGCTGGTTGCCAAGGTTTAATACCATGCCCTCCCATGTGTATCAAATCTACCTTTTCTTCTAATACAACATCAATAACATCATCACAATTAGTAAAGTCGAATTCATCATCGTCGCAGATGAGCCAGGTATACAGGCCGTTACTTTTTTCGGCCGCTCTTAGTATATTAGCATTACCCCCAATATTGAGTTTATTTCTTTCATAAACCATATTAGGGAAACAGGATATATGCCGCTGAACTACTTCTGGAGTTTCGTCAGTGGAACAATTATCCAGGATGGTGATTTTGCAAAAATAAAAAGGGCAACCCCGCAACTGGGTTAAAGCATGATCTAGAAATTGCGCACGATTGTAAGTAAAAAGAACTAATTCTAATTTTTGAGCTAACTTCTTATATTTAGACATTAACACGAGTTCTTCCATAGGTAAATTTTCGCTTGGAAAAATTTAATTAGGCTAATAACTATGCCAAGCTTTTCTTTTATGCAGGAAAGTATAACTATTCCAGGGTAAGCCAACAACCAGATTTAATAAAAAGTACATTACCACTACTGTTTCTACACCAAAATAACGACCAGCCACGTAGGTACTTATACCAGTTAAGATAGATCCCACTACCGAATTTAATAAAAACGGTTCTTTCTTATGAGCCCTCAAATAAATTGCCTGGCAAAAAGTAATCTGATTTAAAATGTTTATAAAACCTAAAATAGCTAATAGTTTAATGGGAAGAAACCGGGTACTAATTGAAATATCCAAACTTTGCAAAAAGTAAATAACGGCTACTAAGGTAAAAGAGGCGAAAGCAACAACAACCAAAGATTGAATGGCGGCTTTAAAAAAGATTCGATCTAGTTCTTCAAATTCTTTCTTAGCAATTAGAACAGAAAAAACCGGTATTTTAGTGTTAACCCATGCCATTGCTACTAAAGACACGCCATTAAAAGCAGCTAAACTTATTCCCATTTGACCAGCAACCGCAGCACTTTGAAAAGTGAATAAAACCGGGTTGAATAATTGAAAAATTAAATATCCACTCAACCAGCTTATCGCAATTTTCCATTGAAAGGGTAAAATTTCCTGCTGCCAGTTAATTTTATAATCTGAGATTTTAGAAACCCAGATATCTTTTAAAAAGATGCGGTTAGATTTAAGATTTAACCAAATTAAACCCGATAGGAAAGAAATAGCTACTCCTACGCCTAAAGCATATAGCCGGAGTCCTAATGCCAGGGAAAAGCCAATAAAAATATAATTTGATAAACTTTGATATACACGATAAAGCGCCACTTCTTTTACTTTACCACAGCCTTCCAGAAAAGAAAAAACAGGAGTAATAAATAGAAATAAGGCCGTACTAATGCATAATAGAATCCAAGGTCCTAACCAATTAACCTGTTCTGTATTTGCTTGATTAGCCGAGAAAAAAAACCAACCTAAAGGTAAAAGCAATAAAACCAAACAAATTGAAACTATTCGATACCATTTTACAGTGAAATGTAATAGCGAAGACAAACGTGACTTTGCTTTAAAATCACCTTCAAAGATGTTATTGTTCCAGGTTAGCCAGGCAGTTTCATAACTGGCAAAATGGATGATTACGTAGGAAAGCCCTAATTCAAAGAAAACCTGCAGGGCAGTAATACTACCAAATGTATAATAAAAGCCTTGTTCTTTGCTACTAAGAAAATAAGATATAAGAACAATAATGAGAACACTTCCAAGAATGCTTACACTCTTGCCAGCAACGGTGAAAGCAATCGTCTTATTGAATCCTGTTTTCTTTATTAATCTAAGTATCAAGACAATTTAGTAAAATAGAATGAAAAAATAAATGGAATCTACCGCATAATAGATTCCATTTCAATAAATTATAATAAAATTATAATCCTCTTTTGTAGATAATGTTTTTTAAAGATTCATTACCGGCATACGGAGAATCAATATCATCTATTTTAACGGCTTGGTCGACCTGTAAATCGGTAAGTAAGGTCTCCCCCGACATTAACTCCCGGCAAGAAAGCTGCCCTTTTTGTAAAGGAATAGATAAATAAAAATCTTTCTCTACATTTTCATGCGTAATGGTATACCCTTTTTCAAGAGTCCGTTTAGCATACACTCCTCTTACTAATGCATCTAAATATTTAATTTCTTTCTCTGGTGGATTTCTTTTGGATATTCCCGGTGCGCCACACATTTCTTTGGCTTTGTTAAATGCTTTAAACCAGGTATCAGCCTGATGAGGTAAAGTACAGTAAGGAGAAACCGGTATTCCGTCGCTTTCAATATCAATGTGCCGTTCAAACGTACGGGCACCTTTGGCGTAAGCCATCATAATAGAAGAAGTCCAATCGGTATATTCATGCGTGGAATACCCAATTACTAAATCAGGATAACGATTCTTTAAAAAATCAATTTGATTTAATTCTAATTCATAATCCTCGGCTGGATAAATAGAAACGCAATGGTTAATGGCCAACGGAATATTACGGTTCGTAAAAAAAGTAACAAAATCGTCCATATCTTTTAAGGACGAACCACCCGTAGAAACAATAACTGGTTTTTTAGTTTTCGCTATTTTCTCAATCAAAGGCCAGTCATTTAAATCAGAACTGGCAATTTTAATGATAGGAATGTTTAATTCTGCGCATAAGTCTACGGAAGCCTCGTCGAAAGGAGTAGACATGGGAATACAACCACTTTTACGAATAGCATCGACTAAAGTACCATATTCTTCCCGGGATAATTTGGTGTCTAAAGTCTTTTTAATGTACCGGATATCGGTACGGTTCTTAAAATCTTTATGAATAAAATTATCTACATCCCGGAACTGTAATTTTATAGCGGCTTTAACATTGTTAAACCGAACAATCTTGGCAAAATCATTGATTATTTTCAATCCCCGCTCTACACTTCCCCAATGGTTATTTGCCATTTCCAGGACAAATAGATCTTCGAATATATTTGTATTAATCATGAAAAATTAATTATTAAATATCAATGTAAGTAATTGTTCCGGATGGTTTATGCTATAAACCTGGTTTGTATATGCTTTGCCGTATCCGTATACAGCTGCTACAAAATCTATGTTATTTGACGCTGCAGCCTCTCTATCATCTTCTGAATCGCCGACAAAAATAGTTTTTTTAGCCGGCATTTGATACTTATTCATTAAAAAAGATAAAGTTTGCTTTTTTACGGTAAAGTTGGCTGAATATGAATCCGGAGAAATAATTTCGGTAAAATAATCGGCTAAGTTGAAATAGTTTAAAATTTTTAAGCTTGGTACCTGCCTTTTGTTCGTTACAATAAATAAATTATGTTTCTCTTTTTTAATTGCTCAAGCGTATTTATTACACCTTCATAGACCAAAGTGTTTTTCCAGCAAATGGTATCGTAAGCAATTTTAAACTCTCTCACTAACTCGGCTAAAATAACTTCATCATCGAGTTGTAAGGAAAGAGCAAATATTTTATGAATGGGAGGCCCAATCAGATTTTTAATATCGGGCACGATTCTATCCGGCAAGACATGAAGCAGGGCTTGCTGGTATGCCTGCTCTATGCCCGGAAAAGAATCTATTATAGTACCGTCTAAATCAAAAATAATATTTTGGAATATCATCTTAGAACTCAATAGCCGGAATAAGTAGGTTTTGCATCAGATCTTCTTTTTCCAGAAAAGGGAACATATCTTCCAAGGGCGCAGAAACCATCCGACCGTCGGGCAATTGTTTGGAACTTAGTTTAGGCTCAAATAATTGTTGCTCATCTAAAATAACGTTAACCAAAGCGGGTCCCTCGGCAGCTAATACCTTTTCAAGCGTATCTTTAAAATTGTTTCCTTCTATCCGGAACGACGGAATACTGTAGGCATTGCCAATTTTCTCCATGTTAGGGAAACTTACGCCACTTTCGGGGCCACTACCTACCGCTTGTTTAAAAAAGCTGTTTTGGGTTGATTTAATAGACAAGTAACCGCCATTATTTAAAACAAAAATTTTAATGGGCAATTGGTAATGAACTACCGTTTGAAGTTCCTGAATATTCATTTGAATGCTGCCATCGCCCGCTAAACAAATAATACGCTGCCCTTTATTGGCTACAGCTGCACCAATCGCCGCCGGAAGATCATAACCCATGGAAGCAGAACCAGAATTACTAAAAAGCCGCTGACCTTTAACAATATAAGAAGTTTGAAAAGTAACAATACAAGCAGTAGCATCGCCGCAAACAATTACATCTTTTTCGTTAAGCTGCCGGTTAAGAGTATGTAAAAAGTAATAAGGGTTTAAATTTTCACTTCCATTAATGTGTTTGGCCTGCAAAACCGGGTACTTCTCTACTCTTTGTTTACACCAGTTAAGCCATGATTCAAACTTAGAGGCATCGTAGTTTAATTGATCCAGTTGGCGATTCATTTCCTCTAAAAATACTTTGGCATCGTAGTGCAGGGGCAGGTCTACCTTAAAAGTAGGTTTACTTAGCTCGGCCAGGTCCACATCCACTTGTATTTTGTACGCACAACGGGCAAAATTATCCCAATTATAACTCACCTGCCGGATGGGCATCCGGCTTCCTACTATTAATACGGTATCGGCATTTTGAACCGTAAAATTACCCGGCCGATCGCCAATAGTGCCTTGTTTACCGCAGTACAAAGGATGGTCGTGCGGAAAAACATCGTGGGACCAGGCGGTTGTTACCGGAATACCTAATTTATCGGCTACCTGTTCTAATAAATCGGTGGCTCCGGCTAAACGAATGCCGGTACTTACCACTAAGGCCGGCCTTTCTGAATCTTTTATTTTTTGAATAACCCGCAGACAATAGCCTGGTAAGTTGGTTAAGTCAAAAGCAATTTCATCTTCTTTCTTATCATACTCGAAAAGGTCTTCCTCGTTAATCATACTTCCCTGTACATCCACAGGTATATCGAGCCAACAAGGACCGGGACGACCAGCCATAGCCAGGTGTAAAGCTCTTTGCAAATGGTATTTAATAGAGTTAGGCTCTGTAACCAGCACGGCGTACTTAGTTATACCTTGCACCATCCGGATAATATCTACTTCCTGATCGCCTAATTGCCGCAACCCCGGTATGTTGTACCCCGACATTAAAGTTTCCCGTTTTACCTGGCCGGATAAAACTAAAAGCGGAATAGAGTCGGTCCAGGCGCCAAAAACCCCATTAAGAGCATTAATGCCACCCGGCCCGGAAGTAACGTTTACCACTCCTACCGAATTTTTTACGCGCGCGTAACCTTCGGCAGCCATGGCAGAGGCCTGCTCATGGTGATTACAGATATAATTAATTCTTTTTTCTTTCCCAATAGAATCATTCAAGTGCATCGCACCGCCACCCGTAACCAGAAAAATATCGGAAACTCCCTTATCGGCTAAATACTTAAAAATAAAATCTGATAGTTTAATCATTCTTATTTAATCGTAAAATCTACTTAATTCTGGCAACCGGAACTGCGTACAGGACAAATTCCCAACCGTCGCTGTCGTAGGTCCGGCAAAAAAACTTATAATCGGGTAATAAGCTATGTAAGTATAAAGCTATATACCAAAGGCAATCGGGCATATGATAAATACAAACGGCAATTACCGGCTTATTATTTTGTATAATAGTTTTAGCTCCTTTTAAGGCTTCCTGTTCGGCCCCTTCAATATCCAACTTTATAAAGGATATATCGGCGTTTGGAAATTCAATATCCAAGGCCACACAAGCAACCTCTAAGGAACCTGTAGAGCTTAAAGCCGCTCCTGTACCGCCCGAAGCATCAAACCGTAAAGTTTCATTTTTGGCACCCAAAGCATAGGGTAACACCGAAACTTTTTTAGCAATATCTGGTTCCAAACTCGCTAAATAATTATTTAGGTAGTTCAGATTAGTAGGATCTGGCTCTAAAGCAATATAAGATTTAAAGTTAGAATTATAGATTTTAATAAACTCGTGTAAGGTATCGCCGCGGTAGGCGCCGCCATCTAATAATACCTCATCTTCTAAAGTTGTAATTACGTTCTGCAAAAAATACTGCTCGGCTACGGGTAAAGGAGTAGGTAATCCTTCAAAATCAAGCCATAAGCGGGCGCGTACGTGCGCCAGGAACTGGCTTTTTGACTCCCGATCAAAGAATAAATTAAAAGCACTTTTTATATCATTCCGGTGCTTCAAAAAATTTTGCGGTAGATCAAAATGAAAATGCGGCAAAAGTTGCTGCGGATATTGCCAAAATACAAGCCCGCAGTGAATAATATTTTTACAGCCCAAAGCGGTAAACTGTGCTTTTGAATCTTTATAAAAATGGCCTGCCGACCATATACATACAATATACAAAGCGTCCGGAAATTCTGCCGCTATAACCTCCGGAGCTACTATTTCCAGGCCATCTTTTTTTGTACCCCATTTGGCTTGGTTATTATCTGTAAAGGCAACTACCTCAAACTTTTGCTCACGTAATACGTGCAGTACCTTAGAACCTACGTTTCCGGAACCAATTAATACTATTTTTTTTTGAGCAGCCAGATTTATAAAACCTTCACCAGCCCTTTTTTCAGCCTTGCTTATATCTTCGTTCAACAAAAAGTCAAGTTGGGCTTCTAATTCCTCAATTACCGGTAGAATCATGTCAGACTAGTTTAAACAGGATTTTAATCCTTCTATTCGGTTCGTAAATTTATATAAAGTAACAATATCCTCTTTAATAGCATCTTCATAAATAGTAGAAGTTACGAGGATAATATCTTTATGGCTTATTTTATCTGCCATATTGGAAGGATGGTGGATAGGAATATTAAGTAATTGCCGGCCTTCGTTAACCGGACTAGAATCAATAAAACCTTTAATTTTTGACTTTTTTAAAGAAGTATTTACTAAAAGCTTCATGGTAAGTTGGCCCGTGCCCCACACTAAAATTTCTTGTTGCTCCTGGTTTAATAAGCTAATCTTATTTTCCATACAAGATAAAATATTGGAAGAAAGCTGGATATAGTTCTTAATTGATTCTAAGGCTTCCTGATCCTTGGCTAGAGTAGACGGTGTTTCCAGGGCTTCTTTCCTGGCATAAAATCCATACACCACGGCATATGGTAAACCAGAGGGATTTAATACAAACCGTTGCCCGTCTTTTACTTTCTCAAAACCTGCTAAAGAGAAAATATTCTGAAAAGAAATTAAAGAAAAATGATTAATGTGTTCGGTATTGAATTCCTGGAATGGGGCATGAACTTGCTGATCATACTTGGCTGCATCCGGGCATTCCGCATATAATATTCCGTTTGCGTTTAAAATATCCGCAAACGCTGACACTGCTTCACCTACTTCAAACAAATGTTCTAAAACGTGCGAAACAATTATTAAATCAAATTTACCTAATTCAACAGGAATATGGTACAAACTGGAAGCATAAGCCTCCAAACAGGTCAGGGATTTGGTATTTGCCACACAAACAGGCGATGGGTCAAGTCCGACCAGGTTTTTATAACCAATATCTTTTAAACGTTTTAGAAGCCCTCCATTCGCACAACCAATATCTAATATTCTTGCTTCTTTGTTTGGCACAACCTGAACAATGTCGTTTACAGCATTATCTAGCCTGATAGAATCGTAATTAGATTCTCCGCCGCCGGTAGATGTTTTATTATCCTGGTAGCGCGATAAGTTAGTATAGTACTCATCGTAATCTGCTTGGGTAACAGTGGTATCCGCAAAAGTAAAGTAACAATTGTCGCAATAAACCAGATCGAACCCTTGACTTAGCGGATGCCCATCAAACAGAATAAAATCTTGATGATAAAGAAAATTTCCGGTTTGCGATTGGCATACCGGACAAGGACGCTTTAATTCTACTGGCATAATCTAAGGTTATTCTTTCCCGTAAAAATGTATGGTGCGTTTAATGCTTTCTTCTAAAGAGATAGTTATTTTAAGTTGTAACTCTTTTTTTGCCCGCTCAACCGATGGCACATAACGTTCTGTTAGTAATTGTGGTTGTGGCTTCGTTAATATTTGCGGTTCTAAAACCGGTTGAAATTGCCGGGCCACTAAATTTGCTAATTCCGCAATCGATATTTCTTCATCTGAGCCTACGTTGTACGGTTGCCCGGCTTGCCCATGAATTAAAATGTGCAGTAACCAGATTACGAGATCGGCGGCGAACAAATAAGACCGGTAAGGAGTACCATCGCCTTTTATAATAATGGGCTGTTGGTTTAAACCGTTCAAAATAAAATTACCGGCAGCAAAATGTGTATTTAAAGGTAAAAAGGGGCCTACAAAAGCAAAACATCTGGCAATTTTAACCGGAACATTAAACTGTTTAAAATAAATGGCCGCGAGTAACTCGGCCATGCGTTTACTTTCGCCATAGGTCCAATAAGGATTCGTAATATCCGGCCCTCCCAAATAATCTTCGGGTAAATGCGTTAATTCGGGGGGCTGGCGGCCATAAACAGCTCCGGTACTGGTTAAAAGTAAAGCTTTCACCTGCTTCTGCCGCGCTAAATCCAATACCCGGCGAGTACCAGCAACAATAGTATCTGTCATTAAAAGCGGACTCTCCGCATTTAGTTGCGCATTGGCTTCGGTAGCAGCATGAATAATAAAATCTATAGAGCTTTCCGGAAAAGTAAAATTTTGAATATCTCCTTCCAGGTAATTTAAAAATGAATACTCAAATAAGTGAGGGGCTTTTGTCCGGAATGCCTCCCTGTTACGCGTTAAAACAGTAATTTTAATATTAAGATTACCCTTGGTGTTGGCATGAACCAAACTTTCTAAAAGCCATCGGCCAAAAAAACCAGTTCCTCCCGAAATAAACAAGTGCTTATCCCGGAGAAAAGGCCATACTCCTTCTGTATAAAGCAGAATATGTTCCAGATCAGGTAGTAGGGAAACCATTCCTTAAGCTTCTCCCCTGGAAATATTATTTTGTTTAAAATAAGTATGCAGGGTTTCTACAATATAATCGTAATGCGTTTCTTCTAATCCGGGCCAAACTCCTAACCAAAAAGAATTACTCATTATAAAATCGGTGTTTGTTAAATCACCTACTTTCCGATATTGGATATGCTGATAAGCCGGTTGACGGAGTAAATTTCCGGCAAACAATAAACGGGTACCAATTTTATTTTCTTCTAAGTAAGAAACAAGATCTTTCCGGTTTATCGGACTGTTTTCCCGGATAGAAATCATAAAACCAAACCAACTCGGGTTAGCCTCGGGAGTTGCTTCCGGCAAAATAAAATGATCTTCAAAAAGTTTTAACTTTTGATATAACAGCTTATGATTTTCTCTGCGCTTCTCTACAAAGTAATCGGCCTTTTTAAGCTGGCTAATACCAATGGCGGCCTGCATATCAGTTACTTTTAAATTAAACCCAATATGAGAATACGTGTATTTGTGGTCGTAACCTTCCGGTAATTCGCCTAGTTTCCAGCAGAAACGTTTACCACAGGTATTATCTGCGCCCGGTACACAATAGCAATCTCTTCCCCAATCCCGGAAACTTTCTACTATTCGCCGTAAATTCAGGTTGTTCACTAATACTGCTCCGCCTTCGCCCATGGTTATATGATGCGCCGGGTAAAAAGATAAAGTAGCTAAATCGCCCCAAGTGCCGGTTTTTTTACCTTGGTAAGTAGCCCCTAACGCATCGCAATCGTCTTCGATTAGCCAGAGTTTATATTTTTTAGCAATTTCTTTTACTACTCCCAAATTAAATGGATTACCTAAAGTATGCGCCATCATAATGGCCTTCGTCTTAGGAGTAATTGCCTGCTCAATTAATTCGGCTTTAATATTATAGGTAGGTATATCTACATCAATAAAAACCGGTATGCACCCAAACTGAATCATGGGGTTAACCGTTGTAGGAAAACCGGCAGCTACCGTTATTACTTCATCGCCGGGTTTTAAAGCCCGGTCTTTCAATTTAGGTGAAGTTAAAGTGTAGAAAGCAACCAGGTTAGCGGAAGAACCAGAATTTACTAAAAAACTATATTTAGCGCCTACCCACTCGGCCAGATTCTTTTCAAACTCAGGGCCAAACCGACCAGTAGTTAACCAACCATCTAAGGTAGCATCTACCCCATAAAGTAAATCCTGGGCATCTAATACTTTGCCTGTAACTGGAATATAGTCTACCCCCGGCCGAAACTGTTTGCTAGTATTGCGCACAGCAATCTCTTCTAAGCCAGAAAGTAGTTCTCCGTTAATATTTTTGAAGCCAGTAGCTGTTAAATTTTCCAATGCACTCATTTCTATTCACTTTCATTTATTTGATTCAAAAAACTGGCAATATCGGCAAGTATCAATTCCGAAGCATTCTTTTCTTTTAAGATAAAGCTTTTATACCATTGAATGGTCTTTTCTACGGCTTCATGGGTATTTAAATATGGCCGCCATTGCAATACCTTGTAGGTTTTACTTATATCTAATTTAAGTACTCCTGCCTCATGGGGTTGATCTGCCAAATCAAGTTTTTGAATATCTCCTTCTCCCCATACTTGAAGCGCTAAATGAGCCAATTTTTCTACTGATAAAATATCATTTGTATTGGGACCAAAATTCCAGGCCGTAGAATATATTTCGGGCTCTAAGGCTAATTTAGCGCCTAAAAGCAAATACCCGAACAAAGGTTCTAACACATGTTGCCAGGGCCGGATGGCGGCTGGATTACGTAAAGGAATCAGATTTTTACTCTGTAAAGCCCGCACAATATCCGGAACAATTCTATCGCGGGCCCAATCACCCCCACCTATTACATTGCCTGCCCGGGCGGTAGCAACTGCCTTCTGATGAACAGAAACAGTTTTTACGTTAAAAAAGGAATTTCGATAAGAATTGGTTACTAGTTCGGCACAGGCCTTACTCGCACTGTAAGGATCATAGCCACCAAGAGCATCCACTTCGCGGTAAGGATACGGCCACTCCTGGTTTTCATAAACTTTATCCGTAGTAATTATAACCACCGTACATTTGCCAGAAATTATTCTTACTGCATCTAGTACATTCGCTGTTCCAATCGTATTTACTTCAAATGTTTCAACTGGTATTTCATAAGAAGTTCTTACCAAAGGCTGAGCCGCAAGGTGAAATACAAAGCTGGGCTGAAAATCCGAAATACACTTCGATAAAACCGATTTGTCTAAAACATCTCCAATTACCGAATAACAATAATCTTCGCCGGAGATTTGATTAAACAGATCTTCTTGGGTTTCAGGTGCTTTGGCATAGCCCATTATTTCTGCTCCCAATTGCTTTAACCAAACAAGCAGCCAGGAACCTTTAAAGCCAGTATGACCCGTTACTAAAACTTTTTTACCAGCGTAATTTTCTCGCAGAAATGCTTCCATTACCAAATTTTCCAGGCGGCATTCCCGCTGTTCCAAAGTTCGTTTAAATCTAATTTGTCTTTTAACGAATCCATAGGTTGCCAAAAGCCTCTATGCTTATAAGCTTTTAACTGATTTTCTTTTGATAGATTCTCTAACGGTTCGCGTTCCCAAATAGTACTATCGCCTTCTATGTAATTAAAAATTTCAGGTTCGCAAACAAAAAAACCGCCATTAACCCAACCAACATCTTCACTGCGCTTTTCGTGAAAAGAAGTAATGTAATTATCTTCACCGAAACTTAATACCCCAAAACGACCCGAAGGCTGAATAGCAGTAATAGTAACGTATTTTTTACCAGAATTATGCGTTCTGATTAACTCGTGAATATTGACGTCGCTAACTCCATCTCCATAAGTAAGCATAAACCGTTCATTCCCAATATATTTCTGAATTCTCTTGATTCTACCGCCGGTAAGCGTATCCTTGCCGGTTTCTACTAAGGTTATCTTCCACTTTTCCGAAAAACTATTGTGAATTTCCAGATCGTTGTTGGATAAATCAATCGTGACATCTGACTGATGCAAAAAATAGTTGGCAAAGTATTCTTTAATTACATAACCTTTATAGCCCAGGCAAACGACAAACTCGTTAAACCCATAGGTTGAGTAAATTTTCATGATATGCCAGATGATGGGCTTGCCCCCTATTTCGACCATGGGTTTAGGCCGTAAATCTGTTTCTTCGGCTAATCTGGTACCTAACCCCCCTGCAAGAATGACTACTTTCATTGCACAAACTTCATGATTGTAGGATTAAAAAGCAAAAATAATTTAGTACCCTAAACCGTAGCTTACCTTTTAGGAAATATTTATACTTTTGCACGGAACCAAGACCATGAAGATTGGAAGAGAACTAAATTCTCTATTCAGAATAAATAATATTTTAAACTAGAAAAATACTTGAGTATTCTAATAGTTTATTTAACTAAATAAAACTGCTTGCCCATTACAATCTATATAAATAGTTTTTCTGAATTTAATTTATGAATTACAAAGAGCGTACTCCAGTTGAGAATAATACCAGTTTGGATGAAATTGATCTGAGTAAAATTTTTATATCTATAGGTAGAGGATTTGTAAAATTTCTTAAATCTATTTTTAGATTGTTCTTTTTATACCTCGATACTTTTATTTCTAAAACTAAGGTAATTTTTGCTTTAATACTTGTAGGTACAATTTTGGGAGTAGCCTATTTCTACGCTTTCAAACCTTATTATGAATCAAGAATGACTTTAAATTCAGCTTATTATCGGGGCGAATTTTTAGATAATTCCATTCAAAACTTAAACCGCCTTTGCTCCGAAAATAATTTTCGGGTTTTGGCAAGCTTATTAAAAATTGAGCCCAAAAAAGCGAAAAGCCTCCGGAAAATTCAGGTAGAGCAGATTATTTCGCCTAATATGCAAATGTTGATTGACCTTTATAAAAATACAAAAGGAAATCAGCGACGATTAGATTCTTTAATTTTGAATCACAGTGATTCTACCTTCCAGATTATGGTGCAAGTATATGATACTACCACTCTGGTTGGTTTAGATACTGTTCTGGTAAACTATATTAAAAACAATAAATTCGTAAATAAACGGATAGCCATTGAGAGAAAGAATTTGCTTAGCCGAAAGGCCAAGTTAATCCGGGAATCGAAAAACCTAGATACCCTTAAATCTTATATGGCAAAAAGCTATTTACCCGATGGACCAAGTAAAACCGGAACCAATGTTACTTTAAATGATAAAGAATCAAATCCCATTGATATTTACCGCGAAGATTTCCGGCTGTATGATCAGCAACTAAAAATTGACCGGTTGTTATTTATTAATTCAGAGATTGAAATTATCGACCGATTTATCACTTTTGGCAGGCCAGCGAGCGGAACCATCTATAAAAATGCCGCTAAAGGAGCTATTGGTGGCTTGCTGATTGGTTTGCTTTACGTTTTCTATATTATTTTACGCAATGGCTTGCATCGGTTCCGTACTATGGTGGAAGAAGATTAATTTCGAGTCTGAAGTTGGAGATTGTTTTGCATTTCTCTTTAATTTAACAAAGAAGCCGTTAATTGTAATTACAACTAACGGCTTCTTTGTTAAATTAATTTTAACTAAAATCAGGTATTGGTATTTTAATCTGATTACTCGTAAGTACTTCGACGAAATAAGTTTAGACTACCAGGTGAGATAACTTACGGATCCTTATGAATTAATTAAGCGAACAACGAGCAACTAATAACTAACAACTACTTAATATAAAAAATATTAAATTTAAAGCTAAAATTTAGGTATTAGGATGGGATTTTTCCTTAAAATTTAATATTTTGCATACTAGTTGTTTATGCGGGATTTATTTTAAAATAAATTAATTTTATGTATTAATTCCGGCGAACTTGCTTTTGTAAATGCTTACATACACTCATTTTAATCATTAAACAATAACTTTGTTAATTTTACTAAATTATTGCTTTGGTGCCAAAGAAGAAACCAGCTAAAATCCAATCATCCCCTTCTTTAAAAACAAGGGATTATAATGCTTCCCCGCCAGAAGCTAATTATATAAATCTTACCTATTTACAGGAAATTGCCGGGGGCGATGTAAGATTTATGTCCGATATAATCATCTTATTCCTGCAACAATCCCCGGAAAATGTAAAGAACCTCAATTTTTTGGCGAAGCAAAATGATTGGGAAAATCTGAGAAAGTTAGTTCACAAAATGCGCTCCCCCATAACTTTGGTGGGAATAGAAAAGTTATTAAAATTACTAACTAAGTTGGAAGCTAATACTAGTAAATTAATACGTTTGGAATCTGTACCTTCTTTAGTAAACCTTTTTACTGAAGTCTGGGAAAAAGCGGTTATTGAATTACAAATAAAGCTGAATAATCTAAGCCAAAACAACTTAGAAGAATAGATAAGCTCATTAAATAATTCTATTTGAGCTATTTTATTAGTATTCTAACAGAATTAGTTGGGTGTATTAATTACTTATTAAGCTAATTAAAGAAGGTTTTAAACCCAATCGCGAACAACTAAGTAGTTGTACAGGGAGCTGAGTAGTATTTAAAATGGAAAAAAATAAAGAGAAATACATGCGGGAAGCGATTCGGCTGTCTCTTGATAAAATGCGGGCCGGCTATGGGGGACCTTTTGGCGCAGTAGTGGTGCGTAACGGAGAAATTATTGCCTACGGCTTTAATCAGGTATTAGCCTCTAACGACCCCACAGCCCACGCCGAAGTGGATGCCATCCGGAAAGCCTGTGCCACTCTACAAACGTATCATTTAAGCGATTGTGAACTTTATACCAGTTGCGAACCTTGCCCCATGTGTTTTGGTGCTATCTACTGGGCCCGAATCCGGAAAGTTTATTATGGCAACACGAAACAAGATGCGGCTGCCGTCGGCTTCGACGATAATTTTATCTACGAAGAATTAAAAAAACCACGGCAAGAATGCCGGATTGCCATGGAACAATTACTACCCGAAGAAGCTATTGTGGCTTTTGAAGAATGGAGCAAAAATCCTCATAAATCTGAATATTAGATTCTACAGCAGGAATTCTAATCTAATTATAAAAACAAGAGGCTTCTCGTGAGAAGCCTCTTGTTTTTATAATTATTCAAAAAAGTCTAATGCCTAAAATCCAGATACAAATATCTTTTACTTAAACATTTTCATTTTTGATAACCCACCGCCTTTCCCGGTAAGTTTATTCATATTTTTCATCATTTTGCGCATGTCGTTGAACTGTTTCATGAGGTTATTTACCTGCTGAATGTTGGTGCCGCTGCCTTTGGCTATCCGGTTCCGACGGTTACCGCTAATAATGTCCGGATTAGCGCGTTCTTCTTTCGTCATGGATTTAATGATGGCTTCGATAGGTTTAAACGCATTCTCGTCAATTTCCACATCCTTCATGGCTTTGCCTACGCCCGGTATCATACTGACGAGATCTTTAATATCTCCCATCTTCTTAATCTGTTCTAACTGCGACAAAAAGTCATCAAAGTTAAACTGATTCTTGCGGATTTTCTGGTTAATACGGCGCGCTTCTTCCTCATCGAAAGTTTGCTGTGCCCGTTCTACCAACGAAATCACGTCGCCCATACCCAAAATCCGCTGCGCCATCCGGTCGGGGTAAAACAAATCGAGGGCTTCCATTTTCTCGCCGGTACTGATAAATTTAATTGGCTTTTCTACCACGGCCCGGATAGAAAGCGCTGCCCCCCCCCGGCTATCGCCATCCAGCTTAGTTAAAACTACCCCATCAAAATTAATACGATCATTAAAGGTTTTGGCCGTATTTACCGCGTCCTGGCCGGTCATGGAATCTACCACGAACAAGGTTTCGGTTGGCTTTAAAACTTCTTTTAGTTGCGCAATTTCGCGCATCATGGCTTCGTCCACGGCTAAACGGCCCGCCGTATCCACAATTACAACTTTTTTATTATTCGCTTTCGCGTAAGCTATTGCATTTTGAGCGATTTGTAAGGGGTTTTTATTGTCCGTCTCGGTATAAGCCTCCACTCCTACTTGCTCGGCTAATACTTTTAACTGGTCAATCGCGGCTGGCCGGTACACGTCGCAAGCCGCCACCAACACATTGCGATTTTGCTTTTTCAGGTAATTCGCCAGTTTACCGGTAAAAGTGGTTTTACCCGAACCTTGCAAACCCGCAATTAATATAATAGCCGGGTCGCCTTTTATTTGAATATCCTGTTTTTCGCCTCCCATTAAGTGGGTAAGCTCCTCGTGCACAATTTTAACCATCAACTGCCCGGGCGATACCGCAATCAACACGTCGCGGCCCATGGCTTCATCTTTTATTTTATCGGTTACCGATTTAGCCACTTTATAATTCACGTCGGCATCGACCAAAGCCCGGCGGACTTCTTTAATGGTTTGGGCTACGTTAATTTCCGTGATGCTGCCCTGACCCTTCAGGGTTTTGAAGGCCCGGTCTAATTTGCTACTTAAACTATCAAACATGCGTGTATCTTCTTTAGTAAACAAAAATAAGCAGAAAAAATAAAAATACCTGATATTTTTACGCCAGCAACGTATATTCGCTCAATTAATATTTACGGTAATTAAACCTTTATGCTGTAATATTTTTCTCTTACTTAAATCAGAATTAAATTATCCTTGGCAAACCCAAAAGCTCCTTCTTCCGGTAATGTATTATTTTTTTCTTACTACTGGCCGCCTTCCGGTGGAGCGGGAGTGCAGCGTTGCTTAAAGTTTGTAAAGCATCTGCCCGAGTTTCATTTAACGCCTACAGTAATAACGGTAGATGAAAAAAAAGGTGCTTATCCGGTGCTGGACAACTCGCTTGCCACGGATGTACCCGCCTCCGTTAAAGTAATCCGGACGAATACGAGCGAACCTTTTGAATATTACAAAAAATTAACGGGCAAAAAGGAGATTCCATACGGTGGCTTTGCCAACCAAAACAACCAGAGCCTGGTCCAAAAAGTTTTTAATTTTATCCGGGGCAATTTATTTATTCCGGATGCCCGGGTAGGTTGGAACCGGTTCGCGATAAAGGCCGCAAAAGAATTGTTCCAATCTGAATCTTTTAGCGCGATTATTACTACTAGTCCGCCGCATTCGTCGCAGCTAATTGGGTTAAAACTAAAAAAAGAGTTTCCGCATATTAAATGGATAGCCGACTTGCGGGATCCCTGGACGGATATTTATTATTATAAAGAGCTGAATCATACTGCTCTGGCCAAACAAATGGATGCCCGCTACGAAAAAGCGGTTATTGAAGGAGCCGATGCCATACTGGTAACCAGCGCCGATACCAAACGCTTATTGGTAGCTAAATCCGCCCGGATTGATTCCACCAAAATAATAGTTTTACCGAATGGCTACGACGAAGAAGATTTTACTTATGCTTCTGAACCGCCGAAAGATAAACTATGCATTACCTACACCGGTACTATTTCGGAAACCTATAACATCGAATTATTTTTAAAAGCCCTGGCCGAGGTGGCTCGTCGTTACCCCGATGTGCCTTTTCAATTACGTTTTGTAGGTAAAATTTCGGAAATGGTGCGCCGGCAAGTAGAGCAAGCCGAGTTAGCAAATATTACAGAAATTATTTCGTTTGTACCCCATCACGAATCGATCCGCTATTTATTATCGGCTACGGTATTGTTAATGGGGATTCCGGATGTGGTGAATAACTTTTGCATTTTACCCGGTAAGCTTTTTGAATACCTGGCTTCTAATAAACCCATCATCTGCATTGGGCCATTACACAGCGATGCCGACCGGATAATTGATGAATGTGGGGCAGGGCGGGTATTTCATTATGCCGCTTACGATCAGATGGTAGATTACCTGGATCAATTAGCCCATAGCTGGAAAATAAACCCGAACCTGGATTTACCCATTGTAGATTACCATCGCTATTCCCGCCGTGCTTTAACGGGTAAACTGGCGGAAATTATTCAGGAGAAGTAAGGATTAGACTTTACTTACTATCTATTGCAGTTGTGAAAGCATACTGACATGTTCTATTTATCGGATTAAGGTTACTGATCCGGCAATGGGTTTAGATTTCTTATTTAGGCGAATAATATAATAATAAGTTGCTAGTGGCAGATCTTGCCCTTTGTAAGTACCATCCCAAGGCTTTTTATAGCCATCCGTCGATTTAAAAATCAACCCACCCCAGCGATTAAATATCTCCACTGCCGCTTCCGGGTAATTCTCAATATTTAAGATTTCCCATTGATCATTCCTATCATCGTGGTTAGGAGAAAACGTATTAACCACCATAATCCGGGGAATAACCGTAATTGTTACTTCATCTGTAGATGAACAACCATCCGGTGAATAGGCAGTTACCTGATAGGTGGTTGTTTTACTTGGGCTGGCAATTGGGCGTTCTACGTTAGCATTACTAAGTCCGGTGGCAGGCTCCCAGTGATACTTTACGCCACCTTTACCTTGCAAAATTACGGCATTACCTTCCTTAATGGTGGTATCACGTCCAGCGTCCGCGTTTATAACGCCTACTTGAACTGTAACGGGAGTACGTTCTCCTAAACTGCATTGATTATTACGGGTGGATTGCACAAAAAAGGTGGTAGTTTTAGTTAAGAGGGAAGTGGTAAAAGAGGCGCCTTCAAAAATTAAATTTCCTCCGGTGGCCGCATCGTACCATTGGTAGGTTCCACTCGAACCAGAAGCCACTAAGGTTGCCGAGTTGTTCGGGCAAATACTTAGCCCTGAAGCTTTTACTATTTCTGCATCAGTTTTATTTAATAATTCAATTTGGATGGAGGCCTCGGCATAACATTGATCCGTTGTAAAAGCCTTTACCGAATAAATGCCCGCCTTACTAACTTGAATAGCGGGAGTAGATTCACCGGTGTTCCATAAAAATTTGGAAACACCGTTAGCGTTTGCTTGTAGCACGGTAGAACTACCTGCACAAATTTTACTTTCTCCGGTAATAGTAACCGAAGCTGGTTGAACAAGCTTTACCACTATGGAAGCTTCGGTAAAGCATTGATCCGTAGTGAAGGCTTTTATTGAATACGTACCCGGACTACTTACTTGAATATTGTTAGTTGTTGCGCCAGTATTCCACATGAATTTAATAAAACCCGAACCACTTGCCTGTAAATTTACCGTTGATCCAGGACAAATAGTTGATTCGCCTGAAATTGCTATCGGAGAGGGTTCAATTGCTCTAACTACTATAGATGCTTCCGTAAAACATTGGTCCGTAGTAAAAGCTTTCACGGAGTAGGTACCCGCAGTATTTACTTGAATGCTACTTGCTGTTTCGCCGGTATTCCATAAAAATTTACTTACGCCGCTAGCATTCGCTTGTAAGATAGTGGAGCCGCCTGAACAGATTTCAGCTTTTCCGGAGATGGTAACGGGCACCAAATCTGAAGAATCAAAGATATATTCTCCCCGGTAATTTTCATTCTCTTTGATTAATTTATCAGGCTCTTTTGTGGTTCCAAGTAAATTCCATTGGGTTTGTGCGTTATCTTCTCGGCCGTATAAGGCTAAACACTTATCTGTTAATTCTAATTCTGTTTTATATTGTACCGTGTAAGTCGAAGATTTACCCGGCGAAACGGTAAATACGCCAAAATAAAAATTAGGAGGGGTACTACCTGAAATGCCGCTTAAAGAATTAGGTAAGTTATTTACTCGATATAAGTGGATACCTTTAGTATATTGGGCAATATTATTAATGCTGAAAATATCGTTTGAAGAATTATTTCCCAGGGAGAGTTTCAATGCACTCCAGGTATTCTGGTAAATAGCTAAACTTTCATCTCCGATTGGTGCTCCAGAAGTAATAGTTGCCTTATTACCAACAGAATTTACGAGTTGGCCACTGTTGTTACTTAAACTGAAGTCTTTGAAAGTAGTAGTATTAATTTCATCAAATTTAAAGTAGGCTACTAGGTTTGCATCAGAAGTTTGTAATTTACGGCACATATTCGTACGAAGCTGTTCCGCTGTCCTAGCAGTTTTCCAAATTCTTACTTCATCTATGTTCCCTTTAAAGTAATTGGTATTATAGTCATCATAATTACCAATTGTTAAATAAGCTTGTTGGGTAGTTAAGTTAGTGGCGGAAAAACCAGAATTTAAAAAGCTTTCCTGAATACCATCTACCCAAACTTCCCAACGGCCATTATTACATACTCCCGCCACATGATGCCAGTTATTATCGGCTACAATTGTTTGAGAAAGACCAGAAGCCCGATAATTTCCCGAACCATCGCGTCCATTAAAACCAACTTTACCGTCAATTATATATAAATGGTAGCCTCCATCTTCACCTAATGAATTGGAATATTTACCTACAATCCAAGTATAACTGAAATTAGTAGTCTTAATCCACGCTTCTACTGTTATAGTATTCGTAATACCTCGGTTTTGCTGACCGGCATTAATATAATCGTTTGCTCCATCCAATTTTAAGCAATTGCCTGAACCAGGTATACTTATCTGTGCTAAAACTTGAGAAGAGCTTAATAATAAAAATAGGGACCACAAATAAAAAGTCCCTCTATAAACCCGATAATAAAAAGCTGTATTCATATCCAATATAAAGAACAAATATAAATAATTTTATATATTCATTCAAACAACTGCTTTAGTTTAAAAGCTAAATCAACTAAATCTACTTGGAAATTTAATTCTTTATCAGATGAGCTGCCAATCGTGTAAAAATAAGGAAAGCCCAAACCTTTACTTAACATAAAATAATGCGATTTTATGATATCTACCGGATGTAGTTCTAACACTTGTGCTTGCCGGCAAAATAAAACGTTTGTTAAACCGGCCCCGTGAGGAGCTATGACTACCTCCGTGTTATAGAATAGCTGAACCTGCTGCCGGTAGGTTAATTCTTCGGCATAAATTACTTCTACTTGGTAAGGCAGTAGAGCGGCTATAACCTGTTCTTCGTTTAAAATTTTGCGTTTAGTAGCTTTCTGGCGGCTTATATAAATTCGTTTCGGTTTTCCGGTTGAGGTAACCTGGTAGCCCGCCCAAATTGTATTCCGGAGGTTCTCTAATATACTTGGCGGTAAATACCCGCTGTTGTGATTCGCCACGAAAGAAGGTAAAATAAAACTATTCAGTTGCCATTTTTCTTGCTTACTAATAAATGCCAATTGAATATAGGGTTGATCTGCTAATAAAAATTTCAACGTTTCCCTTTGAAATTCGGGCATGTTTTGCGGCATAATCAACGTAATTGTTTCAGTAGCATTCTGCATTAATACGAATAACCGCGGTAAGACATCTAAAAACCAATGGTAGTTACTGGTTTCCGCCCAGGGCAAATGCATCAGTGAGCTGTATAAGCCATTTCTTTGCTTAGATTTTAAAAGAGCAAAACTGCGGAAAGCCGGTGACTTGGTTAAGCGCATTAAGTCAAATACCGATTCAATGATTACTTTACCTTTCCAGACCAATGCCCCCGAATTCCCGAGGAAAACAACATTGTTTAGCCTAACCGTGAATAATTCTTTTTGCCGGAATCCTAGAGAATAATCTACCACGTAATTGAGGGAACTTGCGCATTTTTCTAAAAACTGCTGTTCTTCTGGGGTAAAATTTACCAAATAAACCGGTTGTAACGTTTTTTTTTGCGAATGAGTGAAAACGGAAATTGCCTGATAGTAATAATTAACGGAAGTACTAAAAATTTGAAATAGCTTTTTAAGTAGCATTAACTAAATAATCTGTTTCGTTCTTTTAAAATGATAAAAGTAAGGTTTCTAATCAGCTTTAAACAGCAGACTAATAAATAATGCGTAAATTCGCGGCTTTAAAAGAAATGAGTGTTTGAATTTCGCTACAATTTACACTGGTTTCTTTCTTTAAGAAGGATACAATCTCATGCCATTAGATTTAAATAATAAAGCTATTTTAGTTACCGGCGCTACCGGTTCTTTCGGTAAAAAATTTGTTAAAACAGTTTTAGAACGTTGGCCGCAGGTGAAACGATTGGTAATTTTTTCGCGCGACGAGCTAAAACAATTCGAAATGAGCCAGGAATTCTCCCCGCAGCAATACAAAGCCATCCGTTATTTTATCGGCGATGTGCGCGACGGTGAACGTTTAAAACGAGCGTGCGAAGGAATTGATATAATAGTACACGCGGCCGCATTAAAACAAGTACCAGCTGCCGAATACAACCCCATGGAATGCATTAAAACCAATATTTTTGGCGCCGAAAACGTTATAAATGCAGCTTTGGATTGCGGGGTAAAAAAAGTAGTGGCCTTAAGTACTGATAAAGCGGCGGCTCCCATCAATTTATACGGCGCTACCAAACTTTGTTCAGATAAATTGTTTGTGGCCGCCAATAACATGAAAGGCTCCCGCGATTTAACTTTTTCGGTGGTACGTTATGGTAATGTTATTGGTTCGCGAGGTTCAGTAGTACCTTTTTTCCTGAGCAAGCGCCACGAGGGAGTCTTACCAATCACGCATCCGCACATGACTCGTTTTAATATTTCTTTAAAAGATGGAGTAGAACTAGTATTACACGCCTTAGAAAATGCCTGGGGAGGTGAAATATTCGTTCCTAAAATTCCTTCTTACCGCATCATTGATGTGACTACCGCTATTGCTCCAAATGCGCAGCCCCATATTGTAGGAATCCGGCCAGGGGAAAAATTACACGAAGAAATGATTACGGAATCTGACTCTTATAACACCATTGAATTAGAGAAATATTACGTTATTCTGCCTTCCACTCCGGTCTGGTCAATAGAAAAGTTCTTAGAAAAGTTTAATGGTAACTACGTGGAACCCGGTTTTCGGTATAATTCCGAATCCAACACAGATTGGTTGACTCCGGAGCAAATCCGGGAACAAATTAGAGAACACGTAGATTCTACTTTCTCGGTTTAATCGATTATTTGTGGCGTTCTATTCAGTTTTTATTTCCTTAAATTTACCATTTTCTATTCTGGTAAATGTACCGGTCGCTAGTATCTTTACACTCCCAAATAACCCAGGTGAACCATGCAACCCATTCCGTACGGGAAACAACAAATTACCGAAGAAGATATTCAGGCGGTTATTCAAACGCTGCAATCTGATTTTTTAACGCAAGGGCCAAAAATTGAAGAATTTGAAACAAAGTTCGCCCATTATATTGGCTGTGAATATGCCGTGGCGGTCGCAAATGGCACCGCTGCCTTGCACCTTAGCGTCCTAGCTTTGGGTGTGAATGAACAAAGTAACGTTATCACGACTCCTATAACCTTTGTGGCATCGGCTAATTGCGTACGTTATGGCGGCGGCAACGTGTGTTTTGCCGACATAGATCCCGCCACCGGCTTATTAGACATTGAGAAGGTCAGAGAATTACTGGAAAGTAAACCTAAAGGCTTTTTTACCGGCATTGTACCCGTTGATTTTGCCGGTTTACCCGTTGATTTAGAAGCATTTCGACAGTTGGCGGACGAATTTAATCTTTGGTTGCTCGAAGATGCTTGTCACGCTCCGGGTGGTTACTTTGTAGATAAAATTGGCCAGAAACAAAACTGCGGTAACGGCAAGTTTGCGGATCTAGCCATTTTCTCCTTTCACCCGGTAAAGCATATTGCTACCGGCGAGGGCGGCATGATTACAACTAATAACCGGGAATTGTACGACAAATTAATATTATTACGCACCCACGGCATCACTAAAAAACCCGAGTTATTACCGCCAGATAAAGGTGGCTGGTACTACGAAATGCAGGAATTGGGTTATAATTACCGCATTCCGGACATATTAACCGCTTTAGGTATTTCTCAATTACAACGGGCAGATGCGGGTCTGCAACGCCGCCGCCAAATAGCCATCCGCTACGACGCCGCTTTTCGGAAAGAAGCTAATCTTACCATTTTGAATCCAGCTGCTTATTTAGCTGATAAAACCGAAACGGGCCACGCTTATCATTTATACGTTATTCAGGTAAAAAATCGCCGGGGTTTATACGACTATTTGCGGCAACACCAAATTTATGCCCAGGTGCATTACATTCCGGTGCATACCATGCCTTATTACCAGCGACTAGGTTGGAAGCCAGGTGATTTCCCGGCGGCCGAAAATTATTACGAACACTGTTTGAGTTTACCCATGTATCCTACTCTAACGGAACAGGAACAAGAATTTGTGATTCATCAGATAAAAACATGGCTAACGAACGAAGCAAATTAGCTCTTGGTACGGTTCAATTCGGTTTAGATTACGGGGTGAGTAATTCGGGTGGCAAAGTACCCATAACGATTGTTCGGAATATTTTAAAACTTTGCCTAGAACAGAATATTACCACTTTAGATACGGCTGCTGCTTATGGTGACAGCGAAGCTGTGATTGGGAAAAGCTTGGCTAATGAGGATAATAGCTTCCAGATTATTTCTAAACTACCGAACTGCTCTACTGCCGAAGTAAGAACTATTTTTAATAATTCACTACAAGAACTAAAAAAAAATAAAATCTTTGGGTATTTAATTCACGATTATTCAGCTTTTACTAAGGACCCCGGAATATTTGATGAAATTTATAAGCTGCAGCAAGAAGGATTAATTCAGAAAATAGGCTTTTCGTTATATTATCCGCCACATCTCGAAGAAATTATAAAGTTAAACTTGCCTATTCAATTGATTCAAATTCCTTTTAACGTGTTTGATCAACGCTTCGCTTACCTATTCCCTTACCTGAACAAAAATGATATAGAGATTCATATTCGATCTATTTTTTTGCAAGGATTGTTGTTTAAAGAAATTGCTACGCTACCCCCCTATTTTCATCCATTCCGGGAAAACTTGCTATTTTTACAAGAAGTAGTAAAACAAAGTGGTCTATCTTTATCACACGTTTTACTGGCCTTTGCGCACCTACATCCAGAAATCAGTAAAATAGTAGTAGGCGTAACCTCGATGGAAGAATTAGCGCATAATAGTAATTATTTAAATGTTTTAACCGATATAAAGCCAATATATCATACTCTTAAGAAAATGGCTACTTTTGATGAGCGTTTTCTTTTACCCTTTAATTGGCAACTAAGTTAATGTACAATCCTTTTTCTCTTAAAAATAAGGTTATTCTTATTACCGGAGGTTATGGCTATTTAGGCCGTCATATAACCAAAGGTTTATTGGATAGTGGCGCGCAGGTAGTTGTCTTAGGCAGAAACGAAGAAAAATTTAAGTCTGCTTTTAACTACTCCAACCCTGATCTAATTTTTCAAAAAACGGATATTAGTAGCAGTTCAGAAGTCGATAGTAGTTTTCAACAACTCTACCAAAAATTTGGACGGATAGATGCTTTAATAAATAATGCCATTTATAGTAAGGGTCAGCAACCCTTAAACATTACGGATGAAGAATTTGCTTTCACCTTAGATGGTAATCTCGGCTCTGTTTACCGATGCATAAAAGCAATTACACCTTATTTTATGCAGCAGCAAGGCGGTCGTGTTATTAATGTATCATCCATGTATGGTATGGTATCGCCCGAGTTTAGTATCTATAAAAATCATGAAGCCTATTTAAACCCTCCGCATTATGGAGCGGCGAAAGCGGGCCTGCTGCAATTAACCCGTTATTTTGCCTGCTATTTAGGTAAAAATAACATTTTAGTGAATGCCGTTTCGCCGGGACCTTTCCCCAGCGAAAAAGTACAGGAAAGTGAATCATTTATCTCAAATCTAAGGGCAAAAAGTCCTTTAGGTCGCATTGGTAACCCGGCCGAGTTAAAAGGTATTTTCGTTTTTCTTTGTTCTGATGAAGCAACTTATATTACGGGTCAGAATTTGGTAGTAGACGGAGGATGGACGGCATGGTAGCACCCAAAATTGGTTTTATCATACAGGCACGCATGAACTCTTCGCGCTTGAAAGGCAAGATTTTGTTACCCTTACCTTATGGATCAGCTACCAGTTTATTAGAGCAGATTATTATACGCGTAAAAGCAATTAGTAACAATGCCGTCATTATTCTAGCTACTTCTGATACTTTAGAGAATAAAATTCTGAAAGATGTAGCAGAAGCGAATTCTATTTTTTTTTATGCTGGTTCAGAAAACAACGTACTGCAACGATTTTACGAGGCGGCGGCCCAGCATAAGTTAGATATTATCGTCCGTTTAACCGGTGATAATCCTTTTATCGATCCGGATGTAATCCATACAGTTCTTTTGAATCATACGGAACATAATTTCGATTATACCATTACTAACGGTTTACCGCTTGGTACTAACATCGAAGTTTTCTCTTTTCAATCGCTTAAAAAAACCTATCAGGAAGCAGTACTTCCGGAACATCAAGAACATGTTACTCCTTATATACGATTAAACAATAGTCTTTTTAAGGTAAATACCTTTGCGTTTCAGGATGCTACGTATGGGCAAGAGCACTGGCGACTTACGGTAGATACGGAAAGTGATTATGCACTTGCTTGTTTACTGTTTTGGCAATTAACTGATAATAACAAATCATTTTCACTGAAACAAACAGCCAGTTTTATATACGCTAATCCATGGGTATTACTTATAAATAAAAATAACTACCAAAAAAAGTTATTTTCGAATGTAGCAGAGGAAATTAAGGAGGCAATTAGTTTATTACACAATAATGATTTACCTAATGCTGCCAAGCAATTAGCTCAGAATGAACAAAACTAAAGACATAGCTTTTTAGAAGCCCCAGTCTCGACAACCCATCAATTTTGTATAAGCACCAATTGTTGAATTTACCGGAGAAGTTGCGGCATTTAGAACACTAAACAAAATTATCTTGGCTACAATCGAACTAAATAAATACGGATTCTACGAAGTGTTAAATAAACCTTCGGCAGCAGAACTAGAGACCTATTATTCGCAAAAATATTATCAAAACACCCAAGGCACTTACGAAAAAACGTACGCCGATCATGAGCTGCAATACATTTACAACAAGATTGCCCAAAAACAGCTGGTGCTGGAAAAAAACTTTCAGGTATCCACTACTCCTCATTCCTTATTAGATGTAGGTTCCGGGGAAGGTTGGGTTTTAAACTTTTACAAACAGCGCGATTGGCAGGTTACCGGATTAGATTTCAGTCGTTACGGTTGCGAAACGTTTAATCCTAATTGTTTAGAGAACCTGTTAACGGGCAATATTTACGAAAACATTCAAAAATTAATTTCCCAAAAAGTAAAGTTTACGGTAATCTGGCTCGACAATGTGTTGGAGCATGTGGTAAACCCGCGGCAACTTTTACAAAGTTGTCGCGAATTGGTGGCCGAGGATGGTGCTTTAGTAGTGGAAGTTCCCAATGATTTTTCGGTGTTGCAGCAATACTTAAAAGAAACGGGTGCGATAGATTCTGATTTTTGGGTGGCTTTACCGGATCACCTATCTTATTTTAATAAAACAGGTTTACTAAACCTGGCAACAGCATCCAATTGGGACGAAGTTTTTACCATGGCCGATTTTCCGATTGATTTTGCTTTAGTAAACCCGGATACCAACTACGTAAAAGAAAGGAGCAAAGGCAAAGAATGCAACCAGACCCGGATTAAAATTGATAACCTGATGCACGCGGTTTCGGTGGAAAAAACCGTAGAATATTACCGAGCCTTAGCCGATTTAGGTATGGGACGTCAAATTATTTCTTTCTTTAAACCTCATCATCATGCAGGTAACTAGATACCAGGCACTTGCCAAAGAATCCTACCATTTTGAGGGGTATAGTATTGTTGCTTTGCGGGAACGGGATATTTACCTGATAAAAGATTGGCGCAACAGTCAACTTACCGTTTTACGTCAAAAAACTCCTTTAACGAATACAGATCAGGAAAATTATTATCGCCGAGCGGTTCTGCCTACTTTTACTCAAGAACAGCCCAAAATTATTTTATTTAGTTTCTTACAAAATGAAACCTGCATCGGCTATGGTGGCCTGACCAACATTGATTGGGAATCGCGGCGGATAGAGCTTTCCTTTTTGGTTGACCCGGCTATTTACCAAGATCAGAAACGCTACCATTTAAGTTTTTCGGCTTTTATCACGCTAATCAAACAAGTTACATTTGAGGACTTAAAATTTAACCGGATATTTACCGAAACATACGACATCCGCCCTTATCATATTGCCATCTTAGAACAGAATGGATTCCGGTTCGAGGGTAGGATGCGGCAACACGTAGTTATTGACCAGCAATTGGTGGATTCCCTGTTGCACGGTTTTTTAAAAGAATATCATGTATAAAGGAAGAAAGGTATTTATCAGCGGTGGTAATGGCGTTATAGGCAACGAATTAGTTAAAAAGCTGCACAAAGCGGGTGCAGTTTTACTCGTTGGCGATTTAAAAGACCGTCCGAAACACTTGCCATCTGACATCCAATACCGCAAAGGTGACCTAAATTATATTACTGCTCGGGAGTTGCAGGATTTTGCCCCGGAGTATTTCTTTCATTTAGCGGCTACCTTCGAGCGTTCGAAAGAAACGTATGGCTTTTGGGAAGAAAACTACCAGCACAACGTCAATCTGAGCCACTATTTAATGACGGAAATAAAAGATCTTCCGTCCATCAAAAAAGTAATATTTGCGTCTAGTTACCTGATTTACGATCCAGTTTTATATAATTTTCAGGAGCCCGCTTCTGCTCCTTATTCTTTAAAAGAAACCGATCCTATCCTACCCCGCAATTTAACGGGTTCCGCTAAATTAAACCACGAGATTGAGCTGCGTTTTTTAGAGGATTTCCGGGGAGAACAATTTCAGACCATTTGCGTGCGAATTTACCGGAGCTATGGGAAAAATTCGCGCGATATAATTTCGCGTTGGGTACGGGCCTTACTAAACCAGGAATCTTTAACGGTTTTTAAAAAAGAAGGGATTTTCGATTACATCTACGCCGGCGATGTGGCCGAAGGATTAATGCGAGTAGGCGCGACTACTTTTAAAGGCATTGTCAATTTGGGCAGCGGAAAGTCCCGAAAAGTAGAAGAAATGATCAGGATTCTGAAACAGCATTTCCCGGCATTAACTTTCCAGGAAGCAAGTTCCGATATCTTGTACGAAGCGTCGCAAGCAGATATGACGTTGTTTCAAAAAATTACGGGTTGGTTACCGGCGTATCAATTAGAAAATGCCATTCCGGAGATTGTTGCTTACGAGAAACAAGCCCGAGAGAAAAAAGACGTATTTTCCCCTAGCAGCAATGTTTTAGTAACCAGTATATCCCGCAAAGTACCCATGTTACAAGCGATAAAACTGGCTACGAAAAAGTTACATCCAAACCTTGTATTGCACGGGGCAGATGTTAGTGCCGAGGTAATTGGAAAACACTTTGTGGATCGTTTCTGGCAAATGCCGCGCATGGCTGATCTTTCCATAGAAGAGGTATTGCGCTACTGCCAGCAAGAAAATATTTTTTTAATTATTCCTTCTCGCGATGGCGAACTGGAATTTTGGGCAAGTCATAAAGATTTACTGATGGCTAAGGGTATTTCGGTAATGCTGAGTTCTTTATCCGCAGTGCAGGTTTGTCTGGATAAGTTACAGTTCTATCAAACCTTAAGCGCTCAGAATTTACCGGTTATTCCAACTGCCGAAACTATCGAAGATTTACCCAATACCGAAAAATACGTGGTTAAGGAACGTTATGGGGCGGGTGCTTTGGGCATGGGATTAAACTTAAACCAACAGGACGCCCTTGCTCACGCCAAAAAATTAAAGCAACCCATATTTCAACCTTTTATCGAAGGCCAGGAATACAGTTTGGATATGTACGTAACCCAAACAGGCCAAGTAAAAGGTATAGTTGCCCGTACCCGGGATTTAGTTATCAATGGCGAATCCCAAGTTACCCAAACGGTTTCGTTTCCCGCTCTGGAAAAATTAGGAGAAGAATTAGTCCGTGTTTTACCATTACAGGGTCACGTGGTGTTACAAGTATTACTTACGCCGGATGGGCAGTTTCATATCATTGAGTGTAACAGCCGGTTTGGTGGAGCTTCTACTTTAAGTACACAATGCGGGTTGGATTCCTTTTATTGGGCTTTATTGGAAGCTCAAGGCGAAGCCCTGGAAACTTATCCGTTTGCGCGTACGCCGGATAAAAAGCAAATTCGGTTTGCCCAGGATTTGATTGTATAATAGTTGTTGGTTACTAGTTGTGCGTTGTTCGACTTATAAAGATCTGCCAATCATAATTCATCACAGCACATTCATTTTCAGTATTTTATACCCTACCAACCAACAACTAATAACGAGTAACTACTCCCTATGGTTCTTGTATTTGACCTCGACGACACACTCTACGAAGAAATAACTTTTGTGAAAAGTGGATTTAAAGCCGTTGCTAACTACTTAGCTCCTTTGCTTAACTGCCCCGCAGAAGAATTATTTATTCAATTAGTTAATCGGCTGGAAGCAGGCGGCCGGGGTTCTATTTTTAATGATGTTTTACAAATGCACGGCAAAAACTCTAAACAACTGGTGACGAAATGTCTTGCTATTTACCGCTTGCACCCGCCAGAGATTTCTTTGTACCCCGATGCTATTCGGTGTTTGGAACGGTTCCGTCATTACCCCCTTTACCTTGTTACGGATGGCAATAAATTAGTGCAACAGAATAAAGTAACGGCTTTACACGTTCCCGATAAAGTTAAAAAGGTTTTTATTACGCATCGTTACGGGATAAAAAATGCAAAACCCTCGGTGTACTGTTTTGAACTAATTAGTAAGTTAGAGAAAACAGAACCCGCCCATATTGTTTACGTTGGGGATAATCCCAGCAAGGATTTTGTGGGTTTAAAACCGCATGGGTTTAAGACTATCCGGATTATGCGGGGTAATTACTCGCATTTACAGCCGGGCGGAGCTTACGAAGCCGACCGGAACATCTATACCCTGGACGAATTAACCGAAGATTTTTTAAAGAATTTATAAAATGTTAGAAGTAACCATTGGCAACCGTAAAGTTGGTCCGGCGCACCGGCCGTTTATCATTGCCGAAATGTCGGGTAATCACAACCAATCGCTCGACCGAGCCTTAGCCATTGTAGATGCGGCCGCCGATGCGGGAGCCCACGCCATAAAGTTACAAACCTATACTCCCGACACCATGACGATAGAAGGAGTACATACCATTGAAGATCCCAACTCGCTTTGGAAAAACCGGGAATTATACGATTTATACCGTGAGGCTTATACTCCCTGGGAATGGCACCAAGCACTATTTCAGCGGGCTCAGGAGCGGGGCATACTGGCATTTAGCTCTCCATTCGACGAAACAGCGGTAGATTTTTTAGAATCCTTGCTGGTACCGGCCTATAAGATTGCTTCTTTCGAAAACACGGATTTGCCTTTACTCAAAAAAGTAGCTTCTACGGGCAAACCGGTTATAATTTCCACAGGGGTAGCCACGGTTGCCGAAATAGATGAAGCCGTTCGCACTTTAAAAACGCATGGTTGTCATGAGATTGTATTACTGAAATGCACGAGCACCTATCCTTCTTCCCCGGAAAACACTAACCTTCTTACTATTCCGCACTTAGCCCAATTATTTGACTTGCCCGTAGGGTTAAGTGATCATACTATGGGCGTAGGCGCTTCAGTGGCCGCGGTAGCTTTAGGGGCTTGCGTTATCGAAAAGCATTTTACCTTGCGCCGGGCGGATGGTGGCGTAGATTCCGCTTTTTCTTTAGAACCGCAGGAGCTACAAGCATTAGTAGTAGAATCGGAACGGGCCTTTTTAGCATTGGGAACCATTCAATACGGGGTGCAGCAAGCCGAAAAAAACAGCCGCTTGTACAAGCGGTCCATTTACGTGGCGAAAGATATACAGGCGGGAGAACCATTCACGAAAGAAAATATTCGCATTATCCGCCCTAATGTAGGTTTGGAGCCGAAGTATTTAGATCAGGTATTAAGTAAGACTGCCAAAACTAATATTAAAGCCGGAACTCCTTTAACCTGGGAATTGCTCTAATGCCGTATAAAAAGCTGGTTCAAATTTACGCCGACATCTTACAACTACGCTTTACGGACACATTTGCGGCCATCCCCGCCCACGCTATTAATGCTATTAGCCCGGTAAATGGGTTTGCCCGCTTGGGCAGGGTAATACTGTATACCGGCGGCCGGTTATTTTTAAATTTATTCTTACCTTTCCGGAATAAAGAAATCATTTCGGGCAAAATTTGGCTGTATGTGGTTAGTAAAAATAATTACGAATCCTTGCAATTTATCCAAGAAGCCGTTCCGGAAGCAATTTTCGTATCCGGCCAAAACAAACAAATTGGTATTTACAATAAACAGGTAAACCGCTTACCTACCCGTTTTAAGATTTTTTATTACTATAAATTCTTGCCCTTGCTGTGGGGTTTATATCAGTTGAAAGGAAAACGGGCGCTCCGCTTTTTTGATTTAATTTATTCTGCAATTGGCTATTATGAGTTGTCGGTAAATTATTTAAAAAAATACCGGCCAAGAGCCATCATCTTCGCGAACGATCATAATACCGATCCCCGGGCTTTGTTATTGGCGGCTAAAGAAGTAGGTATTCCAACCATTTATTTGCAACACGCCAGCGTAAGTACCAACTTTCCACCTCTGTCTTTCGACTTAAGTTTATTAGAAGGTCAGGATAGCTTAAATAAATACCGGGTGTGCGGCCCGGTTTTAGGGAAAGTAGAGTTGATTGGTATGCCCAAGGCAGATAAATACCTCCAAAACAAAAATCTCCGCACTTCCATTACTTCCCTTGCGGTATGCGCGAATATTATGGATGAAACCGACCTTATTAAACAACTACTCACCCAACTGACCAGAGAATTCCCGGATAAAAACATAAGCTTTCGTCCGCATCCCAGCGACCGGCGAAATTTCCTTTTTATTCATCAGATTAGTTCGCGGATTCAGTTCTCGAATGCGAAAGTAGAACCGGCTTTTGATTTTTTGCTAAAGCAAGATGTTATTATTGCGGCTGATTCTTCCATTCACCTGGAAGCAGTAATGCTAAACATTCTAAGTATTTATTACCGTCTGGAAAAAAGTAATTTTGTGCAGGATTATTACGGCTATGTGCGCCACCATTTGGTAGAAAAAGCTGAAAATGTAGACAAAGTACTTGCAATTATTCGTACCCATGAACATAATCGACCGCAAGTTTCCGGGCGGGCACGTTATTATAACGCGGTGCTAGGTACCGAATACGAAGGCCGCAGCCACGAATTAGCTTTACGGTACATTAAAGAATTTCTAGTTAAAACGAGCTAAATTGGGGGATGGAAGCAATCTTTCAATACGTACTGGCTCAGTTTTACGCGATTTATTCACCTGGTCAGGTTTTTGATATTCAGTACGGGTTAGATAAGCAAAGTCGCATTCAGATTCATCGTTCAGAATCAACTTTTTTCGAAAACACAGCTCCTTTCCCCGAAAAAGCGCCGGTATATTACACCTGGCAAAATCAGAAAATTGCGTTTTGGTTTACTTCCTCGGAATTAAAAGAATTCGTAACCTACGTGGATGATAAAGCAATTATTCAGGTAGATATTATTGCCAATGTTTTTTATTATTTGAGTGGCTGGCAGGAGTATTATTCTTCGCAACGAGATACGTACGGCCGCTTTCCTTACGCGGAAAGCTTACAAAAAAAGTATGGCTTTATTACCGTACCCGTAGTTAATTATTATTTTGATATTTTGAAGACCGCAATTGAAAGGGTGTATGGTTTAGAATTAAAATCGGTTTTAGCTCGTAAGGCCCCCTTTACTACTTGCCTGACGCACGATATTGATAATTGCCAAACGGCTTGGCGCGTAGAAGGAGTATCAGCTCTAAAACAAGGTAATTGGTCCGTTTTAAGTAAACTATTAAAACAGAAAATAACCAATCAGGATAATTGGTTTAACGTGCCGGAAGTAATGCAGCAGGTGCAGAACTACGGGGTACAATCCACCTTTTTCTTTTTGGCCAATCATCAAAATATAACGGGGTAGCTAACGCCGATTACGATATTACGCAGCCTCGCTATCAGGCTTGGTTACCTTTATTGCAGCAGAATAAGTTTGAAATTGGCATTCACGGCAGTCATATTACCTCTTTTACCCAAGGTAAACTCCAAGCGGAAATCCAGAAAGTAGCCATACCTGTACGCGGGAACCGGTTTCATTATTTACGATTTGAACCCAAAACAACGCCCCAATTACTAGAAGAAGCAAATGTCACTTACGATACTACTCTGGGCTTTCCGGAGTACTTTGGATTTCGGCACGGCACCTGTTTTCCGTTTCAGTTATTTAATTATAAAACCAGGCGAGCTTTTGGTTTTTGGGAAGTTCCTTTACAGTTAATGGATGCTACCTTACATCATCCTCAATATTTACAATTATCCGCCGCAGAAATTCTACCGGCCATAATGCCGATGCTACAAGAAATAAAGAGATTTGGCGGCTGCTTTACCTGGCTCTGGCACAACGAAAATTTCTCACCTCATAACCTAAACAATGGTCCGGTTGCTTTCCATCAGATAATGCAGTATTTACAAAAAGAAGAGGCTAGCTTTAAAACCTTAAGTCAAGTTGTTCAATTGCTAAAACCTGCATCCGGCTAAATAAAAATTACTCCATCAGATTCAAGTTGTTTCTTAAAGCATTTTTATGGGAGAAGCTTGCGGAAGAACATAAATACTTAATCCAACTTAATTTTAGTAAAACAAGGCATGGGAATTATCAAGCGGCAGGGTATTCAGAATAGCATTATTTCGTACACCGGCGTGCTGATTGGTTACATTAACGTAATGGTGTTGTTTCCGCGGATCTTAAACGTAGAGCAGGTGGGTTTAACCCGGGTATTGCCCAATATTGCCTTAGTATTAGCCCAGCTTTCGGCGCTTGGTTTTGGCAGCGCGGGCATTAAATTTTTTCCATTTTTTAGAGATAAGGCCAAGCAGCACCATAATTTTCTGACTCTACTTCTAGGAATTCCTTTGCTCGGTTTTGGGGTTATCATTAGTCTATACTACTTGTTTCAACCGCAAATTCTGGCTTATTACGCCAAAGAAGCTCCTCTTTTGCGGCAATACTCTTTTTACATTGGTCCACTTAGTTTTTTTACGCTTCTTTTCACTTTATTTAACAGTTACTTAACCTCGCTTTATAAAACGGTAATTCCTTCTTTCACCAAAGACTTTTTACTGCGGGTAGGTATTAGTGCCTGTGTTTTGCTGTACGCCACTCATCTTATAAATTTCCAAACGTTTTTACTTTTATTTATCGTCGTAAATGCGGGCATAGCGGTTGTGTTGTTTATTTACGTTGTTTGGCTGAAACAATTTCATCTTTCGCCCAACCTAACGGCTTGGCACAATCGACCTATTCGGCCCATGCTGCAATACGGTTTGTACGCCTTTTTAGGAAATATTTCCAGTACCATTATTACGGTTATCGACTCCATTATGATCACCCATTATAATGGTTTGGGCGATGCAGGAATTTATACCACCGCCACCAATGTGGCGAGTGTTATTTTAATTGCCGGCAGTTCTATTTACAAAATTGCGCTGCCTCAAATCGCCGATTTCTGGAAAAACTATAATTTAACGGCCATGCAGACGCTATATAAACAGGTTACCCGCATCAATTTGGTTATTGGCTGTTTGTTGTTTATCGGTATTTGGGCCAATATCGATAATTTATTGGCTTTATTACCGAAAGCTTACAGTGCCGGGAAATACGTTATTTTATTTGTGTGTGCCGCTCGGCTTTTTGATTTGGCATCCGGCATTAACGGCCATATATTGTTAACCTCCCCCCGCTACCGCTACGATTTAATCTTTAATATTTTATTGGCCTTATTAACCATTATGGCCAATCCTTATTTTATTCAAAATTATGGCATTAACGGCGCCGGCTTTGTTTTCTTAATTGTGTACGGGGTAATTAATACTACGCGCTTGGCCTGCGTGTATTACTTTTATAAAATGCAGCCTTTTGACAAAACTTCGTTGCAGATTATAATGCTGGCATTATTGGCCTACGTTGTTGGCTGGCAATTGCCGTTTCTGTACTCAACTTTTATCGATATTATAATTCGTTCCGGTTTAATAACCTTAATCTATGCCATCGGAGTCTTAAACCTAAATTTGGCCCCGGAAATGACGGATAAAATACTTTCGCGCTTTCGGCAAAACTTTAAATAAGGCAAGATTTTTTCCTTTAACCGTTGGTTACCGGATGCTATAGATTTTGAATAGCCTTTATAGTGACCAAAGATTTTTAATGATTGCCATTGATTTGGTTTTTCCGGACAAATTAATAATCCAGAAATCTTACTATCCCGCTCTCGATAAAATAATCGGCTAAATCGGCGAAAATCGGCGATTCAACTAACTTTTTGGACGTATTCTTGAATACTGCTACTTATATAATCTGCTTGTTCTAAGGTAAGGGACGGATGTAAAGGCAAGGCAATTACTTTCTGACAAATATTTTCGGCTACCGGAAAGTCGCCGGCGAAATTACCTAAATATTGGTAAGCGGGTTGCAGGTGCAAAGGGGTAGCGTAATAAACAGCAGTAGGTATTTGCTTCTGGAGTAAAAAAGCGCGAAGATTATTCCGATGCCCGGCGGGTACCTGCACTACATATTGGTTGAAAACATGGGTACTGTAATCGGCACGTTTCGGAACTTGTATAAAATGGCTTTCCTGTAAATTCTGATCGTATTTTTGGGCGAGTAATTGCCGCTGCCCAATATTAGCGTTTAAGTATTTCAATTTTATAGAAAGAAAGGCAGCTTGTAAAGTATCCAACCGGGAGTTTACTCCAATTCGTTCGTAGGTGTATTTGCGGCTCTGCCCGTGACTGGCAATTTGCCGCAGGATTGTTGCTAAATCTTCATCTTTGGTAAATAGAGCTCCCCCATCGCCTAAAGCTCCCAACATTTTAGTCGGGAAAAAAGAAGTAGTACCGATATGCCCTACGGTACCCGCAAAATAACGGAAACCATTGGCGGCTACAAACTGAGCACCCAGACTTTGAGCATTATCTTCCATTAAAAATAAGTCGTGTTTTCGCGCCAATTCGGTAAGCGCTTTTAAATCGGCGCATTGGCCAAACAAATGCACTGCGATGATGGCCCGGGTTTTATAAGAAATTTTTGCCGCGGCAGAATCAGGATCAATAGTAAAAGTACCCGGCAGCACATCGGCAAATACCGGCACCAAACCCAATAAAGCGATTGCTTCTACCGCCGAAACGTAATTAAAAACGGGTACAATAACTTCGCTACCGGGTGGCAAATCCAAAGCCATTAAAGCAATTTGCAGGGCATCGGTGCCATTCCCACAAGGTATAACTTGCGGCCCTTGTAAGTATTCACTCAGGTAATGGACAAATTCTGCTACCGGAGCTCCTTTAATAAAATTACCTTCGGCTAACACCTGGGCAAAAGCATTTTCTAAAGCTGGTTTTAATAAAGCACAACTATCCGAAACGTCGGATAAGCGGATAGGATTCATAAGCAGAAAACAAGCAAGAAATTTAAATTCAGATTAAATATAAGGAAGTTATAATCCGTAAAATAATAACATTTCCGAGCCAAAATAGGCGCAGAACGTTCACCAGCAAACGTAAAATTGAAACAATCTTATGTTCCTTTCGTTTTAGAAAGAAGTTAGACTGTAAAATAATTAGTTTAGCCCTATTGACAACGTGAACAAAACTATGAAAAATTTAATTAAAACCCCGATACTGAGCTACGCACTAGCTTTAAGTTTAGCTGCCCTGCAGGTAAGCTGTTCATCGGATAATAAAAATACCACTTCTGAATCTACCGATACTGCTGCTACGGCAGCTAATGATGGCGAATCAGCCTATACTGATTACAAAAACTACGTGAGCACCCTTGATTCCAGCACCATTGCCTCCTTGGATACCGCAAGTACGAGTTGGAAAGACCAACGGAGCATGTACGATGAAAAAGTAGCCCGTTTAGACCAATACAGTACTAATTACGACGAAAATCGCCGCCAGGAAATTGACCGCTTAAAGACCCGGTACAGCTCTTATTGGAATTCCCGGGGCACGAACCTGAGTGGGGGTATGGCACCGGACAAAGTAGCCAGTACCGGAGCAAATACTATCATGACATCGTTTAATACCGCCACTATTTCTGCTCTATCCGCATCTGCTATCCGGGAAGCTTACGATAGCTTTGTAGAAAAAGTACGGGCAAATAAGAATAGTTTTACGAAAGATGAATGGCAAAAAGTGGAAGCTTATTACCGGGCCTTAGATGATCGTAAAGATGCCGTTAAGGACCAAATATCCAACAATGATAAAATTGAAATTGCCAAGGCCAAAGCAAAATACGAAACGGTTAAAACCGGCGAAAAGTTAGATCCGGTTGTTAGCCAAGTGGCCGCCGATGTGAAACAAACCGGCGAAAAAGTGGAAGACAAGGCGCAGAAAGGTGCCCAGCAAGTAGGTCAGAAAGCCAGAGAAACTGGTAAAGATGCGAAAGAAACTGGTAGTAGAGTAGCCGATAAAGTAGGCACCGCCGCCAAAAACACTGCCCAAGATGTAACCGAAACGGGGGCTAAGGTAGGCAGTAAAGTAGGCCATGCGGCCAAAGAAACCGGTAAAGACGTGAAAGAAGGAGTGGTAAAAGGTGCTAAAGCAGTTGGAAAAACCGCGGATAAAGCCGGCGAAAAAGTAAAAGATGCCTTTGACGGTAAAAAAGAAAACGAATAATTCCGACCTGATTCAAGCTAATAAAACTATGAAAACAGAAGAAGCCCGGCGAACACCCGGGCTTCTTCTGTTATAAACTCCTTCATCTTCTTGATACCTAATTGGGTTGTTACTGCTCGCGAGTACAATCTGCCTGAATGAATAATCCTAATTTATACAAATCGAAACAGAACAAACTTGGCCAAGAACTGCGTAAATTAAGCAGCAGCAAAGGCTGTATTAATTTAAAAAAACTAAAATAAAGTTGCTTAAAACGATATCGGGATAGCCGTATATAAGCTTTAATCAGAGAAGTCTTGCTTCCAATTCCTTCGGTATAGTAAAGCCGGTGCAGGTTATAAATAGCTTGCTGCGTTTTTATTAAAAAAATTTCGCAAGGCTCAAGCCCTAAATGGCCTACGGGGTTTTGAATGTGAACGACCGGTATACTAGCGCTTTCCAAGCGTTTTCCCCACTGCGAATCCTCGTGCCCGTATTGCACGATCTTTTCGTCGAAGGGAAATTTTTGAAATATAGATCGGGGTACGAGCGCATTGTTTACCTGTAAGCTTTGATACGGGTGGCGATTTCGCAAAGCGGCAGTTTTTTGTTCGCGGTTACGGCCAAACTTCCAGTGTAAACGGTATGGTTGAAGAGGCAGATTATCTGGGTAAAGGGTGCCGCCTATTAATATTTGATTTGGGTGGGCTTTCTGTAAATACTTTTTGATAAAATCCTGCTCAATTATTTCTGAATCATTATCCAGGAAAAGCAGGTACGAATAGCGGGCACGTTGAGCTAATGCATTTCGCATAGCAGCCCGGCTAATATTTACCGGTAATTCTTCGTAAATAACATTCTCCAGTTTTTGTAAAAATCTGTTGTTATCCTGAAAATAGGAATCTGAGGCATCGTCCAAACATATTATTTCGAAAATAATATTTGCTTCCTTGCATTGCACCCACAATACATTAACCAACTTATCAACTGCAAAATTATAAACCGGAATTAAAATGGATAACTCAGATACCATCCGTTAAGGAAAAGCTTTGCTTCGCCGAATCCAGCACCTTTCCATTTTCGCATTTTAAGATCCGGTGCGGATACGTATTTAGGATATGGTGATTGTGCGTGGCCATTAAAACGGCCGTGCCGTGGTTATTTATTTGGTTAAATAGTTGCATAATCCCGTCTGCTACTTCCGGGTCTAAATTACCGGTAGGTTCATCGGCAAATAAAATAACGGGTTCGTTGAGCAAGGCCCGGGCAATTACAATGCGCTGTTGTTCACCGCCCGAAAGCTGGTGCGGCATTTTACTAGAAGCGGCATCTAAGCCCACCCGCATAAGTACCTCCGAAATCCGCTGTTTTACCTTAGAAGAATCGGACCAGCCCGTAGCTCTTAGGACAAACCGTAAATTATCAGCTACGGTACGATCGAAGAGTAACTGAAAATCCTGAAACACTATCCCGATTTTACGGCGCAAAAAAGGAACCTGGGTACGGGGTAATTTAAAAATAGGAAATCCTGCCACGCTGGCCATACCCGTGCGGAGTGGTAAATCGGCGTACAACGTTTTTAATAAAGAAGATTTGCCGCTGCCCGTGCGACCCACCAAATACACAAACTCTCCTTTTTCAATATCAAAGGTTACCCCTTGTAATACCGTTTGTACATCCTGGTGGATAGAAACATCTTTTAACGACACCACGGGCGCCGAAGAAGAAAAATTACGCATAATTAAATTTCCAGTTTCTGGAGCTTCCCGAATTCCAGTTCTTGTATAACAGCCGCTAGCTGTTCCTCTTTGTTGGCCAGTCCGTACCGGTCCATATTCTTCAATGGGCGATCGGCGCGGAAGTAGGCAATCAGCACAAAATTTTCGTCGCGCAACTGAATATAATCCGGAATTTTAGCTTTCCCTTTTACTTTAATGATGTACACGTTTAGTTATTGGTTGCTAGTTGTTCGTTACTAGGGTTGAGTTAGTAAAATAAATATTTTCCGAACAACGAACAACTAGCAACCAACAACTAAAATTTAAGCATTTACTTTCTTGTGATCGGCGAGGAATTTGGCTAGACCGCTTTCGGTGAGCGGATGATTGAGTAAAGAAGTAATTACATTTAAAGGGCAGGTTACCACGTCGGCACCAATCTCGGCGCATTGCAGCAAATGCATGGTGTGGCGTACGGAAGCGGCTAAAACTTCGGTTGGGTAACCGTAATTACTAAATATCTGTACAATCTGCTCAATTAACTGCATACCATCTTGCCCGATATCATCCAAACGGCCAATAAAGGGCGACACGTAAGTAGCCCCGGCTTTTGCGGCTAACAAGGCCTGACCCGCGTTAAAAATTAAAGTGCAATTGGTTTTGATTCCTTTATCTGAAAAATATTTAATGGCCTTCACGCCTTCCCGGATCATGGGTACTTTTACGACAATATTGGGGTGCAGTTCAGCCAGGAGTTCACCTTCCCGGATAATGCCTTCGTAATCCACGGCAATTACTTCGGCGCTAATATCGCCATCTACTATTTCGCAGATTGCTTTATAATGGGCCATTACCTTGTCGTGACCTTTAATGCCTTCTTTCGCCATTAAAGACGGATTGGTAGTTACCCCATCGAGTACGCCTAAATCGTAAGCTTCCCGGATTTCGTTTAGATTCGCAGTATCAATAAAAAATTTCATAGTAAACAGTTTTTTCCAAAGCAAAGCTACGGGAATTTAAAAGAAACTAGCTGCGAAAAAGAAAGAATTTAGCGAAGATGCTGGAAAGAGGAAGGAAAAAAGTGGCAAACCGAACATCGCACCGCTCAACCACCTACCCTTGCTTCCTTCCGAACCTGGGGGAGTTCAGCAGGAGCTGGTCGTGCCGATTTGCCGTTGCAAAGATAGCTAATGATTTTTTAACGCACAATACTGAATCGCGGATTTTCTCGGATTAAACAGATGGCGCGAATTTTTATTACACAATACTGATAGTCAATCAGAAAGAATGTTGTAAACAATAAAGAATTAAAAAAGAAAGGCGAAATGTATTAGGTTAGCCTTTCTTTTTTGATAGACAAATCCTCTGCTATTCCACCTTTCATTTCAAAATATAATCCGCGCCATCTGTTTAATTCGCGAAAATCCGCGATTCTAAATTACTCCGCTTTTTGATTATGCGAAGTGGTAATGGCTTGGTAAACCATAGCTTTATACTTATCAGCAATAGAACCACCGGTAGTATTAGGCGCTTTTTGCGTATAGAGCAGCCCAATTATACCTTCTTTAGGGTCTACCCAATAGCTGGTACCATAATAACCGCCCCACTCGTACGATCCTTCGCTTACGCCCAATTTAGTAGCTCCTTTTGAAGTAATAATTCCAAATCCTAAACCAAACTTATTATCGCCTTGATTAACTTCCCCAATCTGGTTAGTAGTCATTAAGTGCACGGTGGCTGGACTTATAATTTGTTTCCCATTATAGGAACCATTGTTTAACATCATGTGCAGGAATTTGGCATAATCGGTAATGGTAGAAGACAAACCTGCCCCACCCGAAAAATAAGTACCATTGGTAACTTTCGGATAATCGGGCGATTGGCCATTACGGGCCTGCGCTTTTATGGTATTCTTTTGAGCATCTTCGGTATACAAAGTAGCCAGGCGGTTGTGCTTGCTGGCCGGCAAATAAAAGTAAGTATCCTGCATATCGAGCGGCTCGAAAATCCGGGAACGCATAAATTTATCTAATGGTTGCCCCGACATTACTTCAATAAAATAACCTAATACATCGGTGCTTAAGCTATAGGTAAATTTCTCCCCGGGCTGGTGCATCAGGGGTAAGGCGCCTAAACGGTTCATAGCATCGCCAATTTTACCTTCTGGAGTACCAATACCACTGGTTACTTTTGCTTTGGCATAAATAGCGGTGGCTTCTTTACTGCCAATACCGGCATACCCGATACCCGAAGTGTGCGTGAGTAAGTGCCGGATGGTTACTTCGCGTTTGGTCGGTACGGTGGTGTAGGTAGAATCTTTTTCGCTAAATTTATCGAGTACTTGCTGGTTTTTAAAGGCGGGCAAATATTTAGAAACGGGGTCATCTAACAAAAACTTACCTTCTTCGAACAAGAGCATAACGCCTAAACTGGTAAGCGCTTTGGTTTGGGAAGCAATACGCATAATGGCATTAAGCTCTAAAGCGGCTTTTGTTTCGGTATCGTTAACGCCAAATGCTTTTTGGTATACCGTTTTACCGTCACGTGAAATAAAAGCAATTACCCCGGGCAAATAGTTCTTACTGGTATACTCCTGAATCATTTTATCCATGCGCTGCAGGCGCGCACTACTCATGCCTACGCTCTCGGGAGTAGTTACTTTTAAGTTCGTACCCGCTTTCTGGATGGTGCTGGCCGTTTGCGCGTACGTACCCAATACCCAAAGAAAAAAAACCAAGCTTAGTAATTGTTTCCGCATAAAATCTATTTAGTTGTAGGTCCGATAAAACTTATTTTAAATACTTCCTTAAAAAGTTATTTTCTTTTTTAATTGCCCTTTACCACTGTTTCGGCTAAAACTTCCAGCATTTGTTTAACCCGCTGAATAGTAGTTCCATCCATTAACTCGCCATTGCTATCCAGCTTTTGGGGAATACCAGGAATAATAATTTTAGCTTCTTCGGGGATAATGGCGGATAATACCGTAAGGGTTTGTACCAAACCGGCGTGCGCTTTATCCCCTCCCATCATCGAAGGCGAAGCACTAAGCGCCGCTACCGGTTTATTAACAAATTCGCCGGATGAAACTGTCCAGTCCAAAGCATTTTTTAAGGAGCCCGGCATACCATGGGCATATTCCGGCGTACAAATCAAAACTGCATCGGCTGTCTGTAGCAAGGAACGTAATTTTTGTACCGCTTCTGGAGCCGGATCAATATCCCGTTCTGGGCTAAAATGGGGCAAATCATCAAGTCCGTTGTAAATAGTATAATGCCAATTAGTTGGTATAAAGGTTTGAATTGCCCGTACCAATACAGAATTTTTAGAAGTGGTTTTAAGACTACCCGAAATACCAAGAATTTTCATAACAGCTAGATTAAAGGAATCTCTCTCTTAAAATCTACAGAGCTTACTTTAAAATAAGATAAGTTTACTAATAACATTTTCAGCTTTCTATCATTTTACTTTCTAATTAATCCAGAATGAACAAAGTAATTAAATGGAAGCCATTTACAGTTCTGACAATTAAAGCATTTTATTTTAAATAAACTAAATAGGCTGCGTAACGTTAACAATAACATAGCTCTATTTTTAACCTAAACTAAAAAACTATGGCCTATAATGATTTTGATAACGATGCTGCTGAGCTGAGAGCCCGCAGTAACTGGACGGAAACAAAAGGAAAAATCCGCCAGGAGTACGGACACTTAACCGATGATGATTTAGAATACGCCGAAGGCACCCAGGAGGAATGGTTCGGTAAAATCGGCGATAAAATTGGTAAAGCGGCCCAAGATGTAAAAAACTGGATGGCCCGTTTATAAGCACCCCGATTAGAATAGCTAAAAAGGTCTCGGTTCCATTAAAAGAATCGGGGCCTTTTTTGCTATGTTTCCCGACTAAATAAAATGCAGGCTGATTCTCAACCGTGCAAAATCCAGGATTTAGATTAAAACATTTTTCCTTACTTTTGCGCATGCCAGAAAAAATTCTCATTCTCGATTTTGGTTCGCAATATACCCAGTTAATTGCCCGCCGGGTACGCGAACTCAACGTTTACTGCGAAATTCACCCCTTTAATAAAGTGCCCGCCTTAACGCCAGATATCAAAGGCGTAATCTTGTCCGGAAGTCCTTGTTCGGTACGCGACGAGGATCATCCTAATCCTAATTTAGATCTGTATTTAGGTTCTGTTCCGGTTCTGGGGGTATGTTACGGCGCTCAATTAATGGCCTACGAAAATGGCGGGGAGGTTATAGCTTCTACTATTCGCGAATATGGCCGGGCCCGCCTCAGCGAAGTACACGCCACGAACCGTTTATTAAAAGAAATTACCATCGGCACTCAGGTTTGGATGTCGCACGGCGATACGATCAAGCATATTCCGGAAAATTTTGAAATTTTAGCTTCCACCGATACCGTAGCGGTTGCCGCTTATAAAATTGCTAACCAGGAAACCTATGGAATTCAGTTCCACCCGGAGGTAACGCATACTACCGAAGGCAAAACCGTGCTGCGTAATTTTGTGGTGCACATCTGCGGTTGTCAGCAAGACTGGACCCCGGACCAGTTTATTGAAACTACCGTACAGGAATTGCGCGATTTAATTGGGAACGATAAAGTAGTCTTAGGATTATCGGGCGGGGTAGATTCATCGGTGGCGGCCATGCTGATTCACCAGGCCATTGGTAAGAACTTGTACTGTATTTTTGTGGATAATGGTTTACTCAGGCAAAACGAATTTCAAAGTGTGCTCGACTCGTACCAGCACATGGGTTTAAACGTAAAAGGGGTAGATGCCAAAGCTAACTTTTATTCCGCTCTGACCGGACTGACCGATCCCGAACTAAAACGTAAAGCCATTGGCCGGGTATTTATCGAGGTTTTCGACGAAGAAGCGCATCAGATTGAAGACGTAAAATGGTTGGCGCAGGGTACAATTTATCCCGATGTAATTGAATCTGTGTCGGTGAAAGGCCCGTCAGTTACGATTAAATCGCATCATAATGTTGGTGGATTGCCCGACTACATGAAATTGAAAGTTGTGGAACCGCTGAAAGCTTTGTTTAAAGATGAAGTTCGGCTGGTAGGAAAAACTTTAAACATCGACGACTTAATTCTGAGCCGCCACCCGTTCCCCGGCCCAGGTTTGGCTATCCGGATAATTGGCGACATCACCCCCCAGAAAGTACATATTTTACAACAAGTAGATCATATTTTTATTCAAAGCTTGCGTACAAGCGGTTTGTATAACGAAGTATGGCAAGCTGGGGCGATGCTTTTACCGGTGCAAAGCGTGGGCGTAATGGGCGACGAACGTACTTACGAAAACGTGGTAGCTTTACGGGCCGTTACCAGCGTAGATGGCATGACGGCCGATTGGGCTCACTTACCGTATGAATTTTTAGCTAACGTATCAAACGAAATTATTAACAAAGTAAAAGGCGTGAATCGTGTGGTGTACGATATTAGCTCTAAACCGCCGGCCACTATTGAATGGGAATAAGAGTTGCAGGGTTGAAAATTGGCCTTTCATCAGACAAGTTGTAACCTACAACTTGTCTGATGAAAGGCCAAAAGAAACAGGCTGATTGAAATCATCTTATCCCTGGCGCAGTTTAGCGAAGCGTAACTAGCGTCATTTATATTCGCCAGTTTGTACCTAACGGGAGTCGTACGCTTTTTTGGGCTAACTATTTTGAACCAGTAGTTGAACTTCTGTTACGTACCTAATTATACCTAACGCTTCATTTTAAAGATTCTACATGAATAAACTCTGCCGATATACCTTTCAGGCTTTTTGGCTGCTGCTATTTACCAGTTTGCTCCCCGTACAAGCCCAAACGGCTGCCGATTTGGGTACTAAATACGAAAACGCGAAACAACTACTAACGGCTAATAAATACCAATTGGCCATGAAAGAGTTGCAGCCGCTGATTACCGCGAATCAGCCGGCTTACTCGCCCGGGGCGATGTACTTATATGCTGTAGCAGCGGTTAAAGCAAAACAATACCCGGAAGCTAGTCAAAAATTAAATTTGCTCAAAAATGCTTATTCCTCCTGGCCTAACTTAGCCGAAGCAATATTTCTAGAGGCCAACATTGCTTTTGAACAGAAAGATTACGAACGGGCCCTTTCTATTCTGGAAAGCATTAAAGAAAAAAGTTTAACGACGGATGCTACTGCCATGGAATACAATTATCTGAATCAAATTTCAGATAAAACTATGCTTCAAAATTTATTGAATAAGTACAACGACGATAAAGTACTCGCCCAGGTGTATGCGAACAAGCTAATAGCCGGTTGGTATACCGCTGCAGATAAAGAAACTCTGGAAAATCTGGTAAAAAAGTTTAAGCTGGATAAAAGTAAATTCGACCCAAATAGTCTGGTTGGCGCTAAAAAAAATAATTTTAATGTAGCTGTGCTTCTACCCTTTCCGCAAACTGAAGCGGAAGCAAAAGCGCGTCGGAACCAATTTGTTACTGATTTTTACGCCGGCATGCTCTTGGCTCAAGATTCTTTAGCCATACAGCAAATTCAGCTTAATTTATTTACCTACGACGCTCCCGCCGATACCAACAAAATAAAAGCTACTCTGCAAATGCCCGAGTTGGCCAGCATGGATTTAATTGTGGGTCCGGTTTATAAATCAGCTAACAAAATTATCTCTCAGTTTACCCGGCAGCATAATCTTAATAGCATTAACCCTCTTTCCGAAGATTTAAGTTTGGTTAAAACCAGTCCTAACTTGTATTTATTTGAATCTTCGGTTACTACTCGGGCCAGGCAAAGTGCCGCTTTTGCTTACCAGAATTTTCCGGTTAAAAACACCATTATTCTGGCCGAAACAACTAAAGAAGATACATCTTTTGCCAATGCCTATAAACGCGAGTTTGAGCGGTTGGGCGGAAAAATTACACTGTATAAGAGATTTAATCCTAAAATTACCTCGGCGGCTACCCTGCTATCTGCTATTGATTTAACCACAATCGGACATTTGCTGCTGTTATCGAATACGCCTTCGGTAGCCATATCCACTCTAAGCCAATTAGCCCTCACGGATGCTACCATTCCTGTTATTACCTATCCTTCCTGGTTAAACGTGAATCAGATATCCTTAAATCAATTCGATAATCGTAATATTTATTTTATCTATCCTAAATTTATTGATAATACTCTTCCCGGGCCGCAGCAATTCCGGCGTAAGTACGCGGCGCGGTTTAACGTGCCGCCTTCCATTTATGCTTACTCCGGCTTCGAAATGCTGTATTATTTTGGACAAATACTACAGAAGTATGGCCGTCAATTTAACAGTGGTTTGCAGAACGAAGGACCTGTTTCGGGCGTTGTATTTCAGGGGATAGGATACGCAGGGGCTCAGGACAACCAATACGTGCCCTTATTAAAAATGGAGAACCTGCAGCTAAACGTGGTTAATCCCATTTTCCGATAAATAGAAAAATAGTGCAAAAGCATTTCTCATGATTCAGAAAAGTTCAAATTTATTTCAGCGGGCTCAGCAAGTAATTCCGGGTGGGGTTAATTCGCCGGTGCGGGCTTTCAAAGCCGTGGGAGGCAACCCCCTATTTATGGCCTCCGCCAAAGGCCCTTATCTTTTTGATGAAGATGGCAACCAATACCTGGATTTTATTAATTCCTGGGGTCCGATGATTCTGGGCCATGCCTGTGAAACGGTAGAGAAAGCCGTACAAGATGCTTTAGGTAAATCTTTTTCGTTTGGTGCTCCTACCCGCCGCGAAGTAGAGATGGCGGAATTGATTGTTCAAATGGTACCTTCGTTAGAGAAAGTGCGCATGGTAAATTCTGGTACCGAAGCAACTATGTCGGCAATCCGGGTAGCTCGCGGGTTTACCGGCAAAGATAAAATTATCAAGTTTGAAGGTTGCTACCACGGCCACGGCGATTCTTTTTTGATTTCGGCGGGCAGCGGCGCAATTACCTTGGGTGTGCCGGATAGCCCGGGCGTTACCAAAGGCGTGGCGCAGGATACGATAACTGTACCATTTAATAACCTGGCAGCCGTAAAAGTTGCTGTTGAAGCCAATGCCGGTCAGATTGCTGCTATTATTCTGGAACCGGTGGTCGGCAATATGGGCCTGGTACCGCCGGTTAAAGGTTTTCTACAAGGTTTGCGCGACCTATGTACCCAGCAAAATATAGTTTTAATTTTTGACGAAGTAATGACCGGGTTCCGGTTAGCCAAAGGGGGCGCCCAGGAGTTGTACAACGTACTGCCGGATATGACTACTTTAGGGAAGATAATTGGCGGCGGCATGCCCGTTGGGGCATACGGTGGAAAAAAAGAAATTATGGACTGCGTAGCTCCGGCCGGGCCGGTGTACCAGGCGGGAACTCTTTCGGGTAATCCAATTGCCATGGCGGCTGGTTTTGCCATGCTCACGTATTTAAACGAACATCCCGAAGTTTACGCTTATTTGGAGAACCTGACGAGCAAACTGGTAGAAGGCATGCAGGCTAATCTGGCGAAACTAAATTTAGCTTATACCATCAACCGGGTAGGTTCCATGTTCAGCATTTTCTTTACGCCCGACCCGGTTACCGATTTTGAATCGGCGAAACAATCCGACTTGGCTTTGTTTGGGCAATATTTTAACAGTATGCTGCGTCAAGGCATTTACCTGGCACCTTCCCAATTCGAATCTTTGTTTGTATCCATCGCCTTAACGGATAAACTGGCCGATCAATACATTGCGGCTAATTTAGCTGCTCTCCAGGTAATTCACCAATTAGCTTAGCAGTTATTCCATTTATCTAGAAGTTAACGTTGATATCTAATAATTTAATGAGTCAAATTGTAGATAATTCAAATATAAGTATTGAAGAAGCACTTCAAGAAAATGTCCGTTGGGGAAAGACAATATGGTTCTTCACCTTGCAAGGTGTATTCGCCTACTTTACCTTAAAGCAAGACTATTTTCTTGCCTTAAAAATTGACTTGCCGCCACTTATCATATCGCTTATAGTTATTGGTTTTCTGTATGGTTGTGTGTCTAATTTTATCATGTGCTATTTTGTTAAGCTCACAGGCAAATTCTTTAATACAGAAGGTTCCTATAAAAATATCTTGAAAGCTTTTAGTCTTGCATACTTGCCTCATTTGTATACTGTTGCTCTGATAGTCTTATATTTGACAATTGCCCACTTTTTCGAAAGTAGTATCATTCAAGAAAACATGATAGCTCTCATTGTAATAATGCCTGTGTTGAAGATTGCAATTGGAATCTTGGCTATTTGGACGCTTGTACGTTTGGTAAAAAACTTAACGGTAGTTCAGAACATAACTGTGGGTAGGGCAATTCTTAATTTTTTAGCAGCATCAGTACTGTACGTACCAATTTACTATCTTCTAGTAATGGAGTGGTAAGAATCACAAAAGCTAACCAGGCATAAAAGCCATACTTTGACCATGCCTCGTTCGCCTTTTATACCAGGCCGTTAATCCACATTTGAGAACCAGAAACAGTCTGCCAGAAAACCTGTATCTTTGGATAAAAGTTGTCCTTAATGACTGAATTTACAGAAAGATATATAAATCCATTTACCGATTACGGTTTTAAGAAACTGTTCGGGGAAGAACCGAACAAAGACCTGCTTCTTGACTTCTTAAACGTGCTCTTAAAAGAAGAACAAGGAGAAATAAAAAATTTAACGTACCTGAAAAGCGAACATTTAGGAAGCAGCGAATTAGATAGAAAAGCTATTTTCGACCTTTATTGTGAGAATGAAAGAGGCGAGAAGTTTATTGTGGAACTACAAAAAACCAAACAAAACTTCTTTAAAGACCGAACCGTTTATTATTCTACTTTCCCAATAAGAGAACAAGCTAAACGGGCCGACTGGAACTATGAATTAAAAGCGGTTTATACCATAGCCTTGCTGGACTTCGTTTTTGACGAAGATGAAAATGATCCGGCTAAATTCCGGTACGACATCAAGTTAACCGATACGGAAACCAAAGAAGTATTTTACGATAAGCTTACTTTTATTTACCTTGAAATGCCTAAATTCAACAAGACCGTTGAGGAACTGGACACCCGATTCGACAAGTGGTTGTATGTGATCCGTAACCTCAACCGTTTAAACAAAGTACCCGATAAGTTACGGGAACGTATTTTTGAGAAGCTCTTTGAAACAGCAGAAATAGCCCGGTTCACGCCGGAACAGGTTCGTTCTTATGAAGATAGTTTGAAATATTACCGGGACATGAAAAACTCACTGGATACGGCAAGGGAAGAAGGACTATTAGAGGGAATAGAAAAAGGAATAGAGAAAGGAATAGAGAAAGTTGCCCAAAACATGCTGAAAAAAGGGATTCCGTTTGAGGTAATTGCTGAAACTACGGGGTTGACAGAACAGCAGATAGAAACGTTGAAAAAGAAAAACGAGGGGTAACAACACCTAGGGTGCATTAAAAAAGCGCCCAGACCTGTTCGGCTAGGCATCATGTTAAATGAAATAAAAGTTTTATAGGCATGCTAGTTTGACTGCAAAAGATTGAGAAACAAAACCGAAAGAAATCAAACCTTATCTAAAGGATAAATTTTAAGGAAAGGAAGTTGGCTATTTTGGCTTATTTGCCGAGAACAAGCAAACAGAAGAAAGTGACATACATATTCCGGTCGGTTATTCTACCATTCCCGCACGAGGATTTTTCGCCTGAGAAAAATATCTAGAAAAATGTTTTTCACATAAAGATTGACTTAGTTACTAATCCAGCGTTGAGCAGCCTGGTAAAGTACATGGACTAAACATAAAAATTACATTTTATATCTGGTAGACCTTCAAACTTCTATGCTCCGCTTGCAGGAATACTTAGCAGAACATGAGGCTAATTCTTTCCAAGGAAATTACAGAACTCTGGATGCCGTAATTAAAAAATTTGAAGCAATAGGCCAAACGATTAAAAATTTGGCAGAAGAAGTAATAACCAGCTATCCAGACACTCCCTGGGAGGAAATGTGCAGATTAAGAAACAGAATCAGCCTTGCGTATTTTGGAGTTGATATTAAATCATTTGGCGCATTGCTATCAGTTACCTTTCTCATAATTTAGACCAGATAAACGAAATCCGCAAGATAGAAAAAGCCCTAATGCGCAATAAAAGTTAAAAAATTTAGGCAGTAGCTATGCCATTGCATGGTTAAGCGTGACAAAGCAAAAGTCAGCTAGATTATTATCTAACTACCATTCGGTAAATATTTATTATTTTTAAGCTTGATTTGCAAGCACCACCATGATATTAACCGATAAAGAAATACTAGCCGAAATGGCTAAAGGGAATATTCTCATTCAACCTTACGATCGTAATTGCCTCGGCACCAATTCCTACGATGTTCATTTAGGCAAGCACCTAGCTACCTATAAAGATGATATTATTGATGCCCGGAAACACAATGAAATCATTCATTTTGATATTCCGGAAACGGGTTATGTTTTGCAACCTCATACACTTTATCTAGGAGTTACTCAAGAATATACCGAATCGCACGCGCACGTACCTTTCTTGGAGGGAAAATCAAGTGTGGGCCGGTTAGGTATAGATATACACGCTACCGCCGGTAAAGGCGACGTAGGTTTCTGTAATACCTGGACCCTGGAAATTTCAGTTACCCAACCCGTACGGATTTACGCCGGCATGCCAATCGGGCAATTAATTTACTTCGAAGTTAAAGGCGATATTGAAAATTTTTACAATAAAAAATCCAACGCCAAGTATACTACCCGCACCGATTTACCCGTGGAGTCCATGATGTGGAAGAACAAATTTTAAAAAGGCAAAAACCAGATTTTATAGTTTAGAAGCAGCTTTTCTTTCTAATGAAGCTGCTTTTTTCTTTTTCTCTTTTTTAAAACACCTGCTGCCTAGTTGATACCGGCTTCATTTCGTTTTGCTTCAGCCCTAAAACTTATTACTTTGTTTATCAACATCCCGGCTTAATTTTCGTTTAGTAATAACAGAAGGACACTACTCAAAGCAATTGAGTGTTCTTGTTTCTAACCCGAAAATTTTTAAGTTTAACTATTGTAGCTATGAAAAAATTTTGGATGATGACCTTTCTACTTTGGGCTTCCGTTTTTGGAGTTCAAGCGCAAAGGCAAGATAAAACAGAAACAATTAAAGAACGGGCCGACCGGCTTTCGGACCAAATGATCCGGGAATTGCGTCTGAATAACTTCCAGGCGAAGCGGTTACGGGAAATAAACCAGGAAAAAGTGAGTAAGATGGTGGAGATTGAACAAAAATACGCGAACAATCCCAGCTTAGCAGAAAAGAACTGCCAGGGAGTTTGTCGGGAACGCGACAAAGAATTAGAAAACTTCTTGAGTTTAGACCAATACGGTCAATATTACGGTAACCGGTCAGAATTTTATAAATACGATAAAGATTTTGCGAAAAGCCTGGGTTTGTCTAAATCGAAAAAGACAAGTAATCCTTTAAGCAAATCAATTGGGAATAATTCTACCAACACCACAGCATCGGACCCGGTTTTAAGACCAGCAATTAATCGGTAAAATTAAATAAGTAGTCATTGGTTACTAGTTGTTCGTTGTTAGAATAGAAAAACACTACTTTAACTAAAAATAAAAGCCCCACTGAAAAGCGGGGCTTTTATTTTTAGCTTAAGCATTTGGTTGATTTTTTTGCTCGTCGTCCACGTGCTTCATTAGTTCTTCGCACAAATTTTTCATTTTTTGTGCCATGGCGTTATCGTTGGTAGCGCGTTGTAAACTTTCGGCCATAGCGCCAATCGTATCTATGTAAAAATATTTCATCTCCTCTACGGGCATATCTTTCGTCCAAAGGTCAATTTTCATGGTACCGGCTTCGTTGCGATCCCAGAGAGCAATATTGATAGCTTTGGCAAAATGAATAGTATCTCCGGCATCCGTTGCCCGCCACGAAATAGCTTCCGGAACGTGTTGATCATCCAGGGCAATACTAAAATATATTTCTGATTTTTTCATGGATCTGGTGGTAATTAAAATATCTTAGAAGTAAGTATTGGTCTTTTAATAGAATTTTCCGGGCAAAGGTAAGGCTTCAACCGGTTTTTGTAAATTGTTCCCGAAAAATATTCCCGTTATTTAACAGCTTACATTTGCTTAAATCATAAATAACAAAAAAGGGAAGTGATTAACTTCCCTTCCTATTTTATTAAAAATTTTAATTGCTATTGTCGGTACTTAATCTTTCCGTACTACTTCAACCTAAAACTAAAAACTAATTAAACGTAGTTATTTAACATTACCGGCATTACCAACATTAATATATTTTCGTTATCGTCGTTATTGGTTGGCATGAGCAAACCGGCCCGGTTGGGAGTAGAAAGTTCTAAGTTTACTTCGTCGGAATCAATATTGTTGAGCATCTCCAGCAAGAACTTAGCATTAAAGCCAATTTCCATGTCTTCCCCTTCGTATTGGCAAGCCAAACGCTCGTTGGCTTCGTTGGAGAAATCTAAGTCTTCGGCGGAAATCTGCAGTTCACTGCCCGCTAATTTTAAACGTACCTGGTGCGTGGTTTTATTCGAGTAAATGGAAATTCGTTTAACCGAACTTAATAAATCATACCGGTCAATATTCAGCTTATTCGGGTTTTTCATCGGAATTACGTTTTCGTAATCCGGATAACGTTCATCAATTAAGCGACAAACCAACCGTATATTGTCGAAACTAAAGGAGGCATTGGAACTATTAAATTCTACCCGCACCGAAGTAGGTTCGGCGGGTAAAGTAGATTTAAGCAAAGTAAAAGCCTTCCGGGGAATAATAATAGAAGCCGAATCGCCGGGAGCAACATCGTTCCGGCGGTAGCGCAGTAAACGGTGTCCATCGGTAGCCACAAAAGTTATATTGCTATCGGTAAGCTGCACAAAGATACCCGTCATAGCCGGGCGAAGTTCGTCGGTGCTTACCGCAAAAATAGTTTTATTGATGGCGCGGGCTAATACATTAGAAGGCACCTCGATGGAACTTTGGCTTTTTACGGCCGGCACTTTCGGAAAATCAGTAGCGTTTTCGCCGGAAAGCTTGTATCGTCCGTTGGCCGAGCTTAATTCAATGGTGTACGTTTCTTCGTCGAGGGTGAAAGTAACGGGTTGATCGGGTAAATTTTTAAGGGTTTCGAGCAATATTCGGGCAGGAGCAGCAATCCGGCCATTTTCTTTAGCTTCTACGTGTAACTCCGTAATCATGGAAGTTTCTAAATCAGAAGCGGTAATTGTTAACGTACCATCCTGAATCTCAAAGAGAAAATTTTCTAAAATTGGGACTACCGGGTTATTGGCTACTACCCCGTTTATGCTCTGTAGCTGTTTTAATAAAGCGGAAGACGATACAATAAATTTCATTACTTTTTGGCTGAAGTGGTGAAACAAAGTTAGAAATAATTAGAGTTTTTCCTACCGCAAAAGCAGGATTGTGGAAATCTTTTGTAGCGTTTTCCTTCTTCTGCAAACCTTAGTTTCTTCCCGAAGAAGCTTTCCGGCGGCTAGTATTTTTACTATTTACTTGGCTTTAAACTGCTTCATTAGCCGGAAGGAAGGAAAGCTTAATCACAGGCGGGCGTACTTGCGCTGACGGCGGTAATATTTACCAATGCCAAAAAACACCAGTAAAATTAATGGCCCTACTAAATTAAGAATTTGCCAGCGCTGACGTTCTTCTTTTATCCGAATTCGGTCGAGCGGCCGCAAAGTAATTTGTTTAGAACGAACATTAATTAATCCGGATTCATCAAGCAGGTATTCTACTGCGTTCATCACCAAATCCTTATTGGCAAAGCGGGTACGCATAAACCGATCGTAACCCAATTCGTAGGGTTGGTTGTTTTTCGGGTTCACTTCGTTCCGGATTAAATCACCATCAGAAAAAACAATTATTGTAGTGGGTTTACCGGTAGTAACCCCGGGTGAAGTATTGGCCGGCAAACCAGCTGGCAAAGGCCGATTAGTGAATAAAGAGGGAAAATTACCTTCGAGTAAATACCCGACTGCTTGCGGTCCCTTGTTATACAAAGATGGTTTTATGTTAACCCGCGCTTCGTTTAAACTAACAGTTATTGGCGGGGCTAAAATTTTAGTGTAACGCGAGGTAAATAGTAAGGGCGTTTTCCGGATACTTTTTACCCGTACACTATCCATCGTACTCAAGAATTTTCCATAAACGGCATCCAAATTTCGGGTAAGTGGATGCTGACTAAAAGTATTAATTAGCGGAAAGTAGCGCCAGTTCATTAATTGGGTTTGGGGTTGGTTCCCGTATCGCCCGGTTACTACCGGAATTTGCCCTGAATTTATATCCTGCACTAAATTGGCATTTACCCGCACCCCGTACTTAAACAATAAATCATCGAGGTTCAGGTTGTAAGGCAAAGCAAAATAGCCTTGCGGCCGGATACTATCCAATGCAACGTTAATAGCATCTAGAAAAAAGAGTGCTTTACCGCCCTGCATGATAAATTGGTCTAATTTATACTTTTCTACTTCCCTGAAAGGTCGTACCGGGCGGGCTACTATTAGAGCGCTTAACGATTGCAGACTGGGTACTTTATTTAAATCTACCCGGTAAACATCGTAATATTTTTGCAGCGAAGTGATAAAATCAGCAGCTTCCAGGTTGTTAAGTTCGCCATGGCCATCTACCAGACCAATGCGTTTCCGGTTAGTACTGGCTAGTTTCCGAATAGCCGAAGCTAGTTCAAATTCTAACCCTTCAATGGATTGATTTAACCGCTCATCCGGCGAAGCCGCCTGATTGCCTTTCAGCAGCATAACGGGTTCCTCTTTTCCGGCCGCCGTTACAATGGCTCCCGGAAAAACCAGCTTTTCTACTTTCTTGTCCCCTTCCATGGCAAACAAATTAGTTGGTTGAATACCCTTTAAAGCCAGGTTGGTATACAGCTGATTTCGTTTTTTTAAGTCGGTACCCGCACTTGGGTCAATGAAGGAGTAAGAAAAATTAGAGGAATAAATCCGTAATTCTTCTAAAGTTTCACGAACGGCCGCTTGCAAGCGTTTAAAACCCGTTGGAAATTCCCCCGCTAAGTAGACATCTACGTGTACCGGTTGGGGCAAATTCTGCAATAATCGGCGGGTAGCCGGCGCCATGGTATAGCGTTTATCTTCGGTTAAATCATAGCGATAAAAATAAAATCCCGATAAAAAATTTAGAAGAATAATCAATCCGGTTAATACCAGATATTGGGTAATATCCCGGCTTTTCCGAGTTTTGGTAGCAGAGTTATTTTGTTCCGTTACCATTTTCGGCTCTCCATAATTAATTTTGTAGCCAGTAGAAACAAGGCGGCAACGCTCACAAAATAAAGCACATCACGGGAGTCAATTAAACCTTTGCTCAAGGCATTGTAGTGAAAAGATATCCCTAACTGACTAATAAGGTAAGAAGTAGTGCCCCACATATCAATGGCCGCCAAGGAGTCAAACCCCGCGTAAACCAAAAAACAGAAAAAAACAGCCACAATAAAAGCTACGATTTGATTTTCGGTTAAGGCCGAAGCAAAAACGCCGATAGCGGTAAAAATGCCCGCTAAAAAAATCATTCCCAAGTACGAACCCGCCACCGCTGCCGAATCAATGTTACCGGCCGGATTGCCTAACGTATGCACCGAATAATAATAAATTAAAGTGGGCAACAAAGCTAAAACTGCCAAACCAAGGCAAGCCAGAAATTTGCCTAAAATTATATCCAGGTCGGTGATAGGTTTCGTAAGCAGCAATTCGATGGTACCCGATTTCTTTTCTTCGGCGAAAGTACGCATGGTTATGGCCGGAATTAAAAACAGAAACATCCAAGGAGCAATATTAAAGAGAGTGGACATATCAGCATAGCCGTAATCCAGCACGCTGCTATCCGGAAATACCCACATAAAAAGGCCTGTTGCCAGCAGGAAAACCCCAATGACCATGTAGGCAATCATAGAATTTAAAAAGGAATTTATTTCTTTACGCAGAACGGCGAACATGGCTTTTTTAATTATGAATTAGAAATTATTAGTCTACACTTTTACCCACAAATGCTTATTTTCTAATTTTTAATTCATAAATTCTAATTTTCATCATCTAATTTATTTAGTTAACGATTGAAATATCTTTTCGAGCGATTGTTCTTCCTGGCGAAGACCGATTAAGCTCCATTTGTGCTCGGCGGCTAAGGCAAAAACAGCCGAACGGACATCCGCTTTTTTAGGGGATTTTAAGCGGTAAGTAAAGTTAACCATTTGCTCTACTTCCTGGATGCCTGGTATCTGTTGTAAAAAACTAACTTCAATGGGACTCTCAAATTCGGCTATCGTTATTATCTCTTCTTGATTCAGATTATTCAAGCGGGAGACTGCACTATCGGCCACTACTTTACCTTTATTTATGATAACGACCCGGTCGCAAATGGCTGAAACTTCCTGCATAATGTGGGTCGAAAACAAGACCGTTTTTTCCTGGCCCACTTTTTTAATCAAGGCTCTTATCTCGGTTATTTGATTGGGGTCCAGACCAGTAGTAGGTTCATCTAAAATTAAAACTTGAGGATCGTGCAGGAGCGCTTGAGCTAACCCTACCCTTTGCCGGTATCCTTTGGATAGCGAACCAATTTTCTTGTGGCGCTCAACAGTAAGCCCACACAAAGCAATCATTTGTTGCACCCGGTTATTTAATTCCCCCCGTTTTAACCCATAGAGTTGCCCAATAAAAACCAGGTATTCCGACACGTACATATCCAGGTAAAGCGGATTATGTTCCGGTAAATAGCCCACATGCCGGCGCACTTCCAAAGGCGCTTCTTGCACATCGAAACCATTAATGGTAATGGTACCCGAACTGGGCGGTAAATAACCAGTCGCAATTTTCATGGTAGTGGATTTACCCGCTCCGTTGGGGCCTAAAAATCCCAACACCTGACCCGGACTAACTGTAAATGAAATATTATCTACAGCTCGCTGAGCGCCAAACAACTTAGTCAAATTCTTTACTTCAACCGACATACACCCAAATTTTCATCATTCTAAAAACTTGATTTAGTTATTACTTAATTTCTCATCTACGGTTGCTTTAAAAGCCCGCTCAAATTTATAATTCAGAATACTTTAAGTAGGTTTTAAATTAATTTCTCCTGTTTTAAATACTTATACAGGAACGATTAATAAGCAAAAATCATATAAGTAACCTTAATTACTAGTATGCTTTTACACTTTGCTTTGAAGGTAAAATAACCAAGCTATCCTAATGACCCAACAAAATAGATTTTAGAATTCATATTGTTAAGGAAGTAAATATAAAAAGTAGGTAGCTCTTTCTCCAAATTTGGCGAAGCACAGAGTACTATTTGATCAATAAAAATTCATTTTAAAATTTTCATTTAAACCACACATCGAAGTAAGTATCAATAAATTGAGTTTTCATACTTAAATATTAAATTTAAAACAATTATGACTCTATGTCGCCTAATTGCGGCCGGATTAGCAGCTCTTCTACTACCGCCGAATCCGATAACTGATACGCAGCAAAAACAGCGTTAGCAACATCACTGGGGCGGATAAACCGGGAGGGTGGCAGATCTACCCCTTCCCAGCTAGCGGTTAAAGTAGCCCCGGGCAAAACGGCCGTTACTTTTACATTATGTTCTTTTAGTTCTTCTCGCAATACTTTGGTCATGCCGTATAAGGCAAATTTAGAAATGCAATAAGAACCTCCGTTAGTATAAGGCGTAATACTGGCCGTGGAGCACATATTAAAAATATGCCCACTGCGCCGTTTAATCATTTCACCTACCAGCGATTTTGTAACAAAATAGGCGCTGAAAAGGTTAGTTTCTATCATGTGGCGCAGAACGGTATCGGGCTCTTCGTGAATTTTGCCCGGCAAAAATACCCCGGTATTATTTACCAGTACATCTATTTTCACTTTAAGAGAATGCACGTAGTCCAGAAAGTTTTGTAGCGCCAATGAATCGCTGAGATCGGCAGCCCGGTAAAACACCTTACTGAAGGTATATTTTTGCTGCAGGTCTAATTTTAATTTTTTTAATTCAGTTTCCTTGCGCGAACAAGTAATAATATGAAAGCCTTCGGCAGCAAATCGCTCAATAATTGCCCGGCCAATACCTTTGGTGCCGCCAGTAACCAATATATATTTTTGCATAGGTGTACGATAGTTTTATAAATTTCCACGTAATATAGTCAATTGTAAATCGCTTTGGCAGTTTTAACTAACTGCATACACTTAAAACCTCACTATGAGAACCTTTGGTAATTTTTTACTTTTTATAGGCAGTCTTTTTTCCCGGGGCGAAGCATTCCGGATTTTATTTAACCGTACAATCGACGAGGCCATATTAATCGGCATTAACTCTATTGTTATTGTCGCCATTGTTTCAACTTTTATTGGCGCCGTAACCTGCGTGCAGGTAGCTTACAACCTAACCAATGCCCTCATTCCGCGCTCCACCATTGGGTTTATGGTGCGGGAAATGACCATTCTGGAATTAGCCCCCACCATTACCTCTATTGTGTTAGCCGGAAAAGTAGGCTCTAATATAGCGGGGGGTTTGGGCACCATGAAAATTACGGACCAGGTGGATGCGTTAGAAGTAATGGGTATAAATGCGGCTTCGTATCTGGTTTTACCTAAAATTATTGCTTCGCTTATCATGTTTCCCTTGCTCGTTATTGTCGCCATGACGTTATCCATTGGGGGAGGTTACATTGCTGGTACGGCCACGGGCGCTTTAACGGCCACCGAGTACATTGAAGGGATTCGGGATGCGTTTGTGCCGTATAACATTGTATTTTCATTAATAAAATCGGTAGTATTTGCCTTTCTGATTGCTTCTATTTCTTCTTATGAAGGTTACTATACCAAAGGGGGAGCCTTAGAAGTAGGCGCCTCCAGTACCAAGGCGGTAACTAAAAGCATTATTGCGGTATTAATCGCCGATTTTGTGCTGGCTAAACTGTTGCTGTAAGTTGCAAGTTATTAGTTAGAAAGTTGAAAGGTTGAAAAGTTTGAAGGTTAAATATAAAAAAGTTGAAAAGGTACTACTACGTTTTACGTAATTACGCAGCGTAGTACGCTTGCAATCATGAATTACACAACTACTCATACACACATTCACTCATTCACTCATTCAATAATAGAATCAGTGGACTATGGACTAAAAACATGATCGAAGTACATAATATTCATAAATCCTTTAATGGTACGAAAGTATTAAATGGCATTACCGGCGTTTTTGAGGCAGGTAAAACTAATTTATTACTGGGCGCGAGTGGTACCGGTAAAAGTGTGTTGTTGCAATGCATTGTGGGCTTAATAAAACCGGATATTGGCAGTATAACGTACGATGGCAAAGTATTTACCAATAATAAATTGGATCTGCGGCAGGAAATAAGACGTAAAATTGGTATGCTATTCCAGGGAGGAGCATTATTTGACTCTATGACGGTAGAAGAAAACGTAGAATTTCCGCTGCGGATGCAAAGCTCCATGACCAAAGAAGAACGGCGCGATCGGGTGAATTTTTGTTTAAAACGGGTAGGTCTGGAAAATGCGGGTAAAAAAATGCCCTCCGAAATTAGCGGGGGGATGAAAAAACGCGTGGGCATTGCGCGGGCTATTGCCCCTAACGCCAAATATCTTTTCTGCGACGAACCTAACTCCGGTTTAGACCCCTTGACCTCGATTAAAATCGACGAACTGATTTACGAAATAACCAAAGAATTTGACATTACCACCGTAGTAGTAACCCACGACATGAACTCGGTAATGGAAATTGGAGATCATATCATGTACATGTATAAAGGCAATAAAGTTTGGGAAGGCACCAAAGACGATATCATGAATACCAATATTAAAGAACTAAACGAATTTATTTTTGCCAGCAGCTTAATGCGCGCGGCCAAGAAAGTGGACGAAGAGTTAGGCGATATTCAGAATATTTAAACCATACTGCTTAAGCATATTGCATTAACTTTCTTTATTAATACTCAGAATGTTAAAGCTACCTATTTCATTTTTTAAATTAATCTGATTACTTATTTCTGGATAACCAAGGTAGTAATGGAGCGAGGTGGTAAAGTAATAGCTTGACTTATTTTGCCGGCAGGATAAGGTTTTAAATTATCTGCGGCAGCGGCGGTAGTAACGTAGCGTTTATAAACAGCACCTGAAGAATAATTTTTTACATTTAACTGCAGATTACGTGCCTCCATTTCGTAGTTAATGGCCACCACTACCAGCTTACCAGTAGCATCCGCGAAAGAGGAAACCATAACTTTTTGAGCGGCGGCTACCGGCGATAAATTATCGTTGCGCGTAATAACTAAGCGGTGCATCCCCGGCCGGATAAATAAACTATAATGCCCCAAAGCCCACAAATTTTTAGTCGCATAAAATTCTCCGTCCGTATAGTTGGCATTGGGCTGCAAGGCAATCAGGTAATAGCGCGTATCGAAATCGGGTTTGCCCGGTTCAAAAGCGTTCCAGAATTGCCAAGCCGCCGCGTTAGCCACCGTTACATCCTGGTGAATAATTTTAGCCAGAAACAGGCCGCAATCCATCCCACTCCGACGGCCTTTCATTCCTTCCCGGAAACCATCGGCTAGCATCGAGTATTCCGATTGCCAGAATTGTACCCCGTACTTACTTACTGTATCTGCCAACTGCGCCCGAATTGCTACCGTGGCACTGTCGCCTTCATCGGTAAAATAACTATGGCCTACTACTAATTTGGGTAGGTGTTTCAAGGTACTAAGATTTAAAGAACTATTCTTCCCGAAAAACTGCTGCACCTGGCGCGAAGAATGGGTAGTATCGCGGTACAGAAAAGTAAGTTTAGCCGCTTCGGGTAAAATAATTTGGCTGGTTAGTTTTTTCTTCTCCAAAGCATTATCCAGACTCTTAACCACTTGCGCAATTTCGTCGTTTCGCCAGGGGCTTCCCTCCTGCTTGGCTTCGCCGAATTTGCCGGTCCAGTCCCACTGCGGCTCGTTTACCGGACTGATGTAATTAAAGCGCAGTCCTTCTTTTTCGTAGTGCTGGAGAACTTCCGTCAGAAAATTAGTATACGCCTCGTATTGATCGGGCTTTAAGTTGGAACGGTAATCTTTCTCGGTTTTATAACCCAGATTGTTTTTCGTCATTTGAACCGGAGGGGTGTTGGAGAAAGCAATTAATTTTTCAACTCCGTAGTTTTTTGCTTTTTTCAAGAACCAGGTATAGCCGGCTTGCTTGCTCCAATCATAGGTGCCATCCGAATTCAGGAAACTTTCGACCCGCCGGTTTACCTCTTTAATGCCGCTATTATCTCCTTGTTCGGTAGTACCGCCCCCAATATTAAACCGCCAAGCCGACAAGCCAATACCCTTCGGATTTCCTTTTTCATCCCGCTCCTGGCTGAAAAGCAATTCGGCTATCCGTTCTTTTTTCTGCGTCGGCCAAAATTTTCCGATCCCTTCCGCGTACCAGCAACCCGCCGCCCCAAAATTATCGATGGTTTGTGCTTGCTTTTTAGTGTCAATGGTAATGATTAGAGGCTTTAGATTGGACTGTTGGGCTAGACTTATTTCGGAGCAGATAACAAGTAAGAATATGGCTAAATTAAATTTTCGGGCACTTAAATTCATAAGGTTTATAAATTCAAATAGGTGTAAATGTTAAATAAATTTTTAATGAATGGAGCAAGGAAATAACTTACTTTAACCTTAAGTCATTTTTAATATTTTTTTGAAATTAATCTATCAACCCAATTAGAGTTAATATATTTTAGAGTAAAATTTATTTCTTCAACTAATCTTAAATTATTAGCCCAAGAATTTTTAGCATCTATTAGTATTCTCTGAGTAATAGGATAATATTTTGAATAAAATCTTAATTCGTAAACAATTGCTAATTGCCTATCCAACATTGGAGTAGTATTATTTTAGTCTCCACCAATAAATTCATCTATCAATTTATGATAATATTCAAATTTTTTATCTTGACGAGCGTCAATGTAGCTTTTTAATGAATTAATTAAAGGTATAATTATGGCGAAAAAAGAACCTATTGACGTTAAAATTATAAGTAGTTCCTTAATTGAAAGAAAACACTCGTAAAGGCATTCATACATTTCGTTATTTTTTAAAGCATTAAATAAAATTTTAATAAATGGAAAATTTATTTAACAACGTAGGTCTTTCTTAATTAAAAAAGCCAATCGTACGATTGGCTTTTTTAATTAAGACTTAAATTCTTCTAATCTCTACAAATTCTTTTTCTTTAATTTATCCACTGCATGATTAGCAGCTCTAGCCGTGATAGCCATAAAAGTAAGCGAAGGATTTTGGGTAGAATTGGAAGTCATGCAGGCGCCATCGGTAACAAACACGTTCTGGCAGGCATGCAACTGGTTCCACTTATTTAACAACGAAGTTTTCGGGTCTTTGCCCATGCGTACGCCGCCCATTTCGTGAATATCCAAGCCGGGGGCTTTATCGGGACGATCGTTGGTTTTAATGTTGGTGAATCCAGCTACGGTCAGCATTTCCGTCATTTGCTGATGGAAGTCCGCAATCATTTTTTCGTCGTTATCGTCGTATGCCACCGAAACTTTAAGCTGCGGAATACCCCAGGCATCTTTTAAATCCGAATCCAAGGTTACGTAATTCGTTTCTTTCGGTATGGTTTCGCCCATCATGTGGGAGCTTACGTGCCAGTTACCGTATTTCTTTTGCGTTAAATTCGCTTTTAAAGATTCTCCAAATCCGGATCGATCGGTGTCCAGCATCCGGCTGGAGCCAAAACCCGCCGCATAGCCCCGTAAAAAATCCGTTTCTTGCTTAAACACGTTCCGGAAACGGGGAATGTAACTGCTATTGGGCCGGTTACCTTCGGTAATAGTATCTAAAAAGCCTTCGTACTCCGCTGAAATAGTGGTCCGGAAATTATGAAAAGCAATGTATTTACCCAACAAACCATTATCGTTACCCAAACCATTCGGGAAGCGGTTGGATGTGGAATTAAGCAAAATTAAGTTGGTGTTTAAAGTGGAGGCATTCACAAAAATAATTTTGGCGTAGTATTCCGTCATTTCTTTCGTATGGGCATCTATCACCCGTACACCCGTAGCTTTGTTTTTCTTCTCGTCGAATATAATGGAATGCACCACCGAATCAGGCCGAAGCGTCATTTTACCGGTTTTCTGGGCCCAGGGCAGCGTAGAAGAATTACTGCTAAAATAACCCCCGTACGGACAACCCCGCTGGCACAAAGTCCGGTTCTGGCACTGTCCCCTTCCTTGCTGCGTATGAATAGGCTGAGGTTGGGTAAGGTGAGCACAACGACCAATAATTACAGGTCGGGTATTATTATAATGCTTCGCCATTTGCTGGGTAAAATGCTTTTCCACGCACGATTGCTCATGCGGCGGCAAAAACTCGCCGTCCGGCAATTGCGGCAATCCATCTTTATTCCCGGAAATACCGGCAAATTTTTCGACGTAGCTGTACCAGGGGGCAATATCGGCATAGTTAATCGGCCATTCCACGGCAAAACCATCCCGGGCCGGACCATCAAAATCGTACTGCGACCAGCGCTGGGTACCCCGGGCCCACATTAAAGATTTACCACCCACCTGGTAACCCCGAATCCAATCGAAAGGCTTTTCCTGCACGTAGGGATGTTCGTTGTCTTTAATAAAAAAATGAGCGGCATCTTCGTTAAAGGCGTAACACCGGCTGGCAATAGGGTTGGCATCGCGCAGTTCTTTCGGAATTTGGCCTAAGTGCGGAAACTCCCACGGGTTTTTAAAAGTAGTAGGATAATCTTTGATGTGTTGTACATCCCGACCACGCTCCAAAACTAAAGTACGTAAACCACGACCGGTTAATTCTTTCGCCGACCAACCGCCGCTAATGCCGGAACCCACTACAATCGCGTCGAAAGTGCGGTCTTTAATGGAATCTATGTTAAAGAATGCCATGAAGTAAAGAAAATTCAGAGATAAATATAAAATTTTGAAAAATATAAGCCGGGTAAGCGCTAAGTTTAAATTGGAACACAGCCGTGGTAAAAGCCCGGCGCAATGTTGTAGTGGTTAATATTAACCAGCACGTATTCCGAATTCAGGTAACCGCGCATGGTCAAGTTCTTAACCATATCCACAAATTGCTTACCTGCCGGGTCATCTGAAGTCTGAAGATGGGTAAGTAACTCCATCCGTTGCGCCGTATCGCAGGAAACAAAAGGTTTATTATAGGCAATATTGGCTAGCTGATCCGTTTTAAGGAGACCTTGTTCCAAAAGAGTTTGGGCCTCTTCCCCGAAACAATCCTGAATCATGCGCAGAACAAACTGGTGAACTTTCAGTGACTTGGCTCCTGGCGTTTGGGTTTCCGGAATAATAGTTTCGGTAATTTCAGCTAACAAATTTTCATCCGGGATGGGTAAACTGTTTACCTGGCCAATGGATTCGGGGGTCCAGGCCGAAACCCAGGCCGGTAAACTCACCATTCCGGCCACCGCCAAACTTAAATTTTTTATTGCGGAGCGACGTTTCATATAAATTTAAAAACTAAATAAAAAAGGTCTGTCTCCAATCCTTACCAACAAAGTAAGGTATTGGATTTTAATGCCTTAATTTAAGAAATAAAACGGAAAACGGAACTTTATTAAAAATATTTCCGGCAGAAGAGCTATTTCCCTTCACTATCGCTCTACTCTTTTATCGGAAAATTTAAGTTAGTCCAAACCAGAAGTAGTACTAGTGAATGGCTCAGGCTTATATTTCAAAACACTATTTTTTTACCTTAACGCTATTACCTGGCCCGTCCGGACGGATTCATCGCAGGCAAAGGCAATCCGTAAACTGTTCACCGCATCGGCTACATGGTCGGTTAAATCGATATCTTCCCGGATGGCTTGCAGAAAATACAGTTGCTCGCGGTTACACAATTCCTGGTGGTCAGGTTCATCTTCCATGCTAATCCAGGCATCTTCCAGCTTTAGTTCTTCTTTTTCGTTTAAATCTGCCCGGTGATACCGAAGCCATTCGGTTTTGGTGTGGGCTTCCACTGAATCCGATTTCCCGGTTCCACCCGCGTCTTTAGCCACAATAGATACGGCACCTTTCGGGCCGATTACGTCCTTTACAAAAAAAGCCGTTTCACTAATCATCGGTCCCCAACCGGCTTCGTACCAACCGACTGATCCATCTTCGAAACGAATTTGTAATTGCCCATAATTGTAATTACCAACCGGAATATCTTCGGTTAATCGGGCGCCAATAGCGCTCACCTGTATGGGCCGGGAACGCGTCATCTGGCACATGACATCAATATAATGCACGCCGCAATCCACAATCGGGCTTAAACTTTTCATTAAATTCCGGTGAACGGCCCAGGCCGCGCCGTGGCTTTGCTGATTTAAATTCATCCGCATTACCAAAGGTTTTCCCAATTCGCGGGTTAACCGGACAAACTCAATCCAGGAGGGATGGTGGCGCAAAATATAACCGACTACTAATTTCTTATTTGCTTTTTGAGCCGCGGCAGCTACTCGTTCCGCTCCTTCCACCGAATCCGCAATGGGCTTTTCCAGAAACACGTGGCAGCCTTTTGCCAGCGCTTTCAACGCAAAGCTTTCGTGCGTATCCGGATAGGTAGAAATGCAAACGGCATCGGGCTGAGTCTGCTTGAGCGCTTCATCCAGATCGGAGAATAAGGGGTAGCTGCCGCCTATTTTCTGATTTAAAACTTCTTTACTTTTCCCGGTAGAAACAATACCACAAATTTGAAATCCATCCACCGTGTGATAGGCGAAGGCATGAGAAGTTCCCATATTTCCGCAACCCACCACCAGCACCCGCAAAAGCTTTGTATTTTCAGACATATATTATTTTGTTAAACCGCAAAAAATTAAGATAACTGGTTGAACGACCAAAATTTTCCAGCAGGTTTTTGTAAAAAATTAACCATAAAAGTTTCCTGAGTTGTAATTTCTTGTGCTAATCAGGCAAACACTCCAAGATAAAATTCCGCTCACCACTCTATAGGTTACCATAGATTAAAAAGAAAACGGGCTAATCTATAAACTCTCAATGATTGATAAATTGAAGCCCGTTGCTGCCGGAGCTAACGACTTCTTCTAATCTTTTAATTTCGTCTGGCAAGCCACCAGATTTCAGTTTACGAGAGTTGAAAGTGAAATATTTTATCTTGTCATTACTAATCTTTGAACTACTTAACCAGAAAGGCATCCATGGCTTTGGTGGGCTTACCATCATCTCCCCAGGCACTTAGCGGATACTTGCTCCAGCTCCTGGCCCCTTGGGGTTCCCAGTAGATTACTCCTAACCCTTTGCCTCTGGTAACCGCTTTTACTTTTTGCTGAACGGCCACCAGCATGTCGTACGTATTTTGCGGTTTGGTATCTTCGCCGCCTACCTCTACTACCATTACTTCTTTGCCGTAGCGGTTAATCATATCATTCATATTCTTGCCTAAGTCATCAATGGAAAGCTTAAAATCCGGGTTTCCGGGTAACCAGTAAGGATAATAGGATAGGCCTATCACATCGTATTTGGCGCCGTTGGCGGTGGCATTATCGAACCAAGTCCGGAACCGTTGATTGTTATTGCCCTGATCCAGATGAAGAATAACTTTAGCGCTTGGATTAACTGCTTTGATGGCATCATACCCTTTATTAATGAGTTGGGCCAATTGCGGCCAGTTAGCCACGCTTCCTTCCGGATAGATCATGCCGCCCGGCGTTTCGTTTCCTACCTGTACCCACTCCGGGGTTACGCCGGCTTTTTTCAGAGCGCTCATTACCTCATAGGTATAGTCGTAAACATCTTTTAGTAGTTGCGGAAAAGCATGTCCTTCCCAAGCGGCGGGCTTTTTTTGTTTTCCGGGATCGGCCCAGGTGTCGCTATAGTGAAAATTAATCATGACGCGCATGCCCGACTTTTGGGCGCGAACGGCCATTGCCACCGTTTCGTCTTTGCCGTTATGGCCGCTTACCGGGTCATTGGAGGGGTTCACCCAAGTCCGCAGGCGAATGGTATTAATACCATGGTCCTTTAATATTTGGAAACAATCCTGTTCTTGGCCTTTATCATCGTAGAACTTGTAGCCGGTTGCTTCCATCTGTTGTAACCAACCAATATCGGCTCCTTTGGCAAACTCTTTAGACTTCGGACCTGGTTCCGCCACACTGCACCCGGAAGAAACAGTTATCCAGAAGAGCCACAGAAAAATTAAAATTCCGGTTCTAGTCACTTTTTTATTTTTCATCGAATTTAAAATTACTAGGCAATGCTTTCGTGCGGGATAAAATTTTAAAATCTCCTTGCAAATCAACCTGTTCACCCCATATCCGGCAAAGAGCATTATAGATAGTTAGGAAAATTACCTAACCAATTGTTTATACATTCAGTAATTTTTTCTTTTTACCCGGTAACAATATACCGATTAGCTGGATTTACTAAGGGTAAATAAACTCATTCCGTTGAATAAAAAATCTCCATTGAACAGAAAAGAATAATCGAATCATGAAATTAGCCTATGAATTCAGTGTTTGTTTAAGTGAAAGTGGTAAAGCTCCAGCAGTTATTTATAATCCTAATTTTATACCTCAAGAATATCTAATAATGTTTGAACAAATAATAAATCTTACTGAAAGTGAAATGATTGCAGTTATTCAAAACCTAGAACACAAAAATATAATCCGGTTTCAAAAAGATCAGGACCAATGCAAAATCTATTCTTTTGTATAATTAGCAATTAACACCTACCTAGCTTTAATATGTAAGGTTATATGGCCATTCTTCGGGATGGCTTTTGTATTATTGTACTCTTTAGCCCTTAAACATTGAGCCGCCTTTTTTGTTAGCCTAGTTTTAATAATATAAAATAAAGAAATCATGAATGAAGCAGATAAAGTAGCCGCCTCCCAGCGCGTAGTAGAACTTTCCACGCAGCGTAATTTAACCGATGAGGAGCAGATTGAACTAACGGAATTACGAAACCAACTAGCCACGCCAACAGTCGTGCAAAATCCAGAAGATGATTTTATTAATCCTTTAGTCACCAATAGCGATGAATAAACAAAGTAATAAAGTTTTCTTTAAATGCTCCTAATGCTAATAAAAACCCGCAACCGTAAGCGGGTTTTTGCTATTTTAGTTTTTGGATGTTTTCCAACTACGGGGTATTTCTTTCCTATTGTCGGTTACAGTAATTTTTAAATTATTATTTGTTTAGTATTCTAATATACTAAAAGTTAAAAATACATGCCGAAACTTTCTTATAAACTACAAATTAAACTATTTTTCTTAGATAGATTTTTTCTATCCTAGTTGTTATAATATCTTCCACTTTATCTCACCGTTATTTAGTCTAGTAGCAGGTGGTCGAAAGGAGTATAAAAATGCGTTGTGGAGTAATAGTTAATTAATTTTTTACTTTATAAGATAAAGATGTATTTTGTTGGTCGAATCCAACCTTGAGGCGCTAACATGAAAGCTTTTATCCATAACTACCCGGAGCCCCCTTCCTTTTTAAGTGATAGAATAGAATTTCGCGGTAATGTTTATGATGATGCCGGACACTTGCATAAAACAGACGAGCTCATCGCCACCATTACCCACAATTATGGAAACTGGCATTGGCACGTTTTTATACCCAATAACCAACCTGGTTCGGTAAACAAAGGCGAATGCCCTACCTACCAGGAAGCATATGACCATGTAAATGCCTATGTTGGCCAGGGATAACAACAGTGTTCCTGTTTCCTTTCCCTAAATAAGAGGAAACTGGAAACATCATTATCTCTTTGTAGCCAGAAAAATGCCTTAGAATTCTATTTTGGATCTAAAGCTAATGGTATAATTTAAATAAACTTACGTTAACTACATGAAGAAAACCGGCTTCTTGTCATAACGATTAAATAAGAAACAAAAAGCAGGAAACAATCAATTTGAAGTAATGAGTGTGTAAATAAAAAAGCCACTTACAAGTTTTATCTTATAAGTGACTCATCTTCAAGTGATCCCGTTTGGATTCGAACCAAAGACCTACTGCTTAGAAGGCAGTTGCTCTATCCAGCTGAGCTACGAGACCAACATTAAAAAGAAGCAGTAAAACACCGCCGCTTTTTGAAAGTGCAAAGAAAAGAAAATATAAAGAACACCGCAAATTTTGACTGGCATTTATTAAGGCTTGTCTTTGGAGCCAGCCCTCTTTATTTTCTAGCAGCTATAAACCGGTAAGTTTAGAAAACTGGCTACAAGCCCAACGATTTCAGAAATGCTTCCTGGTTCGGTTCCCGGCCCAGAAACTCTTTTACCAGTTCGTATTCGTCGCGGCTCGAACCATTGGCTAAAATAATATTCCGGTACCGTAAACCCGTTTTCTGGTCCATCACCCCGTTTTTGGCAAACACCGAGAACATATCTTCCGCAAATACTTTGCTCCACATATACCCGTAATAGCCCGCCCCGTAGCCAGTTAAGTGACCAAAGGCGGCTTGCATGTGGGTACCTTCCAGGTAGGGGTAAGGCATAGTTTTATTCTGTACTTCTTTGAGTGCATCGGTCGTGGATTGGGTACCTTCCGGGTTAAATTTATCGTGCAAGGTCATATCTAAGGTGCCGTAAAAAATTTGAGCCGAAGCCGCCAGGCCGGAGCCAACGTTGCGGGAATCTACCATTTTTTGGTGCAAAGCCGGGGGCAATACTTTACCGGTTTTATAATGTTTAGCAAATAATTTTAAGGCATTGTAGTCCCATACCCAATTTTCGAATATCTGCGAAGGAGCTTCCACAAAATCCCGTTTTACGGAAGTACCGGATTGCCCGGCCAGCTCGGCGGTGGTGAGCATATTGTGCAGCACATGGCCGAACTCATGAAAGAATGTTTCTACTTGCCGGTGCGTGAGCAAAGCCGGTTTGTCGGCGGTGGGAGCATTAAAGTTACAGATTAAAGCAGCCGTGGGCAACCGGTAACCAGCCGCGTATTTTTTTCCTTTCCGGATGGGGAAACAGGCTGCGTGCGTATATTTATTATCCCGCGGAAATAAATCGAGGTAAAAACGGCCGATGGTAGCCCCATCCTGTTTTACTTCAAACAAACGCACATCGGGGTGCCACACCGAGGCATCTTTTACTTCTTCGTATTTCACCCCGAATAAATGCTCCGTTGTTTGAAACAAGCCACTCAATACATTATCCAGCGAAAAGTATTCTTTTAATTTTTCCTGGTCAAGCTGGTATTTTTGCACCATGAGCTGGTTGCTGTAAAAAGAGGCATCCCAAATGTTGACCGTAGCCGGAGCCGATTCTTTCAGGTAAGCTTGTTTAACTGCCAGTAGTTCGTTCAGGTCGCTCTGCGTTTTTTGCTTTACTTTTCCGGCGAGATTGGTTTCCAACTCCCAAACGGCCGCCGGATTTTTGGCCATGCGGCTGGCAGTTTGGTAGGCCGCATAAGTCGGGAAACCTAACAAATGGGCTTTTTTCTGGCGTTCCACTAATAATTGTTGCAGCACCGCTACATTTTTATCGGCGGCGCGGTTGTTGTATTTCATATACAATTGCTTACGCACTGGTTCCGAAATAGCGTATTTCATGAAAGTTGTGTAAGAAGGTCCATCCAGGCCAATCCGGTACAAGTCTTTTTCTTTTTTCAAACTTTTCACGAAATCTTCCGGCAAACCTTTTAATTCAGCTTCCGGGAGCCATAAGTAATCCTGGTAGGCGGCAATATTTTTACTAAAAGTTAAGCTAAGCTCCGATATTTTATCGTTAATTTTCTGCAGTTCCTGACGTTTTTCCGGAGTAAGCGCAAAGCCATCCCGCTCGTAATTTTCTATTAAATCTTTCAGGTAAAGCCGGTGAGCACCTTGTAACTTTTTGCCTTTTTTGGATGTAGAAAAATCTTTGACCGCCAAGTACAGCTTTTCGTCGAGGCTCAGTTGGTTATCATATTTGTCCAAGACTTCTAAACTTCTTAAGGCTTGGTTGCGGACCGCTGAATCGGAACTGGCATTGGCGAGTATATTAATGCCCATGGCCACCGAACCTAACTGGTCCGATAAGTTATCGTAAGCCAATAGCGTATTTTGGAAAGTGTGTTTCCCTTTTTTAATCGCGTAAATTGCTTCTAAAGCCGTTTTCGTGTTCACAATGGCCTGGTCGGTTGCTTCTTTTATGTGGGCAGCCGTAACAACTTTAAAGTTAATTGGTTGGTTAAAAGAAACTTGTAAGGGATTAGTCGATGGCGCCGGACCTGCTAACGCCAAATTACTAACCTGCTGACTTATTAGCCAGGCAAGCACTATCATCCAGCGCATAGAAAAATTTAATTTTATTTGCATCAATCGGTTCATGGAGAAAAAATAAGAAGGTAGAATAGGTAAAAAGATACCCTTAACAAACACTTTTTTAGTAAGAGAAATTTAAGAAATTAAGCGGGAAAATTACTTTTCGTCTAGTAAAATTCAACACATAAAATAAAAAGCTGAAATTAATATAAGCGGGATAGCTTTCCGGTAGATAGACGCCTTTTGGAGCAGAGGGGGCTTAAAATAAAAAAGCCACTAACTTTAGATTAGTGGCTTTTACGTCGGGGTGGCAGGATTCGAACCTACGACCTCCACATCCCAAATGTGGCGCGATACCGGGCTACGCTACACCCCGAACTGTTTACCGTTTATCCGAAAAGTACTTAATTAAAGTGGTTTTCCAGAAACGCGGTGCAAACTTAAGTTATTTTTTTGAATTAAAAACTTTATCTCAAAAAAAATTTGCGGAGTAAGGGGGATTCGAACCCCCGGTACCCTTTAGAGGTACGGCAGTTTAGCAAACTGCTGGTTTCAGCCACTCACCCATCACTCCGGCTCTTTCGTTTAAAGAGATTGCAAATATACCAGAATTATTCTGACAATTACAAAACTCCCCCGCCCTCAACTAAAAAATAATTACATTTTATTTTTAATCTTCTTTCTATCAAAGCAATAATTTCCCTTTTGCTATTTCCCAATTACCGACTTACATTTTAGTAGCGGTAAAATTGTCGATTATACCACCTAAATAGATGTTTAGAATATAAGTTTTATTTTCCCTGGATTGATTACAGGAATTTTACAAAATAGGGGATTGCGAGTAAAACTGCACTATGTATTTATACCTTTTCCCGGTCGTTACCAAAGTCCTAATACGGCCTCCTGCGTTTATTACTCTCAAGATTTTGTAGCTTTACCTTTTTAAAAATAAAGAAATCTTAGAAGTTGCAGGAAAATAATACACAATCAAGAACCTCGTTATAATCAGAATAAAGCAAGTATTTACTTTATCGAACAACAAAAATGCGCCGTTTACCAGTATTAAACTTTTATCAGTCAGGTAAATGATAGATATAATGAAAGATTTTATATTTAGTTGCCAACCTATATAACGTAAGCCATTTTGTATAACGTAAATTTATTTTGGAGGAGTTAAATAGCTATTTGGCCGCACCTCCTACCCGAATGAAAATATGAATTGGGATCAGTCCTTTACCTCCATCGAAATTTTAACGGGCATTTTGTTCCTGATTTTGTATTTGGGGTATATTTTTAGAATTCACCGCTTGGCCCGGCATTTCAAACAAAAACCAGATGTAGTTTGGATAAAGTTTGGTTTCCGGACCTTCTACTTTCTTTTGATTATTATTGCCATTCTGGGGCCTTCGTTCGGCGCGATGAAAAAACAAATTAAAACCATTGGAAAAGATATTTTTATTTTGGTGGATGTATCGGCTTCGATGAACGCCCGGGACGTGCCTCCCTCCCGCTTAGAAAAAGTTAAATACGAACTCCGCCAGCTAATTCAAAAATTTAACTCCGACCGCATTGGGCTGATTGTTTTTTCGTCGGAAGCATACGTGCAGTGCCCCTTAACCTACGACCAAAGTGCCCTATTATTATTTGCGGAATCTTTGCATACCAACTTGCTGCCCCGCGCTGGCGCTAATTATGAACCGGCTTTGCAACTTGCTTTAACTAAATTTAAAGCCAATAACCAACCTCATATCCCAGAAAAACGAGCCGAAATAATTTTACTAATCAGCGATGGGGAAGATTTTAGTCCTACTCTCAGCCCCATTTACCGGGAATTGAACCGCGAGAATATTCGGGTAATTAGCTTAGGTATTGGTTCTGAAAATGGCGCTCTTATTCCTTTAGCTAAAGGATTTGTTACCGACCATAAAGGAAAACGGGTAATGAGTAAGTTAAACGCCGAACGACTCGCGGAAATAGCCGGTAATACCAACGGCCAGTATTTTGAAATTGGCGCCCGTTCTTCCGAAATTCCCCGACTAATTAGCGCCATCAACGCGATTGAAGGCGAAAGGCAAGAAACCCGCACCGTAGACGTTAAAGCAAATAAATATTATTACCCGCTGTTTATAGCCTTTATCTTTATTATGCTCGATATATTAATTATCTTTAACGTTATCCGGCTATGAAAATTTTAATGGCTCTTTTAGCTGTATTAATGGCTTTTTTCAGCCAAAAGCTGATAAAAATATCGCGCATTAATGCGTATGTAACCGAAGCTCAGGAAGCGTATTCCCGTCAGGATTTTTCTACGGCCATTTACTTTTATAAATACTTAAGCGATTCGCTCCAAGTGCGCGACCGGGCTGTACGGCTGAACTTGGCGCACGCTTATTATCAGCAAAAGAAAATGGGCCAGGCGGTAAAATACTATCAACCTTTATTAACTAAAACGCCCACCCGGATAGCCTCTTTGGTAAATTTACAGTTAGGCGTCATAATCGTTTCAAAAGACAAGACTAAGGCGTTAAATTATTTTAAGCAAGCATTAATCTTAAACCCTTTAAACGAAGAGGCTCGCTTTAATTACGAATGGTTAAAAAAATATTTAGCGGCGAACCCCGAAGAAAATGACGCCCAGCTACCACCGCCGCAGCCAGATCAAGCCAAACGCGATAGAGCCGAGCAAAAAAAAGAAACTACTCAATCGGGTAAAAAAGAGGATAACGCAGGCTCTACGCAGCAGGAAATGCCAGATCCGACTACTAAGGATGCTCAGAATCCGCCGTCATCCAATACCGACGACAACATTCCGGGAAGCGAAGAAACAGAATCCAACGCTCCTGTACCCAATGCCTCCTCTAACAAGCAGCGGGAAGAAAAAAGCGGCCTGCTACCCGGTACCACCCGGGGCTTAAACAACGAAGCTGGCTCTGCCTCGGATAAGGCAGGCATCTCTGGAAAAGGGAGCCGCGAAGCAAGCAACGAAGGCGATCAGAACAGCCAAACCACGTACGAACGATTAAAGGAAGCGAACCTGACACCAGAAAAAGCGAAAATGCTGCTGAACGCCATGCGCGAAGCCGAGGTACAATATTTACAGCAAATACCGCGGAAGAATACCCGGAAAAGTAATTCGGGTAAACCTGATTGGTAAAAGTTAAAAGATTAATACCGACCCGCAGGATCCTTTAAACTTAAGGTGCTCTTTCTTGTTTCAATTTAACTAAGTAGTGAGCCAAAATTAACCTAACCTAAGTAATAGGACTTCCATTTCTAAAATCAGCTCCTAACTAAATAATGATTTAAAATAAAATTTACTTTGGCTAATATCTTGATACTTGTGTCTGATTTCTTATAAAAAATAGTGTGCTTACAATTATGCAGGTAAAAGAAGTATATATTATCTCTGCCGTCCGGACTCCTATTGGCTCTTTTGGAGGAAGTTTAGCGGCCTTAACCGCTACCCAACTAGGTGCTGCTGCCATAAAAGGTGCCCTGGAGAAAGCTGGTGTAGTTAATAAAGAAGTGCAGGAAGTAATTATGGGGAATGTGCTGTCGGCTAACTTAGGTCAGGCTCCGGCCCGCCAGGCAGCTCTTTACGCTGGTTTGGGTTACGAAGTAGAATGTACTACCGTTAACAAAGTATGTGCTTCCGGTTCTAAGGCCATCATGTTTGCCGCACAGGCTATTATGCTGGGGCACAAAGACGTGATTGTAGCCGGCGGCATGGAAAGCATGAGCAACGTGCCCTATTACCTGGATAAAGTACGCTTTGGTACGAAATTAGGCCACGGCCAAATGACGGATGGTTTGTTAAAAGATGGATTGTGGGATGTATACAACGATTTTCACATGGGCAACGCCGCCGAACACACCGCCCGCGAAATGGGAATTACCCGCCAGATGCAAGACGAATTTGCCATTGAATCGTACCGCCGTTCAGCGGCGGCGGCGGAAGCGGGTCAGTTAAAAGATGAAATTATACCCGTGGAAATACCGCAGCGCGGCAAAGATCCGATTATCGTAAACACAGACGAGGAATACACCAAAGTGAACTTCGATAAAATTACCAGCCTAAAACCGGTTTTTGATAAAGAAGGAACCATTACCGCGGCTAATGCCTCTACTTTAAACGATGGCGCGGCCGCGGTGGTGCTGATGAGCAAAGAAAAAGCCGAAGAACTGGGGGTTAAACCTATCGCTAGAATATTAGGTTTCGCCGATGCCGAACAAGAGCCAAAATGGTTTACTACGTCGCCCGCCCTAGCCATTCCGAAAGCGTTAAAAGTTGCGGGCATTACGCCCGAAGAAGTGGATTTTTACGAAATTAACGAAGCCTTTGCCGTAGTGTCTATTGCCAATAACCAGAAATTAAATTTAAAAAACAGTAATGTAAACATTTTCGGGGGAGCCGTTAGCTTAGGCCATCCGCTGGGCGCCTCCGGAGCCCGCATTGTAACTACTTTACTAAACGTACTCGATAAGAAAAACGGGAAAATTGGGGTAACGGGTATTTGTAACGGGGGTGGTGGAGCATCCGCCATTGTCCTCGAAAAAATGTAACCCCTCCGCTCGAAAGGGCACTTCTCCTAAGAAGCTAGAATTAGGAACCAAAAACAAAAAAGCTTAAAGATCTTCCCTGTTTCGAGTTTTTAACTTGGAACTACTGATAGTTGCCAGTTTGCAACTGGCGGGACAGTTAAAACGCTCTAATCCACCCTGAGAGAGGGTGAGCAGGCAAGGTGAATTTCCGTTCCGCCAGTTACAAACTGGCAGCAGACAGAAAAAATTATCCCGCTTAAGTTTTCTATTCGTAGCCCTAAGAACAGGTAGGGCCGTTAAGTTCTAAATATATCGCGAGCGTCTACGCTCGTGAGAATTATCGTCCGGCCTTTGGCCGGTGAAAATAAGTAAACCAATGCGCTAAAACTGGTTATTCGGTTCGCCTGGCCAGAGGCCTACCAAATGGTAGCCACGAGGCGAGGGCCTCGCGCCATCTTAATTTTTAATTGAACTTAACGGCCCTACCTAAGAACAGCGGAAGAAAGGCTGTTTATCGCATTTAATATCCCTACTTTTACTTATAGTCACTCTAGTCTGTTTACTTTATTTTTGAAAGAAACCCCTTTTTAAAATAATCACTGGAAATTCTTTCTGACAAAATCATCCAAAAATAAATTAATAACGAGAAAAAGATGTTATAAAATTAATTACGCAGCTTTAACGGCCTCTCCTTCCCTGTTCTTAGGGGAGGTGCCCTTTCGGGCGGAGAAGTATATTATTTAGCAACAGCCTTACGTTACTCGATAAGGCTATTTTATTCTATTTTAGGCTTTCTTCATGATTTATTCCTGGCGATTTATTCTAACTTTCTTCTTATTGAATCTAATTGGCTTTACAACTTCGGCCCAGAATACCCGGAAAAAAATGGTGAGTTACCACGACTTGCAGCGGACGGCGGTTAAGCAAATTTATTACATCGTTCCCCCCGATACCGTGCCGGAAGGTACGTACAAACGATTTTACCGGAGTGGCAGACTCGAAGCCATTACCCATTTTACGAACGGCAAACAAGACAGCATTTACCAGGAATTTTACGAAGACGGCGCGAAACGGGTAAGAGTAGCCTACCAAAATGGCCTACGGCAAGGTTTATTCGAGTCTTTTTACCCGAATGGCAAGCCCTTGCAGCAAGCCGGTTATACCGACGATAAACAAACCGGCCCCATTAAATCTTTTTACGAAAATGGTAATCCTAAAACCGAAGCCACTTTTGTAAACGGCTTTCCGGAAGGAGAAGTAAAGGAATATTACCCGGCAGGGGGTTTACAATCGGTTATTACCTACGTAAAGAGTGAGCAAAGCGGGCCAGCCATAACTTATCACCCCAACGGCAAAGTACACACCGAAGCAACTTATAAAAACGGTGTTCTCGATGGGTCTTACAAAACCTACTACGATAATGGTCAGTTAGAATTGGAAGCAAATAACGAAAACGGTAAGCGCAGCGGCATTGTCCGGTCATATTACCGTTCCGGGAAATTAAAATCGGAAACAACCTATAAAACCAGCACCCTGGTTAAACCCAAAGTAGTCACTCCGGATGGGAAAATAAACACCGAACGGGTACTCACCAAATTTAAAAATACCACCAGCCAAGCCGATGGTCCTGCCCGGACTTATTACGAAAACGGTCAGAAAATGAGCCAGGTAACTTTTGATAACGGGAAGATGACGGGCACGGCGCAGTATTTTTATCCCAGCGGTAAGCAGAAGCAAGAAATTCGGTACGCCAATGAGGAACAAGACCGGAAAATTACGAGTTACTATGAATCGGGGAATGTGCAGGAAGAGCAATTGTACAAAAACAACGTAAAAACCGGCGACTGGAAAGTGTACTACGACGGTAAACAACTTAAGCGGAAAGAAACCTACCAGGAAGGCAGATTAACCGGCGAACGAATCTCTTACCACGAAAATGGCCAGGTAAAAGAAAAAGCTACTTACGAAAACGGTAAAATTCTGGGCAAAGTAACGGCGTATTTTGCCAGCGGTAAAGTACAAGCCGAAACCGAATACAAAAGCGGCTTAAAGAACGGGCCTTATAAGCAATATTTTGAGTCGGGCAACCTGGAAATTACGGGTACTTACCGGTACAATAAGCAAATAGGCACCTGGAAGCAATTTGACGAAAGCGGTAAGATTATCAGAACTACTGAATACAAGAATGGGGTAGCTATGGCGGAACGATAATTAATTTTTTTAATTTAATTATTCATGTAAAGGCGGAATCAGCAAGGTTCCGCCTTTTTTATGCTTGTTTTATTCGAATTCTTAAAATTTCAATTACTGCAGTTTGGCTTTGGCGCCTTTTCAAGTCTCCAGACATTGGCGCTGATGCAACTTCTAATTTCAAGTTTGCCTCGTGGCCGGCGGGCCTCGTTTGGCTAGTTCGGGCTGGTAAGTCTTCTTTTCTCCTGCGTCGAAATGCCTCGTTCCTCGGCACCGAATCCTTAAAGGCCCTCTCTAGCCAAACTGGTGTCATTTTACTTAGCTACTGGATTTGCCACTTAGTGGTAGTAGAATCGGTTAAAAAATTCTTCCTAATTTTTATCTAATATAAAATTTAATTACTGCTTATGCAGAAAGCCTTAATGCTGCATCTTTAATGTAAGAACAAGCCTAAACTACACTTTCTTCTACTTATGGTTGGCCCGGAGAAATTCTTTAACCGGAAAGTATTACTTAAATCCAAAGGCTGCTTCTTTCAGATGAAGGGAAATAATTATTGAAGGAAGAGCCGTGAAATTTATCTATCACCAACTAAACACTATTTAACCATGAAAATGCGCTTATGCTTCCGCCGTATTTTAATTTTTTCTTTAATTATTCTGCATTTGAGCTGCCATAGGAACGAAAAAAAAGTATCCACTTCAGAACTTAGAGAGCCACCAGTAAGTGACTCTGAAGCTAAAACAGATGCTGTAGTAGCAACAGAGGCTATGATAGAAAATCAAGAAGTCTCCTCCAGACCATTTAAAGCCGAAGAACAGGCTATCTCCTCATCTAAAAGATCCGCAGTAGATCAAAAAATAATCCGAACGGCCAATTTGCGCTTTCAGGTGGCAGATTTTAAGAAAAGTACTCTGGCTATTAACCAACAAATAACCCAACACGATGCCCAACTGCTATCGGCTAATGAATCCCGGACCGACGGTACTTTAGAAAACAGCTTGGTAATAAAAGTATTGCCGGAAAAATTTGAGTCTTTGCTGAACAGCATTTCCGGGCAAAGTATTTACCTCGATTCCAAGAATATTACCGCCGAAGATGTAACTACCGAATACATTGATATTGCCGCCCGATTGAAAACCAAAAAAGCGGTTGAAGCGCGGTATTTGGATTTGCTAAAACAAGCCAAAACGGTAAAAGATATTATTACCGTAGAAGAACAATTACGGCAACTCCAGGAAGAAATTGAAAGTACCGAAGCTCGTCTTACCTACCTGAACCGGCAAACCAGTTATAATACCATTAACTTGACTTTCTACCAAAAACTGGCAACTACTTCTTTACCCGATACCAGTTTTGCCGTTCGGGTGCGCAATGCCTTGCAAGGTGGTTGGGATATTATGATAGCCTTGTTCATTGGTTTATTGCACCTTTGGCCCTTGCTTCTTATCCTGCCTATTTTAATTATTTATCTTCGTAAATTCATTCGCAAATACCCACCCATTCGGTAAACTTACTCAAATATTTTCTAGCCTACTATTTCGTTTTGGAATAGTCTGGATGCAATCGTAAACGCATCCGGACTGTTCCAAATTCATTTTATCATTTGTAACACCTTTCTAATTCTTAAATCTCAATTTTACTTTTTAGCGAAGGCAAGTCAAGCGGCAAAAAGCTCGGAGAAAAGGTAAGCTTATACCGTGATTTTCTGCGGGGATTTTATCATATTTAGCCAGCGTAATGGGCAAAGACGAAATTAGTAGCTTTAATCTGTTTTTTTACAGAAACGATCCTAAAAGAAAGTCATTTGTGAAAGATGCTTATCGCCATTGTAAGCTCTGGTTGCTACATGCTTTAGCCGGAACCAAACTTTTGATTATATGCAAAATTCTATTGGAGTAATGGATACAACGCCAGATACGTTTCGGTAACTTTTGGAGCAAGAAATTAAGCTTAATGCCCATGAATTACTGAACTAGTTAAAATAACTCGGGAACTAACAGCAATATTTACTTTTTAAACTCTCCTTACATATGCATCCACCTCACAAAACAGCGCGCGCCGTTATTGAAAGTCCGGAATTTAAACGATTGGTGAGCAAACGCTGGTCGGTTTCTTTACTGCTTACTATTAGTATTCTGGTCATTTACATTGGCTTTTTATTAGTGGTTGCTTTCGATAAAGAATTACTGGCGGTAAAAATAGGCAGTTATTTACCCTGGGCTTTGCCCATTGGCTTTGGTATAATCGTATCGGCCTGGTTGTTAACGGGTATTTACGTGTATTGGGCCAATAATACCTACGACACCGAAGTACAGGAAATTAAAAATAAAATGAACGCCAACTAAATTCCCTTATGCTTACTTCTTCTCTTTTGCTGCAGGTTTCTGCACTGCCGGCTGCCTCTACTTTAGGCACGGCCAATCCCGTTTCTATTGTTATGTTCTTTTTGTTTGTGGCAATTACCCTATACATTACTTACTGGGCGGCCAAGAAAACCAAAACCGGTTCTGAGTTTTACGCGGCGGGCCGTAATATTTCGGGGTTCCAGAACGGCTTGGCTCTGGCCGGCGATTACATGAGTGCGGCTTCTTTCCTGGGCATTGCCGGCATGGTAGCCACCAAAGGGTACGACGGTCTAATTTATTCGATTGGCTTTCTGGTAGGCTGGCCTTTAATTATGTTTTTAATTGCCGAACCGCTCCGCAATTTAGGCAAGTATACCTTCGCCGATGTGGTAGCCTACCGCCTGCAACAGCGCCCCATCCGGATTGTGTCGTCGGTAGGTTCTTTACTAACCATTGCTTTTTACCTGATTGCGCAAATGGTAGGCGCCGGTGGTCTAATCAAAACTTTATTCGGGTTGCAGTACGAGTTGGCCGTAGTGGTGGTCGGTTGCGTGATGACGGCTTACGTGTTATTTGGAGGCATGCTGGCAACTACCTGGGTCCAAATTATTAAAGCGGTTTTACTTTTGAGTGGCGCAACGGTGCTGGTACTATTGTCGCTGGCAACTTTTAATTTTAGTCCGGCTAATTTGTTTCAAGCGGTCGCCGAAAAATACGGGGAGGCCATGCTGGCTCCCGGCGGTTTTATTACTAATCCTTTCGATGCCTTATCCCTGGGTTTGGCTTTAATGCTGGGAACAGCCGGATTGCCGCATATTCTCATGCGTTTTTACACCGTACCGGATGCTAAAGCCGCGCGTAAATCGGTTTTTGTGGCTACCGGTTTTATCGGTTATTTTTATATTCTTACTTTTTTTATTGGTTTTTCGGCCATGGTTTTAGTAGGCAAACCCGTTATTGAAGGTATTGATAAAGGGGGTAATATGGCGGCTTTGTTGCTGGCCGAACAAGCCGGCGGCACGGCTTTTCTGGGCTTTATTGCGGCAGTGGCTTTTGCTACTATTCTGGCGGTAGTGGCGGGTTTAACGCTTTCCGGCGCTTCCAGTATTTCGCACGATTTGTACGTGCACGTTTTCCAAAAAGGTGTATCCAACGAGAAAGGCGAAATGAAAGTAGCCAAACGGGCTACGGTTGCTTTAGGTGTTTTATCGATTGTGTTAGGTTTGGTATTTAAAGGTCAAAACGTAGCCTTTATGGTGGGTTTAGCTTTTTCCATTGCGGCCAGCGCTAATTTCCCGGCTTTGCTCATGTCGATCATCTGGAAGAAATTTACCACCCAAGGAGCTGTTTGGAGCATTGCTACGGGTGCCTTTTTATCGCTGGTGCTCATTGTGCTTAGCCCCACCGTATGGGTAGATATATTGCACCACCCTGAGGCTATTTTCCCGCTTAAAAACCCGGCCTTGGTATCTATGTCCGCTGCTTTTTTCGTTGGTATTGTGGTGTCTTTAGCTAATCCGGAAACAGCCGCCGCCGAAAAGTTTGAATCTGAAAAACTGCGGACTTATTTAGGTATTGGGGCGGAGTAATTCTGGATCGCAGATTTTCACGGATTATTCGGATTTCGCGGATTAGTATTTGAATTTAGATTAGCTGAACGGGAAAATAGATTTGCTTTATTAAAGAAACTTTCTTGTTTCTATTGAATAAGGCAAATACGAGATATGTCTGCAAAAAATTTTTAGTTCGTAGAACTAAGGCTATCCTTTAGCTGAACTTATTATTAATAATGCATTCCGGTTGTCGGTTGTTTTTGGGTGGATATACGGAGTAACTAAGTAAAATAGAATGCCAATAACCGGAACAGTTCCGTATATCTGGGAGTTGGCTGCAAGGCGACACGAGCACCTAACTAAATGGCATTATCATAATTATGGGATTTTTATCAAAAATCTTTGGCGAGAAACAAAGTCGCAAGTCTAATCCTGACTTAGCATTTTACGAAGAAATTGTTGACTATATTGTAATTTCCGATACTTTAAAGAGTGACTTGAAAGCTAACCTTAAGCAAGCGTTTCAAGACCCAAAAGCTTTTTATGATGATAATAAAAATTTCATTTTATCCGAACGCGGGTTGAAATATCCGCAAGATGCTTTACTAACACCGAAATTTGTTTTGGTAGACACCTTGCTTGAAAATGGACAAATGGCCGAAGTAGATTGGAAAGAACCAGAAAGCGAAATTCGTATTTATTTGAACGAAATAAGAATTGCAAAAAGGTATGACTTTACACTTTCAGAGGACGACTTCTATCGAGCGCATGACACGGGTGAAATAATAAACTTAATTGATAAGCAAGAACTAAAGCCTCAGGGTTTTTCAATAGAACTTCTTGATATAAATTCAGACAGCTATGTTTTTACTATTATCCCTTTAGATAAAGAGCAAAAAGTGAAGATGATGTTTGAAAAATTAAAATAAACGTATGCCGCTAAAAGCCCTGCAGCCAACAGTGTGTTTATGAAATTGTGGCTGGAAGTCAAGCATTCGTCTTTAAATAGCTATTTTGCTTTTGTGGTTGATTGAAACTGACGTTTTTCAATTGCCACAACTTCATAAACACTTTAACGTTGGCATTAATTAGAATAACAATTTAATATAGTTAATGAATAAGAAGGCTTATCCAATTTTACTTGCTGTTACTTTACTTTTATTATACTTCGGCTTTGGGTATTTTATGCTTTTTGCCAAACAAGGCGCGATTAAATGGTTTCCATTTATTATAATATTTGCTGTAGTTCCTTTTTTACTTTACAAGTCGCTTCAGTTTTATCAAATAAACGAAAAAGCATGTTTAGGATTAGCAGTAGGTTCCGTTTTAGTCATTGGCCCTACCTTCGGACTCTGGATTGGAAAAATATCGGATTACGAATTTTCAAAATATGGTGCGACAACAAAAGGAATCATAATTGAAAAATGGTATAGTAAGCCATCAAGGAAAAGAGAAGGCCAATGGCTTGTTAAATGTAAATTCACAGTCGATAATGAACAATATAGCACTTACAATCTGCGAGACAGGAAAAATATCTATAAAGTTGGTGATACATTACTGATACAATACTCTAAAAGGAATCCAGAAAACAACGAGATACCAGCTTTAAAAAATAACTAATGCCAACACTGCATAAACACCAAGCTACGGCCGAGGGCCTTGCTCGTTGTTTATACTAACCGTTGGCAGTAATAAAAATTATGATAGAAAAGGGTACTAAAATTATTATTAAAAGTATAATTGCCTCAGTTGGTTTACTCTATCTGCTGCCAATGTTAGTAGTAATGCTTGTCTCCGTTTTTAATGATAATATGTTGACTGCTAATCAAATTTTAGAAAATCAACTTATTGAAATTAAAAATAATCTTGGCTTTCTTACTATTCAGGCAGTAGTATTAATAGCTGCTGCAATTTTATTTGGGGATCTTTATGAAAATAAAATCAGGAAGGGTAATAGATTTGCTGTAAATACCGTCACTATAATTAGTTTTTGGGTCCTTTTATTTTGCAGTTGTTCGATAACTGCTGGTGTTCAGAAATCCCTAACTTACGGACAAGAAGGTTTCAAATCTGCAATTTCAGCTTGGATTTATGGTGTGCCACTTTTTCTTATGCTGTGCGCTACAAATGTTTTGTTACTTGTGTTTGTAATGGGTAAAAAATTAAAAATCACAACTGCCAACCACACCTAAACGGCAGCTTCGCCGTCGTTTAGCCCAGAACGTTGGGGGAAATAAAAAACAAATTTTATGGAAAATAGATGGTTCTTCCATCCTATATAATAACCATAAAAACCGTTGCAATGATGAACAAAGGAAAAAAAACAACCGTGAATGTGTTCAAACACCTAGTACTTGTGCCACTTTTAACGACTTTTGTCTTTACGGCTTGTCAAGATAAAAAGGACGACCTAGTGCCAACCACCAAAACAAAGCCTGTTGATGAAATACGTGTAGAGGAAGAGATACCAAATACAGTAGTTGAAGAGGAAACTGTAATACCCACTGTAGTCGAAAAATAAGAGATATCAGATGTAGCAGTTGAAAAATAATGATTCTAAAAGGAATAAAGTAATTTCCAGAGCTTTTTTGAGTACCAAAATAAATACTACCTTATATAAATAAAATATTAACTCCCCCCAACCATACCTAAAAACCACTTTGCACTTTTTAGCTAAGGAGCGTTAGGTAGCAAGCGTAGACAGGCATGAAGTATGCATAAATTGATGCTGAAACAATCACACGTGTCCTTTAGCTTAAAGCTACTTGTCTTAGTTCATTAGCTAAAAGATGGACAGCCGCCTGGATCTTTTTGGCTTGACTTTCCGAAGCTCGCTTGTTCCCTGAAACGTACTGCTGCAAAAGATTGGAATTAATACCAGCCTTAACCGCAATGGCCGATATTTTAAGTTCTTTAAAGTGCTCAAAAAAAGCGGCTAAGTCATACTCACACTCAAACCTAATCTCTTCTGCCGTAATGTCCTGCCACTCCGGATGGTTTTTACCCTCGTGCATTAAATAATCTATGAGGAGATTACGTAAATTCTCCAACACACCAGGTACCGTGTCGCCTTGTGTGGTAAGTAAAAAACCGGGTGCTTTCACCTGAGCCCCAAACTTGTGTTCCTCCCAATCAATGCGCACAGGCAGGGTTATAAACTCTTGCATAAGATAAATTTTTTAAATTACTGAGATAGGCTCAGCAGGTTCTTTACTATCGTTATAATTCCCTTTGGACTAAGTTGAATTTTATGCACTCTCCCTTTCAAACCTGCCTCCCGGCAAATGTCATTCACTAAGCTTGGATTTAAGGCTTGCTCTCCTAAGTCAGGAATTGAAAGAAGATTAGGATGGTTGGAATGCGAAAGAATACGGTGCGTTCCTTGTTGACGAACTTGCTGCCAGCCAGCCTTCTCAAGGTGGCTGATAAGAAATGATGCTGTCATATTATATTATTAATAAGTTTTGACAACAAAAGTAATAATAATATTACCTAAACAATAAATGTTAGGTAATATTATTATTACTTTTTAATTGCTATCAAAAAAATGAATGCGAACAAGCAGCATTCCATTACCAAAGGTGGGACTTACTGGCAAGTGTTGTACCACATTGATACGTTAAATTTATGATCTAAATTTAAACTACTAGAATGTTATTGCCTCACCTTCTGCAATGCGTGTTCATTAGCAGAAAGCATCAAAAACTGTAGTTATTGAGCAACGGCATAAATGATGAGCAATAAAATCAGGTAAACTGCTCGACAAGTAAACTGCCCTTGAGAATTAAGAGAATTAGCCGGATTTGTAATTAGACAAGAAATTACCAGAAAATTGTAGCTGGACAAAATTACTCAACGAACTAAAATCAAGAATAAAAACTTATAAGCAAACTTTAGAAAATTAAATGAACTATCCAATGACTCAACTCGGAAAATTAAAAGATGGACAAACGAAACAAGTTCAGTTACAAACTACTAACTTGACTTAAATAATTAAAAAGGCCGTGCAAGAAATGCCTGCTGCTAACAAAAGCTTTATGGCAGGTGGCGCTAAGTTGCGGTTTGTTCAGCAGTTGCTTTCTGTCATTAGGGTTGTAAGTTGACAAGTCTCCGATTTGTCATGCCACCCGACCACAAAGCCAAGACGTTCACCATTGTAAAAAACGAACCGTCTACGTAAATTCACATTTTTTGCTTGGCGACCTTTAACTAAGGCCACAGTTTTTGGCCCCGACAACCGGACTTATTTTTTGCGATAAACTTGCTCCATAATTAAAAGATAATTAAACCAACAGTGAAATACCAATTATCCGCTTTTGGGTAAAAGCAAAGTTTCTTTCCGGAGACTTTAGGAAAGAAGAATAATTCCTTAATCATACCCCATTCGTAGCTCCCTTTAGCGTTTTACAAATGCCCCATGAATTTTAATATCCTCCGTTCAAAGCGAAAAGATTTTCTTAAGCGCTAATTTGGAGCTTATAGCCTTTGCCGCGTATAACAACAATCTGGATGGTCGGATCAATTTCCAGCTTTTTTCTGAGTTTTGAAATGAACATATCCAGACTGCGGCCGACGATAACCCCTTCATCTTCCCATATTTCTTTTTGGAGCCGGCTTCGCTCAATAGCTTCGTTCGGAGACAACGCGAAAATGCGTAATACCCGGGTTTCCGTTCTGGTCAAGTCTACGGTCTTTCCATTTATCAGGAGCTTACGCGTCTCTGCGTCGAACGACATGGACCCTAAAAGGAATATACCCGGATGCTGACGGTCCGGTAAGGCCTTCCGCGGCTTAACCGATCTAAAAAAAATAAATCCAACCAAGGCTAAAGCGGCCAGGCTGCCCAGCAGATATCCATTCTTGGCGGTAATTATTCCGGTTGGTTTGAATGTAATAGTAATCCTGTAACGCGCTACGGGTTGCCTTCTTCCGATACAAGCTATAATATCCTCTTTCTTATTTTTGGAGATCGCATAGCCATAGACTACACTCGCATTGTTCCGTACATTAACCACGTAATCACGGGCGAGCGGGTCTTTGGCTAATAAACGCTGCGTAGTTTGCACCAGGGATTCGGGTTGAAAAGTAAACGCCTTCTCAAAACTAATCTGGTATTTATTTTCGGCGATTTTTTTTACCGGTAGTACCCGGGATGTACTGTCGCCCGATTGCCGGAGTATTTCATGTCCGAGCCGGCGAAGCAAAATTTCCCTTCGGGCAAAGGCAAAGTCATCATTGTCAGTAACGCTGAAAGCCACACAGATTATTGAGATAAACACTAGCAGTAATAATCCGCCCAGGTGCTTATGTTTTATGGGCAAGAAATTTCTTTTATCCGGCATCATGTCAAGATATTATTTACAAAGTTTACACGCTTATTTACAATCTAAGTTCCTTAGGCTGAAATAAATCAAAGTATTTTTATGGCACCAATTTCAAAAATCTATACGAAAATAAAAGAAGTGCCTTAAACAAATCTGATTTATCAGGAGATAGATCTATGTTAATTAAACCTACAAATATGAAAAAAATTATGTATTCGCTGATCTTACTACTGGTGGTGGTAAGCGGACTCGTATCAGCTAATCGCGACATCAAAAATGAAGAATCTAAAAAGCCAGACCTAAAAACGAAGATGGCCGGTCCTGCAAAGATCGTTTTTAAATCTACAGATGGCGGACAAACCTGGCAGGACATCAGCAAAGGGCTACCCGAAAATTTACGGGTAGATAGTATTCGGGGCAATAGCTTCTTTGCAAATGATAAAGGCCTGTTCTTAAGGGTGGGAAACGGACTCTATCACAATACACCAAATGCCACCTCTCCTTTTTGGACGAAAGAAACAATCCCGGACGAACATAGCAGCATTGCCCCCGGTAAGTCCGGGATAGCTGCCACTAATTACTGGGGTGTAAATCTAAAAACAACAAACGGAACGAATGTATGGTCGCCGATATTCGAAAATTTTCAGGAGCGACTACGCAGCGTTTTTGAAACCTCAGGAGGTACTATTTTCATCGCCATCGACAGAGGCATTATTAGATCCACTGATAGTGGAAAAACCTGGAAACATGTCTATGCCGGACGCTTGGTAGGGAATTTGGCCGAGTCGAATGGCGTACTGCTGGCAACCAGTAGGAGAAAGATAATAAGATCGATCGATAATGGCGACAACTGGGCGCCAGTGATCAGTGAAGACAGTGTGGCCTTCGATGTAAAATCGATCAAAGGTGGATTCGTTGCTATCACCTCCAATTCCGAGTCGAATACCCCAAATACCAGTAGGTTAAGTACCTCCTACGACGGCGGTAAAACCTGGCAGTCCATTCATTCCGCCCTTCGGGACAAAGTTGTTATTAATTCAATAGGCCGGAACTGGAATGATCGCATTAATGATCGCCTTCGTGCGCACGCCTTTATGACTTCAATTACCCAGGTTGGTGAAAACTTCTTTAGTGCTCATCCTAGCGGCATTTTCAGATCATCCGACAAGGGAAAAACATGGAAATTGTTGCTCCCATCTGTAGAAGATAAAGGCTTCAATTTATTTGTTTCAGGCAACGTGATCTATGCCATACCCAGCAAGGGTGGATGTTGAAAAAAATTTCCCAGCAACGTCACCGGGATTTTGCGATTTAGTGCATAATAAATAGTAGCTAAACCGCCACGTCCCCTCCGGGAGACATGGCGGCGAATGAATTTAAACCCACAAAAAATGGAAAAAGTTATGTATGCACTGCTCTTACCGCTGGTGGTGGTAAGCGGACTAGTATTTGCCAATCGTGAAATCAAAAATGAAGCCTCTAAAAAAACAACCCCCAAGCCCCTCTCGGCGGTTGAAAGGAAAGCCGCAAGGGAAAAATGGGAAGCTACCCCAGCCGGTATAAATTTCAAAAAATGGGAAGCGTCTCCCGCAGGTAAAAAAGTATATGCCGCTGAAGCTAAAATAAGGAAGCATATACGAGCTTCTACCAATATGGAGGCTGTTGTAACCGCTCTTTCGCTTCCGCCAGGCGCCCGATTAGGTTTCGGCGTGATGGTCAGGCTGAATGGCGACGATTATATTCTTGGTTATGGACCGGGAAAGTCTAGTGAATGGCAGCAACTGCATCGCCTAAAGGTTAACGACCAAATAATTATAAGAAGTCATGCTGTATCGCACGCACCCAAGTATTTATATCCAATAGTATGGCTCAACTATGTAGAACGAGATCGTAAAATAATTTACAAACGGGTCCCTCGCCAAGGCGGCTGCTGAGTAAAGTTATGCTGGAAAGTTCTTTCCGGAATTTAAAGGTAAAGAGCGTCCGAAATAAATTTATAGCCGACACTTTTAAGAGGGATTATGCTTCCGGCAGTACCTTTTTCGGTATCGACAAGCAATCCACCTTTTTACGCGGTGAACTTTTTATTTTAGATTTTAAAGTAAAAATAATATAGATTAACCATCAATTTGCGCCGGCAAAAAGAAACAGCGGCGTACAACATTGTGTTTATAAAAATGGGGCAGGATGTTCAACATTCAACTTTAAATCGCTAATTTGCTTTGGTGGGTATGGAGACGGTGGTTTTTCTTATGTTACAACTTTATCAATACTCTAACGTTGGGCAACTCCAACTAACGTATGCAACACTACCATTATTTCATCTAAACCAATGGCAATTATTCCACACCTAGCGAAACATTTCCGGGAGGTTCATTTTGGGGGTAACTGGACTGCCGTTAACCTGAAAGATACCTTAGCCGACGTAAGCTGGGAACAAGCAATTACTAAGGTTCATAACTTAAATTGCATTGCGGTTTTAGTTTTTCACATTAACTATTACGTGAGTGCCGTTTTAAAAGTATTACAAGGAGAACCATTACAAGCCAGCGACAAATTTAGCTTTGACCTACCGGCTATCACTTCGGCGGATGATTGGGAAAAATTAGTAACCAAAACCTTATCCGAAGCCGAATTATTTGCCGCCCAAATGGGAAGGTTAGAAGAAGCCAAGCTATTGGAAGTGTTTGCCGACCCCAAATACGGTAACTACTTCCGCAATTTATTTGGCATTATTGAACACGTCCATTACCACCTCGGTCAAATTTCTTTAATCAAGAAAATTTTAAACGAAACTAAAGCCGGTATTTAAGTTGCGCGAAAAATAACTTCCTGCTATGAACTTGCTCCTACCAAACCTTAATAGTATCTATTTTATACCAAGTTGAAAGAAATAAGCTGTATTGGATAGAATCTTATTAGATGCTAGATAGAACGTAGCTAAGAAAAGTTGACACCAGTTTGGCTACAAAGGGCCTTCTAAGGTTGCAGTGCTTGAGCATTCCGAATGGTACAATAAGTCCGAGAAAGTAGTGCTATCCCATACTATGAAGGGGGCAACAATAGCCAAAACCATAATTATTAGCGAAAATGTAATTTCTGAAATCGAAGCACTTAAAAAGAAGAGCGGGAAAAATATTTTGATTTTTGGCAGCCCCACGGCAGCCCATTCTTTAATGGCACACCACCTGATTGATGAGTATTAATTATTTATTAATCCCGTTCTATTAGGTCAGGTAATTCCGGTATTTGCAAATATTGCCGATAATGCAGAACTGCAACTTGTTACCAATAAGGTATTCCCGGGCGGAGTAATAGGGCTACATTATACGGTAGTACGCTGAAAATTTAACTGCCAAAAAAAGCTTCTATACCTTTAGAAAATAAAACTTTTTGAGTTTTCCGGATATAGGACAAGTTTTCATTTTGAAATTGTAAACCACCCCCTTAAAAAAGTATTTACCTTTACCCAGAATGAATACAATAGGCTATTTTGAAATTCAATCTTCTAACCCGGCCAGAGAAATCAAATTCTACGAAAAGGTATTCGGCTGGAAATTTATAAAAGAAGAATACCTACCCATCGAATATTACCGGATCGAAACCAACGGTATTAACGGGGGACTTTTACAAAGACCGGCTTCCATACCTGCGCCGGAAAGTGGTGCCAACGCCTACGTTTGTTCCATTCAGGTAGAAAATTTCGACCAGACCAGCCAATTAATTGTACAGAATGGCGGGCAGGTAGTTTTGCCTAAATTTGCCATCCCCGGCCAATGCTGGCAAGGATATTTCGTGGACTTAGACCGTAACACCTTCGGAATTTTGAAGTGAATGCGGCGGCCAGGTAATTTATTATACGAGAAAACTTTATCAGATTTTATGGTACGACAGGGTTGGCCGATAATCCGGGAATACTGATTTGTACCATACAGTGCCAAAAGCGGCGGCTTCTTTCAAAGTTACAGACTAGGTGAAATGCAAGGGTGATTTTATCATTTCTTAAAAGTATATTCTTGCCCCTACTTTATTCGGATACATTTCTAGTTTAGAAGGTCTAATTTTTACCGGGAAGTAGATGATAAATCTTTTATCATTTTTTAATTGATTAATCCGCTTCAAAATCGCAATTTCCGGCTTTAAACCTTTTTACTTTCACCTTTAAAACTATGAGTTCACGTATTCATTCGTTTGCCGGTTACCAGGCTGCGTACCAAAAAAGTGTTAAAGACCCCGAAGGTTTTTGGGATGAAATTGCCCAAACCTTTACCTGGCGGCAGCCCTGGGACAAAGTGCTCGACTGGAACTTTGAAGAACCCCGGGTTAAGTGGTTTGTGAACGGAAAATTAAACATTACCGAAAACTGCCTCGACCGTCACCTGAAAACTCGTGGTAATAAATTGGCTTTAATCTGGGAACCGAACGATCCGAAAGAACGCTTTGTGCGCTATACCTACCGCGAACTGCACGAGAAGGTGTGCCAATTTGCCAATGTTTTACGGAACAACGGGGTAAAAAAAGGCGACCGGGTTTGTATTTACATGCCCATGATTCCGGAACTGGCTTTTAGTGTGCTCGCTTGCGCCCGGGTAGGCGCGGTTCATTCGGTTATTTTTGCTGGTTTCTCGGCTAATTCCATGGCCGACCGCATTAAAGATGCGGAAGCTAGCGTGGTTTTAACGTCGGATGGTTTGAACCGGGGAGCTAAGCAAATTCCGGTAAAACGGGTAGTAGACGAAGCCCTGGAAGATTGCCCCAGCGTGAAAAAAGTAATTGTAGTAGACCGGTTGGGCTGGGCCGTGAAAATGTTGCCCGGCCGCGATGTTTACCTGCACGAAGAGCTGCAAAAAGTAGAAAAAAACTGCGAAGCCGAAGAAATGGATTCGGAAGATATGCTCTTTATATTGTACACTTCCGGCTCAACGGGTAAACCTAAAGGGGTAGTACATACCTGCGGCGGCTACATGGTGTATACCGATTATACTTTCCGCAACGTTTTTCAGTACGACGAAAGCGATATTTACTGGTGCACCGCGGATATTGGCTGGATAACCGGTCATTCTTATTTATTATACGGTCCTTTACTTGCCGGCGCTACTACCGTTATGTTCGAAGGTGTACCTACTTTTCCCGATCCGGGACGATTCTGGCAAGTGATTGACAAACATAGCGTTAATATTTTTTACACCGCCCCTACCGCTATTCGTTCGCTAATGGCGGCTGGTCTGGACCATGTTTTATCGTATAGCCTGGATTCTCTGAAAGTACTCGGCTCGGTAGGCGAACCGATTAACGAGGAAGCCTGGCATTGGTATCATATTCACGTAGGTAAAGAAAGATGCCCCGTGGTAGATACCTGGTGGCAAACGGAAACCAGCGGCATCATGATCTCCTCATTGGCGGGTGTTACCCCCATGAAACCCAGTCACGCCGGCCAGCCTTTACCAGGAGTGCAGCCTATTTTGGTGGATCAAAACGGCGAAGAAATTACAGAAAACGAAACCGAAGGTTATTTGTGCATGAAGTTTCCTTGGCCGGGCATTATCCGCACTACTTACGGCGACCACGAACGCTGTCGCCTGAGTTATTTTAGTACCTACAAAAACTTGTATTTTACCGGCGATGGCGCCCGCCGCGATGAAAATGGCTTGTACCGGATTATTGGCCGCGTAGATGATGTGATTAACGTATCGGGGCACCGTTTTGGCACCGCCGAAATTGAGAATGCCATTAACCAAAATCGCCACATCGTGGAAAGTGCGGTGGTGGGTTATCCACACGCTATAAAAGGGCAAGGTATTTACGCTTTTGTTATTTGCGCGGACCAAGCCCCCGCTAACCCGGAAAACTTACGGGCTGAAGTGATTGAAACCGTAGTGGAACACATTGGCAAAATTGCCAAACCCGACAAAATTCAGATTGTAAGCGGCTTACCTAAAACCCGTTCCGGCAAAATTATGCGCCGTATTTTACGCAAAGTGGCCGAAGGCGATACCACCAACCTCGGTGATACCAGCACGTTGCTCGACCCGTTGGTAGTAGATGAGATTATTCAGGGAGCGTTATAAGAATGTATACCAAATTGCCTCAAGTAACTTCCATAACATAGGAAATGAAACCCGGCGGGTTTTCAAAACCCGCCGGGTTGAAGCAACTTTTTAAATCAACCTTATGGAAGGGAATGAATACTAATGGGTATAACCAGCAGAAAAGAGAAACCTCTGAAAAGTAATCCGAATTACTCCCTCCTTCAATCTAGAAAGTACAATTTAATACTGCTCCGGCTGTTGCTATGAACCGGTTATGTCCGTACTGGCTGACGAGCTGAAACTGCAAGGTTCTGTAAAATGGTTGTTCTTCTTACTTCATTAAAATTTTAAGAGCATTATCGCGGTAAACTTTGCGAAGCGTTGCATCATCCAGGCCAAACCCGTTCAAGTACCAGTGATAGCCGAACTGGTCGAAATCGTAGAAATGCTCGTCAAGGGTTTCAAGAATCCGGAAAGTAGTCGCGTACATTTTAGGACTAGTTCCCATATCGGTACCGTAAACTAACCGATCCTGGTACTTTTTAAAAAAAGCGCTCATGTAACGGGGTATCGGAGCTACTTCGCCGAAGCGGGCGGCAATGTCGGCGTACAGGTTGGGATATTTATCAAACAAAGTTCCTAAAATGCTAAGGTCGTATTCGGTGTTAGCATAGTGGCAGGCAACAAAAGTGGTTTTAGGATTATCGCGCACCGCATTTTCTAAAGTTTTAATTAAAGCAGCATGGCCCAATAAACCGGGTTTAGTTTTATCAATTTTCCACTGGTAAGCGTTCATTAAACCATCGTTGGTCGAGTCCATGGGTTCGTACATCCAGTACGGTTCGGCCACATGAATGCTAATCGGCATTTTTAACTCGGCGCATTTTTGCAACAAAGGCTTCATGCGCGGATCATCAATGTGCAAGCCGTAACCGGGAGTAGGCAAGGAATAAAATTCACCTAAACCTTTATCGCCCAGTTCGCCTACACCCCGAGCCCCCGCTTTAAAACAACGTTCCAGTTCTTTCACGGCCTTTTTACTCCAGCCTGGTTTATCTTTACCCGTAAAATCAAATCCGCACCAAACCTCAAACCTATTGCCATATTTACTGTATTGCTTTTGAATCGAATCAAATCTGGCACCGGTGGAATAAGATAATACAACTGTTTTTTCTACTCCCACCTGATCCATGGTTTTTACCCACTGCGTCAGTTCCGCCTCGGATTTAGGATAAGGATGCGAATGCAAATCAATTGCCGGGTACTTGGCTTTTGGTACGGTGGTAATGGGTATTTTGTAAATGGATTTCGGGCGGTAATCTTTTAGTAATAATTGTTCTGGATTTTGGGCAAAAGTAGTTTCTACAGCTAAGATGCACGCGAGCAGCAAGAGTAGGTTTTTATTCATAAGGGAAAGTGGATTATATTTTCTGTATTTTAGTTGAGACTGTTCCGGTTCATTAAAATAGCGCTCATGCTCTTCATCGTTCACGGTTACCTCCTGGCGATAGACCTCAATTGGCTCCAGAGGGTGGTCTAGAGCCAAACTGGTTTCATTTATTCTTTGCTACTGCTAATTGTTTCTTTCAACGATTTGAAAAAGATTTTGCTTTCTACCCTTACTTTTGGTGAATTATATTTTAAAGAATATTCCTCTTCTATAAAGAAATAATAACATGCGCCATTCCAGGAAGAAAATAACCAAAGAGGTAATTATGCCAATTATAGCTTCCGGAAAGCGTGCCATTTCCAACAATCCGCCGGTAATGGCGCCGATGTACCCGTTAAACCAGCGGCTACCCACAATTTCGAAAAACAAATAGATGAATAAGGAATTCATACCAACCACGAGAAAGAAGAATAAATATTTTTTATGATTCTTGATGTCGATCCACCAGAACAAAAAGGCTAAGGCCAGTAAACACCAACCACCCGATACAAGCACAAAAGAACTGGTAGCAATGCGTTTAATAACCGGCGTTACCGTAAAATCGAGCAAATAACCTAAAACCAGAGCAGCTATACCGGAATATAATAGCCATTTTACTTTTTCGGAACCGGGTTTATTCGAAAGTAACAACCGACCAGCCATGGCTCCCCATAAAGTATGCGCCGTAGTGGGAATACAATTTATGGCTACCCAACCACCCGGATTAATAATGTTCATTAAAAGTAAATCGACGTAATTACCAAAATTGTGCTGGTCGGTAAAAGGCTGGTCAAAACCGGGGACGTGAGTGAAACGGTATAAAACTTCGGTGAGCAACAGTAAACCCAAACTAAAAATAAACTGATAACGTACCGGCCACCGGAAAACTAAAAAAGTTACCAAAGTGGTAAAGGATAATTGGGTAAGTACATCCCACAACTCAAAAGAAAGACCAGTCCGCCGCACGGCGTAATCCAGCACTCCCCAAAAAAACAACCATCCGGATCGCTTTAGTACTTTCACGAAAGACTGGCCCCAGGGCATGCCTTTTTGCTGCTGCCGGGTAAGGGAATAAGCTAAAGCGGTGCCGGCAATAAACATAAAACCCGGTTGAATTAAGTCCCAAAAACGCACTCCGTGCCAGGGATGATGATGAAACTGCTGCATAAAAGCATTGAAAATACCCTGCCCGTTTTCGTTGTACAAGTGCTCGTACAAACCGGCTCCTTCGAGCATGAGCAAAACCATAATAAGTCCCCGCATGAAATCCAGCGAAAGCAGGCGAGGAGAACTGGTTTGCGTTAAAGATTTCTGCTCAATATCTGCCGAAGTGTCGGTTGTCATTACTTTCATATGTTAGGTTATTTTAATGATGATGTTCGATGATTGCTGATTTTGGTAGCTAATAAATTATGGTCGGTTAAGTCCAGGTTTCTGCTTCTGCCTTGGAAGTCTGTAATTTTAACCTGAACTATGTCCGCCATTAATTTGAGGTTGCGTTCGGTTTGGGAGAGATACGAACTGCCATAGGAAAACTCGTGTTTGTAGCTCTTGCCGTTCTTCAACTGTATCTCGGCCCAGGCATCCTGCCCCTGCGCCAGGTAGTAATATCCGGATGGGGCTGCCTGGAACACTTCTACTCTACTGTTGTTGTTGCCTACGATCAATAGCTGTTGTCCAGTCGCTTGCCTTACAGCTACCACACTCTTGGCATCCTGCTCGGCCACTAGCCCGCTCTTGCTCGCCGGCACACTCCTGAACCCGCCTTTCCCGTTGCCTTCTAAATACCAGCCGAGTCCCGCATCGTAGCGCCCCGTACTTACTTCCGGGGCATAAGAGTTGCCCACCGCCAGCACATCCCAGTACCCATCCTGGTTGTAATCGCCGACTACCATCCCGTACACCGGGGCCAGCTGCACTTCTCTGGGCAAAGCTCTTATTCGAAACTTGCCCTGGCCGACGTTCTCCAGGTAACTGCTTGCCATCCGCTCGGCACACAAGACCTGCGCGCCGGCTAACTCCTGGGGCAAGAACGAGTCCTCGAACTTGGCTGCGGCGTAGGACTGGTAGGTGGGGAAACGGCCCCGCATGGTATTTATCTGGTCAATCAAGTCATCTCTGCTGTGCAGAATGTAGCGCTGCCCTTGATTAAAGTAGCTCAGCACCGGATCGATGCGCCCGTCTTTGTTGTAGTCTTGGGCGTGCACGCACAAAGGTTCTTCCACGCTGGCCTGGTAACGGGTGTTCAGCCCCACGTTGCCCGCCACGTAGTCCATGTCGCCGTCCTGGTCAAAGTCTGCGCCGACTAAGCTGTTCCACCACCCAACCGTATGTTCTAAACCCGTTTGATGCGTTGCTTCCACTAACTTGCCCCGTTGATTGTGGTAGAAGCGCAAAGCCATGAACTCGCCGGTTACGAGCAAGTCCACCCAGCCATCGTTGTCGTAGTCGCTCCACAAAGCACTCGTTACCATGCCCGTCTGCGCTAAAGTGGATGGAGTAACTTCCCGGAAGCGGCATTGTCCGTTTTTACTCTCGTTTTGCAGTAAGTAGCTGCGGGGAGTTGTCGGGTAAGCGCCCGGTGTGATCCTTCCGCCCACGAACACGTCTAAGTCCCCGTCCCGGTCGTAATCCGCCGCTACGACGCTGGCTTTACTCGAGCGCATAACAGGTAAGGCACCCGCAGCTAAAGTAAAGCGCCCCTGGCCATCATTCAAATAAAGTTGATCCTGGTACAACGGAGAACCCGGTACTTGTTCGGAGCTCCCTCTAACTACATACAAATCCGGATCCTGGTCCTGGTCGGCATCCAAGAACAACACCCCTAAACTTTCCCCTAAACTATCGATAGTGGGTGTAGACTGCCGCTGGAACTTACCCGAGGCTTGCTGGAAAAACAATGCTCCGGCGTGCCCGGTAGTACCACCGACGTACACGTCGGCTAAGCCATCCTTGTTCACGTCGCTCACCGCTAAGCCCGGACCCTGGCGGGAGTGGCCGTGGGGCAGCAAGGGTTGCAGCTTGAAATCCACAAAGCTGTTCTCTTCGTGCCGGTACCCTAAACCACCGCCCTCCGCAACCAGCCTGAATAAAGAAGAAGCAGCAGGAGTGGAAACTGCTGGCGCCGGACCGGCCTGGGCATACTCTACTTGTAAGACTTGGTTGGCTTTTACCTGTTGCAGCAACTGGTATTTACCATCCGGCCAAACTACTTCTACCCTATCCACTACTTTAATCGTGTCTAAGCCAAAGTGAATAATGGGATCTACCGACGACTCATACCCCCGGGAAAGAAAATGTTCGTAATATTGGAGCTTGCCCTGGTAGCTTAGTTTTATTTTGGTTCCGATACCATTGCGGTTTTGAGCGTTGCCGGTTAGCTTTAATTTTAAATAATTTCGTTTTAATTGTTCATTGCTTTTGTTTTCGTAAATCTGAGCTTCCGCATTTATTGTATTGACTACTAATTCCAAATCACCATCGTTATCTAGATCGGCGTACACGGCGCCATTTGAGAAGCCCTTGGCATCAATCCCCCATTCGGCTGATGTATTTTTGAAATGAATATTGCCCGTATTTTCGTATAAATAATTGCTCAGTGGCACTCCTGGAAGTGATTTTATCGCCTCTATTTTATTTTTGATTTTAGCTTGCTGATTGCCGATCGGACCGTTGTACACATTTTGATAATGCACATAATCCAGGTCACCCATATTCTTCAGGAACCCATTCGTCACAAACAAGTCCCGGTCACCATCATTATCGTAGTCTGCTAGTAAAGCGCTCCAACTCCAATCGGTGCTGCTGATACCCGCTAAATACCCTACTTCACTAAATTTGCCGTTGCCTTGGTTCAGTTGCAAGGTATTGCGGCTGTATTGGGCATCATACCCTCGGTTGAGTGTTAATTGAAAGCGATCGTAACCGGAGGCGGGAATAATTAATTTTTGCCGGGTATTATCTTCCGGTCGCATGTCGAGCTCCACCATATCTACCAGCCCATCGTTATTGATATCGGCTACATCGTTGCCCATACCCGCGTAACTGGTATGCTTCAGGCATTCTGAGGCTTTATCGGTGAAAGTACCGTCCTGATTATTGATATACAGGACATCATTGGAAATAAAATCATTGGATATGTACACATCCGGCCAGCCGTCGTTATTGATATCACTGATAGCTAATCCTAAGCTGTAGCCTTCCGCTAAAATACCTGCTTGCCGCGAGATATCGGTAAACGTGTTGTCGCCATTGTTCCGGTAAAGAACATCGGTACTGCCACTCTCGCCTTTTAATTGCCGGGTACGAATAACATTCACATTATCGCGCAAAGAAGCCGGATTCACAATCATAAAAACGTCCAAATCCCCATCCCGGTCGTAATCAAAAAACGATGCGTGCATGATCTGGCGGGTATCGGCCAGACCGTAGGCTTGGGCGCTCTCGGTAAAGGTATTGTTCCGGTTGTTGATGTATAACAAGTTCGCGCGTTCCTGGTCAACAGCATTTCCGGAAACGCAAACGTAAATATCCAGCCAGCCATCCTGATTAATATCCACCATGGCAGCGCCGGTTTGCCAACGTTTACTCGTCAGGCCCGCCGTGGGAGTAATATCCTGGAACTTCAGATTTCCTTTATTTAAATAGAGGCGGCCCGAAACCATGTTGCCGCTGAAAAACAAATCCGTTAAACCATCGTTGTTAATGTCGCCGGCGGCTACTCCGGCACCCGTATAAATATTGGTATAGGTAAAAACATTATGCTGATCGTCTTCCCGGATAGTATTAGTAAAGCGGATACCCGTTTTGGTAGCCGAAAGTCTTTCAAAAACGGAAACGCGATTTTTACAACCGATAAGAAACCAGCTAAAAATTAAAAAAGTAAATATTTTAGTGATTGACCGCATGTAAATCCAATGGAATAACCTTTTTTTCTCCGGAGAAACTATAAATTGTCAATGAGGTAACATCCGCCGTTAATTTGAGGTTGCGTTCGGTTTGGGAGAGATACGAACTGCCATAGGAAAACTCGTGTTTGTAGCTCTTGCCGTTCTTCAACTGTATCTCGGCCCAGGCATCCTGCCCCTGCGCCAGGTAGTAATATCCGGATGGGGCTGCCTGGAACACTTCTACTCTACTGTTGTTGTTGCCTACGATCAATAGCTGTTGTCCAGTCGCTTGCCTTACAGCTACCACACTCTTGGCATCCTGCTCGGCCACTAGCCCGCTCTTGCTCGCCGGCACACTCCTGAACCCGCCTTTCCCGTTGCCTTCTAAATACCAGCCGAGTCCCGCATCGTAGCGCCCCGTACTTACTTCCGGGGCATAAGAGTTGCCCACCGCCAGCACATCCCAGTACCCATCCTGGTTGTAATCGCCGACTACCATCCCGTACACCGGGGCCAGCTGCACTTCTCTGGGCAAAGCTCTTATTCGAAACTTGCCCTGGCCGACGTTCTCCAGGTAACTGCTTGCCATCCGCTCGGCACACAAGACCTGCGCGCCGGCTAACTCCTGGGGCAAGAACGAGTCCTCGAACTTGGCTGCGGCGTAGGACTGGTAGGTGGGGAAACGGCCCCGCATGGTATTTATCTGGTCAATCAAGTCATCTCTGCTGTGCAGAATGTAGCGCTGCCCTTGATTAAAGTAGCTCAGCACCGGATCGATGCGCCCGTCTTTGTTGTAGTCTTGGGCGTGCACGCACAAAGGTTCTTCCACGCTGGCCTGGTAACGGGTGTTCAGCCCCACGTTGCCCGCCACGTAGTCCATGTCGCCGTCCTGGTCAAAGTCTGCGCCGACTAAGCTGTTCCACCACCCAACCGTATGTTCTAAACCCGTTTGATGCGTTGCTTCCACTAACTTGCCCCGTTGATTGTGGTAGAAGCGCAAAGCCATGAACTCGCCGGTTACGAGCAAGTCCACCCAGCCATCGTTGTCGTAGTCGCTCCACAAAGCACTCGTTACCATGCCCGTCTGCGCTAAAGTGGATGGAGTAACTTCCCGGAAGCGGCATTGTCCGTTTTTACTCTCGTTTTGCAGTAAGTAGCTGCGGGGAGTTGTCGGGTAAGCGCCCGGTGTGATCCTTCCGCCCACGAACACGTCTAAGTCCCCGTCCCGGTCGTAATCCGCCGCTACGACGCTGGCTTTACTCGAGCGCATAACAGGTAAGGCACCCGCAGCTAAAGTAAAGCGCCCCTGGCCATCATTCAAATAAAGTTGATCCTGGTACAACGGAGAACCCGGTACTTGTTCGGAGCTCCCTCTAACTACATACAAATCCGGATCCTGGTCCTGGTCGGCATCCAAGAACAACACCCCTAAACTTTCCCCTAAACTATCGATAGTGGGTGTAGACTGCCGCTGGAACTTACCCGAGGCTTGCTGGAAAAACAATGCTCCGGCGTGCCCGGTAGTACCACCGACGTACACGTCGGCTAAGCCATCCTTGTTCACGTCGCTCACCGCTAAGCCCGGACCCTGGCGGGAGTGGCCGTGGGGCAGCAAGGGTTGCAGCTTGAAATCCACAAAGCTGTTCTCTTCGTGCCGGTACCCTAAACCACCGCCCTCCGCAACCAGCCTGAATAAAGAAGAAGCAGCAGGAGTGGAAACTGCTGGCGCCGGACCGGCCTGGGCATACTCTACTTGTAAGACTTGGTTGGCTTTTACCTGTTGCAGCAACTGGTATTTACCATCCGGCCAAACTACTTCTACCCTATCCACTACTTTAATCGTGTCTAAGCCAAAGTGCAGGTAAGGCTCCACGGAGGAAAGATAGCCCCGGAAAGGAGTAAAATACTGATATTGCAGCACACCTTTATGCTTTACAAATACCTTGGCGCCAATGCCTTCCCGGTTTTGAGGCGATCCGGTAAAAGCAAATCGTAAGTAATTGGTAGGCTTATTAGGATTTTTAATCTGATGTAAACGGTTTTCTTGAATAGTGGCTTCTTTATCTATATTATTGGTAACTAAGTCTAAATCGCCGTCATTGTCCAGGTCGGCGTAGGCAGCGCCGTTTGAATAAGCGGGTTCCGTCATGCCCCAGGCTAGCGATTGGTCCTTAAAAGTTAAATTACCTCGGTTTTGGTACACGTAATTCGGAATTAAGGCGCCGGGCAAGGAATTTAACTTAGCCGTTCTTTCTTTCCTGTTTCCTTCGCGGGTGCCCATAGCGGCCGATTGGTGCCCGTACACAATAAAATCCAGATTGGTGATATCTTTCGGGTAGCCGTTGGTGATAAATAAGTCTTTCTGACCATCATTATCTAAATCAGCGAACAAGGGTGCCCAGCTCCATTCGGTAGCTTCCACCCCGGCGAGCTGCCCGATTTCACTAAAAGCAATTGGACCGTTGGGGCTGCTGCCATTGTTTAACTGCAAAGTATTCCGGACGTATTGAGGCTCATATCCCCGCCGTAAACTAGTTTCAAATTCATCGTAATTATTGCCCATGGTAGTGAGCTTCCAGCGCTTGTTATCTTCGGGCAACATATCTAATACCATAATATCGACCAGTCCGTCGTTGTTAAGGTCGGCTAAATCGTTGCCCATGGCATTGTAGGTCTGGTGTTTCAGGTATTTTTTGGCTTGGTTGGAAAACGTACCGTTCTGGTTATTAATCCAAACTAAATCATTCGTGATAAAATCATTTGAAACGTACACATCGGGCCAGCCATCGTTGTTAATGTCACTCACGCCCACGCCTAAACCAAAGCCTTCAATTAAAATTCCGGCCGCCGCCGAAACATCGGTAAAAGTGTGGTTACCATTATTGCGGAATAGCTTATCGGTAGAGGCGGCTTTGCCGTTTAGCTGTTTGGGCCGGGGATTATTGCGATTGTAATCCACAAAAGCGTTGCGTAGTAAATACATGTCCAGATCGCCATCGCGGTCGTAATCGAAAAAAGCCGACTGAATACCGTAACCCGTATCGGCTAAACCGTATGGTTGCGCGGCTTCGGTAAACGTATTGTTTTTATTATTGATAAAGAGCAGATTCGCTTTTTCTTTTTCGGGAGTGTGGCGGTTGCCGCCTACGCAAACGTAGATATCTTTGTAACCATCCTGATTAATATCGACCATAACCACTCCGTTGGCCCAGGTACGCGTACTTACGCCGGCTTTAATGGTTATGTCTTCAAATGTAAAGTTGCCCCGGTTCAGGTATAATTTACTCGAAACCAAATTGCCGGTAAAGTAAATATCCTGTAAACCATCGTTGTTAATGTCGCCAATAGCTACCCCACCGCCATTATAGAGGTATTCAAAATCCAGCACCGTAAGGGAATCGGGCGGGTTAATAATATTCGCAAAATGGATGTTGGTAGAAGTAGCCGGTAAGGTGCGAAAAAGTTTTTCGGTACGACTAGTCCATTGCCATAAGGTAAAAGCCAATAGCAGTAATAGAATGGGCAAACTAACTTTCAGGAATTTTCTGGGAAAAAGCTGATTCTTCATATTAGATTACCGGCAACTAACAGCTTAAAATAGGTATGGTATGGAGGCAATTAATATTTAAAGTTTAGGCCCGAAAATTTCTGTATATGGTAGCTAAAAACAAATAAAAATTTAACTGTTCCAGACAATAGCTTGGTACCATTATTATTTTCCAACCGAACTGAAGGAACCAGATGGCCCCTCCTTTTCGGTTGGTGGTAATTTGGCAAATTATCAATAGCCTGGATTTTGTTTTAAGGTTCCGCCGGTGCGGTCAATTTCGGTTTGCGGGAAAGGATAAACATTGTACCGCTCCTGCCATTTGCTACCAAACACTTCCGGACCAATTCCCCATCTTACAATATCAAACCAACGGTGCGGTTCAAAAGCCAATTCCAGTCTTTTTTCGCGGCGCAATGCCTGGGTCAGATCTGCGCCAGCGGGCAAATTAGCTAGGCCGGCCCTATTCCGGATATCGTTAATTTGCTGGGCTGCATCAGCGGTTCTGCCTTGGGCAATTAAGGCTTCGGCGTACAACAGTTTTAATTCGGCAAAACGATACAGCCGTTCGTTGTTAAAATTTGCTTGTTGGTTCGGAGAATTATCGGCGGGCACCATATTCCGGGCTCCCACGTATTTTTTCACGGTATAGCCCGTTGATGACCAAGCCGGATTATAAGCTACCGGTTTATAGTCGGAGGTGTAATACATATCCCCCGCTTGGTACACGTACACGCCTAACCGGGCATCGCCGGCTTCGTAGGCATTTACCAGATCCTGGGTAGGCGCCCACCAACCTAGTTTGCCGCCCGGAGCGCCATTAGCAGCATCCCAGTACCAGCTACGGGTAGTACCCTGCGAGGCTTTAAAGGCTTCGGAGTGAGTATCGTCAAAAACCCACACGTTATCATCTGAGAAAGGGCCGCCGTATTGCACCTCAAAAATCGATTCCTGGTTATTTTCATTATTAAAAGCAAACACATCGTCCAGGTCTTTCTGCGGATTACCGGTGTTAATCAGGCTATAAGGACCGGCAGCGATAACATCTTCGAACGCCGCAATAGCGGCGGGCCAGTCTTTTTTCCAGACGTTTACTTTACCAAGGTAGGCTTGCGCCGCATATTTAGTAGCGCGGCCTTTATTAGCATCGTCCCAGGTAGCAGGTAGCTTATTGTAGGCTTCGGTAAAATCAGCCAGAATTTGCGTAAATAATTGTTCCTGAGTAGCATTCGGCAATGCCAAGTTATTTAGATTTTTGGGCACTTCGGTGGCAATGGGTGGGGTTCCCCAGAGCTTCAGGGCTTCGAAATGAAAGAAAGCGCGTAAAAATTTTGCTTCTCCTTCTAAACTGGTTTTTTGCTCGGCGGTTAATTGGTTTTCATTATTCAGGTTTTCCAGTACCAGGTTAGCCCGTAAGATACCTTCGTAAATTTGGGTATAAACGGCAGCAAAAGGCTTATCGCTGGACCGGATAATTAAGTTATCGGCATCCCGCGAGATACCGTCCGTCCCGGCTTCCACATCGGCGGCTACATCATCGGAAGTTACTACGGAAATTTTCCAGTATTCGCCCATTTCCCCCAAGGTTTCCGTACTGGTTCCCCAAAAATCCTGAATCGAAGAATAAGAAGCAAAGATAGCCCCGTCGAAGTCGGCCGCCGTTTTATAAAAGCCGCCGGAGGTAAGCTTATCTAAGGGTACCAGATCCAGGTTATTGCAAGAATTAAGAGTTAAAAAGGCCGCCAAAAAGACAATAGATATTTTTTTCATGATTTGTAGCTTTATGAAGAAAAGCGGAATAAACCTATTCGATTAAAAACTAACTTGAACCCCCACCTGGTAAATTTTAGGCTGCGGCGAATTGCCGGGGTCCTGACCATTAGCTAATACTACATCTCCTTTCTGGAAACTAAAGCCCCGGGTTACTTCCGGGTCGAAACCTAAGTATTTGGTGAAGGTATGCAGGTTTTGGGCCGCCACGTAGATGCGGACTTTTGAAACGAATTGGTTCGTCCAGCCTTGCAGTTTAGCACTGGGTAGCGCGTAACCAATCTGCACATTTTTAATCCGCATAAAGCTGGCATTCTCAATCCAGCGGTCAGAATAACGGCTATTTCCATTCGGGTCGTTTTGCACAGCCCGCGGCATAGAATTACTCGAACCCGCTTCGGTCCACCGATCCAGGACGCGGGACGAAGAATTACCACTTCCCGTCATGCTTTCTAAACCAGCCCGGGCTTCGTTATAAACTTTATTTCCGCCTACGCCCTGCAGTAAAAGGGAAAGATCAAAACCTTTGTAACTGGCAGAAGCGTTTATGCCGTAAAAATAAGTAGGGTTAGCATTACCAATTTTAGTTCGGTCCTGCGCATCTACTTTACCATCATTATTTACATCCACGAACCGGATATCACCGGGAGCCCGGCCGGAAGAGAAAGCATCGGGCACGGCCGCATCTACTTCGGCCTGGGTCTGATAAATACCATCGGTTTTATAGCCGTAGAAATAGCCTAATTGTTCGCCAACGGTAGTGCGGTGCGTGGAAGCGCCGCTAACCCCGGTTATAATTTCCGGAATGGTGCCTAAATCTAACACTTCGTTATGCACGGTAGTAATGTTGCCCCCAACGCTGTAGCCAATTTCGCCAATTTTGTTCCGGTAATTAACCGCCAGTTCGAACCCGCGGTTCAGAATTTCGCCTACGTTGGCATCGGCCGGCAGAAAATAACCGGATGTAAACGGAATGGGCAAGCCAATTAATACGTCTTTGGTAACTTTGTGGTAATAGTCGGCGGTTATCTCAATCCGACCCCGCAGCAAACTAATATCGGTGCCAATATCCAGCTGATTACTGGTTTCCCAGCGCAGCTTTTCGTTGGCAAAATTAACGGGCGCGGGACCGCGGGTAATTACCTGGCCCGTACCAATGGGGTAAAAGATAGTGGTTTTAAGAGTAGACATAAAGGCAAAATTGGCCCCGGTAAACTGGTTACCGGATTGTCCCCAACTACCCCGGATTTTGAAATCATCCACTACGTTTCCTTTCGGGAAGAAATTTTCTTCACTAATACGCCAACCGACCGAAAATGACGGGAAAGTTTGCGAACGGTTACCTTTGGCAAAGCGGGAAGTATTATCGTTCCGGACGTTAGCGGTAAATAAATAACGGCCTTTATACGAGTAATTTACCCGGCCTAAATAACCCCGTAAAGCCCAGTGGTCCGCCTCATTCGCCGCGGAAACCGAAGAGCCGGTAGAAGCAAATTGAATCTGCGAATTAAACAAGTTATTCCCTTGCAGCCGTACTTTATCGAACCGGAAGTTGGTTTCTTCTTCCCCAACCAGCACCGTAAGGCTGTGGTCGCCGAATACTTTATTATAAGTAAGGGTGTGGCTTAAGTTAGTGGTTAATTCGATGGGGCGCTCCTGCACTAAGATAGAACTGCGAGGCGTAATATTATCAAACGCAATTGCTTCCTGGAAAAAATCGCCGCTGCCGACGTTGTAATCCACGCCCCCGGTTATTTTGTATTTTAAACCGGAAATAATTTCCCACTCGCCGTATATACTAGCCAATACTTTCCGGTTAAGTATCCGGGTAGAATTTACGCGCGTATCGGTGCGTAAAAGAATATTGGAAGCATCCCCGCCTTCGCCAATAGTGGTAGTATTTTCGGGGTTATAGCCCAAGGGACCGTTCGGATCGTAAATTTTAAAATACGGCGCGTTATCCGCCGCACCAATACCCGCGAAAGAGCCACTTTCGGACTGCGTTAAGCGGTTAACCGAACTGAGTAAAAGCGACTCCCCGAATTTTAGTTTTTTACCGACACTTATATCCGAATTGGCTTTAATGGAATAACGGGTAAAGCCTTGCGCCGGCTCAATACCGTCCTGATCGTAGTAACCGGCCCCCACAAAATAATTAGCGGTGGGCGATCCGCCCGAAACAGCAATATTATGATTAACAATGGTGGAAGTTCTGAATACGGCATCCTGCCAATCCACGAAAGGCTGGCCCCGAAACTGGCTAAAATCACGACCTAACTCTTGCTGCAAATCAATGTACTGCTCTACGTTGAGTACATCCAGCCTTTTTTGCGTAGAACCCTTGCCCACGTAGCCATCATACGTAAAATTAGCTTTGCCGTCTTTGCCCCTTTTAGTAGTTACAATAATAACCCCGTTAGCCGCCCGAGCGCCGTAAATAGCGGCGGCGGAAGCATCTTTTAAAACGTCAATGGATTCGATATCGCTCGGGTTAATACCCGCCAGCGGGTTCGATTCGGTGTTGGAACCCGTATTTACCGTTAGGTTTTCGGTTTGTACAATCGGTACGCCATCAATTACCCATAACGGTTGGTTCACGCCGGGCGAACCAATACCCCGGATACGTACGTTTATCGGCGCACCCGGATCGCCGCTGCGGTTAGCAATACTTACCCCGGAGGCCCGGCCGGCCAGTATTTGGTCGGGGCTGGAAATGGGCTTGGAAGTAATCCCCACATCTTCTCCCCGCAACCCTCCCACGGCTCCGGTTAAATCGGCTTTTTTCTGCGTACCAAAACCTACTACTACTACCTCCTCCAAGGCTTTCACATCAGGTTTTAAAGTAACATTTAAAGTAGACTGATTATTTACCGCTATTTCCTGCGATACGAAACCTACGTATGATACTACCAAGCGGGCATTATCGCCGGGTACCGCTAATTCAAAATTGCCGTTTACATCGGTAGAAGTACCGGTGGTAGTTCCTTTTACCAATACAGATACCCCAGGTAAACCCTCCCCTTTGTCGGAATCGGTGACTTTGCCTTTAATGGATCGCTGTTGGGCATATACAGGAATACATGCCGATAGTAAAAGAAAGCTGAAGATTAATTTTAGGGTAGAATTTATCATAGCTTAAGGTTAATCAGTTAGGTATAATTATCTTCTGTTCACTGTTTTGATGCCTACTATTCTAAGCGGGTAAAAATTTAATAGGTGCCTAGAATTTATAGGGTAGTTGAGCGAGAATGCCGTTTAATAATTCAAAAAATATTCTTTTTTTATTTACTTCTCCAGCTAAATAAAAAAGAAATAGTGCTGTTTATAAATATCCTATTGAGCTTACTGAAAGATTAATTAGGTAAAATGACCAATTACTGTTCATTTCGCCTTTCATTGTAGCCGACCGGAGTTTTACTGGTACACCTAAGTCAGCGGGAATAAAACTGCGTTTTGCTAAACGGGCAATCAGTTAATAAAAATTTAACTTTAGTAAGACCGCCAATTTTTCCTTATAGCTTCAATATACATTTATTTAAGTTTTTAATCAAGCTGTTTTTGCTTATAGCCCAGAAAATAAAGGCAAAAAGGCGGTTCTTGGCTTGCGCAACCGTTTGCGCAAATTTCGTTTTAAATAGAATCGAAGGCCATTTAAAATTCTTTAAAAGAAAAAAACTACATTTTGCTTTCGGTAAAATTCACTTTATCATTTAAATAAAATCCTGCCTTCTTTTGCTTAAAATGGCTTTGGTAAAAAATTGTCTTAAAATAATACGAGTGAATAAATTAAAATGTATATTACCTGTCTCTTGAACTGCATCTTCCCGGAACAAATCACCCGCATTTATATAGTAGTTTATCTTTTAAATATTCTTAGCATGAAACAAGTTAATCGCAGAGATTTTCTCAAATCCACGGTAATAGCGGGTCTGGGTTCTTCTATTATAACTCCCGATTTAGTACCTAAGCAAAGCCACCCCGAAAAACAAGCACCGGAAACGAACCCGGCGGCTAATCCGGCGGGCAAAAAGGTTATTGTGGCTGGAGCGGGTATTGCCGGACTTTGCTGCGGGTACGAATTAATGAAACGAGGACATGATGTAACAGTTTTAGAAGGTTCGCCGCGGCACGGCGGCCATATCCTCACTGTTAGAGACGGCTTATCAGATGGATTGTACGCCGATTTTGGGGCCGAAAATATTACCCAACCCGGTTACGAATTATTCTGGAATTACGCCAAACAATTTAACTTAACGGTACTCCCTTACCCCAAGCGCGACAATATTTTACGACGCATTAAAGGTCAGTTTTATTCCGAAGAAATGCTGCGGGACCCAACGGTACTGAAAAAATTCGGGTTTAATGCCCGGGAGATTACATATTTAAGCGAGAATGAATGGCCGGAACTGGATTTATTATACACGAAGCCTTATCTAAGCAAATTTAAAGATGAGTACCAACCTTTTGGCGTGGGCTACGACCACCTAGATACGACTCCCATTGCTGACATTTACCGGAAGGAAGGCGCCTCCCCGGCTGCCCTGGAGTTTTTAGGGGGCCAGGAAACCTCGGCTCAATTTGAATTATGGCGCCAGGCTATCCTGCAAATGCGAGGTTTACCGCTTTTCCCGAAAAAAGTATTCCGGCTCCAAAATGGAAACCAAAGTTTGCCCAATGCTTTTGCTAAACAACTAGGGGAAAGGGTAAAATTAAACTCGCCGATTATCAGCATCCGGCACCAGCCCAAAGGAGTTACTGTTAAATACCTGGAGTTTGGTAAAGAAAAAGAAATAACCGCCGATTACCTGGCCAATTGCATTCCACTGCCGGCATTCAGTAAAATACCCGTAGAACCTGCTTTGCCCGCCGAAAAAAAGTACGTCCTTGACCACATTGCGTATGATTCGTACGCACGTTTTGTATTTCAGGCCAGCTCTAAATTCTGGCTGAAAGATAATTTGAGCATTAACATGGATTTGAACCATCCGGATATTGGCGGCATTTGGCAGGTAGCCGAAGAAGTAGATACGCACCGGGTGGCTTTAATGGGCATGGGGCCGGGCGGCACTACTCCCCAACGCGCCATAGCCGCTTTCCGGGAAGTATACCCCGGCAAGCAGGACACCATTGAACAAGCTTTGGTAAAAGACTGGCCGCGGGAACAATACGCCTTTACTTGCGAACGGCTGAACTTCCCGATGGGTAGCCTTAAAAAATTATGGCCCCACGTCATGGAGCCGCACGGTCGCATTCACTTTGCCGGTGCCTACGCCGATAATTTAAACTGGGGCATGGAAGCCGCCACTCGCTCCGCTAACCGCGTAGCGAAGGAAATAGATCAAGCTTAATGTTACTTTTACTCCTCTTCCTTTATTATAATTGCTCGGAAAGATAAATTTTGCAATAAGGGTAAAAAAAAGAACGGGAAATTCTATCCCGTTCTTTTTTATTTTAAGTTCTAATTTGTCAGCTAAAGAAAAGAAGTTTATTTCTGCAGTTTAATGGTGCGGTGCAATACGCCTGATTTGGTCACCAAACGGCTCACGTATAACCCCCCGGGCAAGTTACCACCATCCCATTCAAATTCGTATTGCTTGCCCGCCTCTACACTGCCCTTGTACAAAGTAGCTACCGGACTACCATTCAGGTTATAGATGGTGAGCGAAGCCGTACTGGTTTCAGATGCTTTAAACTGAATTCTGGCTTTTTGAGCCACCGGATTCGGAAATACCGTTAATGTCTCCTTATTGTTCAGCTTATCCGTGATAGCGGCTACATCGGCTTGCACGCTGGCGGCCCCAAAGAAAATAGTTTTAGTATCCCCCGCTTTGCCCTTACCTAAATTTTCGGGGTAAGTAGTGGCCGAAAGGGCGTATAAGCCAGTAGTAAAATTAATGCTGCCCCCGGAATTACCCGCTAAGTCGTAGGGCCGCAGGTTTTCGGTGGTGAGAATACCATTTAAGTTAAACTGCACGCTGCCTACTTCACCGGGACTAGTGATGGCTCGTATGTTAAGTTTTTGCGGTAAGTCGGGTAAATACAAAAGATCGCCGTTTTCTAAAGTTTTGATTATTTTGCCGGTGGCCACGTTCACCAACTCAAAACTAAGAATTTTTTCTTCCAGCACTCTAAAATGAACGGTTAAGGGCAGGCCGGCCTCGCCTTTTCCCAGCGTTTGGGAATACGGCGTGGCGGTTAAAGTATAATCGCCGGGCGCTAATTCAAAACTGTCGGAAGAACTCGGGTAATCGTAGGGCGCTTTGTTCTCCGTAATTTTTTTACCGTTTAGTTCCAGCACCACGCTGCCTACTTGCATGGGACCCGTTAAAGCCCGGAACCGTACTTTATTCGTGGCCAACCTTGTCAGGTTAATAACCGTGCCTTCGCTCAGTGTTTGGATCTCCTGGCCGTTACTCGCGTTTAAAATGGCAAAAGAGCGGGTACCGGGAACGGCTACCGCATTTACGGCATCAAAAGCATTCAGGAAACCATACCCGGTATTATAATCAAACCCAGGCTTGTCCATATCAATGGCGGTTTCCTGCATGGTCTGCAGAATTTTCTCCCGGCTTAGATTCTGGCCGGCTGATTCCTGCATGAGCGCCGCTACGGCTGCCGCATGCGGCGCCGCCGCCGAAGTACCGAAAAAATAATACTTACCCTGAAAAAGCTGATAGAAGAAAGTTGTATTTCCGCCATCCGGGGCCATTATTTCCGGTTTGCGCCGGACTACCTCTTTTATCCGTTTTCCATCCGCATCAAACAAAATAGGCGTGCCGCCCGCCGAAGAAAAATCCTCGGCTATTGGTTTGGGGGTGCCGTAAGCCGGCGTTTGGCCCCAGAAAACGGCCCCGGTACTAACTGCTCCGGCGGCATTGCTATGGCCCACAATGGTAGAACTTTTGGTATCGTGTTCTTGGGGTACGGCATCGCCGAAATTTATCCATTTAATGTAATTAGGGTCCGGACCGCTGTACTTGACGATAGCAATTTCCAGGTCGGCGCTGGAGCTGGTATCGGTGGTAATTCCCAGGTATTCCACGGGATCATTGCCTACGTTTTTCTCCAGGGAAGAAAGAAAAGTAAGCAATTCTCCTTGATAAAAAACCAATACATCTAAGTCGGTTTCTGCTCCCGGTAAACCACTCGCCGAGAAAAAAGGATCATCCCACTGCAGCGGCGCACTGAGTAAGCCCCCCTTCAGTAACCGGATGGTTTGGGTAATATCGCCATTGCCGAAGTCATGGGCTACGCCGTAATTTACGCCATCAACTACTATGTTTTTACCGGAATTTTTAAATTTGGCCTGGTACGATTGCCGGGCGCTGTTACCCGCCGAACTAAAGTAAGCTACATTTTTCTTAGCTACTTCGTCTACGGCCTGAGCAATTATTCCGTCCTGAAACATAGGTTCAGTGGGGTAGTACACGTCGTCGGTAATGATATTACAACCGGCTTTTTGCAAATCCAAAATGCCTTGGGCAAAATTAGCCTGCCCCAGGAAGGCCGTGTGAAAAGCTAATTTGGCGGCCGGCGCTACGTCGTGCACAATTTCTATCATGGCCCGCCCTTCATCAATATTATTAAAATTTATATAATCTTCGAGCACTTCTACGGGAGTAGTATAGCCATTCGGATTACCTTTGCCCGGTATATCCCCGGATTTAATTCCCTTTTCGGCGCCGCCCCGGCTATTGTAGCTATCGGATAATACCCCGATTTTGTTGCCTTTACCCTTTAAAACCTGGTACTCGCGCACCGAATCGGCGTACATGGCTACATCGCCCTGGCTGGTTACCTCGCCAACTTTATTAATGGGTTTATAGGCCGGCCGGGCAAAGTGCAAGTTGGGTAAAGCCGCCACTTTACTTAGCTTATTAATGGGCATTAATCCGGATACCATGCGGCCATAAGCGGCGGCGTGGGTCATACCCATTGCTTTTAGATCGGCGAGCAATTGCGCGGTTTGGTTAAGTTCCGCTACGGCTTCTATAACCACGTAATCGCCTTGAATTTGCAACAGGCTTTTCTTGGACAGCTTACCCGTACCTAGCTTTTGAATGCCATGGGTGCCGGCTTTGTGGTTCGCCTGCAGTTCGGCTAGTTCCGAGCCAATTTTAGCCAAAGGATGCGCCGCCGACATTTTGTAATTAGGCTTAGATTGCGCTTGCGAGCGAATGGCCAGACCGGGTAAAAGTACTAACCAACAAAAGAGCGTAAGCTTAAAAGATTTGTTTTGGAAGAAGTAAACCATTTGCTATTGAGTTAAATAAAAAAGGAATAAAACATCAAAAATTCTCCCCTTACCAGACTATTTTACGGGTAACAACCAGCTAATCTTTCCGGGGCAACCAAGGAGTAAAATAAAAATATACGCTTAAAAGGTATTAAAATCGGGTATTAAAGGCAATGTGCTCAGATACTATAGAAGTGATTAGATAATTACTAGATTATCTAATAATTGTTTCGGATTAAAGAACGGAAATTAACTTAATCTAAAGAAATAATATTTTCTTAATAAATATATAACCGCATTTAGTTCAGGACAGCAGATTCACGTTATCTTTTAGCCGGACACCGGATAGTTGTAAGCGCAAAGATTCTTTTATTAAATACAGTAATTTTCCGGCGGCAACCTTATAAGCAAGGCCGCCCACCCGGATGTTAGAAAGGCAATTACGGGATTCATCGGTTAAACCGGGGCGAGGTTGGTATGTTAAATAAGCGCCCATGCTGTCCGGTGCGCTTAAACCCGGTCTTTCCCCGATCAGAATCAGCGCAATTTTGGCATTTAAGGCCAAACCTACTTCGTCGCTAATAGCTACGCGGGCTTGTTGTACTACTGTTACCGGCGCTAAACTGAAACCAGCCGCGCGTAAAGCTGGAACCAAGATTTGCAACAGAGGTAAAGCATGCGCATTTATTGCCTCCGCGGACAAACCATCCCCCAAAATAAGAGCCACATCGGCCACCGGAGCTGCCAAAAGTTGTAGTTGTTGCAGCGAAGTCGGATTTAATTTCCGGCCTAAATCCGGGCGTTGTAAATATTCCTGCCGGTTGCTTACCTGGCTTTGTAATAAGTAAACCGGCAAAGCAAACTGCTTTTCTATGGCGTTACTAATTTCCGGGGTGTTTAATTCGGAATAAACGGCGTCGCGGGCATGGGCGTGGGCTAGTTTAAATTGCAGCGAAGAATGTAATGGCTCCGATACCCCGGTCCGGCCTAAAGCAATGCGGGCGGCGGTAAAAGCGCGTAATGCTTCCCAAGGGTCGGCCGCCATCGGCTTAGCATTAGATAAAGATTCTTTCTTCATACCGTTTACCCGAATTTTGTAAGCGCCGCAAACTTAAATTTTATACCGGCTAACGAACTGAGCCTTTTAAAATAAGCTTTTGCAACAGTAATTTGAATAGAAGATTTAAGCTTTTCTATTGTTACAATATACTAATTTTTATCAAGTTTTAAGCTAATTGCTGCAGCAAAGGATGACTGCTGCTAACGGGTAAAATTTGGCCGGATTTGTTTATAATTCCTTGCTGCAACAACCACTCTTCAAACTCGGGAGCCGGTCGCAAGCCCAGCACTTTCCGGATATACAAAGCATCGTGAAAAGAAGTGGACTGGTAATTCAACATAATATCATCGGCGCCCGGTACCCCCATGATAAAGTTACAACCCGCCACGCCTAAAAGTGTCAACAAATTATCCATATCATCCTGGTCGGCATCGGCGTGATTGGTATAGCAAATATCTACGCCCATGGGCAAGCCCATAATTTTCGCGCAGAAATGGTCTTCGAGAGCCGCCCGGATAATCTGCTTGCCGTTGTATAAGTATTCCGGCCCAATAAAGCCTACCACCGAATTTACCAGGTGCGGTTTAAAGTGGCGCGCCACCGCGTATGCCCGCGCTTCGCAGGTTTGCTGGTCTACATCAAAGTGGGCATTCGCCGACAAGGCGCTCCCCTGACCCGTTTCAAAATACATGACGTTGTTCCCGATGGTGCCCCGTTTTAAAGACAAGGCCGCTTCGTAGGCTTCCTGCAATAAAGCCAAGTGAATACCAAAGCTCTGATTCGCTTTTTCGGTACCGCCAATAGATTGGAAAACCAAGTCCACGGGAGCATGTTGTTCTATTAACTCCAGGGTAGTAGTTACGTGGCATAAAATACAACTTTGCGTTGGAATATAGTATTGTTGCCGCACGTAATCGAGCATCTCCAGCAAGAGAGCCGCCGTAGCCGGATGGTCGCTGGCCGGATTAATACCAATTACCGCATCCCCGCTCCCGTTCAATAAACCATCCAATACCACTGCCGCAATTCCTTTCGGATGATCCGTAGGATGGTTGGGTTGCAAGCGCGTAGCTAAATGGCCTTTTAAACCAATAGTATTGCGGAACCGCGTAATATTTTCGCATTTCTGCGCTACGCCAATCAGGTCCTGGTTGCGCATTAATTTACTCACGGCGGCGGCCATTTCGGGCGTTATGCCGGGTCCTAATTGCTGCAAAGTAAGGGTATCCGCCTTATCGCTGAGTAACCAATCGCGAAATTCACCTACCGTAAAATGCCGAATCGGGGCAAAAGCCGTTGCCGAATGGGTATCGATAATAAGGCGGGTAACTTCATCTTCTTCGTACGGAATCAGGGCTTCGTTTAGAAAAATCTGCAGGGGTACGTCGGCCAGGGTTAGTTGCGCGGCCACTCTTTCTTCGTAAGTAAGAGCAGCTAAACCAGCTAAAACATCGCCGGACCGGTACGGCGAAGCTTTGGCCAGTAACACTTTCAAATCCGGGAAAGTGTAAGTATGCTGACGGATGGTATAGCGATAGCTCATTATTCCGAAGAGTTAGGGACCGGGTTCACCAGAGGTATTCCGGCCGTAGGTACCGATTTTAAAGTAACATCCTGGCTTATCAGCTTTTTATGACTGCCGGTTAAATAAAAAATTAAAAAAGTAATACATAAACCAGCTACGAACAGGATACACAACCAGGTATAGTAATACAAAATAGCCAAAGCGGAAACGGCGGCCAGCAAAATAGCAATAGCCGGCAAGTACGGATAACCAGGAGCTTTAAATGGCCGCGGTAAATGAGGTTCTTTCTTTCGTAAAATAAATAAACTAACCATACTTACCAAGTACATGACCACTGCCCCGAACGTAGATAAGATAACCAGTTTACTGGTATCCAGGAAAAACAAAGCGAGTATGCCAAAGCCGGCTCCCGCTGATAAGGCCCAATGCGGGGTTTTAAAACGAGAATGAATCCGGGATAGCGAAACCGGTAAATAACGGCTACGAGCCAAAGCAAATACCTGCCGCGAATACGTTAAAATAATACCGTGAAAAGAGGCCACTAAACCAAACAAACCAATTCCGGCAAATAACTGGGTAACCGGATTATTTTTACCTAATACCAGGCCAATGGCAGCGGGCAAAGGATAATCAATGGTAGCCAGATTTTTCCAATCGGTAATTCCGCCGGTTATAATCATTACGGCCAGGGCTAATACGAGTAAAGTTAAAATACTGGAAATATACCCTTTCGCAATGGCTTTTTTGCTGTCTTTTACTTCTTCGGCCACCATGGCTATGCCTTCGATGCACACGTACAGCCAAATGGCAAAAGGCAAGGCCGCAAATACGCCCCACCAGCCAAACGGCAATGGATTATGAAAAAAGTTGGCGGGTTTAAACGCTGGCGCCACAATACCCAGGTAAACTACTAACTCCAGCACCGCCAAAGTAGTTACCACCACCGAAAATAAAGCCGATTCTTTAACGCCTAATACATTTAAGCCGGTAAAAACCACGTAACTACCTAAAGCCGTAACTAATACGGGAACCGAAGGATACAAAAAATGCACGTAACTTCCTAAGGCAAAAGCAATGGCCGGTGCAGCAAAGACAAATTCTACCAGAGTAGCGTAGCCGGCTATCAAAGCGCCGAGGGGTCCCATGGCCCGGTAGGCGTAAGCAAAAGGGCCGCCGGCGTGCGGAATAGAAGTAGTTAGCTCGGTAAAACTAAAGACAAACGTAAGGTAGAAAATAGTTACCAGTAAGGTAGCCACTAGAAATCCCAGTGTTCCGGCTACTCCCCAACCGTAGTTCCAACCAAAATACTCTCCCGAAATAACCAGCCCCACTCCCATTGCCCAGAGATGAACCGGCTTTAAAACCTTTTTTAATTCGGGTTGAGTTGGAGTCATACCATTGTAATTTGATAGAGATGAAAATTTACGATAATTTACGGGTAACAGCTAAATTTATCGGGTAAATACTTTAAAATGAAAGCATATAGCAACAATTTAGATTAATATTTTAAAAATATACCTAAAAATAAATCCACTTAGCCAAAAATAAATTCTAAAATTATCTTCCCCTTCTGTCATGATTGGCTTTACCAAGGCGGCACTGCCTGTATAGGATTAGCAGCATTGGCTTTCCGCGAAACCTTTGTTTTTTTTTATAGTTAAGTTTTGGCAAGATAACATTGGCCCACAATAGAAAAATGGCAGGGTTTTAAAAATGAGCCAAACCGGACCTTAGGTTTCGCTTTATTCGCCAATGGTTTAAAGCCTAAAAAAGGAAGCTCCCAGATTTGGATTACAGTTAAGAAGATAGAACCTAATATACGGCTGCCAGAATTATGGTAGCCGGCAAACTGTTGGGATAAAAGTGGAATTTTCCTAATTAAAGTACGCAATAGATAACGTTAAGAAATTTAAGAAACATATTCGCTGGTGGCAGGGGTTAGTACTGGGGCAAGTGTTGTAACCGGTAGCGTAATTTGAATAATAGTACCTTGGGGCTCGGCGGACTTAATTTGTAATTTACCCGTTAATATACTGAGTCGTTCTTGCATCCCGCGTAAACCAAACCCGCTTTTAGGCGCCGATTGGGTATTTGCCGGGTTCATTCCTTTCCCGTTATCTTCCACGCTCAGCTGTATTTGACCGTTTTCCCGAATAATGTTCACGTGGGCACTGGTAGCGCCGGAGTGTTTTACAATGTTATTTAAACATTCCTGCACAATGCGGTACACGTTAATTTCTTGTTCTTTCGGAAATAAGTTATCGATCGAATCAGCTTTTACCCGGATGTCAATACCGCTGCCTTCGGCCACCTCGTCGGCCAGGCCGTTAATGGATTGCGTGAGCCCCAGCATGTCTAACTGAAAAGGACGCAGCCCGTAAGAAATAGTCCGGATTTCGCTGATGGTATGAGAAACAGTTTCAGTTAAATCGTCGGCGTGGCGGGCTAATCTTTCGGGGTCATCTAAGCGTTTTTTCAGCAGAAGAATACGGTTTTTCATCAGAATTAAACTCTGCCCCACACTGTCGTGCAGTTCGGCGGCAATGCGTTTACGCTCGTTTTCCTGCGACTGAATTAATTCCTGCGAGAAAGCAATGGCCTGCTGCATGGCCTGAGCTTGCGCTTGTTCTTTTTCCAGCTTGTAAAAATTAAACTTGCTGGCCAACGCGTACGATAAAACTACTGCTTCAATGAACGAACCGAGTTGCAGACTGCTTTCGGTAAAAGCCGTTTCGGGTACTAAATTATTGTCTTTAGCGATATAAATTAAAATACCGATACCTAAGGCGGCTAAACCTAAAGTATAATAAAGCGCCGGTTTAAAGCCGCGCCGGTAAATCAGAATACCGGCCGTGTACACGTACAAATAAACCGGAATAAAGGAAATTAACATCCAGGCAAAACTCCAGACATACAGGCGCAGTAAGTTTAACAGCATGATAATGCCCACCGATACCACAATAATCCAGCGCAAGCGGTAAAGTTTGGGTAAATACTGTTTTACTTGTAAAATAGCATTGGTAAACCACAGCGAAAACAAAATGGCTAAACCCGCAAACAGCCGGATGTGTACTATCCAGGCGAGGGGCCCGGGCAGCCATTCCAACAGGTAACCCCGGATACAGGCAGTATCGGCCGCAATCGAAAAGATAAATAAAATGTAAAACAAATACGCTTTATCACCCAAAGAAAAATAGACGAATAAATTGTACATCATCAGGGCGAACAGCAAACCAAAGTAAATACCATTCAAGAGGTCAATGGTGTGGTTCTTCTCGTAAAGCGCCGGCATGGTAGCTATTTGCAGGGGAAAACGCAGAATGTTGCGGCTCCGGAAACGCGCATAGTACGTATGTTCGGCCCCAGCGGGCAGGTTAAGCGGTAAAATTAACCGGTTTGTTTTCACGGGGCGGGATTCGTAGGGTTGTCCCGCCCCGGATTTTATTTTCTCAAAGTTGCCGTTGGTGGTCTCGCGGTATAAATCTACTTCGTGCAGAAAAGAACTACCCACTTCCAGGTACCATTTATCTTCCGGGCTGTTATTACGGACCCGGAACACTGCCCAAACCGCCGAAGAAGAAGGCCCGTACACCGGCGCTTCCTGCTGGCTTCTGGTAAATAAGGCACGTTGCGCCTTCACCTGATCAAAAGTTAGTTTTCCGGTAGGGTCTTCGCGTAAATAAACCTGGTTGCCAATATCGTAACTAATTAATTTGCTTTTTAAAGTTATGAGCGGTTCCGCTGCGGCCCAGGAAGATGAAACGCAGACGAACTGTATTAAACTTAACAGTAACACCGACAAAAGAATATGAAAACGCATAACAGCAGGTAATAAAATTACAGGTAAGAATATAAGTAAGCCGTAAGTTTTAAGTAACCGGTAAACCGCTATTGAATGTAGAAAAATATTATAAATTCCGGAAGCATTCTATTCTCTATTTAGCCGCTTCAAAAAATTAAAACTCTTGAAATTAGCCGGTAAAATTTTGACTACTTTTTCGCTACCTCTTCCAGTCAAATTTATAATTTTTAAATTTAATTTTATATGAATTATTCCTTGGTTAACCTGGGTTACGCGGCTTTATTTATTTTTAGTTTAAGGAAGCACGTTTGATTGAAAATTATAATTGTTTACTAATCAATCAAATAAAGCCAGAAGACAGAATTAACTCGTTAGCCTTTTATCTAAATATAATTTAATTATTTCTAATATAAGCACTACTACCTAGATAAATGAGTAATAACGCCTATTCTCCTGGGCAGAAGCAGTTAGTACCTTTGTTCTATCAAACAAGGCAAATAAACCAGTAAACCATTTAAACTAATCAGTAAAATTTTAAAACCAGTTTAAACCATTAATCCACCCAAACAAATCAATTTACACCTCATGAAAAAATTTACCTTATTTCTGTTCTGTTTAGTAGCTTTTTTTACCATTTCTCAAGCGCAAGCCCAAACGCCTGTTAAAAACAAATATTTAAACGCCGGCATTGGTTTAGCGGCTTATACCGCCGGTGGTATTCCCATTGGGGCCTCTTTGGAGGTAGATTACAAAAATAATATTTCCATTGGTGGCTTTTTCGACTATGCCCGGTACGGCTACCAATCTTTCGGCTACAAGTGGAACTACAATTTCCTGTATTTCGGGGCTCGCGGCTCTTACCATTTGGGCGAGTTGCTGAAAGACCTGGACATGGACGACAGCAAATTTGACCCGTATGCCGGGGTATCGCTCGGAATCAGAACGGCCTGGTACAACGACAACACCGATTATAATGATTTCAAAAGTCCTTACTCCGGTGGTATTTTCTTAGGGGTACACGCCGGTAGCCGGTACCTATTCTCGGAAAAACTAGGTGGTTTTGCTGAAATAGGCTACGGCGTTTCCGCGCTGCGCCTGGGCATCACGGCTAAATTTTAAAACGCTTACCAATTACCAATTACCAATAATCAGTTACCATTTACCAGTTACCATTTACCCAATTAAAAATTAATTCATCCCTCCATTAGTCAAAATAAAACTATCTAATCGCAACCTTAAACAATTTATTCAAATCCATTCTATTTACAACTATGAAAACCTTATTCAATTTTAAGTTAATTGCTATTCTGCTTTCCTTTGGTTTCTTCGCTACTTCCTGCACCACCGATGATGACAATGACAACAACAACCCCAAACCAAGCGGCAACACCGAGTACAACGGCGAAAAGTTTACGATTAAAAACGGCTACTATGCCCTAGGCAACGGCATAAAATTATTCGGCAACGCGCCTACGCATCATTTAGATTTCTTGTTCCTGACTGATGGAACGCCTAAATTTTCGAATGACGGGGAAATTACCGAAATGCAGGATGGTAAAATTGCGTTGTTAGGAGCGCTGCTTTCGCCGGATGGCGCCAGCTTTAAGCCCGGTACTTTTGAGTATACCAATATGGCGGCCGATATAAATTTAACTCCGGCCCAAGTAGAAGCCAAATACAAAAATAAGGCGTTCTTTTACGAATCTATTGTGCGGATGGACACCGACGGCGACAAAAACTGGGAAGAAGAAGCCGATGTAAAAATTACCGGCGGCACCATTAAAGTAACGGGTGCTCTACCGGTAATTACCACGGAATATAACTTAACTTTGGAAAACGGTAAAACCCTAAAAGGCAGCTTCGGCGGCACGTTCCAGAAGTTAAACATGGACGTAAACGACGGCGAATAATAAAATTCTGCCTTGAGCCGGAACGAACAAAGAATATTCAAACCATTCATTCAGGCAGTAAAATTCCATTTGCTCCTTTAAAGGGTAAATGGAATTTACATTTTCCTTAAAAAGAAATTTCAAAACAATAGTTTTTAATGGAGCTTAGTATTGTTCTGGATTAGTAACATCAAACTAGTAAAAAATAACCCAGTAAACAAGAAAAAGCAATAAATTACATACCTTGAAAAATCAGGCGGTGCATTTTATAGTATCGACTTATTTAGTAATACAAAATGCGATACGCGTATTTGGTATTGCCGGGTTTTAAAAGCACCGCATCCAGCCATACCAAATACGCGTAACGCATTTTGTATGGCTGAATGGCTTAGTATACACATAATTTGTTGAAATATAGATGAATTACAAAAAACATTTTCACGAATTGCAAAAACAGGTGGTATTTGTATATTTGTTTACAATAGGCGAAAACATGCGTCTATTTAAGAGTTGTGCGTAATTAATTGACCAACCAAAATCATTGAAATGCTATCATTGCCATCCTTCGGAATTCTTGCAAAAGCCTTCAAGGACTTTTTTGACATAATTTTCAAAATAGGCGAATATGAGCAAGCGCAGCGTGAAAAGAAGTTTAAGGAAGTAATACTCCCAGTTTATCAAACCTTCAATACAATACACGCAGAATACATTAAAATCATTGACTTCTGTATTGCTGCATTACCGCTTAAGGACGAAAGCACTATTGACATCCCTGAAATTGAAGGTGTGACAAAAAGCGACCCGCAAAAAATATACTTTATGTCCGACAACACAATTGATGATTATAATAAGCGCATAATTTTTATCAAGGACTTTATTGAAAAAGAAAGAAATAAAAATGACTATAATAGAATTGAGGTTCGCTCTAAATCCGCTGCAATCTTATTAACAGCTGATAACCTTTTAGAAAAACGCTTTTTAGTTTCTCTCTTCAATTATTTTTTAGACTTTACAACTCCGATGCTTGACGACAATGACTTGGACAGTTGGATTTCAAAATTGCTTGAAGACAACGGAGTTGATAAGTATACTCACACACCTTCTTATGTAATACGAGAAACTATTTCGCCACTCACAGATGATGAACAAATAAGGACAGTTCTGCAAGAAGCAAGAAGTAGGCTTAATGACTATTATCCGCAAGTTTCTTTTTGTTTGACAAAAATTCAGACTGACTTATTAAACGTTGCCTGACTTTAACTACGCACAACATGGGTATTGCTGCAATTTGGGCTGGACGTTGTAAGCATCAGCAGCAGTTAAAAATTCAGCTTTAATTCCGGCTTGACGTTATAAATTTGACTTTTGAACAAAACATCAGCAACAGTACAGTTATCAGCAGCAGTCCCGGCGTGACGAGTTTCAAATGCCCAAACTGCAGCAATACCTGTTCGTTGTGCGTCACCCTTTGTAACCTCTTTTAAACTTGAACTAACTCAATAAATTCTTAAATGGCATTAGAAAGTCAAGACAATGTAGATAAGTCGGAAAAAAATGACAATGTAATTATCGGATTAATAGTTCTTTCAGTAATACTAATCCTATTTTCATTTTTAGCCCCGATTATTTTCACGGGTCCATCAAATAATCAACGATACAACTTCAAGGACACTGGACCAATTGGTGATACTATTGGAGGACTAATGAACCCCTTTATTGCTTTGGCTGGAGTGTTCATTACATTTCTTGCTTTTTATATGCAACTAAAAGCAAACAAAATCCAAGTTGACATCTTCAATAGAAATCAAAAAGAACAAACCAATCTATTGAAAGAGCAGCTATTTTTTCGTCTTGTTGACAATCTCAACCAACGAATAATTAATTTTTCTTACTCCGAAAACACAAGTTATAAAGCTCTAGATAACTTAGTCAACATATTCTTCAAAAAGATTGACTTTGAATGTATTGGATTAGGTCGACAACTATTGGCCAAACAGCCTGAAAAAATAGATTTGGTTCATTATATTAAAATCCTTCAAGCGACTACTCTGAATGATTTACCATCTCCCGATAACGCAAAGAAACTAAAACAATCGATAGTAGAGAGAAAAGGTTTTAATGACAGATGGGAATACATCAAACATGTTGTTGGAAGTACCGACAATAAAAATGAAAATGCAAACAACGCGTTAAGGGCAATAGGTCACGTCAATTTTTACAAAATAGATTTCAGTGAGAGAGAAAACATCTATATAACCGTCTATGATGATATTTATCGTGAATTTAGCGGATTTACGGATGGCTACACCAAAAGTTTATCATACCTTATAAACTTCATAATCGAAAATAATGGAAATCAGTTTTTTATTGACTACTTAAAAAGTAACCTAAGTACTCAAGAACTTATTTTAATTTTCTATTTCTGTGCATCGAGGAAATCGAATGAACTTTTCCGACAAAATATCAAATTAACTAACCTGTTAGACGGCTTAACACAAGCTAGGGAAAAATTCATTGATTTGCCTTCAACGTTAGAGTTAAAAGCGGAGATTGAGCATATTCTAAATAGGTTCGATGTTACTTTCGGATAAGGCGAACGCACAACATGAAGCTTTGTGCAAGTGGGGCTGGACGTTGTTAGCTTCGGCAGCAGTTCGCTACTCGGATTCAGTCCGGGCTTGACGGAATGCTATTGGGCTTTTGGTTTTTGAACTGTACTTTAGTTCATTATTCAGCAGCGGTTCCGGGCAGACGGAATACTAATTCCACACCTGCAGCAAGCCCTGTTCGTTGTATGTAACTTTATTACAAACTTTTAGATAATTACAGACATGAAAAGAAACAAATTTATTGCATCTATTCTGACTGTAATGTCAGCTCCACTTTTTGCACTTTCGCAATTGAAGGACAAATTGCCTAGACAAAAAAAAGGGTTTAAGATATTAGCAGGCGAAGGGCGAATTCACGGACACATTAAATTGAAAGGAGTAAACTCAAATATTCTTGATGTGAAAGTTTCTGGAAGCGACACTAATGGCGAACTTGCAATTTTTGAGCAGACTTCACTGTCGCAGGGCAAAGGAACACCTTTACACATTCACAATGCACAGGACGAAATATTTTATGTCATACAAGGTGCATATAAGTTTAAGGTAGGAGACGAAATATATAATTTAACAACTGGTGACAGTATCTTTTTGCCAAGACAAGTCGCTCATGCTTGGACACAAGTATCAGAAAAAGGAAAAATGACTGTAATAATGCAACCGGCAGGGAAATTGGAAAATTTCTTTGTGACTATGGCTTCGTTAAACCATGAACCAAGTCAGCAGGAAATAGCAAAAATTTTTGCAGATAATGACATGCAGGTTGTTGGACCACCTTTGAAAATTGACTAGCTGGAAGGAAAAATTTCACACAACATGGGGCTTGCTGCAAGTGTAGCTGGAAGTTGTTTGCACCAGCATTTGTTCGCTATTCGCCTTCAGTCCGGGCGAGATTTCACGAAGGAACTACAAATTACGGCGGTCATATAGAACGTGTCGGCAGTACTTATCTTGAGTCTGGATTTAAGCCGGAGGTTATCAGCAGTTTAATGGACAAAGGACACCTTATCCGAATGGGCAAAGGCATTTTTGGGGGCTATCAAGCCATTATGCTGAAGGGCGGCGTATACTATGGCGCTTCAGAATCTCGCAAAGACGGCCAGGCAACGGGCTATTGACGCTGAAAGCGAATTGTAAACGCAGGTGGTGAGATCACGCATAAAAGAAAATGCCTTGGGCTGATATGCTTTAGATGGCAAAGCGCCCCTAACAAATGCTTGCTAAATTAGCGGTTGAAATACAGGGATTAAACCGACGAACATTTTGTGTACCTCATAAAATAAATCAACGACAGAACTGCCAATGCCGCTACTTCAGCAAGCGGGCAAACGTTGGTGGCAATTGGCAAAGCATTGATATAATTAGAAAACAAAGTGATACAAAATTCTAACTCCACTTTCATTGACTCAAAGAAGCATCTGCTCATTCTGGATGCTTTGCGCGGGCTTGCTGCCATCATGGTCGTTACAATGCACACCTTCGAATTGTTTTGCGAAGGCGACTACCACAAACTGTTTATCAACCATGGCTATTTGGCGGTTGATTTTTTCTTTATGCTTTCCGGGTATGTTATGGCACATGCCTATGACGACCGCTGGAACAAGATGACTGTTGTTGATTTTTGCAAGCGCAGGTTGATACGGTTGCACCCGCTCATCATCCTGGGAATGACCTTTGGTGCTTTGCTTTTCTATTCACAAGCGTCAGCCGTTTTTCCGAAAATAGCCGGTACACCGGTTTGGCAGTTGGTTATGATAACGGGTGTTGGGTATTCTTTGATCCCGATACCACCAGCGATGGATATTCGGGGCTGGAACGAAATGCATCCGCTTAACGGACCGGCCTGGTCGCTGTTTTTTGAGTATCTGGCAAACATTTTACATGTATTTATTTTAAGAAAATTACCCAACCTGGTTCTTTCCCTGTTCGTATTCATGGCGGCTGTTGCTTTGTTCCATTTGGCGATAACCAAAACATCAGGTGATTTGATTGGCGGGTGGTCATTGGAGCCAGAACAATTACGAATTGGCTTCACCCGTCTTCTGTTTCCTTACATGGCAGGCATGCTACTGCGCAGGACCGTGAAGATTGGAAGCAATAAAAGGACTTTTTTGTTAACCAGTGCTTTATTGGTTTTGGTTTTAAGTTTTCCACGCGTGGGAGGTCACGAGCATCTTTGGTTAAACGGGTTGTATGAGGCTCTAATCATTGTCCTTGTTTTCCCGCTAATAATATACCTGGGCGCCATTGGGGAAGTGAAAGGAGTTAGGAGCCAAAAGGTCTGCACTTTTCTGGGCGATATTTCATACCCGCTTTACATTACCCATTTTCCTTTTGTCTGCGTTTATTATGCCTGGATTACCAACAATAAAACGCCACTAGCACAAGGTGCTCTAATAGGTATTTTATTGATAATAGGAGCAATTGCCCTGGCGTACGCAGCATTGAAAATGTATGATTTGCCAATCAGAAAATGGTTAGCAAGGCAGTTTATTTACACGAAAGATAAAAAACTGCCACCAACAAGGTATTTGCAAAAGCAGGGCAGGAAGTTGTAACTTCAGCTATGTGCCGGCATCAGCAGCAGTTCGGGCTCGACGTTCAATTTTCAACTTTGGTTCATAACTTCAAGAATATAATTTTAATGGGTCATTTGTACCGGGCTGGACAATCATTGAATTCCCTGCCTTCGCAAATACTCGAACGTTGCCTGCAATTTTTTTGAACGACAGCAATAAGTTTTAACAGAGACATCTTTTCAGTGAACAAAAATTATGGAGCCTGAACTTTTATCCGAAGCAAAATTTACTTCTTATGACAGTAAAGGACATGAGATTACTCACGACTACGGAAAAATTTATGAAGTTGAGCATAGCCGACTTATAATAGCAGCTTCAAAAAATCAAATTGAATTAATTCTTAGACTTGTTGACACATTAACCCCGCCATTTTACATCCTCTATGTTTTAGTCGTATCACGACTTGACAACGAACGTGGACGTTATCAATCACCCTTAATTGAAACAAAAGAAGAATTGAAACATTTTCTGCTTGAATACAAACTGTATTTTGAAACGGACGGCAGACACCATCTTTGGATTTGTACACTTGACAATTCGGGAAGATTTATTTATGACCAACACAACCTAATTTTTGCGTACGGGCAGACTGAAAAATATATTACCCTTTTGGACAAAGAAGGCTTCAAAGAACAAAATTTTTCTTTTCCGGTTCCACATGCTCATGCTTACAATGAAAGCAACGACAGGTTTGAAGAAAGCATTTTGGAGTATTGGGACTGGTCAGTCTACCCTCTTGCAGACGATGACGAATACGAGTGAAATAAAACGGCCGGCAGCATGGGGTTTGCTGCAAGTTTGGCTGGACGTTGTTAGCATCAGCAGCAGTTCGCTGTTCGGCTTAAGTCCGGTTATCTTGATCATCTCGCTTCTGAAAGCATACTTATTTTAGGTAGTTGTCATACTTATGCACACTATAGATTTATCAAACCCATTCAACAGTGTTGTCTCAAGGCAAATAACACGAATTAGTTACTTCACTTTTTAATTAAAATACTAAGCTATGTAGCCCGACAACCCGCCAAAAACCGCAGCATAAGGGCTATGTTATGAACAACCTAAACCAGTTTTGGGCAGATAGCCAAGCATTTATATGGATGGGAGTTGTAATTTATGGGATTGCAACTATCTTTAAAAAAGGAGTTGCAATCCAACACAAAAACGATTTAACTGTTTAAGGTATGCCAATTGTTGTAAACTTAGATGTGATAATGGCAAAGAGAAAAATTTCTTTGAATGAACTTGCCGAAAGAGTTGATTTGACATTATCTAATCTTTCCATCTTGAAGACAGGTAAGGCAAAAGCAATCCGTTTTAGCACCTTAGACGCCATTTGTAAAGCCCTGAACTGTCAACCGGGTGATATTTTGGAATACGTGAACAACGACAAACTAACAACAAACCGCTAGCCCAGGGTTGGCGTTAGTGGGGCCAAACGTTGTACCATCGGCTGCAGGTTACTACCAACTTTCATTCGGGCTGACGGAAGCTGTTCAGAAATGGTGATTTTATTAAATAGGATATCTTTAGTCAAGCTTAGCCGCTATGTAATCCGCCATAAACAGCAAGCATTTGTTAGCAGCAAAGGGCAATTTTAACTAACTTGCAAATACGCATGGAGCGAATAGCCAATATATTCCAGCCGAATACCAGCCCCGAAAATTTATTGATTCGGCATATTTGGCGTATTCAGGACATTCAGTTAGTTAAGCGCACCGAAACAATCCTGCCAAAAGGAACGGCGGAAATTATTTTCAATTTTTCGGAGGATATAACCAGTTTCCGGTCAAACGAGAAAGATATTTTTAACCTACCCAGTTATTTTATTAACGGCATTAATTTTACCCCTTATAACTTATCTATCCGGAGCAAACAGTATTTTGTGGGAATCCAGTTTAATGCTTTTGCCCTGAAATACATTTTCCATATTCCTACTCTCGAATTTAACGATCAGGTTTTGGCCGGTTCTTTAGTTTGTAAATCGTTGGATAATTTAGCCGAGGAACTACGAGCGGCTCCTTCTTTTCCGGGACAAGTGGCGGCCATCCTGAAATGGGTAAGGTGTAAAATAAAAGAAGGTTCGGAACTAGCGGCCAACAACCGCATTATTAAACTGCATGCCGACCCCGAAATTATTAATCTTTCCGTACACGCTCTTAGCGACAAATACAATGTTACTCCCCGCCATTTAAGCAGATTGTGCAACGAATACTTGGGAATGAGTACGGAAGAGTTAGTGCTTTATAAAAAATACTTGTCCGCTTTGCACCAAATACACCAACCGCACCCCTCGCTTACCGAAATAACTTATAATTGCGGCTTTTACGACCAGGCTCACTTTGCGAGAACGTTTAAACTATTTACGGGTTTAACTCCCCGGCAATACAAAAAAGCAATGGGAGAACTACCCGGGCATATTTTTACCCTCTCCGAAAAGTAAGGTTTACCCATCTTCCCTCTTAAATTATCTTTGCTTTTTCGGCGGAAGAAAACAATTTGCGAACACGCCAATTTTAGGTAAAAGCCAGTCAAATCTTTTTGTTTTAGTTCTTCTATTCCTTTAAACCTCAATTATTTAATAAAAAAATCCTCTTTTCCGCAGGATGTCCGTTTGATACAATTTTTGGGCTGTATACCGGTAGTATTTTTACTAAAAATGTAATGTATCCACCTAAAATTAGTATTCATTATGAATGTGAAAGACCTTGCCTACTCGTTCGCTTGCCTTTCTTTTGCGGTTGTAATTGGAGCCGCGGTTTATGAACATTTAGCGGTAGTTCCGCAATGGAGCGCCGCCCCTCCCGCTTCGTTGAGCATGTTTCAAGGGCAATACGGCCTGAATGCCGGCGCCTTCTGGCAGCTGATTCATCCAATTACTTTGCTTCTTTTTATTACTGCCCTTATTCTTTCCTGGAAAACCGAAAGAAGAAAAAGTATGCTGATAACCTTATCGGGCTACTTTATTATCCTGATTATTACGGCTATCTACTTTGTACCGGAACTTCTCGCTATCACCGGTACCGCCTTTTCCGAAACCGTAGATGCTGCTTTAACCAAGCGGGCGCAGCTTTGGGAGCTTTTAAGTCAGATTAGATTAGTGGTCCTGGTTGTTTTGTCGCAAGTGTTGTTTTTAGGTTTAACCAAAGCGGCCGCTAAAGGGAGTACTAACCAAATAAATCCGAAAGTTAGAGTAGCACCACCGCAACAAGTAGGAGTTTAAGCACCGGCATTTAATCAAAATGAGAATAATCAGCTAAGCCTACTTAATACACCAGCAATTTTTTAAAAAGATAAAAAACAAAAAACCAATCCTATAAAAACGTAACCTATGAAAATTTCTTATCCGCACACCATCACCAACAGCGAAGGTGAAAAAATAATTTTTCACGGCGTACAAAAAGATCCCGATGGAGACAAAGTTCTAGTCGAAAACTTTGTGACGCCCGGACACGGTCCCGCCATGCATACCCATTTTCTGCAAGACGAAGCATTAACCGTAGTTTCCGGGAAACTGGGGTATCTCGTTTTGGGTCAGGAGGAACGATACGCGCACGAGGGCGAAACCGTACTATTTAAACGCGGTGTACCGCACCGTTTCTGGAATGCCGGCCAAGATATTTTAAATTGCCAGGGCTGGATAAAACCGGCAAATACCATTGTCTTTTTTCTTTCAGCCATTTACGAGGCGCAAAACAAATCCGGCAAAGCAGAACCCGAAAAATTTGACAGCGCTTACCTTTTAACCCGCTACGGGCAGGAATACGATATATATGGAATACCAAAATTCGTTAAGAAAACCGTAATGCCGCTGACCTATATGGTTGGACGGATGCTAGGAAAATACCAGCACTTTGCAGACGCTCCCGAACCCGTAAAAGCATAAAATAGATTACCAATTAATATCCCATACCCAACCGCTGTTTTGAGCCATTTAAAAAAGAATTTAACTGGCACGAAGCGATAGCCCTTAAATTTAACGTAACCAAAAGCTTTCGAGAAATTTAAGGTTTAAAGGCTTACCTGTTAACGCAGTAGCTGCTACTAACTACTGGTTAGTTTCTTCCAGCAGGACTAATTCTTACTTTAAGCTGCTATTAACCAAATACTTTTCAGTAGCCAGGTTTCACCATTTCCGTTTACCTGAAAATAGTACCCTTCTTTTATTTCATTTGTCTTTCATTCAGCTGACCACTTTAAACCAGGGAAAATTTGCTTGGTTTAGAGTGGCCGGCTGCTTTTTAGCGCCGCACTAATTTACTTTTTGGGTAATTCAGGTGCTGTTTAATTTTCCGGATTTGGCGTAAATGCCGGTCGGTGTGGCCGAATACGTTGATATATACCTGGTGAATATTGGGCCGGCCGGGTTTCAGAAAATACTGGCGCAAATCTTCAAGGGCCGTTTTTAAATAAGCCATCGATTCGTTTCTTCTCTTCAAAAAAGCGGCTACGTTATCTTTTCCTTCGTACAGTCCGGTGGGAACCGAAAAAGTGAAAGGTTTGGTGTATTCGGTAGTAACGTGCGGTTTTTCTTCCCTAATAAAGCTTAAAATAACACTATCGGGTTTGGCGGCTTTTGCCAGTTCCGGTTGCGGACCCGCGGCCAAGGCCTGGCTAACTTCCCGGTCGAAAAGTAATTCCCATAAGGCAATATGCTCCACTACTTCGTTAATCGACCACCGGTCCGGCGATTCTTTAAACTTCCATTGTTCGGGTGTTAGGTTAGTAGTTTCCTTAACGAGCAAGTCCCGGCTGCGCGCCAGGTTATCCAGCAAATACTTACGGTCCGCTTCGGACCAAGGCGCAATTTGCTGCGCCGAGGCGGAGAAAGTAAGCAGATTAAATGCGAGGACCGAAAGAAAAATTTTCAGAATGGTTTTCATGGATGTAAGGATTAATTTAAGTACCTTTTTAAGCTTCAACCAGCCTTTCGCCAAATGAATGCCTTTACTACTCATCATCCCCCTACTCCCTTTGAAGGGGAACATTTTGATATTTTTGCGAAAGTCTTGTTGAAGTAAGTATGGATTAATCTGGTTTAATTGAAGCTGATCATAGAATAGCAACTGCCCCGGCCGGCTAATTTTTACTCAAAGGTATTTGGCCTTGCTAGCTTATTATTGTAAAAAAGCGACAACTTGCTTGATTTCTTTACTATTAAGCTGCTATTTTAGAAGCCATTAGCTATTTTTTATGCTCTATCAGAAGTTTTCCCCCTGTCCGGCGCTTTTTCCTTACGTGGAGTGTTATTATGTATGGGAGAACTACGAGGCGGAGAACGAAAACTTTCAGGTAGAGTCGCCTCCCAGCGCTTTTACCGCGATGGTATTTAACTATGCCGACGATTATTTTGTGGCCTATAAGCAGAATCCCCTCCAATTAATGCCTCGCCAATTTATGGTAGGTCAGCTCACCCGGAGTTATACTTTACATTTACCCGGCAAAATTGGCATGGCCGTTATTGTTTTTAAGCCCACCGGCATTGCTTCTATATTCGGCATTTCCATGCATACGCTTACCGAAGAGAGAACGGATTTAAAGGCGCTGCTACTATCCTCGGTAATAGAAAGTACTTTCCGGGCAATACAGAGAGTAGCCGATGCTTGTGTTAAAGCAAAATACCTGGAGCAATTTGTTTTACATTTTTATGAATTAAATTGCCCGGAACCCGATATAATAGATTTGGCCGCGAACCAAATTGTGGAAAAATATGGTCAGGTAAATATTAACGACCTGTGCAGCGAGTACGCTATTTCCCGCCGCCAGTTCGAACGAAAATTTTTACAGAAAGTAGGTTTAAGCCCCAAGTATTACGCCCGATTAAGACGTTTAGGCAGAATTTGCGCCTTGATAGCTGGGAAAAAAGAAGTTAACTGGCAAGATTTATATTTTGATTCAGACTATTACGACCAATCTCACTTTATCAAGGATTTTACCGAGTTTACCGGCCGTTCTCCCTCCGAGTATTTAAATGACAACGCCGAACTTATTCATTATTTAAAATAATAATATTTTTTTGGCTTGTCGCATTTTTACAATATTCCGGCTGGTCGGAGAAAGTAGCTTTGCCTCATAAACTTATAAAAAATAAAAATATGGAACAGCTACAAGTACAAACCCGAAAAATTGAAATGAAAAATGCGTGCGTTCATTTCATGTTCTCTTACCAAAATAAAGATGTATCGCGCATGATGCGCTTCTGCGACCCCGCCGGCGAAGTTTATTTCGTACCCTTAGGAGAAGCCGGCCGCGGTAAAATTGGCGAATTAGGCCAAAATCTTTGGAGCCTCTTAATTGAATGCTTTCCGGATATTAACAACACGATCGATGCCATTGTCTCCGAAGGCGAATACATCCGGTGCCAGGTCCTCATTACCGGTACGCAGGCCCAGGATTTTGCCGGTATTCCCAATAAAGGCAAAAAATTTAACAGTGATCATATTTTTATTTTTCATCTGAATGAAAATAATAAAATAGATAACATTGAAATACAATGGAATCACGAAGATTTTGTAAGGCAGTTGAGCCATTAGATAGTACGCTTTTGTTAAATTTGTAAGGTTCTTATAATAGAATCTGCCCCTATTTTAATTCTTTTAATCCGGATTATTCCCTGGTTCCTTTACCATAGGATATTTCTTGCCCGTTTTATTATCCACAGGAGATTACAGTCAGGAGCGCCGACCCTCTTGGCTAGTATGGCGGAGCTATCGCTAACTTAACACAACTTTGCTAAGCCGGAACCGTCCGGCCATCTAGCTTCCTTACTCCCATGGAGATGAAAGTAGGTAAAATTGAAAATTTCTTCAGCAGTTAATTAACTCCCGCCTGAGTAAGAACAGTAAAGCAAATCAAAAATTTAAATGAATCATCCAAAGAAAGGCTTGGGATAAAACCAGGCCTTTTATTTGAAAGTACCGGCTGAATTCTTGCATTTGATTAAATAATTCAGATTGGAAACCTGGTTTACTGGTAATTTCATGTATTAGAGTGGCTCTCCAGAACTTTAATTCATTAACCAGTTTAGGGCTTCTTCTTTATCTAAAAAGGTTTTCATTTCCATTTGCTTTTTACCCGCCTCATTCGTTTCTACGGCCGATTGAATCCGGAAAACATCCATGGCGGCTAAAGTCGTCTGGCTGATTAAATAAGCAAACCGTAAATTATTTTCTTTAAACAAGGGTACTATTTCCCGCATCAGCCAATTTTGGTCCCCTACTTCCAAATAAGCTCGCTCCCGGATATCAAATAATGCTTTATCTATGTGATTAGCCAACGCATAATCCACTACCCGCCGAAGCTGCTCCCGAAAACTAGCGCTCGTAGGTTGTTGCAACCAGGTAGTTTGTAAATATCCTTGTTCTTGGTCCGCTTCTATTTTAATAAAATCACTCGCGTAGACCAAGGTTAAATTTAGCTGGAATTTCAATTATATACTCCTTTATTTTAGTATACCCTTTTTGCTGTTCGCAGGCATATTGGTAAATATCCGTATCTATTTTCCCTAATTCAACTGTGGCGGTCCTACGAAAATAAATTTAAAAACTAAGGTAGGCGATAATTTCAATTTTCTTCTATTAAAAGTAATCTAATACCCGTTAAAACACGGATTTGCTGATTCAGGGAGTATAAACAAAGGCAAATAGTAATTTTCCGGCTAAAGGATTATTCGATAGTCGCTCAATCGCGTATATTCATTTTAAACTGAGTTCCGGTTGGCACGACAGTCGCTCTTGGTTGTTCAGAATCTCGCTTATAAGTGCGCGTAAGATCAGGCTAGTGAGGGGTATAATGAAATAATATTAAATTAGCCATATACTTCCCGGATTGGAAGGAACAACTAACACCGTAAGATTATGATCGTATTTGCTATAAATAACATGGAACTGGAATACCATCCGGAGATAAAGATGGTAGAAGTAAGGTGTATTGGTGACTTTTCGGTAGAAGATTTAGCTTTATTGTGGTTGAAGGCGGTAGAAGTTATTAATAAATACGAAATAGAATGCGTTTTATTAGATGCTACTCATGTTGCGGTAAGACCGGAATTTACAGTAGATGAAGATCAGGTACAACAATTCTTTTCGGAGAACTTTCCTATACCGGCGGTTAAAAAAGTAGCCCGTGTTTGCGCCGGGTCTAACGGTTACGATGAAAGAATGGCAAATTTGTACCAAAGAGTATTACAACAAAACGATTCCATGTCGGCATTTGCCAACTTTGGGCATCATTACGAAGCCATGGAGTGGCTAATGGAGAAAAGTTAATGCATTCGGAAATTTATCCTTCGTAAATTCATGGGCTTCCTAAAATTGAAAGTAGTTGGATTGTAAAGATAAGTGGGCCAATAAAAAAGCCTGGTTTGATACCAGGCTTTTTTGTACCGTTTTTATTTAGAATAGTTGCGCTTTAAACTTATTCTTTAATTAACTAAATAGAACCAGAATGTATAAGTTCTCCTAAATAAGATTTGTTACATAAGGTAACTTACTCACGTTTTAGATCGTTAATTTTGATTGATGTTGGATATTAAGTCTTGTAAAATGGAAGCTTGAATTATTTTTGCCTCCACTATATACCTTTTAAACAACTTAAATCCCTGCCTTAAAATTTTTGTTAGTTTACTTATTTCCGCCGGAGTCCATTCCGGGAAATAAAACTCGCCACTCGGGTGTCCTAGAATAGGGTCGCCAACAAAAATATTATTACCCCAATAAAGTTTGTCATAAATCCGGTTCCGGAGCCGGCTAAGTTTGTCCCCGTTAAAAGTTAACTTTAAAGAATACGCTACATCGGTAAATAAATTCCAGGCCGTCAAACAATCCTCACAATCAGGTTGATCATCCGGTTCTTGCAGCCATGCTTCTACGGCATCTAAGTTGTGCAAAATAGGCTCTTCATTTTCTATCCTTAAATTTTTAGCTGTAGCGTATTTCGCTAAGTCCGATTCACTTCTAAAAATAGGAATGCGGCCCCGTTCATTTAATACTATCTCCTCGGGTTCATCCTCGATGTAATCCAATTTATAAATCCAAATCAGGTACCTATCTACTTGATGGAGTCGAAACCAAGTAGCAAAATATTGTTTTTTCATTTTATTAAAAATCCAGAATAACTCTATGCTAATTAGCTAGAGTTATTGATGTGTGATACAGTATGAATAACTAAAAATCAAAGAAAAGTCCCTTTTGAGCAAGCAAGGTTAAGCGCTCTGTACCAAAAAATTGCAGGATCAGTAGTTTTTCCTCTTGGGAACTTGAGTAAATGCGCCCTATAAACCTAGCCGAAACTTAGCTTATGTAGCCAGACAAATACCCTCCCAATAGTAAAACAGCAGCTAACCGCCACCTTTAAAAGGGGTAGAAGAATTAAGAAAAAATTAAAAAATAGAAAGGTGCAAATACCCTTATCTTCTTTTGGTAAGGATTAGGATTATTTTTCTTTGAAAAGAATATAGAAAATGCTCAAAAGTTTCATAATGACCCATCTACGATGATTGGGGCAAGTAGGTTAAAATTATTTTATATTTCCCTATCCAACTTATCCATTTCTCAGGCTAATAGAAATGGAATAATAAATAGAGTTACGCGTACATTTTACTAATTGTACCCCAATTGCGAAACGGAATTGGGGTACAATTAGTAAAATGTACCTGGAAGATTCCCTTACCTTTATTTTTCGCCGGGAAATACATTTAATCTAGTACTTAAAGGTGAGACTACTTCCTTATTTATGCATTTACTTATGAAAAATTTACATTTTATCTAATTCAATAGCAGTATTTTGCTTTTTTTTCTGCCGGTTATGGTTAGTTGTTCCATTTTTGGCGGCGGGGTATATAATGACCCTCGGGTATCGGCTCAGGCCGAAATAGTTGATTTACGGGAAGTAGAGCTAAAAGAAGCGAAACAAAGAGAAAAAGCGGCCAAACAACGATTAAAAGCCGCTAAACATGAATTAAGTGCTTTAAAGTCGCAGGCTAAACGAGGCTATTAACGGTTATGAATAAGCTACATGCGGGTTTAAAATGTAAATACAAAATTTTACCATTTTGTAAATGATCCTTAGTTAGTTGGTAACTGCGAACAGATACTGAAAAATTAAAGCAAGCGGCCTTTATTTTTTACCGGGATATTTCTTAAAATTTAAGTAAACTAATCCCATATTTGCCCTACTCATTTACATTGCCGGTTATTTTATGAAGCATCTTCTTACCGCTGTTTTTTTGCTGTATTCCATCCTGGCTTCTGGTCAGCAATTTTTACAAACCTCGCCGGCAGCGCAGCGGTGGGTAGATAGTACCTTTCGTAAATTATCTAAAAACGAAAAAATTGCGCAGTTAATGGTAATCCGCCTTTCCGAAAGAAAAGGCAACGAAGCCGTATTTTACGATAAAGAAGTCAGCAAATTTGTTCAGAAATATAACATCGGGTCGGTGTGTCTTTTCCAGGGGAAAGCTACCCAGCACGCCGCTATTTTAAATAACCTGCAGGCAAAGGCAAGAACCCCAATTTTAGTAACCATAGACGGCGAAACCGGCTTGGGTATGCGTTTCTCCGATGTAAAACCATTTCCTTACCAATTAACTTTAGGCGCTATCCCCGATGCCGCTGTTGCTTACCAGTTAGGCAATGCCATCGGGGAACAATGCCGGCGAATGGGTATTCAGGTAGATTATGCGCCGGTGGTAGACATTAATAATAATCCAAATAATCCGGTAATAAATTTCCGGTCTTTGGGCGAAGATAAATACAAGGTAAGTTTATTGGCTACTCAAATCATGAAAGGCATGCAGGATAAAGGAGTGATGGCCACCGCCAAACATTTTCCCGGGCACGGCGATGTGGCCGTAGATTCGCACCTGGACCTGCCGGTAATTAATAAAACTTTGCCGCAACTGGAAGACCTGGAATTATATCCTTTCCGGCAGTTAATTAAGGAAGGCGTAGGCAGTGTAATGGTGGCGCACTTGTATATTCCGGCTATTGATACCATCCGCAACCAGGCTACTTCTCTTTCCCGCAAAAATGTAAATGGCTTGCTACGGGGCCAACTCGGCTTTAACGGCCTTACTTTTACCGATGCTTTGGAAATGAAAGGAGTAACTAAATTTTATCCGCAGGGCGAAGCAGCGGTACAATCCATTATTGCCGGCAACGACATGCTCTGCTTACCCGGTGATGTGGAGAACAGTATTAAAGCCATTCGTCACGCCCGGCGCGAACATAAACTTACCTGGAGCGAAATAGATGAAAAGGTTAAAAAAGTATTGCTGGTGAAATACAACCTGGGTTTAAGCCAAAAGCCATCTATCGACACTACCCGCCTAGTTGCCGATTTGAACGCCAAGGTTAACCCCTTAAAAAAAGAAATCTACCAGCAAGCCATTACTTTGGTCCGGCAAATTGATTCAACGGTATTGCCCATAGCTAAAGGTAAAAAAGTTGCTTACGTGGGGATTGGCATTACCAGGCCGAACCGGTTTGCCGAACAATTGCAAGAGTCGTACGGCGCCGCGTGCTATTACTTTGGTTATAAGGCGGATACCACGCAGGCTAAAACAATATTAAATACCTTGCAGGCCGAAAAATACGATGTTGTTATTCTGGGTTTACATCAATATCAAAGATACCCCGCTAAAAATTTCGGTATTAGTCCGGCTGCCTTCAGCCTGCTGCAGCAAATTCAGCAAAAACCCAATACCATTAGCTTGGCTTTTGGTAATCCGTACGCTCTTAAAAACTTTACGGAAGCCCGCAACCTAATAGCCGCCTACGAAGATGACAGCATTATGCACGAAGTAGCGGTAAATGTTTTGCATGGAAACATCATCTCGCAGGGGAAACTACCGGTAACGATAACTCCTGAATTGGTTTATGGCAGCGGCATTAATAAAAATTACGCGCTGCCAGTTGTAGCGCCTGCGTTGGTGGGTTTAGATAGTGTTAAATTAAAGCAAATAGATTCTATTGCTACCGATGCAATTGCGCAAGGGGCAACCCCGGGCTGCGTGGTATTAGTAGCTAAAAACGGAAAAATTGCTTTCCAGAAAGCTTATGGCACCCTGGAATACGATGGTAAAGAACCGGTAACCCTGGAAACTGTTTATGACATGGCTTCGGTAACTAAAATTTCGGCGACTACCGTCTCCGTTATGAAGTTATTTGAAGAAGGCCGTTTAGATTTACAAAAAACTTTAGGCGATTATTTACCGGAAGTACGCAACACCGATAAAGCGCCGCTTACCATTAAAAATATTTTGCTGCACCAGGCGGGTCTGGTTCCCTTTATTACTTTTTACAAAGAAACCATGGACGAGGCTACCGGTAAGCCTAAACCCGGCATTTACAGTACCATCTCCAGCCCCATGTACCCGGTACGGGTAGGTGAAAATATGTATTTACGCCGCGACTGGGCCGATACTATTTCTAAAAGAATTATTCAGAGCAAGCTTGGGCCAGCCAATACCTACGTTTACAGCGATAACGATTTTATTTACCTGGGCAAAGTGGTGGCGCAAATAACGGGTCAGCCCTTAGATGAATACGTGCGAAAAACGTTTTATCTGCCTTTAGGTATGAGGAGCACTACTTTTAAACCGCGAGAGCACTTGCCGTTAAATTTGATTGCGCCCACCGAACAGGAACCTTTCTTCCGGAACCAATTAGTCCGGGGCGATGTGCACGACCCGGGCGCGGCTTTATTGGGAGGAGTTGCCGGCCACGCCGGATTATTCAGCAATATTTACGACTTAGCCAAGTTGTATCAATTATTGCTGAACGGCGGCGAACTAAACGGAATTCGCTTATTCAAGAAAGAAACCATTGATTATTTTACCGGCTACCACAGTGATATCAGCCGCCGGGGATTAGGCTTCGATAAACCCGAAAAAGACAATGCCACCCGCAAAAATCCTTACCCTGCTTTAAGTGCTTCGCCGGCAACTTTTGGCCATACCGGCTTTACCGGTATTGGCGTTTGGGCCGACCCAACCAATGACCTGCTATTCCTATTTTTTTCTAACCGGGTTAATCCGAAGGTCAACAATAAATTATTAGAAATGAATGTGAGGGGTAAAATTCAGGAAGTCGTCTACCAGTCGATTATCAAACCAACTCCTAAAACTTTAACGAAGAATAAAGTATTGGCTACCAGCCAGTCAAAAACCTCTAAAATAAAAAAACCAAGAACCCGGAGTTAATCCAGACAATTTAGTTCTGCAAAATTAACTCTTCTTATTACTCAAATAGTGAGCAATGGAAAAACAAGAAACCTGACAGCAGAATGAATAAAATTTATAATTACATAGAAGTTGGTTGATTCGCATTTTTTTAACTCAAAATACAGGATGGTAAAATATTTATTTAGGATAGAAAGAAATTAATGAACGTAAGAGGTTATTAATATGTCGTAAGTATATAATTTAAAAAAATAAGATGACTAACGGAGTAGTAAAATTCTTTAATGACCAAAAAGGATTCGGTTTTATTAAAGAAACAAATTCAGATCAGGATTACTTTGTCCACGTATCGGGCTTATTGCAAGATATTCGAGAAAATGACCAAGTAACTTTTGACCTGCAAGAAGGAAAAAAAGGACTAAACGCCGTGAATGTGAAACTCGTTTAGTTGATTCATATAGCTTGTTCTCGAGAAGCCTTACGCTTGGTAAGGCTTTTTTATTTTCCGGGCATTAAAAAATGCCATGTACCTTCGCTAACCTAAATTTATTAACATGAACCGAAAATATTTAGTTGATACTACTACCCGTGAGTATTTATGTGTTGCTCTAAAAAAAGGCTTGAATTGGGTAGATAATAACCAAAAACATCTCCCGACTTTTATCAACTCCCGGCCCAATAAAGATCATGCTAATTTCGAGTTGCTTTCCGGCGAATTTAAAGACAATTCCTTTTTTGAGAAATGGATCCGCAACGGTACCAATTTCTTATTACGCTAATGCGCTCGATTCTAATAAAATTAAATTCTAAAGTAATTTTTATATGCCTGCCGAATTATGTAAAAGTCCTATGCAACTTAAATACGAGTTGGATAAAATAAATAAGGAACTGATTACGCTAACCGATAACTATAAAAAGAAAAAAGAAGAGTATTTAGGCCAAATGGTAAATTTTAGGGCCGAATTAAAAGAAATAGATGCGGTAATGGCTGCCACCGAAGTAAGCTATACTTCCTACTGTGCTTTAACGAACGCTATTCGCCTTTCAAATTTACCTAAATTAAGTGAACCGGGCAGTTTACAACCGGACTTCCCTCCTTTTTTCGCGGCTATTCTAAATCAATTAATCGCTATTACCCGTACAGCAGAAGAAGCGGAAGCGATTCGAATTACCCAGCTCAGGCAGGAACACCAAGACCGTTCCGTTCACATCCAGCAGAAAACTAAGGATATTTACGGCTTAATGAATAAAGAAAATAAGAATGTTGAAACATATACTACGCTTTTACAAGCCAAAATTTTGGAATTAAAAGACCAGTTAGATCAACTTCAAACCAAAGATGTAGGTCTTGGTATAGGACTATAAGGTTCTTTCCCGGTTTTAGGGAATAAAGGAAAATGTAATCCGTTCGTATTCGTCGGATTATTTTTAACTGTTGCGGCGGCCTGATTAGCCTGTATTTTATGCCAGCCAAGATGCCTTAAATAAATATTTACGGTTTAAATATTTAAAATTTAGTTACTACTACCAGTAAGTTCGACCGCACTAGTTGCTTTACCGTAAGTAGAATTTAAGAATTATTTTCCATCGAAAATCAAATCTGTATTTCAAAAAAAGTATTATGTCTGAAACCCAAGCAGTTTTATCCTTAGAAGATGTAAAGAAAGAAATTTTAGAATTTTGCTTACAAGCCCAAAGTCGGACAGAAATTCTGGATTATATTCAGGTGGCCTCTACTACGGCTAATTACAGTAAGTTTATTCGCGAGTTACTGGTACACCGTTTTATTAGAACCAATTTAATAGAAAAACGAAGTTCCCGTTACGAAAAATACGTAATTACCCAAAAAGGCTTAAACTATTTAAAAGCCATTGCTATTTAAATAGCCGGCTAGTAAAAAAGATTTTACCTGAATAAAGCTTTTTTATTTTCCTCGCAGGCGTAGTTTTGCGAGGGAGACATCCGTCGTATTGCTCCTAATATCCGGAATAATGGTAAGTTCTCTTGCGCTCACCTTGTTCAGGTTTTCTTTCTTATAAAGCCTATTTCTGAAAGTAGGTTTCACTTTTAAAAAAGGTAGAATTAGGTTCTACCCGTTTAGCCCTTACAAAGAATTACAACGTAAGTGGTAGCCTATAAACTCCGGCATTTTTATCGTAATTTTTCTTTTTAATTAATTTCCTCCGGAAAGCCATTTTACAAAACCAAGCTTTTGCTTTAATTTGGCTCTATGAACAGTATCTCTTCTCGTTTTAGTTACACTTTATTGGTTTTTAGTTGTTGTTTTTTCACCAGCCAAGGGTATGCGCAGCCACCAATTACGACACCCACCATACAAGATTCTATCCAAGCCGATTCTATTAACCGTGTACCGAAACCTAAAGCCGCCATTTTAGATAGTTTAAGTTATCGCTTTATTGGCGATGGTAATTTTTCGCGGGGTAACGTGAACCGCAGTTTATTGGTGCTTCGGGCGGAGATTATTCTTCTGGGGCCAGCCATAAATATTTCTACTAATCCGCGGTTTACGTACGGCAAACAAAACCGGATTTTAGCGGAACGCGACACGTACGTGGATTTATTTATCGATGTGTTTAAAAAACGAAAAGTATACGTGTTTGGCCTAGGTACGATTGAAAGAAGCAATTTGCGGGGAATAGACTGGCGTAAATTGGCCGGAGCGGGAGTTGGTTTCCGGTTATTCCAAAACGATCGCCATACTGTTTCTCTCACCGATGCTGTTATTTACGAATCCACCAATTTTGAGGAACGCCCCACCACTACCATCGTCCGAAATTCAACCCGTTTAAAAGGCAAACATTCTTTTTTGAACGATAGAATGCGACTGACGCACATTACTTTTTACCAACCAGCCATAAACAAGCTTTCGAATGTACGCTGGAATACTTTAATTTCTTTAGAATTGCCCATAAACCGCTGGGTAAGCATGCGAGGCAGTTTCGAAAATTCGTACGAAAGTGTGGTGGAAGCGACCCGTAAACGGAATGACACCCGGTTTACTTTTGGGATTTCGGTGGGGAATAGGCAGTAAAGATATCTTATAAATATCTAGATTATTACCTAACGGTTTCCGCTTATGGGGTAAGCTCGGGCAAAAATTTCTGGCCGGCGGGGGACACAATGCCGGAAGCGAAGAGTTTTACGTTTAACCGGTAAATTTCTAAGCGTTTAAATTGTTCCGGTTGAAAAGTGTCGGAATAAAAAATACCTTCTATCTGACTTATATACAGTTGCGTTAAAACTTCCGGATCTAGTTCCCGACGATATAGTCCGGTTTTAATTCCGCGATTAAAATTAGCTCTAAATCGTTGAATAATAGTTCCTTCTTTATAACTCTGCCACAGGTTGTGGGCGCTTGGGTAGTATTTCCGAAGATCGTTAAAGAAAGAAGCGTGTATGGCGATAAACTTTTGAATAAGATTATGTAAGGTATTACAAAATTCTTCCACTGCGTTTTCCCCTGTTTCCACCTCTGCATCCAGAGGCCAGCATAAGCAGGTTTTCAGCATTTCTTCCATCAAATGATCCTTGTTTTCGAACCATTTGTATAAGGTTTTTTTAGAAATACCTAAGTCTTGCGCAATATCGTCCATAGAGGTGCTTTTAATCCCACGGAAAACAAAAAGCTCTAAGGTCCGGGTCAAAATTCTTTCTCTCAATGCCTGCTTAAAATTTAAATTCTTGTTTTCTCTTACTCAAAAATCTATCAAAAGATTACGCCTACTAAACCGTACTTTAAAACAGCACGGCTAAGTAGGCGTTAACCTTAATTATGTTAAATTAAGCGTGAATTAACTTTTCTTCCATTAGAGCGGTTTCTTGTTCCAGCTCTTCCTGGGTTTTATCTTCCAACTCAATCTTCGTGGTTTTATCTAAACCAAACTTCGCTAAAATCCGGTCGAAGATGTAGTAAATAATCGGTACCACAATCAGGGTTAAGAACATCGAACTGCTCAAGCCACCAATCAAGGCCCAAGCTAAACCGTTTTTAGAAGCCGCTACGGCTCCACCGGCTAAGGCAATCGGTAACATACCAATCACCATCGCCAGGGTAGTCATCAGAATCGGCCGGAAACGAATCCGCACGGCTTCTAATAAGGCAAGCTTCACCGGTGTTCCTTCCGCTTTCAGCTTATTCGTAAAGTCCACCACCATAATCGCGTTCTTCGCTACCAGACCAATCATCATAATAATACCCAAAATAGAGAAGATACTCAGGGTTTCTGAAGCCAAGGCCAAGGCCAGTAAAGCTCCGATAATCGCTAACGGAATAGAGAACAATACCACAAACGGATACACGTAACTGTCGTACAAGCCCACCATAATCAAATACATGAAGATAATGGAAGCCAATAAAGCAACTCCTAAAGTACCAAAACCTTCGGATTGATTTTTCAGGTTACCTTCGTAAGCAATACTTACGCCTTTCGGCATAGGAAGAGCCGCCAATTTTTGCTGAATTTCCGCCCCCACCGAACCAGACGGGCGACCCACTACCTGCGAGTTAACGTTAACGGAAGTTACTCGGTTGGTACGTTCCAGTTTGGATGGGCCAGAAGATTGCTTAATAGCGGCAAACTGACCTAAACGAATGGTTTGTCCGGCGTTATTTACGAAAGCCAGATTAGCAATATCCGTAACGTTGCGGCGGTCGAACTCATCCAGACGAATGTTGATGTCGTAGTTGTTGGTACCTTCGCGGTATTCGGCATCGGTGTTACCGCTAAATGCTACTTGCATACCGGCGCCTACGCTTTCCAGGGTTAATCCCAGACTCGCCATTTTATCCCGGTCTACCACTACTTCAATTTCCGGATTACCCCCTTCCACCGAAGTCTCCACGTCGGATGTACCAGGCACTTTTACTACCTCGGTCATGACGCGTTGCGAGAAATTCAATAATGTATCCAGGTTCGGACCAGATAATACAATTTGGATGGGAGCCTGGGAGCTACCCACTAAACCTACCGGAACCGGCGTTACTTTTACTCCCGGAATGAAGCTTTCCACCTCGGCTTTTACCACCCGGCTAAATTTCTCGGTGCTGAAGTTACGTTTTTCTACGGGCACTAATGCCACGAACACTTCCGATTCGTAAGGGGTGCTTTGGCCTTGCTGCGACGAAGAAGTAGCTCCTACGGTCGTAAACACCCGGGTAATTTCCGGATACTTTTGCAGGTAATTTTCTACTTTAGAGGTGGCCGCATTGGTTTGTTCGACGGTGGCATTCTTCGGTAATTCTAACTGAAAATTAACTTCACCCCGGTCACCGGCACCAATAAATTCGCTACCGATAAATCCACCCGGAATAAGCATTACGGAACCTATAAAGGCTATTACGGTTAAAGCTAACACCACTATTTTGTGGTTAAAAGCCCACTTCAGGGTACTGGTAAACACCTCGATAACCCGGTCCAGGAAACGCTCAAAAGCCAGAATAAACCGACCAAACAAGTTTTTGTTAGATACGTGCTCTAATTTAGAGAACCGGCTGGCTAACAACGGAATTAAAGTAAAGGCGACGAACAAACTGATTAAAGTAGCTACGGCCACTACCACCGCAAACTGCCGCAGAATGTCGGACACCAAACCAGAAGAAAGAGCCAGCGGCACAAATACCACCACAATTACCAGAGTAATAGAAGTTACCGTAGCGCTAATTTCCCGAATACCATCGTACGCCGCCTGGGCTGGTTTTTTACCCATTTCCATGTGCCGGTAAATATTCTCAATAACCACAATGGCGTCATCCACCAGAATACCTACTACCAGCGAAATCGCCATTAAGGACATTAAATTAAGCGAGAAGCCGAACAGGTATATCGCAATAAAAGTAGCCACCAAAGAAGCCGGAATAGAAATCATTACAATAATCGCGTTCCGTAAGCTATGCAGGAACAGCAACATGACCACGGCCACCAGAATAACCGCCAGAAACAAGTCGTGCATTACCGAATCGGCCGCTTCCAAGGTAAACTGCGAGCTATCGTTGGCAATGTTAAATTTAAGACCAACGTTGGCGTAGGTTTTCTCTAATTGGATTAAAGTAGCCCGTGTTTGCTCACTTACCTCCACAGCATTAGCATCCGATTGTTTCTGAATGGTAATACCCACGGATGGTTTGGAATTAATCCGGTTCAATACGTCCACATCTTTTTGCGAATCCTGTACTTCGGCTAAGTCGCTTAAGCGCACCATGCCGCGGTTATCCTGCCGAATCACTAAATTCTGCAGTTGGCTTAAAGAGGAGAATTTACCAGCCAAACGAATCTGGGTTTGGCCGTTGGCATCTTTAATTTCACCAGTGGGGAAGTCCAGGTTAGAGCTACGTACCGTTTGCATTACTTGCAGCGGAGAAATGCCGTAGGCTTCCAGTTTATTGGCATCCAGGTTGATTTTAATTTCGCGTTCCTGACCACCTAAAACTTTAATTTGCGCCACCCCTTGGGCTCGGGATAATTGCGGCTTGATTTGGTTTTGGATCAAGTCGAAGAATTCGGTAGCCGGCATATTGGCCGTAGCGCCCATCTTAATAATCGGTAAATCATCGAAGTCGAACTTACCTAAAGCTGGAGCATCGGCATCTTCGGGTAAACGGGCCAAAATAGCATTTACTTTCCGTTGCGCATCCTGCAAACTTAAGTCTACGTTGGTACCTTGTTTTAAATTAATAACAATAATCGAGAAGCTTTCCTGCGAGGTACTTTTAATATTGTCTACGTTCTCCAGGGAAGAAATCGCATCTTCAATTTCCTTGGTTACCGAGTTTTCTACTTCGGATGGAGAAGCGCCTGGATAAAGGGTGGTAATGGTAAGTACCGGCGGACTGAACTTAGGCAACAACTCGTAATTCAACGATTTGTAAGCCCCAATCCCCAGCAAGGTTAACACGGTGAAAACCACTACCACAATGGTCGACCGCTGGATAGATAATTTCGTTATATTCATTTTGTTTTATTTCTTACGTTTTCGGGCAATTCCCCAATTAAAGAACACTCACTTTTAATCCTTCGCGCAGGTTAATCTGGCCGCTTTGTACTACCTTCTCCCCTGCTTTCAGGCCTTGCGCAATTTCTACCTGGTCCTGCGTAACGGTACCGGTTTTCACTTTGCGCAAGTGGGCAACATTATTTTCTACCACGTAAACCGCCGGGTCCTGAAGGCTGCCCACAATGGCTTCACGCGGAATTAATAAAGCGTTGCGGGTATCCGCAATTTCGAAAGCGGCCGTGCCGTACATACCAGCCCGTAAGCTATTGGCATTGGTATTTTTCACTTCAATTTCCACGTCGTACTTCAACGAATTATCGGCTTGAGCCGCAATGGCCGTCACTACCCCCGGGAAAGTTTGGCCCGCATTTACATCGGCTTTTACCTGTACTTTCGCGCCTTTCTGAATTAATAATACCTGGGATTCGTCTACTTTCACGTTCAGTTTTAAGCGGTCTACATTCACGATGTCGTACAGCTTGGTTCCCGTATTCAAATAAGAACCTACTTCAATGTACATTTCGTTAATTTCCCCGGAAATAGGAGCCTTAATGCGGGTTTTGGCCACTCTTTGCCGGGCGTTAATTAGCTGCGCTTGGGTAGTTTGCACCTGTAAACGCGCATCTTCTAATTGACGTTTGGTAATAGCTTCGCCGGAGGCTAAGTTTTCGAAACGGCCTAAGTCTCTTTTGGCTTTCACGTAATTGGCTTCAATAGTTGCTAAATCCGCTTTGGCCGTATTGGCTTCTACCTGCACCAATAATTCCCCCTGACGTACCCGGTCGCCTTTGCGCTTTAGTACCTGCTGAATTTGCCCGGTAGTTTCGGATAGTAAAGAAAGAGTTTGTACCGGCCGGAAATTACCCTGAGCGGTAAAAGATTTATCTATTTTCCCAACTTTCGGTTCGGTTACCTGCACCGAAATGGCTTCACTTTTAATTTCGGCTACCGCTGCTTCGCTAGCCATTTCTTTTTTATTCTTGATTAATTTAAACGCTACCGCTCCTACGAGTACCAGCGCCACCAGAATATAAATCAGTTTTTTCATTTTATTTTGTAATTCTATTTTAATAAAGTTTTTAATTCGCCTTTGGCTTGTAAATAAGTTAATTGGGCCAGTTGATATTTCAACCGTTCGTTGTTTAGGTTGGTCTGCGCTTCCCGCAGGTTTACTTCAGTATCCAGTACGTCGGTAAGCGGCGCCAAGCCTTCTTTATATAAATCGTTGGTATTGCGGTACACTTCCTGCGCCAAATTCACGTTTCGCTCCTGCGCCTGAATAGAAGACAAGCTGGTTTGGATCTGAGTCCGGGCATTTTCCAGGGCCATTTGCGTGTTGCGGGTTAACTGGCTGATATCCTGCTCCACTTTATCCACTTCAATTTGCGCCTGGCGAATCTGATTTTTCCGCTGAAAGCCGTCGAAGATCGGCACGTTTAATTGTACCCCAATGGATACCGCTTTAAACCAAGGTTGGCTGCCATCGAAAAAGTTAAATTGGTTACGCTGCGCATTATAGCTGTAGTTACCCACCGCGGATAAGGACGGTGTATAACCCGAGCTAATATTTCTCACGTTTAATTTATACAAGTCTTTTTGCGTGTTCAGCAATTTAAAATTTACTTTCTCAGCCAGAATAGCACGGGCATCATCTTGGGCTGTTAAAGGAATATCTAACACCACTGCCGCGTCATCCACTTCTATATTCTGATCCATCGGCATACCCATAAAAAACTTTAGAGCATTCAGTTGCTGATCGTAAGCGGCATTTAAGGTTTGTCGACTATTTTCCAGGTTGGTTTTGTTAACGGTTACCCGGTTTAACTGCACTTTGGTAGCTACATCGTTCTGGTACTGGAGCTTTAATATTTTTTCCAGTTGTTCCAGGCGTTTAAAGTTGGCATTGATGGTGGCAAACTGTTCTTTGGTTTGCAGCAATTGCAAATACGCTGAGCTCACATTGTAAATCACCTCTTCTTCGCTCATTTGCGTGCGCAAAGAGTACAAATCCTGAGTGGTATGAGCTGCTTCCAGGCCAATGAAGAAAGATTTGCGAAATAATAACTGCTGCAATTGAATACCACCGCTGGTATTATACTTGGTACCAAATTGCACCGGAATAAGGGTACCCGGCTGACCGGCTAACTCGCCGGGTAATAATTGGGTAGCTAAAGCAGGGTAAGTAGTTACGGTTCCGGTACCGTTTATTTGCGGTAGGCCCGAACCCTTGGTTTCCTTAATCTTATATTCCGCACCTTTTTCATCAAGTTGGGCTTTCTTAATAGTTTCGTTATTCGCAAGGGCGAACTTTAAAGCTGCCGGTAACGAAAGCTTCGAACCGGCCGCTGGTTGCGGTTGCGAAAATCCCGGCTGAAAGAATACTAGCAACAGGCCGGTTAGGTAAATGAGTTTTTTCACGGTATTTATTAGTTAATTAATTATTAGTTAGTTCTGAAAATTAAGAACTTGTTAAGCAAAAAAATTATTTATTTCGATTCTCCCACTTTTGCAATAAAAGCGGTAATTCTTGGTTCACGAAATCTAAAAAATCAATAAGTTCTTTTAAATTACTGTTAAACTCCAGCGTATCGGGCGGACGAACTTCTAAAACTTGCCGCAAAATTTCGTTAAATTTGGTCATGCCTTCGATTCTTTTAGCAAAACCATCGCGCCAGTTCGATACTTTTAAGCGAAAATAACGCTTGCGATCGCCTAAGTACGTGATGTATTCAATGTGGTCCGCTTGCAAAAGTAAATTCAAGGCATTGCTCGTGGCGCTTTTAGCAATTTGCAGGCAATCCGTAATTTCATCAAAAGTGAGTTCCGGTTTATCGGCTACGTAAAGTAAGCCCATTATGCGGGCGGCCGCTGGTTGCATGCCGGCCATTTCGTGCGAGATACCTACTTTTTCCACCATCACCTTCTGTTTTTCACTTAATACCATGCTTACTATTGGTTAAATACATCTACTTAACGCTACAAAGGTAGAAAATAGTTCTGTTAGTTCAAAATTTTATGAACTAAATATTTTTAATATTTGAGTGGCTGCTATTCCTAATAATGTTTAGTGGATTAAAAAAGTATTCCTCAGGCTTCATTTATAAATCTCTCTTTACTGAGAGCCTGCGAACAAAAGATTTTACGAGTTTACCAACCAATCATCTTCCGAGTATCTAAACGGTAATACCTTACTCATACCTTAATTAAATGACGCTGAATAGAAGTATTTTTCAGCTTGACGCATTTTTACAATATCCGGCCAGCTCACGCAAGTAGTTTTACGCATCACTTAAAAAATTACTTTATGGAACAATTACCAACCCAAACTCGCAAGATGGAAATGAAAAATGCCTGCGTTTATTTCATGTCTTCCTACTTAAATAAAGAAATATCCCAGAGGTTGAGCTTTCGCGACCCCGAAGGTAAAATGTATTTCGCTCCTTAGGAGAAAATGGTCGCGGTAAAATCGAAGAATTCGGAAAAAATCTTTGAAGTTTGTAACTTAATTGCTTCTCCCAATTTCAACAATACTATTGAGGCTTTTGTCTCGGAGGAGGATTCTGTTCGTTGCTCAGTGTTTATCAACGTACTCCGGCCAAAGATTTTGCGGGTACTTCCAATAAGGGCAAGCGGTTTAATTGCGCTCCTAGCTTTATTTTTCACTTGAACGATAAAAGTAAAGTTGACCAGATTAAAATAAACTGGAACCACGTAGATTTTATAAAGCAGCTAAACGCTTATTTTTAAAGTGTTCTAGTAGTGAGAAAACACCAACGCCAAGCGCGAAGATTTTTTACCATCCGAGAAATACTATTCCCCTGTGGTTCCAAAATAACCTTACCTGTGGAACTCTCTCATCTGTCCTGCCAGCCGAATCAGTTCAATCTTTTACTCATCTTTATTTCCTAAATCATGAAAAAATTAACTCTTATTGCCTTCAGTTTCGTGTTGTTTTTTACCCCCAAACTCTTCGCCCAATGGCAATTAGGCGGCAATGATCTCAACTCCTCCCAAAGAATCGGTTCGAATACTAATTATTCTTTACTTTTTGAGACGAACAACTCAGAACGCGGAAGAATAACCAACGGTGGATTGTGGGGTATTGGCACTACCTCTCCTAATACCAAATTGCACGTTAATAGCGCCACGGGGCAAGACCCTTTCCGGGTAGCCATAAACGGGGACACGAAATTATGGATAAACCAATATGGAACGGTAGCGATTGGTACTACTTCGCCTTCTTCCTCTTATAAATTATATATCAGTAGTTCTTCCGCTAGTGGAATCTACAGCAATGGTACGGATTATGGCGTAAGAGGTACCTCTCCTAATATAGGAGTTCAGGGATATGGTTCGGTGAAGGGTGTTTTTGGCTACAGTAATACGGCAAACGGCAAAGGAGTGAATGGATACGCGGAACAAAATTACGGCGGTTTCTTTGAATCGTATGATGGTACGGCTTTGTACGCGAAGACCTATAATGGCTTTTACGCCGCTCTTTTTTACGGGAACACGTATAGCTCCGGCACGTATTATGGCAGCGATAAAAATATTAAAAAGAACATCCAGGAGGTGGGCAATGCCATGAGCATTATAAATCGGTTAAAACCTAAATACTATCAATTCCGGGAGGATGCCGAATACGCCTCGCTGCAATTACCCAAAGGAAATCATTATGGTTTACTGGCCCAAGACGTGGAAGAAGTGCTACCCAACCTGGTGAAGGAATCGTCGCACGAAGTAAGTACTACCAAACCCATCATTTTAACAGAACCGGCTGCCGATGGAAAATTTACTCCGGTAGTAGTAGAACCAAAAGAGACTAAAAAAACCATTACTATTAAAGCCGTTAATTACACCGAGCTCATTCCTTTATTGATAAAAGGCCTGCAGGAACAGCAACAAACTATTTCTACTTTGCAAGAGGAAATCATGAAGTTAAAAGCCGCTAGCAATACGGGGTACACTAGTAACCTGAATAATCTCGAGCGGCTGGGAGTTTCTTTGGAGCAAAACAGCCCGAACCCAGCTAATCAAAATACGACTTTCCGTTATACTATTCCCGCGGGATTACAGGCCCAGATTTTAGTGTATAATGCTACATCGGGTAAGCTGGTAAAAACCTTGGCCGCCCCCGGTACGGGTCAGGTACAGATGAGTAGCAATAATTTACCTGCCGGTATTTATATCTATAATCTGGTGGTAGAAGGTAAGTTAATGGCTTCAAAGCAAATGGTAATCTCTGAATAAGACTCAACGGTAGTTACTACCGCTGCTGCTTACCATTTACTATATGATACCCATTTAACTCGGTAAGAAATGCTACGGCTTAGCAATAGCAAGATTAAGTAATGCCGCTCATTTTGCCAGCTACCTTAATTACTTTATTTATTTTGTTCTTTTGCGCTTAAGCCTAAACAAGAGTGAAAATGCCTTCTTAACCCGTTAATAGCCGCTGCCGTTTGTAGCTACTTGTTGACTCCTGCTTAACTCGACCGGCGCTTTCGTTAAGTTCTGGGGCAGCCTGGGCAATCACCCTAATGCGCGACTTAGAAAATTATCGGGCTACCGCGTTGTTCCCGGCAATGGCAACATCGGCATAGGTCCGCATTCATTGGAATGCAACGCTCATAATAACCTAGTCTGGAGTTGGGAAGATCACTCTGCCGCCCAGACCATCACCAACGTTCTCGCCAACGAGTAGGCCGGCTTCTATTTCCCGCATAAACAATGGAGCGGTTGGGCGCTGATATATCCCGACCCTCCCATTGTTTTATCACACGATGAAGAATCATTCAACTAAAGCTACTTATTTCCATTTAAATTGCCAGTACACGTAAGGAATGAATAGCGGCACGTAGGCCGAGGCGTTAATATCTTTAAAGCTCACGTAAAAACCCGTCCACTCGGCCCGGAAATTCTTTAGAAGTTTAAACCTAGACCGGTAAAAAGGAGCGAGCCGGCAGCCGTACATGCCTTCTATTTTCCGGGCCACGTTATCGAGGTAATTAAAAGTACTGCCATACGATCCGTTAGCGTGAAAGCTAATCCAGGTAAACCGATAGTCCAATCCCAGTGAAAAGTCCGGGGTAATGTGGTCTGAGTAGATTTTTTGCACCAGGGTTTCTTTATTTACCAATTGCAAATAATGCGCGTAGGTTAAGCCGGCGGCCGCATGCATATAGAAAGCAGAACTTACTCGCCAGCTGGCATTCAGGTGATGGTACCAGTTGGTTCCCTTACGACGGGTAGCAAAATACGGATTATCGGCTTGGTCAAAACTATGATACAAATGCTGAAACATGGTTTCGTAGGCCAGCGCTGGTTTACTTCCCGCTTGATCGGTTAGTTTAAAACGAAAATTAAAACTGGGCACCGGTAAGTGCGGCTTTTCGAAAACTCCCCCGATTAAAGGTAAAAAATCAATCTCGGCGGTTATTTTATCCGTGATTCCCCACCACGCCCAGGTAGGTAGCGGTAAAGAGCTAGCGGCAAAGTTGAGCGAGAACTCATTTTTTTGCAGCGTATACGCCGTATTTGAATTTGCCGGATGCAAATAAGTATCCGCCCGTAAACCCACAACCGAAATACTATCCTGACCCAAAACCTGCGCGGAAATTTTTAACAGAGTGAGGCAAACCAAGTAACCTTTTTTGGTCATAGTAAGCAGCTTCTTCGTAATTTAAGGACATTGTTTATGTAAACTTGAAAATGCGTAACACCGTAGCAAATAGCAGCGGCTAGTTAATGAGACTACGCAAAACAGAATTTTGGTAAGTAAAGCCATCCGGCAAGGTTAGTAATAATCTATAGATGGCAGGACCTACGTTTGAAAATTTCAGAAATAATTTAAAAAAGCACCCTGGCCCACTCCGGAGGAAAAGCCAGGGTAAGGTTTTATAACAGTTTCTAAATAAAGAACAGTAATTTTGAGTTAAAAATTATATATCTGGATAAAAAGCGGGGCCTGTTAAGCCCGCTTTTGTGGTTGTAAGCCAAAACCTATTACTTATTCCGGTCAGCTTAACTTTAACTATCCGGTACCGAATAAACTTTAAAGAGCCCTAAGAATATTGGCTTACTGCACTTGGCGCACGGATTGCACCATTTTACCGGCTCGATCACTGGTTTTCGCCAACAGTTGCTGCGCTTTGTTTTGCTGACCTTGAACCTTTTGCAGTAATAGAGCAAAACCACCCATAATCTCTGTTTCTTCAAAAGTGCAATGGCCGTAACGCTGCACCGGAATACCGGTAAAATAACCACTTTTACCCCGCAGAATAGTTTTTGCCTGGTATAGAGGCAAGTGCCAGAATAATTGAATGGGATCTTTCGTAGTATGACCAATTACTAAGGGTTTGCTTAGATTACCACTGGTTTCGTAATACTTTTTAATGGTGGCCGTAGCTACCGGGCTGGCCGCGAAACGTTGCACACGGGCATTTAGCCGCAAATCTTCTAAAATGCTACCCGTACCGAAGTAGATTTTTCTCCGGTTCTCAAAAGGTTGACCGCCTAACTTTCGAATAGCATCGCGGGTAGTAAATACGTCGTACCACAAAACATTAATTACGGTCTGGCCAATAGTAGTTAAATCATTCGCATCGTAGGGAGCTTGCGCCGTTCGGAGCAATTTAAGGGTGGTAGCCGGGTTCTGCTGAATTGCCGTTAAAATAGCCGGAACATATTTCGTCTGCCAGTTAAGTAGCAATTCATCCGGGATAGTGATGGCATTGCCCGGCAAAACGCCTTTGAAAAAGTAGTCAAATAAAACCCGGAAATCGGCGTAATAATTTACCTGTCCCTGAAAATAACCGCACGGTCCGCATAAAGACAAACCACCGTTAAATAACTGCGGGTAGCGCTCTAGCGCCAGCGTAGTAACAATACCGCCCTGCGAAGCCCCGGTTAAGTAAATGTGGTTAGGTTGGCCGACATCTTTAATAAATTTTTCCCGAAGCCGGATGATATCCTGAATACCCGTTTGAATAGCTAACCCGTTTTGAGTGTAACTGGTAGTAGCAAAGGCAAAACCCTGGCTCGTAAATAAAGCGGCGTACCTACTGGCTTCCTGCGGTAAACTGAGCGGTAAAAATTCGGCAACATACCCGTGGGCGTAAAGTATAAGTCCGCCGTTCCAGATAGCCGGTTTGCACATTTGCACAATTTCCCCGCCAGGTAAAACTTCTAAGGTACATTGCACTTGGATAGAAGCGCCGTCAACGGTGGTAATATTTTGCGTGCTCGTAGTTACGGAGGCGGCGGAAAAAGCGGGCGCTATTCCTTCGGAATCTTCTTGGCAGCTAGTCAGGAAGAAAATAAACGATAAGAGGAACCAATAAAAATGGGGTAGTGGTAAAGAAAGTATGATGGGATAAAAAGAGGCAGTGAAGTGTTTAAGATGATGGAATGTTCGAAGTTCAGATCAAAATAAACTGTCCCCACTGCCAGAGCAGCAAGGTAGTAAAAAATGGCAAGAAAAAGAATGGTTCTCAGAACCTTCTATGTCGTAATTGCCAGAAGCAATTTCAGCCAATATATCGCTATAGAGGAGCGGATCCGACTACCAAGCGGTTGATACGGCGTCTTCTGGAAAGAAATAATGGTGTTCGTGACATTGAAAAGTTGCTGGAAGTGAGTAGAAAGTGTGTGCTAAGCAACTTGTGCCGACAGGGGAATGCCCTTAAGATTCAACCAACCCAAAAGCATTATAGATCCGTACAGATCGATGAAGTCTGGAGCTTTGTCGGAAAGCGCAAGAAAGGAAAATACTGGTTGTTGTATGCTTACTGTCCCCAAACAGATGAAGTACTGGCTTATAGTTGTGGCGGCCGAAGCGCTAAAACAGTACGCCAGCTACTCAAAAAGCTAAAAGGAGTGGAAATAGAACAATATTGTACTGATCATTGGAAAGCGTTTGCTCAGGTAATCCCCCCGACAAAGCACACGATAGGAAAAGCTTACACTAAAAACATAGAAGGCGTGAATACTTGCATCAGAGCCAGAAACAGACGGTTCGTCAGAAAAACAACCTGCTTCTCCAAAAAGAAGGAAAACCATTTAGCAAGTCTAAACCTGATGTTTGACTATCGCAATAGACATAAAGCCAAACATCATACTTTGTAGTCCACAACTAAAAATGTTTCATGCGTATACTACTATTTAGAGTGAATAATTCTAATGGAAACAGTCTCTCCTTTCACTCCTCTTGGCTTTCTAACTACTAAGCAGAAACCGGATAAACATTTTTAAACAGTTGAATCTTTCGATGTAAACGCAACTTGAAAAGTTACCTCCTCCGAAAAGAAGGGAATCCTAACTAAATATTTTAATGGCTAAACAGGCCGGCGCTGGGTTATGAGGCAATAATTTAAGCGGAATAAATGTATAAACCAACAGAAAACCAATAAGTTAAATTTAAAAAGTCGCGAAATTTAAGGTAATCAAAAGTGGATAGGCATTTATGGTCTAAATACTTAGTTCATTGCGTATAAAGCTTCTAAGCAACAGGTAGTATTACCCGATAACCTTGCCCCGCTTTTATTTCGCGTATCTTTAAAAATTAATGGTAAAAACCGCAGGGTTTAGTTGCGAATCCGCTTAGTTTAAATAAACGGCTAGCTTATAATGCATAGCACACGCGTTTCATAAACCTGAATTCGCCTTTTATGGAAGTAGCCGCGCATACTAATTCTAATAATTTTGCTATTATCATCCTCATGAAAAAGATTTTTTACTCTCTGCTATTCTGTCTCCAAATTACTACATTACACGCGCAGCAAAAAAGTGCGCGCTTAATTGTCCGCGGCGACGATATGGGCTATACCCATTCCGGAAACGTAGCCTTACTAAAAGCTAGTAAAGAAGGAATTCAAACGTCCATTGAAGTACTGGTACCCTCGCCCTGGTTTCTGGAAGCGGTAAAAATGCTGCAGCAAAACCCTACTTTAGATGTAGGCATTCACCTGGCATTAACCAGTGAGTGGGACAATGTAAAATGGCGACCCTTAACCACGGCGACTAGCCTGAAAGATCCGGATGGTTATTTTTATCCGATGGTTTTTCCGAACCCAAATTATCCGGGACAATCGATAACTGAAAATTCCTGGCAATTAGGCGATATAGAAAAAGAATTTCGGGCGCAGATGGAATTGGCTTTGAAAAAACTACCCCAAATCAGTCATATTTCTTCGCACATGGGCTGTACCGCTCTAAACGAAGAAACCAAGGCACTCACCAAAAAACTAGCGCAAGAATACAAAATCAATATTGATCCGGCTGATTACCAGGTAATACCGGTGGGTTACGAGGGACCTAAAGGAACTCCGGCGGAAAAGATGCAAAGCTTTCTGAACATGCTGCGTAAGTTGGAACCCGGAAAAACGTATTTATTTGTCGATCATCCGGGCTTAGATAACGAAGAACTCCGGGCGGTTTCGCACATTGGCTACGAGCAGGTTGCCCTTGACCGGCAAGGCGTAACCGATGTTTTTACCAATCCGGAAGTAAAGGCTTTTATTAAACAAAAAAATATTCAACTAATTAGTTACCGAGACTTGGTAAAAACAAGCAAATAAGAATTTGTTTATAGCCATATGGTGAAGCAGCTCTCCTGAAACCATTTAATTTAAGATTCATCTAAGACAAATTAGAAAATGGCGTAGTAACCGGTAGTTCAGCTACAATGCCATTTTCTGATCGATTCTAATTTTTCCGAACCTTGAAATCAAGTTTACTATCCAGTATTGTCTGAAACCCAGGTTCCGGCTATGCTCATCAAACTTATTCTTCTCTTCCCGGTTATCCTCGAAAGATCTAACCAACAGAAAAAAAGAACTAAAGAGATGGAGAACCAGTGATTCCCTCCTGAAAAGAAGAAATAACCTTTATGGCTCCAGTTGTCGCTTTAAACCGGTTAGATCCTTTCCAGGAGGACTCGAAAGAATAGAAAAGGGAGTATTCTACTTGTTTTAAACCCACCTTCCGGACAATCCTATTTACTACCTCGGAACTGCCACCGAAAAATGAAAGTTATGTAGCCTAATACCACTTGAGTTCTTGCTCCGTCCTTAACGAATAATTTTTGCTGGAGTCCCCGGAATCATGATTTATCTGCTACTTCCAGGTTTTTTAAATTTCGTTTAGCTTGCAATAGGTGTCTTTCGTTATGAGCAATTAAAAACTGAAACACATCGCCTAGCTTTAGTTTTACCCATTTAGAGATAGAAAGCGGAATTTTAATGGCATCTACATTTTCCTGACGGGCTTGTTTCAGGTAAACAATTAATTCTTCTTGCTGGTGAATAAATTCGGCTACTACGGCGGGCGCATCTAAGTCCGGGGCGGGGATGTGGTTTTTAAAAGCTTTGTATTTTTTGGTGCCCGTAGTCGGCTCCATCATCCGGGTAAAATAAGTACCCAACCAAGAGCCTTTAAAAATTTCTGAATTCGAGGAGCGGTTTGCCTGGTTTAACCCTTTATTTATTTGGGGCAGGTAAAATTTGCCGTAGCCATTTAAATGCTCTAAACATTGCGCTATGCTCCAGCCCCCATCAGGAGCCGGTTGCAGGAGAATTTCCGCCCGCTCGTTCTGAAAAACTCTTATTGCTTCCTGAAGGTGACCTTCTACCCGGTTTTCCAGAAAATCTAACAACTGATTTTTGTTTACCACTGCCATTTTATTTCGTTGTTTTAAGTACAACCAAATTCTTATTTTTCCATAAAAGTACCATTGCAAGGGTAAAAAATAATGTTTCCGTTACGAGCCATTGCTTTCCGAAGGCGCCTAAAGAACCTTCGGCAAAAATGGTAATCAGGCGGGAGAAAGCATAAAAGCCCCACAATAAAGCTAAAAAAGCTAATCCTTTGTTTACATCCGTACGTAGCAGGTAAATTAAACTAATAAATAAAGTAAAACCCACGCCCCCGTACACCCCCCGGATAGAACTGAAGGCATCGTTATTGGTTAGTTTAACGGCTACTAAATCCATGACGCTCTGCGGGTTGTAAAAAGCCAGTACACTTACGGATAAAAGACTTACGGCCGATAAGCCAATAAAAGCCTGAGTGGCCATTTTAAAAATTTTTTGCGTTTGCATCGTTGTTGCTATTTTAAGTACGATGCAAATATGGGACAGCTCTCCAACCTAATTCTTGGTAAATACCAACATTTTCAGATTCGTACTTTGTTGATGAGTTTACTGAAGTTGGTGGCCTCGATACCCAAATAATTCGCTAAATATTTATGCGGCACCAGTTGTAGGATGTGCGGACTTCGCTTTAATAATTGCCGGAATTTTTCTTCGGAAGAATAGCATTGCAACTCTACTAACCTTTCCAGAACTCCCGAAAGCGCTTGCGCCAGACCTTGCCGGATTATAAAGGCCAAATTAGGTTTTGAAGAAATAACCGGCAGCAATTCGTGAATGGGAGCCCGGAGAAAAGCCGAGGGCGTAAGCGTTTCGTAAAAATAACGCGAGGGTTGTTGCAGCAATAAGGCGTCCAGAACTCCCCCGAACGAAGGAGCATAGGTAAAAACCAAGGTAGCTTCCCGGTTCTGCTCATCGAAGTAATACACCCGCTGAACGCCTTCTATTACAAAATACAAGTACTTTTCGGTTTCGCCGGCCCGCGTGAGCACTTCTTTGCGCCGTGCCGAAAAAGGTTTCCATAACCCGGCAAATTCCTCCCACTCTGGTTCGGTAAGCGGATGGATAGCATGCATTAACTTTTTTAATTCAAGAATTGCCTCCGGCATAAAAGGTATAGTTGTACCTGCTATTTACAAAATTTCTTAAGTGATATTCTAAAAAGTAAACTCCTTTTTCTGAGGTTTATATACTGGAGTAGTAGAAATGCTTACCCCAGAAATTAAAAAGAGAGATACAGCTAAGTACCTCTCTTTTTTAAATTAAGTAGCCACTAATTTTATTCTTTTATAAACCAGAAAGATTCCTGTTTGCTGGCCGCGTTGAGTTGCAAAAGATACAGACTAGGTTGTAAGTCCGATATACTCAATTCAGTTTTATTTTCCTAAAGTAGTACTTCTTCCGTTCTCTTTTTGGCGTATTTTGCGAGTAGAGGACTAACTTTATGCACGAGTAAACTACCCAGAGGAGTACCGCCATCGGTATTTAAATTAAAGTGCCGTAACACTTTAAAAGAACCCGCGGTGAAAATCCGGGAAATAGTGCTGGCGTTATTGGCACCACCACTACTGGCAAGTCCGTATAAATTTCTGGCGCTGGCTTGCACTAAACTGCCTTTGGGAGCACTGCCATCGGTGTTGGCTTTTAAATGCCGGATTTAACTAAAGTAGGCAGTTACAGGTCTCCCGGAAAACATTCACTATTTAAATAGGAGATAAACAAAAAAGCCGACCGCCCAGTAAAATTACTAAGCAGCCGGCTTTTCAAGTTTGCTGTTCCTACTTTTTACAGTAAAGTAAATGTTATGGAGCTATGGTAAAATTAATGGTTAAAGCACTACCAGCCTCACCTGTCCCCCTGCTCGCGGAGTAAGGAGTACCTTTTAAGGTATAATTACCAACTGGCAGTACCACACCGCCGTAGTTGACGGTACCATTACTGTTTTTCTCGTCGCCGAATAAAGTATAAGGACCAGATTCTGTTTTAGACAAGGTCCATCTGCCGGTTAAATCTAGTTTTAAACTGACTACGCCGGAACTAGTATTTGCCAGGATGTTCAGGTTTTTGGTGGGTAAATTAGATAAACTCAACGTTTCGCCGTTAACGAGTGTCTTAATTTCCCGATCAGTATCGGCATTAATCAGCGTATAGCTTTGAACCTTTATTTCGCTTCCGGATCCTGGATCTGGGTCCGGATCAGTGTCGGGTTTAGTATCCGGATTCTCCACGGGAGGGTTACCGGAGCCAGAACCGGAAATTACCGTAAAATTAACCGTTAAAGGGGTACCAGCGTCACCGGTGCGTTTAGCCCCGGTGTAAGGGGTTCCTTGCAAAGAATAGGTGCCTACCGCAGGTAGCCAAGGAGCATAATTTCCATTGGTATCGCCGAATAAAGAGTAAGGAGCCCCCCCCTCTACTTTGCTGAAGGTTTTAGCGCCCGTAAGATTGAAATATATACTGCCAACAGTGGCATTGGTGTTAGCCCGAATGTTCAGGTTTTTGGTAGGCAAAGTAGCTAAATCGAGAGTTTCCCCGTTAACAATCGTCTTAATTTCCCGGTCATTATCAGCATTAATCAGAGTAAAGCTTTCTACTTTCTGACCGCTTGCTGATCCCGGATCCGTTTCTGGTTCGGTATCTGGTTCCTCGGTTGGTGGGTTTTCGGTACTGGAACCGTCAGGAGCCACATCGCTGTACGTAGCATTACCCGTTGCGGTACGAATATCATCTACAAAAAGAGCCCGTTTAGAGATACTACCCCACTCTCTTTTGTAAATACCTATTTTAAAATAAGGATAATAATCATCATTGTAAGTATTAGGACCTTTAAAGTCTATTACTTTCGTACCATTCATCCAAATATCTAAAATACCATCTGACTGATGGGAATAATTTATATGAAATACAAAATCAAGCCACTTATCTTTAATTACCGGGCCTAAATCAAATACTTTTTTACCGCTAATGGTAGAATTAGTATTATTCGCGCGGGTAGCCCAATACATCACCACGTTTAACCGGCCTTTGCTAACTACCAAGGCAATGGGCGGAAAACGGGCAGGTTCACCAGAATCGTCGGTAGCATGCCACTGGGTAATAATATCCCAGGTATCTGCGTTCATACTGTTTTGCCAGTAACTACTTGGCAAATACAAACTGTAACCGTACCAGCGATTGCTGGATGTTTCCGCCGGCAATAATATCTCGGAACGTACTTTATTATCGGCATTTCTTAATTCAAAACGGGCTGCTTTGGAGCCGGAGCGCGCTACCGAGCTGGATAAAGAAAAGCCATGAGAGGTATACACTTGTTTATTAAATATATCGCCTAAAGAAGATTCAAACCGCTCTTCTACCATAAGATTATTTCGGTCCGAATCCACGGAGGTAACATTACTCGCGCTAGAAAATGCAACTTCTGATTTAGCTAAAGCATCTGGCTGAACTGATTCTTCCGTCTCACAGGCCGTAGTAAATAAAGACAGTAAGAAAATGGATAAGAGTAGTTTAATTTTCATAAGGATCAATTAAAGTTGAAGATAGTTTAATTAAAATTTTACAATTCGGTAACTTGCTCGCAAGAAATAACATAAAGCAGTTAAATTGTATATTTAATTTTAAGGAACCAGAAATTAAAAGTAAGCAATTAAAATTTTGATATTCTTCCTAATTTAAAAGCAATAAAACACATTTTGCTTTCATAAAAAACTAATATAATAAATCTAATAGCATGCAACCTTTTTAACTATTGTGTTTTATAAGCCAAACATAGAATATAATTTTTAACCAACCAAATAATTTAGATATTTAAAGTAATATTTATAAATTTCATAAAAATAGCCTTATAAAATCCGATTATCTTTTCTAACAACTTACTCATTTAAGAAGAGTTGTTTGTTCAAAAAAGAAGCACTACTTAAAACAAATTATAAAAATTTTAAGGAAATTACTCTTAAAGCAAAATTTTTAAGTTGCATTTTTTCCTAATAATCATTTTTTTTATACGTTAAACCTAATTTAATATAATATAATTTTTCTTATATAATTCATTTGATTAGGCACCTAGTTTAGATCCGCACTATCTTCGTATCTTTCTAAAAACTTCGCCGATTAGCTATTTTTATGCCATTTTTTAAAAAAGCCTTTTGCAACTGTAGAATCAACCCTTTAGAATGTGTACTCTTCACACATTAAAAAATTAGTGTGGAATTTTTCCACATTTTGTAGAAAGCTCCTACACTATAATTCCCCACATTTATTCTTTAATTTTTAATATGAATAACTTGTGTGAAAAATAATAAATAGGAGAAGTAGTACTTTTTTGGTCTGATGAGAAATAAAAAAAACATATAGCGTAACTATATGCTGTAAGATAATTAAACAGAAGATAGATGAAGTGTATAATTTAAAACTAATTAGTTTCATTTTTAAACCTTAATTACCAGTCCATTAAAAATTTATTAATTCTCTGTCATTGAGAAGTATATATATTTAAGTAAGACTGCGGACGAGTTGATTTGTTAAAGTACCTTGTATTATCCAGCAAGTATTCGGTTGATTGCCAATAATACGCTTTATTAAAATAGAACCTGTTTCCTGTTTTAGTGGAGGTATCGATAAGTCAACTATTAAGGCTAAAAAGGGCCAGATAAGCAGATTGAAAACATTAATTAGCAGGAGAACCGAAAAAGCATTAAAGCTGGTAAGCCAACGAGTAGCTCTTTTCCTCATTTAACTTCTTTTAAGAAGTACAGCATTAAAGAAAATATACTTGCCTCATTTTTGATAGAAGCCGTAAAGCTTATATTTTCTATCAGCATTAAAGGAGTTAGGCAAACATTTTACCTTCTTATTTTTCATTCTTAAACAGGTTTATTTTAAAGGGCATAAAGAAGAATGTATAACCCGGAATAATCAAGCTCATAAGTATTACGCCACGCACGTCTTAAAACCTTTATGCCGAAGTAATAAAAAATATAGCTTCATTCCCTTTACTAACTAGAACTCTTAAAGTAATTTTATCAGTGCAGCAATTTCCCCGAAGCATTATTCAGATAAAGATGTATGAATACCCAAGCAGCTGCTGATTATAGCTTAGTTAGCGCAGGCGCTCGCCCCGGATTTTTTCATTAGTAAGGATTGGCAAAAACCGGGTACTATAGCTTAGCTGGCACCTAAGGTTTACTACCTATATTCAACGAGCATCGTTTAGTTTAAAACAATCGATTTTCTATAAAGTACATAGCTTGGTAAAGAAAACCTATTGTACTGGCCTTGCTCCTGTTACTCTAACTATCAACGAACGAGCGTTTTCCGGCAACGTAATGCCAACATTACTTTTTTCTTTACGGTAGCCTTAACAAATACCAAATCTTGTATAGTAATTTCCAAAAAGTATTCCAAAGGAAAGCCAACCTGCTAGGTTTTTCAAACCGGATTGTTCGAAACCTATGCCCATCAAACTTATTCTCCTCTCTTCCGCCCTCCGGGCAGGATCTAACCAGCCGAAAAGAAGAACCTAAGCGAAGTAGTACCAGTATTTCCCTCCTGAAATGAAAAATAACTACCTGAGTTCCGCCCTAGTCGTCGCTTTAAACCGGTTAGATCCTTCCCGGAGGACTCGCATAAATAGGAAAGATTGTATTCTATTTGTTCTGAACCCACCTTCCGGACAATCCGGTTTTCCAAACCTAGTAAGTTTCATTCGCTGTCTTATCGCAGTTGATTGAGGCATTTAATACAATTACTTATCCCCAATAGCATAAACTGGCTTCAACAACATATCTGGTTAATCCCGGCGGGCTTGCTGGCCTTACTAAGATTGCTTATGGCAAGTAGTAAAGGAGAAATGGTATTAATATCAATTACCTGGCGCAGTTAAATGTAATGCTCAGACAAATTTCCTTTTACTTCAGGCAGAAAAGAAACTTCTAAATTTTATTTTGATTAAAGATAAAAATAAAATGCAAAAGCATAGCATCAAAAATTTGCCGGAAACCCTTCCTAGAAGAGCTACGCGTTAGCTGGCACTTAGAAAGCTTATATAAAAGAGCAGGCCGCCCAGCAATTTTGCTAAGCAGCCTGTTCATTAATAATCCGGTGCTTGCTCATCCATCGCACCTTATATGTAGGAGAGTGAAATTATTCTACTATTTTAAAGCTAACCGACAATGGTGTACCGGCCGTACCTGACTTGTTTGCTCCGGTATAGGGGGTTCCCTTTAATGTGTAGCTACCCGTTACTGCCTGCCATGTATTATAGTTTCCTCCTGAGTCGCCGAACAAAGCGTAAGGCTTGCCCGTTTGCGCAGTTGTTAGACTATGTGCTCCAGTTAAGGCAAAGCCGACACTACCAACGGCCGCAGGGTAGGTATTCGCGCGGACATTCAGGTTACGGGTTCCTAGGTTCGATAAATCAATGGTAGCGCCATTTGAAATGGTCATGATGTCCCGATCCGTATCCGCATTAATTAAGGTAAAACTTGTTAATTTTTGACCAGAAGTACCGCCATCTTCCTCTTCTTCTACTGGAGGGTTAGGATTACTGGAGCCAGAACCGGAAGGAGCAACATCTTTATAGGAAGCGCTGCCGGTTGCCGTACGAATATCATCTATAAATAGAGCTCGCTTGCTGATGCTACCCCACTCTCTTTTGTAAATACCCGTTTTGAAATACGGATATTCATTATCATTGTAACTATTTGGGCCCCGGAAGCTAACCACTTTAGTACCGTTTAACCAAACTTCCATTACCCCATCTGATTGATGAGAAAAATTTATGTGGAACACAAAATCAAGCCACTTATCTTTAATTACCGGGCCTAAATCAAATACTTTCTTGCCGCTGATAGAAGAATTTGTATTAGAAGCACGAGTAGCCCAATACATCACCACATTTAACCGGCCTTTGCTAACTACTAAAGCGATGGGGGGAAAACGAGCTGGTTCTCCTCTGTCTTCCATGGCGTGCCACTGGGCAATAATATCCCAAGTATCAGAATTCATGCTGTTTTGCCAATAACCACTTGGCAAGTTCATACTAAAGCCATACCAACGATTACTGGATGTTTCCGCCGGTAATAATATCTCGGAACGTAATTTATTATCAGCTTTTCTTAATTCCAAACGCACGGATTTAGAGCCTGTACGGGCAGTCGCACCCGAAATGGCAAAGCCATGCGAAGTATATACTTGTTTATTAAAAGGGCTCATGACAGAAGATTCAAACCGTTGTTCTACCATAAGATTGCTCCTGTAAGAGTCTACAGAAGTAACATTGCTGGCACCGGTTAATTCTACTTCTGATTTAGCCACGGTTTCTGGCTGAACTAATTCTTCCGTCTCACAGGCTGCTGTAAACAAGGACAGTAAGGAAATTGACAAGAGTAGTTTAGTTTTCATAAAGTTCGATTAAAGTTGAAAATAGTTTAAATTAAAAATTTACAATTTAACAACTAGCTAGCAAGCAAAAATATAGACTGACTAAATTGTATATTTAATTTCAAGGTTTAAAAACTTAACTTAAATTATTTACTATAGTACAAAAAATAATAGTTAAAAATCAATTAAAATATCACTGACTATAAAGTATTCAATATAATAAATCTAATACCTTGCAACCTTTTTAAATATTTGATTTATGGCTCAAACTTAGAATATATTTACTTACCTACCAAATTTTTTTTAATTATATTGTAAATATCCTATTATTTATTAATAATTTTACAAAAAATACTACATTATTTCCTTTAAAGCGTATTTAATCATTATCTTATTCATAACCGCATGGATCAATAAATTATAATATTATATAGAAATTTAATTTTTCAAAAAAATTAATAATTGGATTATACTTGTATTTTAATTTAGGCTGCTTAATTATATATTTTTATAATAATTGTACTTTTTAAATTTAATTTAAGGTTGGTTTATTAAAAAGAATAAATCACCGTCTTAATAATTAAACAAAACCGAACCGCTTAGCCATTTTTATGCCAATTTTATCGCAAAAAGGTTTATAAATGTTTAATCAACACTTCACAACCTTTTTTAAATTATACACTAAAAAATATGGGGAATTTTTCTACACTATGTAGCAGGAATCTACAGTACTACTCCCCATATTTTTTCTTAGATTTTTTATACCGCCGAAATCAAAAAGTATCGCCTTAATAGGTGAGTAGTATTTTTTTGGTATGTGAAAAGAGAAGGAGTATAGATATTAAATAAAGTGGGGTTAAAATAATAAGACAGAAGATAGATGAACTATATGATTTAAAACAAATTAATTTAAAATTTAAATTCTTCCGGGTAAACTATTGAAAAATTACTAAGTAGTAGCTTTTTACCTTGAATTACTTAGAATATTATACTAGATTGAAATAGGTAAGACGTACTTTGGCCGTTTATCTATGTAACCTTTTCCAGTCTCCAGTTTTGACGCGGATGCGATTTGACCTGTAGCTCGTTTGTTTCTTGGCCGGCGGGCAGAAACGTGCCGTAGCACGTTCTTACATTTTATCTCAACGCTAAAGTACCGGAACCTTAGAAGATCCATCTGATTGAAAACAAAGTTGACCTAAATTTAGAAACTAACTAGAAACTAGACTTGAGTCTTCCCACACACGTCAATTTTGACCAATTGAACAGTTATTTTATTTTTAATAAAGTTGTATTTGCTTCGAATTAATAGCTACAATTTTAAAATCTACTTTCTTACTTTGCTCATCGTCGGGGGCCGTTTGGGTTTGGCTGGTATGAGCCCGTACTTTGGTAAAGGTTAAAATTTCCTTGTGCAGCAGTTTTCCGTTCTTCTTCTTATAGTTAACTTCAACGTTTACATTATCTAAATCGTAAGGTGAGCTGTTTTGGATGGTTATTTGTAAATCTTTCGTTCCTTTCCGTTTTTGATTGGCGATTACATTACTACTAACAGTAACCAATTTATTGAGATCTACGTCTGGCGGGGTGGTAGGATATGTCGGGTCAGGTTCCAATTTTTTAGGATCGGGTTTTACCGGATTTATTTTTGCAGGCTTGGTTTTGTTTGTTTTCTGACTATTTCCAGACTTGCTTTTTCCGCCGGAGATAGGTTTCCCTGTAGTAGCGGTTAACGTTTGGGAGGCAGCAACCCTGCCCGCATCATCCGGAATACTATCCCGTTTAGGTAGTACCGGAACAATAGTATCGGGTTTAGTAGTGGAGGACACCGTTTTAGTACCCGCAATTGCAATGGGTTCATTTCTTCGGACAGTAATGTTAGCAGCAGTAAAAACAGTATCTTTATTGACCAATAAGGCTAATCTAGCCGGAATACTATCGGTGGTCGTGTTCATTTCCGGCACTAAAACCCGCAGGGTATCGCTGGTTACAGCTATAACAGTACTTCTAAAATTATTGAAGAACACTAGCAGCACACCCGGTTTCACCGGAAAGTTTTTACCCGGAATAATAAAAGCATCTCCTTCCTTCACCGACGCTTTTAAAGTAGCTACTTTTATTTTTTTGTCGGCAAACAAGCTAAAAGCCACTACCGTTAAAACTGCCGCAATGGCCAGAAATAAAACAAGTAAAGCTATTCGGATGGATCGTAGTTTCTTAGGGTCCGGTTTAATTTTCGGAATAATTACAGGTTCCGGATCATTAGTTACGTGGGTAGAAGTATCGTTTGTTCGCGTATTGATTTCGGTTTGCGCCTTATTTTGGGTACTGGTTTCCTCAAGAATTACTTCTTCCGGCTCTATTATTGGTTGTGAATGGGTAATTTCTACTTCTGAAGTTTCCGGAATGATGGCCTCCGCAATACTTACCGTAATAGGTTCACTCTTTTTCTCGCCCGAGCTGTTCATCGCTACTAATTGGTAAACTACTTTTTTAGGTTTACCATCGTAAGCTTCCCGAATATCCAGGCTGTTCGCCGTGTTCTGGATTTCCTGGTGCAACCGGCCGTTGCGATGCAGTTCTAAACGAGTAGTATGGGCTACCTCCCAGGAAAGCGAAAAGGTTTGACCCGGTTCTATGTCCGTGGCACTAGCCTCGAAAGAAGAAATCACCGGCTCCGTAACGGTAGGTTGATAAGGAACCCGGTCGTTTTGAATAATATTACGAAGAATAAACTCTTTTACTTCGGAACCCGACAACAACTGCTGTTCTTTTTGACTTTCTTCAGAAGCCCGAACAAATAAATCTTTAAAACCAGGATCTGTTTCCGCCAAAAGCGCCGGTAAGTTATCGTATAAAACCGGTGATTTGTAGTCGTATCGTTTGTCGGTTAAGGAAATTTTTAAACGTAATACTAAAAAAATCAGTTGCAGGTAATTGAGCATGGGTCCGCTCAAATCACCTGGTTTCAAGTCTTTATAGCCTAGCTGTTCTTTGTAAAAAGTAAAAACTAATGCCCAATATTGTTTATCCCCGTCCATGTGGTTATGGGGTCTCTGGGATTCCGGCTGCACACTATCTAAATCAATAAATAAAAAACGACCGCTGGATTCGCAGAAAATATTCTTTTCGCAAAAGTCCATGAACCAGAAATGCTTGTTATGCAAGGCATTTAAGCCTTTGAACAGATCGTCGGTCAGGCGGCGTAAGTTTAAATCGGCGTTGCGGTTAACGGCGGCTTCCAGGGTTTCGCCGGTTAAGTGCTCGTAAAAAACATAATAAATGGATCGGCCGTTTTCTTCTGCTTCTACTACATCGTAAATCCGGGGCAAATCGGGTTCAAACTTATCTTTGACTTGCTGCATCAAACTCCAGCCGGAAATATCCGCAGGACTTTTCTTCTCGAAGCGTTTTACAAAACACGTATATCTTCCGATAGAAACAGGAAACTTAAAAGGATCTCCGGAGGCAAAGAGCCAACCTTGGGGATAGTCGGACTGATACTCGTGCTCTTTTTCTTTAATAACTACTTTCATAATTACTGGGCTACTTAAAGTTTCTGTTCTTTTCATTTTAAAACTGTATTCCTGTTTTGGCCGAAAACTTAAGATTACCATCTGTTGGCGAGGATGGGAAGAGTTAAACTCCCGGATGGTATTAAGCTGCCTTTCCGGCTTGTAAAGCGGCCACTCTTTTTTATTCTTTTCCAGATTTTATTTGAATAAAACAAATAGCCTTATCATCGGCGGTGCCCTGTAAATGATACACTATTTCTTCTCTTAAGGCAGCAAAAGATTTAGCGCCAGGTTTATTCAGGAGAGCTTCGGATTCTAGTCCAATTCCGTCGGTAAAGGCAATTAGGGATGGCACATTGGCTTGTTTTATAATTTCGTACTTTGGCGTATTATGCTGAATATCCAATTCTCCGCGCGGGTTAAGCACCAACCGAAAAAATAATCGGTCGTTGCTGTTGTCGTTTTTGCTCGATAAAGGGGTGTTTATAATTTTAAGCTTGCGGTTGGATTGGGTAGTATACAGCACCATTTTGCAATCGCCGGAGCGATACGCCGTAAGGTCGCCTTTAACTGAAAGCGTACTAATTAACAGCGTGGTGGCACATTCCGGAATATTCTTTTGTTCAATGTTGGCTCGCAGTACGGCTTGCTCGTCGGAGGGTAAAGCTTGAATTTGCCGCAACCAATCACTTTTAACGGCTTGAACGGCTTGCAGGAGCAGGACATCGAGCGAAGTAGTAGCCACTTGGTCAAATGCCAGGCGTAGCTGATTAGATATTCCCTGCGCCAATAATCTACTCGAAAAATACTCCCGCCTATCTACCGGGTTATGCAAACAATACTGATCCGAAGTGCCATCGAGTACCCAGAGTAACAATTGCTGGTGGTTGGCCACCATTCCACAAGCATCTTCGCCTAAGTCTTTATCCGCATCCGGGTCGCTCATGTATTTCTTCCGGGGACCCGCCGTTAGTAAAATTTCCGTAGAAAAATACCGGCCTATTAGAGGAGTACTTACCTCATCCGGTTCTATTGCCGGGGAAGATAAATTTTCTTCCGGCGCTCCTATATCCGTCGGCAATTGGATATCCTCCTGAATTTGCTTCTCTTCTCCTTGGAATGAAGCCGGAATAATGGTAGCATCTAAGTTGCGGTTTTTTTCGGTAATGGCAGAAACAGTATTATCGGGCTTGACACTCACGGTAAAAACCAGGAACCGGCTCGTAGCCCACAATAAACAGAATATACCGGCTAAACCGCTGCCCCAAAATAAGAATGTTTGCCAAATAGAGCTGCTGTTGTTAGGTATGGGTTTTAAACCCGAAACATTCGGAGCAGGAATACTAACCTTGGTGGCATTAGTTAATGTAACCGGAACCGCTTTATCTTTATCATCAATTACCCGCAAATAAGCCCCGTACGAAGTCGAACTATCGCTGACGTTGAATGCTTCCGTTACCAAGTTTTCGGGAGAATCCAGAATTAAACGGTAGTCGCGGGCTTTCCTACCCGAGCTATCGGGGTAAATCAGGCGAAGTTTCCAAACTACAGGCTTATTCTGCCGAGAGGAAAGGACCGGTACTAGCAAGTAAGCGGAATCTTCTGCCGGTAAGTTTGTAGGTTTGGTTATGGGCTCCACCCGGAACAACAACTTTCTTGCCTTTTCCGAAGAATATTTTTCTGGTTTTCGTCCTTTTTCAACGGATTTTTTAAGGATGGAGGTTGAGTCGTTTTTCTTATTATTAATGTAGGACGAATTAAATGCGGCGATAGAAAGTAATTTTTTTTCGGTTTGCGCTTTACCCGGAACATTGATTGGTAAGGCAAACGCTAACGAAGCACCTACCAGGAGACTAGTGAGACAAACCGAAAAGGCAAGGGCGCGCATTTTTTTAAATAATTTTACGAGTTAATTGTTTTTCGAGGCAGCGGGGACAAAAACCGGAAGCACCGGAAGCCATCCGAAACAAATTTTTTAAGATGTTTATCCGGGCGGGATTATCGAGTAAGAAAAATTGCAGCTCATCGTGAATGGGGCAAGGACTCAGCAAACTTTGTAATTCCTGACAACCTTCGTCGGTTTCTTTCCCGAAAAATGCCCCAATAACAATGTCGTGGTTCAAACCGGCGAGCGGATTTACTTTAAAAGGATTATCTTGCAATATTTTATTTTTAGCTGCGTCGTACTGCATGCCATCGGTATAAATCAAAACCCGAACGTTGGCGATAGATAAGGAATTACCATTGCTATCCAGAATAATCTGGCGCATGGGCGTATAATCGTGGACTTTAAAATCGGGTAATTGCTTTTTTAAAAACTTATCCACGAAAGAATACGCCTGCTGCAAGGCCCGATTAATATCGGTGCCGCCCTGCATCCCATACAGCTCCTCGTACAAGTAATTCGCAAATTTTTTCACGTCTTTATTAAACCGCTGCAGCAAATTGGCTACCGTATCCACAAACATCAATTCTACCCGGTCATCAAATTTAAAAGCGGCTACGTAGGCGTTCGGGTTGTTCTGCATGCGTTCTAAATCAAAAATACCACTGGCCGCACTGGTGGCAATTAAATCCATTTTGGTAGGCTTGGTTCCCGGAAAAGCCTGGTCCGTCATCGACGAAGAAGCATCCATTAAAAAAACGCACAAGCCTACTTCGTTGCTGGGCGGGGGTGGAGGAGGTGGCGGCGGGGGTGGAAACGGTCCCGGATCTCCTATTATTCTTTCTTCTAAAATGCCGTGGTAAGCCATGCCTATGTGGCAGTAACCATCTTCGGTCGGCTCATCAAAAACGTGCGCATCGTCGGTGAGGCAGACCCATTTTCTAATTTTGGCCATGATTTAATCGTTATATATAAGTAGCTCCTGCTAGCTAAATGGAGCTTTAAGTTTGAAATTTCCTCTTATAAGCAGCTAAATCGAGTTAACCGACTAAATTTTAAAGTTTTTGTCCCCTTTAAAGGTAGGCCCGTTACGTTCAAATGAATACCTGCTTTCGCGAGCGTCTTCGCTCGTGAAGATTATTCAGGAAGCCTCCGGCCGGACAAACCCAAAAGACTATTTATATTGCATTCATCAGCCTGTTTCTACCGGTCAGAGGCCGGACGATGCACAACACGAGCGAGGACGCTCGCGTTATAGCAGTTTTTAAAAAAGATTATAATGGCCCTACTCTCCCAAAGGGGATTTGTTAATTAGTTCAATTTTTAAAATCACTTGCTACCTACTGCTCTAGTTATTAAAATAAAGAAGCATTTCATCTTCATTTCTAATTCCTAATTTCTAATTTTTAATTAAGCGAAGAACTACCATTCTACTTGCAGCGCTTTTTTCATCCAGGGTAATCGTATCAGGGTAAAGCCCCACGGGATTGTATTTAATAACAAATCGTGGCCTTTTCTTTCTACCTGCAAAGTCCAGCGCGTACTGCTTTCGGTCAAAATTCCTTTCCGCTGCAAAAAAGATTCCCGGAAACCCTGCGGCGAAGTACTTTTTAAAGCTTGCCAATGCTCAATAAGAGACTCCAGCAGGTCATTGGCTTCCGAAATTTCTTTTTTAGTTAATTGAATGCCCCCGGATAGCGCAACATCTGATTTAACATTGCATAATAGTTTATTAAAGGCTAATACATATTCCGGATTTCGGCGTTTACCCGTAACTAAATACTGCGTGACCTGCAATGCCCGGGTAGCCACATAACTATTTTTAAATTGCTGTTTTTCTAGGTAATGTAATCGGTTAAATACGCTCGGCAGATAGGGGGCGAGCAAACACAAACCCGCATTTTCTACGTAAATTTTACCTGTTGTTTCTTCCGGCGATTCCGTTTGGTGTTCCTGTTCTTTACTCGGGGGCGAAAAATGGGATAATGCAGGTGTATTAGTTGTTAATTGTTGGAGTTCGGCTTCGGGCAGATCGGTTAACGCGCGTAAGAAAAGTAAACTTTCCGTGGGCAATTTTGCCATAAACCGCTGCAAACTGCTTTTTTCACTTTGCGTCTGCCAGGCCGCTTTCGAGAGAATATGCTGCATAATAACCGCTTCTTTCCGGGATAAATTATTTACTACTTGTACTAATTGCCTGTGTAGTACATCTAGCTGGTTCTCTGGGTCTTTTTCCCCAGTGTAATTTCGAAATGGCGGAGCAGGCGCTGCTGCATCTAGCGTAAAAGGTTCTTTCTCAGCAGAAATTGCGGAATTTCCGGTAAAATCCGTGGTTGACTTCCCGGTTACATTAACGACAGAAGTATAGGCAGTTGAAATACTAGCTAAAACGCTTACTAAATTATATTGCAGTAAATAAGGATGGTTAATCAGGTGTTGTATTAACTTACCACGCTCCCGCGTGGGCACAATGGTTTTAGTAACTGTTGCTTGTAGCTGTTGTAATTCCGGCAGGGATAGCTGTTGCAACCATCTGGAAATTACCTGGCTGGAAAGCGATAGATTTTGAAGAACGGAAATGATGTGCTGACTTTTTTCCGCCGCCTGGTTTTCCGCAAAGGGTGTAGCGCTTTTCGCTGGGTAAAATTTCCTGATTAGTTGGTCAAAATTTGCTTTCTCTTCTTCTTTCTCTGCCGCTAGTATTGCTAATTCTTCACCTGCCACCTCCTTTTGAAAAGCGGCTTTTTCCTGGGCTAGTACTCGAAAATTATTTCCGTTTTTTAGCTCCGCTAAAGGTTGATATAAAAGTAATCTTTTAACAATAGCTTTACTTTTTACTGCTGTTTTTAGGCTTATCTCCCAGTCAGGAACAATATTCATTTTTTGGCGGATAGTCTCTTGCGTTTGGTTACTAAACCCATGCTCCTTAATATTTAGAGTGCTATTCGGTTCATTTTTAGTAGAAAATGCATCAAGATTTTTCGTCCGCGGATCAGGAGCATTATCCATAAGCGGTGAATCCGGCGTGGATTTATCCGGAACCGGCGAAAGATTATTAGGGTTGCCCTCCTCTGAGGTGGGAAAGGTATTTTTTACCACCTCGGCAGGTAAATGGGAATTATCTTCGTTTTGAGGCAGCTCCGGGTTGGGGTAACTTTCCGGTTCCGGATCGTTTAGGGACGGTGTTTGGTTAAATAATTCTTTAGACTCGTAATAAGTAGAAATATCTGTGGAGATAGCAGGATTCAATAAGAATTCCATTTGCACCGGAGTAAGCAACCGGAGGGCAGCTTCTACGTTTGGTCTATCCACCCAATTCTCTGTTCGATTTTCCGGACGGAAATACAGTTGTATTGTTTTAAACTCGGCTTCGGGTAGCCAATCAAAAAGAGCGGCCTGTTGAATCCAGTTTAATCCGTTTAACTGCATTATTTTCCGCAGGGACCGGGCTTTTCGGGTATCCGTCGAAACAAAAGGAAGGCGCTGAAAAAAAGTTTTTAGTTTTGTAAGTTGCTCTTTGGTAAAGTTTAAAATAGGAATAGGAAAACCGGCTTTTTGTACCTGGCTTTTCTTAAAAATCGGAACGGGTACCGGCTGCTCGTGGGCCGCAAAAAGCTCTTGCAACAAAGTTTGCGTAGCAGGTTTTACGTGCGTGGCCAGCCGCTGCCACACCCCGGCATCAGGTTGTTGTTGGCTCAAGAAGTTGTGAAAAAGTTGCGGCTGATAATTAATTAAACGCTGTATTGCTTTATCGATTTCGGTTGGCTTTACTTGTTCGGCCCACCAAGGCAAAATACCTTTAGTTAAAAAAGTTTGCACCAATTCCCAATCATCAACCCAAATACTAGTTAAAGAATGGCTAAATCCTGACGGAGAAACGCTAGTTGGATTTGTTGAATAATAATAGTTTAACTTTTCGGAATCAAAAGCCTGGTGCGGACGCTCCCTATCTAATTCGCTTTGCACGGCATTTTTAGCTGCATTTGCCAAAGCAAGATCACTAACCGGTTGATTCTGGAAACGAGCAATTTGCTGGGTAAAATCTTGTTCAAATTTCTGCAGCATTTCTGCTTCGCCAAACTCCGGCCAGCATACATCGCCTAAATCAATTTCAATTTTATCAATTCGCAGGCTATTTTGCCCTTGAAGCTGTTCGGTAATAATTTTAGAAACTAATTCGTGTAGTTGCGGGGCTACGTAATTTACAAATTCCTGGCGCACGCGCTTTGCTATCTCCTCCTGGGAGCAGGTAAATTCAAAAATTTCCTTATTGATAGCTATGGTTTGCATCGCGCGCTTATTTCCGCAATTCGTTCAACTGGTAAATTAAATTATTCACGACTTCGGTATTTGAAATTTCGGCCTGGGGTAATTCTTCTAGCCACAGCTTGTAGGCTTCTTCAAACTGGCGCATTTGCTTATGATCTAACCAGTACACTTGCGGATAAATGTGCGCCGGCGTTTCCATGTAAATGGTTTTCTCGAGCAAATGCTTAAAAGTTTTGTTTCTGAACTTAGCCGGCCAATCCGGAATGAGAATCGAAATCTGAAAAGAATAAGGATCGGCCTGAGCTATTAAGGGGTTTTCTTCTTCGGACTCTTCGGAAACGGGTATTTGTTCGTGCGAAAAAAAAGTAATCAAGCTGTTTAACTCGGCTTCCATTTCTTCTTGTTGGCGGTAACGTTTTTTACTTGCTGCTAAGGTCCGGCCCACATCCAGCAAACGAAAAATATAATAACCATCGGCATTTTGATCTACGGAGTAATTAGACCGGTCGGAAGCAAATTGCCGGATTTGCTCGATGCGCCGGGTTAAGTGCCGGTAAAAAACAAAATCTTCGTTTACAATTAGTATTTCGTCTTTATCGTCTTTGTTTAAGGTTAAGCGCCAGTTGGTTTTGCCTTCGTTTTTCGTGTTCAAAATCCGAAATTTATAGGTGGTGCTTTCGGGTCGTAAGCGCGTGGTGGCTTCGCCGGCGGCAACAGCATTTACCGATAAAAAATCCACGGCATCCGAATTAAGGGCGCTGCCTCTCTTACCGGACCGTTCCCGCGGCGAAACTTTGGGCCGCAGTAAAATATGCTCTACCAAGTGAAAATTTTCGGCCTCGGAAAAATCCCGTAGGGTTTGAATAGTCAGATCAAAGGCTGTTTCGGCAACTTTTTGGGTGGGGAAAGATTGGCTGGCAATAATTTCGTAATCGTTTTCCTGGGTAATTCTTTTCAGGTGATAATTCCATTTATCGCGGCGGCCTTCTTGCTCGTAAAGCGCTATTTCGGCTCCGTGCGTTAAAATATAATTTAAAATTTCCTGAGCTTCGTTTTCAAACTCGTATTCCAAACTCCGGAGTAAAACTGAATTTCGGTCCGCGGGATCCGTTAATACTACCACATAGCGTTGCACTTTATCATCCGCCGTTATTTCTTGAATAAAAATAGCATCGTTGGCGATAAACTTTTTAGCGTAATCTTTCATCCCCAATAAGCGGCAAATACGTTTCTTGGTGCCGCTCACGTTGGTACTGTCCCAAATTTGATCGGGATCGCTGTAATTAAAACCCTGACCGCGGTAAGTGGTAATTCCTACTAAGTCTTGTAGAAAGGCAATTTTATCGGTAATTAACTGCTTACCCGCTAATTTACCATTGGCGGTTTGCAGATAATTGGCGTACCGGTTCATATCTTCCCCGTAACGAGCCATTAAATGATCTAAAATACGGTTGCGCCGGGTAGTAAAAGCTTCTTCGGTTTCGCCCAGGCGCAGTTGTTCTTCCTGGTATTTATCAAAATCCAGGAACATTGCTGCCCGATCGGGGATCTCTTCCAGCAACTGCGGAAAAAAGGTTTGTTGGAGCGTATCTTTAAAGGATAAGGTATCGCTCAGGCTGGCCAATTGCCCTAAATAATCGGCTAAAAGTTGTTCGAACACCATCAGGAAACCGCGTAATTGCAGCACCAACCTTTGCCGGGTATCCAGGTGCTTTAATTGGTCCAGGCGATACGCTTCGCGTAGCCGGCGAATATCTTCTTCCTGGGTAATCTGAAATAAAGACAAACTTATTGTTTGCTGCGCTACCCGTTGTAAATTTTGCGTAGAGGCAGATATACTTACCGGAAACCGACGGTGTTTAACTAATAGTTGGCTGATCAGGTCATCGAGCGAAGAGCCAGCTTCATCGGGTAAAATAATGGCTAAGTGGCGGGTAAGAATGGCCGCGTTGGTTTTATCCGACGAAATTTCCTGCAGAATAACCTCTACTTCTTCCGGCTTTACATCCGGGGAGAGTAACTCGTTTATTCTCTCCCGCACATAGGTATCATCGGGTTTTTCGCGGCGTAAATTATCGAGAACTTCGCGCAGGGTAAGCCCCACCTGGGCATCGAGCAAATCGTAAGCTGCCCGGAGCAAAGTTAATTGGTCAACGGGTGGTTCCAGGTAGGATTCGGACAAACCGTAAACCGCCGGCAAACTTTTCTGGACGGGGAAATACTCCGTAATGTTCATGAAATCTCCCGTGGGCACCGGCAAATCTTTGCTCGCTCCTTTTAACCGCGACTTAAAATTAGCCGATTGAAAAAACGAGAACATGGCTAGAACTCGTTCTTTATTCGGCTCTTTTTCGGCGGCATTGCGGTGCCGGTCGCCGCTGCGGACGAACGTAATGCGGGAATTATTAACGTCTAACCGGGGGGCGCGTTGGCTGTCTTTTACATTGGTTAACCACTGCGTAAAATCCGAGAAAGCGGATTGTGATTCGGTGGGTAAAGTAAATTTTTTGATGGCAATAACACCCTCAATTCCCGAAATCAGGCGCATGATATCGGAAAGGTGAACGTCTTTGTATTTTTCCGATTTCTCTAATTCAGCATTCTCAATAAACCCATGGCGCAATAAAGGACCCGCAAAAATTTCTTCGGCTGAGTAGCCTTTGGTCAGCATTTGTTCCAGGCTGTAAAAAGTAATGGGCGGCGAGAAAAAGTTGTAAATAACCTCGTAAATCCGGGCGTTAATCTTCTCAATGTCCATGCCTTCACTCACCTGAATCTCGGCTTCCATTTTAAAATATTCGTATTCAATGGAAGTTACATTGATGAAATCTTCGCACAGGTTGCGGTGCGCGTAAAGCCTTTCTTTAATTTTTTGCGCTACTTCTTCTTCGTTTTGCTGGTAAATAACGTCGCTTTCGTATTCCACAAAAACTTTATATAAACCTTTTAAACGCAAAAGCTCCCCGGAATTGTCGGCCTCGTAGCTGAGTTGAGCCGCAGGTTCGCCGGCATCGGTTTCACTGCCATTAGTTTGCCAATACATCAGCATTTCCGAATCGTCGCTAACTTCCAGCCAGGCATTGCGCACGCCCTCCATGTCGATAATTAATTTACGGTAATCGTTGATGGTAAGCGGGTGGCTGGGTAAAACCTGGCGGGCGGTATAAAAAGAATTTTGCCAGGTTGCGGACGTAATATCCGCCGGAGTAAGAATATCCTTAATATCAAAATTGGTACGATAACCTAAATCGGTAAGCGCATAACACAAAGCTTCCAGCAAGGTAATCCCCGGATCGTGCGTGTTGTAGTCGGTCCAGATTTTACCGGATAAGTCCTGAATTAACCGGATGCCTTCTTTGCGCAAAAAGTTATAATCTTCGGCCGGCGACAGCTTATTTTCTTTATCGATGGTTACCGATGCGGGCATATCAGGTAAGTATTTTAAAGTTTTAAATTTTAGTTTAAAGGCCCTAACAACTGGTGTTGGAGCTACGATTAGGACACCAATCCTCTATCCAGCGTTTTTCTTGGAGCCGGTTCCCGTCTCCATTTGGCGGTACTAACTTTATTTGAACCGTAACCCGTTTGCCTCAAAGGCCGGCGTGCCCGTTTGACTCTTCCGGGCTGGTCTAAGCTTCCTTTCCTCCTGCGTCGGAATGCTACGCACCGGAACCTTAGAAGGCCCTCCATAGCCAAACTGATGTCATCTTCTCTTAGTTACTGTTTGTTTCATTTTATCCTTTTTACTTTTGTATTCTGATTGAAGCTCTTAACAGATAGGAAGTAAGTTTACATTAACTCAATTTCATGTTTGGGAGCCGATACTAAGATCGAATGCCCGGTGGTGAATTTGGTTTCTACCAGCGATGTTAACTGATCCGGATTTACCGCGAATATTTTCTCCCCGCTTTCGGTTTCGGTGTATTGCTGCATAATCAAGTCCACGACATAATCCACGTAATCGCGTTGATCAATAAAATTAATAATAGACGAAGCGTAGATTTTGGCCGAAAAAGATAAAGCATTCGCATTACCACTTGCCCAGGGAGTTAAAAACTGAATTAAATCTTCGTTTAGGCGCTGTAAATAATACCCCTGATCAACCCCCGTATAAAATTTAACTTTGCACCGGATCAATATCTGGTCTAACTGCGGATTTTGGGCGTGTACTTTCACGAACGGCGAAGAACAGGCACTTAGTAATTCTTCTATTTTCCGGAGATCGATGTAACTGGTTTTCGGAATAAGCACGTTGCTGCCGTAGTAGTTTTTATTGCGTAAATCCGAAACGGGCACAACGGTTACGTGCCCGGTTACAAACTGGCCGTTGTGGTAATTATTCAGGCATTTTACTTTAAAAACCGCAGAAAAATTTTGCAGCACTAGGCGTTCGTAATCCCAGTTGGTAATGGCCCGGCCTTTGTGGCGCAAACGTTCACTCACCCGCACATAATACGTGGAACTGTTCTCCTGCACTTGCCCCAGGAAAGAGGCTACCGGCTGACTTACTTTTTTAATTTGCGGATTTTGATCTACCAGGCTTTTAATTTTGTTCGCTTCTAGCGGCAATGCCAGGTGCCGCGGATCGTTGTCCTGATCTTTAAAGGTAACCCGCACAACTTGAGCTTTTAAACTTACCAGCCGCGGAAAAGCATCCGGATCGCGGGCTACACTGGCGCATAACCAAAACAAACCATTGGCTGCGAAAAGATTACCTACGTTATTGGCCGCCGATGGAATGGAAAATTGCAGGAGGCCGGTAGTTTGCAAGCCATAGGTGCTATCCGAAATAATAGCTTCGTCTTTTAACTGGAGCCATTCGTAATTATGCAAATACCACCAATGGACCTTAGGTGGTTTTTTATCGTTTAACCGGGAACCTTCCGCTACCTGCACCAACACCGACAAATTTTGCGGAGGTACTAAATCCCGGACTCCTATAAACAGCATTCCCGGCATTATATCGGGACGGTTAGGATTATCTAAAATAGACTGCGGAAAAATGGAGGCGGTTTTTAAGAGTTTCCCGGTGGGTAAAGCTCCCTGATTACTATAACCCGCTACCTTAATGGGAAAAACGCCAAGCGGGGTAATGTGAAAAAACTCATCGCCTTCGGCAGAAGATTTACTGGCCGTATAGCTAAGGGAAATGGCGTTTACCACTGGCGCATAAGGAGGTGGTGGTATTTCGTTGGCCGAAAGCAAAATGGCAATTTTCCGGGCAATCATGTCGTTGATTACCTCGTTGGCTTCGTTAAATTCCTGGGTGAGTAAAGCGGCCACGGTCTCCGGGTCCGGAAGCCGGTTAGTTTCCCGAAAAGTGAGAATCTCGTCTACCACGTTGGCGACCGTTTTATTTATGGCGTTGTTGGCTTCGTTCATGATAACTCCCACCAATTCCTGGTCCGAAGGCAAAATAAAATCAGCGCTGGTATTTACTTTATCTTTTACTCGATCCACTACCTGGTCGGTATCCTGCATGTCTTGGTCGTAGTGAATTTCTTTATCAATTAACCTTACTTTTTTCAGGAACCGTAAAATGCGCTCGATGTAGTTTTCGTCGTTCACCAGCACCCGGTCCTGATCCGCTGGTGCGGTTTCTTCGGCTTCGGCGGTAGTTGGCGGGGGTTTACGGGTAATAACGTTGCTGCCGTTTATGCGCCGGATTAATTCGCTCAGGCCGTTGGTCATCATGGTGCGGGCCTGGTCGTTGTTTTTAACTTTTTCTAAAATATCGTATACTACTACCCGCAACGAACCTTGGCGCTGGTTAATATCATCGGGCAGTTTAATGGAGATAACCGAATCGTGCAGTTGCTTTTTTACAATTTTGTAAAAATCCACCGATCCGTATTTGGAGGCCGCTTTTTCCATCATGGCCGTAGTAATTAACTGCGGATAGATGCCATGCCCAAAATCCGGGTAATTGAGCTTGAGCATTAATGTACCGTCCTGCCGTTCGTTATCAATGGAAATTTCGCTATCGGCTGAATCTGCTTCGGTAACCTGTTTCAGTTTACTAAAATCGAGGCGAATGGTCCGGTATTTAGGATCAATGGAGTCTTTATCAATTACCGAAACATCGTTGATTTTCTGCCAACGCTTGTTTTTTAAAACACTAAAAGCCGCTTTAAACTTATTTGAATCGTAGGGCGGTAAATACTTATTATAATAGGCTCTGAAGTTATCGGGTAAAAGCCACTCCAGATTTACGGTGAGCTTATCAATATTTTTGTGATACAAATCTTTGCAGCCAATGTAAAAAGCGGAGCCTACTTTGGGTATGGCGGTAAAGGGATAGAATGGTTTTTTACTATCCAGGGTGGCTTCGGTGTTTTCTAAAACTAAATCTTTTACGCCATCTAAACTGAACGAAGCATTTAAACTACCCACCTGCACCCGGATGGTAGATTGAGTAATTTTTAAATTTTGTAAGGTATTAAGCTGCTGAACACTATCTTGAAAATTACTGTATTGCGGATCTTCGGGTAATAATTGCCGACGGGGGTATTTTAATACATATTGCGCCACCGGCAAAGTTGTGTTAAAATTGCCCGCGTGAAGAGTTGGATCAAACGCCACAATAGCCGATTTCTGAGTAAGGGCAACGCTAAAATTTAATTCTAAAGTAGTAGGGCTGGTGCGAGTTAAAGAATTAATAAAAATACCACTTTTCGGATCGTCGCTGTTGAGCCAGCCTTTTTCGCCGGTTAACAGTAGGCGCAACAAGCGGGTATTAAATTGCTCATAAGCAATAGGTTCTTCTGAAGTGAACGTTACTACAACATTTCTTTCGCCTTTTGACAGGTAAAATTGCGTCGATGCCATGCCAAAACCAATCTCGGCTGTATTTGCCACTTTTGGTTCGCCAAACATTTTCCAGGAAGGAGCAACTTCTTCGGTCGCGTTAGCATCACTGGTTATTGACTCGGTATAATAATTAAGCGTTTGCTTATCGGCATTTTGTTGAATAAAAATTGTTTCTACGGCGGCAATCTGCGCTTTATTTACCAGTATATCTTCGTCTGTTTCATAGTGGAGCTCGTTATTATATTTGTCTTTTCCGGCCAGTAAAGCGGTGCCTTTTTTTACCGGGCTAAATTCAAAGCCTTTGGCCAGCTCCAATACCACGTACGTTTTGTCGGGAACGGCTAATTTGGTTTTTATGCGCAGCACATCTTTGTAATAAAAATCCAGGTGTTTTTGCGGAAGTTTATTTAGTTCTTGCCGGGCATAGCCGAAGAGTTTGATAAAAGAAATAAACAAAGCCATGTGCGGCAAATGATCTTGTTTCTGGTGAATAGCTTCTTCGAAATAGCTTTGGCTGTTGTTCACAATATTTTCGGTAGCGTGGTAAATGGCATCGAAAATTTTATTCAGCCGCAGGGCGGCGCTTCTGAGTTTTTCTTCGTCGTTGGTACCGGCAAAGAGCCGTTCGCGCGCCCGGATATTTTCCCGGTCGGTTACATCCCAAACGTTATCCTGGTTTATTATCTCATTTACTTTTTCCAGCAATGCAGGACTGGTAAAGGTCCGGCCGGAGAGGCCGTATTTTTGCAGGATTTCGTTTATTTCCCGTTCATTCGCGTTGGGCTGGTTGTGCGTAGAAAAGAAATCTACTTTAAAGTCGGCGAGGCGGTAATTTTTCCCGGTCAGGTTACGCGCGTACAATATCATTTCCTGCAAGCTTTCCAGTTCGCGCCGCAGGTAAGAGCCAATGTATAGTTTAAGATCGAAATTTAAGGTACTATCCAGCGCCGAAGCATAGTACCAACTATTTATTTTTTTAAACCGGGCAAAAGTAAATTCTAATAGATCAATAAAGTTGGCCAGCAGTGGCTCCTGGTTAAAGAATTCCTGTAACTGGTCGTAGGTTTCTTTGTAATACTTTACATTTTTAGTGGCAATGTTGGCCAGTAGCAAAACAATATCGTTCTTAAAAAAATATTCCCAACTTTCGGTCAGGTTGTCGTTTTCGCCGTTGGCATGCACGTACCAAACTTGTTTGGCGTAACGCTGCGCGTAAGAGATGAAGTCTTGTAATTTCCGGTCGTCGATTAAAACGGATTGCGGGTCCAGCGCGGGCAAATACCTTTCGTACCGGGAGGTGCCTTCCTGTTTTAATATATTGCCGATGCTTCTCAGATCTTTGTTCACGGTTGGTTGAAAGGTTGAAAAGTTGGAAGGTTTAAAAGTTGAAATTTAAGTTTTAAAGCGAGCGCCCTTGCTCTTGTTGGTTATGGTCCACCTTTAACTGCTAGTGATTTAAATACTGTTATCTTCTTAAACAGCGTACAACTTGCCTGTTCAAAAAACATCTCATTCAGTTCGTATCAAGTACGTCAGCTTATTCATACTTTTTCAACCTTCTAACCTTCTAACTTTCAACCTGCAACCTAATACTACCATTCTAAGTTCGTCGCCTCCTTCAAGTAGAAAGGATAGACGTAATTGTAGCGGTTATTCGTAGCGGTAATCTTGTATTCAATGGTTATATCCAGTCGAGCTGGTTCGGCGGCGGAAGGTTGGATTTCGATGTCAGTTACCACAATGCGCGGTTCGTTGAACAAAATTTCGTCGCGCACAATGGCCTCCATATAGGTTAAAGTACTTTTATTCATGGGCATAAATAGAAAAGTTGCCAACGAAGAACCGTACCGGGAATGCATAATACGCTCCCCTACCCGCGTAGCAAACAATACTTCCAAACTATTCCGGATATCTTCGTGGCCGGTTAATAGCACTACGGTTTTCAGATCTTTATTAAACTCTACCGGAAATTTCCAGCCGGTCCCCGTAAAATTTTGCAGATAAGTTTCCATCGTTTAACCTCCAATGTTTACGGTTACACAACCCAATACTATTATTCCCCCGTGCGCGGTATTATCGCCCATGCGCGCCGCCGGCTTTTTCCCAATGAGCACCGTAGCCGAACCTTTAATAATTGAATCGGGACCGCCGGCACAAACCAGCATATCTCCCACCGTAGCAGCCGGTAAGCCCCCAATAAATACCGTTGGGTTACCGGGTGGCAAAATGGGTCCACCCACGTGCGGAACCAAACCGGTTACCATGGGACAAGTATGCATATCGGTAATTCTGGCGGCAAAAGGCATTTTTTTGTTTATTAAGGTTTGACCCCTCCCCCTGCGGAACCTCCCCTAAAAACAGGAAAGGAGAGGCGGCATTTCTATTTAAAACCTGTTCTCTTTAAAGCTTAATAAGTCTTACGGTACATTTTCAACTCACCCCGCTCAAACACTAAATCGTCAGGCTCTACATGTGGCTAAGGTTAATCGTTTACCAGCCAGTCTGAGTAAAATATTGCTGATTAAATCTTTCATATTTGTACATACAGTTTATTATTAGTATATGGTAATTGTTTATAAAGCTCTCCCCCTAAGTTTAGGAGGAACAGAAATTTTTGGTTTTTACTGCTAGCTATTTCAGATCAATAATTTGAGTTTATCAATAAGTTCTTAAAACCTTATAAACTCCAACGTTTTTACCTGTAACTTTTAAACCATTCCACTTTCCAACCTTCCAACTAATTAATATTTACAATTGAGCCTTTAACTACCGTTTGACCGGAGGACTGAAGCGAGGCAGTGGCGCTGCCTTCGGCGCTAAATTTAGCAGTGGCTTTGCCGTTGATATTGGCAGCTTCCATTTTTATGGTACCACTAGCCGTTTTTAACACAATGTCTTTCGCGCTCTCTATTTTTATTCCGGCGGAATCCAGCGTAATTTTATTGTTGTTTTGATCGGAAAGTACAATGGCGTCTTTGTCGTCGTTTATTTCTATCTTCTTGCCTTTCGGGGTTTCCAGGTTTATTATCTTTTTTTCATCGTTAAACGTTAGTTTCATTTTGCTCCGAGTAACAAAGCCTTTGTCGTGGTTGGTGTCTTTGGCCGAAATGGGAGCGGGGTTTTTACTACTGTTTAACATGCCCAGAATAACCGGGTAACGCGGGTCGTCATTTAAAAAACCGACTACTACTTCGTCGTTAATTTCGGGCCGGAAAAAGGCGCCTCTCTCCTTGCCGGCATCCAGACTGGCTATACGGGCCCAAATCGCTTCTTTGCGGTCAATTAAAGGCAGTTGAATTTTTATCCGGTCTTGTTGCTCGGGATCATCTTCCAGTTGCGTAACTAAGGCAATTTGTAACCCATTAATGCCGGGAATTAAACCGGCGGCCGGTTTTTCCAGAATATCTTCGCGCTGGTAAAACCAGTTTTCGGGCAAGCCAAACTGAATATCAGTTTCCCAAACGGATAGTTCGTAACTGTGCCGGATGCCCGTAATGAAAACGTTACCATTAAATCTTTTGCTAAAGCCGTTTAATTTTAAAACTTGGCCGGGTTTTAATTCGGTAGTTCCTTTTAATTTAATGCGCCCAATGGTTTTGGCTAAGCGGCTTTTTAATAAGCGGGCTTCGCTCCAGGCTTTTAGTTCGTCGGTCGTTAAACTACCCCCGTGCACCAGATTATCTTCCTGCCGGTTTACGGCTTCGGCTAACTGGTCGGCTTTCAGGTTACCGTTTTCTTTAAAGCTTACCTTGGCCTCCGGCGATTCTTCTATTTTCTGATCTTTAACATTCCAGGCCTGGGCTTTTACTTGTTTAAGCTGCGAACCGGCGTCTATCTCACTTTCAAATTCAATCACATCTACCCCGTAAGTAATATCTTTGGCGGGTTCCTGGTTGGTATTGGGTTTTTGAATCAGTAATTTATTATCGTCCGGCAAAACCAACAACCCGTTCATTTCGGCCCGGGCTACCACAAAATCCCAATCCACGGCATTGTATTGCACCATCTGCGCGTGTTTTACGGGTGTATCGTCCATTACCAGATCACCCCCGCTCAGGCCGGCCCGCTTGGTTATTTTCTGAATAATTTCTTTATCCGTTTGCTCGAGGTAACAAAAGTTTTTGCGGCCGGCTACCAGTTTAATGGCTTTATCTTTGGCTTCAATGGTGAGAAAAGACTTTTTGTTTTTACCCGAACGCAGGGCGTGTTTAATAATCAAACCTTTAAAAACCGTTTTAGCCTGTTCGTGGTAACCCATCGCGATTTCTATTTCGCTGCCAGGAACCAAAGCATCTTCTTTACTGCTGATTTCAAAATCCTGCTTGGCCGGATCGCCATCCGAAAGCGTTACTTTGGCATACGCTATTTTATTAAAACTTTTAAATACAGTTAACCCTACCAGAGCGTATTCGCCGTTCATATCGGTGCCATTCAACTTTATTTTAAAGTTTACCAGATCCGTGGGCTGCTCGCGGGTGGCTAAGGCATTACCGTTCTCGTTAGGCATCTTTCTCGATCATTGGGGGCAATACTAAGGTTACGCCGGGGGGTAGGTTTCTAAAATTTTTGAGTTTGTTTACCCGGGCCAACTGTAAATAATAAGTTGAATCTTCGTAGTTGTTGCGCGCAATTAGCGGTAAAATATCGCCTTCGCGCACCACCTGGTATTTGGTGAGGTCCGGCGATTCGAGCCTCGATTGCCGGCCACCTTTCCCGGGACCAATCCGTTCCAGAAAATTGCAGGTAACTTTGGCGCGTAAGGGCGTTCCATCGGCATCGAAAAGATTATAAGTGATATTTAAAGCGGTAATAACACATTCCAACCGAAACGTACCCCACAACAAAGCCAGGTAATTGGGCCGGTGAATATCGCCGTTAATACCGCTGCCGGTCACTTCCCGTAATTTGCTAATCTGCGTTTTTACGTAATCGTGTTTTTTGCTTTTAAAGTCGTTTTTCTTTTCCTGCGATAAATTCCCCACGGCTACGCCGGTGCCATCGATGGTAAACTCCAAACTAAACTCTAGGGGCGGGATTTTCTCAAAAACCGGATCGCCGCCGGTTTGTCCTTTGGCGTCGGGTTGCTTGTACTCAATTTTATTGCTGACCGCAAACGTGTTCGGGTTAAAATCCACCGAAAAACTGCCGATTTCTTTCGACGGATCGCTGTCTTTGGGCTTGCCGTAAGCAATTATTTTTAAGTTGGTTTCGGCCATTACCGTTGCTTTTTATCGTTGAGCATTTCCAGAACTAAGGCGGCGCACTCCCGAACTATTTCGTCTTTATTTACCGCGGCCGGAGCGGCGGGGGCATTCCCTCCTTTTTTTTCAGGAACCGCGCTCTCCGTAATGTTGGCCCGAATAATCATCTCATTAATCTGTACCGGCATTTTTTAGTTAGAAAGTTTAAAGGTTAAAAGGTTTGAAGGTTGCAGGTTACAAGTTGCAGGTTGATTCCGTTGGAACCATGGTCAAATTTTATTAAACTATGCCGCTTAGCTGGCGCGAGTGTCTTCGTTCGTAGCTACCATCTGGTAGGCCTTTGGCCGGGCAAAACGATAAATCTTTCTCAAATCAATTCAGCAACAATTTACTACCGGCCAGAGGCCGGACGATGGGCATCACGAGCGAAGCGTGCTCGCGATAGGAATAATCGTTTTAAAACCACCTAATTTTCTAACTTGCTAACCTTCCAACTTTTCAACTTTCAAACCTTGAAACCTATTTCCGGGAAAAGTATTGGTAAGCCAGTTCGATGGTTTCTACCACTATAGAATTTTCCAAAGCTTTAAAATCAGAAATTACCCATTTAACCGGATACGCTTGCCGGAATTCCCAGGAACTGAGCACCTCGTGTTTTTCATTCAGCAAATGAACACTAATATCAACCGGCTGAAATTCAAAGTTTTCGATTGCGTTCCGGAACCATTTAATCAAGCCGGAGTCGTTTAACATGCCGCGCTTTAATACTACATTGGCGTATTTGGCGCGGGTAGGTAAACGGTAGGTAAACCGGTTTTCGCCCCCTACGGTTAATTCCTCCACTCCTATCTCCGCGGTTAACCCGGTCACTTCCTGAAACCGCATGTCTTTATCGCCCGCCCCCACCCCTGGTATATCTACTTTAAAATGAAAACCTACCGGGGGATAATATGCAGCCATAATTCTGAGAAAAGCACGCTTAAGTCAACTACATTCGGTTAACTTAGTCGTTTTGCAGGGTTACCCCTTCGTGAGCAATTTCGATGGATTCAACGGCTACTTCGTTGCCATTCGCTTTTAAACCCGGACCCTCTACTTTTACCGGCCAGCAATTATGCGCTTTCCAGACCATTACCGGTTCATGATTTTCGTTCAGCAGGTTAATGGTTAAATCGCGCCGCTCCACCGTACCTAAATTGCTCACGGTTTTTAACCAGGTAAAGAAATCGTTATCGCCTTTGATAACCCCCCGCTTCAGGGTAATATTATTGTATTTGCGCAAGCCGGGCATTTTAATCGTGGAAAAATCGTTGCTGCTGCCGTCGCGGTATTCAATTAACTGGGCTTCTTGCGTGAGACCGGAAACTTCGGAAAAACCAACATTTTTGCCGCCCCATTCTACCCGAAAGTGAAAGACGGCTAAGGGATATGCTGCCATATTTTATCTTTATAAAAAGTTTTAGCGATTATGATTTTTGAAGAAAATGCGAGAAGCGGATAATGATAAATTCAGCCGGCCGTACCGCGGCTAAACCAATTTCAATAATCATCCGGCCTTCTAAAATATCCATCGGCGACATGGTAGTGCCTAAGCCCACCCGCACGTAAAAAGCATCGTCGGGTTTTACTCCGGCCAGGGCGCCGTCTTTCCATTTTAACAGCAGGTAATTCTCGATCATGGCCCGTACCCGCACCCAGGTATTAATATCATTCGGTTCAAAAACAGCCCAGTACGTCGATTTTTTAATCGATTCTTCGACCATGTTAAAGAACCGGCGCACATTCACGTACCGCCATTCGTTATCGTTACCGGCTAGCGTGCGGGCGCCCCAAATTTTAGTACCCATGCCCACAAAAGAGCGGATGGCATTCACGGATTTACCGGCCACCACATCAATATTTAAATCCCGCTGGTCTTCGTCGGTGATCCGGGCCGCGGTGGAGGTAATATAATTTAAACTCACGTTGGCCGGCGCTTTCCAGACGCCCCGGGTACTATCTACCCCGGCGTACACGCCCGCCACCGCCGCGCAGGGAGTTAGTTGAACCCCCAGGTTGCTAATCAATTTTTTTATCTGGTTTTGCACGGCATTATTCTGATCTTGCCAGGTTTGCCGGCTAACTGCTTTGCCGGCGGCATCAGCGGCGGCCTGGGCGGTGGTAGCTTTGCCTTCCAGGTCTTTCGCCCGGCGGTCGGCTTCCGTGAAAGCTTTTTTGGCCGCGGCATCCGCTCCCTCCGCATCCGCGGCTTGTTTCAGCCGGTCAGCTTCGGCGCGGGCGCTATCGGCGTCGCGCCGGGCTACTATCGCACTTTGGCGGGAATCTTCCACGGCCCGGGCCGCGGTATCATCACCAGCTAACAGCACGGTTACATCTTCCGGATTATAGCGGTAATCCAAACTGGTATTTAAATAAGGGTAATAAGCGGCTCCGTATTTTGTTTCCGTTAAATTAGCCGAAATGCGGTCTCTGAAAGCGGCAACTGAGGCTTGGGTATCGCCATTCACATTCAGTACATCCACAATAGTAAACCGGTCGCCTAAACGGGAGCACTCTAAAAGCGCATCGTTCATGAGGCTGTAATAATCATCGGGGTTCAGCAGGAATGGTGCATCCGGAAAAACCAATAATGTAGGCTCGTCTTCTTTCGAGCTAGCCCTTAGCGCTTCGCCGTAAGCTTCGCGGGGATTATTGGCGCTATCCGGGTACGTACCCGTGGAAACAATGTAACAAGGCCCGCCCCCGTTGGCAAAGTACAGCTGCAAAGCGTAGTACAATACATTTCTCGATTTAGCCGCCGGATCAATGGATACGCCAATTACTCTTGCTTCCAGCGGGTTATTGGCATTTTTTTCTACGGTTACCGAAATACTGCGCTCCAGTTCCCCGAATCCAAAATAATCCTGGTACTCGACCAGCGAAGAAATACGGGTAGGATCGTTGCGGGTACCTAATTCGGTGTAACCAATAAAGATGGGGATAGCCGTTTCCACTTCAGCCACCGACGGCGGCAAGGTGGTTATTTCTTCTATGTAAACCCCGGGCGTTTTATAACTTGTGGTTGCCATTTTTCATGAATTAGTATGGTGAATTAAATTTGAGACAATTACTTTGTTCGGGATGAGGCAAAAGAATAGCCGCATCAGTTGAAAACTGTTGAAAGAGGCCGAATAGCCCGCATGAATTACATTTAGGTTAGCCGATAATCAGGAACTGTTCGAGAAAGAAAAACTACCCGGGTTAGAAAAATGCTTCATAATAGTAGGAGAAACAAAGAGTAAAACGGAATAAAAAAGACTCGAATTCTGAGCTTCGGGGTGTTCTAGGGAAAAGAAACAGCTAAGCTTTCATTACTATACTGCTGTTTTGCCTTTACCTTTAATACTGCTAAGGTACAAGGTGGCGAAGCAGAAAAAAATACTGATTTTTCAGTATTTTTTGGGTAAGTCTAATATAATACCGGGTACATTCTCTTAATTATCAATTGCTTGTACTAGGTAATGTTGAGGCGAACTATAGGATAGTGACTTAGTAGGCAATTTTTAAACTAAGTAGATTGTAGATCTCATTGGGAAGAAGAGATGAAATAAATTGATGCGACCGTGATAAGTTTTCTGGCTTCTTGTTCGTAGAAAATATTATTTTAAGTTCTATAAAAGGTATTCTGGTTCGCCCGGCCAGAGACCCCAATAGTAGACACGAGCGGAGACGCTCGCGCCAGCTTTCTCAACAGACGACTTAATAGTTCTGACTTCTCTAATAAGCTTCTTAAATTATAAGTCCAACTTCATTGAAATTCTGTAAAAATTAAAATAATTAATCTCTTCCAGATTTACTTTCAAGTAAGGAGAATATCCAGGTTTAAACCGATTTTTCTTCTTTGCGGAATTCCCGGCGAATACCGAGCAGCAAATCTTCCTGGTACAGGGTTTGGTCGGGACGGCTTAGAGCTTTGAGGGAGGCAAATTGCACGATATTGAGGATAGAAGCGCCGCTTAATTCGTGGGCATCGGCTAGTTGCGCTAAGTTTAGTTGGTTATGAAATTGGATAGAAGTTGGAAGCGATTGCTGCCACAGTTTTAAGCGTTCCTGCGCGTTGGGCATCGGGAAATGCACGATGGAATGAAAACGACGAAGAAAGGCTTCGTCCATGTTGGCTTTATAATTCGAGGCCAAAATGAGTAATCCCCCAAAATCTTCGACCCGTTGCAATAAAAAAGATACTTCCTGGTTAGCGTATTTATCGTGGGAGCTTTGAACGTTCGTCCGTTTACCGAACAAGGCATCCGCTTCGTCGAAAAACAAAATCCAATCTTTGTGTTCGGCTCGGTCAAAAATTTTGCTCAGGTTTTTTTCGGTTTCGCCGATGTATTTAGATACTATCTGCGATAAATCCACGCGGTACACATCTTTGTTAAATTCTTTGCCCATGAGACCGGCGGTGAGGGTTTTGCCCGTACCGGGCGGCCCGTGAAATAAGACCCGGTAGCCTTGTTTAATTTTTCGCGACAAGTTGGCATCCGTCTCCAAAATAGCATGGTAGCGAAACCAACGCTTGATATCTTCTATTTGTTCGGCCGTGAAAGGATGCAATACCAGGTCGTCCCAATTCATTTTCGTTTGCACCAATTTAGCCGGAAAATCGGGGCTGAATTTTGGTTTTACATCGGTACCGCTTAACAGAGTATTTACCCATTCCAGCGCTAAGATAATCCGGCCGCTCATGCTGGGCTCTCCTTCCCGCACCGATTCTAACCAGATAATATCGTTTTGATAAAAAAAATGCTGCTCGTCGAACAAAGCCTGAACGACCAGCCGCTTGCTAATGTCCGTGCCGCCCAAAATAAATTGCGCGGTTTCGCCGGTAGGCAGAATACCCCGATGATTGGTTCCTTTTACGCCGCCAAACTCCGGAAAGTCGCCGCCAGTGGGTAAATGTTCCGCCATAATGGTCTCAAAGAAATTGGGCTGCAAATGGGGCACTAAAGCCAGTAGCAGTACAAAATATTCCTCCGTTGTTTTTAATTGGGGTATTAGCCGGATGATCTCATGTCTCGCTAAGATATTTGAGTAATTCTGCGTTAACCAATGATCAAAAGCTAAAGAATTTTGCTGAAAATAAGATTCTAACCGTTGAATAATGATCTGGCGTAAGTCAGTAATCATCTTTTCCAGAGCATGCGGGGCGACTATTTCAGGGTGAAGCACGTTTGACATTGTGGTAAGTTGCAGGTTACAAATTGGAAAGTTGAAAAGTTGCCAGGTTGGAAAGTTGCAGGTTATAGGTTGTAAGTTATAGGTTTCCGGTAAAAAGTAAGCATAAGATTAGGGCAATTGTTTGATCTGGTGTAGTTTATTGTGTTCTGTCAAAAAGAAAACTTATAAATGCCAACTTTCCAACCTGCAACTTGAAACCTGTAACCTAATACTTACTCATCGCATTTACAGGGAATTGTCGGATGAAATGGGTCTAGTTTGTCGCTTTTGGCGTTGGCCGCTTCTGTTCGTTTGGTATTTAAATCTTCGTGGATGGATTGAATATGCGCGTCCAGTCCACTCTGACAGCCCAGGTACTTATAAGGGGTTTTTACCTTGCCATTATAGGTCTTAAACGCGGCCACGTGCTTTAATTCGTGGTTCTTTAGGGTGGTGTTAATGAATTTAGCCACGGCTTTAGTTTCGCATTCGCTTAAACCATCGGGCACATCCGGCAACGTAACCACCGGGTTAGCTTTAAAGTCCGATAGTACGTTACCATTCGCCGAAACACAGTCATCGGGACAATCTTCACACTTCGTGGAGGGCGTGGTGGTGCCCGTAGAAGTATACGAATCGGTATAGTTGGCTTCGGTTTTACCTTCTACCTCTACTCCTTCGCAACCGTAGGCAATTTTATTTGGGGTATTTGTTGCCTTACCGTTACTGCTGCTAGTTTGGCTTTCGGCCATTCGATTCAAGGCTTTTTCGGTAGCTCTGCTTACCAGTTCCTGGTTATTATTCTTTTGCTGCACCACGTGGGTAAGCTCGTGGGCCAATAGTTTTTTTCCTGCCTGCGAATTCGGATTGTATTGCCCTTGATTAAACACGACATGATTATCTACCGCATACGCTTTCGCGTTCATATCTTTGGCGGATTGTTCGGCTTCAGTATTGGTATGGATTCTTACCTGGCTAAAATCGTAACCCATGCGCTGAGCAAAAAACTGCTGCGTTTCGGCGGGCAAAGCGCTGCCTTTGCTGCCAAGCGAAGCCACATAATTACTGGTTTGGGCTAAAGCAGTAGTAGATGTATTACTTTCTTTTTTATCTAATTTCTTTTCCTCGGGCGCCTCGTTTTTTTTAGCTAAGGTCTTTTCTTCTTTTTTCTCGTCCTGTTTTTGCAGTTTCTTTTCTTCTTTTTTCTCTTCTACCTTTTGAATCTTTTTTTCTTCTTCTTTCTTATCCGTCATTTTTTGCAGTTTTTTCTCCTCTTCTTTTTTGTCGCTCATTTTTTGGAGTTTCTTTTCTTCCTTTACATCGGTTTGGCGCCTTACTTTTTTGTCTTCGGCTGCGCAATGGTCACATTTCCGTTGAAGGGCTGCATTTGGTTTAAAGAAGCTCTGAGGCGAAGGGGCCGCAAAAAAAGCGGGCTCCTGTTGGTTGTCTTTTTTGGCGGTTTCCCGGGATCGGGATACCGGGCGGCGATAACGACGGGCATAAGCTAGTTTCATGATTATAAATATTTCTATTAAGTTTTCTTCACCAAAGCATTTAAATACTAAATCTTTATCTCAGTAAAATGAATACGATAAATAATACTGGTACAAACTATCGTGAGGAGCTTCCTTTAACTTAGTGACCTCCCGTAAAGCTTTCCTCTCTAACTCAATACTTGGTAAAAGCCAAAGCCCTTAGAAGTACCGGGTTTAACCGAAACTCCTTTTGAACGGTAATAAGCTCGTTTAAACTCTTCGTGCTCGGCAAAATTCCGGCTTAGCAAAAGATACTCCCGGATACTTATCAGTTCGTCTATTCCCTGGTCATTCGGTCTTTTAAGCCGGGATTTTAAGTTATTAGGTAAAAAATCAATTTTACTTCGGTCGTAAGTGGTATAAAGCCGGTTAACTTCCTGGTTAATCGAAGTGGAAGCCCAGGCTAAATTCGTTTGAGAATTAACTTGTCGCGAGGAGAATATACCATTTCGCAAGGTGCTGTGTTCTACGGTATGTTCCCATTGGTAATTATCATCGTTATTCAGCTGGAAGCCGCTTCGGCGGTAGTTCAACACTTTGTTGGCCTCCGCGTACGAATCCCAGGCCGTTTGAGCATTTAACTTCAGGAATTTCTCGTCCACCGGCATTTGAGAAGGTTGCGGAATTTTGCTGTAACTTTTACCGTAATCGATATATAAAAAGTTGGCGGTACCACCCGCTTCCGCCAAGTATAAAGCTTTTACTCTTTGTTCGGCATCATTTAATTCTTTTATTTCGTACTCCTTGCTGCCTTGTTTTACAAAATCACCTACCTGCACCGGCGCCGTAAGTACTTCGCGTTTCACGTCGTGTTCGGTTACGCCCACTTCGACCAATATTTCTATAATCTTATCTACTAGCCGGAATACTTCTCGTTGCGTAGCCGATTTTTCCTTTTCATCCGTGGATTGTTTCAGGCTATCTTTAAGTACATTCATAGCCGTATAAGTTTTCTCGGCGTCGGTAAGTTTTCTCCGGAAATTACTTTTTTTACTCCGGTCCATGGTATCATCATTACTCAATTCCGTCCGTCTGTCGGTTACGGCTTGCGCAAAGGTTTTAGGATTAGTGGCAATCATTAACTCTGGATTTTCAGGGTTACCAGCAAAGTAAATAGTGTGAGTAGCGGTGCCGCTGGTAAAAGTTTTCCGCAGACCTAACCAGTTTAGCAATCCTTTCACTCCTGTTTTTACGGCTCCTCCTACTCCTTTCACTAACCCAACTGCTTTTTGCAAAACCCAATCAATAGCTTTTTCTACTCTACCTTTTACGCGCATAATAATGTCTCTTATTTTGGCGGCAATATCGTTCAGATGCAAGAGGGCGGCCAGGAAACCAATAATAACCGGAATAGATTTAGCAAAGGCGCCTTCAATAGCTTTGGCCGCTCCATCAATGGCACCGGAGGCAATATTAGTTACGGCGTTTAAAATGGTATCCAATAATTCCATAATGCGGTCTTTAAACCGGACGAGCATCATCAGAAAATCGTAAATGGCCATGCACACTTTTATAAAAGCGCCTATTGGATTCAGCATGCTTAATAAGAAGGTGAGGGCGGCTTCAATTATTTTGGTTTGCAGGAAAGATTTAATGGCTTCCCACACTATTTCTTTAAAATCGCGGAGCTTTTCGTAGATGATATCCCAGATAACGCCTAAACCTTCCTTGTAAATTCGGGCTAACAATTCGCCGCCGCCCTCCAGCAACTCTACTTTTCTTTTGCCGAGCAAGGCCACCGCTCTTTCCCGAATGTGTTCTTTGGTAATGCCCATTACCTGCAAAGCCAAACTGAAAATAGCGGCCGGATCAAATTTTTTGGGAATTTCTAGACCGGCAATGCCTAAGTTAGTTTTCAGCCAATCCATTAACCCTTGTTCCAGGTAACCTAAGAAATTCTTTTTGAAATTGTTGAAGCCCAGGCTAAATGCTTTGCCCAGGTTATCGAAGAAACCACCCGGGTCGCTCAGCACTACACCAATAATAGAGGCTAATTTGGCAAAAATACTGGTAAACAAATTGGTCAAATCTTTTATTATCTGCCAGACTTTCTTCAAGAAGCCGATGGCCTTATCAATCAGGCCTTGATTGGCTTCCTTCATTTCGGTAATGCGGTCGTCCAGCTTTTTTACATTGTCCACGTATTTCTTAGCCAAGCCCTCTATTAACTCGTCCCGCTTGTCATTCACGCTTTGTTCCAGCGCCTCGAATTTATCCTGGATAGTAGAGGCAGCTTCTTTCCCTACCTCAACCAAGTCTTTGGGCAACTGACTCACATACTCGTCGATGGCTTTTTTTCCGTCGGTAATGGCTTGCTTGGCTTCGTTCAGCTTGGTGGTAACTGTATGCGCTACCTGGGTAATTACCTGATCCATTTTGTTCAGGTATAATTGCCGGCCTTGGGTATAAAACGCGTTTACCTCATCGGGCATCCCAAAGATTTTATCTTTCGCCCAGCGTAAACCACCCCAAAAGCCGGAGTAGCGCCGCCGTTTATAGGCGCTCATTCTTTCGGCCACATAATCTTCAAATTCTTTGCGAGCAGCTTCCGAACCCGCCTCAAATAGTTGGTTCGACTCGGTATCAGCCGCTTCTAAAGCTTTTTTTACTTTTTCTTCCGTCGCGGCGTATTTAGCTTCAATTTCTTTGGCTACGGCAGCCCGGCGTTCCTGGTCTTTTTGTTTAGTAGTTTGCTGATGCTGAACAACAGCATTGAAATTTTTACCCCGGGCAGTATGCATACTTGTTACCGAACGAATGGATTCTGCCTGCACAGTAGCCTTGGCCTGGTTCAGGAGTAAACCTTCGGCTTTGCGGTACTGTTGCGGTTTTTCGGCGGCATCTTTTTGGGCGCCTTTTTTTTCAGAGAGCGCGGCGGCAAAACTGGGTTCGTTACTCTTAGTTAATTGCTCTTCGGTAACGTTATGAGCTTTCATCTCATCATCTAAAGATTTACTTTGTTCCTGAAGAGAAATTTCGTTGTTCAATTTTGGTTTTGGTGCTGCGTCCTGGGCAACTGGTTTACCCGGGATTGTTCCCGGATGCGTAGGCGGCAAAGGCAGAGGTTTTTTAGAATCAGCCTCGTTTACTTGCAAGGGTTGTTCCGCTGCCTGCGTTACCGGACCGGTGGTGGCTTGTTTTTCGTGAGAGACTTTTTCTCCCATTACATTTTTGACTTCCCCAATTTTATTATTTTCTTTAAATTCGGTGGCTTCCTCTAAGGTTTCAGGGGTTATTTCCTCAATTTTCTTTAGCAAATCTGCTTTAAAAGATTTTTCATCAAAAGGTTTTTCGTTTTTTCCGGCCGCATCCAGGCCACCGGTTTTTCTTTCTTGCGCTTTGCTTTCTGCTTCTTTTGGCGCCGCCGGGGCTGCTTTTTGGGCATCCGTCGCTTTGGCGTCGGCGGGTTCGTGCTGTTTTTGATTTTTCGCGGCGGCTTTTGCTTTGCCTACGGCTTTTTGAAAAGCGGGGTCTTCTTCGGGAGTAGTAGGTGATTTCTTGGGATTAGCCTTAACGGATTTCACCGGTGGACCATCCAATTGATTGGGCCGGCGTTTGCCCTTGGGTTTAACGCTAACACCTTTTGCTGGTTTTACTTCTTTTTCTTTGGACGCGGCTTTATTTTTATCTTTTGCGGTTGTACGTTCCTTGTTTTCGGGTTGCTTACTTTTAGCGGGAGCACTGGTCGAATGGTCGGCTTGCCGGGCGGTATTAATCTGGTTTAGTAAACCGGGAATGGCAACAGACCGCTGCGCTAAGGAATGAGACACCTGTTTCGCCAGTAAGGCTCCACCTTCTTCGGTAGTTGGGGCATACCGCGCTGGTTCGAAACAAATATGCCCTCCTTGGGTAAAAGCCGGAACCCGCCGGGCCCGGCAGATAGCGGCGGCTTCGGCATCTACATGCACACGGATATCACGCACATCGGCTCCGTACGAATCCTGAAAAAATTCTTGGGCGTCGGCAGGTAAAGGCGAACCTCCTGATTTATTGGATATATCTACAGTTTCAGTTGATTGAGAAGTAGAAGTTTCGGCTGCCGGTGCCCGATATAATAAATCACTTTGCTTTCTGGAAATTTCCCGTTTTGTAACTAAGCTTGCTTGTGAAGGCAAGGCAAGTTTGCTAGTTGAAATAGCCTGAGCAGTTTGTTTGGTAGAGATATTTTTATTTTTATAACTGGAATTTTGCTGAATGGTGTGGGTAAGCTCATGCGCCAGTAAAGTGCAGCCTGAAGCAGAATCCGGGGAGAACTTACCTTGGTTAAAATAAATATCGTTGCCGTGCGCAAAAGCCTGCGCCTGAATGCTGGAGCTTAAGTTTTCTGCCGTTGAACCTGTATGAATCCGTACGCCACTGAAATCCGCCCCAAAGCGATTTTCCATAAACTGCCGGGTAGAATTGGGCAAGGCACTGCCTCCCCCTTTCGAAGCGGCTAAAGTTTGTTCAAATTTATCAACGTTATTTGGCGAACCCCGACCGCTATGCGGTTCTATCTCTGCTGGATAATACGAGCTGGTTTTTCTATTAACGGTATAATCTGCATTGGCCTTACTTCCCAAAATATCCTGCTGTTCCGCGGCTTTACGCGCTAAACGTTGAACCGTAGCCGATAATTTAGCAGCTAGTTTGGGTTCCGCTTCTTCTTTGGCTTGAATGGGAACTACCGTTGGTTCTTCCGGGTTCCTTTGAACTTCTTTCTCTTCTCTCCGAGCAAGTTTTTCTTCTTTTTTCTCTTCTACCGAGGCACTTACTACGGGTTCCGGCATCCGCATCACTTGTGCCGTTACGGCATCGGCTTCTTTTTCCTGCGGGTCGTCCGGACTGCTTACTTTTAATTTGGCTTGCACCGGCGCGTTAAAGAAAGCAGTATTCTCTGGTTTAGCCGTTTCCTTCCTACCGAAAAAACCTTCCTCGCCCGTCTTCTTAAAGAAGCTGGTATCCGCCGCTTTTTGCTGGATGGCGGGAGTAGATTTACTTGTTTTTTCGGTGGTAGAGAACATTTAAATAATAGAAATAATTTTTATAGTTTAATTGCTTTATACTTTTCTATAAAATTTTTAAAATCAAAATCTTCAAATACTTTATGCAGATTATTTTTCATCAACTTTGTATTTCCTGATTCCTTTTTCATTAGATAATCAAGCAAAACTTTTTGCCAGTATAAAAACCCTTTTGAAAGTATCATCATTTGAATATAACCTTCCAGGTCTAAATGCAAGGAAAAAGCTTCATTATGAAAATCATAGTAATACAAAACATGGTGCGGTTCTGACTTTGATTCTGTCGTATAAAAGCCGCAGCAAGCATCTTCACTAAATTGATCAAAAACCTTAAAGTACTTAAGAGAAGAATCGTCCTCAAAATAAATTACCTCTTTCCAATCTGATAAGACTTTTTCCGGCTGCAGTATTTTAACGGAACCCGCTACATCTGCTTCTAATTCAATGGTATTTTGCCAATCCAGACTATAAGATCCTACTTCTGAATAAAATTTTATAAAGGATGAATGTACATTCTTGCCGTTTTTCTTCAGAACATCTTTCGACTTCTCACTTGGTTCAGATAAAGTTTTATCCGTATAGTTCAAATTAAAATTCAAAGTAAATTCCTTGTTAAAATCTTTGATAACTTGTTTATATTCCATAAGCATAGATTTTAATTATAAGACAACATTCTTGTTATTTTTAAGCTCATCATTGATATAGTTTTTCTCAGCAGTTGTAAATTTCAAAACAACCGCGTCACCTTTTACTATTTGGTAATTAGCCAAGCCTTCATACGTGCCAAATCCTACTTCTGTCGTTTCAATTTTATGATCTACCATTCTCCATACTTTTTGCGCGAAACTTGCTTTGTTGCCGCTAAAATCAATTACATCCGCCAATTTAGCTCTATTTGCTCCCGTGGTAAGATTAACGGTTGGTAGCGGAATGGAATCCCCAACTTCGTAAGTAGAATAATCGGTTTCAATGGGATTATCCACGGTGCTAGTCACAATTTCTTTATCGTCTACCCACTTATTTCCTTCCTTTTTCATGGTATGGGCAGAACATTTTAATTGCTTACAGATCTTTGATTCCGCTGTAACAATATCCTTTACTTTTGAAAATTGCAGTTCGATGTCACTGATACGGGTAAACTTAGGTTTATCCCTGCTGGTTGGAACTTTGGCGGCATGAGTACCTCTTGGTTCTACCTTGTAGTGAATCACAGCGCTCATATCAAAGGCAGCTTTCACTAAACTTTCTACTGAACTAATATGATTGCTGTTTCCTTTGATAGATAAGGCGGTCATATTATTCCACTGGCCTGGCCCACCGAGATTGTCATTTAGCAAGTGTCCTCTAACATAGTAAAAACCATTACCTTTGGTTCGAAGAGCCAACTTATCAAATATTGGGTGCGCTTTCTTAGTAGGAGCCGAGCCTTTATCCGTAATAGCTGCTATTTTATAAATTCGTTTAGCTTCCATTTTGGTAGCAAATGTTGAATCATCGCCATTATGGCTAATTTCCCAATCCTTCGGTTTTTCCGAACCAAATAATGGTTTAGAAAGAACACCTAACTCATCCACTAATTTTTGAATGTCATCCGCTTTTTTTTGTTTGTTTTTCTCTTTTTGGGCGTCTGTGGTTCCTCCAATTTCATCTTGCTGTCTTCTTTCAATTTCTTTTGATTTCTTTCGAGCGTCGCTCAGCGCTTTTTCTTGAGCTTTGGTAAGTTTCTGACTACCTAACTCTTCTTCATACTTATCTAAAAACTTAGTATAGGGTTTAGGCTCACTCCTAATAATCAGGGTAGCATTTGATTCACTTCCTTCAAAATAAATGGTATGCTCTTCTTGATCTTCTGCTGTAAATTTAGTTTTGGCCTTCCACCATTCTAACAAGGCTTTCGCTGCTGCTCTTCCCAGTTCCACCACCTTCTCCACAATCGTTACCAACTTACCAATCAGCCAGGTAAGTCCGGCATCTACTTTTTCCCGTACCGTAGTTAAGGCATCGCGCAGGCGACTGCTCAGGTTTAAGCCAATCTGGTTCGCCAGGAAGCCAATAACAATGGGGACCCCGCGGCCCAAAGAATTTTCCAGGAAGTTAGCGGCTTTTTTGGTGGCGCCTTTGGCAATTTCCAAGGTTCCTTCCACGAACGAGTTTACAATTTCCAGCATTTGCCGCAAGTAACGAATAAAGCTTTGAATGGCTTTGTACAAGGCAATGGCGCTGTTAATCACGGCCATAATTCCGGTAGGATCTAACATGCTCAATACCTTCTGGATGGCTTTATTTATAATCTGATCCATCACAAAGCTTTTCACCGAATCGAGTACCAAATCCCACACGTTTGTTAACTTTTCTTTTATTTTTTCGACGATAACTACCATAAAGCCCCGCTTACGTACATCCTGCACAAATTCGTAGGCCTCACCGGCGGCATTCGCGATTTGCTCGGCTTTATCTATAAACTTGCGAATTTTATCTACTTTTTCTTTACCAATTTTTTCTTCCAGCTTTTTCCAGATTTTATCCATGGTAACATCCAACACGGCCAGCAGCCATTTAATAATGCCCATCACGGTAAAATCGGTAGGTATCGGGATACCGGCGGCTTGCACCTCCGACAGGAACCAGGCTTTCAATCCATTCCAAAGATGTGTCAGGATATTGCCGAAAAATTGCAGGAAACCTTCTTTAATAGCGCGCAGCAAATTCTTCAGGAAACCAATCGGATCGCGTTTAATCATCTCAATGGCCTGCATGGCCTTGGCCACGATATTCTGAATTAAATCAGTGGGGAACTGCATGACTTGCAGCAGAATATCTATTACAATCCGGATAATTTCTACCACAAAGGCAATCAAACGGCCAATAGGTTCGCCGAACCGGTCTAATATCCGCTGGAAGGCGGCAATAGGATTGGCTAAGTCGGCAAAGCTGAAAGAATTCCATAAATCCAGGAACAACTGCACGACATATTGCGGGGTCATATTTAATCGATCTACCGCTGCTTTCACGCGTTGTTCGGCCCGGGCAATAGCACCCGATTCCTTCATCTGATTAAATTGTTCTTCCCCGCCGTCCATGAGGCTCATAAAGCCATGAATCATATTTTCGACGGTGCGGGGAACGGTTTGGTTGGTAAAGGGATCTTTACCGATAATAACGGTTACCAAGCTGTAGCCTTTTACGGTTTTGGCCCAGGTACTTAAGCGGCTCATTAAGGCTTCTTTAATAAAGCCTAGAATAGCTACCAGGGCATCTCGTACAAAATCAAGCACTTGCCTTACAGGAGCGGCAAAGGTTTCGTAAATACGATTGAAAGTATCTACCGGGTGCAGTAAGCTTTCAATGGATACCACATTCCAGATTAAATTAAAATTACTGCGGATAGTAGCGTATAAATTGCCGAACACGGCAATACCCCGGTCGATCCAAGCGACGGCTTTTTGGAAAGTGCCGGTTTCCTGCATTTGTTTGCGTTGTTCCCGACCTTCTTCGCCGCCTAGCTCCAGCAAGGCATTTAATATATTCGTGCCGTTGCGCTCTACCGGTTCATCGGTTATCGGATCTTTCCCTAGAATAACTTTTAACAGTTCGTAGGCGGAAGTATGTTCTTTAATGAAGCTGACAATGTGGGTGAGCAGGAATTTTTTTATTATATCGAGCAGTTCGCCGGCGGCCCGGCGGGCAAAATCAATAATGTTGTTTAATGCTCTTTCGAGAATATTACCAAGGTTGCGGACAATAGCCATCGGGCCATCCAGAATGCTGCCCGCATCAATGGCATTCCAGGCATTGGTAAATTCTGACCGGACACTTTCAACAATGCCTTTTATGGTATCAATTTGGGTATCGATCCATGCGGCAGCCTGCTCCAGAATACCTAGTTCTTCTAATTTTTGTTTTAAGAGATTACCGCCCGGAATAATGTCTAAACCTGCTTCCAGGAAGTTGCGGCCACTGCGGGGGATTTCCTGACCCGTGATAGGGTCGTGGCCCAGAATAACACCTAAAGCCCGGTAACCGGGAATATACGAAGCAAACTGCCGTACTTTACCTAATAACCAACCTTTCGGGTCCGCTAAATCGGCTAGTCCGGGTAAATCCGTTAAAAATTCACTTACCCGCGCCAAAGCATTGTCGTACAAAGCGCATTGTACTACATTTTGGCTAGCATTTTGGGAAATCTGCCCAATGGGGGGCGCCCGCGAGCTTAAGCTATTTTCCGGAGCAGATATGGGCTGGGCACTTGTAGGAGAAATGGAAGGAACCGCTATGGAAGTTGGTTCTACCGACAAAGTACTATTTGGTTCTGTAGCAGACCTAAATGCTGTGCTTATTGCCGGGGTTTCGACTACTGGTTGTTTTTGAAGAAAGGGAGGCGAACTATCCGTTGCATTTTCTTTTTCCTGCGCTTCTTCTTTCGGCTGAATTTCTTCTATTGCGGTTCGTTCAGGAACAGCAGTATTCCCGGCTGGCTGTAATTTACCTTTGTGGTTTACCTGCCAAGTACTTAATTCTGTTTTTGTTGGTAAAGCACCTATTTCCGGCGCTTTTTTAGGTGTTAGGTCGGCTTCGTCTTTTAGCTGAATTTTTGGTTCCTGATGACAACTTGCCTCTTCCGGTGCTCTGATTGCCTGACCAGCAGATAAGTTAGAAGGTAACCGGGAAACTACCGGAGACGGAAAACTTTTCTTAGTAGCTACCGAACTCCTTTTAGCGGCAGGAACATTCGTTTTACTGGCACCCTGCTGAATGGTGTGGGTAAGCTCATGAGCCAGCAAAGTCCGGCCGGCAGTAGAGTCCGGGGAGAACTTACCTTTATTAAAATAAATATCGTTGCCGTGCGCAAAAGCCTGCGCCTGAATGCTGCTGCTTAAGCTCTCTGCCGTTGAACCTGTATGAATGCGAACGCCACTGAAATCGGCCTGGAAACGGTTTTCCATAAACTGCCGGGTAGAATCGGGCATAGCTGTGCCTTCCCCTTTCGAAGCAGCTAAGGTTTGTTCAAACGGAGCTGCTCCCGGCGGCGAACCTCGTCCGCTACGCTGTAGGATACTGGCAGGATAAAGTGGGTTATTTTTTCTGCTTACCGCATATTCTGTATCACTCTTATTCCCACTAGATTCCTGCTGTTCGGTGGCTTGTCGGGCCAATTTTATAGCCGAGGAAGATAACTTGGCTGCTAGTTTGGGCTCGGGTTCTTCTTTAGCCTGAATGCTATTAATTTCGGAAATTTCGGATTTACTTTGTACTTCTTCCTCTTCTTTACGAGCGAGTTTTTCTTCCTTTTTATTTTCTACCGAGGCACTTACTATGGGTTCCGGCATCCGCATCACTTGTTCCGCTACGGCATCGGCTTCTTTTTCCTGCGGGTCGTCCGGACTGCTTACTTTGAGTTTGGCTTGCACCGGAGCGTTAAAGAAAGAAGCATTTTCTGGTTTAGCCGTTTCCTTAGCACCGAAAAAACCTTCCTCGCCCGCCTTCTTAAAGAAGCTGGTACCCGCCGCTTTCTGTTGAATGGCGGGCGCGGATTTAACGGTTTTTTCGGCGGTAGAGAACATTTTTATTTTACCATCCCCATTTACTTTAGTAAGAAGTTTTATTCTAATATGTATTAAAAAAGAAGTACTAGCTTGAATCCTTGGGTCTAATTTTTAATTCATAATTTCTAATTCATAATTGGGCGAAGCCCTAATAATTCAGGTACATCTCCGAACAAATGTAATCGTAATCGTCCTGGGTACACTTGCTGAAACGCTGTACCGGTGGATTAGGTAAAGGCGACAGCTTAAAGTCAGCGGTATTAAATTCTAATTTCAGAGTTTTCAGTACTCCTTCCGATAAGGGTATGGGAAGCGCCGAAATAAAATCATCGCCGGATAAATTAAACTTATAATCCGTAGAACCGGTATCGGTAATGGTTTGAGCCCGAGCATCTTTCCGGATGTATTTCCATAATACGCGACGCGTGGGGAACAAGATGCTGTAATTTATTTTTTTAATTTTTTCCTCGTCGGTTAAGAGCGCGTAAGAATCTTTGCCGAGTAAGTAATTAAAAATTTCAATAACGCCCAAAGTTTTTCCGGCCCCAAGGAGCGGGTCGTAATACACGTTAAAAATTTCTTTATTTACTTTAATTTGGTATTTACCGGGCTTCAAGTGAACTAGCTTCACCGGAATTTGTGTAACGGGCTGCTCAAAAAACTTCATTTCTGGTGACCCCTTAGGAATATCGTACGCTGGAGCCGAAGGCTGGTAATTAAAACCGAATATACTAATATCGGCTTTCTTTGTCGGATCGGTAAGGGTAACGCTGTAATTACCGCTGCTGTAATCTACCTGGTCCTGGTCCGTGGGATATTGTAACTGACCTTGGCCGCGGGCAATCCATAAAGTAGTATCGCTTAATTGTTTTTCGGTAGCACTGGTGTGCTTGCGGGCCGCTTCCAATACATTCTCTGACTTAGGTTCTCTTACCAAATCCCCGGCCTGGTAGGCTTTTCCGGGGCTGAATTCCGGAACAGGAACCGGCAAATGATTGAATCCTTTCGGAGACCAAAGAGTGGAATCGGCCAAGTCGTTTTTTTTCTTGCTCAGGTGCTTTTTGTTGGCTTCGTACACTTGGCCGGAACGGGCATCGCGGACCAGATTACCCGGCAGGTATTCTTGCCCGTTCGCGAATTCTGCGATGGGTAAGGTTAAATATAAAAAGTTGTTTTCGGCGTTATTAGCCAGGTTGCTGAAGTAAAAAGTCTTACGCAACGTATTTTGGATGTTCGTATAATTTAAAAAAAGCGGGTTCTTCAGGGTTACATAAAACCGGAAAACTGCCTGGCCAAAATCGGTGCGGTAATATTTACGCGGCGGCACGTTCATAAAAGGCTCGTGCGCCTCATTTTCGTTGATTAAGGTAACAAATTGATGCTCGGTTTGCCGGTAATGAATGTTGAGCCGTTTAAAAAGGGCCAGACAATCCGGGGCCGGAATTATTTCCAGGTCCAGGCACTTTCGGTTTAGATAGTACTCGTGCGCCAGTTCAATCGAGAAAAATCGGCTGTAATTTCGGAGCATGCTTTTTTACATTAAGCGGGATGATTGATATAAATTCCAGACACCGGCTCTGCTTGCATTTCGGCTATATCTTCTTCAATGGTAATCAGGCGCACTTTGTACAAAACCGAAGGCAGGTATTTGCCCCCCAGAGTAGCCCATAAATGGTTAACTTGTTCGGCGTTCATGGACACCATTTCGAATATGAGCTTTTCAATTTTTGGGTCGAGGGCTAAACCATTATCGGCCGGCGTATTTTTCGGGGTAATTACATTTTTGTACTGGAAAAACTGCAGAATGAGCGATAAATACTGCAAAGCCGTATCGTAAGAACTGTGATTAACCGAAAACAGGCAGTATAAATTTATAAATAACTTGGGGTTGCGGTATTCTATTTTATCGTTCAGTTTTACGTAATTATTAGGGTTGCGCACGTTTCTTTCCTCTTCCAGGTTCACGAGCGTGAGAATGCCCGGCGACGAAATAGAATCGGCCCGGGAACCGGAGGCATCCGCGTCCTGCGCTTTGGCCACATTGCCGGTAGCTACCCGCTTCGTGGTAGAAGGGTCCCGGTCCGGGTCGAGTTTCCGGACAAGGTACCGGTTCACTTCGTTGGCAGTAACTTTTAACGCATTATCAATCATGGCCCTGAATCTAGATGTTAGATATTAGATGTTAGATGTTAGATACTAGACTTATGAAATTATAGGATTGCTTTTGATTTGTAACGAAGTAAGTAGTAGGTTATACGTTTATTAATATTTGCTAGCCAGGCACTTCGCTTCACCGTAATAAGCCTTGATTTTATCTTCTTACTAAAAACAACAGAATACAATCAAATTTAAATTAGACAAAGTGTAAAAGCCTGATAAAAAGTTTTTTAAACCAAACAACGCACAACCCATAACCTACAACTTATAACTTCTTAAGCCACTGGTTTAATAGGGTGTTCGCCGGCGTGGCGTTGTACCATCAAATCCTGTACTTCCTGAATAATCTCCAGTTTCCGGACGTGTTTACCGGGGCACGCGTGGGTGGTTAAGGGGTCTTCGCGGTGCAAGCGCATCAAATGCGGATCAAGCCCTAAAATGGCGCTCAAAGTAGCAATAGCGGACACAGCATTTTTTCGCACGGCTAAGCCCCGCCCTTTATCAAAAGGTTCGTTTTCGTAATCGCCCAGCATTTCAATTCCCAAGGCCACTTTATTCCAGGAAGGCGAATGTGTGCCGGATACCGTTAAAGGCGTAAATACCCAAATCTGCCGGTCGTCCACAAATAAATGCGGCCCGCCTTTCCAGCCTTGTTTATCCCGGTAAAAGCTTTCCAGTCCGCTCATGTGTTCGGTGGTAAACCCCTTGGGGCGTTGCGCCAGCGAAGGAATAGCCGTATTGTGCAGCACGATAAAAGATGGCCGCCAAGCCGTCCAGGCCAGTTCATGGCAATAATTATCAAATGAGGCGGCAACGTAATTGTTGCCCACTATTCCTTTCCAGCCAGCCATTTTTTATTAATTTTTAAATTTTAAAGCTTACTTCTTACTCCATTTAATCTTCACCAAATAGTAACAACTGGTTATTCTAAGGCAATTTCCGCTTTTTTAATAAGAATGGAAGATAAAGGACATCCTCCCCACACTCATTCTAAATACTTTATTTAAAGCCTACAGTAACATTTTACCTTAATTACTGACGGTCTTCGGATGCTTCTTCCTGACTCTTTTCGTGCGGTTTCACCGTAGAGCGAATCACCATCATTTTGTTTAGTAAATCAAACCAGAACGGTGCGCCGAGGGAAACGGCCAACCCGGTAATAACCCAACCAATTACTTTGCTCACCCAGCCGGAAACAGAATTTGGAATAGCCAGACTCGCATTTGATTGATGTAGTCCTACTTTGCGGTTATCTTGCCAATCCCAACCAATAGGCAGGCGTAAGGCATTTATTTTTTGTAAGTTGGCTTCAATTCTTTCTTCTGGTTTACCTGCTTGAGCGTCGGCAACGGTGGTTTTAGCGTACTCGGCGGAGGCACTAACCAATGAGTTCCGCAAAGCCGGATCGTTGGCTAAACTTTTAAAAATAGAAATGGTATCGGCGTTCATGGCTACCGCGAGGAAAATCCCTAAAAACAAAAGTATCATTTGCACCCGCCGTTTGTACCACCCGGCTACCCGGTCCATTGAGCTGTTGTACCATGATTCTATGTTTTGCCGCACTTTATTTATATCGCCCTCGGCGGCATCAATCAAAGCTAAAACAGCTTGCTGAACCGGAAAATTGGGATAATCTAAAACTGCTTTGCGTAAGGATTTTAAAGAACTAACATTGCCGGTAATTTCAGATTCTGGCGTTCCGCCTCCGGCTGCTCCCGATACGGTTGTAGAACTGGCGGGCAAAATAATGTCTAACAAAGCCCAGGCAAAATTGCTTGCCGGAATGTAGGAAGGTAAATTTTTCTTCGATCGGCTGTTATATTTTCCCCGGTACAAGCTGGCAATTAACGGGTGGGTGTATAATTTATCCAGTAAACGGTTATCCTGGTTGTTATGCAATAGTTCATGAATGCCCCGGTGCAAATCGGCGGCTCTTCTTTTTAATATTCCTTCTACTATTTCGTTAATAGCACTGCAGATAAAGCTCAGCAACAGGTATAAAAAAATTATACCTATAAATACGTCCAGCATCTGTAAGGTCGACATCTACTTTCCTAATCAATTTTCAATTACTTCTTAAATCCAGAATATTACTTTTTGCTTGATTTTCTATTAAAGAAAGATCAAAGACTTTCTGACTACCCCTAATCACCAGGGTCCATTGTATTATTTCTGCGGTTAAAGGTAGACTTTAAGGAAGGCAGGGTCAATACTGATTTTTCAGTATTTTTTAAGGTAAAATTTGATTGAAGCAGGTAAGCAAAATAAGAAAACCTAAAATTTGGAGAGAATAAGAACTTAGAGTGTCAATTTTATTCGAATACAAGGCTTCTAATGCGGCAAATTTTTACTCAAACAAATAGTACCTGCTTACCGGAATTTATCTTTTACCTAAAACAACTCTACTTTCTGAGAATAATTTTATGAAAGCAGGTATAAAGCTTCATTTTTAATGGTTAAATACAAAACCTAATTTACAGTTTTCCGTTTTTATAGTAATTTAAATTATAGTAGGGAAGCTTTACGGATGAACTTAAATTTAAATAATTACCAAAAATACTCCCATCAATTGCTTTCGGCGGAGCAGAAATTATTTGACAAATACCGCAAAGACATATTGCAATTTTGCCAGGAAGCACAATCGCGTAGCGCGATTCTACAATATTTAGGGATTACCGAAAATTACGAGAATTATAAAAAATTCATTCTTAAGTTAATCAATGAGCGGTATTTAAATTACACGGATATTCGCCACCCGCAATCGCCCAAACAAAAGTTCGTTGTCAGCCAGAAAGGTTTAAATTACCTTAAGGCCATTTCTTTTAATTCGTAAAATTTTTAATCTAAGTTTTCGGGAAAAATCAGTTGGGGTATGCCCAATAGCTGACCCGATCCGTTTGGTAAGAAATTACTTCTTGCTTTTTATCTTTTACTAAAACTATCGCTGCACCACTTTTACTAAGGAGCCAGCTGTTACAGACTCATTTAATTCCATTCCGTTTAAAATTGCCATTTCGGTTAGTCGTTTTTCGGGCACATTGTATTGGCGTAAGACTTGCGCCAAAGTTCCGGCTTTCGCCACGGTTTTCACCCGTACCCGCTCGGCTTGGCGGTTTAATATTGCCGGATCGGTAAGTTTCCGGAATTGCTGCATGGTAGAGCTAAAAGCGGTAAAATAATTCTCGAAATCGGTGCTAGCCGAAATTCCCATTAAGCTGTAAATAGTACCGTTGTACTGAATAAGGTAGGTTAAAGTCCGAATGGTTGGCGTTTGCTGCTGTTGTTGCTGTTGCTGCTCTTGCTGAGGTTTTTGGTCCGCTACCAGGGCATAAGCGGGTAAACCATTCACCGTTTCTTTTTTCGACTCCAAAGCTTGCAGTTGATACTTTTGCAATAATTGTTGGGCTGCTTCCTCCAGCGTTTTACCCGGTACTAAAGTTAAAGCCATTATGGCTTTGCCGTCTTTAGCGGCCATCTGAAATTGTTGCGGCGAATTTTGATAGGCCCAGCCGGTAGGAACCGGAAACTGAAATTTAAGTTCGGGGTGATAGAATACGTTACTTTCCACAAAGCCTTGCCGCGGATCTTCGCCGTACACAATCCCATCAATCATTTTCAGGTAAGAGTTGCGGTTAACCTGCAAATTGGGGGTTTTAACTTTTTGCTTCCATTCGGCAGCGAGTTCTTTTACCGTTTCGTAGCGGTCGGCGGGATTGGGATGCGTAGACAGAAAATCCGGAATAGGTTCGGTTTCGCTTTTCTCTTGTTCGCGCTTTAAGGTTAGAAAAAAATCGGCCATTTGCGTTGCGTCGTACCCAATTTTGGTAGAATATTCCACACCCAACTCATCGGATTGGCGTTCATCGTCGCGGCCAAACTTTAAAAAAAGCAATGCCAGGCTTTGCTGCGCTTGTTCGCCAAACTGGGCAAATTCCGGCGAGATTACCATTCCGACTACCAGACCTAATTGCGCCAGCATGGTTTTACTTTGCTGCTGCGCCGAATGCCGGGCGGCAATATGCCCGATTTCGTGACCTAATACGCCGGCAAACTGCGCCTCGTTGTTAAAATGCGCCATAATGCCCCGCGTAAAATAAACGTAACCACCCGGAACGGCAAACGCATTTAACACCGGCGAATCAATAATTTTAAATTCATATTTCAGATCTTTCCGGTGCGAAACAGCTACCATTTTCTGGCCTTTTTCATTGATAAATTTTTGTAATTGAGCGTTCGGGTATAATCCAAACTGGTTAATAACTTCCGGATCGGCTTGTTGGCCCATGGCAATTTCCTGTTGTTTTGATACAAAAGAAATATCTTTTTTACCGGTTACCGGGTTGGTCGCGCAAGAATGGCAAATAAGTAGCGTAGCTGCTAGTAAACCGCTTACGTTAAACTTAGTTAATATTTTTTTCATGTAGCCGCAGCTTATAATAGAAATTAAAGTACCTTTCTCTTAGAAAATTTATACTAATTGAAACGTGGTAACCACAGATAAGTTGCCCAGCTTTACGCCTCAACCAAACCAATTTGGCCCTAGATAAGTATACCGGCGGTCTCTATTTATAACATTATTAGCTGGTAAATAAAGGTAAAAAAATGCAGTTACAGAAAATAACGGTTACAATTATTACCTGGGATTCACTGGATTATTACTTCCCCAACAGGATTTTTAGCAGGGTTATTTATATACTCTTGGTAAGAATAGAACCATTTGCCTAGCTGCAGAAGCAACAATTTAGTTTTTTTGGGGTTTAAAAGAACCTGTTACTTTTAAAGCCTTTGAAGCCTAACAGAAATTTTAACCGTAAAATTATTTCCTGACCTCTAACCACAATGAAAAAACTATTCGTTCTACTATTAACCTTTTGTACTTGTTTCGGTCTTATATTCTGCGAAAACGCATCTAAAGCGCACGACTCGAAACAGGATAAAGGGAAAAAGAAAAAAGATAAAAGAGTAGCGGCATCTTCCGAAGTGCAAATTTTAGATAAATGGGATATGCCGGCGGTTTTAAAAGAAGTATCCGGTATTGCGTATTTAGGCCCCAATCGCTTTGCCTGCGTGCAGGACGAAGCGGGAACCATTTTTATTTACAACACCGCTACTTCTCAAATTGAAAAACAAATACCTTTTGGCGGTTCCGGCGACTACGAAGGAATCACGGTAACGGGTGAATCGGCTTATGTGGTTAGCAGCGACGGTAAATTATACGAAATAGCTGACCTGGAACAAGATAAACCCAAGGTTAAAACGTATGTTACTTCTTTAACGGCGGAGCAAAATGTGGAAGGCTTGTGCTACGATAAAAAGCAGAATCGCTTATTGCTGGCGATTAAAGGTTCTGAAATCAACGACCCGAACTTTAAAGGAATTTATGCTTTTGATTTAGCCAGCAAAAAATTAAAATCGGAACCAATTTACAAAATAGACCTCCGCGATCCAACTTTTGCCAGTATATCATCTAAAAAACCGAATGCCCACATGCAGCCTTCCGAAATAAATGTGCACCCGGTTACCGGCGATATTTACTTAACGGAAGCCACCAAACCGAAGCTCCTGATTTTAGATAATTCAGGTAAAATTAAAAACCTGTTAATTTTAAATACGGCGGAGTTTTCGCAACCCGAAGGTTTAACTTTTAGCCCTACCGGCGACTTGTTTATTTCTAATGAAGGTAAAAAAGAAGCCGGAAATATCTTAAAAGTAAAATTACCTTAATTTTAAAAGTTTAATTTCTAATTTTTGCTGGAGCGAAGTGCAAATGCAGAATGATAGGTTATCTGTTAATATAGCTTTTGTTCGATTAGTTCTAATCTTTTCACAATAGTATTCGGGGGTAAGAGGGTGCCGGGAGACAAAACGGCATTCGCCCCTATTTTAGAATGATCGCCCACCAACGCGCCAAACTTTTCGGTACCCGTTTTTAAAAGTATCGAATTGTGAACTACCGATATTTGTTTATCTACCCGGTCGTTATGGTGATTCGCAGTGATAGAACCCGCTTCAAAATTTACGTAACTGCCAATTATGCTATCACCAATAAAATTAAAATGAGCCACCGCACTGTGCGGGAAAATAATACTCGATTTTATTTCGCAACCGGTACCTACGGTAACATACTCTGTTAAATAAACCCCACCTCTCAAATAAGCGTTTGCCCCAACAAAACAATTTTTACCAATAATAATCGGAGCTTTTAAAACAGCCGTACTTTCAACCACCGCTGTTTTATGAATAGCCACATTATTTATCACGGAGTAGTTGCTATCCAAATCCGCCATAATTTTAAGTAAAATAGTTGTCAGATTTTTCGTAAGATTCCAAGGCAACGCTTGCTGCTGAGACGGAAGAATAGAGGAGAATTGAAAGATAAATGAGTCAATCAAAAGCATTTCAAGGTTATTTAAAGGTAAGGAAATTTATTGCCGGAAAGATATTTGGATTAGTTTGAATTTACTTCATCCTAAATTATGATTTTCTTTGTTTCAGCATGCGTACAGGGAATGTTCCCTGCTGATAACCTAATAAGAAGAATAGTGCATTGCCTCTTTAAACAGATAGAGATAAAATGCTATCCGGCAACCTCGTATTTTCCTCTTCACATTGTTAAACCGCTTTTTTCTTCCTCTGTATTCCAGTACAAAAAACAACCAAAACATATAAAGATTCTATACATTCTTAATCTTATTTATAAATATAACTTTTCCAAGTAGATAAAATAAAAAACTTAAATACGCAACTTTGTATAATGAACAATATTAGAATACTGCCGATATTTGTATCATCAAAAAAATTAAGCTATAGCGGAATTAATTTGATTAAAATAAGCTAAAAACGAACTTTTCACCTTATTAATGTTAATTACACAAATAAGCAAGTTCAATAAAACACAATTATATGCTGAAAATGTTTTACTTACTTAATTATAATTTTTCTTCTTCCTCTCTTTTAGCAAATAAATTTTCTTTTCTGGTTTAGCTTATTAGCTTACTTCAATTAATACCAAAATCATTGCCTTATTTGCCTTTAAGCTAAAAATGACCAGTAACATTCCTCAATCACTACATTCTGCTAATAACTATCTACTCTTTAATTCAAAAAACTACTTAATAACAAGCTCTTATATGAAAAAAATATTTACGCCGTTTTTCCTTATAGTATTCGTTTTTTTCAATTTTACCCAAATTAGTTTTGCGCAAGAAAGCTTCTCGAAAGTGTGGGATGTAACTTTTGGGGGAAATAATGCGGACATATTACAAATTCATCGTCCGACCAAAGATGGTGGCTATATTCTGGGCGGTACTTCTAATTCGCCGGTTAGCGGTTCAAAAACAATAGGTACCAAAGGAAATCAGGATTTCTGGATTGTTAAAATAGATGCTAGCGGCAATAAACAATGGGATAAAACTTTTGGCGGCTCCGGTTTTGATTTTTTACAGGATGTACAACCTACTGCCGATGGTGGTTATATTTTTGCCGGCACCTCCGACTCGCCGGTTAGTGGCGATAAAACCGCCGCCGCTTCCGGTAAATTTGATTATTGGGTAGTAAAAGTAGATGCTTCGGGCAATAAACTTTGGGACAAAATGTACGGCGGTAGTTCTAATGAATATCTGAAAGTTATCCGGTTAACAACCGATGGCGGCTATATTTTAGGTGGTTCTTCCGACTCACCCGTTAGCGGCAAAACCGGTTTCAATAAAACGACCGCTCAAATCGGCGAAAACGATTACTGGGTAGTTAAAATGGATGCCAACGGTATTAAACAATGGGATAAAACTATTGGCGGAAGCAGCTACGATTTTTTACAGGATATTCAGGTAACTACTGATGGCGGTTACATTATTGGAGGTCAATCTTACTCCGGAGCCACTGGCAGCAAATCTTCGGCTTCTAAAGGATTTGGTGATTACTGGATTGTAAAAACGGATGGTAGCGGCAATAAACAATGGGATAAAACTTTAGGTGGCAATCTGGATGAAACCTTAGTGGGAATTTTACTTACGAAAGATAACGGTTATGTATTAGGGGGAATTTCTAAATCAGGGCTTAATGGCGATAAATCGGAAGCATCAAAAGGTTTTGGCGATTATTGGCTGGTACAGTTAGATGCCGCCGGCAATAAACAATGGGATAAAACTATTGGGGGCTTAAATAACGACTACCTGCAAGTTATTACCGCTACCAACGACGGTGGTATTCTGTTAGGAGGTACTTCTAACTCTCCTCTGGGTGGTGATAAAACTACTAATTCTAACGGCAACTCCGATTTCTGGCTGGTAAAAACCGATGCTAAAGGTCTTAAAATCTGGGACAAAACCATTGGCGGCACAGATTACGAAAATTTGCGCTCGGTGCAGCAAACAACTTCCGGTTCTATTATTCTGGCCGGCACTACCTCTTCCGCTACAGGCGCCGATAAGTCGAGCAGTTCTAAAGGGGAAACTGATTTCTGGTTGGTAAATATGGCTAACGGTGGTAAAGAACAGCCTCCGGTTTTAAACCAGCAAGTAGATAGCTTTACCTTAGTAAATGCCGATACGGAACAAGATATTCAGACCTTAGCGAGTGGATCTACCCTTAATTTAGCCACGCTACCTACCCGTAACTTAAACATTCGGGCCAATACCAGTACTAATTCTTTGGATAGCGTGGTATTTCATTTAAGCGGAGCGGATACCTTACATATTGGCGAACGGAACGCTCCTTATATTTTGTTTGGAGCCGTTGGTACTAACTACAATGCCTGGATACCAATACTTGGTAATTATTCCTTAACCGGAACTACTTATTCTACTACCTCCGACAGTGACACTGTAGGAACGCCTTTAGTAGTAAGTTTCACTGTAATCGACCAACCGACTAGTACCGATGGCTCACCAATTGCTAATGCCGGTACAGATGTAACCGTGACTTTACCCACTAATACGGTAACTTTAAGCGGTACCGGAACCGATACTGATGGAACTATTAAACAATATATCTGGAATCAGGTAAGCGGCCCATCTGCCTCTAAAATTAGCAACACCCTGGTAGCAAACCCGGTAGTTTCAGGATTAGTAGCGGGTACCTACGTGTTTAGCTTAGTAGTTACGGACAGTCAGAGCAACGTAAGCGCCGCCGATTTCATAAATGTAATTGTAAACAGTACTACTACCAACGCAGCACCTGTGGCCAATGCCGGCTCAGATATAACCGTAACTTTGCCTACGAACACCCTAACTTTAAGTGGTACCGGAACGGATAAAGATGGCACCATCAAACAATATATCTGGAACCAGGTAAGTGGCCCCAATACGGCTAAATTAAGCAACTCCCTGGTAGCTAATCCGGTTGCTTCCGGCCTTGCAGCGGGTACCTATGTTTTTAGCTTAGTAGTAACCGATAATCAAAGCGCCGTTAGTGCGGCCGATTATGTGTCTGTAATTGTAAACAATAACACAAGCTCTAATTCGCAAATAGTGAGTTTAACTTTAATTAATGGCGATACAGATAAAGATATTCTAACGATTACCGAAGGTATTGTTTTAAACCTGGCAACCTTACCGACTAAAAACTTAAATATTCGCATTAATACCAGCGCCACTGGCGTAGGCAGCGTTAAATTAGCTTTAAGCGGCAGATGGACAATAAACAAAACTGAAGGTGCTCCTTATACTTTATTCGGCGACGAGAAATACAGTAATGGAACTGTTAATTATGGCGGCCTTGCCTTACCTACCGGCGATTATACTCTAAAATCTACTCCTTACTCCGGAAGCAATGGTTCAGGAACTGCTGGAACGCCTTTAACCGTTAACTTTAAAATTATTAACCAGGCTACCAGCGCAGCAATAAACTATTCTACTATTAGCCAAGTTGATTCTACTTCAAACGCTAATTCTTCTATAACTAACGGCCACAAAATGCCTGAAGTTAACGCAGCTAAACCAGCTTCACTTACCAGTTTCCCGAACCCTTTCCAGAACCAAACAACCATTCAATTTACTTTTGCTCAGGAAGAAGATTATAAATTAGAAGTATATAACTTAAGCGGTGAATTAGTTAGTCTTTTAAAGAGCGGCAAGGCAGTTGCCGGCGAAACAGTTCAAGTTTCCTGGAATGCCAGCCAGAACAAAAATGGAATTTATATTATTAAATTAACCAATAAGCAGGCAGTACAACATCTAAGAGTAATGCATACCCAATAAGATCAACCTTAATAATAAAAAAGCCTTTGCATTCTTGCAAAGGCTTTTTTATTATTACTATATTCCCAGTTATTACCTTATTATTTAATAGGTGGCGGGCAGTAATTTCTTACTTTTTTTTTAATAATTTTTTGATTTTATCTATCCAGGCTGGTTTACCATCATCGTCCTCTCCAAGCAGAAAACCATACGGTTGTAAGACAGGAATATGATCGCACACAATCTTAATAATAGCGAAAAGCGGAATAAACAAAATCATTCCGGCTACTCCCCATATTAACTCCCCGATGACAATACTCACAATAGTCATGAAAGGACTCAGACTTAGATTAGAGCCTAGTACAAAAGGTTCAATAAAATAATTATCCATCGCTTGGGCGGCTACTAACACTAATACCACGGGAACAAAAGCACCGGTGTCGCCGGAAGTTAAAGCCATGACTAAAGGAAAAAAAGCTCCAATTAGTGGCCCTACGTACGGAATTATGGTTGGAATAACGGCTATCAAGCCTAGCAGTACGGCATTTTTTAACCCAATTATACTAAAACCAACCACGTAGATTACTGCCAGCATGGCCATCGAAAGTAAACGCCCGCCCAAATATTCGCTGGCTACTTTCGTAATTTCATATAAGGTATCTTTTACCTGGCTATGGTGCTCTTTTTCGGTTAATTGCAGAACAAAGGATTCGTATTTTTCGCGCTTCCACAAGAGAAAGAAGACGTAAATTACTACAATGGCAAAATTGGTGAAACCTCCCACCACCCCCGACACCAAAGCAGTAGCCTGTGAGTTAGCGGATTTAAATAAGTTGCTGGCCGCTTTTTTTAATAACTGAATTTGTTTCTGGGGTTCAACGCCCAACTGCTGTTCCACCCATTTTTGCAAGGTGTTTAAAGTTTCTCCTAATCGCTGCTGCATTTGCGGCAACTCATTCGAAAAATTTACGATTTGGGCGGAAATAATCGCAAAGAGGCCAATAATAAAAAGTAGAACTAAAAACAAGCTGATAAATACGGCTGGTACCCGATTGATGTGGTGTTTTTCTAACCAGCGACAAACCGGTACTAACAACATGGCTAGTAACGTTCCAAAAGTAAACGGAACTAAAAACAAGCGGCCAAAATACAAGGCTACTACTAATAATATAAAGAACAATAACAAGGCGTTGAACCGGTTTAAAGAAATACTATCCATCTATTAATTTTTAAGGTGGTTATCTTATTAAATTAATTGTAACTGTTCAGGTTAGTAATGTATCAATCTTCTTTATTACTTATCTTTTAATCCAACACCTTTTTACTTCTAGTTTAAAGTAAAACTTACCGGATAAAATATTTTCTCCACAAACACTTTGCGCTTAGATATCTTTAAAAATATGCGAACCCTAATCCTGCTTTACTATAGTACTAGCTGTTTCATTATAACGGTTAGCTGGCTAAAGTGCTCGGTCCAGGTGTACGTAGCCGCCATCGACGTGAATGAGTTGGCCGGTAGTATGGCTGGATTTGGGAGATAGTAAGAATACAACCATGTTGGCAATTTCATCGCAAGTAGTCATACGATTTTCCAGTGGAATTTTAGCGGTGATATTTGTAAGTTTTTCTTCCGGGTTCGGAAAGGTTTTAATCCATTCCTGGTACAAAGGCGTCCAAGCTTCGGCTACAATCAAGGCATTCACCCGGATGCCGTAGGGCAGCAATTCTACGGCCCACTCGCGGGTTAAGGCATTACGGGCGCCATTGGCCGCGGCGTAAGCCGAAGTGCCTCCTTGTCCTGTTTCGGCCGTTTTGGAACCAATATTTACAATGGAGCCTTTGCTTTCTTTTAACGCGGGTAAGGCATAATGAGCCATCAAATAATAATGAACCACGTTGCGGTGCAGCGACAGCATGAAGCGATCGTAATCTCCATTTTCCAGACCTACTCCATCGTTTACACCGGCGTTATTTATCAAACCATCTAAGCGGTGGTGACGGGCTAAAGCCATTTCTACTGCCGTTCGGCTTGAGTCTGGGTTAATTAATTCGGCAACTATTTGGTCGGCTTGGCCGCCAGCGTCCACAATTTCCTGAACCATGGCCAAGTTATCTTGTTCGTTACGGCCCACAATAACGGGCAATGCTCCCTCCGCCGCTAAAGCTCGCGAAATGCCCGCTCCAATACCTTTGGCTCCGCCCGTTACTAATATTATTTTTCCGTCTAATTTCAGATTCATGCTTTATGGCTTTAACAAGTCAAGTAATTACTATTATTTAAAAGAGGCACTTTATTCATCCGCTTTATTTTCAAGAATAAAAACAAATTGCAAATTCAGGTAAAATATCCTTTTCTCTTACTTTATCGGGATCAAAATTGTCCCAAATTACAATTAGTCCCCTATTCAAAAAAGATATCGCCAAAGTAAGCGGGTAAATGAAAATTAGGATGGGGTGCCTGTATATAGTTCCAGCTTAAAAAATGCGGCTGGGGTAAGTCATCCCCGCATTTGTAGAAATTTCCTTTAGCTTTCATTCCATTAAGCGAAGCAATACGGTGGTGCCTAAAAATGGATACTGGTATGACTACTGTTAACTGCCAATGAAAATTTTGCTTGTTAGTAGTATCTAAGCGGCTCAGAGTGGTATTGGTTTGAATACAATTTAATTGTGTTGGTTCTAATAAAATTCTATTTTCCCGATCTGGTCCGTAACCCGCCCGGCAAACTCCTAAAGCATTAAATTCTAAATTATAATAGTTTAAATCTTTCCCGAAGGAAATAAAAAACTCGACGCAAGAATCCTGGTAAACCAGGTCGTTTGGATTAAAATGACTAATCCGGACAAATTCTTCGGTAACGTAGTATTTTAAAAAAACTCCGGTAAAATTATGCGCAACCGTAAATTTTACTTCAGGCTGATAAGTAAATGCCGGCCAAGGCTGAACCGCCATGACTTGCCGGGGTAACCTATCTAAGGTCTGAGAAACCGCATTTATATTGGTTATTTTTGCCTCTAGTGGCAAAAAGGGCACGTGCAAAGCCGGTTGGGATGAACTTGCTGGTAATTTATCGATAGCTAAATTGGCCATTATCAGTTAACAGAAGCAGCCCAAAGTTGCTGCGGATAACGGCCCTGGGTAATTAGCTGGGTGAGCTGTTGCTTCACTTCCATTTTGTCTTCCGGGTAGGTAACGCCCATCCATTGTTCGCTGGAAGTAAGCACCTGAACGGTTGCTCGTTTTTCCATTAGCATCCGGTTAATGGCTTCGGATAAGTAAAATTCTTCTTTTTCGGAAGTAGCCGCCTTCTGTAAAAATTGAATTAGATATTCGTCTAAAATAGGGAAAATAGCCGGAGTGAATCCCCAAAAATTCATGGAAATAGTTTCCTGACCGGTTAAAATCATTTTTTTTCCTTCGGGCAAATTGGCCACAATTTCATGCTCGGTGCTTTGAACTTCTTTTAATTCTCGTACCGAAAGCAATTTATTTTCTTCATTTACTTCGCACAATCCCCGGGATACCGTGCCGTTTTTCGAAAGAGTATTCACCAAAGCATACCCTGATAAGCACCAGGCCGGCAAACTACCGGATACATTTGTATTTTTTAAGAAATTTACCATTTGCTCATAGGCCTCGGCGCCATAAAAATCGTCGGCATTAATAACGGCAAAAGGCTCTTGAACTTGGGGTGCTACCGTCCAGACGGCGTGGCCGGTTCCCCAGGGCTTCTTCCGGTTGGAGGGTACTGCAATTTCTCCCGGCACCTGATGGATGTCCTGAAAGGCTAATTCCACGGCAAGGCTGCGCGGCAGTTTAGCAAGAATAGCTTCTTTAAATTCTTCTTCCAGATTTCGCCGGATAACAAAAATAATTTTTTTAAAACCCGCCCGTATAGCATCGTATACCGAGTAATCCATAATCGTCTCCCCGTTGGGGCCAAAAGTATCCAGCTGCTTCAGGCCGCCGTAGCGGCTACCCATGCCGGCGGCTAATACAACTAAAGTAGGCGCGTTATTCATAGCTCAGCAGAAATTTAGTAGACGCAAAACTTTTATCCATCTCGTTCTATTACCTATCCAAATAAAGGTTAGTTACAATTAATAAATTTTTTCGGACTTAGAGAAAGCGAAATTAAATCTATTGTTTACCCTTGTCTTAAATTTTAAGATTAGTTCTCTTATTACATTTACTTTTTCTCAATTAATCTAATGAAAGCATCCTTTTTTAGCTGTTATCTACCTTTTAATTACCAAATAAACCGTCTGTTCTGTAACCGGTTTAATGGCAACTGCCAAAGTTTACCCACCTGGCAAGCGGTACGTTGCAAATTAGTAGCGGTTTGAGTTAAAGCTTCCTGTAAAGAAACGGGTCCGGTGCCAATGGGTAGAACCGCATCAAAATATTTAAATTTACTTAAATCTAAACCAATCGGCAGCTGACCAACCAAAGCAATTACCGGTACGTGGTACTCTTTGGCTACTTTGGCTACTACGTAAGGTCCTTTTCCGCCCAGGGTTTGTTCGTCGAGGCCCCCTTCGGCGGTAATTAATAAATCGGCATTTTTTATAATTTCGGTAAATTGGATTTGATGCAATATAAATTCGGTGCCCGGCACTAAATCAGCATTTAGAACACCGGCTAATCCTGCGGCGGTGCCGCCCGCTGCTCCCCCGTGCGGCAAAATAGTAATATCTTTGCCTAAGTCTCTTTGAATAATAGCTGCCAAGTGGGTTAAGTTTTTTTCCAGCACTTCTACCATAGCGGCATCGGCACCTTTTTGCGGACCAAATACCCGGGCAGCTCCTTTTTCGCCGAGTAAGTAATTATCTACGTCGCATACTACCGTTATTTTACTTTGGTCTATGCGGGGATCTAAATGATTTACCTCAATGCGGGCTAGGTCGGCTAACGCTGCTGCTCCGGGGGCTAAGAGCTGGTGGTTGGCATCGTAGAATTCTACTCCTAAAGCTTGTAATAACCCCGTACCACCATCTACGGTTGCGCTGTTTCCTACGCCAATGATAAGATGACGGGCACCGGCATCCAAAGCAACTTTTAAGAGCTGGCCGGTACCAAAGGTAGATGCCCGCAGGGGGTTTCGTTCCGGAGTAGCCAGGTGTTTAAGTCCCGAAGCTTGAGCCAATTCAATAATAGCCGTTTGCCCATGATTAATTAACCCAAATACTGCCTCTATAGGACGGTTTAGCGGGTCTTGCACGGTATTGGTGTGGTAAGTGCCTTGCCAGAATTTTACCAGAATTTCCATCATACCTTCTCCCCCATCGGCCACCGGACACAAGGTGTAGTTAGCAGTTAAACCACTAGCTTCTAAACCTTTCTGAATAGCTGTAGCAACCTCTAAACCCGACAAACTGTGCTTAAAGGCATTGGGCGAAATAACTATTTGCATAAATAAGCCGGAAAATAAAAAAAAGTCCGTTCGTCAGAAAATTATAGCCCTACCTTAACTCTCCATTCTCATCAATTATTAATAGAAAGTTTATTCAAATACCGCTTTTTAGATACATCTATATTCCTCTGGTAAGATTTACCTTTTAAGTGCCTGCTTCACCCTCTAAAAATTGCTCTATATTCTGAATTACTTTTTCCATGAGCAAAGTGCGGGCTTCGCGGCTCGACCAGGCAACGTGGGGAGTTAAAACAAGTTTTTGGGGGTTAGTTATTTTTAAAAGCGGATTATCTGCCTGAATAGGTTCCTTTTCAAAAACATCTAGTCCGGCGCCGGCAATCAGGTCTTCGTTTAAAGCTTGGGTTAAATCCGCTTCCTGCACTATGCCTCCCCTCCCCGCATTTATTAATAGGGCAGTTGGCTTCATTTGCCGGAGTTGTGGGTAAGCGATCAGATTGCGGGTATGCTCGTTTAAAGGCGCATGAATGGAAATAATGTCGCAGGTTGCCAGAAATTCCGGTAATTCCAGACGCGGGTATTCCGGATTACTATTTTTTCCGGAAGTAGAGTAATACACTACCTCTGCCCCAAAAGCAACAGCAATTTTAGCAACCTGGCGGCCAATGTTACCTAAACCAATTATACCAAAACGTTTGCCGGCGATTTCCGAGAAAGAGGGTCCTAAGTGCGTGAAAATATCATTCCGCGAATACTTACTCAATTTAACATAATTATTAAAATACGGAACATTATGGATTAATTGTAGCAAAATAGCAAAGGTTAATTGGGCCACACTGTTTGTAGAATAATCCACTACATTTTTTACCCTGATTCCTTTCTCCTGGGCGGCGGTTACATCTATGTTATTCGTGCCGGTAGCCGCCACACAGATAAGTTTCAGCTGCGCGCATTTTTCTATAATGGACCGGTCCAGTTCTACTTTGTTCAAGATAACAATATCCTGGTCGAGGCAACGGCCCAGCGTTTCGGATGGGTTGGTAGTTGCGTAATAATTTACTTTGCCAAATTTTTCCAAATCTTTCAGATTCGGAATATCCCCCATGGTTTTAGTATCTAAAAAAGCAATTTTCATGCATGCCCGAATTAAATTAACCTCTTTACCCGCTACCGGCTTAGGTTAGCAACTTAATAGTTTGATGGCGTAAATACCAAAAAGCAGGGCGATTATTTTGGAGAGTTGTTAAAATCATTGCTTAGGGCTCGTTTTTGCCCTTCTACTTAAGATTCTATTAAAAAATAGCTAATGGTAAAATACCTATTTAAATTCTTTCCGGACATTGGTTAAAGCTACAATTCAAAATTAGTATTACCAGCATCTAAATCAGCCTGACGGTTATTTCATTTTCGCTGGGGTAATATATTTTTTAGCGGTATCTACCTTGTTGGTACTTATCATAAAGCCATCTCAGAATACTATATTTTCAATTTAATTTGAGAGATAGCTTTTTAGAATAGTTATCAGGCGAAAACAGCTGGTTTATGAAGTAGTAAAATACCGCTCGGTAAACGGTTGTGGCTGTTGCACAACTCCCTTTTGAGCCGCGTCCTATTTCCCTATCTGAACTCAATGCTGCTCCTAATAGTGCTCTCTTAGTGGAAAAACAGCTTAGTAAAAGCAAAAGAATAGCTGCTAAAAGCAGATTCTTGATTCTTTTGAAGTGCCAAAGCTTGGCTGACCGCTTTCACCGGTTTAAACTTCAGATATTTCTTCAAGTTAAAAGCAGTGGTGGCCAGCAGCATCACCTTGTGAGCCCCGGCTTTACCCCGCACTCCTATTTTCCGGAGACCATAGTAATGAATTAAGCTGCCGAAGACCGGCTCTACCGTGCTTTGTCGAACTCGCTTCATCCGTTTACCTTTTCTACTTTGCTGTCTTTCTAATGCTCGTCGATATTCCGAATCGTATGCAGTACGGGTGATTTGGCGGCATTGGCTTTTGGGAACGCAAGAAGATTTGAGCGGGCAATGTTTACAGTCCTGGTAGGTAGCCCGGTAGATTTTTAGCAAACCTCCCTCCGCATTGGTGTCATAGGTCTTAAAGGCGAGTATCTTCCCGGTCGGACAGGTGAAATAGTCAGCTTGTTGGTCATAAGGAAAACCTTCTATCTCGGACTTGTACTGGCCAAATACGGGTATCCAGCCCGTTATCTTTCTTTGCTCTAAAAAGGCGTAGTTGCTACCGTTAGAATAGCCACCATCCGCTAGCAGTTCCTTTAGACGTAGTTCATTATCTAGTAGCCGTCGCTGCAATCTCAGCGTGATAGCCGGCAAATATTGGCTGTCCCGCCCATCAGCCAAATCCGCTTGAACATGGCTGATAACGCCTTTGGCTGTATCCACCGCCAGGCTGCAATAATAGTTAAGTTGTCTGGCTTTGCCCGGTTTGACCGATATGCGGGCATCCGGATCGGTGGAACTGTAGTGCGTTTTATTGCTGACCAGGCGGGCCTTCTCGTGCTTACCGCCTAAGCCTTTGGGAGATGCTTTCAGCTGATCTTGGTGCTTTTCCAGTTTTCTTAACTGGTACTCCGGAGCCGAGAGGAACTGTTCTGGCTTTCCCTCTTTATTCTGGTTGGACTTCTTTACTACCGCTTCATTCTCGAGGATAACCTTCGTTAAGTGCTTTTTCACCGACTCGGGTGATTGTTTTAAAAGCAGGCTATCCATCGAAGCATTGGCCTTAATGGGGGCGGAGTCAATCGCCTGCCGATGACCGGCTACCATGCCTTTCTCGACACATAAGCGAAAGACTCTATCAAACAGTAGCTCAAACAACTTCTCCGGGTAAAGCTGCCGAGTACGAGAAACCGTGGAGTGCCAGGGCAAGGGCTCATCTATTTGGTAGTCTAAAAAGTAAAGCAGATCTAGTCGGAGGCTACAGTGCTCGATCAGTTGGCGGTCGGAAACAATATTCTCCAGGTAACCCACCAAGCAGAGCTTAAAGAAGACTACCGGATCGATCGACTGCTGACCACATCGTCCGTAGTAAGGTTGGGTAAGCTCGTAGAGAAAATCCAAATTCAACTGCTGTTTCAAGCGGCGATAGAAGTTGTGTTCTGGTACATGTGCCGAGAGCGAAAAAAGCAACGCCTTTTCATCTTCCAAAACCTTTCTGCCTTGCATAACCTTAAAAAATAGTCCTATCCTTCTTCAACGATTAACTTCAATCAAGGGGTTGTGCAACAGCCACCGTCGTTTCCTGAGACAGATTTTTTGCAATTTTTCTAGCTTAAACCAATCCGGAACTTACCGGATTTCTCCTCTTAAGGCTTCTTAGCCGTGTACTATCCGTTTATAAACGGCTATAAACGTTTATTTACGCTGATAAGCTCTTTGGATGGGCATTAAAACCCATTTAGCTCCTCTAATTTGAAGTAAATGCCATGCCTATGGCTAAGAAAAAACGGGATAGAAGACTACAATTAGCCCTGAAAAGAAAATTTGTTCTAGGTAGAAGTGTACTAAAAAAGGAAAAGCGCGGCTGGCAAGATAATTGGTGAATTTTCTGTATATTACTTCTAGCATGAACCGAGTAGCTACAACCGCTAAAAAAGCCATTCCAGGCCTCATAAAAGCAGATACATCTACTCCTTACATAGTGCAAATAACCGGAACAACTCCGTATATTTGGGAGTTGGCATCAATGCAAGGAAATCTTTTAGGAAAAACAGCCGCTAAACAGATGATAAATAATTACATTGCTTTATGAACGTAGTGGAACAAAATATAAATTCGATTTTAGAGCTATGCCAGCTTCATAAAGTTGACAGGCTATCTGTTTTTGGCTCCATTCTATCAGATAAATTTCATGCAGAAAGTGATATAGATTTCTTGGTTAAATTTGGAAACGTTGCTCTTTACTCTTATTTCGACAATTACATGGAGTTCAAGGAATCGTTGGAAAATCTATTGCAGCGATCTGTGGACTTAGTAGAAGAGCAGACCATTAAGAATCCTATCCTAAAGAAGTCAATCGATAGAAACAAAAAATTAATCTATGGACGAGAGGATAGAAAAGTGGCTGCTTGATATACTATCGGCTATAGACGAAATAGAACATTATTTTGATACTTATCCTAAATCCTTTCATTCGTTCCAGTCCAACATCATCCTTCGCCGGGCAATAGAAAGAAACTTGGAGATTATTGGGGAAGCGATGAACCGCATTCTGGTAAGAGAACCTGATTTTCCGATTGGAAATGCAAGAAGAATAGTAGGTCTAAGAAATCAAATAATCCACGCTTATGATAATATTTCAGATGAGAATATCTGGGCTATTATCATCAACCATTTACCAAAGCTGAAAGCAGAAGTACACAAACTGACTAAATAAGCACTAATGCCAACAATACCTAAAAAGCATTAAAACGCTTTTTAGCCGCGGCCCGTTAAAGGGTATTTAAAAATAAATGCAAGTAATAGTTACCAGCATGGTAACTATTTTCTTTATATTTGAGTTATAAAAGAAAGAAGTGAGAGTAATTGCAAAACGGACCCTGCGGGATTTCTGGGAAAAGCATGCCGATAGCGAACAGCAATTAAAATCCTGGTACAATGAAGCGGAGCAAGCAGACTGGAAGTCCCCGAACGACATAAAGAAGGATTATCCTTCTGCAAGCATCTTGGAGGACCATAGGATGGTCTTCAATATAAAGGGAAATAATTACAGGTTAATTGTAAGAATCAACTACAAGTACGGAATTGTATGGATTCGCTTCGTAGGCACCCACGCAGAATACGATAAAGTTGACGCAACTAAAATCTAAACTTGGAAGAGATGAATATTAAATTAATAAAAACAGAGGGAGATTACCAACTGGCCCTTCAGAGGCTGGAAGTGATATTTGATGCAGAGCCTGATACACACGAAGGCGATGAATTGGAGGTGCTTTCTTTCCTGATTGATTCCTATGAGAAGGAACACTTCCCAATAGAGGCACCAGACCCGATTGAGGCGGTGAAGTTCAGAATGGAACAACTTGGAATAAAGCAGAAAGACTTGGCCGAAGTTCTAGGTTTCAAGAGTAGGGTAAGCGAAGTGTTGAACAGGAAAAGAAAACTCACATTGGAAATGATAAGGAACCTGCATAAAACCTTAAATATTCCGACGAATGTGCTTATTCAGGAATACTAAAAGAAAACACCCTCTAACACTGCATATGCAAAACCCTCGCTCCGCTACGGGCTTTGCATATACCAACCGTTAGCCAATATAAGAACTATGAAACCAGTGGAAAAGATAATCAACAAAGGCAATTGGTTCATAGCTGAGATAATCGAAAGGACAGAGCCAGCCGATACAGACAAAACTAAGCCGAATAGAAGATGCACTGTGTGGGGCAACTACCACCTCGTGAAAGCGGATTCCCTAGAAGAAGCATACGACAAGGCAGAAAAGCTGGGAGCCGACTACAACTATACCTTCAAGAATGACCAAGGAGTAGAAATGGAAATTTCCTTTGTTGGAATCGGTGATTTTCTCCCGCTTTACGAGGACTTAGAAGACGGCGCAGAAATACTCTGGACAGACTATGGTCAAATTAGCGCAAAGAGTGCCGACAAATTCATAAAGCCAAAAGAAGAATGGATTGAGGCTGCAAGCAAAGTGAAGAAGAAAGAATAGATTTAAAAAATAAAAAAATTACTTTGGCTAACAAGGTGCATAAGCCATGCAACGGCCGACGGCCTTGCACGCCTCATGCACGAGGCCGTTAGGGGCAATTGAAAGAAAAATGAATTACAGTATTGAATGGCTTAAAAGAAACTTGGAAGAAGGAAAAAGATTTAAATATCTCTACTTCTGGGGTCACCAGTCAAATAAAAAAGAAATTACAGCCTCTTGTTTTAGCCAGTGGTGGGTTGCCCCTTTTACGGTTGATAATGTAGTTTATAAAACCGCAGAGCATTGGATGATGGCTCAGAAAGCACACCTGTTTGGTGACAGTGATGCTTTTGATAAAATAGTAAAAGCAAGAACACCTGGTGAAGCCAAAGCCATCGGACGTGAGGTCAAAAACTTCGATGATTCTGTTTGGGAAGAACAACGCTTTGAAATTGTGGTCAATGGAAGCCTCCAAAAATTCGGACAGCATCAAGACTTGCAAGAATTCTTAATAAATACTAAAGATAGAATACTTGTAGAGGCAAGTCCTGTTGATAATATCTGGGGAATTGGGTTATCAGTCGACGACAAAAAAGCCGAAAATCCCGAACATTGGGAAGGTCTTAATCTATTAGGATTCGCTCTGATGGAGACAAGGGATATTCTGAACAATAACTTAAAACAACTGCCCCCTAACCACGTGTAAACCTCAGCTTCGGCCGACGGCCTCGCCGACGTTTACACAAGACCGTTGTATGGTATATTGATTATTGAAAACAACAGATAAATTGAAGAACATTACTAAAAAAATAGTCATAGCCAATATTATACTTGTTGCAACTGTTACTATTACCTTTAACTGGCTTGCTTATAATGCAGAAGAAGCTAAAGGAATAGGGTTCTTTTACTTTGGCTTCATTGCCCTCCTTATTGATGTAACTCTATTGGTAATGTTTGCCTTAGGGAGCTACATCATGAGCAAAAAGGAAATTGGAAAAAGTCTTTTATTTTCACTATTATACTCTGCAATGACCTTCGCATCAATTCACTTTGTTTTTTTTATATTTAAGTAAAGAGAAAATAGAAAGAATTACACCATACAACCAAGTATATACTTCATGCTTCGGCTAAAGCCTTGCAAATCGCATATACGAGCACCGTTAGCCACAATTATAATTAATGAAATCTCTCAAAATCCTTTTACTGTCCCTCTTAGCCTTTTCTTGCAGAGAAAGCAGTAAGGAACCCGTTAACTCATCTCAAGGTGCTAAAACAGAGGCAAAAGCCGGCAGCAGTAATATCTTCTCAATCACAGAAGTAGATGAAAAACATTTCAGGCAAGCACAGAAAGAAAGCAAGAATGCTTCTTTTGTAGATACTGCCTTAATTAAGAAGACTAGCGGAAAAATTATTTTGCCAATCGAGGGATATACCCGCAGAGACTCATCTTTGGTTTTCCAGGACAAGATTTACCCTAACAATGAGGAAGCAGATATTATCCACCAGTACAAAGGATATTATAAAATAATTGATAGGCACCTTCTGGTGACCCTATATTATGAGCACGATGAATATAACCTAATTTCAAAAAGAGGAACCAAAACCCCTATTTGGAGTGCGCCGAAATTTTCAAAGGACGGTCAGTATTTTTTCTGTTTCAGGCCGTACGGGTTGGAAGGGGAACCTGTAGGATTACAGGTTTGGAGAATAAAGAAAGACCAAGGTGATTCATTTGATCCAATTGAGCTGGTAAAAATTCTTGAATTAGACCAATTAATGTTCAATCCGATTGAATGCCTATGGGACAGGGATGGTGATTTACTAATAAAAGCAGAAAAAATGGAGGATAACTTTTTTCCCAAAGAACCTTCAGAAGAATATTATCTTAAATTAAAATATAAATAATAGTGGCTAACAAAGCGCATAAGGCATCCTACGGCCGACGGCCTTGCACGCCTCATGCACGAGACCGTTAGCAGTAATAAGAATTAAAAAATGAAAAATATCTATTTGGTAGTGGTAAAGAAAGTATGATGGGATAAAAAGAGGCAGTGAAGTGTTTAAGATGATGGAATGTTCGAAGTTCAGATCAAAATAAACTGTCCCCACTGCCAGAGCAGCAAGGTAGTAAAAAATGGCAAGAAAAAGAATGGTTCTCAGAACCTTCTATGTCGTAATTGCCAGAAGCAATTTCAGCCAATATATCGCTATAGAGGAGCGGATCCGACTACCAAGCGGTTGATACGGCGTCTTCTGGAAAGAAATAATGGTGTTCGTGACATTGAAAAGTTGCTGGAAGTGAGTAGAAAGTGTGTGCTAAGCAACTTGTGCCGACAGGGGAATGCCCTTAAGATTCAACCAACCCAAAAGCATTATAGATCCGTACAGATCGATGAAGTCTGGAGCTTTGTCGGAAAGCGCAAGAAAGGAAAATACTGGTTGTTGTATGCTTACTGTCCCCAAACAGATGAAGTACTGGCTTATAGTTGTGGCGGCCGAAGCGCTAAAACAGTACGCCAGCTACTCAAAAAGCTAAAAGGAGTGGAAATAGAACAATATTGTACTGATCATTGGAAAGCGTTTGCTCAGGTAATCCCCCCGACAAAGCACACGATAGGAAAAGCTTACACTAAAAACATAGAAGGCGTGAATACTTGCATCAGAGCCAGAAACAGACGGTTCGTCAGAAAAACAACCTGCTTCTCCAAAAAGAAGGAAAACCATTTAGCAAGTCTAAACCTGATGTTTGACTATCGCAATAGACATAAAGCCAAACATCATACTTTGTAGTCCACAACTATCTATTTTATTATCCTTTGTATGCTCTTGATTGGTTGCCAAAAGGAAGAAGAGAATGCTAAAGCAAATTTGAAAGGGAAGCTTAAAAAAATAGTTTACCCAAATAGTTTAGAACCTGGTGCTGAGTATTTTTACTATAATTCCGATTTGATGCTTAGTGACTATAAAATGGCAAATAGTCACATGACTGTATCTTTTCAAGAGTCTTTTAAATACTCAGGTAATAATATTAAAGAGGCTATTAACCTTGATGGAGGAATTATTGACAAAGAAGAAGGAAATTTAAATACTAGAAGATTCTATTATTATGACAAAAATGGAATGTTAGATTCGATGCTGCACTATTCAGCATATTACTCTAAACCGCTTTTGCAAAAATACTATTACAAATTTAATACAAAAAAGCAACTTACAGAAGTTCTGCAATTAAATTATAACCCAACTGTTGTTCCGGATTCCATAAGATACAGTTATCAGTATGATAGTAGTGGCAATATAACTACTACTAATTTCCAAAGTAGTTCTTCTCCTTACGATGGCAGGAGATCAAATGGCAAATCAGAATATACCTATAATAACAAGCCTAATCCGAAACAATATTTATCTTATTATTATCTCTACCCTGAGGATTATGTAACCTACATATCTCCTAACAACCAGATAAGGCAAATTGATTATGATCAAAATAATCAAAGAATTTTTGAATACCATATTGAATTTGAATACAATACCGAAGGAAAACCGGAAAAAGAGAAAAACACAATAGATTTTCAAAATGGGAAAGTAGTAGTAGACCGATTTTGGGAGAAAATATATGAATATTACTAAAAAATACTACCGCTAACCACACCTATACGGCAGCTATGCCGCCGCATAGGCCAAGCCGTTAGCAGTAAAACAATAAGAAAAAAATGAATGAAGAAATATCTGATGGATGGACCATCTTATTTGGCCAAACCTTTTTATTGATTTTCTTTACACCTTTTAATTCGCTTTTATTTTACACTTTTTTTAAAAATATTAGTTTGGATGGATTGATATTCACTTTAGTTATGGTTGCTCCATCTATTCTATTTATTAGATATGCCTTCTACTATGCAGAAATTACTTTAACTGATAATTTTATAATAATTAAGAAACGGCTTAAAGTTAAAAAAGTACCAGTAACTAAGTATAAAACTATAGGTAAAGGAATTCCAGCGTCTAGTTATTACATTGAATTTGAAAATAAAAAAACCGTTTATTTCTTATTAAATTACACTGATGCGTTCAGGGATTTCTTCTCCTTGGACCCAGATAAAGTTTTAAAAGAATTAAAAATGAAGTTTGAACAGGCGAAAGAAAATAATAAAAGTTCTGCTGCTAACACAGCCTAAAAAGCATAAACCACTTTTTAGCCAAACCGTTGGGTGCTATTTTATAAAAATAATTTTTCGAAAACAAGGATGAAAAATATAATTGACCATGCACGATGAAGTAATAAAGCATACGGAGAAAATATATAAAACAGTCAAAAATCCTGCACATTCCTTTGCGGGTAAAGTGAGGGAAATTTTGATCGAGATTTTCATCATTGTTTTTGCTGTAACACTTTCCATTTGGTTGCACAGTTGGAGTGAACACAGGCATGAGCAACGCGAAGCAAAAGATTTTTTAATGGATATAAGGGATGATTTGGCCAAAGACCTTACAAGCATGGCCAAGAAGAAAGAAAACGTTTCCACTATCTTAACGTCATGTTTACAGATTATCAACTTATCGCCTAAACAGCTTGACACAGCAAATAATTTGAGCCTAAATTTCTCGCTTAATACGTTTAAGGCTAATGATGGAAATTATGAAGGATTTAAATCAAGCGGGAAGATTGGTTATATAGAAAACAAAAAATTAAAAAAGTTAATTCTCGAATACTATCAAGAGTATCTGCCGGCCTTATACGATGTTGACAAGTATCATTATGAGAAGCATTTGGAAGTATGGGAAACAATCAATTCTTTGGCTGGGCAAAAATCCCTGGCTGATCGTACCCTGAGAGCAAAAATTACGTTGGACGCCCAAATAAGCGAAGCCTTAATCAAAGTCAATAACAGTACAATAGATAAAGCACACGAAATTCAGAAACTAATTGACAAAGAGCTAAAATAATACAAACAGCACATAACAGTGTGTTTATAAAATTGTGGCTGGACGTTAACCATTCCACTTTAAATCACTATTTTGCTTTTTGTGGTTAATTAAAACGGGCGTTTTTTCAATGGCCACAACTTCATAAACACTTAAACGTTGTGGCAAACTAAAAAAGATAGTGAAATCTATATTAACGGTAACCCTTTTCTTTATTCCATTTTTTGTTTTTCTCAAAATACATCTATTGAGGAAAAAGCTTTGGACTTCTACTTGAAAAATATGTATGAAAAAGGAAGCAAATTAAGATCAACGGGGATATTTGACACACATACTAACCCATTTATTGGAGGAGACCTTGTATCAGATTATTTAAATTGTAAGAAAAGGAGCGCAAAAGACACAATGGAGGAAAATTTATAGCGCAAGTCTTATTTACTTTTAATAGAGAAATACAAGGCAGCAGAAGAAAATATTCCAAAAAATTGATTCATCGGAACTAAGGACCTTAACCATAAATCTACCAGAACAGATAAAACAAGTAGAAGTGTCTTGCCATTCGGTATAGATAAACGGGTTATTGGCGTATTTTAATCCCGAACCGGTGGGATGCCCTACTAAGGTAATGGTTTCCCCTTGATAGTGAATCATCATGGTATTAACGGCATTGTTAAAAGTATAACGTAGCGTTTCCCCGGCAGCAAATTTTAGTATTCCTTTTATCACTTGTGGCACTACCATCTGCTTTGTTTTTGGAAAGAAATGGGTTGTACAGCTAAATAGCCCCGTTATAAATACTGTCAGGATGCCCGCCCGGTTTATTATCTTTCTCATGCTACCAAACATTACCCATTTTTTAACTAAGATAATCAAATTTGCTTTTTTATTATTTCGGGTATAACTTATTTGCCCACTTAAAGTCTTAGTAAGTAACTGTACTTTGTGCCCAAAGTTTCAATGGTTGCTGCTCTTACTGGGGCTAAACTGGGTGGGACTGACCACTCGGGCGCAGTTAAATAGTCTGCCCCCACCTGAACTAATTTACCGACCGCCAAGGCTTACCCCAAGGATTTGTGCCGGGCATCGTGCAAGACCCGCAAGGCTTTATTTGGTTGGCCACTCGAGACGGGCTATGTCGTTATGATGGTAACCGTTTTAAGATATTCCGTCCTGGGCCTAATGCCCCATCGTCCTTATTTTTTTCTGATCTTCAGTCCTTGCAACTCGACTACCAGGGTACTATTTGGATTACCTCCGAACTGGGCCAAGTCGTTCGGTTTGATCCCCGGACAGAGACCTTCAAAAGCTTTTCTCAGCTGATTTTTCCTGGGCTATCGCTTAGTAGAATTCATATCCAACATTGTTATCCCGATCGGCAGAATCGCCTGTGGTTGGGATTTGATGGGCAAGGTTTGCTTTCCTTTAACGTCCAGACGGGCCAGGTGCATCGGTTTCGCCACCAGGCTGACCAGCCACAATCATTAGTTAGTGATCGCATCCGGAATATTTTAGAAGATAAAGACGGTACTATCTGGCTAGCCACGGATGCTGGGCTCGATAGATTTGAAGAACAAACCAGGAGCTTTACTCATTATCGGCCTAACTCAGCAACGCCACAAGCGTTACCGGAACTAGATCTGCATGCCCTTTACCTGCGACCAAATGGAGAAATTCTTATTGGTTCGACTAACTACTTCATCCGGTTTAATCCCCGGACCAAACAAGTACACTCCTACCCTTTGTCAAATGAAGGTAATTTAACCTGGGGCGTTCGCCTGACAACAGACAGCCGGGGAGCCGTTTACTTTAACCACCGGGACCGTTTGTTTCGCTTTACCGATGGTACCGGTCCTCAATTTCTGACTAACCTAACGGCACAAACGGGATTTTGTAAAAGTCTTTTCATTGAGCAATCGGATGTTTTATGGTTAGGTACCAATGGCATAGGCGTACGCAAGTATGATTTGCGTTCGGATGGCTTTCAGACGGTTCGTTACCGAACTAATTTTTACACCGATTTGCTTATTCAGTGGTTGGGAGTTCCTGCCTCTTTAGTGCGGCCCTATCTAAAAAATAATGATTTTTACCATTTTCGCTCCACTTTGGATCATCAGGGGACCATTTGGGCGAATGTTGGCAGTTTTACCTTCTATCACATTAATCTTAATACCCGGCGAACCGAAAAAGTAGATTTTCCGGTACCTTTTGAGCAGGATGTTAGTCCCATGTCAACGGATGAACAAGGGCGGGTATGGGTATTACATGATTCTAAGTTTTGGTGGTACAACCCGCAGCAACACCAATGGATTCTGTCTTCGTACCGAAACAATTGGCAAAGAACACAATTAGTGCTGCAAATGGTGGCAGATGAGCAGGCATTCTGGTTAGCTACGGAAGGGCGCGGTTTGTTTCGACTCGACCGACAAACGGGGGAGTTACAACAATATACGTATCAGCCAACGCAGGCCACTAGCTTGAGCAACAATGCTTTATTTTGTTTATCAAAAGATCCTACTGATGGTAATCGTTTATGGATCGGCACCTTTGGCAGTGGCTTATGCGCCTTCGACAAAAAGACCGGGCGGAGCCGCCGGATTACGGAGCAGGAGGGCTTACCCAATAACGTGATTTATTCCGCGCTGCCCGACGAGCAAGGATATTTATGGATGGGAACTAATAAAGGGCTTTGCCGTATGAACCGGAAAACCTTTCAAATACAAGTTTATACCACCGCGGATGGACTGCTGGCGAATGAATTCAATCGGTTTCACTATTTGCAGGTGCCCACTACCGGTCAGATTATCCTGGCTGGCGTAGAAGGATTCACTGTTTTTCGCCCTTCCCAACTCCAAGAGGATAACTTTAAACCCAAAGTAGAACTAACCGAATTACAAATAAACAACCGAGTGGCGGAACCTAGAAAAGATTCCCCGCTGACTCATCCTATTCATACAACAAAGGAGTTGGTATTACCCTACAATCAGAACTTTATCACGGCTAGTTTTGCGGTCTTACAATATAATCGCCCGGGTAAAAACCAGTATCGCTACCAACTGGTAGGAATTGACGACGGGTGGGTAAAAAGCCAGCAGTCTCAGGCTGTTTATACGGCTTTGCTCCCCGGAACGTATACGCTACGAGTAAATGCCTCTAACACTTCCGGGCGTTGGAGTCCGTACGTACGCCAGCTAGCTATTATCATTACTCCACCTTGGTGGCGCACGTGGTGGGCTTACTTCTTATACGGAATTTTAATTACCAGCATGATCTGGTATGGCTTCCGGCTGTACGTAAACCGTTTGCGCTTGCAGCAAGCCGTTACCATGCGGCAACAGGAAGCCCGGCAATTACGGGCGTTGGATGAGATGAAATCTCGCTTTTTCACCAATATCACCCACGATTTCCGGACCCCTTTAACGCTGATTCTTTCTCCATTAGAAGGCTTAATGCAAGAATTGGCGGATACACCTTACCGCAAACGGCTAAGCTTGATTCAGCGAAATGCCGTACAGCTATTGGGATTAATCAACCAGGTGCTGGATTTTTCTAAATTAGATGCTCAAATGGTTACTGTGCAAAAGTCGCGGGGTAACCTGGCCGACTTTGTAGCGCAAATAATACAATTATTTAAAGAAGAAGCTACCGTTAAATCTATTGGGCTAGTTTACCAAACCGATGTAGCAGGAGATTATTGGTTCGATGCCGGCAAAATGGAACGCATTCTCTCGAACTTAGTGGCCAATGCCTTAAAGTTTACCCCCGCGGGCGGCCAGATCATTGTTTCGCTGAACGTTGCCGAAACGGTACTTTTAACGGTTGCGGATACAGGCGTGTGAATACCAGATGAAAAGCTCCCATATATTTTTGACCGTTTTTTCCAAGTAAATGCCGAAACAGCGGATAGCGCTGCTGGCGGAACGGGGATTGGTCTAGCATTAGTGAAAGAACTGGTGGAACTCCAGCGCGGGCAAATTACGGTAGAAAGCCAGCTGGGACAAGGCACCAGATTTCAGGTTTTCTTACCGCTTCAACCGGCGGCGGAACTAGTACCCGAAAAGTTGGGAATACCCTTGTCATCCGACACCGGGCTTACTGCAGTTGCCCAAGCTAGTACCGGGGAACAACCGCTCATTTTACTGGTAGAAGACAATCCGGAACTAGCCGATTTTATCCAAGACAGCCTGCCCCAACAGTACCGTATCTGCCGGGCCACGAACGGGGCCGAAGGACTGGAGCAAGCCTTGTCCGAGCTGCCGGACCTAGTAATCAGTGACGTGATGATGCCGGTGATGGATGGCTATACTTTCTGCCATCAACTCAAAGCTGATGAACGCACCAGCCACATTCCGGTCATTCTGCTGACGGCGAAAGCGGCTTTAGACAGCCGCCTGGAGGGGCTTACCCGCGGAGCCGATGATTACCTGACCAAACCCTTCCACGTGCCGGAACTAAACTTGCGCATCCATAACCTACTCGAGCGACAGCGCCGCTACCAGGAATACCTGCGGCAAGAACTAAGTCGTCCCGCGAGTACTCCCGCTCCTTCGCTCCCAACTGCTCCTCCCGATCCTTTTCTGGAGAAACTCTACACCGTGGTAGCAGAAAGACTGGATGATACCGCTTTTGGCGTAGAGCAACTGGCGGACCAGATGAACATGAGTCGCGTGCATTTACATCGCAAACTCAAAACATTGGTGGGCCTGCCAGCCGGGGACGTAATCCGCAATTATCGCCTTAAGCAGGCTACCCGCTATTTGCGAGAAGGCCTCAACAGTTCCGAAACGGCTTACCGGGTCGGCTTCGATAGCCCGCCTTATTTTGCCAAGTGTTTCCGGGAAGTATACCAGATGAGCCCCAGTGAATTTGCCCGCCAAAACTAAAAATCAGCTAAAAAAGGACTAAAATCTACCGGATGTAACCTCATTTACCACATTAGTAACGTGGGTTACTGCCTTTTTATGCCGCTCCGGCAACCTTTGTGGTGTTCCTTTTTCAATTCTCAAACTTAACCATCCCATGAAAATGTTTTTATCATTAAACTGTCCCCAAGTTAAAACGATTCCGGCGGCTAGTGCATTAAAATGGCTACCAATAGTAGCGCTAAGGTCCACCGCAGTTTATTTTTCTGGCTAGCGGCCAGTCTGCTACTTTGTCCTGGCCTGATACAAGCTCAAACGTACGTGGGGGATATCTTTTTAAAGAGTCAGACCGAAGTAAATGATTTCCAGTATACCGAAGTAACGGGCACCCTCCTCATTAATGGGCAGTCAGATATTATTAACCTGCAACCGCTGACTAGGCTAAGTAAGGTGGGCTCACTCTATATCGGCTATAATCATGCCTTAGGCAGTTTAGCCGGGCTGGAGAATCTTACCTCCATTGAGGGAAATCTCACCATTACTAGCCACTTTGTGTTGGAAGACCTGGCCGGGCTGAAGAATCTAGTCTCCGTGGGAGGAAAATTTAAATTAGAGTATAATAGAATTTTGACTACCCTAGCGGGGCTGGAGAGTTTAACTTCCGTCGGAGAGCTGGAAATTAGTTTTAGTTCCATCACTAGCTTAACGGGGCTGAAGAAACTGACTTCCTTAAAAAATCTCAGCATTAATAATAACAATACTTTGGCGAGCCTAGCAGGGCTCGAGAATCTTACTTCCGTGGCCGGAAATCTAAACCTTCATTATAACGAAAGTTTAACCAGCCTAGCGGATCTCGAAAACCTGACTTACGTAGGAAGAAACCTCGAAATTTATAATAATAATAACTTAAGCAACTTAACCGGCTTAGAAAAGCTTACTACCGTGGGACAAAGTCTCTATATTTATAGTAACAGTAGTTTGAGCAGCTTAGCCAGTCTGGAAAAACTGACCTCCTTAAGCTACCTTTCTATTTTTAATAACCCTCAACTCTCCCAATGCTGTCTGTTGCTACCGCTTATTAAAGCGGCTAATGGGTCTGCTTATATCTCCGGCAATGCCGCTAACTGTAGCAGTAAAGCGGAAATACAAACCACCTGCGCCCCGATCACTATTATTACGCAGCCTCAAGCGGCTACTCTGTGCGCCGGAGAAAAAGCCATCTTTGGGGTAGAAGCTATCGGTTCCGACCTTACTTATCAATGGCGAAAGAACCGGGACAAGATTACGGGTGCTACCAACCCTACTTATTTAATTGAGGCGGTAAGCCCGGAGGATGCGGGCGATTACTCGGTAGAAGTTACCGGCAAATACTATTCTATTACCTCTCATACTGCTACTCTGACGGTGAAACCGGCCTTAATTTTAGGTACGTTTTCAGCTCCTGCCGCACCAGTCGCAATCAATACCAACTTTAACGTAAGTGTCCCCTTCTCTGGCAGCCCGGTTAGTAGTGCTACCTGGAATTGGGGTGATGGCTCTACTTCTCCGGCCACAAGTAATGACAACACCATCAACGGCAGTCATAAGTATACCAAGGCCGGCACCTATTCTCCTGTTCTCACCGTCACGGATGCCTGCGGTCAAACTACTTCCGCTGCTTACGAGTACGTAGTGGTTTACGAATCGGGTGCTATTACCGGAGCCGGCGGTTTTACTTCCCCCAAGCAAGCCTATAAAGCCAATACCAAGCTTACCGGAGCAGCCTTGTTTGGTTTATATGCTCGCTTTAAGAGTGGCACCAACACCCCTGAAGGCAGCACCTTATTTGCCTTCCAAGCCGGCAAAGTAAAAATGGCTTTCACCAGTACCAGCTACGAAACCTTAACGATTTCGGGTACCAAGGCCTGCTACACCGGTAAAGGTAAGATTAATGACCAGGGTAATTACGGCTTCCTCGTTTCGCTCCTGGATGGCCGACCCGACAAGTTCCGTATTAAAATCTGGAACAAAGACAAAGCTAACCAGGTGGTATATGATAATAATCTAACTAGTACCACCGATGCGGCTGACCCCATTACTGCTATTGTTGGATTCATTATGATTCAAACTAGCAAAGCCGCCGTGGCCCGGATAAGTTTACCCGGAGCAGAAATAACCCCAGAAAAGAAACGCTCCCCTACTTTCCGTAACTACCCCAATCCGTTTTCTGATCAGACTACCCTGGAGTTTACTTTGGAAAACGATGAAGAGTATACTTTAGCCATTTACGATTTAGCGGGCAAGTTGGTGAGCCAGTTGCCCAATGGTAAAGCTAAAGCCGGTGAAAAAGTACGGATAGATTGGCAAGCCGGTCCGTACCCCACAGGCGTGTACCTGGCCCGATTAAGCACGGGTAAAGCGGTGCAGCATCTTAAGTTAGTGATGGAGTAAGCAAGGGTGGCCGTAGATAAAATTGACCTACGGCCACCTTCCTATTCTTCCTATTTTAAAGTTAATTTTACCTTATTAGCCACCTCTACTTCAAAAAAGTTTTTATGGCACCTTCCTTCCTAATCTGGTAATAAGTTTATAAAATAAAAAACCATGCACTCAAAATTGAAGATCAAGGACGCAATTACGAACCCAAACTCGCTGGAGCTATGAGAACAAAATACCTCCCTCTACGGAAAGTGAATTATGTGCTACCATCTAGAAAGGAAGAAAACCATCCAAATAAGATGAAAAGAATCATTGTTAATCCCTGTCTGAAAGAAACAATCATTTTTGTGAAAACCGCCGCCGAGACTAAGAGGGAAGTAACCGAACTAATCATTACTTTGTCGCCGGGCGGCGGCAATCCCTTGCATTATCATACTTCCTACTCGGAAACCTTTACGCCTCTGCAAGGAGCTTTAGGATTAGAATTAAAAAACAAGAAACAGGTAATCCTCCAACCGGGTAAATCCCACTTAGTGAAGAAAGGAGAAGTCCACCGTTTTTTCAATCCCGGCGATCAGGAAATCCGCTTCCGCAACGAAGTGTCTCCCGGCCATACTGGCTTTGAAAATACCTTACGAATTTTAGCCGCATTAGCTTCGGATGGCTTGTACTCTACCAAAAATGTTCCTAAAAGTTTTACCCATTTAGCCATTTGCGGCATGATGAGCGATATGCGTTTACCTGGTTTAATGTCTTTGACCCTCCCGCTTTTAAAGCTCATGGCTATTAGGGCTAAAAAGAAAGGAATAGAACAACAGTTGTTGGATAAGTACTGCTCCTAAGAAGATATTATTACTTTTTTAACCAGCTAATTATTCAATTTCTATGACAGAAGATAATCCACCGATACTAGTAAATCCTGGAGAAGGAAAAGAAATAATCGTAGGTAGTTCTAAACTCTTTCTCAAGTTATCTAGTCCGGCTACGGCTAATACATTTTCCATTACCGAATATGAATTACCTCCCGGCTTTCCAGGTCCGCCAGCGCATCAGCACCAAGTATTTGAACATGCCTGGTATGTTTTAGAAGGCGCGCTTACCGTTCAGCTAGCGGATAAAACCGCGGTATTAACCAGAGGCAGTTTTATTTTCATTCCCAAGAGGATCGTCCATGCTTTTGCCAATGATAGTGCTTCCACGGTAAAAGTATTAGTGGTGGATACGCCCGGTGGGTTTGAAAACTACTACGAGGACTTGCAAGCCACTTTTAGCCAAGGACAAGCTATCAATCACCAAAAGATGCAGGAAATACAACTAAAATACGATACCTATCCTCCGGATTATATATTTTAAGGTATTAAAAATTATACTAACGACGCTATTATGAGCAATGTATTAAATAAGCGCCACCTGCCTTCAGTTAATCAGCAACAAGTAACGAAGTTCAGTAGAATGGCTTTGCGTTGGTCGGCCTTATTGCTGGTGGCTACGGTCTGGATTAGTGCGGCCCTGTTTGGTTTATACATTCTGGCTTTTTACGCGGCCGCGCTCTACGAAGGCGACACTAACCGGTGGAACGAAGTCTTACCGGGTTTATATGAGAAAGGTTCGGTCACCACAACTTCCGGGATTGGTCTACATTTCGCTACCGGCGGGATTATTCTCTTGCTGGGCAGTATTCAGCTAGTGGACAAGATCCGTCTTCGTTTCCCGGCCTGGCACCGCTGGATTGGTCGGGTTTATGTGCTCTCTTCCCTGCTAGCCGCCGTGGGTGGATTACTATTTATCCTGCTCAAAGGAACCATTGGCGGGATGGTAATGGACCTAGGCTTTGGCTTGTATGGGGTGTTGATGTTTATTGCCGCGATTGAAACCTACCGGCACGCCGTCGTTAAGCGTTTGGAGAAACATCGGGCTTGGGCTTTACGCTTGTATGCACTGGCGATTGGCTCGTGGTTATACCGCATGGATTATGGCTTTTGGCTGCTCTTGACGGATGGGCTAGGACATACGCCCCAGTTTACCGGCATCTTTGACCAAATCATGTTTTTCTTTTTTACCTTCCGAACCTCCTTGTTGCGGAAACTTTCATCCGCGCCCGTGATTACCAAGCTTCTTCGACGATGAGGTTGGCGGGTTCTGTTGTTTTGCTGCTGGCCACTACTTTTTTACTGGTGGGCACCTATTATTTTACTTTGTATTATTGGGGTCCAGCAATCGTAAAGTGGCTACCGCTCTCTTAACAGAAAGCCTATCCCATATACCAAAAAAATTTCGCACCTTCTTTAGAGTATTTTCCGGAAAATAAATCATCCGCGTTTTTTATGAAAGTAAATTACGCTCAGATCGTTCTGATTTTGGCCATTACGCTGTCCGCCGCCATCACCGAAGCCCAAGTTGATTCTTCAGCTAAAGAAACTATCCAACATATTATTCAGCAAGAAACAGAAGCTTGGAACAAAGGCGATGCGAAAGGCTATTCCCGCTACTTTGCCTCAGATGGCACTTTTACCAATATTCTGGGTATGTTCTTTACCGGGAAAGAAGAATTTAAAAAAAGGCACCAACAAATATTTACCGGCATCTTTCGGGGAACAGCAATGAAACAAAATATTGTTTCACTCAAGTTTGTTCGTCCGGAGGTGGCCCTAGTAGAAACGCTTACCTGGACTTCGGGATTCTCCAAAGCTGGTCTTCCCCCCGGCATGCACTCGGATACAAAAGGACGTTTGCGGACTCGTTTATTACAAGTAAAGGTAAAAGAGACAGGCCGGTGGAAAGTTGTTAGTTACCACAATGTAGAGGTAAACCCGGTAGTACTTCTACCAGAGCCGCAATGAAGCAGATAAACTCTTTGGGAAGTAGCTGTTTTTTCAGTTTAGCCTTTGTATCAAATAGATCAAGCTCTCTAATAACCAACTTTATGGTAAATATAATTTTAAGATCTGAAAAACGTATTTACCACCCCTTCGCCTTAGATAGATGCCCTAACAAACCAAAAACAAACCGGGCGAGTTTTGCCAACCCGCCCGGTTTGTTTAACTTTTTAAGCCTGCTTTATGGAATCTCCTTTATACTATTGGTATAGATTAATGTACCCTGAATTAATTATTATTCTGCTCCTTCTAAGTCTTTCTTTAGTATGCGTATGCTAATAATTTGTATGACTGATTAATATGGGCAAATTTCTGCCAAAATAAAAATTAAAAAATACGGATTAAGCGTTACCTTGATTCGCCGTAATTTCATCCACTAACTGTTCGTCGGGAAGTTCTTCGAGCCAATTTTTACTTAATTCCAGCCGCACGGTTTGGGCGCCGCCGCTGGGAGTACACACAACCGGCACTTTTCCTTCTTTAGTTTCTGCTATATCCGTGGCTTTCTCGGCGGCCGGACTATCTAAACCCGCATAAGCTTGCACACAAGTCCAAGTGGTATTGTTTGGATCCGTTACTTCTCTTTGCTTCATTATTATACATCACTTTAAATTAAACGGGTATGTTTACGTAATAGAAAAAAATCCGACGGAGCAATATTCATTTACTTATCTATCTAATTTTATCATCTCGGTTTCTCTTTATTCTTTGATAAAACGCAAGGTTTTCATTTGATCCTTATTTTTTACTTTCAATACATCTACTCCGGCGGCTAGCGTACTTAAATCAATTTTTTGGTTTCGGAGAACTTTTCTATCGGTTTAAACCCGGATGCTTATCATTCCCTTAAGAAATTATCTTAATTCTACTCGCCTATACCGTTTTTAAAGAAATTAACGAAAGACAAGGGTAAGCCCAACCACCAACTTTGATGGAGAAGTTAAAAGTAGAAAAAGGAATAAAAGTGCGCTTAAAACCTGTTCTTGTAGTTTGGCGCTAGCAGGAAAACACAATTTTTCAGACTTTTTAGAAATAACCGGCTTTTTTATGTGTCCTTCGTTTATAAAATTCGTAATCGTTTTTTAGAGCATCTTGTTATACTAGTAGATGCCTGTATAATTTAAAATTGTATGACAAACAACGATAATTTACCTGATGCCAATCCGGATGTAATTTTAATCGGGGCCGGAATAATGAGTGCCACTTTAGCCATGATGATTAAAGTGCTGGAACCCGATGTAACCGTAGAAATATTTGAAAGGTTAGATGTAGCCGCCGCCGAAAGTTCCGATGCCTGGAACAATGCGGGTACCGGGCACTCGGCCTTTTGCGAGTTAAATTATACTCCCGAAAAACCTGATGGCTCCATTGATACCTCTAAAGCAGTATCCATTGCCGAATCCTTCGAAATTTCGAAACAATTCTGGGCTTTCCTGATTCAGAATAATTTAATTAACCTGCCCGAAACCTTTATTCGCCGGATTCCGCACATGAGCTTTGTCTGGGGCGAAAACAACGTGGAATACTTAAGAAAACGCCACGCGGCACTTACCCGTTGTCCATTGTTTAAAGGTATGGCCTATTCGGAGGATACTACTCAATTAGCCGAGTGGATGCCGTTAATAATGGCAGGCCGCGACCCGGGCCAAAGAGTAGCCGCCACCCGCATGGAAATCGGGACTGACGTAAACTTCGGCGCTCTTACCCGCTCCATGTTCGATTATTTAAAAGACCAGGAGGGGGTTAAAATTCATTTCCACCACGAGGTACGCAAGCTGCGCAAAACCGAAGACGGCCGGTGGCAGATAAAAGTAAAAGATTTAGCAACCGAAGAAAAAAGGAAACTGCGCGCCCGTTTTGTGTTTATCGGGGCGGGCGGTGGTTCGTTGCCTTTACTTGAAAAATCAGAAATTCCGGAAGGAAAAGGTTTTGGTGGTTTCCCAGTAAGTGGCCAATGGCTGGTATGTACGAATCCAGAAATTATTAACCGTCACCAGGCTAAAGTATACGGCAAAGCAGCGGTTGGCTCGCCGCCCATGTCGGTACCGCACCTCGATACCCGGATAATTAACGGCGAGAAAGCTTTGTTGTTTGGTCCTTACGCGGGCTTTAGCACCAAGTTTTTAAAGCAAGGTTCTTACTTTGATTTACCTTTATCGATTAAAGCCAATAATTTACGACCTATGCTCATTGCCGGTATAAAAAATATTCCGCTTACCCGTTACTTAATTAACCAGGTACGGCAATCGCCGGCGGATAGGTTGGCTGCTTTGCAGGAATTTGTACCGCAAGCCCGCATGGAAGACTGGAAACTGGAAACTGCGGGTCAAAGAGTGCAGGTAATTAAAAAAGACGCGCAAAAAGGAGGTGTGCTGGAGTTTGGTACTGAAGTAGTAAGCGCCGCTGATGGTTCTATTGCCGCTTTGTTAGGAGCTTCACCGGGTGCCTCCACCGCGGTTTCTATCATGCTCAGTTTGCTGCAACGTTGTTTCCCAGAGCGTTTTAATACGGAAAAAGCGCAAAGCAAAATCAAACAAATGATACCATCGTTCGGGGAATCGCTCAGCAAAAACGAAGATTTATTACACGAAATCCGGAGCATGACCAGCGAAGTACTGGGAATTAAAGAATCCGAACCAGTTCAAATCTGAATCGCGGATTTCGCGGATTATTTTAGTAGAGGCATTAAAACAAAAAATCCGTATAAGGGAATATATTTAAATTAAATACGATTAAGATATACAAGAAGAGCGGCAAACCAATTGGGTTAGCTGCTCTTCTTGTGAGAAGCAAATTTATTTTTTTTTAAAAAGTCCTTCGAAAAAATGATAATCCTTGAAGTTTTGAAATTTTGATAATCCCCGGCAAAGCTGCGATTCAGACTAAAATAATCCGCGCCATCCGTGTAATCCGCGAAAATCTGCGATTCAATAATTAACGGGAATAAGCTTTTGGTAATCGGTTAAATTAATGTGGTCGGGTTTTTCGAAAGGCTTTTCCGTAAGAGATATTTTTAAAATGCGGGAGACTTTAAAATCGCGGTATTCCTGTCGCATGTGGCACCAACCAATCACGTGCCAGCTAAAAGCGTAAAAAATTAAACCTATGGGTTCTACGTAGCGTTTGCTTACTTCACTGCGATTGTTTTTGTAATCCATCTGCACGATTACTTTAGAAGAAATAGCATTCTGTAATACCGACAGATATTCGTAATCGTTTTGAATACAAGCCGGCAGTTGCAAACGGATATTGTTATTCAGAATTTCCAGTTTATCTTTTTGGGAACCGCGCAGTACGGCTTTTATTTTATTTAAAGCGCTGGAATAATGCGTTTGTATGGACTTATCCGCAAAACCCGACACCAGACTTTCCATGAGCAACAAAGCACTGGCTTCCTCGCACGAAAAAGAAACCGGCGGCACAAAGTAACCTTGCACAATAAAATAACCTTTATTCTGCTCAAAACTTACCGGAATGCCCTGCTCCCCCATCGCCTTTATGTCGCGGTAAACAGTGCGCACGCTAATTCCAAATTTATCGGCAATCTTTTCGGCGGTAAGGTATTTTTTAGATTGCAGTAAAGTTAAAATGCCAAATAAGCGGTCAATACGATTCATCTGTTTACCTGATAAATTTTAGAAATCTAAAAATCCGTACTTGGTAATAAATAAGCTATGCTGGTAGGTAAAAATTAAAATGCAGGCTTTTGTTTACCTTATTCTAACTCGACACATTCATAACCGAGATTATTCAGTTCTCCTACCACTAACTTTGAAACGTCGCCTTTGCTATCAATCCGGAGAATATTATCGCAATCTTCCAAATCAAAATTCCATTTTTCACCAGAAAGCAGTTTATCCAGGTAAGGCTTTACTCGTTTGGCTTTTTTCTTGGTACTGATGGAGGTTTTAAAAACAAGTATCATGGTTATGGATAATTTATAATTTCTAACCTTAATTTAAAATGACTTAAACCTGAGCGGCAGAATCTCTCCGAGTCAACCGGTTGTTCGTCTCTACTTATTTTTTCCCGGCCTGGGGAAGCCGGCACGGGGAAGTCAAATAAACTAACTATTTCGTAATGATAAATTTAGCCTAATTTTAAATTCAAAAGCTGAATGTGGAAAAATAAACCAAGGCCAACTAAATCTTACCGGCTAACGGGAATACAGAAAAATACCTGAACCTTAATTTATTTTGCCGCTTAGCTATATTTTTAGGAGTTTACGGTAGTTAATTGCTTTAATCCCTTCATTTGCAACAGGGCCATAAGGGCAACCCACAAGGCAACCGCCGCAATAAGAATATAACCCCAGGTAGTAAACTGAAAAAGTTGCGGAATAAGAATAATGGCACTTTCAACTACCCATAAAATGTCCAGGGCAATTATAAATTTTAACCAACCTTTGTGGATGTAGGTCTTGCGGCTTTGCGTAAAAACCAGATAGGCAAAAACCAGCAAAAAAATACCAACCGCTATAAAAGGCAACTTTTCTCCTCGGCCAAACAAGTCAGAAATAAGACCAGGCACCAGGAGCAATGACAAGGCAGTGGCGCCGGAACTGAGCGCATTAATTAACATTACGTTTTGGAGAGTGGTTACTGTTTTCATAAGTTTTAATTTTTAGTTTAACCAAAATTAGCGGTAAACCCACCGGGGAAATTGATAAATTGCGACAAAATGAAAATAGCGGCCATCCATTTATTTAACTTTTTAGAATATGCCCAAATGCGGGGCGTGTTACCGCAGTCGGTGTTGGCTCCTTTACAGCTTTCGGAACTGGATGAGAAAGATCAAACTCAACTAATGGAGGAATCGGATTTTTATTTAGCGTTGAATCGGCTGCACCATTACTTGCAAGATGATTTATGGGGCATAAAAGCCGGCAAATTTTTAACGCTTAAACTATTAGGGTTGATTTACCGGATTTCGCGGCAAGTTACTACCATGGAAGAAGCTTTTCATTATTTGCAATCTTACCTGGAAACAACTTTCCCTTTGGTAAAAATGCAGGTAACTCTTACCGGCGAACAGATTACCGTTTTCATGCAAATAGAAAATGACCATGAAAAAATTAACCGAGTTATTCTGGAAAATGTCCTTACGGTTATTTCCCGAGAAATTGCTATGATGGCCACCGGAGAGGTTGCGTTTACTTTAACTTCTCCTTATTACCAGGCATCTTATCCGAAGGATTGGCAACTTGGTGATTCTTTCGCGATTTCGTTTGCGCCGATTCTGTTAAAAGCGGGTTTAAGAAAACGCCACGAGGAACAATTGGACTTGCTTTTACCGGAATACCTGAAATTAATGCAAAAGTTAAAAGCTGCGGAAAATAGTTTTTCAAATACCGTGAAAGTAACCTTATTGTCGATGTCGGACCCGCATTTGCCCGATATAACTACCGTATCCGAAGCTTTATATTTGACGCCGCGTTCGTTGCAGCGCCGTCTGGAACGGGAAAACAGTAGCTTTCGGGAAATTTTACTAGATTTAAAAAAGCAAATTTGCTCGTTTTTACTCCGGCACCAAGAATATTCCGTAACCAGTATGTCGCATATTTTAGGCTACGCCGAACCTGCCGCTTTTATTCATTCTTTTAAAAAATGGTTCGGCGACTCGCCCGAAAGAGTGCGCCAAAGTCTCCGGAATTCAATTTCCTGAGAGCAGTTTATCAATATTACTAGACCAACTAACTTTAATCAAACTATACTTCGGTTGTAATTACTTGAAGAAAAATAGTAAACAGATTAATCCTACCTATAAATCTAATTGCAGGGGCAGAATAGGATACGGCTTACCCAAACCATCTAACTCAGAGCGAGTCACTATTTTAAACCCAAAGCGCTTGTAAAATCCTGCTGCTGGCTGGTTTTGCTCGTTTACGTCTACTTTTTTACAATTTAAATTTTCTATGGCGTATCTTATTAAAGTTTTCCCCAATCCTTTTCCTCTGGCCGAAGGCTTTAAAAAGAGCATTTCAATTTTATCTTTTGCCGTTCTCAGAAAACCTATGATTTGGTTAGCGCTATCTCGGACACATACTAATAAAACAGCTTATAAATATTCGTTTAGGATTAAAGGCTTTAAATATGGAATATCGGCTTCGCTTGAAAATAGTGGGTAGCTCGCACCGAAGCTTCCCAAACCGCCGTAATTTCTTCGAAATCTTTAGAATGGGCTTTTTCCATTTGGTTTTCGGAGAGTAAAGTCATTTTTGTTTTTCATCAATAAATTCTGATAATAAAGATAAAAGCTTTGGTTAGATTAGGTAATTAGGTATCCGCTGAATACATTGAGTTACATTAGAAGTTCAAATTTTAAAATCTCAACTTTCTGCCTGCATTAACCGGTTCAGCCGCATGGAGCAGAGATTATCCGACTAAGCTGAATTAGTATTATATTACAAGATGTATAATAGGTATGATGAAGATAATAGAGAAAGTTTTCGCTTTTGGTTATTCCTGTATAATTTTTTTATTACTCTGCGGTGCTTTCTCTTTGATCTTCTTCGGAATGGTAGAACTGTGGCACGCCATCAACCCGACGGAAGATTTAACCATGCGCGATCGTTTTAACTCCATCCTGGAAAGCATTGGATTGTTAACTATTGCGGTAGTTGCCCTCGAACTAGGACAAACTATTCGGGAAGAGGAAGTACAGCGGCAGGCGCACGTGAGTGGACCGACCCGGGTAAGAAGATTTTTGTCGCGGTTTTTAGTAGTTATTATCGTTGCTCTTTCCATTGAATGCCTGGTATCCGTTTTTGAACTGGCGCATAAAAATGCTTCCCAATTACCACAAGCAGCTTCCATTGGTATAGCAGCAGCAGTACTACTGGCAGCCTGGGGCGTATTCATCAAATTGAATAAGAGCGCCGAAGAATTGGAGCCGGAAGCAATGGAAAAAACCAAACAGGAAGATCAGAAATTAGAGTAAACGAGAAGTTAGTTCCGTTAGAAGGTTTTTCCGGGCCAGCTTTTCTTACTTATAGTTTGATCAAGAATAGAGAATGATTTTAAGATAAGCTCCTTACTAAGTTCTAATACCTTTTTATTCTGACTATTATACATTTTTATGATTTACAGGCATTGTAGAGTCAACCAATCTTTTATCCGTTTCTATTATGGCATATTCAAAATTGTCGGACCAACCAGATTTGAGTGGTAATACCTGCCTTTTTCGTCCTTCTTTTATCATTCCTACTTTTTCAAGTACCTTAATAGAGCCAATGTTGTCAACGGCGCAGCCTGCCTCTATTCTATGCAGTTTCAGCTCTGTAAGCCCAAAGTCAAGTATTCTATTTAAGGCCTCTGTTGCAAATCCTTGGCCCCAATATTTAACGTGTATTTTGTACCAGACTTCTGCTTTCCTGTATTTAGGGTTCCCAACTTTTAAGGTAATTAAGCCGATAAATTGATCTTTCGCGCTTTGTTCAACCGCAAAAGTATAGTTCTTTATCTCTTGCTGTTGATGGTCAGCAATCCAGGAATCGATAATCATTTTAGTTTCGTCGGTATTCTTAGGAATACCTAAAGTATTAAACTCATCTGTTTCAGGTAACGAATGAAGACCATGAACAACCATCCAATCAGTATCCTCAATTAATCTAAGTTTTAACCTGGCGGAATGTAGTTCTATTTTAATCATTACTGAATACTTAGCAAGCGGTAATTGTATTTAGGAAGCGGGGGCAAAGTTGCTTCAATGCTTTTGTGATTACAGGACTTCAACTAGCTGCTAGTTTACTTTTTTAAGATTTCTTCCAAGGCTTAGGCGCAGAATAGCCTTTTGCTGCATCATCTAAAATCAGGACCCAATCGTTATCAATTCCCTGGCTGGGTGGCGTAAATTTCTGGGAACCTGTATTCTTAAATTTACCTAAACTCGTGGAAATACCCGTCCGCGGATCGAACCAACGAGCAAGGAGTTCCTTGCCCGAGATTTTGCCCAGGTTTACCGTGAAAGGCTTGCCCGAGGTAGAATAAACAAAAGCGTAGTCTTTCCCGCGGGTAGCCTGAATGCGGTTACCTCCCTCGAAGGCTTCATTAATCAGGCTTTGGTCGGGTACCCGGTCCAGAAATGGCCGCGATTCCATTAAAGCCCGTACGTGGCTCATGTGCCCGCTGCCGGGTAAATGAATGGCTTCGGACCAGGGACCCAGCGGACCGTTCACGTTTTTGCCTTGGGGTTTGTTCATCTGCCAGATGGCGTGGCATCCGTAAGTATGGCCGTGCGCTCCGGCAAATAAATCTAAGTAAGCGGCCCGCCGCACATCGTAAGCTTTGGAATAGCCGTTTTCTTTGGCGTTAAAACAAACCGGGTGATCTTCGTAAATGGGTTCGCCGTCCATGGTAGGTTTAGTATTGGCCAGATTATAATCGTGGCTAATGTGATCGTACACATCCGAAAACCGGCAATGTCCCGTCTGAAACATGTTAAAATCTAACCAGACATCGTGGTGGAACCAGGTAGAAGAACCCCCTTTTTCTTTAGGTTGCGGGTGAAAGGTCATCATTACCTTATCTTGGCTACCCTCGCCGGCTCCGGTTACAATACCTGCGGCCATAGCCCGCCAAATGGCTATATCCTGCTCGTTTCGCGGATTACGATCACCGCCCATAATCCAAATAATAGGTTTATTCTTGTACCGGTTACCTAAGTACCGGCCGTAGGCTTCGGCATTTTGCGGATTAAATATTTCCGGGCCTTCGCCCCATTTGTCTTTAAAAATTTTATCGCCCCAGGTGGGCAGCATTCCGATGTATAACCCTAAAGAGCTGGCTTTATTTACAATGTAATCTACGTGGGTAAAGTACTCTTCATTCGGTTTTGTAGGATCATCGTTTACTAATGGCATCTGTCCGTAAGGGTTGGGATCGTGCAGCCCGTTTAGTTCCGCGAGTACTACCGCCTGAATAACGGTAAAGCCTTTGTTTGCCCGATCCTGCAGATAGGTATCCGCCTCTTCCCGGTTAAGGCGGTGAAACAATTCCCAGGCGGTATCGCCGAGGTAAAAAAAAGGCTGTCCGTTTTCTTTCACGAGAAAGCGTTTGTTCGCACTTACCTTCAACTGATACTGCGCCGTTACTTTCGGTATCTGGTTCAGGCACAAAATACCGGCGAGCGCTACCACATACTTAGAAAATCGATTACAAGAGAAAGAAGAGAAAACTAGAGGCATAGGCGTATAGTTAAGAGAAGAATTTCAATTTAAAACTCTGTTCTTTAGGCAGTTCTTAAAATTTAAGTAATTAAAGCAATTGAGCACCTTAATAATAAGAATTTTCTCTTCAAGAATCCTAAAAATCAGGGCTGTTATTTACAATACATACTCCTGCATTATGCAGAAAGTATAAAGCTGTTCGAAAGGAAAGATTTGTTATAGGAATTAAATATCCGTATGCCTGAAAAATACTGCAATTAGTTGCTCAATTTTTAGAATAAGTAAAAAGCGCCTTATGCTGGCCTTACCCAAGTGAAAATAATTTTTGAAGTAATTCAACTGATTTATAATGAAAGTAATTTCTAAAGCTAAAAAAAGAAACAGCTCCGGTAATGCCCCTCAGGCACGTCCCAAAGAAGGCCTTATGACACCACCGCAAAGCTGTTTCGTACTTTACCGGTAATAGTTATTACCGAAATGATTAGTTTACCTTAAATCCTCGTTTTGTTAAAGAAATTATGGGTATCGTTTATTTACTTGCCAAATCTGCCATCAAAAGAATAAACAACGGCCGCGCCAATGGTTGTCTGGTGTTTTTTCAGGGTACTTGCCCCCGAAGTAAAGAATGGATCTTTGGTCGAATCGAAGCGTACTTCCGGTTTCAAGTTAAATTTACCATCGGCTAGTTTTATATCCCCGGTTAAAGTAAACTCCGTAGCCTGGATTTTATCGAAATAACGAACGCCGTGTTTATCATCAAACTTCTCTGCCCGCAAACCTAAACCAAATTTATCGGTGATCGCATAATTTAAATACAAGGCCGCTCCCCACCAGGTAGCATCTTCCATCCAACGGGTACCGGGTACTTCCGAAGCGGCTCCCGTTATAAAAGAACCATGAGCCGCATTTAAACCAATTTTAAATGCATCAGATACCTGAAAAGCCGTTGTTAAATCAAATAAACTGGTGTACGATCCTTTTTCGACCCCAAAAGCAGAATTACCGTTGTACTCATCGCCCCCGATCCAGTTGGCGTACAAATGAAAACCCTCCGCCGGCATTAAGTGTACCTGAGCGGTAAGCGTTTTCTTATTGTTAAAATCCTGCAAAGCATCCCAGCCATTTACTACCCCAAACATTAAACCTACCTTATCGGAGGCCGCAAAATCGAGCTTGGCGCCGGTATGATAAAAAGGTCCGTTGCCGAACAAATAAGATAAGCTGTAGTTATAATTAAGCGGGGCGTCTATTAATTCATAGCCAATGTGCGTACCGTACTGACCTACTGTTAAAGCTAATTTATCGGTAAAGTTGTACGTACCATAAGCTTGCTTAATAGCAAAAGATGTAGACGTAATATCTGATTTGTTCGCGTTTAAAGTTCTATAATTCGAAAAATTGCCTAAATCGGCATTAGGCCCATAGGTTAAGTCAGCCACTACTTTCAGCTTGCCCTTGGTATACGTTAAAGCTGTTTGTACCAACCCAAGCGAAAAATTATTATGCAACAAATCAAAAATACGGCCTTGATTCAATCCACTTTCCGGCTTATTGGTATTGTAAAGGTAGTAGGCATCTACGTATCCACTGATACTCAGTGAACCTTCTTCGGTGGGTGTTGCGGTTGCTGCCGCCGTTGAATCGGATTGGGCATTTGCCACGAAAACCCCCATAACGAAGGTAACTATTAAGAGTAAAAATCGTTTTTTCATAATTGCTTAAAAATTTAAAGTTGGTTAATATTTTAAGTGCATTTAGAGTATTACGCTGTAAATATAACAATGAACTTTAAATTTTAAAGCATTTTCACAAAAATAGTATTAAAATCTTAAAATAAGCCTTATTTATTTAACCATTATAATTATTAAATATACGTTTTCCTACGAGATGAGGCTGAATTTAAAATGATATTATATTAAACTTATTTTTTTACGCTCATCTAAATATTTGTGCGCATTTTCTTTGATTAGACTTCATAATTTAAGGCATATTAATAAAAAAGCATTCCTTTTCGCGAACTACTAATTAATACATATAAGTAAATAAAAAATGACTAATAACTTTTAGATAGAAGTATTAGTACTTATTTTAATATAGCGAGGCAACCTGATTATTAAGCAAGGAAGAAGGATAATAGAAACCGGCTGGTTTAATATTACCAGTAGATTTCATTTTTATACATTTTTATATAATTTCGCTTCAGAAGAGTTCCTCACATTCCACCGTTATACTTAATAAAACAACATGTCTGATTCAGCAGAATTAATATTAGAAGGCAAGTCTTATTCTCTGCCTATAGTTGTTGGTACCGAAAACGAAAAAGCAATTGATATCAATGCCCTCCGCGCGCAAACCGGGCATATCACTATCGATTCTGGCTATAAAAATACGGGCGCTACGCAAAGCGCTATTACTTATTTGGATGGCGAACAGGGCATATTGCATTACCGTGGCTATTCCATCGATCAGCTGGCCGCCAAATCCAACTTTATTGAGGTTGCTTATTTATTAATTTACGGGGAACTTCCTACGCAGCCGGAGTTAACTCACTTTAACGACATGGTCGCCCGGCGCACGCTGGTACACGAGAATTTCCGCACTTTATTAGGTGCTTACCCCGCTAATGCCCACCCAATGGGTATTCTGGCTTCCATGATTTGTTCTTTAACGGCTTTCCACCCGGATAGCCTGGACCCTAACTTAACCGAAGAGCAAGTAGATTTAAATATTGCGCGCCTGATGGGTAAAATAACTACCATAGCGGCTTGGTCTTATAAACACTCGATTGGCCAGCCATTGGTGTACCCCAAGAAGAGCTTAGATTACTGTTCTAACTTTCTGCAAATGATGTTCTCTAACCCCACCGAGAACTATCATGTAAATCCGGTGGTGGTGGATGCCTTAAATAAATTGTTGATTCTGCACGCCGATCACGAACAAAACTGCTCTACTTCTACGGTACGGTTAGTGGGTTCTTCTAACGCTAATTTATTTGGTTCTATTTCGGCGGGAGTAAACGCTCTGTGGGGACCTTTACACGGCGGGGCCAACCAGGAAGTAATTGAAATGCTGGAAGCCATTAAAGCGGATGGGGGTGATTCGAAGAAGTACATTGAAAAAGCAAAAGATAAGAACGACCCATTCCGGTTAATGGGCTTTGGTCACCGGGTTTACAAGAACTTTGATCCGCGGGCCAAAATTATAAAAGCCGCTTGCGATAACATTTTATACAATTTAGGGATAAAAGATCCGATTCTGGATATTGCAAAACAACTCGAAGAAGCGGCCCTTACCGACCCGTACTTTGTAGAACGCAAGCTGTACCCGAACGTGGATTTTTATTCCGGTATTATTTACAAAGCTATTGGTTTGCCGAAAGAAATGTTTACGGTAATGTTTGCTATTGGCCGATTGCCGGGCTGGATTGCCCAATGGAAAGAAATGCGCGAAAACAAAGAACCAATTGGCCGTCCGCGCCAAATTTATACCGGAAACACTGCCCGCGAATACGTTGACATTAAAAATAGATAATAAAAGAAAAAGCCCGCAAGATGCGGGCTTTTTCTTTATACATTTAAACAATTAATCAATCCGAATACATATACGGACTGATATCCATAAAGTTTATCAAATAATTAAAATTTTGTTATTTTTTTTAACTAACCAATTTACTTTATTGAGTATCAAAGCTTTATTTTTTAATAAAAAAGAAATTTTTCTTCACTTATCGCCAAGCTGCCTAATAAAGCATTCATCTGGATTTCCCAGGAAGTAAAATCACTTTTTAACCACAACTTTTAAAGCCACTCAATTTACGTCTTGCTTGATTGCCTTAGCTAGGTAAAATTATTGCTAAGGAAACCATAAAGAAAAAGCTTCACCTATCTTATTATAGAATTCGCAATTCAATCCGCCGGTTTTGCTGGCGTTTTTCTTCTGAATTGTTGGGGTGGAGCGGTTTGGTTTCCCCGTAGCCAACGGCAGAAATGCGTTCTTTTTTAACCCCGTGTGCGACTAAGTACTCGTACACGGAACGGGCTCTTTTGTCAGACAACAACTTATTATCGGTATCATTACCTACGTCATCGGTATGGCCCGCAATCTCAATTTTTACTTGGTTATTAGTTGCCAGAAAGTCAATAATTTTGTTCAGCTCGGTTTTAGATTTAGTTTCCAGCTGATATTTACCCGTGGGGAAGAATAAATTATTTAAAACTGCCGAAGCTCCTTTGGCTACCGGATCGAGGTATACATCTAAAGTTACCGGGTTAAAATCTTTTTTGGTGGTATAGTCAAAACTCATACTTTTAGGCAAATAATTCCCGGAATTAATAAACATACCGTATTGTTTGCCTTCGTTTAAAACTACCGTGTAAGTACCATTTTCCTTATCCGATAAAACCTGTTGTACTCTTTGGTTAGTATTTAAATCGTAGAGCTGTACCTGGGCTCCTAAAGGTTGTTTCGTTTTGGCATCAAACACCCGGCCTTGGGTATAAGTGCTAATTTCTTTACTTTTCCAGACCGCCGGCACTTCAAACTCGTACAAATTGGCGCTTTTTTTACTTTTCTCCAACTCTAACCGCGAATAATAGCCTTTGGTATTATCGGGCGTAATAAAGAAAGAAGCTTCGTTAGAGGCCGTATTTAAAGGATAACCCAAATTTTCGGGCTCACTCCAGGCCGAATCCGTTAAGGTAGATTTAAAAATATCGGCTCCCCCCATACCGGTGTGGCCGTTACTCGAAAAATAAAGCGTACTGCCGCTGGCGTGTAAGAAAGGGGCGGTTTCGGAACCAGCCGTATTAACCGGCTCTCCTAAATTTACCGGCACCGACCAAAAGCCATCCTCCTGCAAACGAGTTACCCAAATATCTTCTTTCCCCTTGCTTCCCTGGCTCCGGTCCGATGAAAAAAACAAGGTCCGGCCATCGACGGATAAACACGGTTGCGAATCCCAGGCCGATGAATTTACCTGACGTCCTAAGTTTACCGGTTTGCTCCAGGTTTCGCCATTCCGTAGAGAAATATACAAATCGCAATCACCTAAAGAATTTGGCCGGTTACAGGAAGAAAACACCAAAGTTTTACCATCGCCGGAAATGCTCCCGGTACCCTCGTTGAATTCAGAATTTATGCTGCTGGCTATGGAAACCGGTTCCGACCAGGCATTCTCCCGAAAAACGGAAACGTATAGATTTTCGTCGGCTTGCGGAGTTTCGTTGGTGCGGGCGGTAAAGATAAGATGCGTTTTAGTAGCCGTTAAGGCCGGAAAATACTGCAGTTGAAATTGATTTAAAGGCGCCTGCATGCGTGATGGCTTAAAAGCTACCGGATGCTGCCGGGCTACTGCGGCAAAATCAATATTTTTTAATTGTTGTTGGGCGTATTTAAGCGCTTTAGAGTTTTTAGGGCTCGTTTTTATGAACGTTTCGTAATATTGTTTCGCTAAAGCATACTCCCCGGTACCTAAAGCCATATCGGCAAAATTATAATATTCGGTAGCTAAGGCCGGGTGAAAAGGAAGAAGGGCAAGGCCTTTTTTATACGCATCGAAAGTAGCCGACTGATTACCGGTCATTTTGTACAAACCGGCAGCCTTAATGTAGGCTTCGCCAAAGTTCGGATCTTTTTTAGTAGCTTCCTGCAGCGCCTCCAAAGCTTTGTTAAAATCCCGGGCAATTATATATTTCTGGGCTTTATTATACAAATCCGCTGCTTTGTCCGATTTGGTAGAAAGATTTCCTTGCTGCGCTTGAGCAAAGGGTACGAACAAAAAAATACAAAATAATTTTAAAAAAAATCTTTTACTCATAGAACAGCTTACGGAATGTTCAGGTATTTATGCGTTTGCAATGAAACTTGCCATTTAGGATTATTTTTTACGTATTCCACAATGAGCGGCATCATTTGCTCGGCTTTGCTCCACTCCGGTTGCAGGTAAAGTTTAGTATGGGGCGCTACTTGGTCAGCGTGTTCTTCGGCCCACCCGAAATCACTTTTATGAAAAACAACAACTTTCAATTCACTAGCCTTTTGCAGAACATCGGGCTGCGGTTTTTTAAATTTTTTAGGCGAAACACAAATCCAATCCCAAGAACCGGAAAGTGGGTAAGCGCCGGAAGTTTCCAGAAAGGTACGAATGCCAGCTGCTTGCAACTCTTGGGTTAATACGTCTAAATTATAAATTAAAGGCTCTCCCCCCGTAATAACCACCGCCTGGCCCGGATATTCTTTTGCTTGAGCCACAATGGTTTCTACCGAAGTAAGCGGGTGACTAGTCGCATCCCAGGATTCTTTTACGTCGCACCAATGGCAACCTACATCACAGCCGCCTAACCGAATAAAGTAAGCGGCCCGACCGGTATTATGCCCTTCACCCTGAATGGTATAAAACGCCTCCATTAAGGGCAGTCTACTACCATCTACTGGCACCGATAAAACAGAAGGTTGCGTTATTTCTTTTATTACGGACAATGGATTATTTGAAAATATTACACACAGTTAAAAAACGCTGCTTTGAATAGATTTGAGTATAGTATTAGCAGCAAATGCTACGTTTTGTAACAGCTTACTGCTTATTTTGATTCCTTTTATAGTAATTCTGTTGCTTAGTGCCGTAAACCGAAGAACAATTTACGCTCGCAAAAGTCTATTTTTAAAATCTTTCGCCTCTACTAACAAAGGCCCCGCATTCATTATTTATAAACTTCCTTTTTAGAAGCTTTCAAGGTATTTAATAATAGAGAAGCAATCGTCATGGGACCAACTCCGCCGGGAACCGGGGTGATGTAACTGCATTTCGAAGCTACTTCGTCAAACTTCACGTCGCCTTTTAACTCAAAACCTGATTTTTTGGTTAAACTTACCACCCGGGTAGTACCCACATCAATTACTACCGCACCTGGCTTTACCATATCGGCCGTAACAAACTCCGGTATACCGATAGCGGCAATAATTATATCGGCGGTGCGGGTTATCTCGGGCAGATTTACCGTGCGGCTATGGCATAAAGTAACAGTGCAATTACCCGGCTTGGCGTTTTTAGCCATCATTATACTCATGGGCGAACCCACTATATTACTCCGGCCAATAACCACGCAGTGCTTCCCGCTGGTTTCAATGTCGTAGCGTTTCAGTAATTCTAAAATTCCGTTGGGAGTAGCCGGTAAATAAGCCGGTAAATTTAATACCATCCTACCTACATTTACCGGGTGAAAGCCATCTACGTCTTTTTCCGGCAATAATATTTCATTTACTTTCTCCGCCGAAATATGTTTGGGCAAAGGCAATTGCACAATAAAACCGTCAATATCGGCATCATTGTTTAGTTCATTCACCTTAGCCAGCAATTCATTTTCCGTTACAGTATCTTCCAAACGAATGAGAGTCGATTTGAAACCTACTTTTTCGCAGGCTAATACTTTATTGTTTACGTAGGTAACACTGCCACCATCATTTCCGACCAGAATGGCAGCTAAATGCGGAATTTTACCTCCGCGTTCTTTAATTTGAGCTACTTCCTCGGCAATTTCTTGTTTTATTGTTTCTGACGTTTTTTTACCGTCTATTAATATTACTTCCAAGTAGTTATAGCTTTAAGTTAAATTCTATGTTGTGTGGTTAGGGTAATTACCCCACTTTCGTTAATCTCTAAATAAAATTGATCAAATCTTGTGTAGCTATCCTTCAGAAAAACAATATTACTATCAACTATAGCAATTAAGTTGGAGATAGAAATATTACCCAAGCAAATACGAATTAACTTTTGAGGAGATTTCCGAAGGTAATAACTGTTTCTAAAATCGATATCTTATGTAATTACTACTAGTTGATTCTTGTCCGCATAATCAGCAATAACTTTATCCGTTGTATAAAAACTATCAGGCAAATGATTTACATGTTCAGCTGATATTCCTTGTTTATTTAAAAAAGATACTAATCTTAGCGGAATATGTACAGCATAACTAACTTTCATCCGGCTAATTCTTGTATACTTTTACCGGAAAGTAGTAGTTTAGCAAAATTAATACTCGCAATTAAATCTTCCTTTTCCAACTCCGGATGATCAATCAGTATTTCATCTTTAGTCATGTCGGAATTAAGTAAATCTCATACTACTTCTACCGGCCAACGCATACCTCTGATGCATGGCTTGCCATGACATATCTCCGGGTTAATAGTAATGCGTTCTAAGTAATTCATTTGCTTTTTACTGACAAAATTTCACAATATTGAACACTTGTGGCCATACCTAATAGTATAATTATAAACCATCAACTAAGGATTACTAGCTAAAAACTATAAACTTTGATTCTTGGGTCATCGACTATAGACTAATCCAGCTTCAATACGGCTAAAAACGCTTCCTGCGGAATTTCTACGTTACCTACCTGACGCATGCGTTTTTTACCTTTTTTTTGTTTTTCGAGCAGTTTGCGCTTCCGGGAAATATCACCGCCGTAACATTTGGCCAATACGTTCTTCCGCAAAGCTTTCACGGTTTCGCGGGAAATTATTTTCTGACCGATAGCCGCCTGAATTGCAATTTCAAACATCTGGCGCGGAAGCAATTCGCGGAGCTTTTCGCATAAGCGTTTTCCCCATTCGTAGGCTTTGTCGCGGTGGACAATGGCACTCAGGGCATCCACTTTCTCGCCGTTGAGCATAATATCTAACTTCACCATGTTGGATTCCCGGTAACCAATTAGCTCGTAATCCAGGGAAGCGTAACCGCGCGAAATGGTTTTGAGTTTATCAAAAAAGTCGAATACAATCTCGGCTAAGGGCATTTCGAAGTTCATTTCTACCCGGTCGCTGGTTAAATACGTCTGGCTTTTCAGAATCCCCCGTTTATCCATGCACAACGAAATAATCGGTCCGATGTATTCGGCTTTCGAAATTATCTGTGCTTTAATAAAAGGCTCTTCTATGTGGTCGATGTAATTAGGTTCGGGCATTTCGGAGGGGGCATTAACGGTAATCTCTCCGTCCCGGGTAGTAAAGGCTTTAAACTGTACGCTCGGCACGGTGGTAATTACCGTCATGTCAAACTCGCGTTCTAAGCGTTCCTGCACAATTTCCATGTGCAGCATTCCTAAAAAGCCGCAACGAAACCCAAAACCTAACGCCGCCGAGGTTTCCGGCTCCCAAACCAGGGAGGCATCGTTCAGCTGCAATTTTTCCATGGAAGAACGTAATTCTTCAAATTCGCTGGTTTCTACCGGATAAATTCCCGCAAAAACCATTGGCTTTACTTCTTCAAAACCTTCTATCCCCACGGTAGTAGGGTTTTCGACGGTGGTAATGGTATCGCCTACTTTTACTTCTTTGGCGTTTTTAATACCGGATATTAAATAGCCCACATTGCCGGCAGCCATTACTTCGCGCGGCTCCTGGTTTAGCTTTAATACGCCAATTTCATCGGCATTATACACTTTACCGGTGTTAATAAATTTTACCCGTTCGCCTTTCCGGAGAGTGCCATTCATAATGCGAAAATAAACCTCAATGCCGCGGTACGAATTAAATACCGAATCGAAAATTAAGGCTTGTAAAGGTGCTTGCGGGTCGCCTTGCGGAGCCGGAATACGATCGCAAATGGCATTTAAAATATTTTCCACGCCTATACCTTCCTTACCGGAGGCATGTATAATATCTTCGCGGTCACAGCCAATTAAGTCAATAATATGGTCCGACACTTCTTCGGGCATCGCGTGCGGCAAATCTATTTTGTTTAAAACCGGAATAATTTCCAGGTCGTTGCCGATAGCCAGGTATAAGTTAGAAATGGTTTGCGCCTCAATCCCCTGCGAGGCATCCACGATGAGCAAAGCGCCTTCGCAGGCCGCAATAGAACGAGAAACTTCGTAGGAAAAATCCACGTGGCCCGGGGTATCAATCAGGTTTAATATGTATTCTTCCCCTTTATAATTATACACCATCTGAATGGCGTGGCTTTTAATGGTAATGCCCCGCTCCCGCTCTAAATCCATGTTATCGAGCAGTTGGTCCTGCATTTCGCGTTCGGCTACCGTAGAAGTAAATTCCAGCAGACGGTCGGCAAGCGTGCTTTTACCGTGGTCGATATGGGCTATAATACAAAAATTCCGGATGTTCTTCATAAATCAATTACACGAAATGCAAAGGTAAGCATTTTAAAATTTAATCTGTTCTGCAAATAGAGTAAAAGTACCTATAAATCGACTAACAGAAAGAGTTCTCTATGTTGAAGTAAAAATAAAAAATATGTAAAAACTAAATTTTATATATTTGGCATCTAAATCCTTAGTTACTAACTATATAATCAAAATAGGGAGCTACGATTAAGTCAGTATTATTTTCTTAAAATATCCATAGTTTTAAAACAATCCTGGAAGATATTAGTAATTCCCAAATTAACTTTAATTTATGCCCATGGGCCTGCCAATAGATACTAATTTTATTTACTCCCAATTCATAGATCAAGTTAAGGAATATGCCATATATGCTACAGATAACAACGGCTTTATTACCTTCTGGAACGATGGAGCCAAGCGCATAAAAGGCTATGAAGATGAAGAAATTATTGGTAAGTTTTACGGCATATTGTTTCCAGATGATTATCAAGAAGAAGGTAAACCTTTAAAAGTATTACAGGAAGCCCGAACTAATGGTTTTTACGTAGCGGAAGATTGGCGTAAGCGGAAAGATGGTTCTTTGTTTTGGGCGAAAATTACCCTTACGCCTATTTATAAGCCAAATGGGGAACAAATTGGATTTACTAAGGTTACCCAAGATTTAACCCAACAAAAAATATTAAAAGACGAATTAGTCCGCCAGCACGAAGAAATTACTCAAAAAAATAATGACTTAAAAGTAGTAAACGTAGACTTGGATAATTTTATCTATACTGCTTCACATGATTTAAAAGCTCCCATTGCGAATATTGAAGGTTTGATTAGTTTACTTAATAAAAGGTTAGGTAATTGTAATTGTTTAGATCAAGCTACCAGTACTATTTTACAGCACGTTACTACTTCTATTAAGCAATTCAAAAGTACCGTAAATGATTTGGCTGAAATATCTAAACTACAAAAAAACTTCGCTCAAGGATTGATGGAAGAAAAAATTAATATTCCACAGATTTACAAGGAAATAATGGAGGTAAATGGTTTATCTTTTTCAAATACAAAGTGTAAAATACAAACTGATTTTCAGGTTATGAGTATCATCTACTCAAGAAAAAACTTCCGCAGTATCTTGTATAACTTATTAAGTAATGCCTTCCGTTACCATTCCCCAGAACGTACTTGCGTTATTCAGTTAAAAACATATGAACAAAATTCTAACATCGTGCTCAGTGTAAAAGATAATGGCTTAGGTATTAAAGAAGCAAACAAAGCAAAATTATTTACTATGTTTAAACGGTTCCATAATCACGTAGAAGGCACCGGTATTGGACTCTACATGATTAAAAGAATAATTGAAAACGTAGGTGGAAAAATTGAAGTAGAAAGCGAAGAAGGCGTAGGTACCGAGTTTAAAGTTTATTTAAAATAGCGGATGCTCCTAAACTAGCGCTAGAAGGAAATCACGCTAAAAGCACCAAGTGATTGCATTTTTTTAGCAAAAATCAATTTATATTAGCTTCTTTACTTTCTCGGGCAAATATACTAATTCACGTCTACCACTTTTTTCAGAAACTCTTTATTTTTCTGAGAGTAATTTTAATAAAACTCCATTGGTCCAGCCAAAACCATCCTGCAAAGGGTACTCGCCGCCCCCCGCTTCCAGGTGGGTAGCTTCTACGTTATATTTTTCTACTAATTTGCCGGTACTTTTATATACTTTGGTATTTATTTCTACCCAATTGTGTTTCACTTGATTAGCCAACTTATTTTGGCGGTAATTGCGTAAACCCTGAATGCTCATCCATTGCAGCGGGGCCCAGGCATTTGGAGCATCCCATTGTTCCCCGGTATGGTTAGGCGTAGAAATCAAACCTCCGGGTTTCAGGAAGTCGGCTTTCAAACGCTTGGCAACTGCTTTGGCCTGCTTCGGAGTAGCCATTTTAAAGAACAAAGGATAGGTAGCGGCTAAAGAAGGTACGGCTGTTACATTACCAACTTTAAAGTCATAATCTAAAAAGTACTCTTCTTTTTTACTCCAGCAGTATTTTAACAGTGCTTTCTTTCTTTTTTCTGCTAGCTGGCGGTAATAATTTTCCTGGAAATTATTTTGGTTTAAAATAGCTACTTCGGCTAAAGTTAACTCCAAGTGGTACAGCAAGGCATTTAAATCTACGGGAATAATATCGGTAGTATGAATGGTTTTCAACGTTTTTCCATCGGCAAACCAGCGGCTCGTAAAATCCCAACCCGATTCCGCGGCCGCCCGCAGGTGCCGGTACACTTCTTCTTTATTCCGGCCCGATTCTTCCGCTAGTTTTACGTCTTCTTTGTACGCTTCGGGGCGAGGTTCAGGAAAATCATCGTAATACCGGTTTAAAATACTGCCATCCGGTAATCGTACTACTCTTCTGTTAGCTGGGTTGGATTCTGTAAGCTCCGAAGCCCCTGTCATCCAAAATTCGTATTCTTTCTGCAAAGCCGGTCCATACGTTTTTAAAATCTGCTGACCTTTCCCGTCGCGTAATATTTTCACCATTAGGGCATAAAAGGGCGGCTGCGAACGGCCGGTATAATAACTACGATTGCCATTGGGGATAAATCCTACTTTATCGATTAAATAAGTAAAATTATCGACCATGTTTTGAATAAGTTGGGTTTGGCCGGCGGCTTGCAGGCCCAGCATGGTAAAATAACTATCCCAATAATAGATTTCCCGGAAACGACCGCCCGGCACCACGTACGAATGCGGCAACGGAATTAAAGAAGAAACCTCCGGAACCGGTTGCCGGGTTAAAACAGGCCAAAGCGTAGTAATATGCTGACTTACTGCTTGCGCCGTATCCGATTTAAAATTAGTAGCTGGTTCGGACGGCAATTTAAAATGCTGCATCACAAAGGCTTTTAGATTAAAATTAGCCTGGTTCTTTTCCGTTTGATAAGCTTGCAGGATTGTTTCCGGGGAGGAAAGCGGAATACAATCCGGAAAAGTTTTAGAATCCGGAAAAATGGCCCGCAATTGCACCTCTTTAAAAAGCTCCCCGAGCGCCACTTCCGGTCTTACCTGGGCTTGTAAGGGCAGCTGATTAAGCAGGAATAATGAAATTAAAATTATTCCTGCTATTTGGTTAAAGAAGCGCTTTCTGAAAAAATCAACAAACAATAAAGGACGGTAAATAAGCATCGGCTACCAGAATTAAAAATAAGATACTTGATGGAAGAAATTTGATAGATTAACAATTATAACCCTAAAATGCATTATCCGTTTTAACTTTTTTAAAAATTTTATTTATAAGTTTTACCCGCAATCCATTTTGTGAGCTTACCGTTAAAAATAGAGAGTGAGTTTTTCTCTATCTTCGTACTCCCAAATTATAATTTACTTTTATGCCGGTAGCCTCTGTAGAAGTTTATAAATCTGTTTATCCTATCCGAATTGTTACTGCCGCTTCGCTTTTCGACGGGCACGATGCCGCTATAAACATTATGCGCCGGATTCTGCAGGCTTCCGGAGCCGAAGTAATTCATTTGGGTCATAACCGGTCGGTGCAGGAAATTGTGGATTGTGCCATTCAGGAAGATGCGCAGGCGATTGCGATTACTTCGTACCAGGGAGGGCACCTGGAGTACTTTAAGTACATGCACGATTTATTGCAGGAGCGCGGCTGCGGCCACGTTAAAATATTCGGGGGCGGTGGGGGCGTTATTTTACCCTCGGAAATAGAAGAACTGCACCAATACGGCATTACCCGCATTTATTCTCCCGACGATGGCCGGGCCATGGGTTTGCAAGGCATGATAAACGATTTGCTGCAACAGTGCGATTTTCCGACCGGTAAAAACCTGAACGGCGAAGTAAACCACCTACCAGAAAAAAATGCCAAATCTATCGCTCGCTTAATTTCCGCCGCCGAAAATTACCCGGCTGAATTTATTCAAACCCGCCAGGTTTTAAAAACCTGGCGGGTTTCTGTGCCACCCACTCCGGTTTTAGGAATAACCGGTACGGGCGGAGCGGGTAAATCCAGTCTGGTAGATGAATTAGTTCGTCGGTTTTTATTCGATTTTCCGGAAGCCAATGTGGCCATTATTTCCGTTGATCCCAGTAAACGCAAAACCGGGGGGGCTTTGCTCGGCGACCGCATCCGAATGAATGCCATTAGCAACGATCGGGTGTACATGCGCTCTTTGGCTACGCGCCAAAGCAATCTGGCCTTGAGTAAACACGTGCAAGACGCCGTTGACGTCGTAAAAGCCGCTCAGTTTGATTTGATTATTTTGGAAACTTCCGGTATTGGCCAGTCCGATACCGAAATTGTAGAGCATTCGGATGTTAGTTTGTACGTGATGACGCCCGAATACGGAGCCGCCACGCAGCTTGAAAAAATTGATATGCTGGATTTCGCCGACATTATTGCGCTGAATAAATTTGATAAACGCGGCGCGCAAGATGCTTTACGGGATGTAAAAAAACAATACAAACGCAATCATCAACTCTGGGAGACGAATGAGGACGAAATTCCCGTATTTGGCACCATTGCGTCGCAATTCAATGATCCGGGTATGAATCGGTTGTACCAGGCCGTCATGCAGAAAATTGCTCAAAAAACTAACTTTAGCTTCGAAGCGAAAGAATTAGCGCAAAGAGAACAATCGGAAAAAATTTACATCATTCCGCCGAGCCGTACCCGCTACTTATCTGAAATTTCGGAAAACAACCGGCAATACGATAAATGGGTAAGCGCTCAAGCCGAAATTGCCCAACAGTTATTTGGTTTAAAAAAGTCCATAACTGCTCTGCAGGATTTGGCTTTAGATGCCAAAGAAAGTTTAATTAATCAGTTAAACCTGGCTTATACGGAACTGGAGCGGCAACTAGACGGACATAACCGTAAAATCCTGGAAACCTGGGAAACCCGTAAGCAAGCCTATCAGCATGAATATTTTATTTTTAAGGTTCGGGATAAAGAACTTAAAATAAAAACGCATACTACCAGTTTATCGCAACTACCCATTCCGAAAATTTCGTTGCCTCGCTACGAAGCCTGGGGCGATTTACTGCGCTGGAACTTACAGGAAAATGTACCGGGCGAGTTTCCGTATACCGCCGGGGTATTTCCGTTTAAACGCGAAGGCGAAGATCCTACCCGCATGTTTGCCGGCGAAGGTGGCCCGGAGCGTACCAACCGTCGCTTTCATTACGTTAGTTTGGGTTTACCGGCTAAGCGCTTATCTACGGCATTCGATTCGGTAACGCTTTACGGCGAAGACCCGGCGCTTCGGCCCGATATTTACGGCAAGATTGGCAACTCCGGGGTCAGCATCTGTTGCCTCGACGATGCGAAAAAACTGTATTCCGGTTTTAACCTGGCCGATCCTTTAACTTCGGTTTCCATGACCATTAACGGACCGGCGGCTATTTTAACGGCTTTTTTCCTGAACGCAGCCATTGACCAGCAATGCGAATTATATATTAAACAAAATGATCTGGAAGCTGAAGCCAACCAGAAAATAGAAGAAATTTTCAAAGCTAAAGGACAAACCCAACCCCAGTATCAAGGGTCACTACCTACCGGCAACAACGGTTTAGGATTAATGCTTTTAGGCGTAACCGGCGATCAGATTTTACCCGTTGAAACGTACCAAAAAATTAAAACCCAGACTTTGGCCGCGGTAAGAGGCACCGTACAAGCCGATATTCTAAAAGAAGACCAAGCCCAGAATACCTGTATTTTCAGTACGGAGTTTTCGTTAAGGCTGATGGGCGATGTGCAGGAATATTTCATTCAAAACAACATCCGGAATTTTTACTCGGTTTCTATTTCGGGCTACCACATTGCCGAAGCGGGCGCTAATCCTATTTCGCAGTTAGCCTTTACCTTGGCGAATGGCTTTACTTACGTGGAATATTACGTGAGCCGCGGCATGGACATTAATGCTTTTGCGCCTAATTTAAGCTTTTTCTTTTCCAATGGCATCGACCCGGAATACGCGGTTATTGGCCGGGTAGCCCGCCGCATTTGGGCCAAAGCCATGAAGTTAAAGTACGGCGCCAACGCCCGCTCCCAAATGCTTAAGTACCACATCCAGACTTCGGGGCGCTCGCTGCACGCCCAGGAAATTGATTTTAATGATATCCGAACTACGCTACAAGCGCTTTACGCCATTTACGATAACTGTAATTCCTTGCACACAAATGCTTACGACGAAGCTATAACCACTCCCACCGAAGAAAGTGTACGCCGGGCCATGGCCATTCAGTTAATTATTAACCGGGAATTAGGTTTAGTTAAAAACGAAAACCCGCTGCAAGGTTCGTTTATTATTGAAGAATTAACTGATTTAGTGGAGGAAGCCGTATTACGGGAATTTGACCGGATTACCGAACGCGGCGGGGTATTGGGCGCTATGGAAACCATGTACCAGCGGGGCAAAATTCAGGAAGAAAGCTTGTACTACGAAACCCTGAAACACACCGGCGAATACCCGATAATTGGGGTAAATACTTTTTTGAGCAGCAAAGGCTCTCCTACCATTATTCCTTCTGAAGTTATCCGGGCCACGGAAGAAGAAAAGCAATACCAGATTCAAATGTTGGATTTACTACACCAGCGAAATAACGGAATAGCCGAAAATAAATTAAAGCAGGTTCAAGAAATTGCCATTCAACAGGAAAACATTTTTGCGGAATTAATGGAAACGGTAAAGTACTGCTCTCTAGGTCAAATTACGAATGCTTTATTTGCCGTTGGTGGCCAATACCGGCGCAATATGTAAGCATTTTGGTTTTGTTATACTTTAAATAATTTTTAAATTAAGTATGTAATACCCTAATACTATTAGTAATAATTTAATAATGTTAAGCACAAACTAAATTTCTTGTTCTTTCGTTAATATTATAGAAATTTAATTGATGCTGTTACATGAAAAAGATTACGATTACTTCTTTATTAATCCTGGGTACTCTGAGTTTGGTTATTAAATCCTTATTAGACGCCGAGGATATTCGTATTAACTTGGCTGACGAAGATTATCATCTTTACCTGTAAGGTAAGTTAGTACTTTTAGATTGAAGATTGTGGCTACTGTACTATTAGGTAACCAGAAAATATTTTATCCCCTAAATGTTACGTAAGAAATCATCTATTTGAATATAAAATAAAAAGCCTCTTTGCAGAGGCTTTTTTATTTTGGAAATCTATCCTGTTTTTACCTACTTAATTCTTTAGCTGCTTTCCGAGCTTGTTTATCCGCTTTTTTTTGCGCTCTGGCTGCTTTCTTTTCGGCTCTTTCTGCTTTTTTAGCTGCTCTGGCTTCTCGTTTAGTAGCTTTTTCTTGTTGACGGGCTAATTTTTGTTCTCTGCGGGCAGCTTTTTCCTGCTTGCGGGCAGCTTTTGCATTTTTCTTGGCCTGTTTAGCTACCGCCGAGGCATCGTCTTCGTATCTATCCGCATCTTTGGCTTTGCCTTTGGTTGCATTGCTATATTCCTTCGTATCTCGCAACCGATCTATGTTTTGCTGTTGCGCATTACGCAAGGAATCTACATTGGAGTTGGTGGTTGTTTGTGCGTGTAAAGCGCGGTTAAAAAACAATAAGGCGCTTACGGTTACAGTTATAATTAATTTGTATTTCATAATTTAGTTTTTCTTTCCTCTAACGAATTTTCCGAAGATTAGGCTATTTTTTAGATTATAAATTAAAAGAACCTTTTTTAAATCATTATTTTATCAAGATTAAAAACGGTGAATTTATCTCAGATTAACAAAGTTACCGGCTTTAATTCAATTACTCATTTTGAAATCCATAATTTAACCTTGCACAATTTGGTAGCATTTAAATACCCTACCTGCACCTGGTCTAAATGTAACATCTAAAAATTGCAGGCTTGCGCTAAGCCGCTATTATCAAGTGCTTTACGCCTAACAGAGGAACCTTGAAAAAACTAAAAACTTTACTGGACAAACATTAGGACACAAAAAAGCGGAAGTTGTTATTTACAGCTTCCGCTTTAAAAAATTTACAATTTTTTAGACTTGCCAGGCCAGCATGCCTCCGAGTAAATTCCGTACTTTTTCAAAACCTTGCTGTTGCAAATAAGCTTTGGCGTTGCCGGAACGAGCCCCGGAACGGCAATGCAAAATTATTTCTTCGTCTTTGTGTTCTTCCAGTTCCTCTAAATGCTGCGGTAGGCTGCCCAGCGGAATATTTAAAGCACCAATATTAAATTCTTCGTATTCGTGCGGCTCCCGTACATCCACAATAAAAGGCTTTTCGCCGGCAGCTAGGCGCTTCTTTAATTCATCAGTGGTAATATCTTCCATGTTTTTAATGGTTTAAGCTGATTTTTTTAATAATTATTCCTTTTTTGGTTTGGCAATGTATAAAATATAAACCATTCGCTAAAGCCGACAGGTTTACTTGAACTCCTGCTTGGTTTTTTCTCTCCCCTTTTACAATTAATTTACCGGTGGCATCGGTTACTTGCCAATTCGTAACCGGGCCTTGTAAAGTAATTAGACCGGTACTAGGATTAGGAAATGCCTTCACCTGTGTTTGATCCGGTAAAATATCTTTAGAACCCGTCACTTTATCCATTATTGGGCGAAGCAGTAGTGCGCCGCGTTCATCTTTAAATTCTTTCCACTGATTACCATTATTATATTTGATTTTTCCGGCGGCGCTTTCGTTTAAATCAAACCCAAAATTTACAAAATCTACCACCGATGGACTCAGACTCCAACCGATAAAGAAGCTACCCTCCACCGGAACCGATGCCGGAAATAATATATCAAAAAATTGGTTCAGCGACTCTACGGCTGGAATAATAAATCCTTGCTGGGCTTTGGCGGTAGTAGCCGGGTTGCCATCCACGGCATCCCACACCCGGAAGTTAATTAAGTTTTTGGGTACGTTGGTTTTGGTTAAATACACCCGAATGCCTTTTACCCGGTCGGGTACGTTGGTTTCGAAGGCGTAAGCACCTTGACGCTGGCCGGTTTTATCTAAGCTAAAATTACTTTCGGCGGTACCATCGTCGTAGGCGTAATAATCTTTAAATTCTGTTACTCGGTAGATGGTATCGTTCTGGCGGGTGCGGGCAAATGTTTCGCGGGAATTTAAAAATATAGCACTCTTCACAATAAAATCGTTGCCCAGAGCAAAAGTAGACCCAACTATAGGTTTTCCGGTAATTAAGTATTGCTCAGCTAAAGGTTCAATGGCCGCATTACCTCGCAGGAAGGTATCGGCCGGTTGAGCCGTACTAACCACTCTCGTATATCCCCGCCAAGTAATGGGAGCAAACCGGTTATTCAGGTTATTAATAGCGGTGAAAGTTGAATCGTTTAATTCAGTAGTTGGGTTCGCCAAAAATTGCCAGGCGGGCATGGCGGTATAGCGGTTCAATAAAGAGTTCAGGCGTTGGCTAATGGTTACATCTTCCTGTAATCTTTTAGCGGGATTAATTTTTTTATTCAGATAAATGTAATCCAGGTTCCAGGCATCGCCGGTGCCTTTTAACACGCCCGAATTACGAAAACGAAACTGAAAACCGGAATATAAATAAAATGGATCTTGAATTGGAATATCTTCGCGCTGAAAATTAGTTGCTTGGTTTTGCCCTTGCTGGCGCCAAACTTCCCGCCAAACGCCGTTAATATCTTTAAATTCTAACGCTAAAAATACCGGCCGGGTAGCAGAATACGTATCCGGGGAACCAGCCAGGCCACCCGCCTGCCAGTAAAAACTCAGGTACACCGAATCTATAGCCGGGTTATAATTTTGTAAATTCAGCGGTTTAGATGTAAGCGTATCGGAATAGCCGTAAGAAGTAAGCGCATTATATGGCAAACCATTGCCGCGGATTCCTTCTAAAGTTACTACTCCCGCCGAGGGGGGCTTATGCTGAACTCATTATTCACCAAAGCCCCGCCCCCACTTTGCCAATAAAGCAAATTTACCGGACCAGTAGGTTGATTCGCGAAATCATCAAAAAAAGGCAATTCTAAAGTATCGCCTTCAGCGCTTAATCGAGCCGTCTGGTACCGGCGGTTAGCAGAAAACACAGGATACGATTCGAGCGGGGTAACAATTTGCGCGTAACCGGCAAGGAGGCTAAAATAAAAAAACAATCCGGCAAGGAAACGTTTCATCATATCGGTATCTGGTGCTGCCTAATATAATCTTTTCAACCGTTTAGATAACGGCAAAGGCAATAGTAATATGTCACTAATTTACGATGTATCCTTCCGAACGTTCACTTGTAGCAGTTTTCTGGTCCGTACTTACAACTTCTTATTCCACTGCTTTTACGGGTTCCGGTCCGGCTACCCACAAGTCAACTAACTCCCCTACCCGGATCATGGCCCCGGCGCCGGCGTTTGGTCTTTGCCGCAAAACAGTACCATCCGCTTCGCCGTTCGGAGCCACCTGGTACGTAATGCTACCCACTTGTAAGTTCTGCCCAACCAATAAAACCGTTGCTTCATCAATGGGCATGCCTATAACCCGGGGAACTTCAAATTCATCGTTCCCAATACCATTGCCAACTACCAAATCTATTACCGAGCCTTTCGCAATCGGAGCGCCGGGAGCAATTTCTTTACCTTGGTATAATTGTTTTAAAACGGCATTTTCTTGTAAATCCGGCACAAAACGTACCTCTCCAACCTGTAAATCGTAGCTTTTTAGAATCAGTTGCGCATTTTTCACCGACCCGTCCAAAAGCTTAGGCATTTTTATTTTGGGTGGCGTTTTCATGTTGTAGGAGATATAAATTTTCCGGTCTTCCTTCACTTTTGAACCCGGCAAAGGATCTTGGGTTAATATCTCAAATGGCTTTTTGCTGGTACTGTAACTCGAATCGCTCACAAAGTAGCGGAGGTTATTATTATCCAGAAAACTTTCTACTTCCGCCAGGCTCATGCCCGTAATTTTGGGAACCGTAATGGTTTGGCCGTGATTAGTAGTGGATGGCAGGTACACGAAAAAGAAAATAAATAACATTAAAGCAATAATCATTACAATCAGGATCAGGTGCTTTATAATGTCAACGGGCGAATTCGCTTTAAAAAAATTACTCATGCAAAAATCAGTTTTCGTTTATTTGCTGGGAATAAACAATAAATATTGGTTGGTTTTTAATTGTTCGTCTTTTAATTGCTGAGCTTCTAAAATTCAGCATATGCCTACTTGTTACTTTAAACAGAATGTGTTCAAGTACTTAAAACGAAATAGTTAAGATCGATAGTGTGAATTATCTACATTAGCTGAAACGAATAAAAGTAAATTACTCAAGCCGCCCTTACTTTTTTCTGGGTACGTTCCATGCCAAAAGTTAAAATCCGATCGATAAAATCATAAGGTTTGTAGCCATTAATAGCCGTTTGGTGGAAAATACAGGTGGCCGGCGTCATACCGGGTAAAGAATTTACCTCAATTATAATGGTTTCTACCTCATTTTTTTCCTTAATGCGCACAAAGGCATCAATCCGGGCGTAACCTTCAATATTTAAAACTTCCGCTACTTTCTTTAAATCGGCTTTTACCTTATCCGAAATTTTCTGCCGCAGTTTAGGTTCTGGGGCATACCGGGCCGGGGTTATGTTTTGACCTTCGCCGGCTAAAAACTTTTCTTCTAAAGATAAAACTTCACCCTCCGCCAGCGCTTCCGACGCTTCAAACACTTCGTATTCTACCTGGCCATTGGGTAAATACCGGGTAAGCAAACCACCCGTTACTTCTAAAAAGTGCGAACCATCTTCTTTCGAAATCAAATTTTCGACTAAAAAGGCTTCTTTCTGCGGAAATTCTTCTTTAAAACCTAAAGCGAGCACCGTAGCCGGGCCTTGGGTTAAGTCTTCGGTTTCCCGGAAAATAAGCTCCGAAAAAGCCGCTAGTTCGCGTTGGTTTTTAATTTTCTTCACCGCCGAAGAACAGCCATCGTCGGCTGGTTTAGCGATAAAAGGATAGCTAAAAGCGCTTTCAATATTCTGAAAAAATGCTTCTTTATTCGTTTGCCAATCCTGCTTGTAAGCCATTAAGTGGTCGGCTACTTTAATACCGTGCTGCCGCAGAATTTCGTTGGTTTCGTATTTATTAATGGTAATCCGCGACGAATCAATACCGGAGCCATTGTACGGAATCCCGTATTTTTCCAGTTCGGTTTGCAAAGCGCCATCTTCGCCGGGGCGACCATGCAAGGCAATAAATACCGCATCGACCAAATCTTTCAATTGCTCATAAGTAACAAGCTGCGGTTCGCGTAACATTTTACCCGTGTATTTTTCGGTAATTGGGCTGGCCTCCTGCCGGATTTGTTCTAATACCGGGTGTTGCAAATGACCTTCTTCCGCGTGCGCAATCTTTTCTTTTATGTCGTCGGCGTTGTCCTTCAACATAATATTTACCGGAATCACATACAAACGGTGTTCCTCCGCTGAACCAGTCAGGAAAATAGGAATGGGCTGGTATTTTACCGTAGAGGCGAGTTTTTCGTATATATTCCTGCCGCTTTCTACGGAAATATGCCGCTCCGAAGAATAACCGCCCATAATTACCCCTACTCTGATTTTTTTCTGGTTAGCGGTTTTTTTATTTTGAATAGATGCATCTAACGCGTGCAATTGTTTTCGTAAATGAACGGTATCTTTTCCTGATTTCAGGCGCTCTACGAGCGAGGTCCGGATAATGTACGTTAGGAACTGCGACGGATTTAAGCCAATTTCGGCCGCCTGGTGGAAGAAGAACGACGAAGGCAACATACCCGAAGTAGTATTGGGGTCGTTCAGGAATACCTGACCCTCGGCGGTAATAAAACCATCGAGGCGGGCGTACACGTTAAAACCTACGGCGCTGAACAAACGGCTACACTCCTGCCGGATATGCTGAATTTGTTCATTGGGCAAATTTATGGGAGTAATTTTACGGCTCAAACCGGGCAGGTATTTGCTGCGGTAATCAAAAACTTCGCCGCCTTTAATAATTTCGGTGGGCGGCAGAGCCAGCGGGTTACCGTTCGGATCCTGAATAACGATGCACGAGAATTCTTTACCCTGAATGAAAGACTCCAGCAACACGTACGGTTCGCTTTCCACGTTGGTAAGCGTAACTTCCTCGCGGGCATTCTCCTCAAAAACGCCTTCTAAAATCTCCAGCAATTGTTCCGGATGATGAATAATCACCCCATTATCGGTTCGAACCGGTAAACCAATCCCCTCGCGGATGTCAGTGAGTTGCTTTACGAAATTTAATTTTGCTTCCGGTGAAAATCCTTGCCAGGAGTTTTTGTAAATGGTTTTGGCGAAGAAACTGCGGGCCAAGGCTTCTTCAAACGCCCTGAAATCAGTGGTTTTAATAATCGAAACCCCAATAGAAGATCCTTGGTGCGGCGCTTTTATAACTAAGGGTAAACCTAAGTCGCGGGTAAGCTGCTCAAAAATAATTGGCCGTTGGCTGGTATCTGCCCATTCTTCGGCTCGCACAATGCGGTAGCGCGGCACCGGAAACCCATGGCTATTCATGTAATCTTTCTGCAAAATTTTATCGATGCCAATAGCCGAAGGTAAAATTCCGGAACCAGAATATGGCATCCGGTACCACTCCAATAAACCTTGAATACTGCCATCTTCGCCGTAAGGACCGTGTAAAGCCAGGAAAGCGAAATCGAAATATTCTTTAAACTGGTGCGGTAATATGCGTTTACCTACTTTATTGATTATACCTTCCTGCTCTTCGGTACTTAACTCACCCAAAGATTCCAGATAAATCTGGAGTTGGTGCAAAGAATGGGGTAAAACCTCTACGGGCGGGTAAAAATCGCGAATAGTGCCTTTATAAATATAATGCCAGTCGAGCAAAATGAAATTACCCAGGCTATCCACAAAAACCGGTACTGCCTCAAACAGCGATTTATCTAAATTATCGTAAACGGTACGACCGCCCGCAAAGGAAATTTCCCGTTCGCGCGAAGGTCCGCCAAAAATTATCCCTATTTTCATCGGTGCAAAGATATTCTAAAAATGTGGAAAATAGTATCACGGATTTACGCAGATTACCCGGATTACGCGGATTCCATTTTTGTCAAAATTCCGGAATTATCTTGTATTTTTGTCTGAATCATGATGAAAGGATGACTAGGCTAACTGTGAGAACCATGAATCGTATAATTCGAAGATTACAGGAGTATAATAGTAGCATATTATTGTGCCTTGCAACGGTAAATTATCCTGCTTAAGTTAAAGTTAGCAAACGAAAAAAAGGACGTAATAAAGGGAAAAGCCAATCAAGCGTTTATTAGAAAGCTCCCTGTTTGAGAGAGGAAGATTTGAAGCGGCTATTTTTCCATACTGATTAGTTCCTTTTAGTACCATTAATAAATAATCTGCGAAATCCGTATAATCCGCGACTCAGACAGTTTCCTTCCGCTATTCTTTTGTAATACCCAAAAAAACATAACTTTGCCCGGCTAATAAGTTACAGGTTTCAGATTACAGGTTGCAAGTTGATTAAAAATTTGGAAGGTCGAAAAATGGGAAGTTTGCGCGTTTCTGAATAATAGCAAGGTATCTTTTCAACCATTCAACCATCTGACAGTATAACCATTCAACTATTCAACCATAAACCAACTCAACCATATAACTAACCATGGTCTGTGGACGATGGACTATCGACTAATTAAAAAAACAACTATGAAAACAGTAGACGATTATAATTTTGTCGGCAAACGGGCTTTAGTGCGGGTAGATTTTAACGTACCCCTCAACGAGCAATTTCAAATTACCGACGACACCCGTATCCGCGCGGCCGTACCCACTATTCAGAAAATTTTAAAAGATGGCGGCTCGGCCATTTTAATGTCGCATTTGGGCCGGCCGAAAGGAGGACCTACGGATAAATATTCCTTGCGCCACATTGTAGGGGCTTTGTCGCAGGCATTTAGTACCGAAGTAAAATTTGCTTCGGATTGTATTGGCGCTGAAGCTACTGAACTAGCCCAAAACTTACAACCCGGCGAAATTTTATTGCTCGAAAACTTACGTTTTTACCCCGAAGAAGAAAAAGGTGATGCTGCCTTCGCCGAAAAATTAAGTAAACTCGGCGACGTGTACGTAAACGATGCTTTTGGTACGGCGCACCGGGCGCATGCTTCTACAGCGGTTATTGCTCAATATTTCCCGGCGGATGCGAAAATGACCGGCTACGTGATGCAAGCCGAAATTGAAAACGCCAAACGGGTGTTGGAAAATCCGGAACGACCGTTTACGGCTATTATGGGAGGCGCTAAAATATCCGACAAAATATTAATTATTGAGCAGCTGCTGGATAAGGTGGATAACTTGATAATTGGCGGGGGGATGAGTTATACTTTTGCCAAAGCCCAAGGTGGTTCTGTCGGAGATTCTTTGCTGGAAGCCGATAAGCTGGATTTGGTACTGAGCCTGATGGATAAAGCCAAAGAAAAAGGCGTAAAATTGTACCTACCCTCCGATAGTGTTATTGCCGATAAATTTGCGAATGACGCTACCTCCGAAGTGGTAAGCAGCGGCTCCATTCCGGACAAATGGATGGGCCTGGACATAGGACCGGAAACCCGCGCCAGTTTCAGCGAAGTAGTCCGGAATTCGCGTACTATACTCTGGAACGGCCCGATGGGCGTTTTTGAAATGCCGAACTTTGCCGTGGGCACCAGTACCATTGCCGAAGCCGTAGTAGCCGCTACGCGCAACGGGGCCTTCTCCCTCATTGGCGGCGGCGATTCAGCGGCAGCGATTAATCAAGCCGGCTATGGCAACGATGTATCGTACGTTTCTACCGGTGGTGGCGCCCTGCTTGAATACATGGAAGGCAAAACCCTGCCCGGCGTAGCCGCTTTAGAAGCTTAAATTTTTAAATTTATTTGCTTTAAAACACCCCGGTTGATAACAGCCGGGGTGTTTTGGCTTTTAGGCCCTTGTTCAAGTTTAAGATTTAATTGATGAACTATAATTATCAAAGGCGAGACAAAAATTATTTTACTTTTTTGAAATAACTGATTACGTATATACCGCTATATTGGCAGGATATACCTAATAATGACGTTTATCCGCTAGTTGTGGTGCATAAATAATTATGAACAAAGGGAATTTTTATAAGGTGCTCGTTCTTACATTGACTTGTTCCCTACTCGGACAATGTAATTCCTTTAATAACTTTAATAAATGCGAAGAAAAGGTAGCTGAATGGAGAAATGAAGCGCCTAAAATCCTAAAAGAATTTCAGGATGTTGAGGAAGAAATTACACAGAATAAGACGGCGCTCAAGATAGCAAGTCTTGATGAACAGGACCTTTTCATAAGGACGGACTTTCCTGAAAAATATGAAAGAGAAAAATCAATAAAACTTCCTAAATTGAAAAAATGGTTTTCTTCAAAAGACTGGGGATTTATTTCATATAAAGGAGAAACAAAGCAAATCCATTATCGGACTTGTAATTATAGACAGGTAAGTTATCACGGACAACTATACTTCTCCAAATCTAGAATCAGACCATCTTTCACAAAGAATCTGGTTACAGAAATCACCGACAGTTTGGATTTGGGAAATGATTGGTACTACATTCAAACAAAATGTGACGGGTGTGGGAATTAAAAAATTACGACACCACAACAATGTGCATAAGCCGTGCTACGGCCGACGGCCCTGCCCGTCTCATGCACTAGCCGTTAGGTGTTAAAAAATTATGAAGAAAGCTTTAGAAACTACATTTATTGTCTTGCTCTTCTTCTTTGCATTAGTTGGAGTAGCGGCCTCCGTTTTTGCCATCAGAGAATTTTACTTTGAAAGCAAGTACAGCGAACTATATATAAAAAACTGCCAAAAAGTTAAAGTGGGAATACCACTTGAAGAAGCCAAGGTTATTATGGGTGGAATGAACTACAATGAAAATGAAAAGTCGTATAACTACTGGACTTCTTTTGAAAAAGGAAAACCAAAGAAATATTCAATAGATTATCCAACGAGTAGTTCTTCTTACCATACGGTGATATACTATGACCCAGAAACTGGCTTGGTAACAGAAGTAGAATGTTCTGGTTTTTAAAGAATTCAATTACTAGTAATAAAGAAACTGAATGATTTAAAAATTCAACACTTAACAAAGTACATGAGCAAAGCCCCAGCTACGCCTCTCTCACCTCATGTACGAGCACCGTTAACCAAGCTTTAAAACATTAAAAAATGGAAAAACTTTTATTACTACTTGCTTTTTGTAGTTTAATTTCTTGCAAGCCGCAGTTAACCAATAAAAGAACGCAGTTTTTCCCGAAAGCAGAATTAAAGGTAAAGGACTTGCCGGAAAAAGAAAATACCTGGGTTTTTATTTTGGCGGGACAATCCAATATGGCCGGCCGCGGACAAGTAGAACCCGCGGATACTATTCCGCATGAAAGAATTTTTACCATTAATCAAAAAGGCGAAGTAATCATGGCCAAAGAACCCCTCCACTTTTACGAACCCAATAACACGGGTTTAGGCAGCGGGCTTTCCTTCGCAAAAACATTAATTAAACAAGTACCGGAAAGTGTTTCTATTTTACTCATTCCTACTGCGGTTGGGGGTAGTTCTATTAGCCAATGGCTCGGGGACTCGACGCACCGTCAGGTGAAACTCTTGACAAACTTTAAAGAAAAAGCGGCTATCGGAAAAAGCTTAGGGCAAGTAAAAGCCATTCTGTGGCACCAAGGCGAAAGCGATGCTCACCCTGAAGATATACCGCTTTATAAAACCAGGTTAATTAATCTTTTAAGTCAATTCAGAGAAATTCTGGGAGATAAAAATTTACCTATTGTTTTGGGAGAGCTGGGTACTTTTTCTAAAGACACAGCAGAATGGGAGCAAATAAACGAACAAATCCAACAGTATTCTTCTTCTGATCCTTACTCATCGGTGGTACGCACCTCCGACTTAAACCATAAAGGTGATAATATCCATTTTGATTCTAAAGGCCAAAGATTGATGGGCCAAAGGTACGCCCAAGCTTATATTCAACTTCAAAAAAAATTAACTAACAAACCCGGTTTATCGCATTAAACAATCAAATAATAGTTTTTGTAGTTTAATCGCCAATAAATTTACATACTGAGATAGTACTCAAACTAAAGGCCATTTTAGATAAAGAAGAGAAGCTTAACTTCATACGGACGGGGTGTATAGCTTTGCTACTATTTTAACGGTTAAAAATAACTTTCAAACTCCCTCTATAATTATAGCTTTTGAAATGGCAGTTTCGGATTTACGGACCAAGAAAATTTAAGTCAAAATAAAACTGAAACTGAAAAACAAAGAATTATGGCGGCACTGGCAAAAAGTGATTACTCGCCTGAAAGAGAGGTAAGTAATTACATGAAACTAGATGACATTAAAAAATCAGTATTTAAAGAAAAGTAATCGATCTTAGAATGAAGATATCTTGACCTGAAAATAAAGAAGCCAGCAGGGATGCTGGCTTTCTTTATTTTAACTGATTTATTTTTTAAGAATGGTGTGGCCCAATTTATCGCGCTTGGTAGTTAAGTAACGTTGGTTGTATGGGTTAGGGGTAATTTCAATAGGAACATTTTCTACTACTTCCAATCCGTACCCAATTAAGCCCGTCCGTTTTTTGGGATTATTGGAAATAAGCCGCATTTTGGTAACGCCTAAATCGCGTAAAATTTGCGCTCCCACGCCGTAATCCCGTTCATCCATTTCAAAACCTAGTTCCAAGTTAGCTTCTACGGTGTCGCGGCCTTGCTCCTGCAGTTTGTAAGCGCGTAGTTTATTTAACAAACCAATTCCCCGGCCTTCCTGGTTCATGTACACAATTACTCCCTGCCCGGCTTCTTCAATCATCTGCATGGCTTTATGCAATTGCGGACCACAATCGCAGCGGCAAGAACCAAAAATATCACCGGTAACGCACGAAGAATGGACCCGCACCAGAATAGGTTCATCCTCGGACCAAGTACCTTTTACCAATGCCAGGTGCTTAGCCCCGTTGCTGCGCTGCGTAAAAGCATACAAATCAAACTTCCCGTAATCGGTGGGTAATTCGACGGCAATTTCCCGGGTAATTAAGCTCTCCTGCTTTAAACGGTATTTAATTAAATCCTTAATCGAGATTAGTTTTAAATTAAAGCGGGCGGCTACTTTTTCCAGATCGGGTAAACGGGCCATGGAACCGTCTTCGTTCATGATTTCGACCAATACGCCCGCCGGCTCAAAACCAGCTAGGCGCGCTAAGTCTACGGCTGCTTCGGTGTGTCCGGCCCGCCGGATGACCCCTTCTTTCTTGGCGCGCAACGGAAAAATGTGCCCAGGTTTTCCTAAAGATTCCGGATCGGTTTTAGGGTCCACAAGCGCCAGAATAGTTTTGGCTCGGTCGCTGGCCGAAATACCGGTAGTGCAACCGTGCCCGATTAAATCAACGGATACGGTAAAAGGAGTAGCGTGCAGCGCCGTGTTGCGGCCCACCATTAGTTCCAGACCTAATGCTTCGCAGCGTTCTTCCGTGAGCGGAACGCAAATCAAGCCGCGGCCGTGGGTGGCCATAAAATTTACAATTTCAGGCGTTACGGTCCGGGCCGCGCAGATAAAATCACCTTCGTTCTCGCGGTCTTCATCGTCTACCACAATCACGATTTTACCTGCTTTTATATCTTCAATGGCTTCATCAATGGTATTAAACATCATGTAAGTACTAGTTTTAATTCGGAAAATCTCCGAATACTAAAACAAAGTTACTCAAGAATGTTCTACGTTTTCGTATTCAGGGTCAAATACTTGTTCTAATTGCGCTACGGCTTTACTCCAACTGTAATTTTCGTGCACAAAATTCAGGGCTCGCTGAATTAATTTCTCGTTTAGATCCCGGTTAGTGAGCAAAGTATGGATATGCTGGGCAAATTCTACGGGTGTATTTGCCACCAGTAAATGGCAATTATTGGCCGCTCCTACCCCATTATTCACCAATTGGGTAGTTACGCAGGGAACCTTCATGGCCATGGCTTCTAATACTTTATTCTGCACCCCGGTACCAATAAAAAGGGGAGCAACAAAAACATGAGAACTCGCATAGGCTTCCCGAATATCGGGTAACCAGCCACTTACCGTAACATTCGGAGATTCCAGCGACAAGACCTGGTAACTCGGGTTAGCCCCAGCCAGTAATACTTTTATCTCCGGAAATTGTTTTTTTACTAATGGCAATACTTTCTTCACCAGGTAAACGGCCGCTTCAATATTGGGGGCATAATTCATGTTACCAGTAAATACCAGGTCGTATTTTTTAGGTAAATCCAGCGGGTGAAAATAACTCGTCTGGATACCATTCGGCACAATGGCAATATCTTTATGGCGGGGGTGCGCAATAAAATCCCGGTCCTGGCGCGAGATAATGGTTTTATAGCGAAAATCAGAGAAGATAGCGGCTTCGTATTTTTTTAAACGGGCAGCTTCCAGGCGAAATACGGGTTTTAAATGAAAAGGAGCAATCTCGGCCCGGCGCAGCATTCCTTTAGAAAAAGCATCCATGTAATCGAGCGTTTTCGGAATATGTTTTACGTGCCGCACGTACTCCGCCATCCGGATTAACTGGCAATAAATATGATCAGGCTGATGTTGGGCAATAAGGGCATTAATTTGAAGCTGGGCCTTGGCATGGTAAAAATAATTTACTTGAATAGGCTTTTTGTTCCAGAAAGAGCCCGCCAGATTGCGAATAATGCTGGATTTTTGCAGCGAATAAAAATATACCTGCTTACAGTACTTTTGTAATTCCTCGGTTGCTTCTTCTAAGGGGTCCGTTTCTTCGGCTAAGGCAAATAAAATTATTTCGTGTTTTTCCGCTAGTCTCTGCAATTGATAAAAGGCCCGCAGTTTATCTCCTTTGTCGAGGAGGTAAGGTACGCGCGATAACAACATCAGTATCTTCATTAATTAGGGTTCTACTTGTTTGAGGTAATACTTATTTTTAATTACCACCCATATTTTAACCGTTAACGCGCAACTTTTCAGCTAGTTACGTTTAAGTTTTAAATAAAAAGGGTAATAAATAGATTCTCGTAACTAAAAAACGATAGAGATAATTCCTTACAGTAACGTTACACTTGTACAACCTTCGCTAATATATAGCTATTTTTTTAATATTAAATAGATATAATAGTACTATATAGAGTTAAGTATTTTTTTATGACCAATCGGTTATCGTATTCCCGTTGAATAAACGATGCTGCTTTTGTCGCTATTTCATCTACCGGTAATTTGCCCTTACAGTAGTTACGCAGTATCTCTATCCAGTCTTCCCGGGTTTCGCCAATTAAAATATTTTCGCCGGGAGTAATGGAAATACCTTCGGCCCCGACCGGGGTAGTGAGGATGCATTTACCTAAAGCCATACCTTCTATAATCTTAATGCGCATACCTCCGCCCGAAAGTAAGGGCACTACCATTAATTCGTACTGCTGCATAAAGGCGGCCGCATCCGGTACAAAACCATGCACTGTTACTCTTGGCACTTGTAAATTAATTAATTCTTCGGGCGGCGACGAACCGGCAATGTGCCATTCTAAATCCGGGTCTTCCTGGCTTATTACTGGCCAGACATTTTCTAAAAACCAGTTTATTCCTTCCTGGTTCGGCATCCAGTTAAGAGAACCAAGCATAAACAAGCTTTTAGGCTTAGGCAGAATAACTTCGTTGCGAATAAACCGGTTCATTTCTACTCCGGCCGGAATAATTTCTATCCGGGTTTGGTTGCCCAATTCCCGGATGCGCTCTTCATCCTGAGGAGTAATGGCGGCAATAGCGTCGAACTGTTGAAAATAAACCTGCTCAAATTTCCGAACTTGGTTAGCGGTATAACGGAGATATATTTTTTTGAGAAGATTTTTTTCGTGCTGGGCTAATCGTTGCCAGATGGTATACTCCACGTTGTGCGCCCGCAAAATTATCGGAACTCTAGAATATTGCCGGATGGTGGGCACGTACCAAGCCATTTGACTGCCTTCCACTTGAATGATATCAAAACTTTCGTTGCGCAGCAGTTCTATTAGTTTCGTAGTATAATCCGGAGAGATAAACCGTTCAAAAATATACGGAATGGAAGTAAATAAATTAAAAAAGGCCTTGGTAACCGAAATATTAGTATCTACAAAAACGGTAATTAATCGGGCCCGGTCCTGCAGCACGTGGTCGGGTTGAAAATGTTTGGGAGTGTTTATTGCCAGTACGGTTACCTCGCAGCCGGCAGCGGTTAAGTTGCTAATTATATCATAAATCCCAATGGCGCCGCCATCATGAGGCGGGAAAGGCACCCGGTTACAAAGATGAAGGGTTTTCAAAAAGCTGAATTTTGAATTAAAAAATTTAAAGATGAAAGTTACATTTATCTGGCTACTAATAACCCTTCCGCCCTAAAGGGCACCTTCCCTAAAAACAGGGAAGGAGAGGCGGCTATTTCCAATAAAAAAATCCATTGCTAAATGCTTAAAAAATCAGTATCATTTCCTGCACTTAAATAAAGCTTTATGGTATATGAGTATATTGGTAAATGGTAAATGCTTAAATCTTCCGGAAGGTGCGCATAAAGGCTTTTACCTGGTCTTCGGTGCCGAGTAAAATTAATACATCCTCCATTCCAATTTGGGTATCCGGACTAGGACTGATTTCAATCTGATTCCGGTTATTTTTCACTCCGATTACGGTTACTCCGGTTTTATTCCGAATATCTAACTCGCGGATGGACACAACCTCTGTTTGCTTTCGAATTTCGGCAAAATCAATTTCTTCGAGCACTAGTTTACTGGCGCCCATCCCATTCAGCATTTCCAGGAACTGAATAACTACCGGCCGGGTAACCAAGTTGGCCATGTGGCTGCCCCCAATTTCGTCGGGCATTACTACGCTGTTAGCGCCGGCCCGGTATAGTTTATTTTCGGTGCTTTTATCGGAAGCGCGCGCAATAATTTGAATACTGCTGTTTAATTCGCGGGCGGTGAGGGTTACAAAAACGTTGTCGGCATCTTTGGGTAAAGTCGTTATAATAGCTTTGGCCCGTTCAATACCCGCTTGTTTTAATACTTCGTCCTGGGTAGCATCGCCCACAACAATGGTAGTGGTAACCTCGCCAAAACCTGATTTTGTTTTTAACAATTGTTCATCCTTTTCCACCACTAATACCGGCTCGTGGTTCGCCAGTAAATCCGCGCAGGCTTTGCTGCCATTGCGCCCAAACCCGCAAACAATAACGTGGTTGGATATTTTCTGTAAATCTTTCTCCGACATATATTTTTTAAAAATAGCCTGCAGTTCGCCCTCAAAAATATATTTGCTGAGCACTGATAGAAAATAAGCAAAAATAAACAGGTTAAATAAGATATAGAACGAGGTAAAAATTTCCCCGGCGGGGGTGAGTGGCTTTACTTCCTCAAATCCAGTGGTACTAAAAGTAATGGCGGTCATGTAAAAAGCCTGACGCAGGTTTAATTGCCCGATAACCATAAACCCCACCGTACCCACCACCAGACTAAGTAGGGCAAGAGCTAAGGCAATAAATAATCTTTTTAACTGGGCGAACCTGTTCATTACCGGGCCACTACGGTACCCAGTTGTTCCGAGAACTGGTCTTCGTACACTTTTAGGGTTTTCAGAATCTCCAGTTGGTCCTTAATCGCATTAAAATCCGTCAGATTCTTGAGCTGTTCCATGTTTTCTTTAATCATGCGTTGTACGTTACAGCGCTTCAGGCGCAGTAAAGCCGTATCGGCGGCGTATTGTAGTTGGTCGGTTTCGCGGGGAACAAATATTTGGTGGCTTTCCCAATTTTCGCTCAACTCGTATTTCTGACTCATCAGATTAATAGCCATGGTGCGTACCTCAGAATGCGGATGATTAATAAAATCTTCGGAACGGGGAAATTGGCCTTGCTCTAGTTGCTGGCGGGCAAAGTCGATGATTTCCTGGAATACCGGGGTATGGAAAGTAGTATCGTCTAATTGTTCGAGCAGGTAAGGCAACATATAAACGCCCTGGTCCGAGAGCGGGTTGGCCGGGTACGTCAGCGCCAGGCGAATTACTTCTTTTTCGTGGTGGTAGATTACATCCAGTTCCGGGTCTGGTTCGGTTTCTGTCTCTTGACCGTATGCCTCGGCTTCGGCCAATTCTTCGTCGGTGAAAGTACGCGAAGCAGTGGCGGAAGTAGCTTGTTTTTGCTGTTGCTGGCGGTTCTGGTGAAAAATTTTGTTAAACTCGGCAATCAGCACATCTTCGTCGATCCCGAACAAGGCGCTGCATTGTTTTAAAAAAACCTGCCTTTTAATGGAATCCGGGATTTTAGCAATGCTACTCACGATCTCCCGGATGGCGTCGGCTTTTTTTACCGGGTTATCTTTGGCTTCGTGCAGATAAAGGTTGGTCTTAAAAGTAATAAAATCCTGGGCTTGCGCATTGATGTATTCTTTAAAAACTACATCGCCTACCTTGCGGATGTACGAATCCGGGTCGTCGCCTGGCGGAAACGTTACTACATTCACGTTCAAACCGCCTTCCAGAATTAAATCTATCCCCCGTAAAGAAGCTTTAACCCCGGCCGCATCGCCGTCGTAGAGTACGGTAATATTCTTAGTATAACGGCCAATCAGTTTAATTTGTCCTTCGGTAAGCGACGTACCCGACGAAGCTACTACATTTTCAATTCCGCCCTGGCTCAGCGATAAAACATCTAAATAACCTTCTACCAGATAACAAACATCCTGGTTCCGGACGGCGTTTTTGGCCTGATACAAACCGTATAAAACATCGCTCTTGTGGTAAATTTCCGACTCCGGCGAGTTCAGGTATTTGGGCGTTTTATCGTTGGATTTAAGCGTACGCGCCCCGAACCCAATTACCCGCCCCGATACGTTGTGAATCGGAAACATGACACGCGCCCGAAAGCGGTCGTATTTTTTGTCGTCTTTTACAATGGTAAGGCCGGTGCTTTCTAAATAACGTGGCTGATACCCTTGCGCCAGCGCTTTACTGGTAAAACCATCCCAGGCTTCGAGGCTGTAGCCGAGTTCAAATATTTTGATAGTGGGTAAACCTAAACCCCGTTCGTGTAAGTAAGGCAGGCCAATGGTTTTACCTTGTTCGTGGTTAAATAAGATTTCCTGGTAATAATCTTTGGCAAAATTAGAAAGAATAAACTGGCTATCGCGGTCGTTCTGGGCTTTGGTGGCTTCGGGAGTAGATTCTTCGGCTATTTCAATCCCGTATTTTTTAGCCAGGTATTTTAATGCTTCTACGTAGCTGGTACCCTCTACGTCCATAATAAATTGCACCGCATTACCCGCTTTGCCGCAGCCAAAGCACTTATAAATTCCCTTAGCCGGCGACACCGAAAACGAAGGCGACTTTTCGTTATGAAAAGGGCAAGGCGCCCACATATTTTGCCCCTTTTTCTTCAGCGACACAAAATCACCAACTACTTCTACAATATCGGCTTGCGCTAAAATCTGGTCTACCGTTTCTTTTTTTATCAGGGCCATTTCATTTGCCTTACATTCCTTACAAAGATAAAATTTTCAGGTTCTAAATGAGAAAAATATATAGCTGTCCGGAAAAAGATGGAAGTGGCGAAATGAAAATTAAATTGTTACCTTCTTATTTAAGAATTTAGGTAAATTTTAAGATTAAATATAAGCTTTTTGCTAGGAAAAAATAAAGCAATACCTTATAATTACCTGAATTTTAGAATAGATTAATGGTAGTATCTATTGTTCCAATCTATTTACCATTCCAAATAGCTTTTTGGCTTCCTGAGAGTAAGTACCACAAAATCTTTAGGAATCCAATTTGTAGACGTCTTAAAAACTAAACTCGCCGTGTTTGCCCGTCGACAGGCTGCTTGTAAAAACAAACTCAAAAACTACTTCGAAGCTTGTATAATTTTTGCATAAGTTTCTGCTAATTTCTGATTGTAATTAACGCCCCGTTGTTCAGTAGTTGCTTTTCATTTTTAAGTAAAACACCTGCTTGATCCTATCTTTCGGTGATTCTGCTACGCGAACGTTATCTCTTTAAATTTATTGGTATAGAAATTCAGACAACTTATTCTACAATCTAATTATTAACCCTTAACTATTTTTCAAGGGAGCCGCTACCCAACATTACATTATCTCTTTTTCTAATCTAACAGAGATAAAATATCCGGCACTTTATTTTACGCCTTTTTATTTCTTTAAACTAAAATAAAGTATTACCGTTTGGCCGAAAAGAGTTTACCCTAGTTAGGTTTCTCAGGCCTGATTTTATCCATCTCCTTACCGTATAACAAAGTCATGCATTTTGATTTTTAAATCGATTAATCCATTACGTATGAAAAAAAACTATACTTATCATCAACAATTTCGCGGCATTATGCAGAGAAAATGGGTTGTAGTAGCATTTATTAGTTTTCTGATTAACCTTCCGGGATACCTGGCACAATCGGCTTTAAGTAAAAAAGAAGCTCCGGCAGAACAGATGCAAACGGCGGATAATGAGTTAAAGATTGCAGGATTTAACCTGATCAATGCCAATAACGATCAACCCATACAGTTAATTACAGATGGTGCTATCCTGAACTTAGCTACTTTACCTACCCGGAAATTAAATATCCAAGCAGTTACGGACCCTGTAACTGTAGGGAGTGTTTTATTTTATTTAGCGGGCCCTATCGTTCGTAATCACACCGAAAATACAGCTCCTTATGGTTTATTCAGAGATGTAGCCGGTGATTATAGCGCCTGGACTCCTCCCGTGGGCAATTATACTTTAATCGCTACCCCTTACTCCGGAGCAAATGGTCGTGGAACAGTTGGTGTTTCTAGCGTAATTAGTTTTACGGTGATTAACCAAGCGCAGTATACCTTAACTATTTCTAGTACCGAGGGTGGTACCGTAACCAAAAATCCGGATCAAATTAGTTTTAACAAAGGCGAAAGCGTTATGTTAACCGCCACGCCCGCCGAAGGCTACCAGTTTAATGGCTGGAGCGGCGCGGCAAAAGGCCGGACCAACCCACTAACCTTGGTAATGGATAGTAATAAAAACATAAAAGCGAATTTTGGACCTTTGCAGCCGCCGGGAGCATTGATATCGCACCTCGTTTCTCAGAGCCCCCGACTTTATACGGTATCTGAATTAACGTTGGGCACGCCTCTTTACACCGACCGGATCTATCAAGCTACCTCCGTTCCGACCTTTCTCAACGGCGCTCCTTTTATTCAAACCCCCAATGATGATAAAGCCAACAGGTTGCCGGAAGTACTTTCGTTTGAATTGAGTCAGGAAGCTACCGTTTACGTGGCTTACGATCCGCTTGCCCTAGTTTTACCGGCCTGGCTCAGTGACTGGCAAAAAAGCGCCGAAAGTATTGGCCTGAATGATCCCCGCATCGACCGTCTGGATTTGTACAGTAAAACTTTCCCGGCCGGCACCGTAACTATAGGGAGCAATCTGGCACGCCCGGCCGTGGGTTCTAAAAATACCTACATTGTGGTTGTAAAACCACCCGAAATTTTACGACCTTCTGTAACGGCTGTGCGACCAGCCGATGGCTCCGTTAATGTTCCTCTGGATCAATCTATCTCCGTGGATTTAAAATATCCGAGCGGGCGTTCCATTAACGGGAATACCGTTAACCTGAATACGGTTAAGCTATTTACCGTTATATCCAATGAGCTTAAAATTCCCGTTGAAGGTACCGCAGTAAATGCCTCTGCCGCCGGAGATGCTATTACGCTTTCGGCTACTTTAGCCCCTAATACTACCTACGAATTTGTTATCACCGACCAGGTCCAAGACGGTTTTGGTTATCCTATTCTTCCCTTTATTTCCCGGTTTAGTACCACCAGTACGGTTGAGGATACTCCAACCGATTTATCCGGAGTATCGTTTTCGGAGCAAACTTTAGTAGATAACACCTTTGGCTTCGATGGTTTTACCAGCCTCACCATTGGACCGGACCGGCGGTTTTATGCCACTACTTCGGGCGGAAAAATTGAAAGATGGGATATGAACCCGGATGGCACTATCACCAATCATTTAACGATGACGCCCTTTGATACTACCCGCCGGCTTTTAATTGGCTTTCGTTTTGATCCTGCGGCTTCGGCTAGTAATTTAATTGTTTGGGTAAGCCATTCGTCGGGTGCCTTTACGAATGTGCCGGATTGGTCCGGTAAGATATCGCAAATTAACTTAAACGATCCCGCCCATCCGGTAGTAACCGATTATGTTATTAACCTGCCTCGCTCGTATAAAGATCATTCTACCAACAGCATTGATTTTGGGCCGGACGGAGCTTTGTATTTTACCCAAGGGAGTAATTCCGCGATGGGTGCGCCGGACGCGGCCTGGGGTTTAAGACCCGAACGCTTGCTCACGGCCGCCGTATTGCGGTTAGATGTGAATTTACTTCGGCAACAAATCTTACCTCTCGACGCCAAAACCGAAGAAGGCGGCACCTACAATCCTTATTCGCCAAACGCGCCATTAACTATTTACGCTACTGGCTTTCGGAACGCTTATGACCTGGTTTGGCACTCGAACGGGGAATTATACGTTCCTACCAATGGCTCGGCCGCCGGCGGGAACCTCCCCGAACTTAAATCCGGTACCACCTGGTCAAATGGTCAGCCTTATGCCGGACCGGATATTCCCGCAATTACGGATGTACGCGATACGCAGAGCGATTATTTGTTCCGCGTAACTCCAGGTGGTTATTACGGTCATCCTAATTTTCTGCGCCACGAATTTATTTTAAACGGCGGAAATCCAACGGATGGCCAGGACCCCGGCGAAGTAGTCTGGACAACCAATGGCGTAAAATACGGCTATCCGGTGGGCACTCCTACCGAACCTAATTACCGGGGTTGGGCCTATGATTTTGGTACGAATAAATCGCCGGACGGTGCAATCGAGTACCAAAGCAATGCTTTTGGCGGTAAGTTAAAAGGCAAATTGCTGGTTTGCCGCTTTAGTGGGGGCGATGATGTTATTGTGCTGGAGCCCGGTATTGTTAATAAGGACATTATTAAAGCAACCGAAGGAATAAAAATTCCGGGATTACGGCGCCCGTTCTCTAATCCTTTGAACATAGTGGAAGATTTGCAAACCGGAAACTTGTACCTCTCGGAATATTACGATGGTAACGGCGACGGCAAGCCGCGCATTACCTTGTTACGCGCCGACCAACCCAGTACAGCTACCGCCGCCCGAATGAGCGCGCGGAAAAGTACGGCTCCGGAAAGTACTGTAACCAAAGCTATGATTCAGGTTTACCCTAATCCAAACGCCGGCGATAAAGTTTACGCTCGAGTACAGAACTTCGCTCCTCAGGAACTAATAACTCTCACTCTGCACGATGTAACCGGCCGATTGATCCAGATAAAAACTCGTATGACTGACCAAAAAGGAACCATGCAGACGGAAATTTCTGCGAACCAACGTTTACAAAGTGGCCTTTACATTATTGGAGCCACTGCGGCATCGGGTAAAAAACAAACCAAGCTGCTGGTGAAGTAATTTATTGGATTAACGAATCAAAAAATAAGGAGCAATCACCATTCGGGTCGCTCTTTATTTTTTAAAAGATTTTGGAAAATATAACCTTGAGATTTTAATTGTTATTTCCTGCTATTAAATGCATCACTTGGAAGTTATAAATGATGAAGCTTAAATCTTATCTTAAAATCACAATTAATATTTCATCTTCCATTTGCTCTACTAGTTTCGTGTAAGGTCCTTCGATGAGAACTCCCAGGTTAACTCCTAAAAATAGGGTGACATCTTTTTCCGGAAAATAATACAACAAACAACCCGCCCCTAATCCCCCACCGGAATGTCCGAAACCTAGTTTATCTTTTTTAAAGGTGTAATCAATACCCAATCCGTAGGTAGGTTTGCCTTTATCATCGTTTACCCAAGTGTACATTACATCTAACGTTTCTTTTTTTACCAGTCTTCCTTGTCGTAGCGCCTCTAAAAAATGAACGTAATCCAGAGGTGTAGCAACGAGACCATCATCGCCGATCATCGACTTCACATTATTCACCTGGGCCCGCGAAACATTTTCTATTTTATTATCACTGCGGCGGTTTAAATAACAATTCACCAGGTTAGGATTATCCAGGTAATTTAGTTTGTTACGGTAAGAAGTTTGCGTAAGTCCGGCAGGTTTAAAAATACGTTCAGCCATCATTATCCCGTGATCTTTACCGGTTACCTGGTCAATTATTAAAGCAAGTAACTCGTAATTGGTATTGCAGTATTCGTATTTACTACCGGGCTCAAATCGCAGCTCTTTATCGTACACGTACGATAAAATCCGATGGTAGTCGTAGAATTTGTCCTGGTTGCTGAGCAAGTCGGTAACGTAGGAATAATCGTAAGCGTAATCAAAAATGCCCGAGGTATGATTTAATAACATGCGCACCGTTACTTTATTACTTCCTCTCAGGCGAGTACTTATTTTTGCGGGCAGGTAATCTTGTATAGCGGCATCTAGTTTAATTATACCATCTTCGTAGAGCATCATTACCAGCACTGCCGTGTAGGTTTTAGACAAGCTTTGGGCGTATTGTAAATGACAAATCTGCATCGGAATCCGGTCTTCTATTTTGGCAAAACCTGCCGCTCCCGCCCACTCCTGGGTCGTAGTTTTTACGCCAATACTTACGCCCGGTACGCCTAAAGCAGCATATCTATTAAGAATGTTTTGTATTTCGGTGGCGTGATCATAGTTAAAAGATTGATTGGAGGCAGAGCAGGAAACTGCCGGCTCCGCCAGGTCTACGTTTTCGCAGGAAAGAAGGAAAATCAAAGGCATTAAGCACAAAAAGATAAATAGACGTTTCATTTTCATTGATTTACATTATTGGAAGATTTGCGGCATTACCTGGCTTACTGTTAAATAAGATTTTGGAGTAAATGCCTCTAAATGATTATTTAAAATTTAAACCGGCTCCCGAGGTGAATAAAAGTGGTGGGTAAAACCGGAATGGATTTATTATAACCGGCGACTCCTACTACTTCGTACTGCAGAAAGGGCGAGCATTGGATATGGTCCAGCTTCCTACTTTGGTATTGAATACCTACACTACCGTGCACCTGAAAAGCCGTTTTCCCTTTATTTATGGCTCTTTGCCAATTCCCTTTTCCGTCTGGTTCTAAAGGTTTGGTAGGCAAATAAATATTGGCGAAACCGGGCCCCAATCTAAATTCCGGGCCAAATCCTTTGAAAACATTGGGGCGATATCCTAATTCACTGTTCAGGTAAATGCCATCGCCATTTAACCGGTTGCGGTAATAACCAATATTAATCGTTTGAAACAGATTTCCTTTCCGATTATAAGGTAACTCCGTTCCAATACGTACCCCTCCGTTGCGGAAATTATTACCTAGTTTATGAAAGGGCGTAGCTAGTGAATTAAAATTAAAAGAAATAATGAGCGGAAGTTTTTTAGACCTTTGATTAAAGGATGTTGTTTCTTGGGCCCATACTTGGTAGCCCACTAAAAACATGAGAAATAGAATAAGTTTTTTCATAAGATTTTAATTTGTCCGAGGCAAAAGTAGCTTCGGTAGTTCTTATGAAACTAGCCCTAGAAGGCCTGAAATAGGTGAAATGCGGTTTTTCGAAGAGTGAAATGCAGCTTATTTGAGGGAACTATCATTTAACCATTGCTTAAATGCGGTAGCCCGGAGGCGGCTAATGGTAATAGATTCGGGCAGGCCGTTTAATTTAATTAAGGTAAGAACAAGCTTACCATCTTTTTCCCGGATTACCTGCTGCACTATTTCGCGGGTGATGATATATTGTCGGTTTGCCCGAAAAAAATGTACAGGCTCCAATAAGCTTGCCAGCTTTTCTAAAGTAAAATCACTTATAATTTGGCTGTTCTGGTCAGAAACGGCCCGGACATAATCGTGCTCAATAAAAAAGCATTTCATTTCGCGGAGGTAGATTACTTTTTGCTTATTGCCGGTTTTGGTGATAATAAATGGATTAGAATTAGTGTTTTCAACTTCTATTTCTTTAGGCCTGGTAACTTTCTGATACAGGTAAATCCCCAGGTAAACCCCATTTAAAACAAAAGACCAGATGACAAACAGAAAAATATCATGTTTGTAAAAATCGACCGGTACCGGTTTGTCGGTAGCAATGGCATTTATTAATTCCGTTAGACTAACAATTACAGATAGCACTGCTACTGCCACCAGAGGAATTTGTAAGAGTAAACGACGCCAACCTGCAATTTCCCAAGGATACTTTTTGTCAAATACGCGCACTACCGCCCGCCCGGCGTACCAAGCCAAGTATCCTTCTAAAGTATCTATAGAAAAAGTTAAAATTGTATGAGCATCGGCTCTAATGTTTGGGTAAGTAAGGTAATAATTTAGAACATTAATTAAGGGAATACCTACAATAATTAGCCAACGGTCGTGGTACTTAATTCCGGAAAATTGATCCGCATCTTTAGCGAGTTCAAATTCAGCCATGTAGGGTAATTTTAAAGTAATGCGGTGCTAAACTATTTATAGATTATGTAAAATGAAAAATTAAATAATTAAACCAGTATTATCGGTATTTAATCGAAATTCATATATACCAATGAGATAGTGCTACCTTATTTTAATCTTTTAAATTCAATAAGCATTTTGTAGCATATTTAAACGAATAGCTCACAACAGCAAATTGCGTTTTTTTTGACCAATAAAATAAAAATAGTAAATTGATTATAAATAGAAGCCTTAAAATAATTTAACTAATTCATTAAAAATCAATCGTATTTAAATCTTTTCTAGCCGTTGCTTGTTAGATTATAAGCGGCCCTCCAGTAGTATTTTGGTCATTTGTTCGTACCTTTGCGCCGCCTTCTAAACAGGTAAATAAATTATGGCAATTACCCAACAAGATGTATTAAAAGCATTAAGTTATGTCGAGGAACCAGACTTAGGCAAAGACCTGGTTACTTTAAACATGATTGAAAATATTCATATTAACGGCAAACAGGTAGCTTTTACCGTTATTCTTACTACTCCGGCTTGTCCGCTGAAAGATTTAATCCGCAATGCCTGTATTAACGCCATTAAGTTAATGGTAGATAAAGAAGCCGAAGTTACGGTAAACATGACGTCGCGGGTTACCTCGGCCCGCGGCAACAATGAAGCTATTTTGGGTGGTATTAAAAATATTATTGCCGTTGCCTCGGGGAAAGGAGGCGTGGGCAAATCTACGGTAACCTCTAACCTGGCGGTTGCATTAGCGAATTCCGGGGCAAAAGTAGGCTTGATTGATGCGGATATTTCCGGCCCCTCCATCCCGGTAATGTTTGGCGTGGAAGAAGAACGACCGCACGTATTTAGGACGCCGGAAGGTAAAAACCTGATCCAGCCTATCGAGAAATTTGGCATTAAGTTAATGTCCATCGGTTTTTTAGCGCCCGCCGAAAGCGCGGTGGTGTGGCGAGGCCCCATGGCCAGTTCGGCCTTAAAGCAATTTATTACCGAAACGGATTGGGGGGAACTGGATTATTTGTTGATAGATTTGCCTCCCGGAACTAGCGATATCCATTTAACGTTGGTACAGACAGTACCGGTTACGGGCGCCATTATTGTAACCACGCCGCAGAAAGTAGCTTTAGCCGATGCGCAAAAAGGGTTGCAAATGTTCCGGCAACCCCAAATTAACGTACCGGTTTTGGGCATTATCGAAAATATGGCTTACTTTACTCCCGCTGAATTACCCCAGAATAAATATTATATTTTTGGAACAGGTGGGGCGCAAAAGTTGGCGGAGCGTTGGCAAGTACCCGTTTTAGGACACATTCCGCTGGTACAAAGTATTCGGGAAAGCGGCGATGAAGGGCAACCCGAAGTTATGAAAACCGATTCGCCGGCCGCTGCGGTGTTCGAGGAAGTAGCCCAGGCCGTCGCGCAGCAAGTATCGGTGCGCAATGCCGGCTTAGAAAAAACCAAAATAGTACCCATTATTACGCAATAAATTATGGTAGCAAATCAAACAGGTAATATTTTCCTCGACCGGGTAGAGTACGCACTGGACCAGATTCGGCCGTACCTGGAGGCCGATGGTGGTAACGTAAAAGTATTGGAACTTACCGACGAGATGGTGTTAAAACTTGAGTTTATGGGTGCTTGCAGTGCTTGTACTATGTCTACGATGACTTTAAAAGCCGGGGTAGAACAAGCTATCAAGCGCGAAGTACCGGAGATACGAGCGGTTGAAGCGGTAAACCTTACTTTACCCGTAGCCTAAGCAACATTAGCTTTCCGAATTTTAGTGATTTGATATTGTATTTAAGTAAGCAAACTGCTGCTGATTCATTAGTTATACTGAATCAGCAGCAGTTTATTTTTTATCTTTCATTTAAATATCGCCCGCCAATGTCAATGATAGAATTGCTTATATAAAAATGCTCTTTTAGCTTTTATTTGCACATCATCTACTGTTTTAACTATCTTGGTGTACGATTCTGAACAAAAGAGAAGAGCGAAATTTAATGTAGTATTTGTTTGAATACGCTTACTTTTTCTTTGCCGTAAACGGTAATAAGGTACATTCCTTTTGCTAGTCCGGTCATATTAATTGGCGCTTTTGTAGCATTTTGGACAGCTTGCTCGCGAACCACCTTACCATTCAGATCACTGATACGAACTAAGAAAGGTTTTACTGAATTTGAAAGGTTGATAGTTACCTTATCGCTCGTAGGGTTTGGATACAGGAAAATTTCAGAATCTGCAATAGTTTTAGGAATGTTTAAAATAGTAGCTCTATTTAACTTTAAAATAAAGATTTCGGTGTTATTTTCTGCATGAAGATTTACAGTATCCGGTCCGGGATCAAAATCGCTTGTGTTAAAGAAAAATCCTGTCATATAAATATTCCCTTGCTTATCGTTGATAATAGAGCTAGCCCTGCCGGGTAATTGCACAGCTCCGGAAAAATTACCGGCTGCATTAAGTTTTTGAATAAATACGCCATTATTAAAGGTTGAAACAAGGTTAAATACTCCCTCACCCGGATCAAAATCTACCGGTCCGCCAAAATAACCCATGGTATAAAGATTACCTTCTTCATCCATGGAAATGGTACGGCACTCATCGTAATTCGCGCCTCCTATTTGTTTTACCCAGATTAAATCACTCGAAGTACTAATTTTGGTAATAAAAACATCGGCTTCCCCTACTGAAGTTAAAATACTGGGAGATTTGCCAAGGTTAAAATCTGGTGTTTGTTCAAAAGTACCCGTAATAAGAATGTTTCCTTCTTTATCTAAGGTCATGGAACGACTAAGATCATTTCCGGGTCCGCCCATTTGTTTCAACCAGGTTAAGTCGCCATTTTCGTTCCATTTCAGAATAAAAATATCTGCTTTTCCAATGGCCGGCCCTTCCACAAAATATCCGGTTACATACACATTTTTAGCAGCATCTACTATAACTTTACTAGCGGCTGAAAAATCTGCAAAATCTCTAACCCAAACTAACTTGCCCGAAGAATCAAACTTTTGAACAAAAGCCTTAAAAGAAGTGGTAGGTATAATATGCGTACCTTCATCCGGATCGAAATCAACCACTCCTTCAAAAGTGCCCGCTATATAAACATTACCATCGCTATCCACAGCTATAGAATTACCTTCCAAATCGTCCGTACCTGCTATTTGTTTTGCCCATTTAAAACGTCCCGTTTCATCTAATTTCAGTAAAAAAGCGGCATACGATCCTGCTGATACAGTAGTTAAATAAGTTGAATCGCTTCCTGGATCAAAATCTACCTTTCCCCTGAATTTACCCGTAACATAAACGTTTGCTGTGCCATCTACCGTTATGGCTAATCCATTACTTTCCAGACCATTTAAACTTTTTTGCGATAACTGCTTTGCCCAAACAAAATTACCGTTAGCATCGAGTTTCTGAATAAATATTTCTTCTGCCTGACGGGTAGCAGTAAGATAGAAAGTACCATTCCCAGGATCAAAATCAACCGTGTTGGTAAAAAAGCCGGTCGTGTAAACATTTCCAGCGGCATCAACCGCAATGGAGTTTGCTTCATCGTACCCAATACCTCCCGTCTGTTTTGCCCAACCAAGTGTTTGGGCAGAGATATCCCAAGTACAAGCATAAAAAAACACGAAGAAGAATAAATTATAAATTTTTCTTTGGGAAAAGCGAATGAAGTCACTCATAATCAATAACCAATAAAAGTTTAGGTAAAAAGAACTCGTTCATTTGGGCAAGAGTTAATAAAAGAAGGAAGCTCTCGTATATTTTCAGGATAGATTATTTAAAACTTAATCGGAATATGAAGATTAATTAAGTTTATTTCTTTTAAAATTGTTACTTCGTACGAGCTATTTTAGTTACAGTAATAGAAGCTTGGCGGCACCAGTTTGCGGCATTATTATTTTCAAAATGATTAATCAGGAAATCTAAAGCCACCTATTTTTGATAACTATGCTGCTTAAACCAGGCTCTTATTTCTTCATCAGCCAGAAAAAAAATTAGGAAAATCCTTTTTACAAGCAAAGTAATTAATAGCTTCGGCTTTTTATTTTTTGTATTTTAGGCTATTCATCCGGATTTTACTACCTTCAAAAGTTGCCTAAAACGATGATAAAAGCCAACGACCCGCATCTGCATTCCTGGATTCAAATTTCTCCTACCAGCGAATTTCCCATTCAAAACCTGCCCTTTGGGATTTTTAGTACAAACCACCAAGATTCCCGGGTAGGTGTTGCCATTGGCGATTACATTTTAGATTTATGCGCGGTGGCGCAGGAAGGCTTATTCGACTTATTGGATATCGACCCTACGGTATTTAACCGGCCTTACCTAAACGACTTTATTTCTTTAGGTAAACCTGCCTGGCGTGCCGTACGAGACCGGATTTCGGAATTATTACGAACGGATAATGACGAAATCCGGGATAATGATCAAATTATGCACCGGTGTTTAATAAAACAGGTAAATGCTACATTACATTTACCCGTTAAAATCAGTAACTACACCGATTTTTATACCAGCCTGGAACATGCTACTAATGTAGGATTATTGTTTCGTGATCCGGAAAATCCACTTTCTCCTAACTGGAAGCATTTGCCCGTTGGTTACCACGGCCGGGCCTCTTCGATTGTGGTTTCAGGCAAAGATATTCATCGGCCTAAAGGTCAGGTTAAGTTTAACGATTCGCCTTTGCCAACTTTTATGCCAACCCAACAACTTGATTTTGAATTAGAATTTGCTTTTATTACCGGAACCAACACTGCTCTCGGAACGACTATTTCCACCGCCGAAGCCGAAAATCATATTTTTGGGGTAGTTTTATTTAATGATTGGTCGGCCCGGGATATACAACGTTGGGAATATGTCCCTCTTGGGCCATTTTTAGGTAAAAATTTTGCTTCTTCCGTATCGCCGTGGGTAGTAACTCTCGATGCATTAGAACCTTTCCGGGTACCGGGTCCTCCCCAAAATCCAGCCGTATTACCTTATCTGGAATACACCGGCAACAAGCATTTAGACATTCATTTAAAAGTTTACCTACAGCCTGCCCATCATAATTCAACTTTAATAAGTGAAACGAATACCCGGCATTTGTACTGGAATATGAATCAGCAACTCGCCCACCAAACGAGTAATGGCTGTAATATGGAGGTGGGCGATTTATATGCTTCCGGTACCATCAGCGGTACAGAACCTGGCTCTTATGGTTCGTTACTGGAATTATCTTGGAACGGCAGTAAACCTATTTTATTAGAAGATGGTATTACCCGTACTTTTCTGGAAGATGGTGATTCTATTATTTTTAAAGGCTGTGCGGAACGCAACGGTGTTCGGATTGGCTTCGGGGAAATCCGGACCAAGATTTTACCAGCAATTTAAGATTAAATAAAGGATAATAGGATTACAGGAAATATGAAAATAAATATTCCCAACCTGATTTTATCCTTTAAAAATTCACCCAGAAATAAAATTTTAGTTGTGGACTACAAAGTATGATGTTTGGCTTTATGTCTATTGCGATAGTCAAACATCAGGTTTAGACTTGCTAAATGGTTTTCCTTCTTTTTGGAGAAGCAGGTTGTTTTTCTGACGAACCGTCTGTTTCTGGCTCTGATGCAAGTATTCACGCCTTCTATGTTTTTAGTGTAAGCTTTTCCTATCGTGTGCTTTGTCGGGGGGATTACCTGAGCAAACGCTTTCCAATGATCAGTACAATATTGTTCTATTTCCACTCCTTTTAGCTTTTTGAGTAGCTGGCGTACTGTTTTAGCGCTTCGGCCGCCACAACTATAAGCCAGTACTTCATCTGTTTGGGGACAGTAAGCATACAACAACCAGTATTTTCCTTTCTTGCGCTTTCCGACAAAGCTCCAGACTTCATCGATCTGTACGGATCTATAATGCTTTTGGGTTGGTTGAATCTTAAGGGCATTCCCCTGTCGGCACAAGTTGCTTAGCACACACTTTCTACTCACTTCCAGCAACTTTTCAATGTCACGAACACCATTATTTCTTTCCAGAAGACGCCGTATCAACCGCTTGGTAGTCGGATCCGCTCCTCTATAGCGATATATTGGCTGAAATTGCTTCTGGCAATTACGACATAGAAGGTTCTGAGAACCATTCTTTTTCTTGCCATTTTTTACTACCTTGCTGCTCTGGCAGTGGGGACAGTTTATTTTGATCTGAACTTCGAACATTCCATCATCTTAAACACTTCACTGCCTCTTTTTATCCCATCATACTTTCTTTACCACTACCAAAATTTTATGAAGGCATTACTCTTAATCGATATTCAGAATGATTTTCTGCCCGGGGGCGCTTTAGCCGTACCGGAAGGAGACCAGATAATTGCCATAGTGAATCAATTGCAGCCGCATTTTGATTTAGTAGTAGCTACCCAAGACTGGCACCCGGCCCTGCATAAAAGTTTTGCTTCCCAACACACCAATCATCAAGTATTTCAGACTATTAACCTAAATGGGCTGGAACAAGTACTTTGGCCGGATCACTGCGTGCAAGGAACACTAGGGGCGGAATTTTCCGAGGAACTGGAACCCCGCCGGATAGAGGCTATTTTCCGCAAGGGTACAGATATCGAAATTGATTCTTACAGTGGTTTTTACGATAACGGCCACCGGAAGAGCACGGGTTTGGCCGATTACTTACGCGGGAAACAAGTGCGTCAGGTATTTGTAGCTGGTTTAGCTGCCGATTATTGCGTCTATTATTCTCTACTAGATTCCTTAGAAGAAGGATTTAAAACCTATTTAATTGAAGATGCTACCCGCCCAATAAGTCCGGAAGGATTCAAGAAAGCGAAAGCAGATATTCATAACAAAGGCGGCAAAATTATTCAGAGCGGCGCCCTGTTGTAGAAATATTTAAGTAGTTGTTCGTTATTAGTTGCTTGTTGCTCGACTAAGTACATTCAAGAAAAATGATGTTCTCTATTCTAATCGATACCTCTGCTATCCCGAGTAAGAGTTTATAAATATGGTTTCTGCTTGGTATACATCCGACAAAACTTATTGGTTTGTACTTAGTAAGCTTTAAAGAATTAGGAATTTATAGCAAATTATAGTCTAAACTAATTTCGTCGAAGTACTTATAATTTATGCCATTTTACTTATCTACAAAAACAAATCGGGTACAAGCCGGGCTTGTACCCAATAAGCATTAATTAGTTGTTTAAAGTAAAAAAATGAAAACAGAATTGTAATTAAAACTATTGTGGTGGAGCGGCAGCAATATCTTTCAGAATAACCGGCCATACTCCTGGATTGGGCACACTTACCCCTTTATTAGATCCTCTAACAGTACCATCCGGGCCAAAGTAATACAAAGGCCAGCCTTTATAAGTAAGCTGTTTTTTACCAAATACATCTATTGAACTAAACAAGGTTTTATCTAAGGTAGAAGGCACAACAACTTTATCGGTTTCGTAGATGGGCCATACGGAATTGTTAGAAAAATCTGGTTTCGTATAATTATTCTTGTTGAATTTATCTGGCTTAAATCCGTAGAGAGTTAGACCTTTACCATCCGTAAAGTAAATGGTCTTACCTTCGCCTTCGGTATAATCCGATTTATAGTTTTTACCATCGTTGCCTACCAGTTGGGCATTTACCAGCATAATAGTATAATCAGGTTTGGCAACAAACCATACGCCGCCTACTCCTTCGCCGGTGGTTTGGTTAGGAGCTTCCAAAGTATTAGTTCCGTTTACAGCAGGAGCATAATAATATAAAGGCCAGGTTTTGTAGGTTAATTGTTTTTTACCGTTTGCGGCGGTAATGGTAGCAAAATCAGCTTTATCCAAGCCATCACCGATCATATCATCTGTTAAATTTTCGACGAAAAAGTAAGGCCAAACGGCTTCGCAGCCGCCGGGGCAATTATTTTGGCCATTGGCATCATTCGAAAAGTAGTACAAAGTCCGGCCATCTTTATCGACCAGATAGCTACCCAGAGAAGAACTGGTTTGCAGCTTTACCTGCTCAGTTGGGGCTGGCGGAGGGGTTACATTATTGTCGTCTTTGTCATCGTCGCAACTAAAGGCAAACAGAAGCAAGGCGGGAAGCAGAAAACGAAAGCTGTTTCGGAATAAATGTTTCATAGCAGTAACCATTTTGTTTTAAATCAGTAAGTAAATAGTTAAATTTTTTAGCGCGAAAGTGCTGAACTACTTACAGGTCGTAACAAAATGCCTAATGGTTGCCTTGCATTTTAATTTTTTTATTTATTCTAGTAGAACTTAAAATCTGTTATCCATTATCTTTCCCCATCTGGATGCAGGTAGAATTATTTAATCTTTAATCCCCCTGTTATAAGAATATTCTTAAAAAATTTCCTATCTAATTTGCTGGACATCACGCTAATTGCTATATTTTAGGAGGATAGTGCTTACCACTACTTAATTATAAAACTTAAAACATAGCAATTATTTATTCCATAACCAGAATCATGCACCCTAAAATTTACGGTTACAAAACGGTTAGTTATTTTTCTGGTACTACGGGATTCATAACAGTGGGCCTGTTAATTTTTAGTATTGGTTTACTACCCACTTATTATTTTTTATTCGGGGTAAGTATTCTTTTTTTGCTTTTAATAGTTTTTACTACCCATTATGGTTTGGAAATAAATGTACGGGATAAAACATTTAAGCAATACTTATGGATTTTAGGTTATAAACAAAGCCGTATTCATTCTTACGATTTAATAGAATATGCCTTTATTCAATCCAGTAAGGTAAGCCGTACTTTATACTCTACCGCTACTTCTACTACGTTCTCTTCTAGAGTGTACAACGGTTATTTAAAATTTTCCGAAGAAAATAAAATCCATTTAATTCAGGCCTCAGAAAAAGAAGCCGTTTTAAATAAATTACACTTTTTAGCCCGGGATTTAAAAATTGAAATAGTAGATTTTACGGATGCAGATTCTATTTCTATCTTACCGTAACTTTATGCTTCGGGTAGTATCGCACTAATCAGTTAGCTTTTCACCAGTTGCAATTTACTTTGGCTATTGTATTTTAATTGGCCCTTTTCTAACATATCGCGGATGAGGTTGGTTAACTCAGCAGCAAATTTTGGCTCAAAGAGATTTACTAAGGCTTTGGGGTGCAGCGGTTGCTGGGTAAGATGCGTAACTATTTGCTCTTGCAGAAATTTTTGGTTGTCTTCTTGCCGCTGTTCTTTTTTCCGGGTCAGGCAAAAATCGCAAACCCGGCATAATTCATCGGTAATTTCCCCAAAATACCGGAGTAACAATTGAGTACGGCACCGGCTGGTCGTTTCCAAGTAGTTTATAACGGCTTCGGCTTTTTGCAAGGCCGTTTTCCGGAACTGCGTTAATTTAAATTTATCGAGCGGTAAGTTGGCGGCATCGTAACGGGGAGTGGTAAACAATAACTGGGGCGCTTCCCGTTGTGGTTCGTATTCTACAATATTCCTTTGGTTCAGGTACTCCAAGGCTTTCCGAACGGCCGCTTCGGTGGTTCGCATGTAACCGGCAATCTGGCGTTCGTTAATTTTCACAAAACTGGTATATACATTACCGCCGTAAATCCGCAGTAAGGTTTTCAGCAAAAGATCAAATTCGTGGTGCGCTACCTGAAATTTATATAATTCTTCGTGATTAACGGCAAAATACAGCTTTGATGGAGCGTAATACGCTTCGTTCAGCTGCAGTAATCCTTCGGTTTCCAACTTCCGGATGGCATGATGCACCTCTAAGGCTTTTAATTTATACGTGCGGGTAAAATCCTCTATCTGAAAATCAAAAGAAGTAAACTCGCCGCTTCCTACGGCAATCTGGTAATAATTAGCCAAAGCTTGGTATACCCGTTTCAGGGTTTCAATGGGTGGGTGCGCTTCGGCTACTTTGTTGCGTAAATCCTCGGCATCGGCTGGCCCCAGCAAAATAGTAGCGTACGAGTAGCGCCCATCCCGACCTGCCCTACCCGCTTCCTGGTAGTAGGCTTCTAACGTTTCGGGTAAATCTAAGTGTATTACCAGCCGTACATCCGGTTTGTCAATGCCCATCCCAAAAGCGTTGGTGGCAATAATTACCCGAATTTTATTTTCTATCCATTGCTGCTGAAACTTAGTGCGGTCGGCAAAAGATAAACCGGCATGGTAAATTCCCGTTGAAATACCCCGGGCTTGCAACCACTTAGCCGTTTCTCCGGTTTGCCGGCGACTTCTAACGTATACCACTGCGCTACCCGGCACTTTTTGCAAAATACCTAATAACCGGCCGTGCTTATCTTCGGTGGGCAAACAAGAATACGACAAATTAGCCCGCGCAAAGCTCTGTTGAAATACCCTGGCTTTCTGAAATAATAGTTTATCCTGAATATCCTGCTTCACTACCTCGGTAGCCGTAGCCGTAAGAGCCAGTACCGGTATATTAGGCAGTAAACTTCGCAGTTCGGCAATTTGCAGGTAGGACGGCCGGAAATTGTAGCCCCACTGCGAAATACAGTGCGCTTCGTCAACGGCCAGTAAAGAAACCGACATTCGTTTTACCCGCTCCCGGAAAATACTGGTTTGCAGGCGCTCCGGCGATACGTACAAGAATTTTATCTGTCCGAAAACGCAATTATCTAAGATAATATCTATTTCGTGCTTGCTTAAACCAGAATGGATGGCTACGGCGGCAATATTCCTTTTCTGCAACTGCTCTACCTGGTCTTTCATGAGCGCAATGAGCGGGGAGATAACCAGGCAAATACCCGGTTTTGCCAGAGCCGGCACCTGAAAACAAATGGATTTACCGCCACCCGTAGGTAATAAAGCTAAAGTATCGCTTCCTGCTAAAACAGATTGAATAATATCTTCCTGTAAGGGCCGGAAAGCGCTGTACTGCCAGTATTGCTGTAAAATTTGGTGAATATTCGGCTCCAAGGAAAATTATTTTGGAAGCCAAAATTACTCAATAAAAAATGAAAAATGGAGTGATAGGAAAAAAGATGGGTATTATTTAGGAAAGTTGAGTTAATTTTTAAATAAAAAGAGCCCAGCTCTTTTTAGGCCGGGCTTTAACGATTAAGAGTAAAGATAGGAAGAATACTTAGGCAGCTGCGTTTTGTTCTTCTTCGCGATCTTCAATTACTTTTTTCAGTTTCGCGATAGCTTGCGTAGCTCGTTCTTCATCCAGTTTATTTATGTTCAGCAACATTTTGGTTTTCTCCTGCCGGGTAATCACTGGATTGTTCAGCAAACGAATAATTTCTTCTTTTTGCTTGGCCGAAGCATATTTCACCGATGAGGCAGCGGGTGCCGGCGCAGCTTCATGCTTTTCCGCTTCGGCCGGAACAGCTTTCATTGCTTTAGTTTCGGCTACTGCTTGCGGCTGCTCTACGCGAGGCGCATCCTGGGTGTTTCCCGTATAATCCATTTCTTCGGCGGGAGTTGGTTCGTAGCCAGCTGCCCGAATAATCCAGGCCAAAATATTACGGTAAGCTTTACCAATGGCCCGGGTTTGCGCCATGGAGGCAATGGCAAATTCCTGGTAATACTTTTTACCTTGTTCTTTATTAGAGCAAATGGCAAAACCAGCCCCCACTATTTGTTCCGTACGTAAATTAAGCAAATTAACTTTCGCCTGATACTTTAGTTCGGTATCGGTACTCACGTTAATCACGTGCTCTACCACCGGCAGAATACCCAATCGGGAACCAGCGTATTGCCATCCTTCTACGTTCACGTATTCCTTGCCTTGAATATTCTGATACAATTTATTCTCTTTAATAAACTTCGCAAGGTCGATGGCCAGGTGCATGGTTTCGTCTGATTTCGCGATATCGTAACTCTCAATTCGCGATTTCTTAACTAGCTTGTCTTCTTTGATTTCCTGATTCATTTCTTTGTTTTTATGTTCAAATTGAAAACATATCTCATTAGTATTTGGTGCCATTATGCTAATAAAAAAGGCAAATTATTCTTCCTGATTATCAATACGTTACAAAAAAGTTTTTAGCAATTTTCCAGCTTATTTTTACCTCTAAAGATCAGCTGAATAAGCATTGCTTATACACTTTAAAAGTAGTATTTACCTGCAAGCAGGGAAGCTTTTCTACTCTTTTAAAATAATAAGGTTTCAATTTCGTATTTACTTGATAATATGCATTTTACTACTGCCAAAATATAGCCTTCCCCTTTTTGGCATACCTTCGAACACCCGAATAAATTGTTTTTAGACCTTTGCTTCCGTTTTATGTTCCAACTTTACCTTAGATTTGGTTTTAGTAAAAGCGGAAATTTAAGTAATCGAATTAAAATGAGGCCTTTAACTAGCAAAACCCAAAAGTAGAAATCAGGAAATTAGCGGTATATTTGGAAAGCTTTGATTTCAGGAAAAAAAATGTTAGGTATATATAGCTGACTACTTACTCAACAATTAGCTAAATTTTTTAGCAATAGATTAATCAGGCAAAAAAGGAACCAGTTCTCTAGTTAAAATGATCAGCCTGAACCATGATTAATTCAAAAGATACCCATCTTTCATTACCAATTTACGGTCGGCCATTTCGGCCAAGTGTTCGTTGTGGGTAACAATAACAAAAGTTTGGTGCAGCTCGCGGCGCAAGCGGAAGAAAATCTCGTGAAGCTCCTTCGCATTTTCCGAATCTAAATTCCCGCTGGGCTCATCCGCAAAAATAATTTCCGGGGCGTTAATTAAAGCCCGCGCAACTGCCGTACGTTGCTGCTCTCCGCCCGACATTTCGGAGGGCTTATGCTCAAACCGGTGACCCAGGTTCAACATTTTAAGTAATTCTCTGGCACGAGTTGCCACTTCTTCTTCGGGGCGGCCAGCTAAAAAACCGGGTAAACACACATTCTCGACGGCAGTAAACTCCGGCAACAAATTATGAAACTGAAAAATAAACCCAATGTGCTGATTCCGGAAACGGGCCAGTTCCACACTCCGGTATTTATTAACGGCGTTCCCATTAAAGTATACTTCGCCTTGATCGGCGGAATCCAGGGTACCTAAAATATGCAACAAGGTACTTTTACCGGCTCCCGATGAACCAACAATAGAAACAATTTCTCCTTTCGCAATCTGGAGCGTAATACCTTTCAAAACGGGCAGAGCTCCGTAAGCTTTATGAATATTGGTGGCGTGCAGCAAGCAGGTTAAATTTTTAGTGTCTCTCGAAGAGTAGTTATCGGCAAATCTAGATAAAAGTTGCCATAATTTACAATTTAGTAAGTCTGGGTATGCATTCTGAAATATATCAGCCTAAAAAAATAGTTCTGTACTTGCAAATTTACTCACTCAAAACCTTATACATCTTCTCAGAAAATATTAGCGGAAAATTCTAAATTTAATAATTTAGGTTTCTGGAGTAATAATAACTAATAAAATATGACAACCGGAAGATCATTCCTGGCGCTTCTTCTTATTTTATCCAGCATGGCCGTACTACATGTCTGCTTCCGGGTGTCGCCAAATAGTAATTCTACTTCCGCTTTTAAAAATAAGATTGCCTTTCGGGGTGTAAATTGGGTAGCCGGCGATTCTGTTACTTTAGTCCAAATAATGGCTCTTCAACCGCAAAATATTCAATGGATAGCGCAAACGCCTTTTGGCTGGCAGCGCAAGTATAATACCCCAGAATTACATATTAATACGCACGTTAGTAAAATCTTTTGGGGCGAAAGTGACCAGGGATTAATTTATACTACCCGCTTAGCCAAACAAGCCGGCATCAAAACTTTGCTTAAGCCGCATATTTGGTTGATGGACCGGGAGCCAGCTAAGTGGCTCGGCGATATAGAAATGACCAGCGAAGCAGACTGGCAAGCTTGGTTTAAAAATTACTCTGCTTTTATTTTACACTATGCCCAAATAGCCGAAGAAAACCAGATGGAAGCTTTGTGTATTGGTACGGAGTTAATGAAAGCCGCCGTTACCCGCGAAAAAGAATGGCGACAGTTAATTCGCGATGTCCGGCAAGTTTACCACGGCCAGCTCACCTATGCGGCTAACTGGTACCTGGAATACGAAAAAGTTAAATTCTGGGATGCCCTCGATTTTATTGGGGTACAAGGTTATTTTCCGCTCACCAAAAAAAACAATCCTAGCTTAACCGAACTGCGGGCTGGTTGGAAACCTTATTTAAATGATTTAGAGAAAATAGCAACAAAATACCAGAAGCCCGTGGTATTTACGGAAGTTGGTTACAAAAGCACTCCCGATGCTGCCATTGAGCCTTGGAAGTGGCCGGAACGCGGAATATCGGCGGAACAATATGAGTCTTATCAAACTCAGGCTAACTGTTACGAAGCTCTTTTTCAAACCTTCTGGCAGCAACCCTGGTTTGGGGGAACTTTTATCTGGAAATGGTACCCGCAAGTACGCGCTAACGGCCGCGACCACCGCGATTTTACGCCCCAACACAAACCCGCCGAAAAGATTTTAGCTGCCTGGTACGGACTAACGATAGTCCATAGTCCACGGTCCACAGACCATAGTAGATAATCAGTAGACCGTGGACTATGGACTATCGACCTAGACTAACGTCTAATAAAAATTTGAAATAATAAGATAATCGTTTACTTTCGTGCCATACGAAATGCTCCTAACATGAACATACACGAATATCAGGGAAAAGAAATCTTAAAAAGTTATGGTGTACGGGTACAGGAAGGTATTATTGCCCGCAATCCCGACCAAGCCGTTGAAGCCGCAAAACGCCTGACAGCCGAAACCGGTACGGGTTGGCATGTTATCAAAGCGCAGATTCACGCGGGCGGACGCGGCAAAGGCGGTGGGGTTAAATTGGCCAAAAACCTGGACCAGGTACGTGAGCTTTCTTCGCAAATATTAGGTATGACTCTGGTAACCCCGCAAACGGGTCCGGAAGGTAAAGTAGTACATAAAATTCTTGTTGCGCAGGATGTGTATTATCCCGGTCCTTCGGAGCCGAAAGAATTTTACATGAGTATTCTACTCGATCGGGCGAAAGGTCAGAACGTAATTATGGCTAGCACCGAAGGCGGGATGGACATTGAAGAAGTTGCCGAAAATCACCCGGAAAAAATAATTAAAGAATGGATTGACCCGGCCGTAGGTTTGCAGCCATTTCAGGCGCGTAAAGTAGCTTTTGCTTTTGGTCTGGAAGGGGAAGCCTTTAAAGAAATGGTTAAGTTTATTACCGCGCTTTACAAAGCTTATCTGGATACCGATGCATCTCAGTTTGAAATTAACCCGGTATTAAAAACCTCCGATAATAAAATACTGGCCGTAGATGCCAAAGTAAACCTGGATGATAATGCTCTTTATCGCCACCGGGCTTTTGAAGATCTGCGCGACTATAACGAAGAAGATCCTTTGGAAGTAGAAGCCAGTGCCAGTAACTTAAATTACGTAAAGTTAGATGGTAACGTAGGCTGCATGGTAAACGGAGCAGGTCTGGCAATGGCCACCATGGATATTATTAAATTATCGGGTGGTGAGCCGGCTAACTTCCTGGACGTAGGGGGTGGAGCCAATGCCCAAACCGTAGAAGCGGGTTTCCGGATTATTTTGAAAGACCCGAACGTAAAGGCCATTTTAATTAATATTTTTGGTGGTATTGTTCGTTGCGATAGAGTGGCAAACGGAGTGGTAGAGGCTTATAAAAATATTGGCGATATTCAGGTTCCGATTATTGTGCGTTTACAAGGCACTAACGCCGAAGAAGGCGCCCGTATTATTGATGAATCGGGTTTAAAAGTTTTCTCGGCGGTTCTATTAAAGGATGCTGCGGAACGCGTGAAAGAAGTGTTAGCTTAATAAGTGCTTCTTACCTTAATTTATTATTACTATTATTTTCTGCCAAGTAAAAGCAAAAAGCGTCACCCATAACGGAGCGGCGCTTTTTACTTTTACTTATTTTAAAAATTTACACAACTTCTAGTTGTACGTTAATATTACCCCGGGTACCTACCGAGTACGGACATACCTCGTGCGCCTTATTTACTATCTCCACTGCTTGCTCGTGCTCTACTCCCTTTAAATCTACTACTAACTTCACACCCAATCCGTATTTCTCGTTATCCACTTGCAATAAGCTAACGTGAGCGGTTACAGTAGAAGCCGGGTCTAAGCGGATATTTTGCTTGCCCGCTACCAATAAAACGGCGCTCTGGAAACACGAAGCGTAACCGGCCGCAAACAGTTGTTCCGGGTTGCTACTGCCTTTCTTACCTCCCAAGCCCTCGGGCACATTTACGTCTAAGTCAATAATTCCATCCGATGATTTTACATGACCGCTGCGGCCTCCGGTAGCCGATACCTCGGCTGTATACAAGGTTTTCATAGTTCTTAATTTAATTGAAAGATAGTTTTAAGAGTTTATTTAACAGGTTTTAAGCAACTTTGTTGAGAAACTAGCCGCTTATTTTCAAAATTTATTTTACAAGAGTCAGTTTTTTTGAAAAATTTTAGTAGGTAGCCTGTAGAATAAGCCATTGTAATTACAGGACAAAACGCAATTGAAAAGAACTATTTTACTTGTAACTGGTATAAAGCAGAACGAAGTAATAACCATAAAATATTTAATAAAACGTAAAACGATGAGTATAGACGCCTTAAGATTAATTCCGCAAGAAGATTCCTTTAACGAAACCTCTTTTGAGCAGGAAATTACCAGCCGCCACCAGCTTCAGGACCATCCGGCCATGCTAGAAACCATTAAAACTATATTAAAATTATTAAATCCAGTCCGGGTAAATGGAGTAGGTGACCACGAGGTAACCACTTTGTTCCGCGATACGGTTTTTAAAAACCGTAATTCCATTGGTACTACTGGATTAAATCAATTAGCGGAAGCTAACCTAAGCGACGAAAACGGAACTTTAACGGCTAAAGGAGTGGAATTGGTTAAGGCAATTGCCGCTTCGTATAAAGGAGTGGAAGGCGAATTAGTCTATTAACAGATAAATTGCAAGTAAAAAGACACAAGTATTAGGTCAATAGATTTAATCAAACAACTAAATAATAATGTTTATTGCGGGACTATTGATAGCCTTACTAATAACCATTTATTTCAAAGCTGATACAAATGATTTAGCAGAGGTTGGTACCTTTTAAATGTATGTGAAATAGTTTATCTGAAAGATAGTTTCCGTTGCTGTACCCCATTGAATTAGCTTTTGCTTAAAATTTCTTCTTGAGAAACACTATTTTGAAAGACCTGACACAAATAAAAAGAGAAGCTTTCTATAACAAAGCTTCTCTTTTTTATTAGATGAATAAGTTTAATTATTTACCACTGTGAACCACTGGTGTTTTATTTAGTTTACTGTTCTTCCGGCTATAAGTGAAGTATACTACTAAGCCCACGAGCAGCCAACCTATTAACCGGTACCAAGTATGAATATTTAAACTGGCCATCATAGCAAAACAAACCAACATACCCAAAATAGGTACTAAAGGAACCCAAGGAGTCCGGAAAGGCCGGGCCCGCTCCGGTTCGTGCACGCGCATGTACCATACGCCGCCGCAAACAATTACAAATGCCAGTAAAGTACCAATAGAAGTCATTTCTCCTAACTGAGCAATGGGCAAAGCACCAGCGGTAATCGCACAAATAACTCCAATCAGAATAGAGCTAATATAAGGGGTTTGAAATTTAGGATGCACTTTCCCAAAAATAGACGGAATCAATCCATCGCGCGACATGGAATAGAAAATACGGGGCTGCCCCAACAACATCACTAGCATTACGGAACTTAAACCAGCAATAGCGCCAATTTTAATTAAATCGCGGAGAACAGAATAACCCGTCACTTCAATACCAATAGCAATAGGCTCGGCTACGTTTAATTGGCGATAATCTACCAAACCGGTTAAAATGCCGGATACCAAAATGTAAAGAATGGTACAAATTACTAAAGAACCTAAAATACCCACTGGCATGTCGCGCTGCGGGTTTTTAGCTTCCTGAGCAGCGGTACTTACGGCATCAAAACCAATATAGGCAAAGAAAATTACCCCGGCTGCCCGCATAATGCCACTCCAACCATAATGACCAAACTCGCCGGTGTTATCGGGTATAAACGGGGTCCAGTTCTGAGCGGCCACTTCCGGATTGCGAAGAAGATAATAACCACCCGCCAAAATAAAAGTTAGCACCACAAATAATTTCATGAATACTATCAAATTATTAAACCGGGCCGATTCTTGAATACCAATCACCAGAATAACCGTTATTAAAATAATAGCGCTGGCTGCTACTAAATTAAAGACACCCGTAGCATGGGGTAAAGTAGCAATATCAATTCCTTGCGAAGTAAATTGCTGCGTAAGTTGGTCGGTAACCTGTACCCAGGCATTTGTTTTAGGATCCTGGACTAAGGAAATCCCGGGTGCATTCCACCATTCCGGCGCAATATTAATGTTTAAATCCCGAAGAAAACTCACCACGTAACCACTCCAACCCACGGCTACGGTGGCGGCTCCAAACATATATTCCAGAATCAAATCCCAACCTATAATCCAGGCAATCAATTCTCCTAAAGTAGCGTAGCCATACGTATAGGCCGATCCAGCAATCGGAATCATAGAGGCAAATTCGGCGTAGCATAAGCCGGCAAACGCACAAGCAATACCTGCCACAATAAAGGAAATAACTAAGCCCGGACCCGCAAATTGGGCAGCTGCACTCCCGGTAAGAACAAATATACCGGTACCGATAATGGCTCCAATGCCCAGCAAAATTAAATTAGTAGCCGATAAGGTACGTTTTAGGGTATGTCCGTGGCCATCACCCCCTCCGCCTTCTGACTCCTGAATTAATTTATTAATTGATTTTTTAGCGAATAAATTAGATGCCATTCGTTTGTCTTAAATTTTGGAACACTGAACTTTTAGTAAAAATGTAAGGAACACTCCAGATTTATTCAAAAATCACCTAAGTAACTAAATAATATCTAAAGCCTAAAAATTTAAAAATAATACGACCTTAAATTAAAGAAATTCTGCAATTTGTTGAATAAACACCAGAAAACATTTTAATCTATTAGATTTAACCAGCGTAAACAATACAAACTTAACTTAATAATTTGCCTAATCGCATCTGGACTCCAAATAAAATTGCTGCTGTTCCTCCTTCGTACAAGTAAATTTTAAAAATAAGGCTCAGCAATTTTTTTAAATTATATCTTTTTTATTTTTTTAAGTACAAACCGGTACGCTAGTATATACGCAGCATTGTACATTAAACTTATATTAACGAATACTTACTATGGATCACTACCCGTTAAAACCAGACCACATGCGGGCACCAGCACATTTGAGCCGGGCCGAAATTGAGCAGAGTTTAGAAGAGTTGGACAGCAAAATCAAAGTTTTACAAGGCCGAGCCCACGCTACTACCGCTGATTCAAACCACACCTACCACGAGCATATCGCCGGATTAGAAAAAAAACGCGCTTTATTGGCGCAAAAATTAGGAACTACCCAAGATGAAACTTCTAACACTTGGACGGACATTAAAAATGGTTTACAAAATCTAAAAGATGAGATCCGGAATATGTTAGACTAGATAATATATTATTTCTGCTAATCATTACGATTTTCCTTCAAAATAACCGCCTTGTAGCTTTTGATTAAAGCCGTTTTTCCCTTATTTTTAAAAAATTGTTCCTTTTACATAATAAGCAGAGATAATTTAGAGTCTTCCTATTCGCTATCCTACCAGGCATAAAACAGAAACGCCGAACAATATTATGTTCGGCGTTTCTGTTTTATGCCTGGTAAATTTTAGTCGACATTATCATGTAAAAACTTGTTATCGCCTAAAATATCATTGTCGTCGCTTAAATTAAAGCGGGAAATATTACGGTTAGAAGAATGTGGTACATTTTCCAGCGCCACATTCCGACGCAAGTAAGCCGGAACCTCTAGTTTTTCCTTTATAGCTTCGTTGGTAATTTCACTGCTTAACCGGCGTAAACGTTCCCGGCGTTCCAGTGATTTTTGCTGCAAATCATTCAAGTCTTCTTCGGCGGGTGCGTTAGCAAAACTTTCGCCTGTTTCTTCGGGAGCAAACACCTCATGCTGCGATTCTAAGTCGAAAACAATCTTAGCGGGTTCCGCAGGAACCCGGGGAGGCGTTGGTACCGGAGCAGCCGTTGGATTGGGTGTAGAAACTACTGGAACCGGGGTCGGGGTTGGCGCTGCGTCCTGCACGGGTACCCGTACCGGGGCAGCCGCACGAACGGGTACGGCCTCCTCCTTTGTCACTACTTGTTTATCGGTGTCGAAAATATTAATTTGGGGGTCAGTTTCCGGAAAAGAATTGTTTTTTTTTACTTGATTGTGGTTAATCGTTACTGCTTCCCGGGCAAAACCGGTAGCAATTACGGTTACCCGAATACTTTGTCCTAACTCCGAATCAATCCCGTGACCAAAAATTACTTCGGCTTCTTCTCCAGCTTTTTCCTGGATGTATTCCGTAATTTCGGTTAATTCATCCATTTCCAACTCCGCCTGATCGCCGGACATGATAGAAAGCAATATTTTTTGCGCCCCATGAATATCCGTGTTGTTTAACAACGGCGACGATAAAGCTTCTTCTGCCGCTCGTAAAGCGCGATTTTCGCCTTCGGTAGTAGCAGAACCCATTACGGCAGCTCCGGAATCCTTCATTACCGTTTTAACGTCTTCAAAGTCAACGTTAACTTCCGAAGTAACCGTAATAATTTCGGCAATACTTTTAGCCGCCGTGGTTAAAACATTATCGGCTTTGGCAAAAGCTTGCCGGATAGGTAAATTCCCGAAAATTTCCCGCAGTTTATCGTTCAGAATTACTAAAACGGTATCGCAATTCTCGCTTAAATCTTTGATTCCTCTTTCGGCCGCGTCCCGTTTTTTCTTACCTTCAAATATAAAAGGAGCGGTAACAATACCTACCGTTAAAATATCGAGTTCTTTCGCAATTTTAGCAATTACGGGAGCGGCTCCGGTACCGGTACCACCGCCCATGCCAGCGGTAATAAATACCATTTTGGTATCATTACCTAACAATTCCCGGATTTGCTCCCGGCTTTCAATGGCTGCTTGCTTACCGCGTTCCGGATTTGCGCCGGCTCCTAAACCTTCGGTTAAATCAACGCCGATTTGCAGTTTATTGGGTACATTGCTGCTTTTCAGAGCCTGTGCGTCGGTATTACATACCACAAATTCTACATCTTTAATGCCTTGACCACACATGTGGTTTACGGCATTACTACCTCCCCCACCAACACCAATAACTTTAATGATAGATTTGCTTTGCGTAGGTATATCAAACTTATAGGATGAAAAACTCATATATAACTCTCCTTTAATAAAATCTTAATAATTCTGCTTATCGTCAAAATCGTCGATTAATAAACCTTTAGTCCGGTCTATTATTTTCCTGAAAAAGTCACTGCCGCCCGAAGCAGCAGGTTTCGCTACCCGTTCGTTTACCCGGTTTTCGGAAGTACGGGCGGCAATTTCGGTGTAACGATTTAAACGTTCATCCAAGGCTTGGTAACCCGCTAATACTAACCCAACAGAGGTAGCATACATCGGACTTTTTACAGCGTCGATTTTACTTTTACCTAGATGCTCATTTGGGTAGCCAATACGGGCATCCAGGCCGGTTAAGTATTCTACCAGCTGTACTAAGTTTTGTAATTGCGAGCCTCCCCCAGTTATCACGATACCGGCCGCCAGGTTATTGGCGTATCCGCTTCTAACAATTTCGGAATAAACAAGTTCAATAATTTCTTCCATTCTTGCTTCAATAATATAAGCAAGATTTTTAATGGAAATTTCTTTGGGGGTCCGGTCCCGTAATCCCGGAATCGACACAATCTCGTTATCCGAAGCTTCGTCGGCAATGGCTTTGCCGAACCGTACTTTTAATTGCTCGGCTTGGTTTTGCATCACCATGCAGCCTTGCTTAATATCCGTGGTAACTATATTACCACCAAATGGAAGAACTGCTGCGTGGCGGATAATATTGTCTTTAAAAATAGCCAGGTCAGTTGTACCACCGCCAATATCTACCAGAGCTACACCGGCTTCTTTTTCTTCGTCGCTCAACACCGACATACACGAAGCTAATGGTTCTAAAATCAGGTTATCGATTTCCAGACCGGCCCGGGTAACGCATTTGTTAATGTTGTTGATAGCGTTAGATTGGGCCGTAATAATATGGAAATTGCCTTCCAACCGCACCCCGGACATACCCACCGGATCTACAATACCTTCTTCGTAATCCACCTTATAATCTTGGGGCATTACGTGGATAATTTCACTCCCCGGCGGTGTCACCAACCGGTACATGTCGTTCGTCAGGCGATTCACATCTTCTACGGTAATTTCATTATCGGAAGTAGCCCGGGTAATGCTGCCGTTGTGCTGCAAGCTCTTAATGTGCTGGCCGGCAATCCCTACATTTACTACGCCAATGTTTATTCCGGATTGTTCTTCCGCCTGCCGGATGGCTTTACGGATGGCATCTACGGTTTTATCGATATTGCTCACAATGCCGCGAACAACACCTTCAGAAACTGCCTTGCCCATTCCTAAAATTTCTAACTTACCGAACTCGTTTTTCCGGCCAACCAAAGCACAGATTTTGGTTGTCCCGATATCCAAGCCTACTACAATTTTGTCGTTTTGCATATCTATATTTTATTCACAAATGATCTGATCATGAAACTCCAGGTTTACGCGTTTGTACCTATCCCAACCCATAGCGGGGAGTACTTTTTTGTAAACAACCAACAGCTTTTTAAATTTCTGTTCCACTTCATCTGGCTTGCCAAATTCAATAACTTGGGTACCTACCTGAGGCATAAAAATTACCTTACCTTTGGCATCAATCTGCATTTCCGCTAACTGCGCTTTCCAGAAAGCATCTTTTTCGATAAACTTCAGCAAGTCCAAATATGCCCGGCCTAATGAATCCTGGTAAAAAGATTGCATTTGCGCCGGCCGAAACAAGGATCTGGTAATCGGGATCACCCGTGCGGTAAATCGTTCAGATAAAGGTAAAAGATTCCCTTCATCATCAATATAGACGTCCTCCTCTGAATTGTCGTGTACTATTCTGGCAATAGGCCTATTTTGTTTAATTTTAATGTTTAAGTTACCGGCCAAATCACGATATACCTGTGCTTCCCGCACAAATTTATGCGATTTAATCCGTAATTCAAGGTTTTTTAAATCGATATCGGTGATTTTTGAACCTTCAATAATTTTCTCACCATCATTGGTGAGAATATTCTTTACTTCCCGCTCACTGATAAAGTAATTATTATACTCATTATCGATGGAAACGGAAACTTTCCGAACAGCTTTTTGGGCTTGTCTCTGCGCCACAAATACTCCCAAAGTTGCGAGCACTAGGATGCAACAAGATGCAAAAATTATAGAAATAATCTTACGCTTCTGGAACATTTTTTTTACTTTCTAAGATATTTTTAATTGGCTGAACTAAGGTGTCAATATCACCGGCTCCTACTGTTGCCACCACATCAAAGTCGTTGACTTTCAGCATCTTATCCAATACTTCTTGTTTCGTTAACAGGCTCTTTTTTGGTCCGGAAATGCGGTCTAACAACATTTCGGAGGTAATTCCAGGAATTGGCTTTTCCCGGGCAGGGTATATTTCGAGCAGTTCTACTTCGCTTACCTGACTTAAACTTTGCGCAAACTCATCGGCAAAATCGCGGGTGCGGGTAAACAAATGGGGTTGAAAAATAAGTTTAATCTTCTTTTCGGGGAATAATGCTTTTAACGAAGTTACGAACGCATTTATCTCACTGGGGTGGTGCGCGTAATCATCGATATAAATATGTTTTTTTGTTTCGGCTACAAACTCAAAGCGCCTTTTAACTCCCCGGTAAGCAGCAATACCCGCGCGTATCTGGTGCGGAGAAACACGCATTAACTGGGCTGTATAACAAGCGGCCAGAGCATTTTCTACGTTGTGATAACCAGGAACGGGCAACTCTAAGCCGGGTAAAATTCCAGCAGGAGTTACTAGGTTAAATTTAAAATGGTGCCCTTCAATACTGATGTTACCGGCATTAACTTCTGCTCTTTCTAAGCCGTAAGGCAGTATTTTTACCGAAGGATTCATTTTAGCCTTTACCCGGCCATCGGCCTTGGTATTTAAGAGTAAAGTACCTTTGGGTTTTATTTGACCGATAAAATCCTGAAAAGAATGAATCAGAGCATCCTTGTCGCCGTAAATATCTAAATGATCGGCATCGGTGGAAGTAACAATCGCAATATCCGGAAACAAACGCAGGAAAGAGCGATCATATTCGTCCGCTTCCACTACTATTATCTCCCGACCATCTTCTTCTTTTCCCAGGAGCAGATTTGAATTGAAATTAACCGAAATGCCTCCTAAAAAAGCAGAACAATTTACGCCGGCATGGTGCAGCAAATGGGCAATCATGGAAGAAGTAGTTGTTTTGCCGTGCGTACCCGCCACCGCGATGGTAAAGGCGTTTGCCGTTATAATACCTAATACCTCCGACCTTTTTTTTATTTCAAATCCATTCTCCCGGAAGTATTCCCATTCGCGGTGTTCTGCCGGGATAGCAGGGGTTAAAACCACTAAGGTTTGTTCGCGGTTTTGCTTTACTTTATCCGGAATCAAATTTATTTCATCTTCAAAATGAATTTGAATACCTTCTTCTAGCAGGGCTTGAGTTAAAGGAGTGGGGGTTTTATCGTAACCCCATACCGGTAATCCTTTCGCGTTAAAATAGCGGGCAATGGCGCTCATGCCAATACCGCCGATTCCTAAAAAGTAGATATATTTATAGCTCTCCGATCTCACTTTAGCAAACTGATTAATTGATCCACAATGTTTTGAGCGGCGTCTGGTTTCCCTAGTTTCTGAATGTTGGCGCTTAATTGCGCTTGTTTCGATTTATCCGCTAATAAATCGAAGGCCACCGGGTACAATTTAGTAGCGGCCTCGCTATCTTTCACCAATAAAGCAGCTTGCTGGCTCACTAAGGCTAAAGCATTTTGGGTTTGATGATCTTCGGCCACGTTGGGCGACGGCACCAAAATAGCCGGTTTACGCACTAAGCAAAGTTCTGAAATAGATAAAGCTCCCGCCCGGGAAATTACCACATCGGCCGCGGCGTAAGCTAAGTCCATCCGCTGAATAAAATCAAAACTCTTTATGCCTGTACCTATTAACGTTGCAGTTTGTTCGGTAGCTTTTGGGTAATAAGTTTTACCGGTTTGCCAGAGTAACTGGTAACCTTTATCTTTTATTTGGGCCAGGTGAGTAGCAGTACTTTCGTTCATAGTACGTGCCCCTAAGCTACCGCCTATTACTAAAATAGTGAGTTTATCAGATTTTAAATTGAAAAAAGTTAAAGCTTCTTCTCGTTTATTCTGGCTACCTACAATATCCTGACGCACCGGATTACCCGTAAGAACTATTTTTTCCGATGGAAAAAAAACTGACATATTCTCGTAAGCCACGCATATTTTATCTACCCGCTTGCCAAGTAGTTTATTCGTGATTCCGGCATAAGAATTCTGCTCCTGAATTAAACTAGGAATACCTAAAGAAGTAGCCGCAAACAACACCGGAGCGCTGGCATAGCCCCCTACCCCAACTACTGCATCGGGCTGAAAATCTCTTACTATTTTCCGGGCTGTCCGGACGCTGGAAATTACTTTAAAAGGAAAAATTAAATTTTTAAGGGTAAGGCGTCGCTGCAAACCGGCAATAGGTAAACCAATAATTTTATAACCGGCCTCGGGCACCCGCGTCATTTCCATGCGGCCTTTCGCTCCCACAAACAAGATTTCTGCTTCTGGTTGTTGTGCCTTTAACTGGTTCGCAATAGCCACCGCCGGATAGATATGCCCGCCCGTTCCGCCGCCGCTAATAATTACCCGGTATGGTTTTTTAATCTGCATGTACTACTACTTTTTTGGAGATATTACCCGACAAAATATTTCCACTCGGCGCCTGTTCGGCCTCTGTTCGGCTAACGCTTAAAATAATACCGATGGATATCCCCGTAAAAATTAAAGAAGTTCCGCCCATACTAAGCAAAGGCAAGGGCAAACCCGTAACTGGCCCCAAGCCTACGGCTACTCCCATGTTTACCATGGCCTGCAGCACCAGACTAAAACATAAACCGGCCGAGAGCAGGCCGCCGAATGCCCCAAAGCTTTTATTTACCGTAACTAAACCTCTATAGAGAAATGCCAGATATAAAAATAAAATCACTACGCCGCCCAGCAAGCCGTATTCTTCAATGATAATAGCGTAAATAAAATCGGAATACGGGTGGGGTAAAAAGTTACGCTGATCGGAGTTACCGGGCCCTTTGCCAAATGGGCCACCCGTGGCAATAGCAATGTAGGACTGCTCTAATTGAAAAACCGGAGCCTCCGTATTGGTAAAATTTTCTACCCGGCTGATCACCGTTTTCATGCGTTGCCCTAATGCCAAAGCCGTTACGCCTAGTACGCCCCCAATTATTAAAACCATGGCAATGTGTTTCATGGGTACCCGGCCAATAAACATGAGCAGCAAACAAGTAATAAACAATAAGGAAGCCGTAGAAGCATTGGTCAGAGCAATTAATCCGCAAATACTGCCGCACCAGAACATAATGGGAATCAGGGTACTTTTAACATCGGTAGTTACGTGCTGACGCTTGGAAAGCATACTGGCCAAATGCGAGATTAAAGCCAATTTGGCTAAGTCCGAGGGCTGAAAGGTTTGATTAATGAGCGGGATGGTTAACCAACGCGAAGCTTCGTTGATATTGGAGCCATACAAAAAAGTAAAAATGAGCAAAGGCGCGGATAAACAAAGTGCAAACAAGGACAAGCGGGAATAATAGCGGTAGTTAATTTTATGGGCAAACCACATAAAAGCTAAACCCACAATAATTAAGCTGGTGTGCTTAAATAAAAAATATTCGGTATTACCCGACATTTTTTTGTAGGCCAAGGTACCCGTAGCCGAGTATACCACCGCAATACTTATCAGGGAAAAAGCAATTACTATTCCCCACAAAATAGGATCTCCCTTTAAATTTTCCCGTAACCAGAGCTTTACCTGCATCATACTTTTTAATCGATAAATTTTAGTCGATAGTCCCTAGACCACAGTCCACGGTATATTTTAAAAATTAACTTATACTTATTTTTCCTTTTGGAGCGGCTCTAACACTATTTTTTGCACGGCTTCGGCAAAGCGCTGGCCGCGGTGTTCGTAATTAGTAAACAAGTCAAAACTGGCACAAGCCGGTGAAAGCAGTACTACGTCGCCGGAAGTGGCTAAGCTTTTTGCTTTTATTATGGCCTCTTCCACGGACTGAGTTTCTTCTACCACGGGAATAATTCCGGTAAAAGAATTTACCAGTTTTTTATTATCCACTCCTAGGCAAATGAGAGCTTTAATTTTTTCCTGGGCCAATGGGTGCAAAGTGGTGTAATCATTTCCTTTATCTACGCCTCCGGCAATCCAGACAATAGGTTGATGGATTCCGTCTAAAGCGTACCAAACAGCCTCTACATTAGTCGCTTTCGAATCATTAATGTAACGAACTCCTTTAGCTTCGCCCACGGTTTGTAAGCGGTGATCGGCATTTTTAAAAGTAGCTAAGGCTTGCGTAATCTTTTCCGGAGCCACTCCAACTATTTTGGCGGCTAAAACTGAAGCAGCAGTATTATATTGATTATGTTTCCCGATCAGAACGGAAGTGTTTATTTCTATCTGCTTCTCGGTACCATTGTAATTGGTTATCAGTTGAGAGTCCGAGTAATAGGCTTTGGCTCCTGGCTGATGGTTTATGGAAAATGGTATTGGTTGTCCTTTAAAACCGTCGGGTTGAAAATACTCGTTCGTTACCGCATCATCCAAATTATAAATAAAATAATCGGCGAAAGTCATGTTTTGGGCAATTCGCAATTTAGATTGGGCGTATTTAGTCATACTGTATTCATACCGGTCCAGGTGATCTGGCGTGATATTAAGCAGTATACCAATATGTGCTTTAAACTGAAACATACCGTCTAGCTGAAAGCTGCTTAGTTCTACTACGTAATAGTCGTACTCGTCCTTGATAACTTTCTCAGCTAGACTTTCACCAATATTACCCGCTAAAGCCACATTAAAACCAGCGCTATGGAGTAAATGGTAAGTTAAAAGGGTGGTGGTGGTTTTACCGTTGGTACCCGTAATACAAATAAACTTAGCATTGGTGTAGCGGCTAGCAAATTCAATTTCCGAGATTACCGGTATGTTCTTCGACTTCGCTTGTTGAATTAAATCGACTTTGTCAGGGATGCCAGGACTTTTAATGATTTCGGTAGCACTTAAAATTCGATCGTAATCATGCGAGCCAGATTCAAACGGAATATTAGCGGATTTTAATTTTTCCTGATAAACTGGTTTAATTTCTCCTTTATCCGAAACAAACACCTCCAATCCTTTGGCCTGGCCCAACAGGGCTGCTCCTACTCCACTTTCACCAGCTCCCAGTATTGCTATCATTCGGTTTAAACTAGATATTAAAAATTATGAATTAGAAATATATTATCCGATTAAAATTACTTATCCCTACTATTTCTCCTCCCAGACTAGGAGTTGAATTAGAATAACTTTTACTCAACCACTTAGCCATTCAACATTTTGGCAATCCAACAATTTATCTAAGCTTTAAAGTAACCAGCGTTAAAAGTGCCAGCATAATCCCTACAATCCAGAACCGCGAAACAATTTTTGCCTCCTGGTAACCAAGTTTTTGGTAATGGTGATGCAGGGGTGACATTTTAAAAATCCGCCGGCCTTCCCCGTATTTGCGTTTCGTATATTTAAAATAACTTACCTGCAGCATCACGGATAAATTCTCTACCAGAAAGATTCCGCATAAAATAGGAATCAACAACTCTTTGCGAAGGATTAAGGCTAAAACAGCAATTATTCCCCCGATGGATAAGCTACCCGTATCGCCCATAAATACCTGCGCCGGATAGGAATTATACCATAGAAACCCAACACAAGCTCCCACAAAGGCCGTACAAAAAATTACTAACTCGCCGGAATTGGGTAAAAACATGATATCCAGATAATCGGCAAAGAATGAGTTACCAGAAACCCAGGCGAAAACTGCCAGGGTAACACCAATAATAGCCGAAGTACCAGCCGCTAAACCATCAATACCATCAGTAATATTAGCTCCGTTAGAAACCGCCGTAATAATAACAATAACCAAGAGAATATATAAAAATCGGGCGTAAGAACCAAAAACCGGACTGGCAAATGAGAAAAGCTGGTAGTAGTCAAGCTCATTATTTTTCGCAAACGGGATGGTGGTAATCATTTGCCGCACATCTTTAAAGCGAGAAGAAGCATCTACCGCGCTGGTCCCGGTATCCGTAATATATTGCCGAACGACTACATCGTCGTTAAAAAATAAAACGCAGCCCACAATTAACCCAATCCCAATCTGACCAACTACTTTAAACCTACCGGCTAAACCTTCTTTATTCTTGCGGAATACTTTGATATAATCATCCAGGAAGCCAATGGTACCCAGCCAAACCGTAGTAATTAGCATTAAAATAACGTAAACGTTGGCCAAACGGGCAAACAATAAAGTGGGTACCAGAATGGCCAGCAGAATAATAAGTCCTCCCATTGTTGGGGTTCCTTTCTTTTCCATTTGCCCGGACAAACCTAAATCCCGAATGCTTTCGCCTACCTGCCGGTGTTGCAGAACTTTTATAAGTTTACCCCCAAAAATCATGGCGATTAATAAAGAAACAAGCGCCGCCATACCCGCCCGGAACGAAATGTATTGAAACACACCGGCGCCAACGAAATCAAACTGTTTATCTAAATAATTAAAAAGATAGTAGAGCATCTATTTGTAATTGTTGGATTGTTGCATTGCTGAATTGTTGATTTATGTTAAATAAACTTAAATAAGCTATGCTTTTAATAATTAGTCATTCAACAATTTAAACATTCAACAGTCTAGCCATTCAACCATCCGTTTCTATTTTCCCATTTGGGCAAACATGGTTTTTACTATTTTTTTGTCATCAAAATCGTACTTTATTCCTTTTACTTCCTGGTACGTTTCGTGTCCTTTACCCGCGATTAAAATTATATCTCCCTGATCCGCCAAGGCGCAAGCCGTTTTAATCGCTTCTTTGCGATCCACAATCGATAAGGTTTTTTTAAAATCAATTGGCTTTACACCTTGTTGCATTTGATTTAGAATTTCCTGCGGATCTTCAAAGCGCGGATTATCGGAAGTTAAGACAACCCGGTCGCTCAACTTGCAGGCAATGTCGGCCATAATGGGCCGCTTGGTCGCATCGCGATTGCCGCCACAACCCACTACGGTTATTATTTGCTGCGAAGGAGTGCGAATTTGCTGAATGGTTTGTAACACGTTTTCTAAAGCATCGGGAGTATGGGCGTAATCTACAATTCCCGTAATATTCATCTCCGAAACTACGTAATCAAATCGTCCGGCAGCCGAGGTCAGACTAGATAAGATGGTTAGCACTTCGTGGGAGTCTTCGCCGAGTAAAACCGCTGCTCCATAAACGGCCAGAATGTTATAAGCGTTAAAAGTACCAATCAGCTTAAACCAAATTTCGTTGCCATCCATCTCTAAATGCAAACCCTGAATAGAATTATCTACGATACGGGCTTTAAACTCCGTGGCCTTACGCAAGGAATATTCGTGGGGAGTAGCTTTGGTATTTTGGAGCATAACTGCGCCCCGTTTATCATCGGCGTTTACCAGAGCAAATGCTTTTGCGGGCAGCATATCAAAAAATAATTTTTTCGCCCGGATATATTCGTCGAAGGTCTTATGGTAATCGAGATGGTCGTGGGTAATGTTAGTGAAAATTCCGCCCGCAAAAGCTAAACCGGTTACCCGGTGCTGCACCAAAGCGTGGGAGCTTACTTCCATAAAGCAATGGGTACAGCCGGCATCTACCATTTGCTGTAACAACGCATTCAGGGTAATAGCATCGGGCGTAGTATGCGTAGCCGGCAAAACAATCTCGTTAATTTGATTCTGAACCGTGGAAAGTAAACCGGTATTATACCCTAACTCCCGAAATAACTTGTGCAATAACGTAACGCAGGTGGTTTTACCATTGGTACCGGTTACTCCTACTAATTTTAATTTCTTGGATGGATGATCGTAAAAGCCGGCCGCCATTAAAGCCAAAGCTTCGGCAGAGTCTTTTACCTGCACGTAGGTAACCTCGGGGTTTAATTCGTCGGGCAATTTTTCGCAGATAATTACCGAAGAACCTGCCGCAATAGCTTTATCCATAAAGGCATGACCATCAGCCTGTGCGCCCCGAATGGCAAAGAACGCTTTGCCGGAGGTTGCCTGCCGTGAATCGAAGGTAAGCCCCTGAATAGCAACGTCGCTCGGGCCAATAAGCCGAACGACGGAAACAGTTGCTAGTATATTTTCTAAAATTGGCATTAACTCAGGGTTAGGGTTATAATACTTCCTTTTTGAATAGGAGAACCCGGTTCTATTGATTGTTTTTGTACCCGCCCCACTCCTACTTTTTTTACTTTTAAACCTTGGTTACCAAGCAAAAACAAAGCATCGCGCAAGGTCATGCCACTCACATCGGGTACCCGGCCTACCTGCAGCGGTACCGGTTTCCAAACGTAAGCATGTGCTTGCGAATCAGCTTTAATCCAATCTTGGTCAGCTATGGGATGGCTACTGATACCAATCCGGTTACAAATTAAGGTTAACTCTTCTTGCTGACCCGCTTTTACTGGGGGTAAGGTGCGTTTTTCCGGCATAACAAGGGCCACAAACGGCTTATGAATGGCCAAATCGCGGACGTAAGCTTTATCCGCTAATTCCCGGAACACCGGCGCCGCTACATCGCCCCCGTAAATACGACCTTTCTTCGGGGTATCAATAATAATGATGCAGGAATATTTAGGATTGTCGGCCGGAAAATATCCCGCAAAGGACGTTGAATAATCTTTAATGTACTGCCCGTTTTTCGTTTTCCAGGAAGTACCGGTTTTACCCGCCACTTTATAGTTCGAATTTTTTACTTGTTTACCCGTTCCTTTTTCTACCACTGCTTCCATAATGGTCCGAAGCTTTTTTGCCGTTTCTTCGGAACAAATACGGCCCAAGGTTTCGGTATGAAAAGAATCTACTACGGCATCTGCTTTGCGAATTTCCTTCACAATCATGGGTTTTACTTTAATGCCGTTGTTCGCCACCGCGTTGTAAAAGGCCAGCGTTTGTAAAGGCGAAATTTTTAATCCGTAACCAATGGCCATCCGCGACAGAGTAGACCGGCTCCAACCTCGGTCGGTAGTGGTCCGAATAAATGGTTTTGCTTCGCCGTGCATCTGGAAACCAAGCGGTTTATCAATGCCAAACTGCTGCAAATACTCAATGTATTTTTCCGGTTTCTTCCCAAAATGGGTTTCAATAAGCTTAGCGGTACCAACGTTCGATGATTTTTCAAAAACCTGGGAGATCGAGATTTTACCGTAACCGCCACCGTGCGCCTCACCCATACTCACGCCGCCAAATACTTGGCGGCCATGGCCGGTATCCACAGTATCTTCCGGGGTAAGATTAGTATCTTCGAAAAGAGCCATCATGGAAGCCAGTTTAAACGTAGAACCCGGCTCGGTTCGGCCGTGATCGCCTACGGCATAGTTGTAATTTTCGACGTAAACGCCTTCACCGGCTTTGCCTAAATTGGCAATGGCCTTAATAGCCCCGGTTTTTACTTCCATTAAGATGACGCAACCATATTGGGCATTATTTAAGACCAAGGCTTTGTAAAGGGCATTTTCGGCTACGTCCTGCAGGTTAATATCAATGGTGGTTTTTATATCGTAACCGGGTAAAGGCTTGATTTCGGTACCATCAAAAATGGGTTTGTTACCACCGGCCATACGTTCAAAAAGGGCTTCCCCATCTTTACCGGCTAATTGACGATTAAAAGTAAACTCTAACCCAGAGCCATTACCATCTTCGGTCATGCGACCAATAGTACGCTGGGCCAGCGAACCGAATGGCCGGAAACGTTTATCTACTTTTTCGAAAATTACTCCGCCTTTATTTTTACCCGCTCTAAAAATGGGCCAGGAAGCCATCATTTTCTTTTCCTGATAATTAATCTGGCGCGGATGTAACCGTAGGTAACGACGTTGCTCCGCCCGGGCATTTTTTAATTTCCGGCGGTAACCTTCCGGTGATTTATCCTGGTAAAAACGAGATAGAAGCAATGCTAAAGAGTCAATCCCCTTGTTAAATACTTTATCGTCGCAAATACTGGCATCAAAAGCTACCCGGTAAAAAGGCAGGGAAGTAGCTAAAATACTTTCGTTATCGGAGTAAATATTACCCCGGGTAGCATAAACCGGCTGATAAATTATGCGGCTCTCTTTCGCAATCTGGCGCCATTTGGTACCCTCAAAGTATTGGATACGCACTACTTTGTAAATAATAGCGCCGGCAAATAAACACACAAACAAGAAGGCTACCCGCACGCGGGTAACAATCGATTTTTTAATATTCTCCCCCATCTACTTCAATCTGATAAGGCGGTGATGAACTTTCTACAATTCCGGCCGGGGCTACTTTACGCGCCACTTCGCTTTGCTTACTGGCTTCCATGTAGTCGGATTTAAGCGTAGTATAATCGGCCCGCAAATCTTCGGTTTCGCTTTTTGTGCGGTCAATTTTTCGGATGGTTTTTTCGGCGTAATGGGTATTGCCAATGTAAAACAGGGTAATAACCATTATATACAGTACATAAGGCAAGTACTTTACCGGTAACCCATCCTGAAAAAAAATATCTACTTTGGTGTAGCGATCCAGAAGATGAAATAAGCTCGTACCCTTTTGGCGGGGTACTTCTACCGGGGTGGGTGCCGGAACGGCCCGTAGGGTATTTGCTTTTGGTTTTACGGGTGGTCTTTCCTTAACTGTATTATATGCCATTTTTTTACGTTTTAAGTTATACGTTTAAGGTTTTAGGTTCTTTATCCGCATAGTAAGCGCCATTGCTCTTCGTAAGTTTAACTCATAACTCTTAACTTTCAACTCATAACTTCTGCGCTACACGCAGTTTCGCGCTCCGGGAGCGATTGTTTTCCTGCAATTCTTTCTCGGAAGGAACAATGGCTTTGCGGATTATTGATTCGAGCGGTTTAATTTCGTTACCGAACAAATCTTTTTCTACTTCTCCAAAGAATTTACCTTTCGCAATAAAATTTTTCACTAACCTATCTTCCAGCGAATGATAGGAAATTACCACTAGCCGTCCGCCGGGTTTTAATACGGCAACGGCTTGCTCCAGCATTTCTTCCAGCGCTTTTAATTCGTCGTTCACTTCAATGCGTAAAGCCTGAAAAACCTGCGCCAGGTATTTGTTTTCTTTTCCCCGCGGAATTAAGCTGCTAATAGCTTTTTTAAAATCCGCTGTGGTTTCAATTGCCTGCCCTCCCCGGACCTGCACTATTTGTCGGGCTAGAGTCCGGGCATTTTTTACTTCGCCGTACATCCCAAAAATCCGGTGCAACTCTTCTTCGGAGTAAGTCGCCAATACTTCTTTTGCCGACAAATCGGCTTCCGGGTCCATGCGCATATCCAATGGACCATCATACCGGGTAGAAAAACCGCGCTCCGGCACATTAAACTGGTGCGACGAAACGCCCAGATCGGCCAAAATGCCATCTACCTCTTTTACCCCGTACAACCGTAAGTATTTTTTCAGATAACGAAAGTTTGCCTTCACAAAAGTAAAAGCCGGACTTGTTATCCGCTGCGCTTGCTGCTCCGCGTCCTTGTCCTGATCAAAACTATATAACCGGGCGCCTCCGGTTAGTTTATTTACAATGTATTTGGAATGGCCACCGCCGCCGAAAGTAACATCCACATAAGTACCGCCAGGCTTAATATCCAGGGCTTCTACTGATTCCGGTAATAAAACAGGAACATGGTATGCCATTTATTCTACTACTGGATTTAAGGGCTGATCGCCTAAAAACTTCTGAGCCAACTTAGAGAAATTTTCCTGGTCTTTGATCAAGAAATCCTCGTATTTGTCCGGGTTCCAGATTTCCACCCGGTTACCCAATCCTACAATGATGGCATCTTTATCAATTTCTGCGTAACGCACCATGGTGCGCGGCAAAATAAACCGGCCTGTATTATCGAGCTCTATCTCCGTGTTTCCGCGAAAGAAATTCCGCTGAAAATGGCGATATTCTTCGTTAAATTCATTTAAGCCAGCAACCCGATCGTATATCTTTTTCCATTCCTGCTTCGGATATAAAACCAGGCAAGGCTCGAAACCCCGGGTTAATACCACATGGTTGCCCGATTCTTCCGGCAGGTTGGCTTTTATCTTCGCGGGTAAAACCAACCTTCCCTTAGGATCCAGCTTGCACTCGTATTCACCGGAGAGAAAGTTCATAGAGTTTACCTAAGATTTAAATAATTCTCAGGTAAACAAATGTACACAATCCAGAAAATTTGTCAACCACGTTCTCCCACTTTTTACCACTTTGTGGATAAATTATGGTTATCCCCACCACTTATACACATTGTCCACATATTTCTTCTTCCACTTACAAAAACCCGCTTCTGGAGTATTCAAACCAAATTTTTCGAGAAAATTTGGGTAAATAAAAGATAATTATCTAACCTTAAAACAGTTACAAAAAACACCTAAATGCCAACTTAGGTAAGCGGAAAGAGAAGCTAAAAGAAGTGGAAGAAAGTGGGAGGTATTTCCTAAATTTAACGCATGAAAACGCTGCTACTAAAAGGCTTCTTCCTGAGCCTTGTTTTTGGAATTTTGAAAAGCCCGGCGAGTATGGCGGCCACGGAGCAGACACCACTAGTGACCATTTCGCAAAATCAACCCGCACCCGCGGTAGTGGATGTTTGCCGCACGAAACAAAAAGTAAAAAAACTGGTACAACCCAAAGCAAAACAAAAAAAGGAACAATGTGCTGCCACGCCTAAAAATTGCTATAAGCCCGTTCCGGCTGCTGATAAACCAACTTTAAATAAATTACCCGTATTGCTGCCAATTACCGGAGAAGTAGCTTTTCAGGAAAACCTTACTTTACCTGCCCATTATTCATTTGCTACATTGACTACTAACTTCGTCTACTTTGTAACACCTGGTTTCTGAATCGCGGACTTTCACGGATTAATGGAATTGTGCGGATTTCAAAAATGAAGTATGGATAGTGTAGGTAAAAAATTGATGTAAAAAGGTTTACTAATAGTTAAAACAGAAGCGCCATTACATAGATTGTATAATGGCGCTTCTGTTTTGATTGACATTTATAATTTTAAATAGGAAAATTAATCATCAGTATAGTTTTATTTAATAAACACTGAAATAAAAATTTGCGCCATCCATGTCATCCGCGAGAATCTGCGATTCAGGTTTTAACTTTATACAACTGCCACCAAGGCAGATATGGTTTGTCGTGGTGCTCGTAGTGATACCCGAAAAAATAACAACTCAGGAAAGCCCACAAGTGATTTTTAGCCTGTGTACCCGATTTATGTTTATTATCGGGCGCATGTTCGCCGCGGTGGGGTAAATAAGTACCAAAGTAAAATAACTGAAAGGTGGCTATAATGGCTGGTAGCATCCAGTACAAAACTACGTTTTCGACCGGGAAAATAACCTTTAAAACATTAAAGCTAATAGCCATAAGCAAAAGCTGAGGCCAGGTAATGTATTGCTTCAGGAAAGAATAATACCAGGCAACAAAATTGCCGCCATGGTAATCCGGGTCCTGGTCGGTGGCTACGTGGCGGTGATGCGCGTGATGGCGGGGCAACAAACGGTAGTAATAATTGTAGGCAAAAAGTCCGGCGGTTATAACACCAATAATTTGATTGATTTTTTTATTTCGGGAAACCACCCCGTGCATCGCATCATGCGCCGTTATGAATAGGCCAGTGTATAAATGCATTTGCACCAGAATAAACAAATACGTGGCGGGAGATGCCCAGTTTACCACCTGATGTAATAGAAAAGTTAAGCTACTGAACCAAGCTATAATTATGGCTAAGGCAATTAAAACACCTTGGTTTTTCTGAAAAAAAGTCATTCTTACACCTGCATTCAAAACTTAATATGAAAGTAAAACTTTTTGTACTTCTTCCATCAGCCACATAGGCGTAGAAGTAGCTCCACAAATTCCCACCGATTCTGCTGCCTTAAACCATTCTGGCCGCAATTCTTCTACTTTGGATATAAAGTACGTGTTGGGGTTGGTGTCTTTGCAGACTTGATAGAGTACTTTGCCATTAGAAGATTTCGTGCCGGATACGAAAATAATCTTATTAAACTTTCCCGCAAATTTTCGCAAATCCTGATCGCGGTTACTTACCTGCCGGCAAATAGTATCGTTGGCATTTACCTGATAACCTTTGTCTTCGAGTAAGTTTTTAATTTTATAAAAATTATCGGTGCTTTTAGTCGTTTGGCTATATAAGGTAATGTTAGCGGGTAATTCGTGTTGTAATAATTCATCTACGTTTTCGAAAACTACGGCATCGTTGTTCGTTTGCCCTAACAAGCCTAAAACTTCAGCGTGGCCGTGTTTACCATAAATGAAAATTTTCTCATTTTTATCGTACGAAGTCTTAATGCGGTTCTGCAATTTTAATACTACCGGGCAGGAAGCATCAATTAAATTCAGATTATTTTCTAAGGCCGTCTGATAAGTACTGGGTGGTTCGCCGTGGGCCCGGATGAGTACATGCTCGTTTTGAAGCTGCTTAAACTGTTCATGATTAATTATGCGTAAACCTCGCTTTTCTAAGCGCTGCACTTCCACGTCGTTATGAACAATATCGCCCAGGCAGTACAAATAACCCTGTTCATCGAGAATGTCTTCGGCCATTTGAATGGCGTAAATTACCCCGAAGCAAAAACCGGAATTAGGATCGATTTGAACGCGCAACTGTAACATACTTTTTAAACAAATTTTGGCACCGGAAGGTTTTGTTTTTGATTGCGCCGAAAATATTCAAAAGCGGTAATCGTTATCAGCAGCATCACCATGGAGTACATAGTATCTTCAATGGGAATAGTGGTAAGCCGAATACCTAAATTATGCCCATTATTGTACCAAACCACCGGCAAGGAAGTAAGTACGCCGTTCACCAATAAAAAAGGCGCCAAGTGCACCAGGTACATCAGGTAAAAGCGGCCGAGCAGCCGATCTTTAAATATCGAATAATGGATGAGCAAGATAACCGGCAGAAACAAAAAAGTAACAGAAGTATACAATTGCTGCAAATGCAACAAACCTATTATTGAGATAAAAATGGCTAACAAAATGGTAGCTAGCAGCGCCCCATGTTGTAAATAATTCTTTTTAATGTAAACATTCAGACATTCGTAAATAAAAACACAGGCGTAAGGTACCGTAATAAAAAACAGAATTTCTTCCAATGGCAGGTTAAACAGGTAAATACCCAGCAAGTAATCATTATTAAAGCCCCAAACTCCGTGTTGGGTAAAAAGAAAATCCCATACAATAAAAATAAAGGCATTAATGGCAATAGCTGGAAACAAATACTTCCAGGTTTTATAGAATTGCACCCGCTTATCAAAAGACAGCAAAAACGGGAACAAAATGGTAAAAATATTTAAATACAAATAAATATACATCAGACTCCCAGGTTGCGTAACTGTTTTTTTTCGTCGTTGGTACTGTGGTCCCCGCGTAGAAAATACTCCCGCATAATTTTAAAGGCATCCGCATCCATACCAGAACGGGGATAAGTTAGTAAACTACTAAAAATTACTTTTTTATCGTCTTGTAAATGCCCGCTCATTAACAAATAACGCGGCACATGGTACTCAATGGTATAGCGTAAAAAGCGGACTTCCGGATTGCGAGGATCTTTTTTAATTACTTCTTCAAACGCCCGGGCAGAACTTCGCACGTGCTTTAATTTGGCGTATAAACCCGAAGCGTATTTGGCACCTACTCCTTCAATGCCCGCCTGAAAACCCTGGATTAACACATCGTTGCCTTTATATTGCGCTAATTGTTGGGCTAATTGTTCGTAAGCATTTTTGTCCTTGGCCGCCTGGAAGTATACTTTGCGCAGTTCAGCGGGTTTATAAGTGAATTCGGTTTGAAAAAAGAATTGATAAAAAAGTAATCCAGTAAGCAGCAGTACATTCACGGTAGTCAGATAGTATTTAGTCGGTATTTAACGTAAGAACCCAATAATAACGCTAATTTGGTATTATCAGGTACTCTTACGCGCTCAGACAAAATTCGGGCAGCCGGAAGATGCTGTATTTTTTTAAATAATTTGCGGTAATAAATATAAGCCAGGTAAACTCCCATGCGGGCAGAACGGGGTAAGTTTAAAATTCCTTCGTAAGCCAGGGCAAAATCCTTTACAATTTCTGCTTCAATTTCTTTTTTACAACCATTATCGAAGCATTGAAAATCAACTTTAGGGAAATACACGCGCCCGCGTTCTTTGTAATCGCTTTTCATGTCGCGCAAGAAGTTTACTTTCTGGAAAGCGGCGCCCAAGCTGCGGGCAGGCTCTTTTAAACGCTCAAATGCGTCCGCATCACCTTCACAGAAAATTTGTAAACACATTAAACCTACTACCTCCGCCGAGCCGTAAATATATTCTTCGTACAAATCTTTATCGAAGCGTTTACCTTCCAAATCCATTTCCATGCTGCGCAGAAAGGCTTCGATAAATTCGTGCTTGATTTTATATTGATGCACCACCAATTGAAAAGCGTGTAAAATAGGATTCAGACTAATTTTATCTTCAATGGCTTTGTAGGTACTAGCTTTAAATTCTCGCAATAAAGCCGCCTTGTCGTAATCATGAAAGGTGTCTACAATTTCGTCGGCATAACGCACAAACCCATAAACCGCGTAAATGGGAAAATGAAATTTTTTATCTAAGGTTTTAATGCCTAAAGTAAAAGAGGTACTGTAGTGCTGGGTAATCAGTTTACTGCATTTGTAACTCGTCAGGTCGAATAATTCCATAAATCTTTACTTAAAAATTATGAATTAGAAATGAGAAATTGAGAAATCGATCAGGGTATATGCCGGTATCATTTCCTATTTCTAATTTCTAACATCTAATTAAATGAACTGAATTCTTTCCAAATTTCTTCTGCTACCACCTGCCCCGAAATAAGCGAGGGTGGCACTCCCGGACCAGGTACGGTTAACTGACCGGTATAAAACAAATTTTTCACTTTTTTACTTTTCAAGCCAGGTTTTAAAATGGCCGTCTGCATTAAGGTATTCGCTAAACCATAGGCGTTCCCTTTAAAAGCATTATAATCCCGGATAAAATCAGCATGGGCGTAACTTCGTTTTACTACCACCGCATCTCGGATAGTCTGACCAGTGAGTTTTTCCAGCCGATCCATTACTAATTGATAATAGTGCTCTCGAATAATTTCGTTATCGGTTAAACCTGGAGCTACCGGAATTAAAATAAATAAGTTTTCGCATCCGTCGGGAGCGACCGAGGCATCCGTTTGGCTTGGCGCGGAAACATAAAATAATGGTTTTTCCGGCCATTTAGGATCTTCGTAAATCTCACGGGCATGTGGGCCAAAATCTTCGTCGAAAAATAAATTATGGTGGGTTAAGTTTTGTAAACGCTTGTTAATTCCCAAGTAAAATAGGAGCGACGAGGGCGCTAAAATTCGTTGCTCCCAGTAGCTTTCCGTATAACTCCGTAATTCGGGTGTGAGCAGTTGCTGCTCTACGTGGTGGTAATCGGCGCCGGCTAGTACTATGTCGGCTTCAAATACGCTAGTATCCGTTACTACCTGGTGAGCGCGCTTGTCCTTAACTTTTATTTGTTGAACATTTTGGTTAAATCTAAACTGAACTCCCTGTTCTTTGGCCAGAGCTACCATTCCTTCCACAATTTTATACATGCCTCCCATTGGGTACCAGGTTCCTAAACTGATATCCGCATAATTCATTAAAGAATAAAGAGCCGGAGTATTTTGCGGCAGGGCCCCTAAGAATAAAATGGGAAATTCCAGCAGTTTTAATAATTTTTCGTGATGAAAATATTTCCGCAAATGCACGTGGATGGACTGGAATATGTCTAAGCGCAAGATATCTATTAATAATTGAACACTAAGAAATTCGGATATAGAACGGCTAGGTTTATGCACGAGCTGATGGATACCCACCTGGTACTTATAAGCCGCTTGCGCCAGAAACTTTTGCAATGCCTGGCTGCTACCAGTTTCCAGAGACTCAAACAAGGCGTTAATCTCTGGCATTTGAGCGGGTACCGGCATAAAGTCGTCCTTACCAAAGATTATTGTATAAGAAGGGTCCAGACGAACTAAATGGTAGTAATCAGCGGGAGATTTACCGAACTGGCGAAAAAATTGGTCAAATACATCCGGCATCCAATACCAACTGGGACCCATATCGAAGGTAAAACCTTTTTCCGTAAAGCTACGCGCGCGTCCGCCCGGAGTAGCATTTTTCTCCAGTACCTCTACGTTAAAGCCTTTAGCCGCTAAATTAGCCGCCGCCGAAAGGGCGGCAAAACCAGAACCAATAACTACAACTTTTTTCTCGCTCAATGTGCTGTCGATCTACTAACTGTAATTATTTAGCCATTCTGTTCGTAAATTTTAAGAACTTTTTTCAATTCCTTGCGGGCAATATGAATCCGGTTTTTCACCGTGCCAATGGGAATATTCAATTTTTCGGCTATTTCTAAATACTTAAAACCAATATAATACATCATAAAGGGAGTACGGTATTCCTCATTCAGATGCGAGATAGCCTCGTTAATATCCGACACAACGAAGGTATATACGGCTCCATTTTTAGCAATGTAGTTTTCATCGGTATTAAAATACTGAAAGTACTCCGTAGAATCAATGTTACTGCTACGCTTGGTTATTTTATTATAATTATTAATAAAAGTATTGCGCATAATGGTGTATAACCAAGCTTTTAAATTACTGCCGGCCTTAAATTTATCTTTATTCAATAAGGCTTTTAATAAGGTTTCCTGCACCAAATCTTTTGCATCATCGGCGTCGCGGGTTAAATTAAGAGCTACTGGCTTCAAAGATTTTGATATTTTTTGCACCATGGAGCTAAATTCTGTTGCTGTCATTCTGCTCAACTTTTTAAGATAAAACTTATACAAATATAAAAGGTAATACTTAAAATAAAATTTTTTGTTTAATTATTATCCATATTTATTAAACAAAAAAATTAAGAGTAGTTTTTACTAAACAGTAGTGGTAGGCTTTATATAAACGAGCATTATTAAGGGTATTTACGTACAAACGAAGTACAACTCTTTCCGGATTGCCTTAATAAAGATTTAATAGGGCAGAAGTAAAGTAAAATCTGGAAGGTTAGAATTAAGTAAAAACAACTGGTTAACTTAGAGTTATTAATCCTTTCATTGGCGTGGGATAAACAAACTAAATTACTGGAACAGTGTAATTTTCTAAACAGAATGATAGGTCAAAGTCAGATAACAAGAATGATAATCTACTTTCCTGAAAATATAAGAATGAAAAGATTTTAGGAAAATACCGGTTCTGCTATGAGCGTATCTACCTCCCTGGAGAAAGCTTGCATATCGGTGATATACTTGAAATTGGAAGGTAAAATTATTTCGTTACAAACAAATTGATAGCCGGAAACAAAGAATCCACTATCCGGAAATTGTGCGGCTAACGCGTTCAGGTAAGCTTGTAATTCGGCGCGGGCGGGTACCGAAGTAATAATGGTACAAAAATAATTCGGCCGGAAACCTTCATAAGCTTTAATCAGATCTGCCAGGGGTAAATTCTGACCTAAATATAATACCCGTACTTGGCGGGTCCGCAGTATATATTGCATGAACAAAAGACCTAATTCATGGAGCTCTCCTTCCGGCAAAAACAAAATAAAACGCGGAACGTCCGAACCACTTAAAATTATTTGCCCATCGATAGCTACTATAAATTTTTGCCGGATAATATTAGAAACAAAATGTTCGTGTGCTGGGTTAATATTGCCGGTTTGCCATAAAATGCCGATCTTTTTTAAAAAAGGCAGCACTAGTAGGTTTACCGCGGCTTCAAAGCCTTTTTGTAGAATAACGGTTGATAATACTTTATCGAATCGTTCTTCGTTCATTTCAACCATTGCCGCTACCAATGCGCTTATCTGGTGCGGGCATTCTTCCCGGCTTTCGCTCAAGCTTAAGATAGCATCCCCGATCTGGCAGACTGACATGCAGGCTATTTTGGAAATCTTGTAACCATTTTGGTTGAGTAACGAAACGTTTAAGATATGTTTTAAATCGTCGTCGTCATACGTGCGAATATTCGTTTCAGAACGTTTGGGTTTTAAAATACCGTAACGTGATTCCCAAATTCGAATAGTATGGGCCTTTATTCCCGTTAATTGCTCTAGTTCTTTTATTGAATACTGCCCCACCTTCTTTCCGCTCTAGTTTTGCTTAATTCTATTCTTAGCCAATTTGTAAAACTTGGAATTTACCCATAACATTCCAAATGACTCGGCCCCATCTTTACCCGTAGTTTTATGGTGTACTTTGTGGGCTATGTCTAATGCTTTTAAATAAGCACTTTGGGTTTTACCAAACAGGCGTAACCGCCGGTGAATAAATACATCGTGAATCAGAAAATAAACGAACCCGTACAAACCAATGCCTATTCCTATCCAAAAACGATAATCATGATCAGGGCTGCCGTAAATAATGAATAGAGTGGAAAGTATACCGTAATAAACAAAAATAAATCGTTACGCTCGAGTGAGTGTGGGTGCCGCGTGTGGTGCGAACGGTGTAATACCCACAGAAAGCCGTGCATGATATACTTATGAGTAAACCACGCTACCAGTTCCATGCCGCTAAAAGTTAGTATTACAATTGCAATATTCCCCCACATACTACTACAACTTTCTCGGGCTGAAAATGTTTAATTCTGCTTACCAGGAAATTTTTTGCTTATTCAGAAAAGAAGCAATACCGCGCCGGCAATCCAGCGTTTCGCGCGCATAAGCATTACGTTCGGCCGCATACCCCAGTCCCCGCTGCAAATCCATGTCCTGAATGTGGGCAATTAAATCTTTGGTTAATTCGATGGATTGCATCGAATTTTGTTGGCAAATTTTGCGGGCATAAGCAAATACCTGTTCCTCAAGTTCTTCGGCAGGCACTACGTACGTTAATAGCCCTATATTTCTTGCCTCTACGGCCGTTAATAAATCACCGGATAATAAGAGTTGTTTGGTATGAGTTTCGCCAATTTTACGCAATAAAAACACACTCACAATAGCCGGAATAAAACCTATTTTCACTTCGGTATAGCCAAAAGTAGCCGCCGGTGAAGCAAAAATTATATCGCATACGGTAGCTAGACCACATCCGCCAGCAATGGCAGGCCCCTGAACTTGAGCAATTACCATTTTGCGCAACGTATAAATCTGGTAGAATAAATGCGCTAAATGCGTGGAGTCATTTAAATTATCTTCAAAAGTATTTTCTTGTAAAGATTGCATATAGCTTAAGTCGGCACCCGCACAAAATACCTCTCCGTTGGCTTTTAGTATAATTACTTTACAATCATCATCGCTTTCAGCCAGATCAAAGGCTTCTTTTAACTCGCTAATTACCTCATAATTAAGGGCATTGCGTTTTTCCGGGCGGTTCAATGTAATATAGCCTATCCGGTTTTCGGTATAATAATCTATAAATTGCATGCCACTACGTGTTTAATTCTAAAAAAGGATACCGCTTAATTTATAAAAATTAGCATTAGTTGGCTAAACCTAAATTAATTCAGAAGATTAAAAATACTTCATTTTTAAAGTTTGCTAAATCGAAAATAGTTACTCTAAATGCTAACTTAGTAAGTATCAAAAATTATACTAAAAAGTACAAATAGGAAGTAGCCCCATCCGTAATTCAGTTATTTATCTTACTGCAAATAAAGGCTCCTTGTTTAGAAACGTCGTAGAGTGAAATCTGTTGCCCGGCGCACTGTTGTTGCAGCTTTTGTCGGTACCAGTTTTTACTTGAAGAATCTACCAGAAGAGATTTAAATTGGATAGCCGCCTGTAACGCTTCTAAGTCTATTTTTACATTGCGCCGTAGTAACACATAATCGAATACTACCGGCTTTGCCGAAGTAGAATGAAACTGCTCAGGATAATCTAAAATCAAGATTCGTAGTCCGCGCCAAACCATACCGGTGTTGCCCGCTAGCGTTTTAAAAGTGGGTAGCGCCGGATTGCTTTGAGTTTGGAAGGAAATAAATCTTGCCTCTTTAATACCCAACTGCCACCAATGCGGCTGAATGTTATAAGTAAAATCGGCTTTATTAGCCAAAACTGCCGAATCAGCGAGTAAAGTAGCTTGCTGACCTTGAATAAAGCCAAGCCCCGAGTTATTCTTTAAAGTGTATACTACCCACATTCGCTGGTTCTGCTGAGGTACAATTCTTGTTAATTGCAAGCTGGAGTAAATTACCAAAGCAATAGATGCAGTTAATAGAAATACTTTTATGCGGTAAATTAGAAACCAACTTGTCAGAAGCAAAATCAGGGCTAACAGCCAGGTTTGAGTCAAGGTCAGAGAAATACCTTCGACAATGGCCATGGGCAACTTTTCCATTGCTAGTACTACCCAGTTCATTATATCCAGCAAAAAACTCATTAGCCAACCAAAAAAGCGGCCGAGTACAGGGCCTAAAACAGGTATAACCCCACCCGCTAACAATAGAAAACCTACATACAGTATAAATTCCGAAATAATTACCGCAAATAAGTTAGCAACCAGAAAGTAAACCGGAAATTGATGAAAATAATAAAAAGCCAGCGGCATAGTAGCTAATTGCGCGGCTACCGAAGCGGTAACTCCTTCCCAAATTTTACCGCTTAACCAATTATCAAATTTAAACAACTCTTTTAACCTCGGCTGCCAGAATACAATACCGAAGACCGCCGCAAACGACAATTGAAACCCGACATCGAGTAAAAAAAACGGATTATACACCAGCAACGCAAAAGCGGTAGCCGCTAAAATATTGTACATGTTGCTTCGCCGCCGGAAGAATTTCCCGATCGACAATAAAGTAAACATAACTACTGCCCGCAGAACAGATGCCGATAGAGCTGTTACAAAAGCGTATAACCACATTACTGCCAATAAGAGAAGAAATACGACTAATTTTTGGCGGGGAGTTTTGGCAAGCTTTCCTAAAATGTAATTTAGGGCCAGAAACAACAAGGCTACGTGCAAACCAGACACCGCCAGCACGTGCGTAGTTCCGGTTCGGGTATAGGCGGCTTTGATATCCGGATCCAAGTATTCTTTCATGCCCAGCACAAGGGCGGTAGCAATAGCATAATTACGTTGCTCCGGCACATATCTCTTTAATAAAGCATCTAAATAATGACGTAGCTGAATACTAAAAGCGAGTAACAGCGACGAGGGCTGATACCCGATAACTTTAACTTGCTGAGGCCAAACATACTGCTGGTGGTAGATTTGTTGGTACGACAGGTACTGCTTATAATTAAAAGCATTCGGGTTTAAGGGAGGTAAAGGCACCTCGGGCTTTCCTTGAATGAGCAGCCTATCGCCGTACCGGGGTATGGACTTACCTGTTGCTTTGCGTAGCATCAGCATCACTTTTCCGGTAACAGGTTGCCAGCCTTTACTAGTTCTTACCTGATTTACTTGAAGAATAGCATTGTAGTGATTAGGTTTTTCTACCACAAAATCATTAATCACGCCGGTATAGTATTGGATAGGCAGCTTTTGGTGAATCAAATGTTCGGAGTGATTGATTTCGGTACGTTGCTGGGTAATCAGAACGCCAAACAAAAAAATGTTCGTTAAACCGAAAAAACCTGCTAGAGAGGTAAGCAAATCGGAAGCCTGGCTCGCTCTTAAAAAAGATAAACTTAAAAATAAAAAACAAAAAAAGATGAGTAAAGCCGTTACGTAAGCAAACGAATTACCACCATAAATCTGCACTAAAATACCAGCCGCAAAACAAATTGTTATTCGCAGAAAAACATAAGGTGTCCACTTTATCATGCGGCATAAACCATTTGGTAGTGGTCAATATCACATTCGCTAAATAATTCGCCTACTTGGGTAAAGTCGTGGCGAGCATAAAAGGGTATAGCGGGTATTTGAGCATGCAGGTAAATTTTTGCGTTCGGGTAGATAGCTACTACATCTTTTAATACAGCCTGCAGGAGCGCACTGCCCACTTGTTTATTACGGTAATCGGCTAAAACAGCGAAGCGTTCAAGTTTAACCCCGTTAGTTGTTTGACGCCAACGCGCCGCACCTACTGGTACTCCGTTATAAGTGGCTAAATAGTGATTAGCGGTTTTATCATGTTCGTCGTATTCGTCGTCTTTCGGTACTTTTTGCTCTTTCACAAAAACTTTTTCCCGGATAGTAAAGGCAGCATCTAAATCGCGAATGTCCGACACTCTTTTTACAACAATCATAAGCAAGTAGTACGTTTTAAGTTATACGTTTTAAAAGGTGAAGTATGAAATACAGTAAAGATTCTTCCGAAAATTAGCAAGAAGACAAACCGGATGAATTAGTGAAACGGTTAGTAAATAAAAATGGATGTAGCCGGTTTCCTATTGAGACCCGTCTGCATCCATGTTTGCAAAAATATTAAAAAGAAAATCTAGTAATTTAAATTACACTTCCCGTGGTTCTGCCAGTTTAATCGGTCGGTTATTCTGGTCGGGGGCTTTCCTTTCCGGTTCGGCTAGTAATTTTGCCTCTTCCGCTTTGGTATAAGCCTCCACGATTGATTTTACTAACTTATGCCGCACCACATCCTCTGCTTTCATTTCCACAAAAGCAATGTCTTTGATATGTTTAAGGGTTTGTAGGGCATCTACTAAACCAGATTTAACTTTCGTTGGTAAGTCAATTTGGGATCGGTCACCGTTAATCATTACTTTCGAACTAGGCCCCATCCGAGTAAGAAACATCTTCATCTGCATCGGGGTGGTATTCTGTGCTTCGTCTAGTAATACAAAAGCATTATTTAACGTGCGCCCACGCATGTAGGCCAAAGGAGCAATTTCAATAATTTTATTTTCCTGGTAGTATTTTAATTTTTCTACCGGAATCATGTCTTCTAAAGCATCATAGATCGGGCGAATATAGGGATCTACTTTTTCCTTCATATCACCGGGTAAAAAGCCGAGGTTTTCACCCGCTTCCACTACGGGTCTGGAGATAATGATTTTCTTAACCGTTTTATTTTTTAGCGCCCGCACTGCTAATGCCACCGAAATATACGTTTTACCGGTACCTGCCGGTCCTAAAGCAAAAACCAAGTCGTGCTTTTCTACCGCATCTACCAACTTTTGCTGATTGGGCGTTTTAGCTTTTATAATGCCGCCTTTACTTCCGTACACGATTATATCCGGAGAGGTGGCAATTACTTCTTCTTCCGAATCACCGTCGGCAGCAATATAATGATTCACGCTGGTATGAGTTATCTTCCCGAATTTATGATAATGCTCAATAAGCGAGCTTAAAATTTCGTTTATTTTAGTTATTTCGGGGGTTTTACCCTGAATTTTAATTTCGTTGCCCCGTGAAATTATTTTACTACTCGGGAAAGCTGCCGCTAATTGTTTAATATTTTGATTTTCAGTTCCTAAAAAATCTATTAACGATACATTTTCTAGGGTAATTACTTTTTCTACCAAATGCTTAGCTTATTTTGCGTATTCTGTTAATTAAAGAATAAAATTGTTCTTACTTTTGTATATTACAATAATACAAATATTATAGTTCGCTTGTATGGGTTTGATTACTTTTTTGTCTGATTTTGGCTATACCGATCATTACGTTGCAGCCGTAAAAGCCAAAATTTTAAGTAGTGCGCCGCAGACCCAAATTATAGACATTTCGCACGCCATTGAATCATATAACATTGCGCACGGAGCTTTTGTTCTAAACTCCTTATTCCGGGAATTTCCTCCTAATACCGTGCATTTAGTAGCCGTGGATTCGCAAGGCAGTCGACAGGGCCGGTACCTAGCAATACAATTTCAGGAGCATTATTTTCTAGCGGCAGATAACGGATTATTATCTCTTTTAATTGAATCGCAACTGGTTAAAATGGTAGAACTACCGGTAATCACGCCTACTACTTTTGCCGCTAAAGATATTTTAGCTCCGGCAGCGCTAGCTTTAGCAAATGGCGCTAATTTAAACAGTATAGGAACACCCATTACACAGTACCGGGAACTCATAAACCGCCAATTGCGCCTAAGCGATCATGCTATTACTGGCCACGTAGTACACATAGATCATTACGGCAACTTAATTACCAATGTGTCCCGCGATAGTATGGACGCCATTGGCCACGATCGCCCCTTTACCGTGCATTTTGCGCGCGAAACCGTCCAGAAAATTTCCGGGGATTTTACCCACGTAGACGAAGGCGATGTAATTTGTTTCTATAACCAGCAAGGTTGGTTATCCATTGGGGTGAACAAAGGCCACGCCTCCGAACTATTAGGCCTGCATTATGATTCGCAAATAAATGTGCATTTCAAAAAAATGTAAGTATAATGAGCCACCTACTTTAATCCTAAGATTAGTACAAAAGACTTATAACCAGGTCTTAGTGCAATCTTAAGTTTATTTATAAACTTTTTAAATTTTTCTTCTGTTCCAGGGGCGATAAGCATTTAGCAATAGGATATAATTGCGATGCCGATTTTTCATTTAACATGCAGCAACCCTATATTATCGGGATTACCGGTGGCAGTGCTTCGGGCAAGACCACTTTTCTAAAAAAGCTAATGGCTTCGTTCGATCCAAAGGATATTTGCCTTATGGCGCAGGATAATTATTATTTGCCCCACGATGATCAGGAAATAGATGAAAACGGTGTCATTAATTTTGATTTACCCTCGTCATTTGATGCAACAGCTTATGCCCGCGATGTATTAAAGTTGCGTAACGGCGAAGTAGTTACCCGTCCGGAATATACTTTTAACAATCCTAATATTATTCCGCGCGAATTAGTTTTTAATCCGGCCCCGATAATAGTAGTAGAAGGAATTTTTGTATTTTATTTTGAAGAAGTAGCCAAACTTCTTAATCTGCGGGTTTATATAGATGCCGAGGAACACGTTAAATTGCAACGGCGCATTTTACGCGATGTAAAAGAGCGCGGTTATGGAGGCTTAGATGATGTTTTATACCGTTATTCCAACCACGTGGTGCCTACTTACGAAAAATACATCCGCCCTTATAAGTACGATACTGATTTAATTATTCCGAATAATCGACATTTCGAAAATGGTTTAGAAGTGTTGGTTTCATTTTTGAGAACAAAAATCCAAAGTTATTACAGTTGATGTATTTAAATAAGGTAAAATCCTGTATATTCGCGTTTTAAATGGCAGCTAATCGTACTATAACGCAGCAAATTCGGTTTCTGCTTACCGCAGTAACCTGGTGCTGTGTATTGCTGCTTAATAATCAGGTAATTACTACTTACCAGCCCGTTATAAAAGGCACATCCGCCGCTGGAGACAGTCAATTACAGAAAAATACATCCAGGAAAGAGCAGACCGTAGTAAAACAAAAGGTAACTTTTGAAGCTACTACCTCTTATTTCATTCTGCAAATAGCCCATTTTACCAATTGGCTCAAACCAATATTTCAGACTCCTACTTTTAACATCCCTGAACCTTTATTTAAAGTTTACCGGGCAAGATATTTTTTCAGGGTTCTATTCTCTTTTATTATTATTCCCAACGCTCCTTAGTTTTTCTCTTGTTTTCAGAAATTATTCCGGCACCAGCTTTGTTGTGCGGGCATATTCGGTTTTCTTAAACTACTGAAAACACCCAAATCTCGAAATCCAGAATCAGGTTTAAAATACAAAATAAAAAAAGCTCTAACGGAGTAGTTATTTTTTATCTAACCCTTCAAAATATAATTCATAAATCTTAACAATTATTAATTACAAATGCGTAACAAAACCGGAATATTGTTATTAACGATAGTGGTAACTGCTCTCTGCGCCTACTATCTGTCGTTTACCTTTGTATCCAAACGGGTGCAGCGCCAAGCAGAAGCGTATGCCACGGATGCCAAAGGCAATGTAAACACTAACAAGAAATTTGCTTATCTGGATTCGGTTCGGAAAGAGCCTGTTTTTAACTTTTTAGGTATTAATTATACCTACGAAGAAATTCAGAACAGCGAGTTAAGCCTAGGATTGGATCTAAAAGGCGGGATGCACGTAATCCTGGAAGTTTCGCCGGTGGAAATTATTAAATCCATGGCTGGTAACAACAAAGACCCTAACTTCTTAAAAGCTTTACAGGTAGCTCAGCAACGGCAAGCTAACAGTCAGGCAAAATTTACTACCTTATTTGCCCAGGCATACCGCGAAATTAATCCTACGGGTCGTTTAGCCTCTATCTTCTCTAATACGGCTAATAAAGGCCGTATCAATTACAATTCTACTAACGAGCAAGTAATTTCGGCTATTGATACCGAGGTAAACGGCGCTATTGACCGCTCATTCAACATCTTACAAACCCGGATTGACAAATTCGGTGTAAATCAACCTAATATCCAACGTTTAAAAAGCACTGATCAGATTCAGATTGAATTACCAGGTGTTACCGATGCTACCCGGGTCCGTAAATTATTACAAGGTACCGCTAATCTGGAATTCTGGGAAGTATGGAAAGCCGAAGAATTTAGTCCTTACTTTGCGCAGTTAAATGCCGTTTTAGCGAAACAAGAGGCAGCCAACAAATTAGCAGCCGGTAAATCGCCAAAGGCTGCAGCTAAAACTACCAATGACGATGTTTTATCGAAAGCGGCCGCTAAACCTGCCATTGATCCTTTAACCGGCAAACCAGTTACCGATTCCGCTGCGACTGATACCACTAAAGCTAGTACTGTAGCATCCGCCAAAAACGATTCTACTAAAACAGATTCGTTATCTGCTGGTCAAAGTAGCCAGCTTGCAAAATTATTTACTGCATTGCCAGGTGGTTTAGGCACTAACGTACGCGATACTGCTAAAGTAAATGCGTTGTTCCGCCGGCCGGAAGTACAAGCTATTTTCCCGTCTAACATGAAATTTTTATGGGCGGTAAAACCAATTGTAGGACAAGATAAACAAGAGTTCCTGGAATTCTACGCCATCAAAAAAGGCCGGGATGGTAAAGCGCCGGTTAGCGGCGATGCCATCAGCGATGCGCGCCAGGATTTTGATCAGCAAGGTCGCCCGGAGGTAAATATGGGAATGAATGTTGCCGGCGCTAAAAAATGGCAGCGTTTAACTGCTTCTACTATTGGTCGCCAGGTAGCCATTGTACTGGATAATTACGTGTATTCTGCGCCGGTAGTTCAAGGCGAAATTCCGAACGGTAACTCTTCTATTTCGGGTAATTTTACCGTTGAAGAAGCCCAGGACTTAGCTAATATTTTAAAAGCGGGTAAAATGCCCGCCCCTACCCGCATTGTAGAAGAAGCCATTGTTGGTCCATCTTTGGGTCAGGAAGCCATTAACCAAGGTCTTCTATCTTCACTGGCAGCTATGGGGGTTGTGGTAATATTTATGATATTCTACTACAGCAAAGGTGGTTTTATAGCCGACTTAGCTTTATTCTTCAACATCTTCTTTATTGTTGGGATTTTGGCTCAATTCGGGGCAGCCCTTACTTTGCCTGGTATTGCGGGTATGGTTTTAACAATGGGTATGTCAGTGGATGCGAACGTGCTGATTTTTGAACGTATCCGGGAAGAACTCGCATTAGGAGTTAGTATTAAAGAAGCTATCCATAAAGGGTACGACCGGGCTTTTAGTTCTATCTTTGACTCCAACGTAACTACTTTATTAGCCGGTATTATTTTATACTTCTTCGGTTCTGGTCCGGTAAAAGGCTTTGCTATTACCTTAATGTTGGGTATTGCTACATCATTCTTTACCGCTGTTTATGTGTCACGGTTATTTTTAGAATACATGACTCGTGGCAAGAACGTAAACAATATGAGCTTCTCCACTGTGTTCTCCAAAAACCTGTTCAAGAACTTTAACTTCGATTTTATTAAGTACCGCAAAGCGGCTTACATTGGTTCTACTGCTTTAATTTTGTTCGGTTTTATTATGATGTACGTACAAGGCGGGCCGAACTTGGGTGTGGACTTTAAAGGAGGACGTTCTTATATAGTTAATTTTAATAAAGCGGTACCGGCTTCCGAGGTAAGAACTGCTTTACTGGATGAATTTAAAGGTTCTGGTACCGACGTAAAAACCTTTGGCGCATCTAATCGCCTGAAAATAACTACCAGTTATTTAGCCGAAGATGAATCTACCCAAGCCGACGAAACGGTACAGGCCGCCTTACAAACCGGCTTAAAGCAGTATAAGGCAGAAAGTCCTAATATTTTAAGTTCTTCTAAAGTAGGCGCTACCATGGCCGATGATATTCAGAAAACGGCAATTATCTCGGTGTTGCTCTCATTTGCCGGAATCTTCCTCTACGTAATGATTCGTTTCCGGAAATGGCAATACAGCTTGGGGGGCGTAGTAGCCTTGATTCACGATGCTTTAATGGTAACCGCCTTCTTCGCTATTGGCCGTATTTTTGGCTTAAATTACGAAATGGATCAGGTGTTTATTGCGTCTATCTTAACGATTATTGGTTTCTCCATTAACGATACCGTAGTTATCTACGACCGTATCCGGGAGCACTTAACCAATCATCCAAAGAGCAAGATTAAAGAAGTTATTAATCCGGCCCTGAACGATACTCTGAGCCGCACCATTATTACCTCGTTAACGGTATTATTTGTGGTAGTTATTCTATTTGTATTTGGTGGGGAAACCTTGCGTGGCTTCTCTTACGCGATGCTAATCGGGGTAATTTCTGGTACGTACTCTACCTTGTATATCGCTACTCCAATTTTGATGGATACCGTAGATGATGATAAACCGAAAGTAGCGGCCGCAACCGTTACGCCTAAACTGACCACCACTGGAAAAGTACGTTCATAAACCATTAGGTTATTATTAACTAAAAAACCCGGCCAAATTGGCCGGGTTTTTTAGTTAATAATAAAAATTGAATTAGCATTAAAATATCTTAAAATCTGTAACTTGTAACTTACATTTAATAATCCGTAACGCCTTCGGCTACTACTTCCGTTACTTCCGGAACCATGCGTTTTAATAAGTTCTCGATACCGGCTTTTAAGGTAATAGTTGCCGATGGACAGCCGCTGCAGGAACCTTGTAAGTTAACCGTTACTACCCCGTCTTTGTACGATTTAAAAGTAATATTACCGCCGTCCTGTTCTACCGCCGGACGGACGTAGTTTTCTAATAAGTCAATAACTTTATGCGAAATAACGGCATCATCCCCACTCAATTCACCAGTAATATCGGTAACTGCTTGGGTTTGTTCCGCCACTGGATCTTCCAAAAAGATTGGCCCGCCGGCTTCTACGTACGATTTAATAAACAAACGCAATTCCGGAATTAATTGTACCCACTGGTCGTTGGTATTTTTAGTAACGGTAACAAAGTTACTGGCAATAAAAACCCGCGATACATAATCAAAATTAAATAATTCCTGGGCAAACGGCGAATTAGCGGCGGCTTCTACGTTGGGGTAATCCACGCTTACCCCTTCGGGCAGTAAAATGGTACTCAACACAAATTTCATGGACTCCGGATTCGGGTTGGCTTCTGCATACACCGATACGGATTTTTCTTTATTTTCTATCATGGTTGTTGCTTCCTTAATAAGGTAAAAACTTAGTAATAAATATTAAAGTTTCAAAAGTAATTAGTTTTAGGTATGATCCGCAAATTGGTTATAGGATATTACGCTTTAAACTACTAAGAATTGCCGGTAAATAAAAACCAAGAGTATTGGCCTAATGTTTAAAAGCTTTTATCTTCGCCAGGGTAAATTATACGTAACGGCTACCTGCCGGCATTTAGAATCTAATAATATGCCTGATTACCTACTTTTATTGGCTGCTATTTTTCCGCCGGTACAACCTTTCACTATTCTTCCTTTTTTAATTTTATTGGGTTTAATTGCTTGCGGGCCCATCTTTTTTGAACATTTTTGGCACCGATACTATCGAATTATTGCTGTAGCACTGGGTTTGCTGGTTCTATCGTATTATTTGTTTTTCCTTCATGATACCCACTTACCAGCCGAAACTCTGGCCGATTACGCTTCCTTCGCTATCTTATTAAGCTCACTTTACATTGCCGCTGGTGGTATTTACCTGAATGTAAGTGCCCGGGCGACCCCGTTTATAAATGTACTGATATTAATTACCGGCGCCGTATTAGCCAACTTTATAGGCACCACCGGCGCCTCTTTGTTGCTCATTCGACCTTATATTCGGTTAAACATTAATCATATCCGGACATTTCACGTTATTTTTTTTATTTTTATTGTTAGTAACGCGGGTGGTTTATTAACGCCATTAGGTGATCCTCCCTTATTTATTGGTTTTCTGAAAGGGGTACCTTTTTTCTGGACTTTACAGCATTTGTTATTTCCGTGGCTCTTGGGAGTTTTGGGATTATCGGCTATATTCTTTTATTTAGATACCCGAGATCGACGCCAGGATTATAAACCTAAAGAAGAGGTAATAAAGAAAATTGACGAGGTAACGGAGTTCTTTTTTACCGGTAAGCGAAATCTGGTTTGGCTAATTATAATTATAGGAGCCATTTTTCTTGACCCTAACGTTATTTCAGGTTTGCCGCATATTCCCTTTCACGAATTTAAATTATCCTTTATCCGGGAAATAATACAGCTTACAGCAGCTTTTTTTTGCTACCGTTATGCGAGTAAAACCGCGCTAAATGGCAATCACTTTACTTTTTCTCCTATTTTAGAAGTTATCTTTCTTTTTTCGGAATATTTTTTACCATGATGCCGGCTTTGCAATTGGCGGCTTATGTGGCGGCTTTGCCCCAGTTTGCGAAGTTATTAACGCCTAATACGGTTTACTGGAGTGCCGGCACACTTTCCGGTTTTCTGGACAATGCCCCAACTTACGCCAACTTTTTATCTTTGGCTATGGCCAAATACAAACTAAGCTACAGCAGCGTTTCTCAGGTGCATGCTTTTGCTTATGGCCTGCCTAATGCCCCGGAAACGTATCATTTACTGGAAGCCATTGCCGTAGGCTCCGTACTTTTCGGGGCATTTTCGTACATCGGGAATGGCCCAAACTTTATGGTGAAAGCTATTGCGGAAGAAGCCGGTATAAAAATGCCGTCTTTTTTTAAATACATTACTTCTTTCTCGCTTCCGTTTCTATTACCCATTCTTTTTCTGATCTGGTTACTAGTAATTTATTAATAGAATTGGCTTAAAAGTCCGGAATAAATTAGTTCTAAATTAGGGTTAACTCTTTAAGATAAACTATTTACAAAACACGGTTTGCTATTATGAGATTACCCATAAACTAGGACTATTAATATTTCCGGTAAAAGCTTTCGATTTTTCTGGTAAGCTGATTGTAAATAGGCTTGGTAAATTCAACAAAAAGAAATTGCGGAGCCGGATTCGGACTTTCTCGTCGTTTAACTTTCTTTTTTTGTTCTTTGTCCAGCGCTCGTTCATCGCCTTTATAAGTGGCCCACTCGTCGCGCCAAACAAAAGTACCGGGCATTTTTTCTTGAGTAAGAGTGTTTTTTGATTTCCAATCCATTACCCGTAAATCCAGCAAACCACTGGACGAAATAGTTTTTTCGAAGGTAATGTATTTGGCTTTTACTGTGCCATACACCTCTTTGCCCTCCACCGTACCAGTCTTCACACTATCCCGGCTTACTTCCTGTTCTTTTTCTTTTAAATACGTTTGACCTACCACAAAATCATCGAAAGAAAGAGATAATACATGATCCGGAACGAGAGTTTTAGAGCGGGCTTCCTGCGGCGTGTAGAACTTTATAAAACTTTTCTCCTCGTAATGCTGCAGGTATTCAAAAATTTTATTTTGAAAATATTCATTACTCAACTTATAAATGCCTTTTTCAATCTCAACCGGCTCTACTACTACTTTTAAAATTGCGGCCTGGTACGCCGTGTTTAATTTTTGCCGGACATCTTTGTAATCCGGAATAAACTGGTCAGCCCGCTCAAAATGCTGGTAAGCTTCTTTGGCGCTTTGCCGGTTATTCTCGCTTAGTAGTTTTACCCCCAGAGTATAACGCACTTCCGCCGCTTTTTCCTTGGCTTTTTCTACTTGCTCCTGGTATTTGTCTTCCGTACTAATAATCTGCCGGCAAGTTGGGCACCTACTAACCGATTCAATTAAACTATTCATGCTCTCGTATTCCTGAACAACGGTTTCCCAATGAAAAACTTCGCTGGAATTAATAGCATTTTTTATCCGGCTCTGGTGATCTTCGCGGGCATAACGATACGCTTGTTGAAGAGTAGTTAAAGCTTTTTTATTGTTTGGGTCTTTCTGCAGCCTATTTACCGCCTGATAAACGGCTCGGTCGTAATCGCCCTTTTCGAAAGATTGCTTGCCACTGGAGCAAGCACCCATAATAAGCAGGATACTATAGAGCAAAAAACCTTTTACAGTACAATACCGGGGAGTAAGTATAAATCTGTATCTGTTCATCTTTAAAACTTATTTATGTAGAAAATAGGGCTAATATCTTTACCTAGGCACGACTACAAGGTAAAATATAAGATAACAGAATTAAAAAGTATGCCAACTTAAAGGCAGCTATACCAGAAAACAAGAAAGCCGCTCTTTTATAAAGCGGCTTTCTTTTCTCAAATTAGTTTATCTCAATAAGTGTAAATGTAAAAAAGCTGTTTATACCCGAACGGTTCGTTGGCGTAACAAAAAATCAATCAGCACCAAGGCAGTCATGGCATCAACAATAGGAACGGCCCGGGGCAAAACACAAGGATCATGGCGACCTTTGCCTTCGAGAGTAATGGTTTCGCCCTGATCGTTTATACTGGTTTGCGGTTGCAGAATAGTAGCTACTGGCTTAAAAGCCACCCGGAAATAAATATCTTGCCCGTTGGAAATCCCCCCCTGAATTCCTCCGGAGTGATTGGTTCGCGTTTGAACCCGCCCGTCCGCATCGGTGTAAAATACATCGTTATGCTCCGAGCCGTACAGCTTGGTTCCATCAAAACCGCTGCCGTATTCAAATCCTTTTACGGCATTAATACTGAGCATAGCTTTGCCAAGTTCCGCGTGCAATTTATCGAAGGCCGGCTCACCTAAACCCACTGGTACTCCTTTTATGACGCAGGTAATCACCCCTCCTACCGTATCGCGGTTTTTGCGGGTTTCTTCTACCAGTTCAATCATTTCATCGGCGACTTGGGGTTGCGGACACCGGATTTTATTACTGTCGATTTGCGTTAGGTCTAATTGTTCGTACGATTCCGTTAAAGATATAGGTCCGACCGAAGAAACATAAGAGGCAATCTGAATACTTTGTTGCTTTAAATATTTATTCGCGATAGCGCCCGCTGCCACCCGGGCCAACGTTTCCCGGGCGGAGGAGCGGCCACCTCCCCGATGGTCGCGCAAACCGTACTTAGCGGTATAAGTATAGTCGGCGTGCGAAGGCCGAAAGGCATGTTCGAGGTGGGAGTAATCTTTACCCGCCTGGTTTTTATTGTTCACCATTAAGGCAATGGGCGTGCCCGTGGTTTTATTTTCGTATAAGCCGGACAAAATAATAATTTCGTCTTCTTCTTTGCGCTGGGTTGTAATATTAGATTGGCCGGGACGCCGCCGGTCCAGTTCCAGTTGAATTTCTGCTTGGGTAATTTCCAGACCAGCCGGACAGCCATCTACCACTACGCCAACAGATTGCCCGTGCGATTCGCCAAAAGTAGTTATCCGGAAAATTTTGCCGTACGAATTACTCATTTATCTTTTTCTCAAATATAAGTACACCGATATGGTCAGCAAAAGTAATACAATCAGGTTGGTATACAATTTAAGTTCTTCGAATTTATGCAGACTGACGAGCGTATTATCTTCCGTTTGAATGAGTTTGTAAAAGTCGCCGGTAACTCCGGTTCCGATAGCGGCATCTTTATCTACCCTACCGCTAACTTTTAAAATTAACCGGGAAGTAAGCGTATCGTAACGTTCCCGTACCGGATCGAAATAAATAAATTGCCATAAGCGATTTAGCGGAAAAGTACCGGGCGCTTTGGGCACAATGGAGTACTGAAACCGTTTGGAACCAGAAACACGCTGTTGTTGCCTAAGCAAATTTTCCTTTACCTGCGGCGGATAAATCTCCAAAGAGGATAAAGTGGGCAAAGTGGGAGCAGACAATCCGGAAATATTTCCTGCTCCGATTATGGCAAAAGAATAATTTACGGCTCGGTTCAGGGTAACTTGGGTGCGATCTAAGGTTTCGTCGAGGCGGTAATGCCCTACGGGCACCGACTCCCGTAATGGATGCGGAGGTAAAGGTTTCACCATAATTGTTTCTGGTTCAGTAGTATACTCCTTTATTTCCGAAAGCCGCTTTTCAGTGGCAAAAGTAGCGTCTTTCGCCCGAGTATACTTTACCATTTTTAAAGACAAAGCCGGGAAAACTAAACTCTGGGAATTAAGGGGATAATATACAGCTTCGTACAATTTATACCGAAGGTAAGGCACTTTGCTAACTTGTACGGTATCAGGTAAAATTTCGGTTTGTTCAAAAACCTCTTCCCAAACGTTGGGTTGCTTTATTTGCTTAAATAAGGCAGGTAATTGCTGCAGGAAATCATAAAATTCCAGTTGGCCGTTTTCGGAAGTCAGTAAATAAAAGTACAAAGCTACGTGCAAGCCTTCGCCCATATAAACTTGTTTTTTACCTGTTTCTAAATTTAGAAAAGATTGGGGCGTTTTATTCGGTAGTGCTTTTGCCTCGGGTGGAGCTTCGGGGGAAGCGGTTATATCTTCCTTATCTTCAATTATTGGTCCTACCTGTACGGTAGTACCCGGGCTTTTTACGGCTAAGCCGTTTATAATCATAGTAAACGGTTTTACCACAAAAGTACCTTCGTTTAACGCCGCGTAATTTTGCGTATGTATTTCCTCCAGCAGGTTATTGCCCGATTTTAAGGTAGTTTTTTTGGAGAAGCGATTACTCTTTTGAAAACCTTCTATTTCCGGAAAAGGCGATGCTTGTTTTAAAGTAGTTCCTTTCAGGCGAATGGAAATGGTAAAATACGTCTCAATCGGAATAGTAGCCGGGCCAAATTCGATGCTGATTTGCTGGCCATAAGCAGGCAGCAAGCACCCGATCAAACAAAGAAATAAACCAATTCTTTTAAGCACAAAAAATAGATTGAAACTATCAGACCTTAATCCGCCGGAAAACGATCGAAAGTTAGTTTTATTCTTTCAATTTTAAATTATGTCATTTAAGACGAATATCACGAAAAATTAAACGACTTTAAATAGAACGTAGTAGGCCCATTCTCCATAAATATCCGGCTTCAAATAAAATATCTGTTATATTTTATAAAGCAGTAAATCCAAATTCCGCAAGCACTACGTAGGTCGGGTAACTAGGAAGCTAATGCAGGGAGTATGTTTAACACCTGGTAGGCGTCTTAGTTTTCATAATTCCCTTTTACACATTCTAATAAACGACTATTATGACAAAACTATTGAAACCGAAGGAAAGCGGTAACGGGTTAATTGAATCGGTGAACAAACCCATTAACCGGAAGAGTTTTTTTAAATTTGCCGGTGCAGGAGCGGCCTTAACTACCCTGTTACTTTCTGGTTGTAACGACGATGACGATGGTAAATTTAACGGCGTAGTAGATACCCCACCTACCCCTCCAACACCTGGTCCAACTACGGTTAGTCTGGGGTCCGGCGATGTAGGTGTATTAAACTATGCTTATGCCCTGGAACAACTCGAAGCCGCTTTTTATACCCAGGTAGTAGCCAGCACTACGTTTAATGCTACTTTTCCGGATGCTAAGGAAAGACAAACTTTAACGGATATACGGGATCACGAAATAGCGCACCGCGAATTTTTTAAAGCGGCTTTAACTGCGGCTGCCCCCGCTGCAATTATTCCGGGCTTAACTCCCAATTTTTCTTCCATTAATTTTGGTGATCGTACTGCTGTTTTAAATGCCGCTAAAACATTCGAAGATTTAGGAGTATCGGCTTATAACGGAGCGGGCAAGCTTCTCACAACTCCTGATTTTCTGGTATTAGCCGGAAAAATTGTATCGGTCGAGGCCCGTCACGCGGCCGAAATCCGGGATTTGATTTCAAATGGCACTTTCGCCGATACCGGAAATAATGATAAGGGTTTTGATTTAGTAGCCGATCCGGCCACTGTTTTAGGAGCGGCCAAATCCTTTGTAAAAGAAACCATCGACTTTAGTAAGTTACCAACATCTTAATTTTTAGGAGAAAATAAATCATGAATATACCTAATCTGCTTACCCAAATTGAAAAAGTTGATCCGGAAATCTACGAACGTTTAGATTCGCGCCGAGCAATTTTTAAACACTTTGCCGGATTTGGCAAAAAACTAGCGGTTGCTGCTGTACCGCTCGCTTTCAGCTCTATGCTGAACAAAGCTTATGGACAAACCAACCGTTCCGTTACCGATGTCCTTAAATTTGCTTACCTATTAGAAAACTTAGAGGCCGAATTTTACAAACAAGCGGCCGCGAAGGATATTTTCCTAACCCCTGCTGGTAAAGGAGCCTTTGAAACTATCCGGAACCACGAAGTAGCGCACGTGGCTTTCTTAAAAACTGCTTTAGGAGCCGATGCCCCTACCTACACGGCTGACACTTTTGATTATGACGCCGGTGGACTATTGGGAGGTAAAACTTTCACTGATTATGCCACTATGCTGGCCGTAGCGCAAGCTTTTGAAGATACCGGAGTGAGAGCTTATAAAGGCCAGGCGGCTTTCTTAATCAGCAATAACGATGTATTACAGGCGGCTTTACAAATTCACTCGATAGAAGCCCGGCATGCCGCTCATATTCGGCGCATGCGGCGCGATATGGCGGCTATGCCCGCTAATCAAAAACCCTGGATTACCGGTAAGGACTTAGGCGGTCTACCTTCTATAATTCAACCAGTTTATGATGGGGAAGAATTAACTACTCAGGCTACTGTAAAAATTACCGGTACTTTTGGCGGCATAACCATTAGCGAAGCGGCGGCTTCCGAAGCTTTTGATGAGCCTTTAACCACCGAACAAGTAACGGCTATCGTTACTCCGTTCTTGAAAAAATAAAACAAGTTTTCCTATATGTTTCCACAAAAAAAGGACGGGATACCCGTCCTTTTTTGTGGCTAATTATTTTATATCGCCTCAAAACTCTTTTATTAGATAATTTGCAACAAAACAAGCTTTAACTCTTTAACTATAAAGATGCTTAGTATAAATATGATAATTCGTTAAAATTACTTTAACATACCTGATTAAAATACGTATATTATTTAGCTTCTAAATAGCTACTTATTTTGAAAAATTATTAAATAAAAAATTCAGATTTTAATCAAAAAGCGAAATGTTAGAGTATGTTAAAACTATTCTTGTTAAAGTAAGTTTTGATGTCCGATTATTTGAGAAGGAGCTTCGGAAAGCTCTGAAAATGCTCGCTCAAGAAGAACTAGAACAGCTACGGCAATGGTGCTATGTGCGGTTTTCCGGAATATACCATAGCATTGTTAACCGGGTTTTTGCGAAAGCTTCCTAGTAAATTAGTCGTCTTTTTTATGAGTTACAAATTTAATATTGCGTAAAAGGCCGTTATAACCCGTTCGTTTAACGGCCGACTTACGGAACACTTCTCGAAATACATCTTCGGTAATTTCCTGCCAATCTTTTTCTGACATATTTAGTAAACCCGGATTCGGATTAAAGGCAGGTTCTTGGTGCGGTCGCGCAAACCGGTTCCAGGGGCAAACGTCCTGACAAATATCACAGCCAAATACCCAATTACCCAATTTACCATCTACTGAGTCAGGAATCTGGTCTTTTAATTCAATTGTAAAATACGAAATACATTTGCTGCCATCCACCACGTAAGGTTCAATAATGGCGTTGGTAGGGCAAGCGTCCAGGCATTTGGTGCAGGTACCGCAATAATCTTTAATCGGGCCGTCGTACTCCAATTCAACATCCAAAATTAATTCGGCAATAAAGTAAAAGCTACCTACCTGGGGTGTAATTAAATTGCTGTTTTTCCCTATCCAACCTAAGCCACTTTTTTTCGCCCAAGCTTTATCCAGCACCGGTGCCGAGTCTACGAATGCGCGCCCGCCTACTTCGCCTATGTTTTCCCGGATATAAGCCAGCAAGTCTTTTAACTTATCTTTAATGACAAAGTGGTAATCTTGCCCGTAAGCGTATTTTGAAATCTGGAAAGTGTCGTTGGGTTGTTGTTCTTCCGGATAATAGTTCAGCAGCAAAGAAACCACGGATTTGGCACCTTCTACCAACAAACGGGGATCCAGGCGTTTATCGAAATGATTTTCCATGTAATGCATTTGCCCGTGCATCTGGCGGTTCAACCAATTTTCCAGGCGGGGCGCTTCTTCTTCCAGAAACTCTGCTTTGGATATGCCGCAATACATAAACCCCAGCTCTAAGGCTTTCTGCTTTATTAACTGCGTATACTGTTGGGTTGGTAACAAAATAGTCCTTGGTTTGGCACAGTAACAAAATTAAACGAAAATAAGTCCTTATTAGAAGGTGTTTTTACTTGGCTGGCCTTTATACTGATTTTCTTTTTTAAGCTGCTATATAAATTAAAACAAAGCAGTAGGTTTTCATATCTTAACCTTAAGGCAGATGATTCATGTTATTGGATATTCTAGGTTAGGCTTTGATTAATCAAGTTTCTTGAATAATACACTTATAGTTTTAATTATAACTTAATTGTAATATGGAAATCCGGCTGAAATAACAGCTTTAAAACTTAAAAAGCAGGCACAAAGCCTGCTTTCTTTAAAAAAATAAACAAATTCAAAACTCAAGATAAAGGCGAGTCAAATAAAGTACCTACTTGCCGGGGCGGAATTTTACCTAAATGAATGTAAGCCAATTCCGTTGCTTCGCGGCCACGGGCAGTACGTTTAATGTAGCCTTCCTGAATTAAAAACGGCTCGTATACTTCCTCAATGGTTTCGGATTCTTCGCCGCAGGCAGTAGCAATGGTAGATAAACCCACCGGACCACCTTTAAACTTATCAATAATAGTATTTAAAATCCGGTTGTCCATTTCATCTAAACCATTATGATCCACATCCAACGCGTTTAGAGCAAACTGCGCAATATCTACCGTGATGGTACCATCGCCTTTAATCTGGGCAAAGTCCCGGGTTCGGCGTAACAAGTTATTGGCAATCCGCGGCGTTCCGCGGCTCCGGCGGGCAATCTCAAATGCGGCATCTTGGTGAATAGGCGACCCTAAAATATCGGCCGACCGTTTTACAATGCTGGTTAATAAAGCCGAATCGTAATACTCTAACCGGGAATTAATGCCAAAACGAGCCCGTAGCGGAGAGGTTAGCAAGCCTGAGCGCGTGGTAGCACCAATTAAAGTAAACGGATTTAAACTAATTTGCACGGTACGGGCATTTGGTCCCGAATCGAGCATAATATCAATTTTATAATCTTCCATGGCCGAGTATAAATACTCTTCCACAATAGGGTTCAAGCGGTGAATTTCGTCGATAAACAAAACGTCGTTCCGGTCGAGGTTGGTTAATAAACCTGCCAAATCGCTGGGTTTATCCAGTACCGGCCCGGAAGTCATTTTAATATTGGCATCCAGTTCGGAAGCAATAATGTGCGATAAGGTAGTTTTACCTAAACCAGGAGGCCCATGTAAGAGAACATGGTCCAGAGCTTCGCCCCGCCGCCGGGCCGCCTGCACAAATATTTTTAAATTTTCGACAATTTTTTCCTGACCCGTAAAGTCGCGAAAACTTAAGGGCCGGAGGGCTTTGTCAATTTCTTTTTCGGCCTGCGACATACTATCATCACCGCCGGTTAAATAATCTTCACGCATATTTAATTATAGTCGAGAGTTCCGCTTTTGTATTTTAAAGATAACACTTTAAACCGGTAAATCGCTCCTTATGGAACAGAAATTTAGCTTGTTAAACTAATTTTTTTATAAAAACAACCTTGATTTCCAATAATTTTAGCAAATTATAAAAACTTACAGAAAGAAAATTCCTCAAATAAACAGCTTTGCTAATTGGGGAAGTTAACAGATGGCTTACCAATGATTTAGGTAGAAAGAATAGCTGTGACTTCAATTTCTATTAACAATTCAGGCTGAATCAAAGCTTTTACTTCTAGCATCGAGGTAACTGGTTTAATAGTGCTAAAATATTCTCCGTGCGCCCGGCCAATTTCTTCCCAGTTAGAAATATCCGTTACAAACATCCGGGTTCGAACCACATCGGCCATATTGGCTCCGGCTTCCTGCAAGGCTTTTTCAATTTTACTAAGAATAAATTTGGTTTGCTCAAAGGCATCGCCCAAACCAATAACGGTATCGCCGTCTACTGCGGTGGTACCCGCTACTTCTATAACATTGCCTATGCGTACTGCCCGCGAGTAACCAATCACCTCTTCCCAAACGGCTCCCGAAGAAATATTTTGTCGATTCATAATTTAAGGTATGTGTTTAAAGTTGTGGGTTGTAGATTCAGAAATAAGTTATAACCTCATAGAAGCGACTGCTTGTTTGAATTAAAAATTAGAAATGAGACAAAATACTTTTTCTATTTATTTCATCTATAAGATTTATTCTAAAATCTAAAGTGAAGGACTACATAATTGGTTGCGTAGCGTTTAATTCTAAAATAATGTATGAGTGATAATTAATGATCTATTATTTGAACGCCGGAATACCCGTAATATCGGCGCCGGTAATTAATAAATGGATGTCGTGGGTACCTTCGTAAGTAATTACCGATTCCAGGTTCATCATGTGGCGCATAATCGGGTATTCGCCGGTAATGCCCATGCCGCCGTGAATTTGCCGGGCATCACGGGCTACCTGTAAAGCCATATCCACGCTGTTGCGTTTTGCCATGGATATTTGCTGCGTCGTGGCTTTTCCTTCGTTTTTTAAAATGCCGAGCCGCCAAGCCATTAACTGCGCTTTGGTAATTTCGGTGAGCATTTCGGCTAATTTCTTTTGGATTAGCTGGAACGAAGCAATGGGTTTATCGAATTGAATGCGCTGCTTGGCATAATTAAGGGCCGATTCATAACAATCAATAGCGGCTCCGATAGCGCCCCAGGAAATACCGTAACGGGCCGAGTCGAGGCAACTTAACGGGCCTTTTAAACCTTCAATATTCGGTAAAATATTTTCTTTCGGAATTTTTACGTTTTCAAAAACAAGTTCGCCGGTAGTACTGGCCCGCAAACTCCATTTATTATGAATTTCGGGCGTAGAGAAACCTTCCATGCCCCGTTCTACCAAAACACCTTTAATCCGGCCTTCTTCGTTTTTTGCCCAAACTACGGCTACCTGACAAGCTGGTGAATTAGAAATCCACAACTTAGAACCATTCAGGACAAAATGATCCCCTTTATCTTTTAAGGTAGTGAGCATGCCGCCGGGGTTTGAACCGTAATCCGGCTCAGTTAAGCCGAAACAACCCAGCCATTCGCCGGTTGCCAGTTTAGGTAAATACTTGCGGCGCTGCTCTTCGGAACCGTACTGATAAATCGGAAACATGACTAAAGACCCTTGCACCGAAGCCGTAGACCGCATCCCCGAATCGCCCCGCTCAATTTCCTGCATGATGATACCATAGGAAATATAATCCAGGCCGCCCCCTCCGTACTCCGTGGGTATAGTTGGGCCAAAAGCGCCTACTTCGCCGAACTTACGTACAATTTCGGGCGGAAAATGCGCGTCTTGGGCCCACTTTTCAATGTACGGCGAAATCTCGCGCCGCACAAAGTCGCGCATAGTTTGCTGAATCAGCCTGTGTTCGTCGGTTAAAAGGTCGGAAATTTGAAAGTAATCAGTCATAAAATTGAATCGCGGATTTAGGCGGATTAATAGAATTGCGCGGATTTTTGAATTGCAAATTAAACGGATTCAAAGCGTGTCACCAATTCCTATATTTTTAAATATAGCTAATGCAGCACTTCATGAATAAGCAATAATGTACAGTGGGCAAAGCCGATTCTTTAATCCGTTATGTTATAACCTGCCTTTTCCAGAATTGTTGTGTGATAAGTTACTACTTCTTGGCAGAATCTACATTCTAATCTCATATAATAATTAATGGTTTATACACTGGATTCTTGTCTTAACCTTATTATAAATAAAAAAGCTTCTCCGGAAGCTTAACCTTATTTATCTGTTACTCGAAAAATTACCTAATCACAAGAAGTAGTATTTTCTGTTCTTGGTAGAATCTTCATTAATTTTGATACAAGAGAATAATCTGTGTAATTCCATTAACCCTTGAAAATCTGCGATCTAAAATTTAACTCCTATGGTTAACAAGAAATTACGCGTTGCCTGCGGATAGTAATAGTTGTAATCGTACCGGGTAGGATCGTTGGAATACTGTTCGCTGAAAGTATAGCCGTTGGCTTCGTACTTTTTATTTAAAATGTTATTGATCAGCAGAGCCAATTCTAATTCTTTTAAAAATTTGGGCTGGATCGTGTAACGCAAACGCACATCCGCTACCTGGTAGCCATTTAACCGGCGCAAATCGTTGGAAGTATTATCTAAATATTGTTTACTTACCGTTTTGTACAACAAGGCTGCCCTTAGACCTTTGATGGGTTGTAATTCCAGTTTATGCGAGGAAATAAAATCCGGGGAGAAAGAAATATCAGTTTCAGAATAATCATTTACCACCGTGTTCTCCACGTTATAATCCGCATCGTACACGTAAACCGTTTCGAAGTAATTTTTAATTTTATTCCGGCTCAGGGTAATCGTGCTGCTAAATTCAATTAAATTATTCCAGTTAAGCAAACCGGCTAATTCTACTCCGGTGCGGTAACTTTGTTTTATGTTGGTCCGCAGCGGGGAGCCCACGTCGTTTAACTGGCCGGTTAAAACTAATTGGTTGTAATAATCCATGTAATAATAATTCGCATCCAAGCTATAGCGCAGTTGCTGACCGCTGGAATTAGTTTGGCTATTCCGTAAACGGTAGCCTACCTCCAGGTTATACATAGTTTCGGCCTTAGGTTTTTCGGCACCTTTCCGGTCTACAAAATCACTCCGGACCGGCTCCCGGTTGCCTACGGCGTAAGAAGCATATACCGTTTGGTTCGGCGTAAAGGCGTAAGTTATACCGGCTTTCGGGTTTAAGAAATTAAAATCTGCTTGTTGCGTTACATCGCGTTTATTATCGTCGGTACCCGCTAATTCATAGTGAATGGTGCGGTATTGAACATCGCCAAATAAGCTTAATTGGTCCATAGCCTGGTAGTTTACTTTACCATAAACGGTAAAGTCGGTTTTTAATGATTCGCCCTGGTAATACCGCTGCCGTATTTCGCTGTTAGAAGCATAACGCGCCCAGATTATTTCGCCGTAATGATCGCCATCGTACCGGTTCCAGGAGCCACCCAAGGTGGCGCTAAATAAGCCTTGAGGCGCATGGTAATTTAAAGCATAAGTGGCCCCGTAAAAATAATTATCGAGCCATTTACGCCGAATTAAGTCGGTACGGGAAATGGTAGTATCGCCAATTATTATGGGCGGCAGGTTATAGTTGCTTAAACTTTGGTCGTTTTTATATTGTTCGTAATAGCCTTTGCCCCGGGTTAAATGAAAAGCACCCCCAAAATCAAACAAAGGACCAAAAGTTTTCGAGTAATGCAGTTGGTAATGATCTTGCTGATAATTATCGGTCTCATTGTCGTAGGTTAAAGAATTATACCTCCGGTTAGTTTTAAGTGAGTCTGCGGGTACTCCATTCCAGGCCTGGTAGGTTTGCTCCTGCCCCGAAAAAGTGACAAACTTCAGCATACCGGTTTTACCTGTATAGCCGGCCGCCACATAATACGATTTAAGCTTGGAGAAAGCCCGGTCAATATAACCATCAGAAGAAATTTTAGATAAGCGGGCGTCTAAAGAAAACTTATTCCGGAGCAATCCGGTACCAAAAGCTAAAGTATGCCTCCAGGTATTAAACGAGCCAAAAGTATTATTGGCTTCGGCGTACGCTTCGGGATTTACTCCTATAGTACGCATATTTAAACTTGCCCCGAAAGCGCCGGCCCCGTTGGTAGAGGTGCCCACCCCTCGCTGCACCTGAATATCCTGCACCGAAGAAGCTAAATCGGGCATGTTCACGAAAAAGGCGCCGTGCGATTCGGCATCGTTGATAGGGATACCGTTTACCGTTACGTTAATGCGGGTAATATCGGAGCCCCGGATACGGATACCCGTGTAACCTACCCCCGCTCCGGCGTCGGAATTAACCACTACCGAAGGCGTTTGTTCCAACAGATAAGGCAAATCCTGCCCAAAGTTACGGGCCGCAATTTGTTGTTTGTCGACGTTGGTAAAAGTAGTACCGGTTTTATCGTTGGCACGGGTAGCCGTTATTACTACTTCGTTCGCCCGCAGACTAGTAGGGTTTAAAGCAACATTCTGCGTAAGGTCCTGCTGCAGATTGAAAGCAATTGCATTTGTTTCATATCCCAAGTAAGATACAATCAATTTTTGTGCACCAGCCAAAATGCCTGGTAATTGGTAATAACCTTGTTCGTTGGTAGTGGTACCGGTTTGATTTACTTGCACGGTGGCACCTATCAACGGTTTTTGCGAAAGTACATCCGTAACCCGGCCGCTCACCGCAAACTGGGCTAAGGTAATAAATGGCCCAAAAAGGCAAGCCCAAAGTAAAAGTACGTGTTTCATCCTGCTGAAAGAATTTAAATAAACTAGACAATAGCAGGAATGCCTGATAAACAGAAAGCTAAAAAAGAAAAACCGTGTTTCCCTTCGCCGGCATTACCCGGATCAGGTTCAATGGGTATGATCTCAGCCCGATATGATAAGGCACCCCTAAACTACCTCAAAGGTAGCGGCATTTTTTTTTATTACAAATTTTATATCTTATTTACTTTTTATTTGTTATATTGTTATCCAGATTTTGGGTTGGAAAAATGTTCAGAATCAGCCTGGAATTGAAGAACCTCTCGTTAGGTATTACGTTACACCATTATGGCCTTATAAATGCAGCTTAACCTTTAATAGTGACTAAATATTATGTTAATTTCACTACTTTATACCTTTGCGGTGCTTACTATACTGGCGTATTTTATTGTAATGCCCCGCCGGAAATACAATAGACCTTCTTCCGAAGGCAGTGATGATGATGGTGGCGAACCCATAGGGCTAGATTTACCGGACCTGGACTTACCACCGGGCATTTCTTTACCAGTAAGTGATTTTGAACCGGACTATAATAAACCGGCTCCCCGCATTTTTGTGCGGGAAGATGGTGTATTAATATATTCCTAATATTCCTAAAAAAATTTCGAACGGCTATTAAAAAAAGCTTTTGCCCTGATAAGTAAATATCAGAGCAAAAGCTTTTTTATTTATAGGTAAGCTGGTTTAGGAAAATTCTCTTTTAATTTTTAAACTTCCATTTCTGTCACCAGCTAGACATAGAATGTCGTCTACTTCTACCTTTGTGCAATGGTTATTACCTTACCACAATACTGTACTCGCAGGTAAAATTCTTAGAAGGAGGCAATGATATTATACCTTCTTTTTCGGTGAGGTCACCGGAACTGTTTATAGAATCGGCAATGCCGTGCCATGGTTCCAAGCAAATAAAAGGCGCATTTTTTTCTTTTGTCCAGATGCCGAAATACGGGAAGCCTTTAAATACGAAATCTAACCCGTGTTCGTGGTGGCGGCTGCGCAAAGAGATTTTTTCGGAACGAAGATTTTTTAAAACAATAGCATCTTTCTCGAATAATTCATAATTCAGCGGCAGCTGAGAATCATTTTCCAATAGCACTGCTTCCGTTTGGCCGTTCTGCAAACCTTGCTCGAGTAAATACCTTTCTAAGGCTTCCGGATGTTCAAATTGCAGGTAATAATCCGAAAATTTTTCATCCGGGAATAAAGGACAAGTAAAGCCTGGGTGCGCTCCCAGCGAAAAAAATAAAATACTATCGCCCGGATTCTCCACGCAGTAAGCAATGGTTAAAGCATTTTCTTGTAAACGATAACTTATGTAAAGCCGGAACGAAAAAGGATAATTAGTTAAAGTAGCTTCTGACTGTTGCAGGAGAAAAGTTAAAGAATTTTCCGTTTTACTTTCTAAAGCAAAGGAATAATCCCGGGCAAAACCGTGCTGCGGCAAAGTGTAAGCATTACCCTGGTAAGTGTAGCGGTTATCTTTTAGCTTACCCACAGTGGGGAACAATACCGGGGCGTGCCGCGCCCAAATAGCCGGATCAGCTTGCCAAATATACTCTAGATTATTCTGGTTATTTTTAAAACTGCACAATTCTGCGCCTTGTTCCTGCACGCCAATCTGGAAAGTACCGTTTTGAAGAGTATGCATAAGAGGTTGTAAGTTTAAAGTTGTAAGTTTTACGTTATCCGCAATAAATTTAAATCTCGACTGGGTAGTCTTCTTTAAAATATTTACCTTGAAAATTATGAGTGACTTAATTCTAAATTAAAAGTTTATCTATTTGTTGGCGGGCAGCTTCGAACCGGGCAGTATAAGATCCGGAAATTGTCACGAAGTTTAATTTAAGAGCTAGCAATTCGCGCTGGTACCAATCATAAAAGAATTGGCGTAAATGAGGATGTTCGCGTTGCGGATCGGGTTCCCAAGGTAAATCTACGTCCATTAGTAAGTACAAATCTATATTCTGTTGGTGAAGAGCCTGGCGCAGCCAAGCCGGACTAGTTCCATAGGCATTTTCCAGCCAAATTTTTAAAACTAATAATTCGGTATCATAGAAAACGAGTTTTGGTGCTGGTTTTAGAGCTTTATTCATCCGGTCTAGCTGTTCCACTGCTATCTTTTCTACATCGGCCTGCGTGTAAGGCCTCTGTAAATCAGCTAAGTATGCCCGGGCGTATTCCGGCACCCACACGGCTCCGTAATAATTTGCTAGTTGCTCGGCTAAGGTAGATTTACCCGTAGATTCTGGTCCGGTTATGCCAATCGTAAGTGTTTTTTCGGGCAAAGATTTTAATTTAATTTTCCTGCGACTAAACTGGCTAATTTTTATTTACCATGCAAAAGAAGCAAGTTATTACTGCTTAATATCGTTAATATTTCAAAAACTCTTCCCAAAAATCAGAAAACAACTCTTTCTAATCGGCATACCGTCGTGAACTTTCCACCAGTTTTTATAGGCAGTCTTCAATATTTCCCAACCAGCAATCACTGCTCATTTAATAAACTTACAATTTAATTCTCCGGTTAAAGTTTTCGAATTAAAAAACTGCCATTATTCCTTATTTTTTGTAAATTTCTGGACAGGAGAAATCTAGATTCGGCTGATTTTAAGTTTGTTATTTTTATTTTTAACTATTTGCCGATACTGGTCAGTTTTGTATTAACCTTGTTTTAGCAGCTTCTATTATTACCCAACTAATAATCAAAGGAATTTGTGTAATCAGGCAACCTTCTACATCTAAGCAACATCTACTCATTTAATCACTCTTAAATTTAAACTGCTATGAAAAAAACTACAGGAATTTTCTTAATTCTGATCTTCGCGTTTGTCGGTATAATTACGGCATTCAAAAGCTTAGCCGACGATAAAAAACCTTACTTGGTAAAAGAATTTAGCCTAACCGGAGCGGGTAAACTGCAAGCCAAAACTTCGGGTGGCAGCATTAAAGTTACGGGTGGTTCGGGCGACCAGGTAAAAGTAAAGGTTTTTGTTACCCCTGCTAACTGGAAGCGTCGCCTGGAAGCACCTTCCCCGAAGCCTTAGCCAAATACACCATCGACGTTCGCCAGGAAGGTAATACTATTTATGCTATTGCCGAACGCAAAGAAAGAAGCTGGAACAATGAAAATAACTTAAGCATTGGTTTTGAGATTCAAGTGCCGCAGCAAATGGCCTGCAACCTGCGCACCAGCGGCGGCAGTATTAGCCTGGAATCCGTTACCGGGGAACAAACAGTACAAACCAGTGGAGGTAGCCTTAGCTTTAAAAACATTAAAGGCAACATGGACGCCAATACCTCCGGCGGCAGCATTGACCTGGCTAATTACCAAGGTTCCCTGGATGCCCAAACCAGTGGCGGCTCCATCAACATCGACGATGCCAACGGCAGCCTGAAAGTACATACCAGCGGGGGCAGCATTCACCTAGATAAGGTAGCCGGCGATATCAATGCTCATACCAGCGGGGGCAGCATCCACGCAGATGTACAACGCTTAGGTAAATATCTTACTTTAGAAACCAGCGGCGGCTCCGTACACGCTACCATTCCCGGCGGCAAAGGTCTAGACCTAGATTTAGAAGGTAATCGGGTAAAAACCGCTTTAACTAATTTTAATGGCACTTCGGATACTCGGCGGGTAAAGGGTACTGTAAACGGAGGCGGTATCCCGGTAAAAATGAGTACTTCCGGCGGTACCACCGAACTTTCTTACCGGATGTAGCTTTAAATATAAAATTTACATAAAAGAAAATGCCGGCTGCACTCACAGTCGGCATTTTCTTTATATTACTATTGTAGTGTTTCAGCACCACTCCTAGAAGACTTGAAAAGAATCCATTCTAAACCTTTATCTTACAAAAATTACCTTCACCCATAACGTTCTTCTAAGCCCAAACCAAACAAAGCAAAATCGTACTTTACGGGATCTGTCAGGTCAAATTCCTGAAGTTTAGCGGTAAGTTCAACGGCGGTTTGCCAATCGGTTTGCGGCCGGGTAATTAAACCTAAGCGGCGGGCTACCCGGTCCACGTGTACATCGCAGGGGCAAATTAAGTCGGCAGGCTGCATGTATTGCCAAAGACCAAAATCAACTCCTTTCTTATCTTGGCGCACCATCCAGCGCAAATACATATTCATTCGTTTACAAGCCGATTTGCGGGCAGGAGTAGAAATATGTTTTCGAGTACGAGAGGGCGATTCGGGTAAAGAAAAAACCAGATTGTGAAAATATTCTAACCGGTCTTTTTGATTCTGAATTTTGATAGGATCAGAACCTACAAAAGCCAGTTCCAGGGAGTCGTGCTGCAGGTAGAATTGGTGCAGAAAATAAACCAAATACAACAGATCGGTATCGTTAAAAGTCCGGTGTTTAAAGCCTAACAAAGCTTTCAAGTCGGAGTCCTGGTGGTTTTTGATAAAATCATAGGGCGCCGAATCAAACCGTTGCATGAGCTCAGCACATTTAGTTATAATCGTTTTTCTTTGCCCCCAGGCCAGTATTGCCGCAAACAAACCACTAATCTCAATGTCCTGCTTCCGGGAAAACCGGTGCGGAATAGAAATCGGATCGTCCGAAATAAAATGGGGCCGGTTAAACTTTTCGTAATTTTGTTCGAGTAACTCATACAGCTCCTGAAATAACAGCATAGTTAATTTAAATTAAAATCAAAAAAATAACTCTGCTAAAACCTCCAAAATAGAAGTTTAGGCAGAGTTAGTAGAATTTAAAAAGCTGCAATTGCTTAAGGCATATAGTTCACTTCCACCTGGAAGCGGCTATCCGTAGCGGCCAATTTCTGATAAGCCCGTTTTGAAACCCGAATAATTACTCTATCGCTGGTACTGTTTTCCGGTAATTTACCACTTACCCGCACGTACACACTTTGATTATTCAAGGTATTTTTCACCTGTAAAATGGTCCCCACCGGCGCGGTTTTATGTAAAGCCAGGTATTTATTTCCTTCTGCTTTGTCCATTACTTCTGCCATTCCGCTTTCCGAAATCCGGCTTAAATTTTCCGTATACCGGGTTTCCGTGCGTTCTTCTTTTACCTCGGAATTATCCCGGGTTGCCACCGAAGCGGTAGCCGATTTAATTTCTTCCCGACGAATTACCGGCTTGGGGCTGGTGGTTGGAGCAGAAGCAGGTACCGTGGTTGCAACTTTATCTTCATTTTTATCCGCTATAGCAACAGTATTAAGAGTACTTGTTACAGAACTATTACCGGGGGGAGTCACCACTAAGGTCTGCCCTTCCTGCAGATCATCGGAAGTTAAATTATTCCATTTTTTAAGATCAGTGGTACTTACGTTATATAGCCGGGCAATCGCAAATAAAGTTTGGCGAGCTCCTACCTGGTGTACCTTATTGTTACCATTGTTGGCTGTTGCAGGGTTAGTTATACCGGGACTAGTGGGTACGATAGCTACCGATGCAGAAGCTTCTTTTTGTTGACTAATTACCGATGATGTACTTTCAGCAGAATTAGCTTTACCGCGACTAGGCACAAATACGGTTTGCCCTACCACTAAGGAAGTTACGCCGGGGTTAGCTTGTTGTACCTGCGTAACGGAAATACCGTAGCGACGCGCCAAAGCATAAATTGTTTCTTTAGGGGCTACTTTATGAACGGTAAAGGTTTTACCATTTTTAACAACTGTACCTACTGAATCTACTACTGCCGGAATGGCGGCTTGGGAAACCTGAATGAAACCGCACGTAAAAACGGCGGCCAAAAAACCTTTAATCATATTCCTATCTTAACGAGCTGACGTTTCTTTCTTATTTCAAATTTAACTTTTCGGCCCGGATAAAAAAACTAACTTCCCTTGCTGGGGTCTTTTTTTTAGAAAGAATTATCAACATTCTTATCAACAAAACCCGTACGGAATGGCTATTAACTCACAGAGAGAGGAAAGAAAATTTATAAAAGATGGAGAATATAATTCTCTATGACTAACGAAGAATTTTGTTAAAGAATAGGCGCTGGAAAATAATCTTAGGTACAAATTAAAATAAACAAGTTCTCCTATTAAGCTTTACCCGCCGCTCGAAAATGGTTACCCTTTTTGGAAAGAGAAATACTTGTGTTAGTAGCAAGGTTAAACGAATAACCGGGAATTTACTGGTTCGAAGATAAAACTTTATCAGCTACCTCGTATTGCACTTCCACCATAAAGCGGTTATCCAAAGCTCCCAAGCGTTGATAAGCCCGTTTCGAAACCTTCACCACTACTTTTTCATTCGAACCAATATCGGGCAATTTACCGATTACCCGAACCGAAACTGCTTGATTATTCATCAGGTTACGAACGTTTATAAAGGAGCCTACGGGAGCGGTTTTATGCAAGGCCAAGTATTTATTACCCGATTTTCCTTCGCTGATTAATTCGGCCAAACCACTTTCCGTTACCCTCGAAAAAGTTTCCCGGGGCGCAGCCGCTCTTATGCTATCTTCGCGGCGTACCGCTGTATGATCGACGGGTATGGTTTCGGGCCGGGAAACTACCACCGGCGTTTGAGTTACAGCTGTTGTTTCAGGTTTAACGGGAATGACGGGTTCTACCGGAGAATTGGCTATTGCTTTTCCAGAAGAGGCCTGGGGCTTCACAATTAACGTCTGGTTATCGTGCACGTTATCGTCCGGCAGATTATTCCATTTTTTAAGGTCGGCAATACGCACATTATACAAGCGGGCAATTGAAAATAAAGTTTGTTTGCTATCTACTTTATGGACCTGGTTTCCTTGCCCATCGAACAAAACCGGACCACCAATTGTAGGAGATACGGGCGCAGTTTTATTTTCTTTTTTAACCGGCGTTTTCGTTACGTTAATTGTTTTAGATGGATTACCCGTGGCGGTTGCCACTGGAACGAAAATTACCTGACCTACCAGTAGCGTGGTTAATCCCGGATTTGTTTGCTTTATTTTGGTTACGGTTACGCCATATTTCCGGGCCACAGAAAAAATGGTTTCTTTGGCCTGCACTTGGTGCCGGATCAATTTATTACCATTAGCAATTATTTTTATCGAATCAAGAGGAGTTGCAATCGCATAAGAATTGCTTACAGACACTGCTGCTAACAAACACAAAGCCGCTACTAAAAACTTCATCATAGCCATAATTATTAAACGAAATACCCTACCAATGTATTTTTTGCTTTTATAAACAGCAGAGTATTATTTATTACAAAAAAAGTATCCCGAACTAAGCCGGAAGCAGAAGCCGTTAAAACTTCTTCCAACAACAACGTGCCTTCAGTCGCGGAGTAAACTCCTAAAATATTTTGCCACTTGCCCTTTGCTACGACCTCGTTATAACCTAAAATTAAATATTTTTCTGTTTCCAGGTAATCAATAGCGCCCTGGCCCTGCCGCTCCGAATGCGAGAAAATGAATTGACTCAGCAAAGCAAAATGCTCACTGGTTGCTGGATAGTGAACCGGGTAATTACTTTTAGAAGTTCGTGATCGGTTAAAACTAGTAACCGCTGCCTGAGCTTCTACCGGATTAATATTTGTTTCCAAGATAACCCCGGTTTGGGCATTTAAAGCCTGAAAAAACTCGTTTTCTGCTTTAACCGGCCGAGCTATAATTCGAGAATTATCGGCTAATCCGTAAAAAACCGTTTGATCCTGCTGCCATAAAATTTGGTACGAGTCGGCAGAAACGGCGGTAATACCTTGGTGCGTGCCAATAGCCCGATTGCCAAAACCATGCAAAAACAGCATTCGCCCGTAAGCATCTTCTAAACCCATCCACCAGTTTTCGGGTGCCCGGTAAGGAGCGCTAAGCTGGCCGTTTTGTAAATTTAGTACGGCAAATTCCACTTGTAAACGATCGCTGTCGCGGAGTTCGAACGCTAATAACCCTTGTTCATAATCTACCCGAATTTGCCAGATAGGCGATTCAAAGGTGAGCAAAAATTGTTGTTGCGGAGAACTTGCTTCCAAACGAATACCCGCCAAACCTAATAACCACCGGGTCTTGCAAAGGTAAAAAATCTATCGGAAAGAGCGGGCTTATATTTTCGGAATATCCGGTGAAACCACCTTGGTTAGTTAAAGAAGCAGATAATTGTAAGAAATTATTTTCGGGCGGAAGAATTAGTTCTTTTGAGCTAACTTATTTTAAATTGCGGCTGTTGGCCGTTTAAAGTGTAAATCTGTAAATTTTATCGTAAAATGGAAATAATTGGTATTATCCCGGCTCGTTACGCCTCTACCCGGTTTCCGGGCAAACCTCTCGTATCTATTCAGGGTAAAACCATGATTCAGCGGGTGTACGAGCAAGCGAGTAAAGCCCGTTTAGCCAAAGTTCTGGTAGCCACCGATGACGAACGAATTTTAACTGAAGTACAACGTTTCGGCGGCGAAGCCATACTTACCGTTAGTCACCATCAAAGCGGCACCGACCGTTGCTTCGAGGCTTACACGCGCTACAATGTGCCGCATGATTATATCATTAATATCCAAGGCGACGAACCATTTATTCAGCCGGAGCAAATTAACTTACTCGTTTCCTGCTTCGAAAATCCAGCTACCCAACTGGCTACTCTGGTAAAACCTATTGAAACGACCATTGAATTATTTAACCCAAACTCACCCAAAGTAGTTATCAACCAGCACCACGAAGCTATTTACTTTAGTCGCCAGCCGATTCCTTACTTGCGGGGAGCCGAAGAAAGTACCTGGACCGAAAAACATTCCTATTACAAGCACATCGGCATTTATGGCTACCGGGCTGATATTCTGGAACAAATTACTCAGCTACCGCCCTCCCCGCTGGAAAAAGCCGAGTCACTGGAGCAATTGCGCTGGCTGGAGAATGGCTTTAAAATCTCGGTTGCCGTTACGCATCAGGAAACTTTTGGAATTGATACGCCAGATGATTTAGAAAAAGCTTTGCAATTTAAAGAGTGATAGCTCTAAATCTTTCTACTGGAAATAAAAAATAGCATCTATTCACTTCATAGTACATTAGCTAATTCTCGCCAGTGGTTAACCGCCCACTTTTTTCGCTTTGTAATTAGCCTGAATGAGGATTTGCAGGATTTTATCCCGAAAATCGCCTTGAATGATTATTTCCTGGTCTTTGATGGTACCGCCTACGCCGCATTTATTTTTCAATAACTTACCCAGTTCTTTCAGGTCGTCTTCGGTTCCTACAAAACCCGTCACTAAGGTAACTTGCTTACCGGCCCGGGCTTTTTTATCTAGCTGCACTTTTAAGTTCTGCTGCGGCGGCGGCAAAGTAGTAATTTGCTCCTCCGGTTCGTATTCATATTTAAAATCTGGGTCGGTAGAAAAAACAACTCCCTGACGACCTTTTTTGTTTTTATCTGCCATATTCAGAATTTATTTTTTGCGTGATAGATTATACGTGTTTTTCTATTTCCATCAATAAACCCGCATCTTTTTATTCGTTTAGGTAAAAGAAGTGAGCCGTTTACAATAGGTTAATTTCTACGGTTTAATGAAAATTTTCCTTTATCTTATAAGTATATGCCCGAAATTACATTAATATGTGTAAAAATTTTAGGAGTGTTCTTTTAAAGAAATCTTCTCTAAGACGTTTTTTTTACTTGATCTGTCTCTATTAAAATCAGAACAAGAATAAAGTCAGAACAAGTAAACTATCATTAAATTTTTCTTTCCAATTATTTAATAATGCAAATGATGATACCAAAAGTGGTTTATTGCTTCTTACTAGCTGGTTTTTTGGGGCTGAATGCCTGCGAATTACCGCCGCGGGAGAAAACCGCAACGAGCGAAGGTACGGTTTTAACTACCGCCACCAGCGACGAAGTTAATCCGGATGAAGAATACGTAATGGTTACAACTGCCATCAGCATGCCCATGTACGTGAACCACGACCAGTCCGCTTTTAAACGCTGGGGACAAAAAATGGGGGTTAAAACTTCTATTCTGGGGCCGTCGGAGTGGGATGTGCCCGCTCAAATTGAAACTATTGAACAGGTAATTGCTACCCGGCCAGCCGGCTTGCTCATCAATGGCACCGATCCGGGTATTGCTTTAGCCATTAACCAAGCCGTAGCCGCCGGAATTCCTACGGTAGTTTACGATTCTGATGTACCTAACTCGAATCGGCATGCTTTTCTGGGTACCGACTGGTACCAGATCGGTCGCATGCAAGGCGAAGAAATGGTACGGCTAACCAACGGAAAAGGTAAAGTTGCTTACATGGGCATTTTAGGCCTAACCAATATGGAAGCCGGTTTTCAAGGTTTACTGGATGTACTCAAAAAGTACCCCAAAATGCAGGTGGTAGGTAAATACGACGATAAGGCCAACGTAGAGCTAGCTGCCAAAATTACCTCCGACGTGCTAGCGGCTCATCCGGATTTAGCGGGTATTTGCGGCTTTGATTCTAACTCGGGACCGGGTATGGCATTGGCGGTAAAAGAAGCCGGGAAAGCAGGCAAAGTAAAAATTACCACCGTAGATTGGGAACCAGAACATTTGCAATTAGTGAAAGAAGGCGTTATTCAAATGCTGGCCGGCCAGAAGCGGGAATTATTTACCTGGTACGGCGCGCAGTTTTTGTTTGACATGGTACACCGCACGAATCGGTTGTCCGCTAACGATGCTGCTTCTAATATTACCAACGTGCCCACCACCATTAATACCGGCCTGCTCCGGATTACCCGCGAAAACGTAGACCAATTTCTGAAAAAGTAAACTTACTGCTTTAGGCAACCTTAATGCGGGTTTCCTATATCAGTAGAATGAAACCGTTGATTTTTAAATGCCTTTATAATTAATCCGGAGGCGGAGCGCCTTCAGACCCGTTACTCCCTGTAAGGGTTCTAGCTCCAGAAACTCTAACTCCATACCCAGCTTTTGTTCTTGTTGGAAGCGATGAATAACCGGCAAAAATTCTTCTATTTCGGGACGGGTTGTATACACTAACGCAATGGTATCGGGCTGAGTAAGCCGCTCGTTTGTTCCTTTCAGGTGAGCTTTATCCAGCCGTTTTTTAATTATTTCGTACCGGATGCTATAAGAGCCTTCCACATCAAACCGGTGTTCGTCGAGCCGAAATTTTATATCTACCGGGTGCGAATGCAATAAAATAAGTTGGGTGGTTTGCAAAGGTAAAGGTAAGCCGGGTAATAGCTGGTGCGTTAAAGCCGCCATTTGCAGGATAGAGGCAAGTTGCCATTGCCGGATTTGCTGTAAATGCTCCGGCCCAAAAGGTAACCAAGGAGCAATAGAAGAACCGATGTACAGGTTGTACTCCAAACCGTCGGTGCGAAACTTCTCGAAGTAATGCGGGAAAATAGCTTGTATATTTCTGGCCTCTTGCTCTAGGTAAGTGGTAACAGTAGTATTTATTTGCGCCATACTTTGCTCGTAGGCCCGGTATTTTTGCTGATAAAGATGAGTTATTGGGTCTACCACTTCTAGATACGGGAATAACCAAGTATTAAATTCAGGGTGATGCTGGTGCAAATACCGGAAATAAGGATTTATCTCCCGTTTTATAAATTCCGTAATTTGTTCTTCTTCCTCCGGAGTAATTTTTTCTATCAACCGGCGTTGCCAATACCAGCACTTAGCCAGCAACTTTTCGGGCCTACTTTGATACCTGGGTAGGTTGGGCAATTGCAATATCTCCCCGATGGAGCGGAATTGACGGATAAAATCTTGCTGAATGGCTTTATTCCGTTCCGTGGAAGAATTGCGGACATCAATAGCCCCGTAAAAAGGAAATACTTCTTCAAAAATTACCTGCGTGGCTTCTTCTTCGAGCAGTTCTTCTTGGCCTTGTCGCAGGTAAGCCCAGGCGGCTTCGGCAAATTTCCACTCTAAAGCAGGTTGCAGCAGCGTAAATTTTTGCCGGATAATTTCTTCCATGCTGTTCTTAAACTGATTCCGCTGGTACAATAGTAATTCTACCACCATCGGAATAGCTTGTTCTACCTTGCGCAAAACTTCCCGGTTTAACACTCCCACGTGCGGGCTGCCAATTTCGAGCATACCCACCGCATTATTAGCGACTACCAGCGGATACACAATAAAACTTCCGAATCCTTTGCGCCGCAAAAGCCGTTGTTGGGGTGTTTTAGCGCAAGTTAAATCATTGAATATCCGTGGCTGAGGACGACGAACTATCTCATAGATTAAGTGTTGAACTTTGGGTTTACTTTTCTCATCTATTAATGGGGTAGAGTGTTTCAGGAAAATACTGCGGGAAGTATAGGGAGCGTGGTGCACGTAATTACCGTTTACCTGCAAAAAAGGCATTAACCCAATCTGGAGGTCTTGCAGGCCGCATAAGTTACGCAATGCTTTTTCAAAACGCTGGTAAATACCACTTTCTACCTCCGATTGCAAATGCACAAATACTTCTTTCAAATCCTGCAGGGTAGCTTGTTCGGTTACATCTTCCATCAGGAAAAAACTGAACCCATCGAACGTAAATTGCTCCAAAGGCAAGGCTACGGGTAGTTCTTCCACGGTTCGGATATTATTACCGGCAAACTCCAGCCAACTAGCATCTACGGGAGGCAAAGAACTCAAAGGATGGGGCTCCATAAACCGGAAATCGATCCGGAGGCGGTAATATTTCGTCAGGCCCGCTACTTCTTTCTTGATGGTAAGCCAGGGCGACAAGGCAATACTGGTCGGGATGTGGTAGCATTTCTCCAGCACCAATTTGTATAAAGCGCGCCCCAAATTTTCGCGCATGGTAAGCAAATCGGGGTGAGGGGGCGTTTCCGTGGAGGAACCGGCTAAACGCTTAAAAGATTCGGAATAATGAAAAAGGGAAAGCGGATGGTGGGGCAATCCAATAGCATACGGAGTTTCTTCGCCCTGATGAATAAATGGTAAAACACTGTGCTTGATTAGAGTAAAAAGCTCATCAATTGGTTCCGTATCCGTTAGTTCTTCTAAGGTATGCTGCAGCGCCAAAAAAGGAGTAAACTTGGAAATGAGGTAATCATACAAAAAAATAAGCCCCGATTTGGGTGGCGCTTCTTGTTTCTGCTTTTGCAGGTAATGCACAAACGGCTGAAAGGATAAGCGAAAAGGCCGAACGTTTTCTACTAGCCGGGGAATATTTATTTGCAGTAGTTCCATGCCTTTATTTTTAAAGTGCGCCTAGCAGCTTTTTTTGAATACCCTAACAATATAATAAGTAATCGTTAAGGCATCAACCGCTAAATAAGTAAAAGTAGATGTATAGTTAATTCAATAAAGCTCAATGAGGCGTTACTTCAGAAAAATCAATTATCTTAATTTTAATTACTTTGCGTAATTAGGTGCACAAATTCCTCCAGGGGCATACCTAACGAAACGTTATTATCCACGATACGGCAGTGGTACTCTCCTTCCATGGTATTCAGGAGCCAGTTTATTTCCAGAGCCGATACCCCCAACTTTTTTAAAGGTAATTTTTTTAACCGGGATAATTCCTCTGAAATCTGCCATTCATTTTTAATTAAATTGTAAACTGATTTTTTATCTAGTAGTACTTTTTTATTTCTCATTTCATTTTTTATCTGATAGGTACTCGTATTTCCTCGTTCTTTTTCCTGTTTTTAAATGTAACCTGCATTAGTAAGGATCGGTAATTTGGCGACTTTTCTGGATATAGTGGATTATTTGGTCCAGCCGGGTTAAGGAAGTAAATTCTTCGGGAATTAAGTTTGTTTTAAATTCGCGTTGCATCATCCGGATTAACTCCGCTATATCGACCGGTTTATAATTCAGGTCTAGCACTAAATCCGTTTCGGGTAAGATAGCTACCCGCGAAACAATGCCTTGGGCCAAAATCAAATCCTTCACTTGGTTAAATAGTGTCATGTGCCTTTAAATTAAATTTATAGTGGTTAGTTTACTTACTTCCATAAGATTGGTGGACTAGCCATGAAATAAAAAGATAGTGGCGAAACAAAAAATGACCCTTAGGCTAACTGCGGTTAAAGTTTTAAAAGTCGAATTTAAACTGACCTCGAATGCCTAATTCGGACGTATCCGGATGATCCAGGTAAGAAAAGCGTTTAACCAGGTCTATCCGGAAAAATTTAAAAATATTACCAATTCCCAAGCTGCCTTCCACGTATGGCTTATCTTCTAAAGAGTAAGTAGTCGTTACCCCGCTGGCATCCACCGGAAATTTCAACAATTGGTTATTTTCTGCCGGATTATTTTCAGGGCGCAGGCCGCCGTAAAGAACTTTAAGCGTGGCGTACTCCCGGAACTTGGTTTTTTTGATGAGCGGTATTTTATTAAAAATAAATCCGTTAAAGCAATGGTCAAGCATCATACTGGCGTACCGGTCGCTGGCAAATTCCAGGAAGTTCATCAGGTTATACGACTGAAATTGGTACGAATACGTTTGATTGGCCCGGTGAATGGATAATAGCGGGTACGGCACTTGCCCGAACAAATAACCGCCTTCCGTTACCACATCGGTATAACCTAATTGCGATAAACTGAACCGCTTAAATACATTCAGGGTGAGCTGCTGATAATTATACTCGCCATCGAACAAACCTTTTACCCCGGCTATGCCGCGCAAGGTAAATACCGGATAACGACCAACAAAGGAAGTACGGTAAATTTTGCCCTGAAAAAACTTTTCGTTGGGTGCCCACCGGAGTTCCGCCGATAATTCCGAAGTAGTTAAATGAGACAGCAAAGCGGACTGATTTTCGGAAGTGGTAATTCTTTCGAAAGCCAGGCTACCCGCCGGAGATTGTTGCCATCTTTTTAAACCCAAGCGGTAAGAAAAATGATTTTCAAACTCTTGCAAGTACTCCAGATTAAACGTTTTATTGTATAAATATTTGTCGTTGATGCCCCGTTTAAGCGACAAAAACACGTTACTTTCCTGAATTAGCTGCAATTCCTGACCGGGAATTTTGGTATCTTGCTGGTAGCTTACCCGCACGGATCTTACCGGAAAATCGTAAATGGTTTTATCGCTTAAGGAGTAAGTGGCTCCCAGGTAATACTTCCATTTCTCGTCTTTAAAACCGTAAGCCGCGTAGGTATCAAAATTAATTTTTTTACTGAAATGGGGCGTGGTGCGACCGCCAAACCGCAGCCGGAAACCTTCTACGGGATTGAAACTGTAAAAAGTAGCTACCGGGCCGATTTCAATGTTAGGACCAGCTTTTTTGTAACCGGCAATGAGTAAAGTAGCCCAATCGGCGGTTCTTTTAAAAGAAGCTGAATTTTTTAGGGTCTCAATATTAGTATAAGTAGTAGCTTCGCTGGCCGTTAAAGTATCCGGCCGGTTCGCTTGCAGAAAATTTTCGTCGGGTTGGCTCACTAACTCTGCCGTTACTACCGGTAAGCCATCGTAAAAATTAATGGGTTGCGGTTTATCAAAGGCGTAGTTTTTATAAGCTACCAGGCGCGTACCGTACATGCCAAAATTGCCTTTGGGGGTTAGGCCTAGATCGGCGCGCATCTCGCTTTTACTTAGGTGGTATTTACCGGCTTCGTCGGGAGTAAAATCCAGCTTAATGCGCAAATCCCGCACCCAGTTCAGGTTTATGGTTTTACTTATGCCTAAATCGGCTTTCTGCACGGCAAAGTTACCGTCTTGCGTTACGTATAAGTTGCCTGCAAATAAAAAGTCGGTTTCGTTACGGGGTTCAAAAGTTAACTTTATCAATTTGCCATTTTGAGTAGCTACTGTATCGGTAATATAAAACCGGTAAAAAGTAGGTGCCGCATCCGCAATTGGGCTTAAAAACTGATTGGTGACTACCGGAATGTTATTTTGGTAAATATCAATGTCCTGGTACAAGTGATTGAAATAGGCTTGCATTCCTTTACTATCGATGTACTCGCCAAAATCTACTTTCTTCTCAGCGGTAATTATTTTTTTGTTTTTGTCGGGATTCCGACGATAGTAGTTATTAGAAAAAACTTCCTGTAAATAAAAGGGCAGCAACGCTTTTCCCTTTAAGGTGGTCGTATCTAAATCTGAGATCAAGTAAGGAAATTTCCGGAGCAAAAAATTCTTCTGCATTTTTTCGGGCGTATTAGTAATAGAGAACCGCAGCTTTTCATATTGTTCGTACTCCGCAAAATTATACTGCTGCAATTGGTTCGCGGCTTTATGCGCTATTACTTCCCGGATTAAATCTACTGCCGGGTTGTTTTTATTCCGGTAATGGCGCTTGCCTTTGATAAGCACTTCGGTTAACTGCTGGCTATCGTTATCCAGGCTTAAGTTAAGTTCCTGGCTTTGATTGGGGGTAATGAACCGGGTAACGGTTTTATAACCCACGTAGGAGAACCGCACCTGCGAAAAAGCTTGATTTGCTTTTAATACGTACTTACCCGCTACATCGGTAACGGTACCAATTTGGGTATCCGGGAAATACACGGAAACTCCAATAAGGGGTTCCTGGGTTTGGGCATCATTTAAAATTCCTCTTACCACTGTAGGAGGGGCAGTCTGAGCCAGCATTTTATTTACCGCCAGGAAACACAAAACTCCAATCAGAAGAAGTACCTTGATGAAGTTTGATAAATAATGAGCAAACATAGTTTTAAAATTGACTGGGTGGTAGCAATATGAGCGGAACAAGGGATTGAAAGCAGGTTTAAATGTTAAAGTAAAATCCCACCATTTTCAGAAAACACCTTCTCGCAATTAATAGTGAGGAGTGGTTTCATCTGTTTGTGCTTTATCTAAAAAAGATATTGGCAGAAATACATTTGGCGAGGTACAAATAAGCAAATTCTATTTTCATGGATTTACGAATTGGTATACCGCAAATCTGTTAATTAACTGTTAGTCAAGAAATAGAAAGTCTGGTTAAGGGTAAAAACCTATCGGTGAAACGTTGAAATTTTTCGGTGAATGTTTTTAACCTGTCGGTGAGTACAATGTAGCATAGTTAATTAGCTCTGTTTCAGGGTTAGTAAGTATAATACAACGGCTAGATAAAGCTTTAAAGGAGAGCTGGTTCTTAAAAACAAGTGGATTATTAAAGTGTTTTAAACATTTGATTAAAATACTCGCAAAAAAAATCAATCAGCCTCTTGCGGAATAAATAAGTAATTGCAAATCATATCTTTCACTATTTTCTGGTGGTTTTCCACAAACTGGTCAAATTCTACATCCGTCATTTGCCACAATCGGGTACTCATTACTTTACTTTGGAAAATAAACTGCACATTAGCCGCTATGAGCTGCAACACATGCGGAATAGTAATGGAGCGAACCTCACCCGCCGCAATAGCTTTCTGCAACTGCTGGTCAAAAATCGTGGTAAGACGTTCTTTTTCTAAGGTTATAGCACAGAGAAAACGGTCCGGATTGCGGTGCAACTCGTTCTGCAAAAAGGTAACTAGGCCCGGATTACTTTTAAAAATTTGAAAATCATGATCAATTAATCCCGTGATTTTATCTTTCAAGGGTATAGATTGATTCATTATCTGGAGCATACCCCGGAAATTAAGCTCGAATAATTCATTAAAAACCAACGAAAAAAGTTTTTCTTTACTCCGGAAGTAATAATTTAACAAGGCTACATTCATGCCGGCTTCCTGAGCAATATCGCGGGTGGTAGTGCCATCGAAACCTTTCTCCAGAAACACTTTTTTAGCCGCCTCTTTTAACTTTTCTTCGGGTACTAAACAACAGTTTGTCATACTACTTTAAATGAATGGGACAAAGGTAAAAGGAAACTCTAAGATAATCTATTGTTTTAAACGATAATTTTAAACAATTGTTTAAAACAATTTTTTAGTCAACTCTAATTATATGTTTATCAAGGTTTTAATAAAATACGTGATATCTATAAAAAGGGAAGGGAAGAATTCTTTTAAAATAAAGTGTACGGGTTTATTCAAAAATATTCCCACTTTTATAAATTACTACCAGTAATTATCTTACTGCGTTAACGAATTATTGGCCTTATTAAGTAGCATTATTGCCTAAATTATTTGATCTTATCTTTTCCTTAGCCAAATTTGAGTGCTCCAAACAAGCATTATTTCATCAAATATTAGTTAAATTTATCCTATGAATAAACCAGTTTTTTACTTACTTGTTTTACTAGCCGCTTTTGCCACCTTAGCCGCTACCTCTCCCCTGCCCCACTTTTCTCCACCAAAGTCCGTTGTCGCCGCCGATTCTACCGCTTTTACGGTAGACAAACTGTACGAAGGATTTACTAATCCGTGGGGTATGGCCTGGTTGCCGGATGGCAGGTTATTGGTTACCGAACGGGCTGGACAGATTCTCGTTTTTAAAAATAACAAGTTTACCGGCGAGAAGTTAACCGGTGTACCGGAAGTGTTTGCCGAAGGCCAGGGGGGTTTGCTCGATATTAAATTACACCCGGATTACCAAAAGAACAAGTGGATCTATATTTCCTACTCCAAGCCGGTAGAAGGGGGCGCTACCACGGCCATTATGCGTTTTAAACTGCAAGGCAACCAGTTAGTGGAGAAAAAAGATTTATTTTTAGCGAAGCCCTATTTAAAAGCTGATTTCCACTTTGGCAGCCGCATAGTTTTCGATAAAGATAAGTTTTTGTACTTCAGTTCCGGCGAAAGAGGCACGCAGCCGAAAGTACAGGAATTAGATAACGATCACGGTAAAATTCACCGCCTCTACGACGATGGCCGCGTGCCGCAAGATAATCCTTTCGTCAACCAAAAAGGAGCCCATCCGTCTATCTGGACTTACGGCCACCGCAATCCGCAAGGCATGGTATACGATGCTGAAAACAACCGCATCTGGGCCGTAGAACATGGCCCGAAAGGCGGCGATGAACTAAACTTGATTCAGAAAGGGAAAAATTACGGCTGGCCAAAAACATCTTACGGCATTAACTACGACGGCACCATTCTAACGGAGTTTAAAGAAATGGCAGGGGTCGAAAATCCGGTTCGCTATTGGGTTCCGTCCATTGGTCCGTGCGGCATGACTATGGTAACCAGCAACCAATACCCGGATTGGAAAGGTAATTTATTAGTGGGCGCTTTGGCTTTCCGGTACATTGCCCGGGTGCAGTTAGAAGGCACCAAATACGTGAAAGAGCAAAGATTAGTGCAGGATATTGGCCGGGTTCGGGCCGTAGCCGAAGGGCCGGACGGTTTTATATACGCGCTAACCGAAGGGCCAGGCTTACTCATCAAGCTTACTCCCAGCAAGTCATAATGGAATAAAACTTAATTTTAATCAGGCAATACCTTCCATAAATAAACCCGGCGAATTTAAATATTCGTCGGGTTTATCTTTTAAGCTCCTGAATGAAGTTTATTCTTGTTAAAAAATTTTAAAAGCCGACTGGCAGGTCTCAGAAAAATGATGGTCTTCCTGCAACCAAAGGCGGGTTCCCCCTTTTATCCCGTCCCGGTTCGAAACAATGGTTATATTCTCGTCGAGGTTAAACCGGATTTTAGAAGCATTACCGCCACTAATGTACAAATGATCGTAATTAAAAACGGCTTTTAAAATTTTAAGTACCCGCTCCATTCGTTGGTTCCACTTTTCTTCACCGTGTTTCCGGAAAGCTCTCTCGCCCACATAATAGTCGTAACTTTTACGGCCACTTACCGGGTGATGCGCCAGCTCCAGGTGAGGCAATAAATTACCGTTCAGTAATAAAGCCGTACCAAAGCCCGTACCCAACGTAATAACCATTTCTAAACCCTGGCCTTTTACTACCCCTAAACCCTGCAAATCAGCATCGTTCACTAGCCGCACGGGTTTGTTTAACGCATCTTTTAATTGCTCTTGCAAACAAACATTCCGCCAAAGTTCGGTATCCAGGTTGGGCGCCGTAAACACCCGGCCGTTCCGAACATAGCCCGGAAAGCCAACGGATACTTTATTATAATCCGAAAAATCTTTCACCAATTCCTGAATGGTAGCAATCACCTTTTCGGGAGCGGCTGGCAAGGGAGTCGGCAGTTTTTTGTACTCATTTAACAGGTTGCCCTGAGCATCTAAAATCGTGGCCTTAATGTTGGAACCACCAATATCAACGGATAAAATTCTATCTTCGGATAAAAGACTTTTCATCGTGTAAAATTAGGAAACAGAAGTTTTTGGAACAGTAATATACTCATTTAATCCGAACAAGTTGTGCCGACGCTAGTACTTTACCAAGCCATATTTTCTGAGTCTATGTCTTCAAGGAAATCTTTCCTGAAAAATCTATCGCTACTACTTAAAACCAACAACTGAATCTCTTTCATTATCTTAAATTAAGTGCCGACAAATCGGCAAATTTATAAAATTATGAGTAGCCGGTTAGGAGTTAATTCTTACTTCCAAGGTTGCTCTGTCCCAGTTCGCGAGATCTGCGGCCGCGGCATACGTACTTCGCAGGAAGCTTAATACAGCTTGATCCGGATCTTCCGCTTGTTGAACGGCTTCGTAAGGTAATATAAATTCGCGGAGTGTTTGGTGATAGTAAGCCGTAGAAGGCAAAATTGTGGCTTTACCAAAACCCTCAGGCTCCGGATAAGTATAAGAATAAAAAGCCGCCTCGGGAAAGCTATCGTTGCCGGGCCAAAAACCACAACTACTTACTTCGTGTGAATAAGCTTCCTGGGCTACCCAGTCCGGTAAATGCGGCACTCCACCCGGATGTTTAGGGGCAGGCCGACCTGAAAAACGCGAAACTGCCAAATCAAATCCTCCCCAGAAAAAATGCACCGGACTACACTTACCTCTAAAATCAGCGCGAAAATTAGTTAACAAGCGATGCGCATGCAGCAAAACCGCGTGTAAACGCTCTACTTCCTCGGCCTGATACGTAGCATGTACCGTATCCTGATAAAAAGGAATTACTTCTTCCAGTTCGTTCGGGACTGGATAAATCTTGATATTAATAGTTAATTCTGACAGATTGGAAAAGGTTTTCTGGTAAAAGTCGGCCACCGAAAGATTCTTTAAACTAAATTGTCGTCTTTCGCCGGATTGAGTTATTATTTTTAAATTATGGTTTTGTAGATCAAAATCAATTTGAAAGGACTGCTTTTCACTTGGAATAAGAGCCGTAGTAAGTCCGGTTGGCGTAACAAACAAAGTCACGTGCCACGCATGGTTCAGCCAAGGCAGTTGAGCCAATTTTATTTTTCCTACAATTTGAGTATAAAGCAATAAAGTTTGGTAGGTCTCTTTGGTATTTGCATAGGAAAGTTCGGGCCAATTAGATTTCATCATACCATTTCTCTTTAAATCAGATTAATTTTTAAATGCTACTTTATTATTTTTCTTCATCTCTACGAAAGGCTGCCAGGAATTTATTCAGGCTAGATATTTTATTGCTTGATTTTGAAATAATTACAGTAGGTTAACTTACCTTGGTGTACGAAATACTGCAATGTTTAGCTTAAGGAATAACTAAATACCTAAGCTTAAGTTATTCTTTAAAGTATATGAATCGGGTTATTAGTAGTTAAAAGATTTAAGTTTTTACCGTATTTGCTGGTTCTAAAAAATATTTTTTGAATTTTTTCTCTTATTTGTATGTATATACATTAAATGTACATACATTTGTTATATTAATTAAGTATTCAACTAAATAAAAAACTAAATAGTAAGACTATGGCAACTACAAAATGGGCAGTAGACCCAATGCACAGCGAAGTTCAGTTCAAAGTAAAACACCTTATGATTACTACGGTAACTGGTTATTTTCAGAAATTTAACGTGGAAGCCGAAACCGAAGACGATCAGTTTACCCGCGCGAAAAGTGTTGTTTTTACTGCCGACGTTAATTTTATCAGCACCAACAACGAGCAACGCGATACGCACTTAAAATCAGCTGATTTCTTTGATGCCGAAAACCACGGCGAAATCCGGTTTGTAGCCGATAAATACGAGAATGCCGGTGGTGACGATTACAAACTGCACGGTACCTTAACCATTCGGGGTATTTCTAAACCACTAGTTGTAAACGTTGAATTTGGCGGTATAGTAGTAGACCCTTACGGTCAAACCAAAGCTGGTTTTACCGTAACCGGCAAAATTAGCCGGAAAGAATTTGGCTTAACCTGGAACGCAGTAACCGAAGCTGGTAGCGTAGTGGTTAGCGACGAAATAAAATTACAAGCCGAAGTACAATTAGTAAAACAAGGTTGATGTAAGCCCTGCCCTTTGGCAGGGTAACTTTCAACTCTTAAAATCCGGGCTTCTTCCCTTTAACGATTACAATTCTATGGAAAATAAAATTTTAGGCCTGCACCACATTACGGCTATTGCCGATAAGGCCAAACGCAACTTAGATTTTTACACCAAGGTGCTGGGGTTACGCCTGCTTAAAAAAACCGTAAACTTCGACGATCCGGGTACTTACCACCTGTATTACGGCGATGAAAAAGGCAGTGCCGGCACTATTCTTACTTTTTTTCCATACGAAGGAGCCCGCCGTGGCCTGACCGGAACCGGCATGGTGACGGAAATTGGCTATTCCGTGCCGGCAGGTAGTTTTGCCTTTTGGTTAAACCGCTTCGCCGAAAATAATGTCCCGTTCCACCAGCCGGCCGAAAGATTTGGTGAAAAATACCTTGCTTTTCAGGACCCCGATGGCTTGCAGTTTGCCCTAATAACCCCTGGTTCAAATGATTCGCGCCTACCTTGGGAAACGGAAGAAGTAAAGGCCGACGTAGCTACTAAAGGTTTTCACAGTGCTACTTTATCCCTCCGGAATAGCCAGGCTACGGCGGCTATTTTAACCGATATTTTTGATTATAAGTTGGTGGCCCAGGAAGGAAACCGCCACCGGTACGCCACCGATGCCGTACAGCAAGCCGGAATTATTGATTTAGTAGATGCTCCGGATCAGATCCGGGGGGTAGGCGGGGCCGGTACCAACCACCACATTGCTTTCCGGGTGAAAGATGAAGAAACTTTGATGCATTTTCGGGAAAAAGTTGCCCGCCGCGGTTTGAATATCACCCAAAAAATTGACCGTAACTACTTCTATTCTCTGTATTTTAGAGAGCCGGGTGGCGTATTATTCGAGATTGCTACCGATAATCCGGGTTTTGGAATTGATGAGTCTTGGGATAAATTAGGCTCAAGTTTACTCTTGCCACCGCAGTACGAACCACGTCGCGCCGACATTGAAGCGGTGCTCCCTAATCTGAATTAATCTTTAATTTATAAATTTAGAAAAGGTAAATGCTTCCTGGTATGGGAAGCATTTGCCTTTTTTATTGAGTTGCAATAGCTCCTGAAATGTCAAAATTTAATCTAATTATTTAACTTTCCAACCTGCGAGTTACAACTCTAAAAATCAAAATATTCGTCGGTGTTAGGTTGGGGTGCCGATTGCTTTTTAGGTGAAACCGGGGCGTTGTTCTTTAAAACTTCTTTAAACTCTTTCTTCTCGCGGCGTAGGTCTTGGGCGATCTTAGTTTTTACCCGTTGCTTGTCGTAGGCTACTTTGTAGTTGTTTTCGTTGCCTTTTAAAGTTAAGAATAAATTAGGACCATTGTTTTCGGCTAAACCTCCAACTTCACCACCCGTGCGGCGCATTTTGTTACGCAAGGGTATCCGGAATTTATAATCTAGTTGCTGATCGAAGGTGTGCATGCCCTGAATACCAATTACCGAAGCCCGAGAAACATTTGAGCGTACTTCCATTTCGGGAATATAAACGGTCCGGTTTTGAACCCAGAAAGTATTGCTCAGTTCCGAAAATTGCAAATGAGTTAGTTCCTGCTTCGGAATAAACGGCGAAAGCTTTAGCATGGGCTCAAAGTTGAGCAGTTGCCCGTTCCGGATCTGGGCATTTACTTCGGCCTCCATGCGGTCCGTTAAAGGTTTTAGGTGGCTATTGAAATACAAATCGGAATGAATGGTAGCCGTGAGTTCCCCCTTTAAATGGTGTTGTACTAAAAATTGCTGCCCAAAATTCTCGAAAACGTAAAATAAACTGTCTAAACGGATATCGTTAACGGAAGTAAGCGAAGTTACCTGAATGTTGTTCGGCTGGCGGGCATCGAGCATACCGCGAATGGCAAACTGTCCCCCTATAATTTGCAAAGCTAACTCCGGCGACGAGATTACCTGGTTTTTCAGGCGCAATTTGCCGCGTACGTTTTTTCCTCTAAATCGCCGGAACTGCAATCGCTGAACGGTGGTATTCACGTCAAAATCAAAATACGGCGAAACCCTTAATTTATAAGCAGACGTGGCTTTCGGCGGAGGATTATTTACCTGGCGCCTGATACTGGCATTTTCTTTTTCTTCGCGGAGCAACTCATCAAAATTAAGAAAACCAGATTCCAGGTCTGCTTCCATGTGCAGGCGTTGTTTCGATAAAAACAGCCAGCCCAGTACATTTTTAAAATAGCCATTGATTAAGAAATCCGAACTCCCCAATTTTCCTTTAAAACCAGTTACGGCCAAATCACTTTTCCGGAAAAGGAAATTACCATTTAACTGCCGGAAAACGGGTTTATAATTTTTAACCTGCAACGATACATTGCGAAGCGAGATTTCGCCGGAGCTGTTTACTTGTCCGTAACCGGTACGCGATTGAAAAGAACGCACTTTTCCGGCAAAAGCAATGTCTATGCCTACTTCTCCGCTACCCCGCTTCAGATGAGTACCCGGAAAAACTTCTAAGGTATGCGCTACGTCCAGGTTTCCTTTTAATTTTACCTGCAGGTAAGGGTCCTGTAAATTCTGGTACACCACATTGCCGCTAAAAGGCCGGTTTCGGAGCCGTCCGCGAATATTCTTTAATTCAATTACCGAAGTGAGGTTGTTTTGCTGGCTACCATTCGAGAATTGTCCTTGAAAATTTAAGTCTTCCAGCTTTTGTTTGGAAGCGAAATGGAAAAACGTAGCATTCCGGCATCCAAACTGAACCAGCACCTGCGGATTAGCTTTACCCGAAGTAATTCCCTTTACCGTGGCGTTAAAATATACGTTTCCCTGGCTCTGGTACTCGCCAAAAGCCTGACTGTATTTGAGTGGCAATAAAGCTAGCAGCGCCTGGATGTTGGTATTTTTGCCATTAAATTGCAGATCAAGAGCGGTTGGTCCGGCGTAATTTACGGAACCCGTCACCTGGTAAAGCGCCGGTCCTACCCTCACCTCCGAGGGCGAAATAGTTACCTGACTTGCCGAACGATTTACGAGTAGATTGGTTTGCAGCTGTATTTCCTTATTCTGAAAATAATCGTCTTTATCCACCTGAATGGTTTGAACCTGGAATTTGCCCGTGGCCGCAACAGCTACTTTTTGGTCAGTTACCTGTAAAGCCGCTACCATTTGGCGGGCCTGCACCTGGTAAAACTGCGCCCGACGCTGATCGGTGTAATGGATAGCTACATTTTTAAAAGTTACTTTTTCTAATTTAAAAGCAAACTTTTTGTTTTCAGGTTGGCTATCATCCGCCGCAAATACCCGATAATTACCCGTGCCATCCGGTAAAAATTTCACGAATACCTGGCCATTTTCTAAATTAACTTCGCTTACCCGGTATTGGCCGGTTAATAGATCGGGTACGTTTAAGGTAAAATATAAGTGTTTGGCTTTGGCTAAGGGAGCCTTACTCCCCGGCAAACTTTCCGTAATGGTAACATTATCTAAAGCAATGGCTACGTTGGGAAACTGGCGAAAGAGCGAAAGCGAGATTTCCTCCACCTGAACTTTGGTTTTCAAGTGACGATTGGCTTCGGCTACAAACAGCTGAATAATTTTATCTTTAAAACTATAAAGTAACCCCGTTGTGAGCAATATCAACAGCAAAAATCCGCCTAAACTATACCGGAGGACTTTGCCAATGGCTTTCTTATTCAATATCAATTACTTGTAAAAATCCGGAAGTAACCATTAAAAATACTCTGAAAAATGCTCTGAGACAACTTGCGGCCGGGATAAAAATTTTTTCAATTTTTTATTTAAATAATTTGCAGTGATAAAAAAACCTACCATATTTGCACCACAATAAACGACAACAACGGGTTGTCAGACTTAAAATGGGGTGTTAGCTCAGCTGGTTCAGAGCACCTGCCTTACAAGCAGGGGGTCACTGGTTCGAATCCAGTACGCCCCACCTTGATTATCAAGAGGTTATAGATAAAATCTATAACCTCTTTTTTTTGGTTTAAAATTTCAATAACTAGCTTTTAATTTACCAAATAGGTCTAGCTAAAAGAATTAAACTTATTTTTAACTAGGTTATCTGTTTCTCTTCTTATTTTATTGTTTTTGATGCACTTCTTTAAAATTTTACTTATTTACGGCTCTTAACAGGCGGCAACAGCCAAATTTGAACTAATCAATGTTAAAAAAGGAACTGTTCCATAGAATAAAATGGCTTTCTCCATTTTATAATTATTAGAACAATCTTTCTTCTTTGCGAAGGGCTTTATAATCTAATATAGCCCTATTAAGTTATTCCGACGGCAAGACTCACCAAAATATCTCTTTTCTCTAAACCAAAAATTGCCCTATCCGGTCAAGAGTTGGCTTCCAGGATGTACGTTTACCGCGTATGGGTTAATGGAAAAGCGTAGCCAGTAAGCAGCTGATGCTGGAAAGATAAGTAATATTTTTCATTAGCCTGTTAACCAATAACCGAAAGCCTTTACTAATAAAAAGACCAGGCAGAATGCCGCAGCTATTTCTTTAACAATTCACATGAAAACGCTAGCCATACCAATTAAACAAAACACCCTTCACTGCATTAAAGCTATTCATTTACTCCTAAGTAAGTTTAATAATTCTAATAAACTTAGACTACATCCGCGATACTATTGCTCTATTTGTTACGCGCTTAATTACGCATTTATACGTCCTAATATTTATATCACTAGCCGGTATGTCAGCCAACTTTATAGCTCAGCGTAAAACGATAAAGAACACCTCGGTTTTTTACTGATACGTGGTAATCTGGGTAATCATGTTCAACTACCGCGCCCTGGTTATCCCGAAATTTATGCGGAGTGAGATTTTACTCTGGTTATATCCTACTTATGGCTAGTAGAATGACTTGAAACAAAAAAAAACTAAAAAGTAGGTCAGTTTTTTTTAAAACGATCCAACGGGCAAAGCTATCAAAGAAATTGAAAAATGGTGGGCTTCCAAGCAGAATAGAGCGTTACGTTTATCGTAGGTTAAGTCAGTTAGGAGTATACCGTAGCGCGGCTGTTGATTTTGGCAGAACAGCTTTGCTACGGTAGGGTAAACCGGACTGAATTATTTGTTTGATTTATTCTCCCTGCTTGACTTGAACGACATAAGCCGGAAGCAAACCGTGTGCCTCTTGATGGGTTTTGATAATGGCCGTTGAATCCGCGGCTTCTGAAAGACACAATACCCGGCCTTCTTTTTCGCTCACCCAATAATTAATAAAGTTCACCCCATACTTTTGCTGAGAGGCCAAATCTTTTTGATGAGCCGCTGCCACGTCTTGAGCTGTTACCTTTCCGGCACCTAGTTCGTGCACATCCAGAAACAAATACTTGCCTCCGGTTAAAGCCGCTTCCATTCCTTCGGTCACGGGGTAAATTTCATCCGGTAAGAGGCCGTGGGCTTCGGCATGCGTTTTTCGGATGGAGGCTATACCGGGGGCAGAGGACAGACAATACACCCGCCCTTTCGCTTCGTCTACCCAGTACCGGAGGAAGTGGGCGTTGTATTTTCCCTGAACGGCCAGATCTTTGGCGTGGGCTTCGGCTACTGCTCCGTAGGTTACTTTACCCGGTTCTAGTTGGTGTACATCCATATACAGATGGTTGGCAACTGCTTTGGCCGGAGAAGATGGGGACTTACTAACGGAGGCGCCGGTCTGGCTGGTGTGAGCAGCTTGTTGACAAGAAATAAAAGTGGCGGCGAAGGCAGCCGCAAAAAAATAAGTTTTCATGAATGAATAGTTTAAAGGTGAAAAAATTGAACTTCGATACAAAGGAAGTCTCTATATTCCAACCGGATATCCGCAATTTTCCCTATTTTTATACAACCTATCTCCCTATTTTAAAACGCCGCAAACATGGAACTAATCGAAAGAACCAGTTATTTGGCACTGCTTCAAACCCAATTTGACAAAATGGCGAACGGGGAAGGTCATTCCATTTTTGTGAGTGGCGAAGCCGGCATTGGTAAAACGTCGCTGATTAAGGCTTTCTGTAAAGAAAGAAAAGCGGATTGTTCGATCTATCAGGGGGTGTGTGATGCTTTGTTTACTCCTCGCCCGCTGGCCCCGCTTTACGATATCATCTGGCAAATTAAAAGGGAACTCTGGGAAAGCAACAACGACCACGCCGATCGCTCCTCTGACCGGACCGGCTTATTTACGCGCGTCTTTCAGGAGTTAAGTACGGCAAAAGATCCTATTATCATTGTTTTTGAAGATATTCATTGGGCCGACGAAGCTACCTTTGATTTTATTAAGTTCCTGGCCCGGCGGATTACCCACCTAAAATGCTTGTTCTTGTTGACGTACCGCGACGATGAAATTCATTCCGGGCATCCCTTGCGAAACGTGATGGGGCAACTTTCTCCCGATTCTTTCACCCGATTACCCCTTAGCCCTTTATCGAGTAAGGCCGTGGAAAAAATGGCGCAGGAAAAAGGCTACAACGGCGAAGATGTCTACAGCATTTCGCGGGGAAATCCTTTTTACGTGAATGAAATACTGGCCAGCTATAGTTTGGGCGTGCCGGATAATGTGAAAGATGCCGTTCTGTCCGTTTACAACCGGCAGGAAGACCCCACCAAATACATCTGGGAATTATTGTCCATCCTCCCTACCGGCTTCGAGATTAAGTACCTGGAAAAAATGGTGCCTTTGTACGCGGCTGCTATTGAACGCTGTCTGGATTCAAAAATTTTAGTAATGCAGGATGCTTTTATCTTCTTTAAACATGAATTATACCGGCGCACCATTGAGTCGGCGTTATCGCCGTTGAAAAGGGTGGCTCTGAACAAGAAAATACTAGAATTATACCAGGAGAGCTTTGAACAGAATGGGGAGATCGAACGCATTATTCACCACGCCAAAAATGCCAATGATTACGAGTGTGTGGTACATTTTGCGCCTTTAGCGGCCCGAAAAGCCGCATCTTTGGGCTGTCATATCGAGGCTTCTAAACTGTATTTAACCGCCATTGAGTATTACCAGGGCCAGGATAGCGCTACCTTAATTCAATTTTACGAAGCTTACGCCTACGAATGTTATTTAACGAACCAGATTAAAGAAGCCATTATTTACCAGGGGAAATCATTACGCTTGTGGCAAACAAAGAATGATATTGAAAAAACAGGAAATTGTCTGCGGTTTTTGTCCCGCCTTTGGTGGTTTGAAGGTAACCGGCTGCAGGCAGAAAGTTTCGCCCGACAGGCGATTGATGTACTGAACACCCAACCAGATTGCCGGGCCAAAGCAATGGCCTTCAGCAATATGTCGCAGCTAAAAATGTTGGCTGGACAATCGGCGGAGTGCCTGGCATGGGGGGAAAAGGCAATAGAGCTTGCCCAGACCCTGGGCGAAGAGGAAATTCTGGCGCACGCTCTAAATAATGTGGGTACCACGCAAATGATGCTCGAATCTTCCCAGGTAAAAGGCAGGGAACTCTTGCAGCAAAGCTTGGCCATCGCCTTAAAGAACGGTTATCACGAACACGTGGCTCGTGCCTACACCAACCTAAGTAGTGTAGGCGTAACGAGCAAGCAGTATGATTTTGCCAAAAAAATGCTGCAGGAAGGTATCCAGTATTGCGAAGAAAGAGATTTGGATTCCTGGACAACCTACATGCTTTCCTGGAAAGCTAGAATGTGTCTGGAAACCGGTAATTGGAAAGAAGCCTACCAAATTGCCGATCATTTGCTTAAAAAAGCAAACCAGCCACCCGTAGTAAAAATTACCGCTCTGGTGGTAGTGGCCACGATAAAATTGCGAAGAGGTGAGCCGGATGCCCTTCTTTTACTTCAGGAGGCAAAAGTAAAAGCTTTTGCAGCAGGAGAATTGCAACGCATTTTACCGACTATGATAGCCATACTAGAATACGAATGGCTAACCGGAAAACCTGTTATAGAGCCAGAAGCCCTGGAAGAAATTATTAAAATGATGGAGGAGGCGGGTGTTGTCTGGCAAAACAGTGAGTTTGCTTTCTGGTTAGGTAAAGTCCGTAAACAATCGCTACCGCTGCCGGAATGGTACGAAGGGTACCGGATGGACAATGAAGCAACAGCCGCCAAAGCCGCGGTATGGTGGGAAAAATTAGGCTGCCCGTATGAGCAGGCACTTGCCTTGTTTATGGGTAATGAGATGGATAAGAAGAAAGCTATTACCCTGGTTCACGAACTCGGGGCACTGGCCGTACACGAAAAAATGAAACAGGAGTTGCGGGCTTCCGGGATCAGAAACATTCCCCGCGGTATCCGGGAAACTACCCGATCTAATCCAGCGCTTTTAACCAGCCGCGAGTTGGAAGTACTGCGGCTCTTGAAAGAAGGAATGCAGAACAAAGAAATCGGCAACAAACTTTTTATATCGCCCAAAACAGTGGATCATCACATTTCGGCTATCCTGTTGAAGTTGGAAATGAACTCCCGGGTAAAAGCCGTGCAGGAGGCGGTCCGGCTGGGTATTCTAAAATAGGGAACCGCAACCAGATAAATAGGGAATTTCTCCCTCGTGCAACAAGAACTCTGTTTGCAATTTTGCCATCACAGTTCATCTAAAAAACCAGTTGCATGAAAAAGTTTGTTATTGAAAGAAATCTACCGGGAGCCGGTAACCTTTCGCCCGAAGAATTAAAGAACATTTCCCAGACTTCCTGTGAGGTAGTAAGCCAATTAGGGCAGCCGTACCATTGGATACAATCATTCGTGACGGATGATAAAATCTATTGTATTCATATCGCCGAAAGCGAGGAAGTTGTGCGGGAACACGCCAAGCGGGGTAATTTCCCCATCAATACCGTCTCGGAAGTACGAGCAGTAATCGATCCGCAAACCAGCAGCGGTACTTGATCCTTCCTATTTCCGGCTACCCCGTAATCAATGGGCACCTTGCATCCTTAGTTATTGCGAGGGTGTCCATTGATTTAATGGAAAGCGAGCCGCACCAAATGGTTAGCAAAACATCTTCTTTACTTATCCAGCTTATTCCTAACAAACCAAGCTAAGTAATCGGCAAACCAAGTAAACGCGGATGAAGTAGCGCAACGCGCTTCAAAACGGCAGTAAAACACTTTAAGGACCAGAATAACCTGGGTAATAAGTAACGTCCAACGAAAATTTTTCCAAAAAAATTTCAAAACGGAGTTAACCTGACCGAGAATTCGCATACAAATAGGAAACTTACTTTAAGTTACTCACTTAATTTTTAAAAATTCCCAACACTAAAAAAACAAACAATTAAAAATCCAAGACGATGAAAAAGTTAGTATTAATTATTCTGGTTTCGCTGCAAGTAAGTTGGCTTGTAGCTAAAGAAACTCCTACCACCCCGGAGGCACCCACTATCTACGTTCGAAACGAAAATGCTAAAGTCTACAAACAACCGGCATACAAGGCCGAAGTTCTACAAGTAGTCAAGCTGAGTGATCCCATTCAGATGGTGCGGAAGTTTGATGACCGCTGGATTATTGTAAAGGTAAATGGTCAATCCGGTTACATAGAGCGCTGGAACATAACCACTAAAAAAAGCCATCAGCGAAATAAAAATTATAATCAAGATCAACTGCCAGTTGCACCGACCGAACAAATAAGTAAGAATAATTAAATAATGCTGCCGGCGAAAACAGTTGAATTTTTTACGCCCAGGTTTTCGCCGGCAGCAAACCGCCTAAAGTACTTTCTTGCCTTGCTATTTAATTTTCACTCATTTTCACTTAATTTCCAATAAATAAATTTTCCTACGTCCGTTTTCTCCCGCTTATAAAAAGGCTAAGCCAGGAAGTAATTATACGTAATAGCTATTACAAAAATGTAAAAATAGACCTAACAAGAAGCTTTATCGCTACTTGTTCCTTGTTGGGTGAGTTTTATATTCCTGCCGGGTGAAAACGTCTACCCACCGCACCACGGCAAAAGTACAAATTATAGTTTGTGCTGATCTCTGATTATATATTTTCGGTTCATTAGCTGATTATACGTTTTATTCTGGTTCAATAGTTAGGCGCAGCGCCTCTTGGACCGATTGACAAGAGCTAGTCTCCGAATTGGCGAGTATGTACTATCTTTTCACGGAAGCCAGGAGACTTCCTTTTGATTGGTAAGCGCTAGGTGATAGTTAGGGTAGTCTGCAAATTTTTTGTTTTATGCAAATGATTATATTCGAATATCTGATCCTAAACAGGATTTTACTGAGTTATATGTTTTCTTGCTTGCTCGTACAAGAATTCCGGTGCAAAATCAGCCCCATTTTCCCAGGTAATTGTCCAAGAATTTAGTTTGAAATTTTTAAAATATTGAATGTTGCGAAGTGGTTCAAAAACTGGTTTGTTTAAGTTATTTTTTAAATCAATGATGCCACTTGTACCATCGTTGAAATAAAGTTCTAATTCATAATCTTTAATATATTCCACTTTTATTACCCAAATATTTTCCATTGTAACTTATTTTAAGGGTTCTATTTTGTTTAATGGTTTACCTACTTTAGCAAGTTCCCAGTCTTCTAAAAGTTCTTGTTTATGTATTTCCATCTACTCAAAGACTAGCGTTAAAGCTCGCTTTGGCATGAAACCTTTTAGAATTTCGTCTTCAAAGTTAATAACCGCTTTATATTCCCCATATTCTACGTGAAAATGAGGTGGATTGTGATCATTGTAAAACATGAAAGTTGGGATACTTCCTTTTGTCTATTTAGCACCAGTGACGCTTCGCTTAACACTTGCGCTAAATGGGTGTAGGAAAATAAACATACAAATGATTTTAAAAACAATTATTTATTAGTTAGTTTTAATATAGGTCCTTTCTAATAAAAATTTATGTTAAAATATGAGTGTTGAGATAGTTACTAAAACAAGAACTAGAAAATATCCAATTGCTAGATCTTTACTTAATAGTGCAATTGCACATATGACTGCTGCAATAGAAATTCAAAATAAACCTTACTTTTCACACCGTTATGAAATAGTTTCAGCCCTTGTAATTACTGCATGGGAAAAAACACTAAAATCAATTTTATATAAAAAGCATTTCAAAATATTTAAAAGAAATAAGAGAACTATAGAATTCGGAGATTGCCTCTTAGCCGTTAAGAATCAATCCGATGTAAAATTTGATGCAACCTATGAAAATTTAAAGCTGCTTTATGAGTATAGAAATGAGGCAGTCCATTTTTATGGTGAAAGTTTAGATACAATTATTTTTGCTTTGCTTAGCGAATCAGTACATCAATTTGCAAAGTTTTTACAGAACCAATTTAATAGAAATCTTTTTTCTGATAAAGATTTAGGCTTGATGCCTATTGCGTATCAGCGACCTTTTACACCAGAAGATTTCCTTACGCCTTTCTCAGCAAGTCAGAATGCATCGGTAGAAGTTAAAAAATTTTCTTAAGCATATTGATGAGGCAGCTCAAAGATTAAATGCTGCTGAAAATAAAGAGTCAGTACTTGTTCAATTTAAAATAGTTTTGCAGAATGTAAGAAATGCAAATTCTGCGGACATCTCTGTAAAGGTCGATAATTCTAATATAGAAGCTGATACTTTAAAAGTTGTAAGAGAACTAAATGGCCCAATTAAAATTAATAATGATAAAAATGCAGCAGTTATAAGAATCAATGAAAAAGAATTGATAGAATCAGGTTTTAATTTAACTCACGAAGATGTACGTAAGTTTGTTAAAGGGAATTTGCCACATGTGAAAATGAATGACCAATTCCATGCTCTTATGAAGAAATTAGAGAAAGATCAAAATATTTGTTACCAAAGGCCACAGAATCCTCTGAAACCAAATGGTAGCAAGATGAAGCTTTATAGTGATATAATATACCAAGCTTTGATTGACAATTATCCTAAGCCCGACTCAAATGAAGCAGCATAAACAAAAAAATTTCTTTAGCCGTGTCAGTGATAATATCTAACACGCCTAAATTATAAAACTAAATCAACTTGTACTGCCCTAACTCCCTCTCCTTCACCTTCTGAATAAACAATTTCGGGTCGATGCGGTATTTGCGGGAGAACATTTCGACGGCGAGGCGTTCATTGGGTTCGCAGAGCACGAGTTCGAGCTTTTTCTGGCCGGGCGATTCTTGAGCGGCTTGTTCGATGTGGTCGATTTGCAGGGCACTTAATGTACGCAGGTCAATGTCCAGGCGCACGCCCTGGGCCAGTTTTTCGGCTACATCGCCGAGGAGTTGCATGTGGGTGGGTTTCAGTTCCCATTGGTCTTCCGACTTATACCGCAAGGTTACTTTGCCTTTCACAAACAAAAACATGCCGTCTTTCAGGTAAGGTGAGAATTTGACGTAATCTTCCCCGAACAAAGCTAACCCTAAGGTAGAATCGTAATCTTCCAGCGTAAACAAGGCGAAGGGATTCCCATTTTTACCTGTCCGGATCACGATGTTACTCACGATACCAGCTACGGAAATATCACGGTTTTTGTATTCGGCAATACGTTCCAAGCAACAAGTACAATAAGAGTCAATCTCTAGTTTAAACTGGTCGAGCGGGTGGCCGGAAATATAGAAACCTACCACTTCCTTCTCGCGGCGCAGCATTTCGGTTTGGCTCCAAGGGGCAATATCGGGTACTTTGGGTAAAGGAATTTGCACGGCGCTGCCCCCGCCAAATAAGGATTGCTGCGCGGAGCTTTGCTCGGCCTGGTATTGGTTACCGAAGCGGATAGCTTTTTCAAGCAGGTTCTGGTTTTCACCGTCCGCTAATTCAATGTACTGCGCCCGGTGGTAGCGTTCAAACGAATCAAACGCCCCGGCTTGCGCTAAACTTTCGAAAGTTTTTTTATTTACCGCCCGTAGGTTAGCCCGTTTGGCAAAGTCAAAAATATCGGAATAAGGGCCTTTCTTTTCCCGTTCTTCCAAGATGGCCTCTACAGCGGATTCGCCGGTTCCTTTCACGGCCCCCAAACCAAAACGAATCGCGCCTTCTTTGTTCACGTTAAATTTATAGATGGATTCGTTCACGTCCGGCCCTAAAACCGGTACTTGCTGGCGACGGGCTTCCTCAATAAAGAAAGTTACCTTCTTAATATCATTCATGTTGTGCGTGAGCACCGCTGCCATGTATTCGGCGGGATAGTGCGCTTTGAGGTAACCGGTTTGATAGGCTACTACGGAGTACGCCGCCGAGTGCGACCGATTAAAGCCGTACTGGGCAAATTTCTCCATAACGTCGAATACTTCCGACGCTTTTTTCTCGGGTATTTTGTGGAGTTCTTTGGCGCCTTTTATAAATTTTTCACGCTCCTTGGCCATTTTGGCCATGTCTTTTTTACCCATAGCGCGGCGTAGCAAGTCGGCACCACCCAGGGAGTAACCCGCTAAGATCTGGGCGGTTTGCATAATTTGCTCCTGGTACACCATAATCCCATAAGAATAATTTAGGATGGGTTCGAGCAACTCGTGCGGGTATTCTACTGGCTCCCGGCCATGTTTCCGGTTAATAAAGTTCGGGATGAACTGCATCGGACCTGGCCGGTAAAGCGCATTCATGGCAATTAAATCCTCAATATTGGTCGGCTGCAAATCTTTTAAGTACATCCGCATGCCTTCGGATTCAAACTGGAAAGTACCAATCGTATCGCCACGTTGGTAGAGCGCAAAAGTTTTCTCGTCTTCCAGCGGAATTTCGTCAATGTCAATATCTACGCCGTGGTTGGTTTTAATCAGTTCTAAAGCATCGCGAATAATGGTGAGGGTTTTTAAACCCAGAAAGTCCATTTTCAGCATGCCGGCGCTTTCAATTACTTTCCCGTCGAACTGCGTAACCAACAGGTCCGAATCTTTTGAAGTAGAAACCGGAATATAATTGGTAATATCATCGGGCGCAATAATTACCCCAGCGGCGTGAATACCGGTATTGCGCACCGAACCTTCTAACTTTTCGGCGAGTTGCATTACTTTACCGCGGTGGTCGTTGCCCGCGCGAATGTTGGCCAATTCCGGCGATTCAATAAAAGCTTTGGCGAGCGTAGTACCGGGAGTATCGGGTACCATTTTGGCGAGTTCGTTGGCTTCGGCTAAAGACAGTTCGGTAGCCCGGGCTACGTCTTTAATACTCGATTTGGCCGCCATGGTGCCGAAAGTAATAATCTGAGCTACCTGGTTTTTGCCGTATTTTTCGACCACGTAATCAATTACCCGCTGGCGGTTTTCGTCGTCGAAGTCAATATCAATATCGGGCATGGATACCCGTTCCGGATTCAGGAAACGCTCGAACAGCAAAGAATACTTAATTGGGTCGATGTTGGTGATACCCACGCAATACGCCACCGCCGAACCTGCCGCCGAACCCCGGCCCGGTCCCACGGCAACGCCCATCTTACGGCCTTGGTTAATAAAATCCTGCACAATCAAAAAGTACCCGGCAAAACCCATCGTTTCAATGATTTGCAGCTCGTAATTTAGGCGTTCTTCTATTTCAGGCGTCAATTCTTTGTAGCGTTTTTTGGCTCCTTCAAAGGTTAAATGGCGCAAATACGCGTCCGGCCCGGCGTGTTCGGCAGGAATGGGAAAATTGGGCAGTAAAATATCGCGCTGCAGCTTGGGCGGCGTAATTTTGTCCACGATTTCGTTGGTATTATCCACTGACTGGGGCACATCCCGGAACAGCTCGTTCATCTGGGCCTGGGTTTTGAAGTAGAATTCATCGTTCGGAAAACCAAAGCGGGTTTGCGGCCGGGGTTTCTGCATTTCTTCCTCAATCCGGTACAGCATCCGGCGGGCCACTTCGTCGTTGCCCAGGTTCTTGCGTAGGTTATCCAAGTGATCGTAAGCAACGTCGCCTTTATTGGTTAAGAGCCGGAAATACTTGGTGTTAAAATCACCCACCGGAATGCTTTCGTCTTCACCGGTATTCACGCAAAGCAAAATGTCGTGGGCATTCCAGTCGTTTTGCTCGATGTAGTGGGAGTCGTTGGTGCAGATTACTTTTACGTTGTATTTTTTGGCCCACTTCAACAGCACCTGATTGACGTCTTCCTGGCTTTTACCCGTGTTATCAATATTTTGCAGGCCATGTCGCTGGATTTCGATGTAGTAATCTTCGCCGAATAGATCGAGCCACCACAGTAAAATCTTTTCTGCCTCTTCTTCGCTTTTCCAAAGAATAGCCTGGGGAACTTCGGCCCCGATGCAGCAACTGGTCGCAATTAAGCCTTTCGCGTATTTTTTTAAAATTTCTTTATCAATGCGCGGCCATTTGCTGTACAAGCCTTCGATGTAGCTCATGGAGCAAAGCTTGGACAAGTTTTTATAACCGTCCTGGTCTTTCGCTAATAGTAATTGGTGGTAGCGGTTATCGCGCTGTTCCTTGGTAAAAACCTTTTGGTGGCGGTCTTGCACCAGGTAAAATTCGCAGCCCACAATGGGCTTCACGTTATATTTATTCGCCTCGGCCACGAAGTTAAAAGCGCCGAACATATTGCCGTGGTCGGTCATGGCGACGGCTTTCATGCCGTCCGCCTGGGCTTTTTTCATCAAGCCACCAATGCTGGCGGCGCCGTCGAGCAAAGAATATTGCGTATGGCAGTGTAAATGCGAGAATTCGGGCACTTTATTTAGTTAAGAGTTAAAAGTTATGAGTTAAGAGTTGTTTCCATTTACAACGGGAAACGAGGGTATATAGTAAGTTCATTCTCTAAGGAACACCCCTGAGAGAACACTAAAGTTAGATAAAAAGTAGCAGTTCCGGAAGCAAAAGTTTACTCCTTTAAGCTACTTTTGCCTGGAAGAATAGATTCGATAAGTTTCGTATGGTAAGCTTCAATACCTAATTTCGCTAATTATCAGAATGATAAGAATAGCTTGAATTTTTATGCATTTGAGTTACCACTAGGATATAAGTAGATCGATTTAAAAGGGAGAAGCCCGAAAAGCGATAGCTAGCAGAACAGACAGCAGTCGAGGCAGCGAGGACGGGCGTTGATTTTCCGGTGCCGCAGGCATTTCGACGAGTAGGGGCGTGCTGCGAACGTTCCCACCAGAGAAAAGCAAAATTAGCCCGCCCAAGTGCCCCGACGAGGCCCGCCGACCAGGAGGCAAACTGGGTACTGCCCCAATTGGATCAGTACCTGAACATGGAGCCGGGAACCGACTCCAAAGAGCTACCTCTCAATAAGGAATGAAATAAAGGGTATTTGCGCCCAAGAGGGTGAATAAAGAATAGAACTCCGCATTATTCGGTACGTAAGCTGCGTGCCGGATTGAGCCTGGCTGCTCGAATGCTCTGGTAACTTACCGTAAGTAAAGTTATGCTTATGGCTCCCGTTCCTGCCAGAGCAAAAATCCACCACTCTATCCTGACCCGGTACTCGTAATTTTGAAGCCAATGGTGCATAAAATAAAAAGCTGAAGGTACAGCTATCCCTAAAGCAATGGCTATCAACCGCATAAAATCCTTCGATAAGAGTAGCCACACATCCCCAATGGAGGCCCCTAAAACCTTGCGTACGCCTATTTCTTTGGTGCGCTGTTCGGCGGCAAAAGAGGCTAAACCAAACAAACCTAAGCAACTAATTATAATGGCAAGCGAAGCAAATAAAGCCGCCAGTTTACCGATACGTTCTTCGGTAGCAAATTTTTTGGCGTATTCCTCGTCGACAAATTGGTACTCGAAAGGAGCCGATGGAATTAATTTTTTAAAGACGGTTTCTATTTTGGGTAAAGCTTCGCGGGCACTCACGGCCGGATTAATTTTGATGTTGATGCAATTCACGGTACCATTAAAGCCCTTCAGATAAAAAACCGTGGGTTCTACGGGCTCGTACGGCGATTCCATTACCATATCTTTAATTACTCCCAGAATTTTATAGTGCTTTACTTCCTGGGTCCGCCACCAAGTCCAGCTGACGCTTTCTCCTACCGGATTTTTTAAACCCATGAATTTTGCCGCCGCTTCGTTAATTACCATGCCGACGGAATCACTGGCATATTCTCGGGAAAAATCTCTCCCGGCTACAAACTGCCAGCCTACGGTTTTGCCGTGTTCGTGCGATACCGCTAAGGTGCCAAAACTATCATCCCGGTTCGGATCTTTTCCTTTCCACTGAAAACCGTTATTGCCCGAAGCTACCTCTGTTATTTTGCCCATGGATTGCGACATTTCCGCTACCACCCCGGTGTTTTTCAGTTCGGTGCGGAGTACATCGTACTTGCCGTAAAAATCATCCGACTTCATGTCCATCGTAATCAAGCCATCGCGGGCGTAACCCACCGGACGGTTCTTGGCAAACATAATCTGATTATACACAATGATGGTACAAATAATTAAAGTAACCGAGATAGTGAATTGCATCACCACCATTACTTCGCGGTGCAAAGAGGCAAGGCGACCCGCCCGGAAAGTGCCTTTGAGTACTTTTACCGGATTAAAGGAAGATAAATACAATGCCGGGTAACTACCGGCCAGCAAGCCGGTAATCAGAATAAATAGAATGCTACCCAACCAAAACCAGCCCTGGTTCCAGGGCAGGCGCATATCTTTAGCGGCAATTTCGTTGAAATAGGGCAAACCTAACTTTGCTAGCACCAGGGCAAGGCCGAAAGCCAAGAAGACTATCAGGTACGATTCGCTGAAAAACTGGCCAATTAATTGGGTGCGGAGCGAACCTAAGGTTTTCCGTACGCCTACTTCTTTGGCGCGTTTACTGGAGCGAGCCGTAGACAAATTCATGAAATTAATGCAGGCTAATAAAAGAACAAAGCTACCAATTAAACCTACCAGCCAGACAAAACGAACCGAACTGCTCTGGGGTTTACCCTCTTCAAAATCGCTGAATAAGTGCCATTTAGGCATGGGATGCAGAAAAACTTGCGGCTGCAAGGCAACTTGCTTTTGTAAGCCCTCTAACTTTTTAATTTGGTTGAGTTCGGCATCTTTAATGCGGGCAGAAACCTGCTCCAAACTACTGGTTGGCTTAATTTGGACGTATAAATACAGGAAATGATTGGTCCAATCATTTAACGCCCGTTCCGCAATCCAGTCGTTGAGAGAAGCCCATAAAGAAAAAGGAGCAAAAAATTTTATTTCGTGGAGTTCCGTGTTGCGGGGTAAGTCTTCGTACACCCCGGTTACCTGTACCTGAACCTTGGTATTCATTTTTACAATTTTTCCCAAGGGGTCTTGATTCCCGAACAAGGCCTTAGCAGAAGAAGCAGAAAGCACGATGGAATGCGGGTCTTGCAAAGCGCTCCAGTTACCTTTTAACATTTTAAGCGTAAACATTTCCGGGGCGGCAGCTTCCATGAACACTCCGGTGCTGGATATTTTCGTTTCGCCGCTGCTCAGAATGTAGTCCTGTACCCACGAAGCTTTTACAATGTGTTGGAAATGGCTTTTGTAAGTGGTTTGCAGTTCCGTGGCTAAGGGATATTGTAAACTAGTACTAGACCAATTTCTACCTTTGTCGTTTCCCCGCTTCATTACTTTCGCCAGATACGTATAATTAGCGTGATAAGTATTATATGATAATTCGTCCTGCAGCCACAAACCAATCAGCAGCGCTACCGCCATACCCAAGGCCAGACCACCAATGTTTAGGAAAGAATAAGCTTTTTGCCGGAGAAGGTTCCGGAAGGCGATAGTTAAATAGTTACGAATCATAGCCGGCTGGAAAAAAGAAGTTTGAGGATAAGGATATTTGGACGCACGTTTCTTCACAAAAGGAGGCAATACGGAAAATACTGCCAGCACATAATGGAGATTAGCCGGCTTCTTACCTAACTGATTGTGCCAATAAATATACAATTCGGCTAAATCGCCTTCTACTTCCTCTAGAGTTTCTAAAGGATGCCACCTTTGCAGCAAGCGAACAGCCCAGCGGGGTGGATTCGGAGTAGATTCCATAATTTACTCGCTACGCAAGGATTTTATTGGATTAGCCAGTGCCGCTTTAATTGCCTGGTAACTTATCGTTAATAGCGTGATAATCAGAGCTCCACTGCCAACAGCGGCAAATACCCACCAAGGTAATTGGGTTCGGTATTCGTAGTTTTGTAACCATTTATGAAGAAAATAATACGCAATAGGCGTAGCCAGAAAAAAGGCAATCAGAACCAGAAATACAAAATCTTTAGATAACAAACGCCATATATGAAATACCGGTGCCCCCAGTATTTTGCGGATACCAATTTCTTTGGTTCGCTGCTCCGCCAGAAACGAGGCCAAACCGAACAGACCTAAGCAGGAAATAAAAATGGCGAGAATGGCAAAAAAAGTAGTCAGCTTACCAATGCGTTCTTCATGGCTAAACTTTTTAGCGTATTCTTCATTTACAAATTTATATTCAAAAGGAACCGCAGGATTATATTTTTTATACACTTCTTCTACTCTCCGCAAAGCCTCCCGCGTACCCATTTGCGGAGCCAGTTTAATATTCATGACATTTGCCGACTCGTAATCTATCACAAAGAAAGAAGGACTTACCGGCTCAAAAGGATTGTTTTTAATCATGTCTCGGATAATACCAATAATCCGGTATTTTTTGTTGTTCCAGTAAATAGTTTCGCCGATTGGATTTTTAAGCGCCATTAGTTGTAAGGCAGATTCATTTAAAATTATTGCCGACGAATCGCTGGCAAAGTCTTCGGAAAAATCCCGGCCAGCCATTAATTGCCAGCCTATTGTTTTGCCGTAATCATGGGTAATTCGATTGGCCATTAACAAGGGGTGACTTTCGGGAGATTTGCCCGGCCAATCTACATTCGTTACTCCTCCGTAATCATCGGTTACAGAACCAGTTGATTCGGAAAAAGCAACTACGGCCCGGCTTTGAAATAAGTCGTTTTTTATGGACGCAAACTGCCGGTTTAATTCCGGACTATTTATTCTGACCTCAATTAAGCCGTTGCGACTATACCCCGTCGGGCGATCTTTGGCGTAGTCTATCTGCCGGAAAACGGTAATAATGCCAATAACTAAGGTAATTGAAACCGTAAATTGAAAAACAACTAACATTTTGCGGGGAGCTACTACTGACTGATCAACTTTTAAAGCTCCTTTCAGCACTTTAACCGGTTGGAAGGAAGATAAATACAGCGCCGGATAGCTGCCGGCGATGAAACCGGTAAGTAAACAGAATACCAGGGAAGAAAGCCAGAAAACTGGGTTGGACCACAAAATACGAATATTAGTGTTGGCAACTTCGTTAAAAAAAGGCAAAGCAACCAATACTACCAGGATAGAAATTGAATAAGAGATAGCTACCGTTAGAAGCGACTCACTTAAAAACTGAAATATTAATTGCCGGCGAACCGAACCAATTGCCTTGCGAATGCCTACTTCTTTGGCCCGTTTTTCGCTGCGAGCCGTGCTTAAATTCATAAAATTAATGCAAGCCAGCAGCAATACAAAAACACCCACAATGCCAAATAGCCAGACAAAGTAAATCAGCCCACCGGTGTTAACGCCATTCTGGAAATCGGCGTATAAGTGCCATTTGCTCATGGGGTGCAGGAAAAATTCGGGCTTATACGGCGGCGGATTATCCAGCTTCATCCGGATATCTTTAATTTTTGCCGAAACTTTTTCTACGTTTGCTTGCTCGGTGAGCTGGGCAAAAATTTGAAATGAATTTTCATCCCATTCTTTTTGGGCATTCCGAGCGTAAGAATTCGTAGCCACAAACCACTGCCAGGGAGCCAAAAACAAAACCTCTCTGAAGGAACTATTACCAGGAAAATCTTCGTAAACTCCCGTTACTTTTAACGTTTGCTTATTATCGATTTTGATTACTTTGTTAATAGGATTTTCGGAGCCAAAAAAGGTTTGGGCCAGGGATTGGGAAAGCATGATACTGCGAACGTCGTTCAGGCCATTAGCGGCGCCTGCCAATAATTTCACCGACATAATTGGCACAAAAGCCGGTTCCACGTACATCCCAGTTTTTGTAAATTGCTTTTGTCCATGAGCCAGAATACTTTCCCGGTTAAAGGTAGCGACACTCACTAATTTAAAATCAGGATAGTTATTTCGGAGCTCCTCGGCTAAAGGTATCGGCAAGGAATTGTAGGAAGATTTTTCCGCGTCGAAAGCAACAAATTGCCAGAGTTGCACAATCCTATCGTAATTTTGGTGGTGTTTATTGAACGACAATTCATTCCAAACCCATAGCCCAATCAGCATAGCCACTGCCATACCGGAAGATAAGCCGGCAATATGAAGGAAAGAAGTTGCTTTGTTCCGCAGCAAGTGGCGGTAGGCAATGGTAAAATAGTGCGTTAACATAGTAAAAGGAATAAAGGAGTTTGATGCATGTTCTTGTTTTAATTGGCGTCGTCGCACAAAAGGTGGTAGCACCGAAAATACTGCTAGTACATAGCGCCAATCAGCTTGTCGTTTACCTGCTTGCTGATACCAGTAAACATACAGTTCGGCTAAATCACCTGCTACTTCTTCTAAAGTTTCTGTAGGATGCAGCCTTTGCAGCAGACGAATAACCCAGCGGGGAGGCTGAGGAGTAGGTTTATTAGAATACATCATATGCCAGCGGGTTTAATGGCGTGCGGCGGAACTAATTGCCAGAGTTGCTGACGTAACTCCCAAATATTTTGCAAGGCCCGGCTTCCGGCGGGAGTTAAAGTAAACAAGCGTTTGCGCCGTCCTCCGCGTTCGGCCGTAGCTCCCCCTAGTTGAGAATGTACAAAGCCTTTTTCTTCCAGGCGAATCAGGGTATTGTGCACCGCACCAAAAGTAACTTGCCGACCCGTTTGTTGCTCTAATTCCTGGCTCACGGTTACGCCATAGGCATCTCCATCCAGAATGGCTACCAGCAACAGAATTACTTCTTCAAATTCGCCTAAATAAGTTTTTCTCATTGAGTAAAGTATTATTCTATATTTTGTCGTACAAATAATAGGCCTTTTTTATAAGTAGTTGGTTGTTAACTTTTTAAATTAAATATACCAATCGTAAATAGATTTGAATTGTCTTATTTGCGGACAGAAAGTGTCCGGTTTAGAACATGAATAGAAAGCTGGTAAAAATCAGAAACATTGTACTTTTACTTCCAAGCTTATACTTCTTTAAACGGTTACTTTTCAGGCAAAACTAGTTGTACTACTTTTTTTGCTAATTAGGATATGAAGCATAATAACTTGTTACCAGGAATGGTGAGTTGAAGACGAGGTCTTGATGTTATTTTTCCCGCGACTCTAAATTAGGTCAGCTTATTGGTGCCTTTTCCGTAAAGCAAGTTTGGTGATAGAAAGCCAAATAGAGGTAAACGAATGGATGCAACTGCAGAAAAGAAAAATAAAGTGACTTTGTCCGAGATGTTTCGGGCTTTGCAATACCGCAATTACCGAATCTTCTTCATGGGTCAGGGAGTTTCTTTGGTGGGCACCTGGATGCAGCAAGTAGCCATGAGTTGGCTCGTGTACCGACTAACTAATTCAGTATTGTTATTAGGCGTTTTAGGTTTTGCCGGCCAGGTTCCCGCTTTTCTGCTCGGGCCTTTTGCGGGGGTACTTTCCGATAAGTTTAATAAACACCGCATTTTAATTATTACGCAATCGCTAGCTATGGTACAGGCAACGATTCTGGCCGTACTGGTACTTACCGATACCGTGACCATTTATTGGATTGTGGGTTTAAGTATTTTCCTGGGAATGGTAAATGCTTTTGATACGCCTACGCGGCAGTCGTTCGTCATAAATTTGATTAATAAACGGGAAGATGTCAGCAACGCGATTGCCTTAAATTCTTCGTTGTTTAACGTTGCGCGCTTGGCAGGACCCTCCATAGCCGGACTAGTTATTGCAGCAGTAGGCGAGGGCCTGTGTTTTGCTTTTAATGCCTTCAGTTACGTGGCCGTATTGTTTTCCCTGCTAACAATTAAAGTTGTTAGCAAGCCAACCTCCACTAATAAAGACACTCGCGTATGGGAATCGCTGCGGGAAGGATTCAGGTACGTGGTTGGTTTTCCACCTATCCGAGCTATTTTGATGCAAATAGGCTTAATTAGCTTATTTGGGATGCCTTTTAGCGTATTAATGCCCGTTTTTGCCCGCGATATTCTGCATGGCGGGGCAAATACGCTGGGTTATTTAATGGGTGCTTCCGGCATTGGGGCACTTACGGGTGCTTTGTATCTGGCCAAGCGTCCATCGGTGTTAGGTTTAGGAAAAGTAATAATTACTGCTACTTTAATGCTTGCTTTTGGGCTGATATGCTTTTCTTTTACGCGCCACATTGGGCTGTCGCTGGTATTTATTAGTATAACTGGTTTTGGCATGATTGTGCAAATGGCCGCCAATAATACCATTCTGCAAACCATTGTAGAAGATGATAAACGCGGCCGGGTAATGAGCTTTTATTCCATGGCTTTTCTGGGCATGGCGCCTTTTGGTTCGCTGTTGGCGGGTACCGTGGCCAATCATATTGGCGTACCGAATACCTTACTTATTTGTGGTTGTTTGTGCGGGTTAATTGTTATTCCGTTCGCGATCCAGTTGCCAAAAATGCGCCAGTTGGTACGACCCATTTACCAGCAATTAGGCATTTTACCCCAAGTGGCAACCGGAGTACAAACGGCTTCTAATTTAACCATGGCCCCGGAAAATCGCTAGGGTTTTACCAAATTAAATATTAGAAATTATGAATTAGATATTTAGGCTAAAAGAGGTTCAGGCTAGAATACATGTTCATTTTATTTCAATAAAATAATTTGGTGGCGCACTGGTAAGAAAATTTTAGAAAGTAGGAAAAGAATTAAGAAATAGCTTAATTAGGTTAAATAAATCACCTGCCCCTCCTAAGCTTAGGAGGGACAGGTGATTTATTTACATTTACCAACATTCGATTAGCAGTTATAAATAAACTCTAAAACCTTCCAACCTTTAAACTTTCCAACTTGCAGCTTTTTAACTTTCAACTATTTCCGACTGCTGGATTTTGGTTTAATGGTAAGTTTTTCGCCCGGTGATACACTGAAGTCGGATTTGTTGTTCCATTCCATAATTTCCTTAATGGTAACACCGTATTTTCGCGAGATTTGGTACATGGATTCGCCGGCAGATACTACGTGTTGGGTAGTAATGGTATTGGCAGTAGTAGCTCGCTCTGTAACGGGTGGCATAGTGGCCGCGGTAATGATAGAATTATCGGCTACAGATTTTTTTTGGGCTGGAGTTTTCACGGGAGGTGTAAGCCGTAAGTTTTGACCAATTGACAAGGCCAAGGTACTTAAGCTATTCCAGGTTTGTAGTTGGTTTACCGGAATATCATAAAGCCGGGAGATACTGTACAAAGTTTCACCTTTCGACACCACGTGCTCGGTTATAATTACGGATACCGTATTCGCAGTTTTTTCGGCGGGAGAAGCCATTTCCTCTTTGGCAATTAAAGAAGTAGATGCTTTAGGCGCAGAACTTACCGGGCCGGATTTAAGAAAAACGGAATCCTTGGTGGAGGCGGATGATTTCCGGGTTGGATACAAATCTGGTTTCTGAGGCTCGGAATTGATTTGCGCTACTTCTTTTTCTGGCTCGGAACGGGCTAGCGTGGTATCTATTATCGCATCGTTCCCGGATTCCGAAACCGGAGCAACATCAATAGAAAAAACTGACTCATTTGCTGGTACCTGAATAGAATCGCTGGTTGTGGTTACCTCCGTTCCGGATGTAGAAGGAGTATTAGGAATCACCGGTGCCGTTACTACCGGTTCATTATCTTCTGGCTCTTCATTAACTTCGCTCAGGTTTTCGTCCACTTCTACCGGTTGCGTATCTACCTTCGCTACTTTCTCCGGAGCTGGTTTTACTCCAAAAATATTTGCCAGCTTATCTTCCACGGTGTTTTTAGAAGCTGGCTTGGCAGCAGGAGCAGATGTTTTCGGGGGAGCAGGGTTAGGTTCTTTTTGAGCTATAATAAGTGGTTTAGTTGGCGTTTCTGGTTGCGGAGTGGGTGTTGCAGGTGGAATGTCTTGGTATTCTACCGGCACGTGGCTCGGCCGACGCTGCTGCAACCACATTACCCGACCGGCCAGTAAGGTTTCATTTTTACGCAAGCGGTTATACCAGAGCAAAGACTTTACTTTAACGCCAAATTTTTGGGCTACATTCCAGGTTTGTTCTCCCCCCTGAACCGCATAATAAGCGGTACTTGCTTTACTGCGTTTGCGTTCCAGATAATACGTTTCCCCGGCAATTACTTCATCGCGATTAGTAAGTTCGTTGTATTGCCGGAAACGTTTAAGGCTTACTTTACCTGCCCGGGCCAAATTATCCTGAGAATCGCCTCGGCGGGCTACAATTGCTTGTAAGCCGTTGTAGGTTTTACGAATAGCCGGACCAGCTAAAGAGCCAGACTTACCCGGAATAGAAATGGGCATCCGAGTCTTGTTCACCGCTAAAACGGCTTGTTGCTGATTGGGGTTGGTTATAGGTACTAATACCGTGTAAGGTTTGTTGCCTGGTACTACACTACCGCTCAGCCATTTGTTATATTTCTGGAGTTCGGCGTAGTCGGTTTGAGTAGCCAAAGCAACATCGCTTAAACTTTGGCCAACTGTTACGGGCACTTCTTGAATCACAACCGGCGGATTGGGATTTTTACCGATAGAATTTTCGAAAGCTACTTTATGAGCCAGAAAAGTTAAGATATACCAGTTGGTTTTGCCGGAAACTTCCATTTCTTTGCTATCTACGTGCTCCGGTTTGGCGAACGATTTGGCGCCGGTAAAGCCTAAATAGTAAGATAATAGCGTGTTAAACCAATTTTTATAGTAAGTAGTATTGCTTTTTACCAGGTATTTGGCGGCTCCCCGGCTGGAATTAACAATGTGTTTACGTTCGTCCACATCGGCGTTTATAAGCAAACCATGATCGGCAGCGGCTTCTTTTTTAAATTGCCAGAAACCTACCGCGTTTGAAGTAGAAACCGCATCCGAAACCAGCCCGCTTTCCTGTAAAACCAGGTATTTAAAATCATCGGGTAAACCTTCTTCGGCAAAAATGCGGGATATAATGGGGAAATAAGCATCCGACCGGTCTATTTTAGCCTGAAAATACTGGGGATACTTGAGTAAAGCATCTACCTGTTTCTGGATAGCTTTTCGGGCATCTTCGTTAATCGTTAAATGCTGATCCGCAAAGTAAATGTTATTCGGCACTACTACGGTTTGGGCTTTAGCTGCCAAACAAAACAAACCTAACAGAAGCAATAAGAGATTTTTCCTCATAGTATTCAGCGAAAAGAATTCAAATACGGGTTTACTTAGGCTAATCTGGTTACACGTATGGCTTTGAGGCCGGTATAGTTTGTAGCAGAAAATACAGAAAATAATAAGGATATAACCCAAAAACAAATTACCCTAATTCTGACCGGATAGTAAATTTTTAAGACGATTACTTCTCTACAATTTATCCACAGCTCTTATCCACAACTGACATCGAGCAAACCCGCCAGTTTTTAAAACCTGGCGAATTTTTAATCTGCCAAGCTGTCACATTTTTAAGAAAACGGGTTAGCTGGAATAACTTTTGAAACCGGAGTTTTACCGTAGAACGTAAACGAAAACAGAGTTTATATAAATTAAAGAATGCATTATGGCAGAAAAAGGTAATATTTCGATTCACACCGAGAATATTTTCCCAATAATTAAAAAGTTTTTGTACTCCGATCACGAGATATTTTTGCGCGAGCTGGTATCTAACGCGGTGGATGCCTCGCAAAAAATAAAGCGGTTATCGGCAATTGGGGAGTACAAAGGGGAATTGGGCGACCTGAAGGTAAAAGTAGCCGTTGACAAAGAAGCCCGTACCATTATGGTAAGTGATAATGGTATTGGGATGACCGCCGATGAAATAAAAAAATATATTAACCAGATTGCCTTTTCCGGCGCTACGGAGTTCGTAGAGAAATACAAAGACAAGCCAGATGCGAACCAGATCATTGGTCATTTTGGTTTAGGTTTCTATTCCTCGTTTATGGTAGCCGATACCGTAGAGATTATCTCTCAATCTTACCAGGACGATGCTCCGGCGGCTCACTGGACTTGCGATGGTTCTACGGAATTCACTATTACCGAAGCCGAACGCGCAGAACGAGGCACCGATATCATTTTAAATATAGCCGCTGATTCGGAAGAATTTTTAGACGAAGCCCGCATTCAGACTATTCTGAATAAATATTGCAAATTTTTACCAGTACCGGTTGAGTTTAAAGGCGAAGTAATTAATAATCCCACCCCAATTTGGACCAAATCGCCAGCAGAATTAACCGACGAAGATTACAAGAATTTCTACAAAGAACTGTATCCTTTCTCCGAGGATCCGCTGTTTTGGATTCACCTGAACGTAGATTATCCTTTTAATTTAACGGGCATTCTGTACTTCCCGAAACTAAAAAACGAGTTTGAATTTCAGAAAAACAAAATTCAGCTGTACAGCCGCCAGGTGTTTATTACCGATGAGGTAAAAGATGTAGTACCCGAGTTTTTAATGCTACTGCACGGGGTTATCGACTCACCCGATATTCCGCTGAACGTATCGCGAAGCTTCCTGCAAGCCGATTCGAACGTAAAGAAAATCAATACCTATATCACCAAAAAAGTAGCTGATAAACTGGCCGAAATCTTTAAGAAAGAGCGCGAGAACTTTCAGGATAAATGGAACGACATTAATATTTTCGTGAAGTACGGCATGCTTTCCGACGATAAATTTTACGAAAAAGCCAAAGATTTCGCCCTGGTTCAAAATACCGAAGGTAAATATTTTACCATTGATGAGTATAAAGAATACATTCAGGCCAATCAAAAAGATAAAAGCGATAACCTGGTAATTCTGTATACCAGCGACGAAGAAAAGCAACACGCTTTTGTGGAATCGGCCAAGGACCGTAGCTACGATGTGTTAAAGCTGGATACGATGATTGACAGCCACTTTATTGGCATGTTGGAGCAGAAACTCGAAAAAGTTACCCTGAAGCGCGTAGATGCCGAAACCGTAGATAAACTCATCGAGAAAGACGAAACCAAGGAATCGGTACTGAGCGAAGACGAGAAAACGCAGTTAAAGGAAATCTACGAGAAAGCCATTAACAACACTAACATGCACGTTTCTATCGAGCCGCTTTCGCCGCAAGACCAGCCGGTAATTATCACTTTACCGGAATTTATGCGCCGCATGAAAGACATGAGCCGCACCGGTGGCGGCGGTATGCTATTTATGGGTAATATGCCGGATACGTACAACGTGAGTGTGAATGCCAACCACCCGATTAACCAACGCGTATTGAAAGCGGGTGACGAGAGCAAAGAAAAAATTGCGAAACAAGCCTTTGATTTAGCTTTATTATCGCAAAACATGCTCACTGGTCCGGCTTTAACGGCCTTCGTAAAACGTAGTGTAGAATTGATCGAAAAAGAGTAGTATTTAGACCATTGTCCATAGACCATAATCCATGGCTATTACTTCTTGAATGCCCCTTGGTTTTAGATGAAACCTAAAGAATGATAAGAAGGCCGGAGTAATCCGGTCTTTTTGTTTTTAAGTATGTCTAAAACTTTAAGTTGCCCTTATGCAGCGAGCGTCCTCGATCGCGATATAAAATTTTTAAATTTTTAGTTCGAATTGAAATGGCAAAACTTTAAATGATAACATAGTTTTGTAACCTATACGATTCTTAGTTTTTCTATTCAAAAATTGATAAAAGATTCTATTTGCTCCAGCAATAAGCTTTCGTATAAAGTATTGGTAAGCTCCCCGTTATGCAAGCTTTTAGATATGTAGTTTAAACGCGGTTTGGCGGCTAGTACGTGCATTCCCATGTAATGTAAAACGTCGGTTAAATGGCTTAGAGCTAAAGCACCGCCCTGTGAACCGGTGGATATTCCTACTAATGCGGCTTTTTTATTTTTGAAACTTCCCGGATAACTTAAGCCATCAATAAAAGCTTTTAATACCCCCGGGAATGAGCCATTATATTCCGGCACAATAAAAACAAACTTATCGGTGGTTTCAATTAATTTATTCAGTTCGTTGTATTGTTCATTTTTGCCAGCGTTGTGGTACAAAGCGCTGAAAACAAAATCAGGCGGTAAATCTAACAAATCTAAGATTTGATTAGGCATGTCGCGCTTGTCCAATAAACTCGCGTAGATAGTAGATATAACCCTAGCATTGGAACGGGGACGGTTGGTACCGGATATAATGGTAATCATGAATAAAAAGCTTAATAAATTTAAACCTACGTATTTGCTACCATAAAAAGTACACTTTTGTTTTGAACCAGCGTTTTCAGCAAAAAGGTAAAGTAAGGCTGGTAAATAGTAGTCCATAAAAAAGCGAACCTTCCAGTCCGCTTTTTTTTATTTTCAACTCTTGTATTAACCTACGTTCTCGGAAGTAAGTTTCGCACCCAGGTATTCCCGGTTCAGCATCGCAATGTTTTCCAAGGAAATACCCACCGGACATTCAGCGGCGCAGGAACCAATATTAGAACAAGCGCCAAAGCCTTCGGCATCGTGTTGGGCGAGCATATTCTCTACGCGGGTTTTGCGCTCAACTTTACCTTGCGGCAATAAAGCTAGCTGCGATACCTTGGCACTCACGAATAACATAGCCGAAGCATTTTTACAAGCGGCCACACAAGCACCGCACTGGATACAAGTGGCGGCATCAAAAGCTTTATCGGCAATATCTTTCGGAATTGGAATTTCGTTGGCGTCTGGTACACCGCCGGTATTAACGGAGATGTAACCACCCGCCTGCTGAATACGGTCGAGAGCGGAACGGTCTACGCTTAAATCTTTGTGCACCGGGAAAGCATTGGCACGCCACGGCTCAATGGTAATGGTTTGACCATCCTGGAATTTACGCATGTGCAACTGGCAGGTAGTGGTGCCTTTTTCCGGGCCATGCGCCCTGCCGTTAATGTACATGCTGCACATACCGCAAATACCCTCGCGGCAATCGTGGTCAAAAGCAATCGGGTCTTCACCTTTCAGGGTTAAATCTTCGTTTACCACGTCGATCATTTCCAGGAAAGACATGTCCGGCGAGATATTATTTACTTTATAGGTTACCAGTTTACCTGGGGTTCTCGCGTTTTTTTGACGCCAAACCCGAAGTGTCAGGTTCATTGGCGCTGCGTTGGGATTATTACCAGCCATTTTTATCTTTCAATTATGAATGATGAATAATAAATTAGGAACTATAAATTAGCAATTAGAAACGACTCACTTGCACATAACCTACTTTTTTGTCCATTTCTTATTTGCCTAATTTTAATTTCTAATCCATAATTTCTAATTTTTAATTTAATAAATTATTTATAACTCCGTTGCGTGAGTTTTACATTCTCAAAATCTAGTGCTTCTTTATGCAGGTTTTCCGGTTGGTTGTCGCCAGTATATTCCCAAGCCGCTACGTAGGCAAAATTAGCATCATCGCGGAGAGCTTCGTTTTCCGGAGTTTGGTATTCTTCCCGGAAATGGCCACCGCACGATTCGTTCCGGTTCAGGGCATCGTCCACCATTAGTTCGCCTAATTCCAGAAAATCGGCAACGCGGCCGGCTTTTTCGAGCGTCATGTTCAGTTCCTCATTTTCGCCTAATACCCGCACATTTTGCCAGAAATCAGCGCGAAGTTCGCTTATTTTTTGTTTGGCATGCTGCAAACCCTCGGCGTTACGGGCCATGCCGCAGTAATCCCACATGAGTAAACCCAGTTCTTTATGGTAATGATCGACGGTTTTAGTACCGTTGATCGATAAAAATTTATTAATGCGAGATGTAACTTGTTGTTCCGCTTCTTTAAAAGCCGGGTGATCTGTGGTTACCTTTTCCGTTTTCATCTGAGCCAGGTAATCGCCAATGGTATACGGAATAACAAAATAGCCATCTGCTAAACCTTGCATTAAAGCCGAGGCACCTAAACGGTTAGCCCCGTGATCCGAAAAGTTACATTCACCAGTGGCGTATAAGCCCGGAATAGTCGTCATTAAATTATAATCTACCCATAAACCGCCCATGGTATAATGTACGGCCGGATAAATGCGCATTGGCGATTCATACGGGTTTTCGCCGGTAATTTTGGCGTACATATCAAATAAATTACCGTATTTCTGGCTTACCTTATCTAAACCGTCGCGTTGAATAGCATCGGCAAAATCGAGGTAAACGGCCAGGCCAGTAGATCCTACGCCACGTCCTTCGTCGCAGGCTTGTTTGGCGTTACGGGAGGCTACGTCGCGCGGCACCAAGTTGCCAAACGAAGGATATTTACGTTCCAGGAAGTAATCGCGTTCATTTTCCGGGATGTCTTGTGGTGCCCGTTTGTCGCCCACCGCTTTGGGCACCCAAACGCGACCATCGTTCCGCAACGATTCCGACATTAACGTTAATTTAGACTGGTACTCGCCGGAAACCGGAATACAGGTTGGGTGAATTTGCGTAAAGCACGGATTGCCAAAGAAAGCGCCTTTTTTGTGTGCCCGCCAGATAGCCGTGGTGTTACAACCCATAGCATTAGTGGATAAATAAAAGACGTTGCCATAACCGCCAGTGGCTAAAATTACGGCGTGCGCACTATGCGTTTCAATTTTGCCGGTAATTAGGTGGCGGGTAATAATGCCCCGGGCTTTGCCGTCTACCACTACTAAATCCAGCATTTCAGTACGCGGGAACATTAATACCTTACCCGCTGCAATCTGGCGGTTAAGGGCGCTGTAGGCACCCAGTAGTAATTGTTGTCCGGTCTGGCCACGGGCGTAAAACGTACGCGATACCTGAGCTCCCCCAAACGAACGGTTGGCCAATAACCCACCGTACTCACGGGCAAAGGGTACGCCTTGCGCCACGCATTGATCGATGATGTTTACAGACACTTGCGCCAAACGGTACACGTTGGCTTCCCGGGCCCGATAGTCACCTCCTTTGATAGTGTCGTAAAATAAACGGTACACGCTATCGCCATCGTTCTGGTAGTTTTTAGCGGCATTAATACCGCCTTGCGCCGCAATACTGTGGGCGCGGCGGGCACTATCCTGGTAGCAGAACGCTTTTACATTATATCCCAGTTCGGCCAAAGTAGCCGCCGCCGAAGCACCGGCCAGACCGGTACCTACCACAATAATATCGTATTTTCTTTTATTGGCCGGGTTTACCAGCTTCACGTTAAATTTATGTTTTTCCCACTTTTCGGCTAATGGGCCTTCGGGAATCTTTGCATCTAATAGCATATAAGCAGATGAATTAAATTATCGCTGAAAGAAAAAGTAAAGTGGCATGGCGGCAAAACCCAAACATACCAATATAGAGAAACCATAGCCGATGGCTTGAATAGCCGGCGTGTACTTTTTATGATTCAGGCCCAACGTTTGGAAAGCACTCGCAAAACCGTGGATTAAATGAAAGCACAATGCCGCCATGGCAATTACGTAAATAGTGACGTACCACCAAATCTGAAAGGATTCCACGACTACCGAGTACAAATCCTCATATTCTTCCCCTTCAATCGTCTGTACCGGTAAGTCGCCGAACCGGGCGCGCCAGAAAAAGTTATACAAGTGAATTAGTAAAAAAACTAAAATTACCGTACCCAGCAAACCCATATTCCGCGACGACCAGTTACTGTTCTGATCGAGGTGATTAACGGCATAACCCACTGACCGGGCCGATTTATTACGCCGGGTTAGCGCCAGGGCATCCCAGATATGGAACGCAAAACCGGCCAAGAGTACCAACTCCAGGGTGCGAATAACCGGGTTATGGCCCATGAACTTAGAATAAATGTTAAAAGCTTCGCCGCCATCGTCTTTAAATAACTGCAGGTTGCCGATTAAATGAACCACTAAAAAGGAACAGAGAAACAGGCCCGTTAGGGACATAATAAGTTTTCTGCCAATAGTACTGGAAAACGTTTTTGTGAACCAACTCATTTATACAAATAAAGTTTAAGTGATAGGTTAAGCATTGTTTTGTTACGTGTTCAAAGGTAATGGCGGAGGGTATATAAAACAAAACAAATGCATATTTTGAATGAATCTAAATTAGAGAAATTAGACCCGTTTATATTCTGATTTCCGCTGTATCTATAACAGTATTTATTTTTGTTTTGTTACTAAATTCTCCTATGTTTCTTTAACTATAATATTGGACAGAATACCTTTTAACAAGGCTTGGCTTAAAGAAAACTTTTAGAAGTAATTTTTAAATAAATAACCGTAAGTAAAGTGTTTTCTTTTCTTTATCCTTTAAGAGTAAATAATTCCGTGGAATAATATTAATATTACCAGCACCTACGTTTTATTATTAAAATCCTTTTCTATGCGCATAAACTTACTCTCTAAAACTGCCGTGCCAGTTTTCTGCGCATGGTTGTTGGTTTGGTGTTTGGTTTTTTCTACCAAAGTGCAGGCTACGCACATCCGGGCCGGCGAAATAACTGCTCAAAGTGATACCACCCTTCCCGTCGCTAACCGAAACCCTCTCCGGTACTTTTTTAAGTTAGTACAATACGCGGATAAAAACTCAAATGCCGACAATGAGTACGCCATCGTAAGCTTTGGCGACGGAACCTCCACGAGTACCCCGGCCAGCAAGGAAGGCGTCAAGCGGTTTTCCAAAGTTTTGATTACGCCAGACACTTACCAGAATGTCTATTATTTTGAACATGTTTACTCTGGCCCAGGTATTTTTACGCTGGTTTATTACGAAGTAAACCGCAGTAAAAACGTGGTAAACATGACCAATTCTACAGATCAGGATTTTGTGATAAAAACTACCATTACCATTGATTTATTTGTACCCATTAACCATACGCCCCAACTATTAGTACCACCCATTGACTTTGCTACTCTGGGACAACTCTTTGTGCATAATCCTGGTGCCTTTGATGCTGATGGCGACAGCATTGCTTTCCGGTTATTTCCTTCGCAACAAAACTTGAACGAGGACAGAAATAATCCCATGATAACCGATGTATTTGGCTTTCAATATCCTAATAACTTTGGAGGTACAGCTTTACCTAATCCACCAGGTGGTCCACCCACTTTTACCATTGATGCCATTACCGGCCAAATTACCTGGAACACGCCCGGGCGCTTAGGGGATTATAACGTAGCTTTTTTTGTGGAAGAATGGCGAGACGGGCGTAAAATTGGGGAGGTGCTGCGCGATATGCAAATCCGGGTTTTGCCCACCGAAAATAGGCCACCAGTGCTTAACCAGAAAGACCTCTGCGTGGTAGCTGGAACTACTATAAGTGAAATTATTACGGCTACAGATCCAGATCCCGGAAACATTTTAGAAATAAAGGCATACAGTGGTATTTTGCCGCCGGCCTTATTTAACCAAATTAATAACAATACCGCTACATTCAAATGGCAAACCAATTGTTCCGATGTCCGGGATAAGCCTTACCAAGTAGTTTTTCGGGCAGTTGACAATGCTCCTCTTCCGTTGGCCGACATAAAACCATGGAATATAAGAGTAATTGGCCCGGCACCGCAAAATTTTACAGCAACTATCGAAGGAGGAGGAATTCGTTTGAACTGGCAAAACTACGAGTGCCAAGGCGCCGAGAAACTATATATTTACCGCAAGGAAGGCGAGTCCAATTTTGTGCCTGCCGTGTGTATTACCGGAGTACCACCTTCTTCAGGCTTTGTCCGGATTGGGGAAGTAAATAAAAATGATGTTACCTTTTACGACAATGGTATTGCTGGTGGTTTAAAACGGGGCCAAACCTATTGCTATACCATTTACGCGGCCTGGCCGACTCCCGGCAACGGCGAAAGTTTAGCTGCCGTACCGGCCTGCGTAGTTTTACCGGACGATGTGCCTTTATTAACCAAAGTTAGTGTAACCGAAACAGCCACTACTACCGGTAAAATTTTAGTAGAATGGACTAAGCCAAGCGAAGTTATAGGGTTAACTTCTCCCTTAGAATACCGACTTTCCCGCGCCGAAGGACAGGTAGGAGCCATTGCTGCTTATACACCCGTATTTCAGACTAATAATCTGGATGAACTTACATTTACCGATACTAACCTGAATACCGAAGAACTGGCCTATACCTACAAAATAGAGCTATTTCACTCCCCAACGAGCGGAACACCGACGGCTTTAGTCGATACCGCTTCTCCGGGGTCGAGCGTCCGGCTAACTACATCGTCCGAAAGGGGCGCCATTAGCTTAAACTGGACCTACCAGGTACCCTGGAATAATACCGCCCGCAAGCACTTAATTTACCGGCAAATTAACAATGCTTTTATCCTTATCGATAGCGTGGATGCTACCATTAATGGAGGCACGTACGTGGACCGGGGTACTTATAATAACCAGCCACTGCAAGAAAATCAGGAATATTGTTACTACGTTATTACCAAAGGGCGGTACGCCATTCCTAGAATCCCGAATTTACTGCTCAACAATAGCCAGATTTCCTGCGTGCTTATGGAGGATGTAACCGCTCCTTGTCCACCGGTACTTAGTTTAAATGAAATAAACTGCGACCAGTTAGACGAAGAGTCTCCAATTCAAAATTTATTAACCTGGGTACCGAATATAACAGCCCCCTGCAGTCCGGATATTGCTTATTACACTATTTATTATAAGGCTTCTCTCGCCAGCGCGTATGATTCTATTGGTTTCACGGCGCCGGAAATTACCACGTTTGTGCATCAAAATTTAACATCGTTTGCGGGTTGTTACGTGGTAACTGCCACAGATGCAGCGGGCAATGAGAGTACATTAAGCAACGAAGTGTGTAAAGAAAACAGTTGTTTTTACTTTAGCTTACCCAATATTTTTACGCCAAACGGCGACAATAAAAACGACGTGTTTAAACCCGACGAAAAACGCCCAAGTTTTATTAAGGCCACGAAGTTTACGGTGTTTAATCGTTGGGGCGCTAAGCTCTACGAAAACAGCGCTGATCCGAAAATCAATTGGCAGGGAGTAGATAAAAGCGGTAACCGGGTACCCGATGGCATTTACTATTACCAGGCCGAAGTAGAGTTTTATGCCTTAGATCCGCAGAATGCCCGCAAAACGTACAAAGGCTGGGTGGAAATAGTACGATAGGGTGTTGGTTTAAAAGTTGGAAAGTTAAAAGTTGTTTTTCTTGACAATTATAAGGGAAAGGCTGGAGGAAAATCCGGTCTTTTCTGTTTTGCGGGATTACTAGTTATTTTAATTTTACCACCTTATAGTAATAGTAACCACTAATTTGCGCATAACTGACTAACTCAATTTAACTTTATTAGTAAAATTGAGTTAGCTTATAACAAGTACGGTTGACTATAATAAGTAAAGTAACGGCAATAGAAAGTAACTGTGCTAATACCAAAAACTTCTTAGCTAGTATTTTTATTTTGAAAATTATAAAAATCAAAAAAACTATACCTGTTTTGTTCCTTGCAGGAGTATTCTTTTTTACTATTGCCGGTTGCGAGAAAGAAGAATTTGATTGCGGGTGTAAAAATCCTACCGTACGTACTCTTGCTAACGCTAAGGGAACTTTACACTACAATTCGGAAAGGAACCAGTATATTATTGTCGATCAAACTTCCGATAATATGGAGAGCTTCCATTTTATCTGTTCTACTACCAAGCAATTAAGAAAACTAGCTAGAAATCATAAGAATTCATCGATTAAGGTTATTTACAGCGGCGATGAAAAATCTACGTGTATAGATGAAGCGCCCGCCGGACCTACTGACAGAGTAAATTACAATTTTAAATTAACGGGTATTAAAATCAATAAAGAATGATTATGAAGGAACAAGTAATTAAGATATGTTTAAGGATATACAACAAGTTGGCTACTAACTTAGGATTATTGTTTACAACCCCAAACATACATTGCTTTTTATTAAATTATTATAATTAATAATATTAATATTACTCACACCTTCGTTCTATTGCTAAAAAGCTTTTCTATGCGCATAAATTTACCCTCCAAAACAGCCATACCGGTTTTCTGCTTATGTGTGCTGGTTTGGTGTTTGGGCTTTTCAACCAAGGTGCAGGCCACGCACATCCGGGCCGGCGAAATTATTGCTCAAAGTGATACTACCTTACCCGTAGCTAATCGAAATCCGCTGCGCTACTTTTTTAAAATGGTGCAATACGCCGATGTTAACTCCCAAGCCGATAATCCTCAATCTACAGTGAGCTTTGGTGATGGTACCATTTCGCAACCACCTAATGGAGACCGGGCAAGGCACGAAAAAATTACTCCTGATACCTGGCGTAACGTTTATTATTTTGAACATACTTATTCCGGACCGGGTACTTACACCATTATATATTACGAAGTAAACCGCAGTAAAAACGTGGTTAACATGACTCAATCCGATCAGCAGGATTTTGTTATAAAAACTACGCTTACCATTGATTTATTCGAACCGATTAACCACACCCCTCAATTATTAGTCCCGCCCATTGATGTGGCTACTTCAGGTCAGTTATACGTGCATAATCCGGGGGCTTTTGATGCCGACGGCGACAGCATTGCTTTCCGGTTATTTCCCTCGCAACAAAATTTAACGGATGATATTAGCAACCCCATACTAGCCAATGTATTTGGGTTTCAGTGGCCGAATATGTTTGGTGGTACGGCTTTGCCCAATCCACCGGGTGGTCCGCCCACGTTCACCATTGATGCGATTACGGGCCAAATTACCTGGAATACCCCGGGGCGCCTAGGCGACTACAACGTAGCTTTTTTTGTGGAAGAATGGCGCGATGGGCGTAAAATCGGGGAAGTGCTGCGCGATATGCAAATCCGGGTTTTGCCCACTGAAAATAGACCGCCGGTGCTTAACCAGAAAGATCTCTGCGTGGTGGCCGGAACTACTATAAGTGAAATTATTACGGCTAACGATCCGGACCCTGGAAATATCTTGAAGATACAAGCCTACGGTGGTATTTTGCCCCCGGCCCTATTTAACCAGATTAATAACAACAACGGGCAATTTAACTGGCTTACCAGTTGTACCGATGTCCGGGATAAACCTTACCAGGTAGTATTTCGGGCAGTAGATAATGCGGCCGTACCGCTGGCGGACTTAAAGCCCTGGAGCATTCGGGTAATTGGGCCGGCTCCGCAGGGTTTAACGGCCACCATTGAAGGAGGAGGAATCCGGTTGAACTGGCAAAATTACGAATGCCAGAACGCCGAGAAATTATTCATTTACCGCAAAGAAGGCGAGTCAGATTTTGTTCCCCAAATATGCATTACCGGCGTACCCGCCTCCACTGGTTTTGTACGAGTGGGAGAGGTAAACAATGGAGTAGTTACCTTTTACGATAATGGCATAGCCGGTGGCTTAAAAAGAGGACAAACTTATTGTTATACTATTTACGCCGCCTGGGCACCTCCGGGCAATGGCGAAAGTTTAGCGGCTCCGCCGGTATGCATTACCTTGCCCGATAATGTACCCATGCTTACCAACGTAAGTGTTACGGAAACTTCCCCTACTACCGGTAAAATATTAGTTAAATGGACCAAGCCGCACGAAGGCGTGGAAGGTTTAACGCCGCCCTTGCAATACCGTTTATCCCGGGCCGAAGGGCAGGTAGGTACCGTGGCAGCTTTTGCCCAAATTTACCAAACCAACAATTTAAACGATACTACCTACACGGATACTAACCTGAATACCGAGGTTAATGCCTATACCTATAAGATCGAGTTTTTCCATTCACCTAATGGCGGTACTCCAACAGCATTAGTAGACACTGCCTCCCCGGGTTCGAGTGTGCGCCTCACTACGGTATCGGAAAACAAAACAAACATTCTCACCTGGACTTACCGCGTACCGTGGAATAATACCGCACGGAAGCATTTAATTTACCGGCGCATTGATAACAACTTTGTATTAATAGACAGTGTGGACGCTACCATTAACGGCGGCACGTACACGGATCAGGGTACTTTTAATAACCAACCTTTGCAGGAAAATCAGGAATATTGTTACTACGTTACCACCAAAGGCCGTTACTCCAATCCCAGAATTCCGTATTTACTACTCAACGATAGTCAGATTTCCTGTGTCCTGTTCGAGGATGTAACGGCACCGTGCCCGCCAGTACTTAGCTTAAATGAACTGGATTGCGATAAGTTAACGGCCAATACTCCTATTCAGAACATCTTAACTTGGGTACCAAATGTTACGCCGCCGTGTAGTAAGGATATTGCCTATTATACTATTTATTTTAAAGCTTCGCCGGAAAGTGAGTACGACTCCATTGCCTTTACCGGCCCGGATATTACTACGTACACGCACCAGAATCTAACGTCGTTTGCGGGTTGCTATGTAGTTACGGCCACCGATGCATCCGGCAATGAAAGCGCCGTAAGTAATGAAGTTTGTAAAGACAACTGCTTCTATTTTAGTTTGCCAAACATTTTTACACCGAATAACGATGGTAAAAACGACGTGTTTAAACCCGATGATAAACGACCTAGCTTTATAAAATCGACGAAGTTTACCGTATTTAACCGCTGGGGCGCAAAGTTGTACGAAGGCAGCTCCGATCCGCTCATTAACTGGAAAGGGTTAGATAATAACGGCAATAAAGTACCAGATGGCGTCTATTACTACCAGGCCGAGGTTGAGTTCTTTACCTTAGATCCTAAAAATGCCCGCAAAACTTACAAAGGCTGGGTAGAAATAGTGCGGTAAAAAAGCTGTCTTTCTTCTAACAATAAAAATAAAAGTCCGGCAAACCCGGACTTTTATTTTTATTTCCTCCCAACAATCATAATCAAAGAGTTTGCTTGCCTTTATGTTATCAACTATACAGGAAAGGAGTTATGCTTCAGGTGGAAGTAGAATTTAATTTTGTATAAATAGTATTAGCGTATACACTACTTAAAAGCAAGTTTATTTAATTTCTTTTGGATTGTTTGTTTATCCGTTTGCGTTTTGGCCAAGGTATACGCTCTTTCATAATAGATTTTAGCTTTAGCAGTATCTATATCCAAGTAAAGTTCTCCGAGTAAAGTGTAGTAATAAGGGTTATGAGTAAGCTGTAATTTTTCGGCCTGAATTAGGGCTTCTTGCTTGTTATTTGCTTTAGCAAGCGCATAGGTTCGGTTGAGAGCAGCAATCGGAGAATATTCTAGTAATAATAATTGGTTGTACAATTGTAAAATAGATTCCCACTTTTCTGGAGTATCTGCTTTTATGGTGTGCCAGTAGGCAATACTCGCTTCTAAGTGGTATTTAGAAATTTTATTACCTTGAGCAGCTTGGCGCAGAAAGTATATTCCTTTCGAAATTAACTCCTTATTCCAAAGTGTTTCGTCTTGCTCTTGGTACAAAATTATTTCCCCGTTATTATCTTTCCGAGCCGGAAACCGGGAAGCATGAAAACACATTAAAGACAATAAAGCATTTACGGCGGGCTGGTTCGTTTTTTCGTTTTGAAGGAGCAAGTAAGTGAGGCGCATGGCTTCTAAGCAAAGGTCCTCCCGCAAAACAACATCCCGACTTTCAGAATAATAACCTTCGTTGTAAAATAAGTATAAGGTTGTCAGAACTGTTTCCAATCGATTATCTATCTCTGCTTCCGGCGGCAATTCTATTTGTATCTTTGCCTCGCGTAATTTTTCTTTTGCCCGAAATAAGCGTTTGTTAATAACTTCTTTATTCGTTAAAAAGGCATTGGCTATTTCCTCAATCCCAAAACCTCCTAAAAAACGCAAAGCCAAACTAATTTGTGCCTCCGGAGCAATAACCGGATGACAAACTGCAAATAACATCTGCAGCTGACTATCTTTAATAATTTGATCTGATAAGTCCAGATTTATTTCCGGGCTTTGGGTAGCAGTAGATTTTATTTTGTGTGCAATTTTTTCCGTATAATGGTGGTGGCGAGTAAGATAGTTTTTAGCTTTATTTTTAGCTACTGCGTACAGCCAGGCAGTAGAGTTTTCCGGAATTCCTTTATAAGGCCAAGTCTCCAGGGCAGCGATAAAGGTTTCGCTGGCAATATCTTCAGCTATTTCAAGGTGTTCCAATCCTAAAAACTTTCCTATAACGGCTACTATTTTGCTGTATTCGGTCCGAAATAAATGGGGTACTAACTCGTGTGACATAATAAAAAAACGCTTCCGTTAAACTACAGAAGCGTTTAAAGCAGTTAATGAATGGTATCGTGTTGAATGGTATCGTTTTTTGCTATTTTCCGGACCTCTACACTATTACCATGGCCCTGCAATACCGGACAACCTTTGGCAAATTCAACGGCTTCGTCAACAGAATGGGCTTTTACAATAATGTAGCCGCCTATAGTTTCTTTAATGTCTCCGAAAGGTCCATTGGTCACTAGGTTGTTGGGTCTTACTACCCGGGCATCCTCAAATGGTAAGCCATTACCCCCGCTAAATTTGTTCTGAGCCGCAATACCACCAATCCAGTCCATAGTTTGTTTCATCCAGGTTTGTATTTGCTCCGGCGAAGCTATTTTTTGCCCATCTTCGTGCCGAAAAATTAAAAGAAATTCATCCATTTTGTTAGTGTTTAAAGTTGTGAATATACTTACTACAACCTTATATCAATTGACTCAAACCAAATTGGACATTATTAGAAGAAATTTATAAAATTTTATCCCTTTTGCCAAACAATGGCAAAATACCTGTTTAAAAAGAATTCCCTCCATTTAAATACCTGTTTATAAATCCTTAATCTGTCTAAATCTTTATTCTGAATACCTTTTAGATTTTATATTATATATAATTATATAAATATAAGGATTGGATAATGACAAATATTTTATTGTGCATTGTTGAGCCTGCTATTTTTAGCCCCGTTTTTGTAAATGCCGGTACACAAGGATGATAAAATAAAAAAATCATATAATATTTCGTTCAATAACTATTTAAAGAATGTTTTAATAGGAATAATCCTATTTAATAAGATGTATCTATACTATCAATAACACTTATATATCATCTATAAAACTCATTGCAATTGTACTTAACTATTACACCTTAATTTAATTAAAATCCGAAACATCTATATTTTATGAAGAAAAATCTACTTATTGGTTTGTCCTTTTTATCCTTATTTACCATGTCTTGCGAGCCGGAGGAGTTAGTTGCTCCCAAGCCTTATTCCGTGAGCAAAACTTCGGTTTCCAACGCTATCGTTAGTTCCGATGGCCGACCTAATTTACTATCAGAAGCTCTATTTGAACCTGTTTTAAGTTCTTATTTTAGAAAACAGGTTTTTACTCCCTATGCCCTTGCTATAAATAATGATTTTGTCCGTAACGGCGCCAATGCGGCGCGTTTTGAAATGCGCAACGGAGATGGCAGTGTCCGTTCCGAAATTCTTTTGTCCGCCGAAACGGAAAGTAACCGTTGGTATGGTACCAGTTTATACCTGCCAAGTGATTCTTGGGAAAACGATTACAATGCAGAAGGCTGGGACATTATATCACAGTGGCACGCCGTAGAAGATGCCGGCGAAGATGCCCGTCTTCCTCCGCTTTCCTTAACTGTGGCTAAAGGACGGCTTTCGTTTGTTATAAATTGGGCAACAGAGGCTACTAATACCAATGGTTCCGTAAGTGGCAAAAAAGTATTTGATTTAGGTCCGTTAGAGAAAGATAAATGGTTAGATATGGTGTACCACATAAACTTCTCGCACGAATCGGATGGGATACTAGAAGTATGGAAAAACGGGATTAAAGTGGTGGACTACAAAGGACCAAATTGTTACAACGACCAGGTTTATCCGTATTTTAAAGCGGGTATTTACAAAAGAAGATGGTACGATATTACGAAACGGGTTTTATATTTAGATGAGGTCCGGACGGGTAACAGCGATGCCTCTTATAAAGATGTGGCTCCTTACGGCTCTTACAATCCACTTTCATCTTTTCCAATAACCAGTGCCAGTGCTTCCTATTCTACTCAGCCGCTAAAAATATCCTGGCTCAATGCTAATACTAATCAACTCTTAAAAACGATTACCAACGGCGATACTCTGGATTTAGCGGCGATAAGCACTACTAATCTTAACATAATGGCAATCCCTAATTATCAAGCAGACAGCGTAAGATTTAATTTAACGGGAACAAAAACACAAAATGTTACCCAAACCACTGCCCCTTATGCTTTGTATGGTTATACCAATGGCAACCCGAACTTCTGGACTCCGGGCATAGGAAAATACACTTTGAATGTAACCACTTACAGCAGCACCAATGGAACCAGCACCAGTTCGGTTAACTTTACCGTAGTGAATAATGCTACCGATGGGACAGGTACCCCAGTGGCAAGTATTTTAATCAACGATAATGCCTCTATTACTTATTCTACCCAGGCCACCCTTTCTATTAAAGCGGTAAATGCCACCCACATGCGGTTTTATGACAATGCTAATAGCACCTGGACCAACTGGGAACCAATTGCTCCTACCCGGCCTTGGACTTTATCCAACGGAGTAGGTTCAAAATGGGTAAAAGTGCAGGTAAAAAATGTAATGGGCATCATGTCGGCAACCGCTTCCGATGGTATTATTCTAAAATAACTGTAAAGCACAAATAACTGTAAAGCACACAATATTCTGTTTTATGCTGCAAGTCCCGGGTTAAGGTTAACCCGGGACTTGTTTATTTATAGATTGATAAAAACTCAAGTGAATAGATTAAAACTATTTGCCTCAAATAAACAATAATGAAGCGGAGTTAATAAATAAAACAATTAACCTTTACTTAGGCGCAAACGACTAAGGGCTTAAAAGATAGCTTTTACTTTTGATCCATGAAGCTTAATAAAAGCACATTATTAAAAACCATCATTCATATTTTTTAGTGTTGGGGTGAAACGTTCGCCAGCTATGCCAATATTCCTGGTAAGCGTTTAATCTGGGCAGACTCGGAACTAAGGGATTGAGGGCGGCACCCAGCAAATTATAACTGTTCAGAGGATCTTGCAACGTATTACCTTTTAAAATAAGTTTCTGGTTTTTAGTAAGGCGTTGCAGAGCAGCAAAACTTTTATTGTCATTAGCAACTAGTACGGCTATTGGCTGCCCGTTTAGTTCGTCGTAAATAATCCGTTCTTTTAGTAAAGTATTCCAGTCATAAGCTTTACTTTCCTGGCCGGATACAACGCCCACTACCCACGACTTATCCTGCCACGAAAGGGTGTCGCGGCGGGTTAATTTTCCTTTGCGCTTACCCGTTTCATAATTACTTAAACTATCGTATTCTGCCGTAAAATCCTGGTCAGGTTGCATGATTAAGCTGTTCGGATAAAGCTCTAACCATTGGTTTAAAGCTAATTGCGAACTTTTTACTTCCGGCAAATTCTGGCCGGTTAATTTCCCGGCAATGGCTTGGCCGGTTACTTGCCGCCACCAACTTTTAGTAGTTTTATCTTCAAACATAGCATTAAAATGATCCATACCCACTAACCGAAAAGTTTCCGCTTTTCCGTTAACAATTGGTTCAAACACGCGCCCGGTACGGCAAACGGTACAATAAGTAATCATGATGGGTCGCTGGGCAATGGTATCTAAAACCTGGTGATGGTAACCTAAATACTGGATTGGATAAGCTTTGGCTTCCCCGTTACGTTCAACTCCGAGCACTTGCCGGTTCAAATCTACCTGGTTGTTATCGGCATTACTCATGCGCAGGGTTTTAGGAGATAGAAACATAGCATCAGCCGCCATTTGAAAATTAGCGGCGTACACAATCCCGGATAAGATAACCAAAGAAAGCACGGAGACAATCCGGGAACGTTTATAGGCATTTCTAAAGCCTACAATAATGAGAAAAGCGAAAATTATCCGGAATAACCAGCGCCAGGAATACAGAAAATAAGCTAAAGTGATGCTATTCATTTCCTGGCTGCCCGGCATCGGCATGATAAAATATACATTAGCAATTTCAAACAACAAAAAACCTAAAATACCAGCGTAAAAAAGTTTTTTCATAAGCTCCGGAACATGGGTTAAAAAACGACTTCAAATTTAAGATTTTTAATAACTAAATGTAGCTTACCAATGATAGTTATCTAATTTATAAGAATAAGGGAAAATAACTTGCCGTTCGGAATAAGTCTATTTTAGCGAGTATCGTTAAAGTTTTCCGATTAAATACTAAATAATTTCAGATTGATGTTTAATCTAACTCCCACCTGCCATAAATATTTTGCGGGAGATAGTATACTCAAAGTTCTTGAAAAATGTGAAATTATACCTGGTGCGCATTAAAAAAAAGAAAACGTAAATAGGATTTAGAATACGAGATTTGCTAAATGTAAATAGGGAAGACTTCTGGTTTTATTTAGGGACGGGATTGATTGGCCCGGAGGTTTTTATTAGCTAAAGTTACCGTTTCTGTAATTCTTTTTTCCCGGGTTTCCGGGCGTCTAGCGTTCAAAATCCATTCTAAAATGGCCCGTTTAGCCGACCTCGGAAATTTATTCCAATTATCTAATGCCTTTTTATCATTATTCAATGCATTTTGCAAATCCTCCGGAATAAGAAGAGCCTCTACTTCGTCTAAAGCCGACCAATAGCCGTTTTGTTTTGCCACCTCTATAATGGCCAGTCCCGCCGGAGCCATTAAATTATCAGCCAGTAATTTTTCTATCTTAATTTTATTTACCTGGCTCCATTTGCTCTTTGTTTTTCGTTTACTAAAAAACTGGTAGTAACTAATAGCATTGCGTTTATTGGCCTTACTATCTATCCAACCAAAGCAAAGGGCTTCGTCTACGGCCTCGGGGTAATACACACTAGGTACTTTACTTTCTTTTTTGTAAATAATGAGCCATACCGATTTTTCTTTTTGGTGATTCTCTTCCAACCACTGCCGCCACTCTGCGCGCGTGGCGGCATAAAAAGTTTTGATGCCTGCTTTTAATTCCATAAATAACGTAGCGGATTGTTAATTTTAAGATTGCCTGAATTTAAACTTAAAACAGAGGTAATCAAATACCTATTATTTTACAGACTTCCCCTTATATTCAACTATTTTACATCCGCCAAAAATTTTTTAATGGTTATTTCATCCTTTGTTCTTTTATGCCGAAGGCGTATTTCATAATCTTATCGGCTTTAAAAAGGTATTTAAATCTAGTTGTTTGTACTTGCCAAACACCGAGGCGGGACAAGGCAAGAATCTATAGTTGCTTCCCTCCTATCTTATTATTATTTTTCGTAACACAGCCATAAACGAATTATACGCATGGGCAAATTTCACGACTCCATAAAACCGGCGCACCAGCAATTTATTCAAGATCAGCACATATTTTTTGTAAGTACCGCTCCCTTAAGTCCGGAAGGGCACATTAATCTGTCGCCGAAAGGATTGGATTGTTTCCGGGTTTTGTCGGAGAACCAGGTAGCGTACATGGATTTAATTAGCAGCGGCAACGAAACATCGGCGCATACCCTAGAAAATGGTCGCATCACTTTTATGTTTTGCTCCTTTGCGGGTACGCCCAACATTTTGCGGTTATACGGTAAGGGTTTTACGGTACTACCCCATTCCCTAGAATGGAATACCTATGCGCCTCACTTTAAAATTCACCCCAGCACCCGCCAGATTATAGTAGCCGATATTCACCTGGTCCAGACTTCCTGTGGCTTTGGAGTGCCCCTTTATAATTACACGGGTGAGCGCGACATTCATTTTGATTGGGCGCAGAAAAAAGGTGCTGATGGGTTAGCAGCGTACATGCAGGAAAAAAATTTACTAAGTTTAGACGGATTACCCACTAATTTGTCGGTATAGAATTCAATTTAAGTAGCTTTACCTCACGCCTAAGTTAAAGATGCGGTACCACCAGCCTGAAGCTGCTTGAAAGACTGTCAGGATTATCGGCCAGCTTGTCAGGCAAAAGAAATATTTGCTTTTATCGTGTTTTTACGATAGATTTACAAAACTTTTCTTCTTTTTAAAACCAAATCCTGGATTTGGAGTTATAAGAAGTAAGCCGATATGGCAGTAATACCGCTTGGAACCATATTTGAAGCCTATATTTCTATAATAATTATTTAACTTAATGCTTAATTAAAAAGTTATGGCACACAAAGCAATTGAAATAACCGATGCAAACTTCGATGAAGTTATTAACTCTGATAAACCTGTACTGGTAGATTTTTGGGCCGAATGGTGCGGACCTTGCCGCATGGTAGGTCCGGTAGTAGAACAGTTAGCCGGCGAATACGAAGGGAAAGTGGTAGTTGGTAAGGTAGACGTAGACGCTAACCCGCAAACATCGGCTAAGTTTGGTATTCGTAGCATTCCTACTCTGCTCGTATTTAAAAATGGTCAGGTAGTGGATAAACAAGTAGGTGCCGTGCCAAAAGCTGCTCTTGCACAAAAGTTAGACGCCCAAATAGCTTAATCTATATTTTATTACTACAAAAGCCCTTCTGCTAAAAAGCAGGAGGGTTTTTTATTTTCCATTCTAGCTTCTAAAAAAGTGGATTAGAAGCTTATTTTATTCAGATTTTTTAAATTATTGTATTCAAATAGAACGGCTGCGTATAATAACTTAAACGGTGTAGCCGAAAGAATTTATAACCAGAACATTTTACTACCTTAGTCTGTTAAGCTCTATTGATGAAAATAACCGTTTGCAGAAAAGAACATTTTAATGCCGCTCATCGGCTGAATAACCCAGCCTGGAGCCCCGAAATGAATCAGAGGGTATTTGGCAAGTGTAATAATCCAAATTATCACGGCCATAATTATTCCCTCACGGTTAAATTAACCGGATCCATTAACCCCGACACGGGTTATGTGTACGACATGAAACTACTCAGCGATTTAATTCAAACGGAGATCCTTGCTAAATTCGACCATCACAATTTAAATCTGGATACCGAAGAATTTAAAAATTTAAACCCTACTGCCGAGAATATTGCTATCGTGATCTGGAACCTGCTACGGGAGAAAATTTCGGCGGCCTACGAATTATCTGTTACCTTGTTTGAAACCGACCGCAATTTTGTTGAATACCATGGATAAACCACTCACCCCTAACATACCACTAGATTTGGAATCTGAAGAGACCGACCCTATATCCGTTCATTCTGCCATAGAAACCCCATTGCGCCCGGATGCTTTTGCCCTGAGCGATGCCGAAAAGATTGAGCGCATTACTTTTTATTTCCGGGAGATTATGCATACGCTAGGCTTAGATCTGACGGACGATAGCTTACAGGGTACTCCCCACCGCGTAGCAAAAATGTACGTTAACGAAGTATTTCGCGGCCTGAACCCGGAAAATAAACCGCACGCGAAATTATTCGAAAACCGGTACGCGTATAATCAAATGTTGGTAGAGCGCGATATTACCATTTATTCTTACTGTGAGCACCACTTTGTGCCTATCATTGGTAAAGCTCACGTGGCTTATATGCCGGAGAAAAATGTGGTGGGATTATCTAAATTAAACCGGATTGTGCAGTATTTTGCCAAACGTCCGCAGGTACAGGAACGCCTCACTATGCAAATAGCCGATGAATTAAAGCAAGTTCTCCACACTCAAAATGTAGCCGTTTACATCGAAGCCGACCATTTATGCGTCATGAGCCGGGGAGTAAACGACGTAGGCAGCAGCACTATTACCACCGAATTTTCGGGCCTTTTTCAGGAAGATAAGTACCGGCAGGAGTTTTTACAGTACATCCGAAAATAAAAATAGCGGTAATTAAATAAATAATTTTTTATATATATAAATTTAATAATTAATTATTGTATATTGTGGCTTATTACTTATTCCCGCGCCTATTTACTACTTGTTGAGTTGTTTCGTTTCAGTAATCTAATTCACGTATCCGAGTTCAGCGTAAACAAATTTCATGGCAGGTAAAATACTCATAACCGGCGGTACGGGCCTGATTGGCACCCGTCTTTCGGAAATGCTCATCGACTTGGGCTACGAAGTAGCTCACCTAAGCCGGAGCAGTTCGAAGCATTCGAAATACCAAACATTTAAATGGGATATCGATAAAAATTACATTGAAGAAGCTGCCCTCACCTACACCGATTATATTATTAACCTGGCGGGTGCGAGCGTAGCCGATGGCAAATGGACGGATAAACGCAAGCAGGAAATTCGCGATAGCCGGATATTAAGCACCAACTTGCTGATAAATCAATTACAAAAAACGATGCACCACGTGAAAGGCTTTATCTCTGCCTCGGCGGTGGGTATTTACGGTAACAGCGGCGAACGTTTGGTAGCCGAAGAAAGCAGCTACGCCGAAAATGATTTTTTAGCGGATGTATGCCGGGATTGGGAAAACGCGGCTAATGAGGCTACTCAGTTGGGAATTCGTACCATTATTTTCCGGATAGGTATTGTTTTAAGTAAAGAAGGGGGTGCCTTGCCCCAATTAGCCAGACCTATTAAGTATTTGGTTGGTGCTCCGCTCGGCTCGGGTCAGCAGTATATTTCCTGGATTCACCTGGACGATTTATGCCGCCTGTTTATTGCTGCTATCGAAGATCATCAGTTCCGTGGCGTATACAATGCGGTAGCCCCACACCCAATTACCAACGAGGAATTTACGCGTACCCTGGCCGAGATTCTGCATAAGCCCCTTTCCGGTTTAAAAGTACCGGCCTTTGGGTTAAAATTAATGTTAGGAGAAATGAGTGAAACCGTACTAGGCGGCTCGCGGGTAAGTGCCAACAAAGTATTGCAAACTGGTTTTACCTTTGAATATAATTACCTCGATCAAGCACTGGAATCGCTTTACGTAAATGAAGTTTAAAATTCATTTTCACATTGAAGGAAATTTTCACTATTCTTTATAATTGTAATTTCTCCCCTTTTAACTAAATCTTAAAACCGGATTTAATTAGTTAAAGTATACCACCATTTATACAGAAATTCTCTTGGCATGTACACCCGCGAACAAGCCTCCCAACTCCGTCAAGCGTTTTGGACGGCCTTTGGCCAATACATGACTCCGGTACTTTCAGCGGAAGGTTTAAAAGCCAACTGGATAAACTATAATACCGGTTTTAAACACCTTTATTTCCGGATGCGGGCTGATAAAAAAACGGCTTCTATTGCCATTGAAATCACTCACCCGGATACCGAAATGCAAGAATTAATTTTTGAACAGTTCACCTTTCATAAAACCTTGCTGGAAGAAATAGTTGGCGAAGAATGGCAATGGGATTTACACAGCACTGACGAAAACGGCCGGATTATTAGTCGTATTTACCAGGAAATTTCTAAGGTGAGTGTATTTAACAGCGACGATTGGCCAACTTTGATTTCGTTTTTCAAGCCCCGGATTATTGCCTTGGATGCCTTCTGGAGCGATGCCCAGTATGCGTTTGAAGAGTTGCGGTAACTATATAAAATATTTAGCTTTCGGTAAAGCAGCCAGAATATTCCGAAAAAGAAAGCATACTAGTTAAAAGTAGAGATCTCAAATTCTTTTATGTTTCGCCACTCGGTTAAATAATGTGCATCCTCGTGTGCAAAAGCTGCATATTCTTCTCTGGGTGCTTCCATATAAACCGAAGTTAATGAACTAAAATACCAGGGTTACTTATACGAATGAGTATCGGATTGAAATGAAGCATAAGTAGTAATGTAAGTAAATTTTTGATAGATAGCAGTTTACAAACGTATAACCTAGAACGTGAAACGTAATACCTGTTTAAGTATAATAAATTAAGCATTTATTATTTCCACATCCGGCATTTAATTATCTTGTACCCGTCAAAATACAACCTGCTTCGGGCGGTGTACATTTTAATTTCATCCATTTTTATTAAATTGGTTTATGAAAAACAAGTTCTACTACTTTAGCCTAAGAGTTTCGGTATGCTCTGGTTTATTTCTTCTGTTAGCGGTTGCTGCGTTTGCGCAAAAAACTGCTTTAGGAATTTTTGAAGGACAAACCGATGTGGGAAAAGTGCGGCAAGCAGGCAAAGCCACTTATAAAACCACTACCGGCGAATACGAATTAACCGGCTCCGGCACCAACATGTGGGGCACGCACGACGAATTTCATTTTGTTTGGAAACGCTTGAAAGGCGACTTTATCTTGTATACCCGCGGTCAGTTGCTGGGCAAAGGCGTGGATCCGCACCGCAAAATTGGCTGGATTGTCCGGCAGAGCTTAGATTCGAGTGCCGCCCACGTAAATGCTTCCGTGCACGGCGATGGCTTAACCGCTTTGCAATACCGGCGAACCAGCGGTGCCGCTACCGAAGAAATCCGTTCTACCGTTACGGGTCCGGATGTTATTCAATTGGAGCGGCGCGGAGGTAAATATACAATGAAGGTGGCTAAGTTTGGGCAGCCTTTTGTCTCTACGGAGTTAACCAACGTCGACTTAGGCGACCAGGTATACGTGGGTTTATTTGTCTGTTCGCATAACCCTCAAGTAAGCGAACGCGGTATGTTCCGGGATGTACGCATCTCCGTTCCGGCCCGGGCTAATTTTGTACCTTACAAAGAATATATCGGCAGCCAAATTGAATTATTGGAAGTAGCCACCGGAAACCGGCAAATTATTTATAACTCGCCCAAATCTTTACAAGCGCCTAACTGGACACCCGACGGCAAAAGATTAATTTATAACGCGGAAGGGTTAATGTATACCTTCGATTTAGCCAAGCGCACTCCTCAGGCTTTAAATACCGATTACGTTAAGAAAAACAACAACGACCACGTGCTTTCCTTCGACGGCAAAATGCTGGGCTTAAGCAGTTCCGGCGACGACCCCAAACAAGGTTCGCAGGTATATACCGTACCAATAACTGGGGGCAAACCTAAATTAATTACGCCTACGGGTCCCTCCTACCTGCACGGCTGGTCGCCGGACAGCAAAACGTTGCTGTTTACCGGCGAGCGCAATAAAGAATTTGATATTTATAAAGTACCCGCAAGCGGCGGCCCGGAAACCCGTTTAACTACTGCCCAAGGTTTAGACGATGGTTCGGAATATACCCCTGATGGTAAATGGGTTTATTTTAACTCCAACCGTTCCGGCACCATGCAAATCTGGCGCATGCGCCCTGACGGCAGCCAGCAGGAAGCCGTTACCACCGGCGAATTCCACGATTGGTTTCCGCACGTATCGCCCGATGGCAAATGGATTGTCATGTTATCTTTTAACAAAGACGAAGTAAAATCGGGCGATCACCCGTTTTACAAGCACGTTTACTTACGCCTGATGCCCATTACCGGCGGCACGCCCAAAGTTATTGCGTATGTTTACGGCGGACAAGGTTCCATTAATACGCCGTCGTGGTCGCCGGATAGTAAACGAATTGCCTTTATCAGCAACACAGATACGGGCGCAGCTCCGGCAAAATAAGCTGGTAACGTGCGTGGTTAGTTTAAAGTACCCCGTTTCAATTTTACATTATATTCTTTTAACCTTATCAACTATCCTTTACTGTTCAAGCGAATGTTTTATAATTCCTATTTACGCCTGCTAGTTTGTTTAAGCTTATTTTTTGGTTATTCTGTAAATCTGACGTTTGCTCAGCAAAAGCTGAAAACTGGTCAGGAGAAATGGATTTCGTTGTATAATGGCAAAGATTTAACCGGCTGGGATATTAAAATTGCGGGCCAAAAGCTAAACGATAACTACAAAAATACTTTCCGGGCAGAGGGCGATATGATCCGGGTAGCCTACGACCAATACCAAAATTTTGATGGCAAATACGGGCACATGTACTATAAAACACCTTATTCACATTATATTTTGCGGTTCGAGTACCGGTTTTTAGGCAATCAGGTGCCGGGCGGGGAGGAATGGAACGTACGGAATAGCGGTATTATGTACCATTCGCAATCGGCGAAAAGCTTAACCATGACGCAAGAGTTTCCGGTATCCTTGGAAGTACAATTATTAGGTGGGCTGGGCACCGGCGAACGTCATACCGGTAATTTATGCACGCCTGGTACTCAAATGCATAACCTGCAGGGCCAGTTGGTTTCGGAGCATTGCATTGATTCTGATTCTAAAACCTACAACGGCGATCGTTGGGTAAAAGCCGAAATACAGGTATACGGCGACTCGCTCGTGCGGCATATTATTGAAGGTGATACGGTATTAACCTACCAAAAACCGGAAATCGGGGAAGTTGCCTGGAAGCAAGGCAAAGAAGATGCTTACAGTAAAATATGGAAGGCCCAAGATGGCGCGCCTCTGAAACAAGGTTACATTGCCCTACAGGCAGAAAGCCACGCGATTGATTTCCGCAATTTACGTTTGCTCAATTTAAAAACTGCCACACCACCTAAACCCCGCACCAGTAGAATGGTACCAAAAGCTACTACCGGCAAAAGATAAGCTGGCGCTCTTAAAGGAAAAGCTTAGTTTAAGTCTACTTTGAGCGATTTTTGCTTTTAAATCAAGATTTAAAGGAGCAGTTGACCTTTATTGGGCAACTATTCTTCCTTCATCCATTTTAAAAATTAAAAACAAGCAGTAGGAAATAGAGGAGAAATCGTGCTATTTCGTATTATAATAAATCAAACTAGTACTAGTAACCATCTATTTTAATAATGAAAAAATCATTTTATCTGTTAGTAATAAGTGCCTGTTTTAGTGGAAATCTTTTTCTTTCGGGCTGTCAGCAAAACGCTAAAGTAAAAGAAAAAAGCCCGGCTGGCACCCCTGCCGCAACAGATAAACCTCAGGTTAATTTACCGGCATCGGATTCCGTGACCCTGCAAACGCAGGCAAGTGTGCCTGCTGCCACCCAAAACCAGCAAAAGCTTGGCTACATTAACTCCGCCGATTTATTAAAAGTAATGCCCGAAACCAAAAAGGCCGAAGCGAGTTTGCAAGCCTACGTAAACGGTTTAGAAAAGCAATTTGGCGGTTTACAATCCAGTTATCAAAAGCAGGTTACTGATTTTCAAGCGCAGGAAAAAACCATGGTAGACGCGGTAAAACAAACTAAAATTAAAGCCATTCAGGACTTAGAGCAGCAACTGCAACAATCACAAGCATCGGGACAGCAAAAAGTAGCAGCTAAACGCGAAGAATTATTTAAGCCTATTTTAGATAAAGCCGAAAAAGCGGTAAAAGACGTGGGTAAAGAAAATGGCTACGATTATATTTTTGATGCCAGCACTGGCTCCTTTATTTACGCCAAAGACAGCCACAATATTATGCCGCTGGTCAAAGCTAAACTGAACATTAAGTAATTATATTTCATTTTTCTGCTACTTCCGGGTCTGTTCTGCGTAAACAACTAACCGGCCCTTTAGTAAGCCGGGCATGTTTCATTCAAAAAAAAAGACTATGAAAGATAAGCAAGGTAAAAACCCCGGAGAGAAAGATGCTATTTTAAAAGATATTCGTTCCGTTGACAAGGCCCCTATGAACCGGAGCGGCAACGAAAATGTAGACGATCCCAAAAGGCCAGCCAAGGGAGGCCGGCACGAGGCGAACAGCACCGAAGACGGTGGTCAGGATGTCGGCACTTCGGCGGGCAGTCATTAAATACTGGTATATACATTAACTTTTCAGATAAACTCTGTTGCTTGAAGCAGCAGAGTTTTTTTATTTTTATTAACCGTTTACGCTAAGAAATTGGACCACCTACTCTGAAGAAATTAAAATTTATGTAAATCATGTAGATAATGCAGCCGGTTTGCTTCTAAAAATAATCATGTTCGTCGCTAGCGATGTTATTTATTCGGAAGATTTATCTATTATTATATAACTAGCTGGTCTTAATATCCGTAGCCATTATTTAATTAAATCTGTACCACTCGGACAAGCATTAAAGCTGTAATCTTATATTACTTATGATTCATCCGCACACTAAACTTCAATTTATTAGCGCTGAAAAAGGCTACGGCGTAGTGGCTACACACTTCATTCCGAAGGGTACTATTACTTGGGCCTTTGACCCCCTGGATCAGGTTTTTACCCCCGAAAAAGTAAGGCAATTAGCCCCATTTTTTCAGAAGATTGTAAATACTTACTCTTACCGCGATAATAAAGGCGATTTTATTTTGTGCTGGGATCATTCCCGCTTTGTCAACCACTCGTTTCATTCTAACTGCATATCTACGGCGTATAATTTTGAAATAGCCGTGCGGGATATTTACCCCGGCGAAGAACTTACCGACGATTATGGTTATTTAAATGCAACGGAGCCGTTTGAGTGTTTGCCGGAGCCCGGCACTACCCGCACCAAGGTAATGCCCGATGATTTATTACATTTTCACCGAGAATGGGATGCCCAGATTAAAGATGCTTTTACTTATTTTAACCAGGTAGCGCAACCGCTCGGCGAACTGATTGAGGAACAATATCAGGAAAAAGTGAAGGAGATTGCGGCTGGTTTAACGGACCCGGATTCCATCCTGAACTGCTATTACCAGCCCTCTAAAGTAGCTTTAGCTGTCTAGAAAGCGATTAACTATTTTCCAGCCGCCCAGGAAAATAAAAAGCCAAATAAGTCCTTTAATTAAAAAGAACAAGAAACCGGCTAGGCCTAATCTTTTAAAATAACGTTTTAGTCGTTCGCGATCCATTAGCAATGCAAGTGTAGGCATTTTGACCTTTATTTACAACCTTGACCCTTACCAAGGCTAGTTCTATTACCGTTCATTTAACTAAATACTAAACTGCCATTAAGGATAAATAAGTATCTTTGCCACCCGGAAAATTTACCGGTCAGTGTTTATGCTTGTTACTACCGAAGTAAAATTAGATCACATTATCCTGCACAAAGTGGGCAATAAAAGCCGCAACGAAGTTATTCAGTTTTCTAAAAAACCGTTGGACCTGAATGATACCGTGAAAGATCTTTTGCAACGTTATTTTTTGTCGCCGTTTAAGTCCGAAGCTTATTCTAACTTATTTCACGAATCGGATATTAACTTGAATGAGGTGTTTGCTTTTGTTTCCCGCATTTTGGATAGTCCTTCGGGTATTATGGAACAATCAGAAAACCTGGCCCGGCACCTTTATGAGCAAAGCACTCACCCAAACGTAAAATCCGGTGAATTTTACGTTACTTATATGCGCGACTTAGTGCTGGATGGGGAAGCGCTGGAAGCAGTAGGATTATTTAAATCCGAAAGTCGCGAAACCTACCTTAAAGTATATCCCAACGGCGAAACTTTTGACATTGACAGCGAAGACGGCGTAAACATTAATAAACTCGATAAAGGTTGTTTGATTTTGAATAAAGACCGCGAACATGGTTTTGTAGTGCTCACCGTAGATAACCTGAACAAACGCGAAGAAGCCATTTACTGGAAAGATGATTTTTTGAAAGTAAAATCGCGCCAGGATGCCTACCACCACACCCAGAATATTATGAGCCTTTGCAAAAACTTCGTGGAGAAACGCCTACCCGAAGAATTTGAGGTATCCCGCGGCGAACAAGCCGATTTACTAAACAAGTCCGTAAAATTTTTAAAAGAAAAAGAAATTTTTGATTTACAGGAATTTCAGAATGAGGTTATTGCCCAGCCGGATTTAATTCAGAGTTTTAAAAGTTACAAAACAGAATTTGAGTCCAATCGCGGGTTCGAAATTATACCGGAGTTTGACATTCACGAAAATGCCTTTAAGAAAAATACCCGGTTCATGAAAAGTGTGATTAAGCTCGACAAGAACTTTCATATTTACGTGCACGGCAACTCGGAGAATATGCAGAAAGGCTACGACGAAGAACGTGCCCAGCACTTTTACCAGTTATTTTATAAAGCCGAAAGTTAGATAGGCTTATTAATGGAGTATTAACATTAAGGTAAGTCAAAAAATTAATAAAGCTTCAAAAGTATTTATTTAACCACTTGTAAAGTCGGAACTATTAATAGCAAGTCTGCGGTTAGAAACCTAAGCTTTATAACTATATAGACAACTACTATTACATGAAAAAATTTAAACGCCTAACTGGAATTATTCTTTTTACATTTTTAGCCATTCATGCAAACGCTCAAAAATTTGATATTGTTATAACATTTAAAGGCGATACGCTTGCTGGAACCATAATAGGAGAACGGTTTACCTCCTTGAAGTTTAAAGACCTGACCGGAACTAAGTTTGAAAAACTCTCCTCAAATCAGGTACAAGAATATAGAACCAATAAGAAGATTTTTAATTCTAAAAATGTGCCAGGTGAAGCAAAACCCTTGTTTTTGCAAAGGTTAGAAGCGGGCAGTATTGCCTTATATGAGTATTATAAACGTACAGGAGCAACTGGCAACACGTACATTATAAAGTGGTATGTCAGCAAAAACGATGAACCTTTAATAGAGCTAAAAACAAATTGGGGTGCTACCATTGCCCGCAAAGAACGCAAAGCAGCCTTTGAAGAACTACTTAAGGATGATTCTGAATTATATAACCAGTACTTATCATTTAAATCATTTAATTATGACACTTTACGCTCATTTATCAATAAATATAACAATAGAGCCCAGCTAAGCAGTAAAGTTCTTTCAAAAGATTAGTAGAATATAGTATTATTTAAATAGTTGAATCTTAGCCTATTCTATATTTTTATTGGGTTCTTTATAGCCATTTAAATGTACCCACTAACACGAGCTTTAACTAATGTAGAACGCCTTGCCCGCGCTTCGAAGCTACAGCGCTTTTTGGCCCACCCCGTGCGGTATACTTGGGCCATTTTATTCCGGCAATTAGTTTACCCCCGCACACGGAGGCCAGCTTATCAAAAAGTTGAAACCTTTTTTGGTTTGCCCATGCGGGTAGCCTTACCAGCCGCCACCGATATTTACCTCACCGGCGGTAAATCCCACGATTCCGAAATCCGGTTGGCTCGTTTTTTAATTCAGAATCTGAAACCAGGCGATCAATTCTTAGATATTGGTGCCCACTTCGGTTATTTTACTTTATTGGCCGCTAAATTAGTAGGTACGTCGGGCCGGGTATTAGCTTTTGAAGCTTCTTCCATTAATTTTAGTTTATTACAAGAGAATACCGCCGGTATAGAACCTATAAGTTGTTTTCAGCGTGCCCTTTCTGACCAGGAAGGCACATTAACCTTTTACCAATTTCCCATTCAATTTTCCGAATACAATTCCCGCGATATAACGCAATACCAACACGAACCTTGGTTCCGGAAGTACGCACCCGAAAAAATTACCGTTCCGGCCGTTACCATCGACTTCATTGTGAAACAAGAAGAATTGACTCCTAAAATTATTAAAATTGATGTGGAAGGAGGAGAATTACAGGTAATAAAAGGGGGTGCTCAAACCTGGTCGGGGGTAGCTCCCATTATTGTAATGGAATACCTGGCTCCTACCCGCCTCAATGCTACTCACCAACAGGCCCTTTTGATATTGCAGCAATCAGGTTATGAAACATTTGCGATTAATACCGCTGGAGCTTTAATACCCTGTCCGGAACCAGAACACTATTTAAAGATAAACAAACTAGATTCAGATAATTTAGTACTTCGGAAGTCATAGAAATCGATTCCCAATCTCTCGAAATAACAAATAATTTTTAATTTAATTAGAGTATTTTGGTAAAAGAGCCGTTTACAATTCTATTTTAAAATATTCTCTTTTGGGTTGAAATTTATGCTATCCCAATTTAATTTGCAGAAATAAAGCTAACATCCATTCTAGCCTGCCCCCCTTTTAAACCTGAATTTCTAATTTAAATTTGGCGAAGCACTAGTAATATGTGTATCTTTCAACTATGCCCGTTCGGCATTATTCATCTGAAACCTGAAAACTATGCCCGCTTTTACCCGTCGCCAGTTTTTGCAAAATTCTTCTAAAATGATAGCGGGCGCTGGCTTGCTTTCTTTGTCCGATACCGCTAAAACATTTGCGGCTACCAAGCTCGTAGCGCCAGCCGACCAAATACGACTAGGATTAATCGGTTGCCGCGGGATGGGCTTTGCCGACCTGTCTTCTTCGCTTAAACAACCCGACGCCACTTGCCTAGCCCTTTGCGACGTGGATAGTACGGTATTGAACCAACGCGCCGCGGATGTGCAAAAATTAACCAAAAACTCACCCACGCTGTACAGCGATTACCGCAAATTATTAGAAAATAAAGAAATTGACGCCATTATTATCGGTACCCCGGACCATTGGCACCCATTGATCATGATAGAAGCTTGCCAGGCTGGGAAAGATGTATACGTAGAAAAACCCATTGCCAACACCGTACAAGAAGCTAACCTGATGGTAGCGGCTGCCAAACGGTATAACCGGGTAGTGCAGGTAGGCCAGTGGCAACGCAGTGGCCAACACTATCAGGATGCCGTTAAGTATGTGCAATCGGGCAAGTTAGGTACTATTCGGCTGGTGAAAACCTGGGCCTACATGACTTACGGCAAAGATTTCTCGAAAGTACCGGACACTGCTGCGCCCGCGGGCGTAGATTATACCATGTGGTTGGGGCCAGCGCCCAAACGGCCGTTTAATAAAAATCGTTTTCACGGAAGTTTCCGGTATTTCTGGGATTATGCCGGCGGCTTAGGCGCCGATTGGGGAGTGCATATGATGGATATTGCTTTAATGGGAATGAATGCTAGCGCTCCTAAAACGGTATCCACGGTGGGTGGTAAATTTGGCTACCCCAATAACGACGGCGATACGCCGGATACCCAGCAATCCATTTTTGATTTTGGAAATTTTACGATGCTCTGGGAACACGGCTTAGGCATGGGCCAAGCGCCTTATAACCGTGATGCCGGAGTAGCATTTATCGGTAATAAAGGTACTTTAGTGATAGATCGTAGTAAATGGGATATTTACCCGGAAATAGAAAACGGCGCTTACCTCACGGAAGCTTTGCCCACGCAGCCCTCTAAAGACAATGCCTTGGACAAGCACACCCGCAACTTTCTGGATTGCATAAAATCCCGGCAAACTCCTACTACCAGTATTGTAAATGGCCGCCATGCGGCCTTGTGCGCTCAACTAAGTAATACCTCTTACCGCCTGGGGCGGCAATTGCATTGGCTTGATACGGAAGCTAAATTTAAAAATGATAAAGAAGCGGACCAACTTATGCACGCGCATTACCAGAACAACTGGAAATTACCGGTTGTGTAATTCTGTTCGCGAAAGATTTTTTGGAATGTAGCTTTTTACAAACTTTTGTTTAATTTTCAACCCGGTTTACAAATCTCCCATTATTTATTCTAACATGAACGTACACTTCACTTCTTCTAAAAAGTTTATCCTGGCTGGTATGCTGCTGGGCGTATTTACTCTTGCTAAGGCCCAAACGCAGGCAACTGTGCCTACTCCGCCCAAAATGGTACCCGAAATGACCGAGTTCTGGGAGCCGGAAGTAAAAGTTATTACCCCCGGAACCGGCGCCGGAATGACCGCCCCTTCCGATGCTATTATTTTGTTCGATGGCAAAGACTTATCGCAGTGGGTTTCGGTAAAGGATCCGAATGCACCCGCTCCCTGGACTGTAAACAAAGGCGTATTTACCGTTAAAAAAGGTACCGGTAATATTCAAACCAAACAATCTTTCCAGGATTACCAATTGCACATCGAGTGGCAAATACCCGCTACTATTACCGGTAAAAGCCAGGCTCGTGGCAACAGCGGAATTTTCTTAGCCTCTGTAGGCAACGGCGATGCCGGTTACGAATTGCAAGTTTTAGATAGCTATAATAACCGTACTTACGCCAACGGACAAGCCGGCAGTATTTACAAGCAATACCGCCCCTTGGTAAATGCCATGCGCAAACCGGGCGAATGGAACGTATACGATGTAGTTTTTACCGCTCCCCGTTTTAAAGAAGATGGTTCTTTGTTCTCGCCAGCCCGGGTAACGGTAATTCACAACGGGGTAATTATTCAAAACAACACCATGATTAAAGGGCCGACTCAATACATTGGCATCCCGGATTACAACCAACCGCATGGCAAAGCGCCCATTAAATTGCAAGATCACGGCGATCCAAGCGAACCAATTAGCTTCCGTAACATCTGGATTCGGGAATTATAATTTAAATTTTCCCTAATCAAATTAGTTTGAGAAGATATTTATAAAACGAGTAAGGCTCCGATAATTGGGAGCCTTACTCGTTTTATAGCAAGTTATTTTCTAAAAAATTGTTTTTAAAAAATTATCTTCTTTTACTTGTTGCTTCAAATTCGGAATAGCCATAAGTTGCTTGCCTATTTCACGCTTAAAATTCAGGTTTTAACAAATCTTGTATGGCTATATTCGATCTAACCGGCAAAACAGCCGTGGTTACCGGCGGCGGTAGTGGTATTGGTAAAAGCATTTCTCAATTATTCGCGCAGCAAGGTGCTCAAGTGTATATTCTGGAGCTAAACGCCGAAGCCGGTGAACAAACCATTCAGGAAATTACTACTGCCGGCGGCAAAGCTATTTTACGTACCTGCAATGTGTCTCAACAAGCAGAAGTGCAACAGGTATTTGCTACTATTGAACAGGAAGCCGGACCCATTACTATTTTGATTAATAACGCGGGGATTGCCCACGTAGGAAATTTAGAAAATACCACCGAAGCCGACATGGACCGCATTTATTCGGTAAATGTAAAAGGCATGTACAACTGCATGCTGGCCGCGGTAAAAAGCATGAAAAATGTTAACCGGGGAGTTATTGTCAATATGGCATCGGTAGCTGCTTCGGTAGGCATTCCGGATAGGTTTGCTTATTCTATGAGCAAGGGCGCCGTAATGGCCATGACCTATTCCGTAGCCCGCGATTACCTGCCCTTTAACATCCGGTGCAATTGTATTTCGCCGGGTCGGGTACATACTCCTTTCGTGGACGGCTTTATTGCCAAAAACTATCCCGGCCGGGAGCAGGAAATGTTCGAGAAATTATCTAAAACTCAACCTATTGGTCGCATGGGAGCTCCTACGGAGATTGCGTATCTGGCTCTTTATCTGAGTTCCGACGAAGCCAGCTTTATTACTGGTACCGATTACCCGATTGATGGTGGTTTTATTACCCTCAATAGTTAACCCTGCCCCCTAAAGGCCAAGCTAAAATTAATTTAAAACATTCCTTGTAACCTAACTCTTACAATCTATAGTATAAATGAAACTAATTCGTTTTGGTGCGCCTGGTCAGGAAAAGCCAGGTTTGCAATTACCCGATGATCGCCGCATAGACGTAAGTGCTTTCGGAGAAGATTATACCGAACATTTTTTTGCCAGCGATGGTTTAACCCGCCTGCAAGCCTGGGCAGATGCCAATGCCGATTCGGCTCCCGTAGTAACCAACGATACTCGGTTGGGCCCTCCCATTGCGCGCCCTAGTAAAATAATTTGCATTGGCTTGAATTACTCCGATCATGCCAAAGAAACAAATGCGCCTACTCCCCAAGAGCCCATTGTTTTTTTCAAAGCAACTTCCTCTTTAGTAGGCCCCAACGATGATTTAATTATCCCCAAAAACAGCGAAAAAACCGATTGGGAAGTAGAACTAGCCGTCATTATCGGTAAAAAAACGTCGTACGTAGCCGAAGCGGAAGCCCTGGACTACGTTGCCGGCTATGCCTTACACAACGATTACAGCGAACGCGCCTTTCAGTTAGAACGGGGAGGACAGTGGGTAAAAGGGAAAAGTTGCGATACTTTTGCGCCGCTAGGACCGTTCTTCGCTACCAAAGACGAAATTCCGGATGTACATAATCTCCGGTTATGGCTTACTGTGAACGGAGAAAAGAAGCAAGATGGAAATACCAGCAATCTTATCTTTAACGTTCCTTTTGTGGTGAGTTATTTGAGCCAGTTTATGACGTTACTGCCCGGCGATGTTATTTCTACGGGTACGCCGGCCGGAGTAGGTTTGGGTTTTAAGCCGCCGCAATATTTAAAACCGGGCGATGTGGTAGAATTAGGAATTGAAGGATTAGGAACTTCTAAACAGGTTGCCAAAGCATACAGCTTAAAGTAAAATAGTAAAATAAGTAAATACGGGCAGGCAGTAAAATCTTTGCGGTTTACTGCCTGCTTTTTGTTTTTTAAAACCTTACCTCATCAAGCCACGACAGAACTAATGCTTCTTTAAATCTAATAACAAGCCGTTTTGTATTATTTTTATTTTAATTTACCTAGACAATTTATTACTACTTATGTTACGCCCAAGTACTTGATTTTCCTTATTTCATTTCGAGGAGCATAATAACCTTTGAAATACCGGTAAAATCATTGAATATTTATAATCAAATCCAAGTCAAGAAATTGAAAGATTTTATTTACTCTGAATTATTTTCTAACTTTGGTTGTATTAACAATTATAATTCTTCCAATAAAGCGAAGCTGTATTTAATAGCCGTTTAATCCATTACGAATCCTGAATGTCTGATTATAAATTTAACTTACTTACTCCGCAAGAAGAAACGGAACGATTAAATGTACTTTATCAGTACGATATATTAGATTCAGAAGCCGAGGCTGACTTTGACGCTATTACTCAATTGGCGGCTTATATTTGCAATACGCCCATTTCTCATATTTCCCTGATTGATGAGAACCGGCAATGGCTTAAATCTTCCATCGGCATTGATTTTACCGAAACTCCGCGCCATACTTCTTTTTGCCAGTACACCATTTTAAATGACGGTATTCTGGAAATAAACGATGCCCGGCAGCACGCCTTATTTAGTACTTATGCTTCAGTTGTAGACGATCCGCACATTCGGTTTTATGCCGGCGCTCCCTTAATTAATCCGGAGGGTTACCGGGTAGGTGCCTTGTGCGTCATTGATGCCAATCCTAGAACTTTAACCAATGCCCAACGTCAGGCGCTGCAAACCCTGGCTCGGGAAGTAGTATCCCATTTAGAACTGCGCCGCCACCGGAAAAGCCTGGAACAAGAAAACCAACGGTTGCACCTTTATCAGATGCTCTTTAATCATAGTTCTGAAATAATGTGCATCTTAGATAGTAAATCCGGGAATTTTTTAGAAGTAAATGCGGCCTTTAAAGCTACAATGGGCTACGACGATGCTTCGGATTTAGTGGGAAAATCGATAAAGGACTTTGTTTATCCGGCTGACCAACCTCAATTATTACAATTTTTACTACCCCATTCCGGTAACTCGATTAAAGAATTAGAACTGCAGTTTTACGCTAAAGACGGCTCGCCCCGCTGGATAAGTTGGAGCGCACAGAGCCACGCCAATAAATGGTTTGCCACCGGAAGAGATATTACCGAATTACGGAAATCCGGCAGCGAAAACCTGAACCTGGAAAACTTATTAATTCACGTATTAGATAATTCCCCTTTGGGTATTTGTGCGTTCCGGAGCATCCGAAATAATTCTGGTCAAATCGTAGATTTTGAGTGGTCGATGCTCAACAAAACAATAGAAAAATTTTCCGGCAAAAAAGCTATAGAATTAATAGGTTCCCCACTTTCTTCCTTCGCCGACCCGGCAAATTTTACTATTCTATTATCTTTATTTAAACCAGTTGTGGAAGATAATATTCCTTTGCAGCAGGAAATTGTTTTTCTTGGTTCAGATAATCAGGAATACTGGTTTCAGTTTATTGCCAATAAAGTAGAGGACGGGCTCATACTACTATCCAATCATATTTCAGAACGCAAGCGCGGCGAATTACAATTAGAACAACAGCGCACCTTCTACGAAAGCATTCTGAACAATATTCCTTCGGATGTAGCGGTATTAGATCCGCAACAACGGTATATGTTTATTAACCCAATGGCGGTAAAAGATCCGGCGGTGAGGGAATGGATGATTGGTAAAAATGATCGCGAATACTGTGTTCATCGTAACCGTGATTTGGAAATTGCCTATGAGCGGGAGCGGGCATTTAAGTTAGCGGTACACGGAAAACAAATTGTGCATTGGGAGGACAAAAGCATTATCGCTAACCGTAAACCTACTTACCATTTACGGCGCTTTAATCCCATCTTTGACCACACAGGTAACCTTCAATTTGTAATTGGTTATGGCTTTGATATTACCGATCGCAAAGAAATAGAAACAGAACTCCAGTACCAGAAAGAATTGGTACAACAGGTAATTGATACCAATCCTAACTTAATTTACCTGAAGGATAGCGATGGAAAATTTACCTTAGTCAATAAAGCATTCGCCGATTTCCTGGGTTTGCCAGCAAATTATTTACTAGGCCGGTACGCTCAGGAATTTGAACCTTCGCCGGAAGAAGCGGCTTTAAGCTTGAAACAGGATAATAAGGTACTGCAAACAGGCCAGTCCGTAGAAGTGAATGAGATGCGCGTTACCCATTCCTTGAATAAACAGGCTTTGTGCTTTCATTTATTAAAAGTGCCCTTTATTCAGCAAGATTATCAAGTACAGGTTTTATGCATTGCTACAGATATTACCGAGGCCAAAAAGGCAGAACGGAAATTGCGCGAAAGCCGGGATTTACTTACCGAATCGCAACAGATAGCCCATTTAGGATCCTGGACTCTGGATATTACTACCTGGAATATGTTTGCTTCGGATGAAGCCTTCCGTATTGTTGGCCTGGAACCTAAGGAAGAAGCTATTTCCTTTGAAGATGTTTTAAAATTATTTCATACGGAAGATGCTAATTTGCTTACGGAACAGGTGGCTAAAGCTATAGAAAATCGGGAATCTTACAGCATTGAGTTAAGAGTACCCTTACCTGATGGTCGGATTCGGTATACTCTGAGCCGGGGCCGGATTGAATTTGATCAAGCGAATGAACCCAGTCGTCTGGTAGGTACTTTGCAGGACATTACCGATCAAAAATACGCCGAACAAGAATTAATTCAGGCAAAAGAACAAGCCGAAGAGTCCGTTCGGGCGAAGGAAATGTTTTTATCCATGATGAGTCACGAAATTCGTACGCCGCTCAATGCCGTAATTGGTATGTCGCACTTGCTCTTACAAGGAAATCCCAGGATGGAACAAGTCGAAAATTTAAAAATACTTCGTTTTGCCGGTGAGAACTTGTTGGCGCTGATCAACGATATTCTGGATTTTAATAAGATTGAGGCCGGAAAAATAACCTTTGAAGAAGTAGACTTTCATTTACCCGATTTAATTACGGGTATCCGGCAATCGTTTAACTACCAGGCTAACGAAAAAGGTATTAAGTTAAAAGCTTGTTTGGATGCTTCCTTACCTAATATGGTAATCGGAGATCCGGTTCGGTTAAATCAAATTATCACCAATCTGCTCAGTAACGCCATTAAATTTACCGCTAAAGGTTCTGTTGCCATTGATGTAATCCTGGAAAAGGAAACCCATGAGCAAATGGAAATCTCGTTTGCCGTAACCGATACCGGTATTGGTATTCCGGAAGAGAAACTTTCGGTTATTTTTGATAGCTTCACGCAAGCGCAGTCGGATACTACGCGCAAATTTGGTGGCACCGGTTTGGGCTTAACCATTACCAAACGTTTAGTAGAACTGCAAAACGGGCAAATTACGGTTGAAAGCAAGGTAAACTTCGGCACGGTATTTACCGTTACTGTACCGTTCAAAAAGAGCCTGCAGAATGCCGTTCCGGCGGACCAGTATTCCTCTAGTCCTACTCTGCCGGATTTAGGACATATCTGCCTGCTGTTAGTGGAAGATAACGAAATCAATCAACTTATTGCTACCCGTTTTCTGGAGAAATGGGGCATTAAACCCGATTATGCTGTAAATGGGAAAGATGCCCTGGAAAAAGTGCAGCAACAGCCTTACGATATTGTTTTAATGGATTTGCAAATGCCGGTGATGGACGGTTTTGAAGCTACCCGGCAGATTCGGAACATGGGCGAACGGAATGCGATCATGCCTATAATTGCCTTAACGGCTAATGCTATGCTCGATGTACGCTATAAAGTGCTGCAAGCAGGCATGAACGATTATGTGAGTAAACCTTTTGACCCAACGGAACTGTACCTTAAAATTGCGAAGCATACCAAATCGGAAGTCTTATCATCCAGTATGGTTTGAGAAAAACTGCCATCGTAAATAAGCTTTGTTAACAGCTCCACTTGTGGCATAACTTAACTAGTTGCTTTAGTACCACAATTACTCGAAACTAGCTTGAAAAGGGAAATACTAACTTCTTTTCTCCTATAGAATTTAGGATGCGAACAATCTTGTTTATCAATTAAACTTTAAAAATAGAAGAAAGCATTTTATCTGCTTCGGAATAATTTTTTATAAAACAGAAAACCAGTAAGCGATTAAAAGTTTAAATTATAGCTGTTTCAAGGGAATACAACCAAAAGCTTGGGTGCTGCATATAAATATTTAAGTATAATTAACTTAAACGGACAACTCATTCCATTAAATTACGCTAGTCTAAGCAGATTTAAATAGCGGATTGTATGTTGCCGAGAGTTGGCTGGATTTGGTTTTTCTTCGGAAATTTAATTTTTTTGGTATTCCCGCAGGGTAAATGCTGGTCGCAGAATCAGGAAAAAACACCCTTGTCACCGGTTAACGCTACTCCTTCGCCGCGGCCCGACCGGATAATCCTGAGTTGGGTAAGCGACCCTGCTCATTCATTTACCGTAACCTGGCGCACCGATAATACGGTTAAAACGCCTCAGGCCGAAGTAGCTGTAGCCAATGCCTCCCCCTTTTTTACAACTCTGGCCCAGGTTACTCCGGCCGGTTCCGAACCGCTCAAAACCGAAAGTGGCGTGGCTTTTTACCATCACGTAAATTTTACCGGCTTAAAACCAAATACTTTATACGCTTACCGGGTAGGCGACGGCATTTATTGGAGCGAATGGTACCAATATAAAACGGCAAATGACCAACCCGAACCTTTTTCCTTTATCTACCTCGGCGATGCGCAAAACGAATTATTTTCTTTGTGGTCACGCACTATCCGGGCAGCTTATGCCAGTGCGCCGCAAGCCAAATTTTTGGTGCACACCGGCGATTTAATTAACCATGCTGAGACGGATGCAGAATGGCAGGAATGGTTTGCAGCAGGGAGTTTTATCCATGCTACCATTCCTAGTTTACCTTGTCCGGGCAACCACGAATATACCCGTACCATGGGTATTCCTACGCTTACCCGCTTGTGGCAGCCCCAATTTACCTTACCCGCTAACGGGGTAAAAGGCCTGGAAGACACAAACTACTACGTGGATTACCAGAATGCCCGGATTATTTCGCTGAATTCCATGATGCACGTGCCCGCCCAAGCCGACTGGCTGGAGAAAGTTTTAAAGCATAATCCGCAGACCTGGACCTTTATTTTTTTTCATTACCCGGTATTTTCCACGTCGGGGCGTTCCGAAATTGGTAATTTAGTTAAACATTGGAAACCTGTTTTTGATAAGTATAAAGTAGATTTGGTGATGCAAGGCCACGAACATAATTATGCCCGGGGCACGAACTTGCCCCAAGGAGTAACTTATAAAGACAAGGAAGCCGGCACCATCTACGTGGTATCGGTAAGCGGCCCCAAAATGTATGAGCTTAGCGCCAAGCCCTGGATGCACCGCACCGCCGAAAATACGCAGCTTTACCAGGTTATAACCGTAGAAAATAATCGCCTTTTGTACCGTTCTATGACCGTAACCGGCGAAGTTTACGATACTTTTGAACTGCGCAAACAAGCCGGCAAACCAAACCAATTAATAGAATTAAAAGCAGATGTAAACGCTGAACGTCATTTTATCAATACTTTGCCTAAGCCCACTAACTAACCAATGAAAATAGACGCTCACCAGCACTTCTGGCAATACTCCGCCACTACCCACGACTGGATTACTCCCGAAATGGCCCAATTGCAGCGCCATTACTTACCGGCCGATCTGCAACCGGAACTGGAGAAAGCCGGATTTGCCGGTTGCATAACCGTGCAAGCTGCGCAAACCGAAGCTGAAACCGAATTCTTACTAAATTTAGCGGCGGATTACTCTTTTATCAAGGGCGTGGTAGGTTGGGTAGATCTACGAGCCGAAAATGCTGCCGAACGACTGGCTCATTTTGCCCGTAATCCTTTGTTTAAAGGAGTACGACATGTTGTGCAGGACGAACCCGACGGTTTATTTTTATTAAAACCCAATTTTTTAAAAGGGATTTCGGCTCTGCAGCCACTCGGCTTGACGTATGATATTTTAATTTACCCCCGGCATTTACCGGTGGCGGCAAAGTTTGTGGCCCATTTTCCGGAACAAAAATTTGTTCTGGATCATTTAGCTAAACCTGTCATTAAAAAAGCTGAATGGCTGCCTTGGGCCAACGATTTAAAACAATTAGCGCGTCACGAACAGGTACACGCGAAAATATCCGGGTTAGTTACCGAGGCAGATTGGCATAACTGGCAGCCAACTGATTTGCGACCCTATCTGGAATTAGCTTTAGAAGTATTCGGTCCGGATCGTTTATTGATTGGCTCGGATTGGCCCGTTTGCCGGCTAGCGGCAGAATACGAAGCAGTAATGCAAGTAGTAATTGATTTTGTTGCGGCACTTTCCGAGTCGGAGCAGGCGGCTATTCTGGGCCAGAATGCCATCCGGTTTTATAATTTAGCAATGTAATTTAGCGTTCCTAAAATGGTATTCTAATCAAAATATTTAAAAATAAGTAAATTAATTCTACCCGCTATCTCCTAACTTAGCGGCTATTATCATTATATACCCCCTTCATCTGTGAAATACCTTTTTTATATTCCATCAAATTTAAAAAATAACTTTGTTAGTATTTTTTCCCTTTTATTAAGTTTTGGGATTCTGGTTGGTTGCTCAAGCGATAAAAAAGAAACCGCGAATTCTGAAACCGTTAACGAAACTCCGGCGGTAGTTGCGCCCATTAACCTGACCTATGAATTAATCCGTACCTTTCCGCACGATACAACTGCTTTTACCGAAGGTTTGCTCCTACACGAAGGCCAATTGTACGAAAGTACCGGTTCGCCAGAAGAAATGCCCCGGACCCGCTCCGTATTAGGTCCCGTGGATATGAAAACAGGGAAAATCGTTGAAAAAGTTAAACTGGACCGAACGAAATACTTCGGCGAGGGAATGGTTATTTTAAAGGATAAAATTTACCAGCTCACTTATACCACTAAAGTTGGTTTTGTGTACGATGCCAAAACTTACCGGAAATTACAAGAATTTACTTTTCCAAATAAAGAAGGCTGGGGCTTAACCACCGACGGCACGCATTTAATTATGAGCGATGGCACTAGTCAACTCACCTACCTGGACCCCACTACTTTTAAAATTGTTAAAACCTTAAATGTAAGGTATAATTACGACCCGCTCGTAAATTTAAATGAACTGGAATACGTCAATGGGGCTTTGTACGCCAATATTTATACTACCAATAGCATTGTAAGAATTGATGCTGCCAGTGGTCAGGCTACTGGTATTCTGGATCTCACTTCGCTTATCAACGAAGTAAAAAAAATAAATCCGAATGCTTTGGAAATGAATGGCATTGCCTACGATCAAAAGGGGGGCACCTTTTATATAACGGGCAAACTCTGGCCCAGTATTTTTGAAATAAAAATCAAGCCCTAAAATACAGGCAAGTAAAATTTAGGTAAAACGCGGTAAATTTTAAAATTTACCGCGTTTTACCTTTAAGAATCAACCACTACAAGATATTTAACTCATTTAACTCTTGTCGTAAAGCTTCAGGGGAGGTAAAAGGAATTGATTTTATTCCTAAAGATTCTGCCGCGTGAACGTTGCGCTGGTTATCGTCGATAAAAATAGCTTCACTGGGATTAACTTGGTAACGGTTCAGCAAAGTCTGATAAAAAGAAGCAAAGGGCTTGCGGTCTTTTTCGGTACCCGATACGACTACTCCATCAAACCAACCTAAAAAATCATACTTTTCCTGCGCAATCGGGTACGTTTCGGCGGACCAGTTCGTAAGCGCATAAAAATTATACTTATTTTTCTCCTTCAATTCTTTAAAAATAGCTACGGTTCCGGCAATAACGCCACCCAGCATTTCCGACCATCGTTCATAATACACCCGGATATTATCCGCGTGTTCGGGGTGTTTGGCCAATAAATAATCCGTCGCTTCTTGTATGGTTCGGCCGCCGTCCTGCTCTTCGTTCCAATCCGGGGTACAAATATTCTCCAGAAAGTACGTCATCTCTTCTTCATTACTAAATATTTTCCGGTACAAGTACTGCGGGTTCCAATCAATGAACACTCCGCCTAAGTCAAAAATTATGGTTCGTATCATTCGTAGGTTATTCATGTTATATTTTAAATGGTAAGTTTAAACAGATTATTTTATTTCTAGAAATAGTATTTTTTAGCGCCACTAATCAGAATACTTCATCCTTCACCTTTTTTAGATGGAAGGCTTTAATCAGCTATTTCCCATTTGGTTCTAAAATAATTGCTCCAGTGGATTTCAGCGCATAAATTTTAAAAATTATCTAATTCTTTATATCCTGGTTTTAAGTTTTACAGTAGGCAAACTATCATGGTAAAACAAAAAACATACACCATAAACAACATAGGTTTGCAAACTTATGAAGCAGGTACTGCTGGTCAGCCGCTTATCTTATTTCTGCATGGCTTTCCGGAGTTAGGCCAAGCCTGGTACCGGCAACTATATTTCTTTGCCGGCCCAGGATTTCACGTGGTAGCGCCCAACCAGCGGGGCTATAACCAAAGCAGCAAACCTTCCGGGGTAAAAGCCTATACCATCCAGCACTTAACTACTGATATAGCCGGTTTAATCAAGCAGCTTACGTCCGGCAAGGTGTATCTGGTTGGGCACGATTGGGGTGGAGCAGTAGCCTGGGCCATGGCTTTACGTTACCCTGAATTAATAGAAAAGCTAATTATTCTGAATATGCCGCACCCCGCTGTTATGCACGAGCACTTGCGAGATAATCCTAAACAAAGGCACCGCAGTTGGTACGCGGGCTTTTTCCAACTTCCCATTTTGCCGGAATTATTGTGCCGGGCTTTTAATTATCGCTCTCTTGAAAAAACTTTGGTTAACACGGCCCTACCTAATACTTTTTCGCCGGCACAAATAGCCTTATACAAAAAAGCCTGGCGGCAACCAGGAGCGTTAACGGCCATGATTAACTGGTACCGCGCTTATAGATACGAACCAATAACGAATCCAGAACCGATAGTCTTGCCAACCTTGCTGGTATGGGGTAAAAAAGATGTTTTTCTGAGAACGGAAATGGCGCAACCTAGCATTGAAAAATGCCGGCACGGCCAACTAAAGTTTATTGACGAGGCCACTCATTGGCTGCATCACGAAAAACCTGATGTCGTAAATCAGTTTATTTTAGAGTTTATTCAATCCTCCGGTTAAATTATTTAACTCTTTTACAACAAACAATTCAAGTTATTTCCTGTTTTCCTGATTAATAAAATATCCTAGCAAAAAGGTAATTTTTAATCTACCAAAACTAATATGAACCTGAATTAGTAAAATAACCTTACTTTAGATTTTTTAAATACACCTACCTCACCTACATCTATAAGGCGTAAACCGTATGATTTCTACTGCTCCTAAAACCGCGATTATTGCTGGTGCCAGTGGCTTAGTAGGCAGCCATTGCCTGGACTTGCTTTTACAAAGTAACCGCTACAAAAAGGTAATTTCGATTGGCCGGAAATTATTGCCTATGGAACACCCAAAGCTGGAGCAAAAACTGGTAGACTTTGAGATTTTAGAGAGTTATCATCATAGTTTAATGGCCGACGACATATTTTGTTGCCTGGGTACTACCATTAAAAAAGCTGGTTCGAAAGAAAACTTCTATAAAGTTGACTTTACCTACGTGATAAAATTAGCCAGCATCACCGCCGCGAATTTTGCTTCTCAGTTTCTGGTTGTATCGGCTATGGGGGCGGATGCCAACTCGCGTATCTTTTACAATCAGGTTAAAGGTAAAATGGAAGCGGCTATTAAGCCTTTACACTTTTTAGGCGTGCACTTATTTCAGCCTTCGTTGCTCCTTGGGCAGCGCACCGAAAAAAGAATGGGCGAACAAGTAGCCCAGGCGGTTGCCAAAGTATTGCCTTTTGTGTTTATAGGCCCCTTACGTCCTTATAAACCCATCCATGCCCGCGACGTAGCGAAAGCCATGTTATACGCTGCCGCCCAGGATGGTGCTGGGATAAGTATTTATCCATCATCCCGCATTGCCACTACCGCTAAGTTTTTTAGTCCACAGTCGATGGTCGATGGTTGATAGTCCATGGTCGACAGTCCATATGGTACTCAAAATACTTAGAGCGAGATAGAAAAATTGATTCGCAAATACGTCTTTTATGCTTAATGAAAAGTTTTACGATTCATCCATACTGTAATTCTTTCCGTAGACTATGGACCATAGACCATCGACTGTGGTCTATAAACTAAAGTATGGCTATCAGCAAAAATAAATTATATTCCACTTTTCCTCGCTCTGCCCGCTACGATCCGCAATGGGTTCGGCAGCACTCCATGGGCGAAAATGTGTTGTTTAACCTGGAAAGTCTTACCGCACTAGTACCTTTAAAATCAGGTATGCGCTTATTGGATTTAGGGTGCGGCAAAGCCATTAGTTCTATTTTTCTGGCGAAAGAATACGGCGTACGGGTGTGGGCCGTGGATGAAGCAATTGCTCCTACCGAAAATTTAGAACGCTTGCAGGAAGCGGGCGTAACCGATACGGTATTTCCTCTCCAGGGTAATGCCCGTGAATTGCCCTTTCCGGAAGAATATTTTGATGCCGTAATAGTGGTAGATGCTTATACTTACTTTGGCACCGACGAAAAATACTTGCCTTATATTTGTAAGTTTATAAAACCCGGCGGTTATTTAGCTATTGCCGATGTGTGCTTTACCCGCGAAATTACTACTTTACAAGAAGTTCCGCTTTTCTTACGCAAAGATTTTCAAAATTACTGGTACTTTATTCATTCGATTAAATGGTGGCGTCAACTCTGGGAGAAAACCGGCTTAGTCGAAATTATTACCGCCGAAGAATTACCTGCCGCCGACCTAATCCGGCAGGAATATATTCGTGATTATCAGGGAAAACAGCACAAAGATCCCTTTGCCCGCGCTTTAGCGGCCGATACTGAAGGTCTCATTACTTTCTTCCGGCTGATTGCCCGCCGGACAGAAAAAAATGCTTACCTCCAAACTTACAAACCCAAAACCAAGAGTTAAATCTTCCTTAACCTGCCTTTCTATCTGGTTGTGGTATAATTTATGCTGGATAAAATATACTATAATTTATATTTTATATCTAAGCTGTATCTCATTTATGAGGCAAATAAGCTTTACTTTTTTTCTTTTTTGTTTACTATTTGTTTTTACGAATACCTTTTTTGCACAAAAAGGGGGTAGTATCTATAAAACGGGGATTGGTTTGCGGGGCGGTTATTATGCTACCGGCTTATCTATCAAACAAGTTATTAAGAATGAGGTGGCAGTAGAAAGTATTTTGGGTGCCGGTAGTCGGCGGTGTGGTGTAATGCTCCCTTTAATATACGAAAAACACGATTCTGCCTTTCAAGCGCGAGGGCTAAAATGGTTTTATGGTTTAGGTGGCCATGTTGATAGTTACCAGAGTGATTGTTACTACCGCCGAAAACGCTACGTGGTTTTCGACCGGGTTAATGTAGCAGCTATTGGGGTAGATGGCGTTTTAGACTTGGAGTATGCCTTTCCGGAGATTCCGTTTACCCTTACCCTCGACTATAAACCGTTTGCGGAAACTTTACCGGGGGAATTGATGGCTACGGCGATGCCGGTTTAACGGTATATTATACTTTTTAATGCAATCAGCAATAAAAAAAATGCTCGTTTTCACTTAAGCTAGTGTTACACAAAGAAACCGGCATTAACAGCTAATTGACTAGCTTTTAGCGTTAAATAAATATAAAACTTTAAAACGAATACATTATTCAAACGCAACTTATATGGTTAAAATTGCCATCGTAGATGATAACCCTGGGTTGCGCGAAAATCTGGAGCAGCGTTTAACGCTGTTTCCCGGAATTTTAATAGTTCAAGTATGTAACACCGGCTGGCAATTTCTGGAAATTATTCAAAAATCCACCTCTGATAGTTTACCCGAAGTAGTTTTAATTAATATCCAGATGAATGCGTTGGATAGCATTGAAGTTACGTACCAGGCGAAAGCTAAATTTCCGGAAATGCAATTCATTATAGTAGCAGTAAACAACAATGATGATCATATTTTTAGGTCCATACAGGCTGGTGCCAGCGGATATTTATTAAAAGAAGAGCCCACTCCAATCATAGCGCAGGCTATTTGGGACATAAAAGACGGAGGAGCTTACATGTCGCCGGCTATTGCTAAAATAGCTTTAGAAATTTTGCGTTCCCAAACAGCTGAAAATACCACTTCTACGGCTTCAACTTTGCCCCAATCGAGTCTTCAAACATTATCAAAGCGGGAATTAGAAATTCTGGAACTCCTTACGGTGGGTTATACCGCGCAAACTATTTCGCAGAAACTATTTATAAGCTCGCACACCGTTCAAACGCATATTAAAAAGATTTACAACAAATTACAGGTAAAAAATAAATGGGCGGCTATTAAAATGGCGATAGACCGAAAATGGTTTAGGAAATAGTTCCTGTTTTTTTAAAAAACAGTATACCTAGACTGAATTATTACCTTTTTAGTGCTCTTTAATTAATAAATTAGTTTTTACTGTTCTCGGGAATACCAACGTGCAACAAAGCATCGCCTTGGTTTACCACCGTCATGTTGTTTACCCCAATAATATAGCCGGAATAAGGACTTTTAAGCCGAATGGCCATATCGCCGAATGGATCAGCCAGACTACCATAAATCTCACCCGCTTTTACATATTGCCCAATCTTTACTCTTGCACGGAAAATACCCGAAACTTTCGCCCGAATCCAACTGGATTTACCACAAACCACCGACGGCACAGCAATTTCTTTAATGCTTGATGGCGGTTGCATCTGTAATTCCTGGAGAACCCGCATGGTTCCTTTTACCGCTAGATTAATACCTCCTTCATCTAAGCGCAATGACTCCCCTGATTCGTATACAATTATATATTTACCCCGCTGAAAAGCTTCTTTTCGCAATGATTTGGCCCGTAAAGCGGCATTTAAAATAAAAGGTGCTCCAAACGCCCGAGCTAATCGTTCGTTTTCCGGGTACTCCGTTAAGCAGCGGATTTGCGGATAATTGCTGATACTGGCGCCACCCGTATGAAAATCAATGCCATAATCGATATAAGGTAAGATTTCCCGGGTAAACCGATCCGCTACCCGACTGGCTAAAGAGCCGGATTTGTTCCCCGGAAAACTGCGGTTCACATCTTTCCCATCGGGCACTTCGCGCGAAAAGTTAAGAAAACCGTAAATATTTAAAATGGGAATAGCAATAATGGTTCCCCGGGTTGGATACAACATTTTCCGGCGAATCATGCGGCGGATAATTTCAATGCCATTTACTTCGTCGCCGTGCATACCAGCCATTAGCAGCAATACCGGGCCTTCTTCCCTAGCGCGGTATACATATACCGGAATATCGATTACCGTACCACTCGGCAGCCGCGAAACCAACAAGCGGGTTTGCACATTTTGGCCGGGCAAAATACTTTTGCCATTAATGGTAATTTCTTTGGGCATTTATTCTTTGGTAACTTTAGTACTCCGTTTCAACTTCTTCTTCTCTACCAAACTCTCCGTGTACTCAATAATTTTACCGGCAATGTCGGTCTTGGTCGTTTTTTCGATCCCTTCCAGTCCCGGCGAGGAATTTACTTCCAGAATGAGCGGTCCCCGGGCCGACTGCAACATATCTACTCCGGCTATATCTAAATCCAACACCTTGGCGGCTTGCAGAGCGGCCGTTTTTTCGGCCCGGCTTAGCTTTATTAACTGGCTGCTCCCACCCCGGTGCAGGTTCGAGCGAAACTCTCCTTCTTTTCCCTGGCGTTTCATGGCCCCGACTACTTCGCCGTTTACCACGAAAGCCCGGATATCGGCTCCTTTGGATTCGGCAATAAACTCCTGGACAATAATGCGGGCTTTTAAATTATGAAATGCTTCTATTACCGATTCAGCGGCTTTATCGGTTTCGGCCAAAACTACGCCTAAGCCTTGCGTGCCTTCCAGCAATTTAATCACTAGTGGCGCCCCGCCAACCTGGGCAATAAGTTGGGTAACATCTTTAGAGTAATTGGTGAAGGCCGTTTTCGGCATCCCTAAGCCGGCCCGGGATAAAATTTGCATGCAGCGCAATTTATCCCTTGACCGCACAATTGCTTGGGAGTTAACGGCGCTTTTTACTTTCATCATTTCAAATTGGCGTACGGCCGCGGTACCGTAAAAAGTAACGGAAGCGCCAATCCTGGGAATAATGGCATCTATATCCGTAAGTTTTACGCCTTTATATATGATAGCAGGTTGCCCCGCTTCAATCACCAAGTCACATTTTAAATGATCTAATACTACTACTTCATGCCCGCGTTGCTGAGCCGCTTCTACCAACCTTTTGGTGGAGTAGAGCTTCGCATTCCGGGATAGAATGGCTAATTTCATAATTATTTCTTTACCTGTTTTTATGTTTTGTTTTGGCGGCTACATTTTTACGGGCTACATCCACGATAAAATTTTTCTGTAATACCGCCCGGCCAATTAAAATGGGGTACTTCATATCTCTTCGATCGGAAAGAGAAAGATCGGCTTCCAGAATTTTATCAAAAAGCTGAATCGGCGTCCGGATAACGTAGCGTTCCTGGACGTCGCCGAAAGAATTTTTAATGTCGCGCAACGAGAATTGCGTAAACTCAAATATTTTATGGTGATACTTGGGATGCGAAGGATCTAATAAATTAAACCGGATTACCGGGGTACCATCGGGTAAGGTTGTTTCCCGGATATCGGTGCAATGAATAGCCGAAGTAAAAGCGCCGGTATCAATTTTAGCTTCTACGCTAAAAAGTTCTAAAGCCGGCAAATGAATTAACTCGCGGCGGCCCACAATTCTTTTTTTCGTTTTTAAAAGCATATTTCCTGTTTATTCAAAATATCCCGTACGAGTAATCTAACGTAACCGTTAATAGTTTTAACCGAGCTTTTCTACGGCAAAAGTAAATATTACGCGCTATTCTGCCTTAGAAATATTTAGATCAGCAGAAAGAACTTTAATATTCATTCTAGCCGTATATACTACTTACTTACCACCAACCTGTGAAGCCTTATGAAAAGATTATTTTTTGTTTTTGCCTTGGTCCTTTTTACTCAAGTTTGGTCTTTGGCCTCAAATCCATTATCTTCATCCTTACCCAATATACCCGCCGAACGCGGCACCGCTACCGTTAACGAGTTAGCAAATGTGGTTTTTACGGCGGTTCAGGCGAACGACTTTGAACAACTCCCGCTTTACGTACCCACCGATACGGAATTAGCAACCTTAAAAAAACAAGCCTCGGAAGATATGTTGGCGGTTTTGGAAGGATTAACCTCCGAAGCTATTACCAGCAGTTTGAAGGAATCGTTTGAAACGGTAATTCGGGAAGGCATTAGTAAAACGCTGAATTTAACCGAGCTTACTTTAGCCGATGTACGAACGGGCACCAACAGCGCTAAAAATAAAGCCATGATTCCGGTGACCGCTACGCTTTCTACCCGCACGAACCAATCTTTCCCCCTCCGTTTTGAAGCCTTAAAAATTAACGGTCGTTACTTTTTGTTTCAACGCATGGCTTGGCAATCGGCTAATTAATCAGGATAGATGATTTAAGAAGGACAAGTGGCGAGTCAGAAAATTTAACTAACTAAACTTATACGAATCGCGTGTTCTTAACGTTCTTAGCTAAAAAGTGCGTTTGTGCTTTTTAGGTGTGGTTAAGTGCTGGTATATTTCTATTTATAGAATTCTTCATTAAATTCTGTAATCATTAATTCAGGTTTTGCAATTGAATATTTGATTGTTACACTATCCCATTTATTAACATTATCTTGAGCGTCAAGACCATCGCTTTCTTCGTAAATATTTCCAGAAACTTTATACCTTACAGTGATTGAACGACCTTTGTAAACTTTTATTGAAGTCACAATTCCTTGTGTAATACCTGACTCCTGCTTAATTGATTGAAACTTTTGTTTTCTTCTGTTACTGATAAATAAAAACAAACCAGTAAACAGTACACCTAAAATCAGGAAAGTACACACTACTTCTAAGGGTGATGATTTCTTTTGATTTTTCATCTTTATTGAAGCACAATTTTAAATGCTACTTACATCTAACGGGTAGTATAAAAAACGTGCAAGGCCGTCGGCCGTAGCATAATTTTTATACAATGTAAGCGGTAGATTTTTTTCTATTTCTTAGGTTTTAGGTAAATAATACCCTTATCATCCAGCAACTTTCCATTTTCATAATCTGCGATTTTCTTCATCTCAAGTGAATCCACATTCAATTTATCTACTAACCGCTCTCCTTTATTTGAAATCCTGTACAAATCGGTCGTGAAAGGGTACTCTGCCCATTCTAAAGTGTATTGATAAGCGTCGATAATGGTGTTTACACTATCCGTTTTAATTATTAGTATGTCATTGAAATCCTTGAGTGAGTTGTCGTAAGAAACGCCCTTGAACCTTGCCTTAAACCTATAATATTTATATTTACCAGCTACTGGTAGGAAAAACCTTTCTGCGTCAGGCCATTTTCTGGAAGCTTCAATTAGGCTGTCCATTGCATTTAGCAAATTATAGTTAAAGTCAGAATTATAAGAGCTATCAACAACTAGATAATTTTTACCAATCCTTCTGTTTTCCATTTGCAGACTATCATAATTCGGCTCTGAATGCATCCAATCAAGCTTATCTACCTTTTTGCCTAATAGACTTGAGTTGCAGGAAAATAGGACTGCGGCAATGAATATTATACAAGTGGAGAATCCTTTGTTTTTCATTATTATGATTTACCGCTAACGGGCCGCGTGTATGAAAAGCCTGCTGCGAAGCAAGGGTTTTTTATACATTGTGTTATGCCCAGTTATTTATTTAACACTATTTCTATTTGCCTCAATAAATTGCCCAATTGTTTTTTCTTTTATTTCAGGCCAAGACTCTTTAGGTAAACTTAAATCATTTTTATTTTCTTTTTCGTCACTTAGTGAAGTAGTAACTGCATCCATTCCATGAAGATTAATCCATCTTATATCATAGTCCTGCGGGATTTTATTAAATAGCATAACTACTTTGTCTATACTTTCAAGGTATGCCTGTTTATTTGATTTAATATAATCCTCATAAGCGGGCCTAAATTTAGATTCTAAAATAGTTGTTGCTTGTCTTGCCGTTTTATCAGAACACCGATTAGCATCATATAAAGCATTTAGTTGAGCAAATAAATACCAGTCAATACCTGTTTGTAATTCTCCGTTAACAAACAAGGCTTGGGAAAAGACATACAAGACTGGAGGATTATACTGGTTTATATTATTGAATATTGTTTCGATCGAGCTAGCACTTGTTTTAGTATCAATAAGCTCCTGGATCATTTTATTCTGCTTAGCTACCTTAATTTCGGAATAAATTCCTTTAGGATTTAATGGTTTACTTTTCTGAGCTAAAATCGATTGAGAAGAAAAAAGTAGAATAATGAGCGAAAAATAAACTGTTTTCATTAAGAGTATATAAATGTTTTATAATTGGGCATAACGGGCCGCGTGTATGCCAAGCTTGAAGCGAAGCGAGGGTTTGGTATACATGGTGTTAGCCACTGTTATTCTTTTTTCCAAATATGTTCGTACCAATCTTCTGGCCCGTTCACTGCTAATTTAAATTCTTGGTGAAGATTTAATTCTTGAAGTCTGTGAAAGGTTTGTTCCCCAATTTTCAATAAAAGTGGCTCAAGTTCATTCCAACAGGCGCCGTCTGATTCTTCTTCCCAATTTATGGGGAAGGATAAATTTGAAATCTCTACTAAATCCCTCAATTCAAAATCTGCTGGATTGGTATTTCTTCTTGTTTCAGGTAAAAATGATTGTGCTTCTTCAAATTCACCTTTTGCAATCAATCTGTCATAATGCTTCTTAAGAAATTCATCAGAACTCTTTACTTTAAGAATTGAATTTTCTTCAGAGTCAAATGAAATGGAACTTGCCGCTGCGTTTGGGTCGGTCCAGATACTAGCTGTATATATTTTAAAAGCATCATTGGACTTCATCTTATCAATTGCCTTATTAATAAGGTTTTCCATTTCTTGTAAATATAGGTTCTTGTCCATTGATTATTCCTATTTTTAATTGTGGCTAACGTTCTTGGCTTTGCGGCGGCTTAGCTGTCGTGAAGGTCTTGTTGCCTGAAGGTTTTTCATTTTCCACCTTTTTAATCTAGCTGCTTTTGGGCTAATCTGATTTGTTTACTTGAATCCTCAAATGAAACAATGTATGCTTTAACTTTAGAGCCTATAGGGTTATACAATCCTTCCCTATATTTTTCTGGAGTTAAATCCTTCATTACGATGATTTCTAATAAGACAAGAAATTCCACTCCTATATTGATGAAATCACCAAATGGGGCTTTATGGACAACTACCCCTTCAACTTCATCTCCAATTTTGAATTTACCTTTTACTTTATTCCAATTATCTTCTTCTTTGGTCATTTTTACTAATAAACTTACAGGCAACGGTATCGCATAATTGCCGTTGCGGCAATGTAGTAAAAATGTAGGAGCAAGGACGCACATTTCCCTAACCTGAGAAATGTCTTTAGTGCAGAAAGCCAGCTATGGCACATTATGCAGTGTTGGGCGACGTTTATTTACTACTAATTTCTACACTTTTAATTGCTTCCATAATTTCTTTTTCATCTATTCGATTGACGTATGTCGCATTTATTACAAAATCTGAATTTATTAAAGGCGTACTATATCTTACAGATTTAAAAATAGTTTTATTCTTATTTAAATCTAAAAACTTAATATCTGTTTCATAAACATAGAAATCTCTACCATTGATTTTTTCTATTCGTGATATTGAATCTAATGTGGCTTCAGGCATTTTTTCTTTTGTAAGTATGGCAAATGTCATGTTATTTAAAATTTTCTACTGATTTTTATAATCTTGGATAACTTCTTTATCAATGGGAGAATATTTAATTTTTAAAGAACTGAACTCTCCTTTATTTAAAAACAACAGGCTAGTTTGATTTAAATCACTCGGATAGCCATTATCCTTAATTATTTTACTGCCATCTTCATAAAGGGCTTTGGTTTCTTTTGGGCTTGCGGATTTAAATTGATTCGGAAGTCTAATTTTCAAATTATATCCTCCGAATTTTATAGATGTGTAACTTGTTGAATCCGATTTACATGAACACAGTAAAAAAACAATGATGATTCCAGTGTTTCGAATTTTAGTCATAATGCTGATTATAAATGTTGCCCAACGTACTTGGCTCGTATGTTAGCATTTGCTATCGAACGTAGGTTAAAAATAAATAAATTACTGACAAAACAAACCAGATAGAAGGGATAGGGTGTACTTGGCCAGATACATATAGATGATGTCGCCGCATAGAATTTCCGCCCTTCTATCCACTTTCTTAGAGCTTGAACAGTACCTAGGTCCATTTGGAGGAGACCGAATCAAAAGCGAGCAAAAGCGAAGAAGAGAGTTAGCTGGTTTGAAGAAAAATTAGCCTATGGAACCACCCGTACTAAAGCAGGCCCTCGGAATAGATGTGGCCAAAGATTCTCTTTCCCTTTGTTTGGGCACCCTGACCCAGGATTTGGAAAAGCAGTTTATAGCAGGCTCCGACGTGAGCAATGATGACAAAGGCTTCCAAAGAATGGAAAAATGGCTAGTCAAGCTCTCTGTTCACCCGCAGAAGCTAGTGGTGGTAATGGAAGCAACCGGTGTATACCATGAGGCACTAGCAGTGTACCTGCATGAGAAAGGATATACCGTCAGTGTGATGCAATCCGGCAGAGTAAAGCGCTACGCTCAAAGCCTGAGCCAGCGTTCTAAGACCGATGCTTTAGACTGTAGAATGTTGGCAATGTTGGGTTGTGAGCGGAAATTAACACCATGGTCTCCGCCGGATAAGACGTTGCGGCACCTGAAAGCCCTGAGCCGAGAGCGCTCCTTTTTACTGAAGGAAAAGAACGTAGAGAAAAACCGGCTACACGCCATAGAAACTTCTGCTTACAGCAACCCAAAGGAAGTGAAGCGCCAGGCCAAGCGGCTGAAGTTGGTGGAGGTACAATTGCAGGAGATTGAAGCGGAGATGAAGGATTTGGTAGACGGGGATGCAGCTCTGGGTAAAAAAATCCAGTACCTGGAAAGCATACCGGGAATATCTTTCCTCTCAGCGGCAACAGTGGTTGGAGAGACTTGCGGCTTTAAGGAGATCACCAGTGCTAAACAACTGGCAAGCTATGCCGGCTATGATGTAGTGCTTAAGGAATCCGGCACCTTCCGAGGCAGCACCAAAATAAGCAAGAAAGGAAATAGCCATCTCCGGAGCATACTCCATATGCCTTCCATGACGGCAGTGCGAGTCAATCCTACCTTGAAGCAGTTTTACAACCGACTCAAGCCCAACAAAGCAAAGCCTATAATAGCTCTAGTAGCCGTACAGCGAAAACTACTGCTGCTCATGTACAGTTTGTACAAGAAAAATGAGTACTATAATCCGCAGTTTGAAAAAAAACAGCAAGAGCCCAAGCCCTTGCTGCACAGGATAGAGGCAATTTAAAAATTGACATCTTCCTAAATTTGTTAAAATAAACTTGACTTTTAACACAGTACCTAAACGGCGGCGAAGCTGACGTATAGGTGTGGTTAGCGGTAGTATTATTTTTAAATTAACTATTAGGATTAATTTGAAAGTTACTTTTGAGATAGTAGCTACGTCTAATAAATTCCATAAATAATTTTCCATCTTCTGTAATTACTACGGACTCATAACCAGCTAAAATGACAAACTCGTACCAATAATTAATAAAGATATCTACAGGAATTTTTGAAAGCGGAATCTGATATCCAAAGTCCATTAATACATTATCGTAATTCCTAAGTACTGAGTTTTGAAAGTATTTTTTTATAACTTCTTCATTTTCATCAAAATCATAGAAGAAAGAATAATGCTTGGAATAATTATTCCATTCAATCCAAGATGGTTTATTCCCTAATTCAACTTTTGAATTACATAATTTTATTTCAAACCTATTTAAAAGATTGTTTAGGTTGTAAGGAAAGTCTGCTGAAATTGGAATTATACTGCTTCCAAATTCTTTAAATGGATTCACAAAGTTGTTACTCATTACTTTCCCTTAATTAGGATATTTTATTCTTTGTATTACCGCTAACGGTCTCGTGTAAGCGGCGGCGAGGCCGTCGGCCGAAGATGCCGTTTACACCTTGTTAGGGGTTGTTATTTTATTTCAAACTGCAATGCGTTTTTTCTTATAAACTCAATTCTTGATTTATCGATGGTTATTTTAAGAACAGCATACTCATTTTCAACCAACTCTAACTTTTGGTTATTTTTAGAAACTTCTCTAATCAGGCTGCTAAAGCTCTTAAACCCAATCAAATCGTAACTTTCTGCGACAATCTCTATTTCTTCCTTTGGGGTATTTTCAAAAAACTTATCACCATCTCCTAAGTCCGTAAGCATTTCAAATTGCCTGGTATAATAAACAAGTCGGTAAGAGCTTGGAAAACTCTTTAAAACGTTCTCACTGCTTTTGTGCAGTTGTGGGTTTTCTCTATAAGTTTTTTCTGCAGTTTCCTCGATTTTATCATTCAAGACTTCTATCAACTGCTCGTCAGGAATTTTAAAAATATCCGTGCTTTTTAATAGTTTTGAGTTTAAGCCCAATTTGACTTTAGCATAATTCACCAAAATAGAATTGCCGGATTCAAGATACTTTTCTAAGTCTTTTCTTTTGTATTCTTGACTAAGTTTCCGTCTCTGTTCTTTATCCATTTTTCTATAATTACCCCTAACGGGCCTCGTGCATGCCAAGATCATAGCGAAGCATGGTTTTGGTATACACGGTGTTGGCAGAAGTTATTTTATTTTTTTGAGTTCATAAATTATATCTTCTGCTACACCTCTATCAAAGTCTCCATCCTTATCATAAATCTGTCTTACATTTCTAAGTTTTAGAATCTCACCATCATATTCCCAGTTTAATTGTTTTAATAATTCCCCTTTCTTGTCAAATAAGTTTATAAGGTCCATTTGTGGAACCATTTCCCAAAAATCAATTACTAATTCATAGGTTGCTGCATTATCAATACCAACTACTTCAAACTTATCAGTAAATCTCACTTTACTTTGTTCATTTTTATAAGCACCTGCCAAAATGAACTTGTTAAAGTAAATGGCTAAATTTTGAATCTCCTTAACAGATTTAGCGAACTGAAAAAGCCTTGGGTCTGCTTTGTGAGCATAAGATTTATCCATATACTCTTGAAATTGAAGAGACGAAAAGTCATTATTAAAAGTAATTTCCCAATGCTGTATGGTGTCTCCTGCCCAAAAAATAGTATCGCTTCTTTTTATAAGTGGCATCATTGTCTCTTCATGATAACCTTTAAAAAAGATACTGTCAGGATTGCTGCTATCATATGAAATCATGTAGGCAAAGCTTGCACAGGATTGAGAATATTTGAAGATGGATTTATTTATGATTGTTGAATCTGTATAAGGCAGAAAATACCATTTCCCTGTGGATATTTTATTACTATAGCTAATATTAGGCCTTTGTACCTTATTTCTTTTTTCTGCTTCCTTTTTGTTTATTTTCTTATTTTTTACTTCTTGGTTACAAGAGACTAGTAAACTGAATAAAAGAAATAAGGTTAAAAATTGTTTCATTGTTTTTAAATAATTGCTGCCAACGGTCTTGCTAAACGACGGGCAAGGCCCTCGGCCGAAGGCTGACGTTTAGGTTTGGTTGGCAATTGTTTTTTCTTTTTCTATTAACTCTCTCAAATTATGTATAAAATTTAAAAACTTTAATCTTTTAGCGCAATCAGGGCAATATTTATCCTTTTCCAAATCCGGAGTAGTTAATTCCTGAACAAAGTTAAACTGATCAAATCCTAGTCTTTTATTATGATCGAATCCAAGATATTCAGAGCGGTAAGAGCCAAAGTCTAAAGTACAAAAATCACACAATTGAAGCCTTAATCCTTTATAGACATCATAAATCCTATAGATGTGGATTCCACTTTTAAAATGCTCTATTTCTATTGGTAAGTGCCCACAATCATGACAAGGAGCGCATTCTATAGCTTCAAGTTCTGAATAACAAAGTGGGCATTGTTCCTTTTTCATTTCTTAAATTTTTGTCAACGGCCGCGTGCATGAGGAGCCCGCAGCTTCAGCAAGGGTTACTTATGCATTGTGTTAGCCAACGTTTATTTATAGCTCTACTTCAATTTCTTTTACACCGTCATATGGTGGACCAAATCTTAACTTTGCTTTGGCACCCTTCATAAAGTCAGTGATTACTAATATTGGCTTTACTGCTTTAAATAGATTTTCAGCATTTGGACCATACATGTAGAGGAACCCATCGCTGTAATCTACTGCGATTTCGTGTCCATCATAATCCCCTACATTATTTTCGGTAATTACTTTTTCCAGTTTATCTTCCAATCCGTGTAAAGCTTCAAGTCCTTCTATTCCGTAATTGAAGTGGATTATGACAGCGTGCTCCGATTCATTATTTTTTAAATTTTCTTCTTGATTGCCTTTCTGTTTTCCGAACAACTTGTCAAACAATCCCATTTTTTTAATTTAAATGATGGCTAACGAACAAGGCTAAAAGACGCCTTGTCCAATTGGCTGGGGTTTGGTGTCTTTTAGGTGTAGTTAGGCGGGGTAGTTCTTTTTTTAGGTAAAGTAGCTGATTTTTTAAGAACTACCCTTTATAGTAGGAAAAATTTACCGCTTTCCCCTTCTTTAGGTTTCTCTGCTTTTTAAAGAGAAACAAACGTTTTCCTAAAAATGAAGAAATAAAACTAAAGGCGGGATGATTTCATTTAGGCGAGGCTAAGAGAAGTCACCCGCTCCTTTATTTTTATAAAACACCCATAAAGGGCTGGCCAAAAGAGGTAAAAACGGGGCTAAACTTTTTTTTAGCAGGCAATAAAAGCCATTTTTTATTCGTTTCAACCAGGTATTGTTATTTTAACAAGTACCAAAAACAGGTAAAATACCTTCCTTAAAAACGGTTTTAATCCGGTCTTTTTTCCTGTTTTTTCTTCTTTGACCTAGCTGTCAAAGACGGGTTGAAACTCCTAATTTTTTGCTTTTATGGCTATATTTCAGTTGTTTAGCCACTCCTTCCCAGCCCAAATTTTTCCTATTACGCCTTAACGGCCGCGTGTATGCCAAGCCCGCTGCGAAGCAGGGTTTGGTATACATTGTGTTGGGGCTCGTTATTCTTCCTTTTCTTTATTTTCAATCTGTTCACTTCCGAGCATATAAATATCAATATCAATTTCTGCTCCTATGTCCGCAATGATTTTTAACCTGTTATTTTTAAAGTGCAGTCCTGGATTACAACCATCATAGAGGTACTGTACTATTGAAAATTCAGACCGACATTTAGATGTTATTTTTTTTATATTCTCTTGCCTTGGTTGAAAAACCTTGTCTATATAGTTATCTATTAGGTCGCCAATCCAAACGTCTTTTTCTACTATAGTAATTTGATGTTCCCAGAAATTCCATTTCCAAGTCTTTTTAACTCTCTTGTTTTCTGGTCCAATGTAATATTCCTGACCTTTCAAGGCTGTCCTAGTCGGTTCGAGGCCAAGTTCTTTTGTCAACTCATCTGGTGGACAGTCAAAGTCAAAAAACTTTAATGAAACTTTATGTGTATCAATTTCTATCATTTTTAATGTGCCCCAACGTTCTGGGCTTTGCGGTGGCGTAGCTACCGTAAAGGTGTTGTTGTGGTATCGTTATTTTTCCTTTTTAGCTATCTCTGTTTCAGAGTTATCAAAGTAAAGAATGAATATCAAGTAGTTTTCAAGTTCTACTCCTTGTTCAGATTTCTCTCTTAAGAACCTAAATTTTTCTATTCCTTCTTCTATTAACCTTAGGTTATTAGGTAGAGCTTCAAACTGCTCAAGACATTCCTGTTTAGTTCTTTCACAGTAACTTAACCAACTTTCACCTGCTAGTTTTTCTTTCGTATCATACTTGTGCCAGTACAGTTCACACGTTCCATCAGGAAACATAAACTGAACTTGTCCACCTACTACTCCAAGTCCAGCTTTTACAGCGTAGTCTACAACTTCTTTAAAATCTTTTCTTTTCCAGCCATATTCGTGACTGTTTAAAGTTGACTTATTTATGATTTCGGAAGGTAAATATTTTTGTTCTTCTGTCATTTTAATGTACCACAACTAGCAGATATACGGAGTCGTTCCGGTTATCGGCACTATGTATGGAGTAGGTATACTTGCTTAAATGAGGCTTGTAATAGCTTTTTTAGCGGTGTTAGCTACTCGGTTCATGCTAGAAGTAATATATAGAAAATTCACCAATTATCTTGCCAGTCACTCATTTTTGTTTCCAGAGCAGCTCCGGACTGGGCTACATTCTCTTATTTGCCTTTATAGCTGCCTATGATATTGCTTTTTCTCAGCGGGCGAAAAGGCCTTCGCGGCAAAAATGGAGGCCCCAATTAGGTATTGATCACCCTTCTCAAGAGGCTTATCCGTATTAATAAGCGTTTATAAACGGATATAAACGTTTATAACACGGCTAAATAGCCCTTGGAAGGATGGATTTAGAAAGTACCCGGTTTACCTAATAACAGAAAAGTTGCAGAAAGCTATAATGCTTTATTTAGTACAGCTCCGTAGTTTTTGCCTGATGTTTTCTAATAATACGAAACCAGTCAAAATACCGGTGAGTGCATCCTCACCTGTTTACGAAGCCTTCTTCTAACATCCGTTTCAGTAGGAAGTAATTAATTCCATTACCATAATTAAAAATCGAACAATTAGATGTACGGAACTTTACACCCCTTCAAAAAACTCCTGGATGGCGGCGGAGGTAAGAGGCTACCTCGTGCAGCAAAAAAGTGTGGCCGGTTTTTAAAAGAATAAGTTGGCAGTTTTGAATTGAGCGGGCAAATACCTGCAATCTTTTGCCGGAAATAACCTGATCGTATTCCCCTAAAAACAAAATAAATTTTATTTGTTGGCTATTTAGTAAACGCACAATTTTGCGGATATCAAAAGTAAGGGTCCGAAAGCCCATCCAGCTTCGATAAACCCGCAATCTTTTTTGGGTACTATTCATTTGCCAAGCAGCAAATTTGGTCAATCCCGGATCAACTAACCGGGTACTGTCGAGCCAATTAATAAATTTAAAAAAACGGGCCGGTTGAATAACGGTGCGCTTAAATAAACCTTGTAACCAACCAGGGTAAGTAGCCACGTTATACCAAAAACTAGTGCTAATGCCATCGGGAGCAATAAGTAAAACCTGATCTATTTCATCCGAAAAGGCTTCTAATAAGGCTAAAGCAAATTTGCCGCCCATACTAAAAGCCATTAAGGAAAAACGGGTAATTTGTTGTTCTTCTAAAACCGGAAGAATGAGTTGTGCCAAAAACTCTTTTCGCAAAGGCGTATCCGTTTTGTGCAACACGCTTTGACCATGAAAAAATAAATCGAAAGCTATAATTTTTGCGAGCGGCAGGGCAGCCGACATATTGTAAAAATGCGAATGATCTTGACCATACCCGTGAAAAGCCAGCACAACCTGTTCGCCGCCGCCGTACACCCGGTAATGCAACTTTGACCTACCTATCTGAACAAACACGGGCGGGGTGAGTTAAAAGTTATGAGTTAGCTTCCTTCGTTGGTGCTCTTACCAATAATTGTAAAAACTGTGATCTATGGACTATGGTCTATATCACAATTTCGCCACTCCGCCGGAAACGATGAATTTCATTACCTCTGAACTGGGAAGATTCAGATGAACCACATTTGCGCGATTAACAATCCAAAGTTCGCCGGAAAAATTATACGAGTCCGGGAAATATACGGCCATTTTATCTTCGTGGTTAATTGCCGTAAGGCTATCGTGGGTAATAAACCCCATCCGGAAAGTTTCAGGTAAGTCGTTCATTTTAACCATTACCGGTTTATTAAATTTCTGATTATCGCCCACAAAGGCGTTAAATAAGTCTTTAATGGAAGAATAAATAATGCTAACAATGGGTACCCGGTTCAGAATTCTTTCGGTGATAATTAAAAAAGGACGCACCAAAAACGAGGAACTAATAAAACCTACCAAAGTAAGCAGCACCATCATTACCAGAATACCTAAACCCTGAATGCCTAAGTCAAAAAACTCATCTAACCACCGGATTATAGCCAAAATAATATAAACGGTAATACTTATGGGCGCCATAACCAGGAACCCGTTCAGGAAATAACGGAAGAAACGTTTCATTAGACGAGTACTTTGTTTGGGCCGGATGCAGAAGTTAAAAGGCCCAATTTAGATAAGAAGAAAAATTGTACCCGTTTATATAACCGGCACCAAGCTTTGGATTTTATCAGCTACTTGCTGCATCAGCCACATGGGGGTTGAGGTAGCGCCACAAATGCCCACCGAATTCGCCCCATCTATCCAGGCGGGATCTAGTTCATCGGCATTCTCCACGAAGTAACTTTTCGGATTAGTAGCCTGGCAAACGGCGAACAAAGCCTTGCCATTCGAACTTTTTTTACCGCTCACAAAAACAATTACGTCGTGCTCGGCGGAGAATTTAGTTAATTGCGGCTCCCGGTTAGAAACCTGCCGGCAAATGCTGTCGTTAGGATCAAAGTTGGCGAGGCTGCCACCGGCTTGCGCTATTTGCTGCTCAATGGCGGCTTTAATATGATAGAAGCCCTTGGTGCTTTTGGTAGTCTGGCTAAATAAGGTAACCGGTTTGGTAAAATCAATTTTAGCTAAATCCGCTTCAGAAGTTACAATTATTGCTTCATTCTGGGTTTGCCCCGCAATGCCTATTACTTCGGCGTGGCCTTGCTGTCCGTAAATAACAATTTGCCCACCCATAGCTTTACTGGAATCAAAGGCATGTTTTACCCGGTTTTGTAATTTTAGCACTACCGGGCAAGACGCATCAATCAGTTCCAGATTATTTTGCATGGCAATTTTATATGTTTCCGGCGGTTCGCCGTGGGCCCGGATCAGAACTTTACTATCGCGTAGTTCTTTCAATTGGTCCCGGTCAATAATGCGCAAACCTTTCTCGTACAACCGCTTTACTTCCATGCTATTATGAACAATATCGCCCAGACAGTATAATTCAGCGGAATTTTCCATTTCATCCTCCGCCATTTGAATGGCGAATTCCACTCCAAAACAGTATCCGGAATTTTTATCTATGGCGATGTTCATATCTTTTTGGTTGAGTAAGAATATTCTTAAATACTTAATTTAGGTTTTTCAGCATACAACAATTAATCCATTTTGATTCCATAATGTATATTGAAAACTACAACAGCTTTTAATTTCTGGTTCATCTTTTTAGCTAATATTCCTACTAAATACTCTAATATACCACCGTAATAATTTATAATATTTCTAATTTTTAGGCTGTACGAATTCTGCACTGCAAAACTTTTCGGCTACTTTGCGCAGCACAAAATCTACTTGTTCGTCAATGGTAAGGTAAGAGGTATCCAGCAAGGCCGCATCGGGCGCCTGAATTAACGGGCTTTCCTTGCGGGTAGAATCGATTAAGTCGCGCTTTTGCAGGTTTTCTATAATCGTATTTAAAGGAACCATTTCGTTTTTTTCGAGCAGTTCCCGCTGACGGCGTTTCGCCCGGGTAATTACGTCGGCGGTCATAAAAACTTTCACTTCGGCATCCGGAAATACGGCGGTACCAATATCGCGGCCATCCATTACTACTCCGCGGCGTTTACCCATTTTCTGTTGCTGGTGCACCAAGGCGTGGCGAACCTCAGGGATTACGCTTACTTCACTTACTTTGTCTGAAATGTACATTTTCCGAATTTCATCTTCCACGTTCAGGCCATTTAGAAAAACTTCATTGCGTAACGTTTTCGGATTGCGCTCAAAGGTAATATGGATATGTTCGAGAGCTTGCTGAATTTTCTTTGGATTGGTAAAATCAACGTAATTTTGAAGAAAATATAAGGTAACCGCCCGGTACATGGCGCCGGTATCAATATACGCGTATCCCATTTCTTTAGCCACCAGTTTGGCCGTAGTACTTTTTCCGCAAGAAGAGTGACCGTCAATGGCAATAACAATTTTTCTCATAAAAACCGGGTTGGTGGGCTAACAATCTTTCTTGGGGCAAGGCATGGATTTACCTACCCGATGGCTCCGTTTAAAGACTTTAGTTTTTTTCTGCTGCGGGGTTTGCCGGGTACAAGCCGTTCCGGAGCCCGCCAGCAGTAAACCTACTACCGCCAAGCTTAAAATTATCTTTTTCAAAACGACAAAAATTTCGTGCGAATATAGTGCAAATTGTACTTACGATTCGTAGTATACGTAAATTAATCGGAACCAGCTAAACCATGTCTTACCGGGAATTTAAAGTCAGCGGCCAGATCGTAGACGTATTACATAAACAGATTTTTAGTGGAACTATTGCGGTTACGAACGGTAAAATCACGCACATTTTTCGCGAACCCGTAGCCAGTCAACAGTATATTTTACCTGGTTTTATTGATGCCCACGTGCACATCGAGAGCTCCATGCTGGTTCCCAGTGAATTTGCCCGATTAGCAGTACCGCATGGAACAGTAGCTACCGTTTCGGACCCGCACGAAATTGCCAACGTGTTGGGAATAAAAGGGGTGGAATACATGATCGAGAATGGGCGAAAAGTGCCGTTTAAATTTTATTTCGGCGCCCCTTCCTGCGTGCCGGCAACGCCGTTCGAAACTGCGGGGGCCGAAATTACACCAGAAGACATTGAAGAATTATTTCAGAACCCCGAAGTAAAATACCTGGCCGAAATGATGAACTGGCCCGGGGTCTTGCAGCAAGACCCATTGGTAATGCAGAAAATTACTCTGGCTCAAAAGTTCGGAAAACAGGTGGATGGGCACGCTCCCGGCTTACGGGGTGAGCAGGCTCAACAATACGTCGCGGTCGGCATTAACACCGACCACGAATGTTTTACCGCCGATGAAGCCCGGGATAAGTTAGCGGCCGGAATGAAAATCCTCATAAGAGAAGGTAGTGCGGCTAAAAACTTTGAAGCTCTCATTGATTTATTACCCGAGTACCCCAATCATATAATGTTTTGCTCCGACGATAAACACCCGAATGATTTAGTGGAAGGCCACATTAATAACCTGGTAAAACGAGCTTTCGCTAAAAATATAGATGTATTTACCGTATTACAAGTTGCTTGTGTAAATCCGGTTCTGCACTACGGTTTGGAAGTGGGATTGTTACGCGAGCACGACCCGGCCGATTTCATTATTACGGATTCGCTTGGTGCTGATTTTACGGTTTTAGAAACGTTTATCAATGGGGAATTAGTAGCGGAACACGGCGTAACCAAACTAGAATATACGCCCAGCGAAATCGTAAATAACTTTAATACTCCGTTAAAATCAGCCGCCGATTTTCATTTTCCGGTAGATGGCCCGGTACAATTAAATGTAATAGAAACCTACGATGGCCAATTAATTACTGGTCGGGTAACGGCTCCGGCTCTGCTAACCTCCGAAAACAATGCCGTAGCCGATGTAGAAAGCGATATTTTAAAGATTGCCGTAGTAAATCGCTACCGGAACGAAAAACCCGCCATTGGCTTCATTAAAAATTTCCATTTAAAATCCGGGGCAATTGCCTCTTCGGTCGCCCACGACTCCCATAATATTATTGCCGTTGGTACCGACGATGCCAGTATTTGCAAAGCCGTAAATTTACTAATTGAGGTTCAGGGCGGAATTGCGGCCGTAAATGGCGGGGATTTAAAATTATTGCCGCTGCCGGTAGCCGGAATTATGTCGGCGGAAAATGGTTATGAAGTAGCGTTAGCCTATTCGGAGCTAGATGCCATGAGTAAAGAATTGGGCAGCACTCTACAATCTCCTTTCATGACCTTGTCGTTTATGGGTTTACTGGTTATTCCGGCATTAAAACTAAGCGATAAAGGGCTGTTCGATGGCGAGAAGTTCACCTTTGCTTCGGTTACCTTGCCCTCTTAACATTAAAGTTTATTTCTGAGCGGTATAACGCTCGGGGTAAATACTATTCCTTAAGCCGGAGCGCTTCGTAAAATTTCTTTTTAAGAACATTACAATAATTCTACTTCTCTACATATTTGTACTTGTCCCTTATGGATTACAATTTAACTAAGAAGATAGTAGGCTGCGTTTTTCTTATTTTAAGGTATAAAGTAACTCCTTATCTAATTTAAATTGGTCAGCATCTAAATTCAATAATCTTCGTTGCAAACGAATTTGTATAGTTAAAAATTTGAGCTTTTTATCTAACGGCAAGTTCTGCTGGGATATTTCTGAAATATAGGCCGTGTAACTCATTATTTCTTTTCTATTTAATTTTTCGATATCAACATTATCGAATATATGATCTAATAATCCTGGCATGTTACTATACTTTTCAGTCAAACTGAAAAGATTCAGTTTGACTGAAAATTACGCATATTAAGGATTTAAGACGCTTGTAAAACACGGAAAAACAATGCGGTAGATACGGATTTTCTATAAGTACTTACCAAAATATGCGTATTACGCACCATTATTTTATAAACAACAAGATTCTTCGGTTCATAAAATAAGATATACAAAACTCCCTTTTATGGATTCTTTACAAAATGAAACAGCCCTTGCCAAAGGTTCTAAGATTACGAGCCTCCATTCCTTGTACACTCTTGTTTAAGCTTACACGTTAACTATTCAATCAATCTTTGCCTGCAACTGCTACTTGGGGTGGGGCAGTTAACGTAGTTTGTTCTTTTTTGGCGTTGGCTTGTAATATTAAAATAACTGCGGGTAAAATAAATAAAGCGGCCAGTAACATTTGGAACGTAACGGCTTCGTTTGCGAACAACCAGCCCAATAATACTGCTACTAATGGGTTTACATACGCGTAGGTTGCCACGCGGCTGGGGGGCGCCACCCGAATAAGCCAACTATACGACGAAAACCCGATTAAAGAGCCAAATACAACTAAATAACAAAAAGCCAGAATAGATTTACCGGAAAAAGCCGCAAAGTTTAAGGCATTATACTCTCCTAAAAAAGCGCCAATTACTAATTGCAGCAAGCCACCGGTAATCATTTGAATGGCCGTAGACATAAGGGGAGCAGCTACATTTTTACCGCGGGCGGCGTACAAAGAGCCAAAAGCCCACGATACCGTACTGATAATGATTACCAACATACTAAAAACATCTATCTTCCCCTGACCCATTAAATTATCCGGACCAATTAAGGTAAGTACCCCTACCAAGCCTAAAATTAACCCAAGCACGGTTTTTATTCCTGGTTTTGGTTTCCCGAAAAACAAATAGCCCAGCAAAGTAATCCATAACGGTACCGTGGCAATAAGTAATGCTGCCATACTCGATGGTACCGCCTGTTCGGCCCAGGCAACTCCCCCATTTCCGAAAACGACCAGAAAAATTCCAATAATGGCGCTGGTTTTTGATTGCTTTAAACTTGGATTAGGAACGCTCTGTAAACGGGCAAACGTGTATAAAATAAGCCCGGCCAGTAAAAAGCGAGCACCCGACATTAATAAAGGAGGCATGGTTTCAATGGTAAACCGAATACCCAGAAAAGTAGATCCCCAGATAAGGTAAATGGCCGCAAAAGCCAGGTATATTTTTAATCGCGAAGGAGGAACAGTAACCGCCATAAATTTAAAATGGTAAAAAATCAAAATCGAGTAAACCGAATTACTCAAGACTATCTGCAAAGAGAAGTATTTTAAATTGCCGTAACAATCCCCGAAGTAGGTAGTTTTTAAGCAATAAAATGTAAACCAGGCAAATACTATTAGAAAAGAACACCCGAAATTAAGGATATTCCGGCTTAAAGGAATCAGGAAGGGGGAAAGTTTTGCCTTTTTTGAGGAAGCTTTGTTCAGAAATTAAATTTTTTACTCTTCCCTTTAGCTAACTTGAGTAAGATATTACTATCAAGCACTATTACTTCGGAAATTATTCTTGGATAGTAATAATGCAAAATGCTGCCTAAACCAGGCAGCATTTTGCATTATTACTTTAGTTAATTATTTATAGTATCCGCTTGGTACAAACGCGAAATGATGGCTGAATTCAATTAGCTCTTCCGTAATGGTGCGGGGCCGGTAGGTTGAAATTGCTTCTAAACGGCTATCCGGATTCAAAAATAAGGTTCGCGATTTACGATCCTGTAAAATAAACAGCATTTCTAAATCCGGGTAAATTTCTTTCATGGTATTTGCCAACTCATTAATGCTTAGATTTTTATCTACCAGGTTATAGGTTCCGGACGGAAAATCGTGCGTCAAAATATTGGCTAAATCCTGGCTAACCTTGTGAATATGGACAAAGGCTCGTTGTTGTTTACCGCTGCCTTGCAAGGTAATCCGGTTGGTAAAATGGGCATCGAACATAAACTTATTAATGACCGAATCAAACCGCAAACTGCGGCTATAGCCATACACATTACCGCACCGGATTATATACGTTTGCATGCGATCCGTTAACCGGGCAATCATTTTTTCGCCGTTATGCTTCGATAAACCGTAATAGGTGCGCGGTTGCGGTTCGGTGTTTTCGTCCATGGGCACGTTAGAGTCGCCGTAAACCGAAGCCGAACTAAGGTAAAAAACTTTTTTCACTTGGCTTTGCTCCAGCGCATAGCTCAATTCGGCGGTACCCCAATGGTTTACCTGTTCAAACAAATGCGGATCGTCGTTCGAAAAAGTGGTCAGTACTTTGGCGGCTAAATGATATACTACCTCTACCTCGTTAATTACCTTGCGTAGCTTATAAGAATCCAGAATGTCGCCCATTATAAACTTCACCCGGTTATCAGGCAAATGGTTACGCCCAATAAATAAATTAAAATTACGACGGCTCAGATTATCGTAAATAATTAATTCTTCTACTTCCGGGTTTTTCAGAAGCTCATGCGTGAGTTCGGTGCCGATATAACCGGCGCCGCCAGTAAGGAGTATTTTCATGTTTTATTTGGAGATTAATTGCGTATGTAAACCGCATTCGGTTTTATTCATGCCAAACCAGCGGCCATTGCGGTCGTCAAGCAAGGCATCTACGTCTATTTTGCGGGTGCAAGGTTCGCAACCAATGCTCACGTAGCCTTCGCCTTCGAGCGGATGTTTCGGTAGTTTATGCAGGCGAATGTAATCGTACACCATCTTGCTCGTCCAGCCGAGCATGGGGTGGTAACGCAGTACCCCATTGGGCGCTTTTTCTTCGCGTTTCATTTGGGCCCGCACTTTACTTTGGTCGCCCCGTACGCCACTAATCCACACGTCGTGGCTCGCTAAAATGGGCTCTAAAGGTTGTATTTTATTTAAGTAGCAGCAATAATCCGGGTCAGAAGTAAATAACAAACGACCGGAAGCATCCCGTTGCTGGTATTTAGGAACCGCCGAATATAAATCGGTAATATTTAGGCCTAGTAAATCTTTAACTTGTTGCCGGAAAGCTAAGGTTTCCGGAAAATGGTAACCTGTATTTAAAAAGTAAACGGGGGTTTCGGGGGCGACTTGGCTAATAATATGCAGCAGCGGCATACTATTCGTTTGCAGCGACGAAGAAGCAAATATTTTTAATCCACGGGCTTTATAGGCTTCTAAGTCCTGCCGGATATCCTCGGTTAATTGTTCAAATTGAGTCATTGTTTTAGTCCATAGTCCATGGTTTATAGACCACGGTTTTAGTTTATAGTCCACGGACGATAGTCCAAAGACCACAGTTTTAATTTTCAGTCCATAGTCCATAGACCGTAGTTTTATCTTTTAATACTTTCATTTAGTTAGTCGATAGTTCCTATTTAACCATCCATTGTTCATCGTCCAATTAATTAGTATCTTCTATGGTCTATTAAACGTGGACTATGGTCTATGAACTGTCGACTAACTAGTACTTTGCCATGGTTGGGTCGATTTCGTTCGCCCAGGCTAAAATGCCACCTTTTAAGTTGTACAAATTTTTAAAACCGTATTTCTTCTCGAGTGCGGCTATAGCTTTGGCACTACGGGCACCCGAGCGGCAATGCACCACCACATTTTTATCGGAGGCAATTTTATCAATAGCGGTTTCTACTTCGCCCAGTGGAATTAATTCGCCGTGTAAATTAGCAATTTCGTATTCGTAAGGTTCGCGTACATCTATCAACTGGAAATCGGTATGGTTGTCTTGCCAGGCTTGTAAATCGCTCACCGTAATCTCTTTTACTTTTTCTTTATCCTCTTCGTCTTCAGCGCCGATGCCGCAGAAAAACTCATAATCAATCAGCTCGGTTATGGGTGCGTTACTGGGGTCTTTGTGTACCTTAAGTACCCGGGTTTCGAAAGTAGCCGCATCAAATAAAAATAACCGGCCGGACAAAGGATCCCCTACTCCCGTTAATACTTTGATTACTTCGTTGGCTTGCAATGAACCAATAATACCAGGCAGCACCCCTAATACGCCACCTTCGGCGCAGCTTGGTACTAAACCGGGAGGCGGCGGGGTAGGAAATAAATCGCGGTAGTTAGGACCGGTTTTACCTTCGGCATCGGTGTAGTTAAACACCGATACCTGGCCTTCAAAACGGAAAATGGAGCCATAAACATTTGGTTTATTTAAAATAACGCAGGCATCGTTCACTAAATAACGGGTCGGGAAATTATCGGTACCATCAGCTACTAAATCATAATCTTTGATAATCTCAAGGGCATTTTCGGAAGTGAGGCGTTCGTTGTGCACCACAAAATTTACGTGCGGATTTAAGGCTTCTAAACGAGCTTTCGCCGCTTCTACTTTAGGTTTGCCTACATCGGCCACACTAAATAATACCTGGCGCTGCAGATTACTATCGTCGACAATATCAAAATCTAGGATGCCAATGGTGCCCACACCGGCGGCGGTTAAATACAACAATAAGGGGCTGCCTAACCCACCGGTTCCTACCACCAATACTTTGGCAGCTTTGAGGCGACGTTGCCCTTCTATATTAAATTCGGGTATAATTAAATGGCGGCTGTACCGCTCTAATTCTTGTTTACTGAAAGTTACCATTTTAGCAGGTATTAACTTTTATCTTTTTATGCCATTACTATCTGGCATTCTATTTAAAATATTTTTAGTTATCGTGGACTATTGACCATAAACTAGGTTCTAAACTCCACCCGCAATAGCCGGAATTATGCTGATAACCGAGTTAGCCTGCACCGTAGTTTGTTCGTTCTGAAGAGCTTTAATGTCTTCATCACCCAAGTATAACCGCACAAACTTACGAACCTGTCCGCTATCATCGAATAAATGTTTCTTTATGTCCGGATGGGTTTCCGCTAAGCTTTGCAGACTTTCCAGCACGGTAGAACCGTTGGTTTCAATGGTAGCCTGGTTGCCGGTAAATTTCCGGAGCGGAGTAGGAATAATTATTTTTGCCATTTTTTAGGTATTGCTAGTATAATTTTCAGGTTGTAAAATATTTTCTTCTTCAAACTGGTCGGCTTCGTTTAACTGCCAGGAAGTAATATCGGCTATTTTACCTTCCATAACCGATACAATAATGTAAGAGAAAAAAGGAACGGCTTGCTTTAAATCATGCTCAGATGGCCGGGCCGGATGATTAGGATGCGAATGATACACACCTAATAAGCTGGTATTATTTTCCAGTGCGTACCTCTCGGCCCGCATGTAGTCTTCCGGCGATATCTCGAACCGGCGACGCTTATCACCATCTTTGCTATTAATCACCGGAACCGCTTCCTGAATTAGTCGCACTTCCTTTTCCTCGCCGTACAGAAAACCGCAGCATTCATCCGGAAAAATTTCGGTAGCATGCTCTTGAATAATGCGTTGCGCGGCTTCGGTTAGTTGTAATCTCATTAATTTATTAGCTAAGCTTAATTTACCTTAAAAGTATTTAGTCTTATGTTCAGCACGTGGCTACTATTGTCTTAAATCTTAAAAAAGCGATTTCAACACTTCGCTGTACTTTTCGGCATTGTCCGGGAAAACCGTAACAATTACTCCTTCGTCAATACTTTCGGCTACTTTAATGGCCCCCGCTAAATTAGCGGCTGCCGATGGGCTAATTAACAAACCTTCGGTTTGCGCCACTTTTTGAATTAAATCAAATGCTTCGTACGTGTCGATGGCTAAATTTTGATTAGCCAGAGTACTATCGTAAATTTTAGGCACGCGAGCTGTTTCCAAATGTTTCCAACCTTCCAGGCCGTGCATGGCCGCATCAGGCTGCAACGAAATTAATTCAATCTCCGGGTTAAGTTCTTTTAACTTGCGGCTAGTGCCGGTAAAAGTGCCGGTAGTTCCTAAACCCGCCACAAAGTGCGTAATTTCTCCTTTGGTTTGCCGGAAAATTTCGTTCGCGGTGGTATGGTAATGGGCTTGCCAGTTGCTTTGGTTACCGTATTGGTCGGCATAGAAATAACGATCCGGATAATCCGAGAACAATTGTTTGGCTATTTCCTGAGCTTCGTCCGTGGAGCCGAAACGCGATGTATAAACAATATTCGCCCCGAAAGCTTTAAGCAAAGTTTTACGTTCGTCGGAGGCATTTTCGGGTAAGCAGATAGTTACCGGAATTTGAATAGCGGCTCCAATGGCGGCGTAAGCTATGGCCGTATTACCGCTCGAAGCATCTAATAAAGATTGACCCGGTTGTAAACGACCGCTTTTGACCGCATCCTGGATAATCCGGAAAGCCGGCCGAGCCTTTACGCTGCCGCCTAATTGCTGCCATTCCAGTTTGGCGTAAATTTTTACTCCCGGTTTGGCAAAGGCGCGGGTAATCGGGAACAAGGGCGTATTGCCGATAAATGAACTTAAATTAGTTAGTTGCTCTTGCAAATCAAGCGTTTCGGCGGTGAGAAGCATATTTATATAATTTTAAGTCTGAAATAAATTTTTAGTAAAAAGAAATAAAAAAAGCCTTTCCGGTTGCGGGAAAGGCTTGATAATATACGTATCCTAAAATCAACACGCAGGCGCATCAAGGCCTTCCCAGGGGCAAGCACAGCAACAGCAACACGCCGCAAAATTGAAAATTAGTTGTTTGTTCATTTTTTAATTCTTTTACCTATAAACAAAAAAAACCTTTCCTGGTTTCGGAAAGGCTTTAAATATTATTGCTATTTTAATTAATCCTTAAACAGCAAACCTTTCCGCAGGCACTAACCTAGCGCAACAGCAACAAGCAGCGGCATAAATACCAGTAAAAAGGTTGTTTTTTATTTTCATTTTTTAATTAATTGTGGCAAAGGTAAAAAACTATATCATAGCACAAAATATTTTCGAACAAATTTAATGCCGCGTTATCCTGAAAGTAGTAAACGAAACTTTTACTGCCAACTCGTACACAAAAAACTGCCATTTACCAGCGATGGCTTATTATATTGGAACGGCTCACCTGTAGGACTGGTTAACTGACCGCCCGCTTGTGCCAGAATGGCTTGTCCGGCGGCCGTGTCCCACTCCATGGTTGGGCCATGCCGGAAGTAAAGCTGCGCTTTTCCTTCGGCAATTAAACAGAATTTTAAGGAGGAGCCAATCCGGATTTCGGTGGCTACCGGAAATTGCTCTAAAAAAGTAATTTCTTCCGGAGTGCTGTGCGACCGGCTTTTTACCACCACCAATTTTTCTGTTTTACCGCTTACCTGAAGCTTTTCTTCTGCTTTAGTACCTGCTTGTTTGTAGGCTCCATTTTGCCCATCGGTGTAATAAAGTTCGTCGGTTACCGGAGCGTAAATAATACCAGCGATTGGTACATTGTTGACTATTAAGGCAATGTTGACCGTAAATTCTCCATTCCGGCCAATAAATTCTTTGGTACCATCCAGCGGATCAACGCACCAGTAAAATTCCCAGGTTCTGCGTTCTTCGTAGGGCACTAATTTACCCTCTTCCGATAATACGGGCACGCCAGGAGTTAGGGCCGCCAAACCCGCAGCAATTATATCATGGGCGGCTTGGTCGGCTTGCGTTAAGGGTGATTGATCGCTTTTTAAAGTTACCTGCGTAAAACTGGCTGGCTGATTATAAACCTGCATAATAGCCCGACCAGCTTCTTTGGCTAATTGCAGAAGTCCGGGTAATAAAGTAGGTAACGGGATAGGTAACATAAATTTTTAGTAAAGGACTTAGACAAAAATTATTATTTCCGGAGGCAATATAGAAAATTAGATAAACATAAAAGTCTACAGCTATTGCATCCACTCCATTCCTCCTGCCTACATACCTTCTATTTTGTTTGCTGATTCTTTTACCTGGCAGCAACTAATTTCCTTATTTTCCAACTTAAAAAGGAATAACTGTTATTTTATTTAAATACGACTTAATTTAGCCGCGAATTTTTCAAAACGAAACATGGCAGAAAACATTCACCCGATTTTCGACCAAACGCTTACCCGTACCAGTAAAGAAGAATTGCTCCGGCAGCGGGCACTTGTTATCTGGATGGTAGGATTATCTGGATCGGGTAAAAGTACTTTAGCGAAAGGTCTGGAATTTGCCCTGCACCAGCGCGGCCATCTTACCCAATTGCTCGATGGCGATAATTTACGCAGTGGCATTAATAACAATCTTGGTTTTTCCGAGGCCGATCGATTGGAAAATATTCGTCGGTCTGCTGAAACGGCTAAATTGTTTTTAAACGCCGGCTTAATAACCATTTGTTCGCTCATTAGTCCCACCGCCGAAATCCGGAATCTGGCAAAAAGTATTATCGGCGAACCGGATTATTATGAAGTGTACATTAATGCTCCCTTTGAAGTATGCGCGCAACGGGATGTAAAAGGTTTGTATAAAAAAGCTTTAAACGGGGAAATTAAAAACTTTACCGGTTTGGATGCCCCTTTCGAAGCGCCTACTAATCCAGCTCTGGAAATTAGAACCGACCAGCAAACCTACGAAGAAAGCCTGCAAAAGCTATTGGATGCTATTTTACCTCGCCTTACCTTTGGCGGCTTGAATTGAAGTTGAAAAGTTAGAAAGTTGAAAAGTTAGAAAGTTGAAAAGTTAAAAGATTGAAAGGTTATAGCCCTGCATCATTCCACAATTCAATCATTCAGCAGCTCAACAATTAAATCCGTGGACTAAAAACAATTCAGCAACATAACAATTAAACAATTATCACTGTGGTCTATCGGCCATGGACTATGGACTAAAAAATGTATTCGTATAAACTTAGTTATCTCAAACAGCTCGAAGCCGAATCCATTTTTGTGATTCGCGAAGCGGTAGCTCAATTTGAAAATCCGGTGCTATTGTTTTCGGGCGGCAAAGATTCTATTGTAATGGCGCACCTGGCGCGCAAAGCTTTTTGGCCCAGCAAACTACCTTTCCCGATGCTGCACGTAGATACCGGCCATAACTTTCCGGAAACCATTGAATTCCGCGATTACCTGGTAGATAAAATTGGGGCTCGCCTAATTGTGCGCACCGTTCAAGATTCTATTGACCAAGGTTTAGCCCAGGAAGAAAAAGGCCCGAACCCAAGCCGCAACGGTTTGCAAACCGTAACTTTACTAAGCGCCATTGAAGAATTTAAATTTGATGCGGCTTTTGGCGGCGCGCGGCGCGACGAAGAAAAAGCCCGCGCCAAAGAACGTTTCTTTTCGCACCGGGATGAGTTTGGCCAATGGGACCCCAAAAATCAACGCCCGGAGTTGTGGCACTTGTACAATGGCCGCAAAAATGTGGGCGAACATTTCCGGGTATTTCCGTTGAGTAACTGGACCGAATTGGATATTTGGCAATATATTGCTTCCGAAAATCTCGAAATTCCGAGTATTTACTTTTCGCACCAGCGCGAAATTGTGAACCGGAAAGGCGTTTTACTGGCGAAATCCGAATACATTTCCTTGCTGAAAGATGAACAGTACCAAGAACAAACCGTTCGCTTCCGGACGGTGGGTGATATGACTTGTACCGGAGCCGTTTTCTCGCCGGCCAACACCATTGAAGATATTATTGCTGAAGTAGCTGCTGCCCGCGTTACAGAACGTGCTGCCCGCGCCGACGACCAGCGGTCTGAAGCCGCTATGGAAGACCGCAAAAAGCAAGGGTATTTTTAGATTAGTCGATGGACCATAGTCCGCAGTCCACGGATTTAATTGTTGAGTTGCGGAATGGTTAATTTGTGAAATGATGGATGGTTATAAACTTCTAACCAAATAACATTTAAGCCTGTAACTTGCAACCTGAAACTTAAAATAACCTTCCAACTTTCTAACCTTTAAACTTGCAACTTGTAACCTGCAACTTGCAACTCATTAAAATGGAAATAAAAGAACAAAAACGCGATGCCGACTTGCTGCGGTTTATTACTTGCGGCAGCGTGGATGATGGTAAAAGTACCCTCATTGGTCGATTGCTTTACGATACCAAAACAATTTTTGAAGATCAGCTCCAAAACATTGAGCGCACCAGCCAAATGCGCGGCGAAGAGTACGTTAACCTGGCACTGCTCACGGATGGCTTGCGGGCCGAACGCGAGCAAGGCATTACCATTGATGTGGCTTACCGGTATTTTGCCACGCCTAAACGCAAGTTTATTATGGCCGATACTCCGGGGCATATTCAATACACCCGCAACATGGTTACCGGTGCATCTACCGCTAACCTGGCAGTGGTTTTAGTGGATGCCCGCAAAGGGGTTATTGAGCAAACCTGTCGCCATACATTTATCACTTCATTGCTGAAGATTGACCATATTATTTTGTGCGTGAATAAAATGGATTTGGTGGATTACAGTCAGGAAGTTTACGAAAAAATTAAAACGGATTTTCAAGATTTTATTTCCAGGTTAGATATTGCCGATGTGCGTTACGTGCCGGTAAGTGCCTTACAAGGGGATAATATCGTGAATAAATCTACGAAAATGCCATGGTACGAAGGCTCTACCTTGCTGTACATGCTCGAAAACGTACACTTAGGCAGCGATTTAAATCACGTAGATGCCCGTTTTCCGGTGCAATACGTGCTGCGACCCCAAAGCACCGAGTACCACGATTTCCGGGGCTATGCCGGCCGCGTGGAAGGGGGCGTATTTAAACCCGGTGACGAGGTATTGGTGCTGCCTTCCGGATTCACCAGTACGGTAAAAACCATTGAAACGTTTGACGGCCCCGTAGCAGAAGCTTTTGCCCCTATGTCGGTGGTAATAACGCTGACGGACGAAATTGATATTAGCCGGGGCGATATGCTGGTTAAACCTAACAATCAGCCGGAAGTAAGCCAGGATTTAGAAATAATGGTGTGCTGGATGAGCGAAAAGCCGCTGGCAAAAGGCAAAAAATACATTGTGCGCCACACGACCAAAGAAGCCAAGTGTTTAGTAAAAGATATCCGGTACAAAATGAATATTAATACTTTGCACAAGATTGAAGAAGACCTGAATATTGGCTTAAACGATATTGGCCGCATTACCTTACGCACCACTCTCCCGCTTTTTTATGACGATTACCGCAAAAATAGCGGTACGGGTAGTCTGATTTTAGTAGATGAGTTTACCAACGAAACCGTAGCGGCTGCTATAATCTTATAAGCTGATATTAACAGAATGCATACAAAAAGCGCCTGCACTTTCTAAGAGCAGGCGCTTTTTGCGTAAAGAAAATTTAATAAATAATACTAGATTTCACTATAAAAGTCGTATTTGGACAATTTATTTTAGGAGCCGGTTCCCAGCTCCAGGCATTGGAGCTGATGCAGTTTGAGAAGTAACCTGATTGCCTCATGGCCGGTGGCCTCGTTTGACTCTTCTGGGCGGGTTTAAGCTTCCTTTCCTCCTCACGTCGGAATGCCTGCGGCACCGGAACCTTAGAAGGCCCTTCCTAGCCAAACTGCTGTCGTTTCTTCTTGGCTATCTGATTCTAATTATAACCAGTTAATACGTCTTGTTTATTTCTATTTGGTATTAAATTTTCTTTAATCTTTTTTCTGGCTGGCGCGGAAAAGTTTTTGTTTTTCTTCTTTCGATAAACTCTCGTAACCAGACTTAGAAATTTTATCCAAAATAAGATCAATTTCGGTTTGGGAAGGCTCGCCGCTGCCGGAAGTGGTATAAGTACTGGTCCGGCTTTGGTTCTTGTAGGTTACTTTTAAAGGGGTGCGGGGCTTAAATATATTCCGGAAAAAATTACCTACGGCATGAATGGGTCGCCCTAAATCGGTACCCCGCTGCAGTTGTTTGATAAATAAAAATCCGATAAAAGCGCCGCCTAAGTGAGCTAAGTTACCGCCCGCGTTATCGCCTATAGCCCCGGATATTGACAAGAGCACGAAGAAAGCCGCAATGTATTTAATTTTAACCGGCCCGATAAATAACAGATTAAATTGAAAATTAGGTAATAAGGTGGCTGCCGCTACTGTAACTGCCAAGGTACTTGCCGAAGCACCAATCATGGTAGCGTAGACAGCCCGGGGCTGGTAATACGGAATTAAATTATAGAATAATAAAAAAAACAACCCGCCGGCCAAACCACCTAAAATATACAAACTTACCAATTTCTTATCACCTAAATATTCGCGGATAATCATGCCAAACCAATAAAGATTCAGCATATTAAATATAATATGGAAGAACTCACGGTGCGTAAAAAAATACGTAAATATAGTCCAGGGCCGGGTAAGTAAAACTCCGGGATTAGCCGGCATGGCAATATATTCCAGAATGGTTTCAAATAAAGCATCGGAATGGGTAGAAATGCGCAGAATGACCCGCAACAGCAACAATACCACAAACACAATCACATTAATTAGAATTAATTGATTGAGGGCATTGCGCAGGCGGAAAGCATTCCGGATATCGTCAAAAATACTCGTCATACAAGTTGGTTAGTAAAAGTTAGAGCGGTCGCGTTCCCAGACTTTAAGCAAAATAAACGCAAAAAGCATTCCGCCTAAGTGGGCATAATGCGCTACGTTATCGCCGGGCAAGCGTTGTACGCCCGCATAAAGTTCGTAAGCACCGTAGAATAACACAAAATACTTCGCTTTTATGGGAAACGGAAAAAAGAGCAGGAATAATTCCGTATTGGGGAATAACAAACCGAAAGCCATTAACAAGCCAAATACGGCGCCGGAAGCACCCACCATGGGAATATTGATGATTTTTTCGTAAAAATTCTTTACATCCTGTTTTGCAGCTGCTATAAATTGCGTATTAGTTTGATTGCGTTTAAAGTCTAAAAGCATCTGAGTATCATAATCACCTTTTAAACTCTCTTCTAGAAAAGAGTGATAATTTTCAGGCGTAGGATTAATTAAAAACTCTTGTTCTGCTTGTTGCATTTGCCCAAACTCGTAAGATCGGATGCCGGAATATAATATCCCTGCCCCCACGCCACAAACTAAATAAAAAATTAAAAAACGTTGCGGGCCCCAGCGGTGTTCTAGCATCGGTCCGAAAATAAACAAGCTGAGCATATTGCTAAAAATATGACCCCATGACCGACTATCGTGCATAAACATATACGTAATAAACTGATAAGGTCGGAATAATTCGGAGCGAAAATCGTACAAGGCAAAAGGTGCTGAACTACCAAAATAAGTAAAAGCAATATACGCTACCACATTTATAATTAGTAGGTTTCGCACCATGGGGGTTATACTCATCATACTTATGTAATATCAATTTTTAAGAAAAAAGTTTTGCAGCTGGCCTAATTCCATCATCACTAACGTTTTCTGACCCGCAGGCGTATAGCTCGGGGTTTGGCAGGCAAATAATTTATCTACCAGGGCATTCATTTCCCAATCGGTGAGGCGGCTGGTATAACGCGAGGCCACGCGTTTAGCCATGGCCCGGGCCAGGTTTTCTTTGTTAGATAAGGTTATTTCCTGTTGATTGTTTTTGTACTGTTCGAGCAGTTCTTCGAGCAAGGCTTTTTCATCGCGGGCGGGCACATCCGCCGGAATTCCGTTTAAAACAATGGTATGTTTCCCAAATTCATTAAAAACAAAACCCAGAGCATTAAATTCTTTGGTAAGTTGCTGCAATAAATCGTAATCCGACGGCGAAAGTTGCACCACTTGCGGAAAGAGTAAAGCTTGCGAACTGCCGGTATTTTTCTGCAGCGACGCCGAAAATTGTTCGTACAAAATCCGTTCCTGAGCCGCTTGCTGATCGACGAGCATAATGCCCGACTTTACCTGTACCATAATGTATTTCTGGTGGACCTGCAAAGCCTTTTTACCCGATTGATCGCTGGCGCTTGTTTTACCTAGCCCACTAAGAAAATCGAACTCCGTTAATTTACTTTCATTTATTTCGCGGGGAAAATCCTGCGACACTTGCTGCAGCGGTTCAAACACTTTTTGCCAATCCGGGTGCCCCCCATTTTTGGGTGTAGGCGCCGGAGTTACGGAAGCACCGGGAGAAGTGTTTTTTTGAATAAAACTTTCAAAATTGGCCGCTTTGGCAAAGCTGCTGTCATTGGCCGGGGCAGCTACTGGCCGGATGGCCGAAAAATTTACATCCCCTTCAAAATCCAGCGAAGGCGCAATATTATGCACGCCTAACGATTGCTTTACCGCTGCCCGAACAATCGCGTAAACGGTTTTTTCATCCTCAAATTTAATTTCGGTTTTGGTAGGATGCACGTTAATATCAATACTTTCGGGAGCAATCTCAATGAATAAAACGTAAAACGGATGACTATCTTTCGGGAGTAAACCTTCGTAGGCCGTTAATACGGCGTGGTTCAAATACGAACTGCGAATGTACCGTTCGTTCACGAAAAAGAATTGCTCTCCGCGCGATTTTTTAGCAAATTCTGGTTTCCCGATGTAGCCTTTTACTTTAATAAAAGACGTTACTTCCTCGCAGGTGGCTAATTGCTCCCGGTAATTATTCCCAAATAAATTCACAATCCGCTGGCTTAATTTACCGGCGGGCAGCTGAAAAATTTCGATTTCGTTTTGGTAGAGAGAAAAAGCAATTTCCGGATGCGCTAAAGCCAGGTGCATGAATTCATCCAGAATATGCCGCATTTCCACCGGGTTAGATTTAAGGAAATTCCGGCGCGCGGGTACATTATAGAATAAGTTTTTCACGCACACCGAGGTTCCATCCGGCACGGCTACCGGCTCTTGGCTAATAAGCTCAGACCCTTCGATTACTATTTTTGTTCCTATGTCGCTGGTGCGGGTTTTCGTTTTAAGTTCTACCTGCGCCACCGCCGCAATAGAAGCCAATGCTTCGCCCCGAAACCCCATGGTCCGAATCCGGAATAAATCTTCGGTAGATTTAATCTTAGAAGTGGCATGACGCTCAAAGCACATCCGCGCATCCGTTTCGCTCATTCCCAAACCATTATCAACTACCTGAATTAATTGTTTCCCGGCTTCTTTCACAATTAACTGGATGCTGGCACTCTGGGCATCGACCGCATTTTCGAGCAGTTCTTTCACCACCGAAGCTGGCCGTTGCACCACTTCGCCGGCGGCAATTTGGTTGGCTAAATACTCGGGTAACAAACGGATAATATCGGGCATGCGGCAATATCTTAATTTAAAAACAGGGCAAACTTAAAAAAATAATTTAAAGGAATCAGGCGCCATTCACAACACTTTCGAACTACGCGGCTTCGTTTATTACATGTCTTCTCCAGCAGTAAAGCTGCGCGGAAAAAGAACGATAAAAAGGTTTAGCAAGTTTAAACCAGCTGGTTTTAAATGGCCCTCTATTTATTCAATCGAAAATTTATTAGTAATATTACAAACGATTTGTTTGATTCTGCGTTTTGATTTTTGGTTTTTACCGCGATAGTTGTTTGTTTACAGAATAAAGTTGCCGGCCTGGGGCTAAAAACGAAACCAGTAGGAACCGAAATTGTAAAAGATTGGTTTTTTGGCCAAAAACTGCCGTAAAATGTAGCAATATTTATAGGGCGCGAACTTTAAGCTTTGGTTTAAAATCTAGTCCGGCAAAGTTAGATTTTATTCTGACCTATTCAAATTATATAGTATCAGTACCCATGTGGAAGAATTTTTTATTACTTTTTTTGGTGAGTTCTTTTTTGGGCTTAAGCTTACTTTTATCGTCGTATAGTTCCACGGATCAGCCTGTTGTAAGTAAAACCGAACAAGCCTGGGTAGATAGTGTTTTTTCCTCGCTCACTTTCGATCAGCGACTGGGCCAGTTATTTATGGTAACTGCTCTTTCGAACCGGGGTGCAGAACACGTACAACAGATTGAAAAGTTAATTACTCAGTACAACATTGGCGGTTTAATGTTTTTGTACGGTAGCCCTTACCGCCAGGCCTCTCTTACCAATCAGTACCAATCCCGCGCGAAGGTACCTTTGCTCATTGCCATGGACGCCGAATGGGGTTTAAACATGCGCCTGGACAGCAGCATGCACTTTGCCAAACAAATGACCTTAGGCGCTATGGCCGATGAACATTACGTATACCTAATGGCTCAGGAAATTGCTTTAAACCTGCATCGGCTGGGCGTACAAGTGAGTTTCTCCCCGGTACTGGATGTAAACAGCAATCCTAAAAACCCGGTTATTGGTAACCGTTCTTTTGGTGAATCGAAAGAACAGGTAAGCCGCCGCGGCATTGCTTACATTAAAGGTTTACAAGATAATGGCATTATTGCCGTAGCGAAACATTTTCCCGGTCACGGCGATACCGATACGGATTCCCACCGGGCATTACCCGTTATTAATTCTGATTTAAAGCGCCTAACGGAAGTAGATTTGTATCCGTTTATGCAATCGTTTCAAGCGGGGGTAAAAGGCGTAATGGTGGGGCACCTGTACATGCCGCAATTCGATTCTACCGAAGTAAAAGCTACTACCCTGTCTTATAAACTGGTAACCGGCTTACTAAAGCAAAAAATGAACTACCAGGGCCTGGTATTTACCGATGCTTTGAACATGAAAAGTGTTACCCGGGCGTACAAACCAGGTCAATTGGATGCCTTGGCCTTACTAGCTGGTAACGATGTGTTGCTGTTTTCCGAAGATGTGCCAACGGCCGTTACCGAAATTAAAAATGCCATTAGCCGCGGGGAAATTACTACCGAGGATATTGATGCCCGGGTTCGGAAAATACTGCACGCCAAGTACTGGGCGGGCCTAAGCCAATACCGCCCCGTAAACTTGCACCACCTGAAAGAAGAACTCAATCGCCCCCGCAGCCGGGCCGTGCAGCACAAACTTTACGAACAATCGGTAACCATAACCGCTAACCACGGTAATTTATTACCTTTCCGGGAAGTAGATACTACCCGGTACGCCCACGTAAGCATTGGCATCCGGCCCGATAATCCTTTTACCGAAACCCTGCAACGTTACGCTCCTTTTACTACTTTTAACGTGCGGGAACGCTACGTACCCGATTCCGTTTTTATTAATCTGCGAAAAAAATTAAGCGGCTTTGATGTAGTAGTAGTCAGTTTGCATAGTTTAAACAGTACTTCGGTTAGTAATTACGGTATCGGCGAATATTCGCGCACTTTTATTCAAAAATTGCAAAAAGAAAATCCGCGGCAAAAAGTAGTAGTATGTGTATTAGGCAATGCCTACAGTTTAAAATATTTCGAAGGCAGTAAATGGCTCGTATGCAGCTACGAAGATAACCCAATTTCGCAGAGTGTAACGCCTCAGGTATTGTTTGGCTCCTTACCCGCCCAGGGTAAATTACCTGTTACCGCTTCCGAAGCTTTTCCGGCGGGATTTGGTCTGGAAACCGCCAGCTTAAATCGCCTTCGCTACGATGTTCCGGAAAGCGTAGGCCTGGACTCAAACGTTTTAAGTGAGATTGATGATTTAGCCACCGAAGCTATTAATACCAAAGCTACTCCTGGCTGTCAGGTGCTGGTAGCCCGTGATGGCGCTATTGTCTTTAACAAATCTTACGGCAAGTATACTTATGAGAGCAACCAGCCTGTTACCAACAATACTCTTTACGATATAGCCTCCATTACCAAAGTAACCAGCACCCTGCAAGCTATTATGTACCTGAAGGATCAGGGTAAATTAGACCTGAACCAAAAACTAGCTTATTATCTACCCGAAGTAAAAGGCACGAACAAGCAAAATCTGGTAATTAAAGACATCTTGCTGCACCAGGCAGGTTTGCAACCGGGCATTCCGAACTGGCAAAAAACGCTGGCTTCGCTGCAATTGAGCCCTACGTATTACGCGAGTGCCCAAACCACTATTTACCCAAACGAAGTGGTACCGGGCGTTTACTCCGTGAAAACCATGGAAGATTCGCTTTGGTCCTGGACGGTACACTCGCGCCTGCTACTCAAGAAAAGAGGCGTAGCGCGTTACGAAATGAAATACAGTGACCTTAGCTTTTATATTTTAAAGCGGGTAGCCGAACGCTTGCTGCAACAACCGCTTGCCGAATTTACCGATCAATATTTTTACAAACGGCTAGGCTTGCGCACGCTAACTTATAATCCCTTAAATAAATTTACTAAAGACCAAATTGCTCCTACCGAGTACGATAATTATTTCCGCCGGACTTTGGTTTGGGGAACCGTACACGACCAGACGGCAGCCATGCTGGGCGGGGTAGCCGGCCACGCAGGCTTGTTTAGTAATGCCACCGACTTGGCTATTTTAATGGAGATGAACCGCTTAAACGGTAATTACGGTGGCGTTCAATTTTTTAAATCTCCGGTGGTAACTGAATTCGCCCAACAACAAGACCCTACGAACCGCCGCGGTTTAGGCTGGGACAAACCTAATCCTAATGGTTTCGGGCCTACTTCCCTTAAAGCTTCCATAAATTCGTTTGGGCATACCGGTTTTACCGGCACTTGCGCCTGGGTAGACCCGGATCAAAAACTAGTGTATATCTTTTTATCGAATCGCGTGTATCCGAATGCCGCTAACCAAAAATTACTCACCGAAAACTTCCGGACCCGCATCCACGATGTAATTTATAAGGCTATTTTAGTAAAATCTTAGTAGCTATCACTAACAAAACCTGCCAATTCTTAATTTTAGCTTAATTGGTTAAATAAAACCAGAATTGCGTATCTACATTCCGCAAAATTCAGTAGACAAAAGTAGATGTTTCAAGCAGTCTTTTGTATTTGAAAGAATATCTTATTCGGAAAATAAGTACCGTCTTACAACTTAAATGTTAATTTCTGTTAACGACTAAATGCCCGTTCTGCTATTATTCTTGCTACATGGTTTTTAATTAATATAGCAGAGCAGTTTGTAAGATAATACATTATCAAACGGACTAATTTTAACTTTCTATTTACCCAATATGAATTATCTGGTCTTAAAGTTCTCGATAACTTAATTTCTGAAGCCGAACAATTGTTTCATTTGATGGTTGTTGTACGTACATTGCGTAAAACTCATTTTTTATTACCATGAATATCGGAGTTGTTTGTTATCCTACTTTTGGCGGCAGCGGTGTAGTAGCCACCGAACTAGGTAACGCTTTGGCTGTAAGAGGCCACAAAGTGCATTTTATAACTTATAGTCAGCCGGTGCGGCTTGATTTTTTTAGTGCCAACGTTTTTTACCACGAAGTAAATATTCCGTCGTATCCTTTATTTCAGCACGCACCTTACGAGTTGGCCTTGGCCAGTAAGATGGTAGATATTGTGCAGTTTGAAAAGTTGGATATTCTGCATGTCCATTATGCCATTCCGCACGCTTCCGCTGCTTACATGGCAAAACAAATCTTAAAAACCAAAGGGATTAATATTCCCTTTGTTACCACATTGCACGGCACCGATATTACCTTGGTCGGAAAAGACTCATCGTACGAACCGGTAGTAACTTTCAGCATCAATCAGTCGGATGGCGTTACCGCCGTTTCGAACGACCTGCGCCGGGAAACCTACGAGCATTTCGCCATCGAAAAGGAAATTGTGGTTATCCCTAATTTTATCAATTTACAACGGTTCCGGAAACAGCACAAAGAACATTTCCGGGCCGCTATTGCTCCTTTCGGCGAAAAGTTGCTGGTGCATACGTCTAACTTCCGGAGCGTGAAAAGGGTACAGGACGTGTTAAAGATATTTGATAAAGTACGGCGCAAAATTCCGAGTAAATTATTATTGGTGGGCGATGGCCCCGACCGGCAGAAAATGGAAAAATTATGCCGTCAGCTTAAAATTTGTGGCGACGTGCGCTTTTTGGGCAAGTTAGATGCTGTGGAAGAAGTACTTTCGGTGTGCGATTTATTTTTGATGCCCTCGGAAAAAGAAAGCTTTGGCCTAGCCGCTCTGGAAGCGATGGCTTGCGAAGTGCCGGTAATCTCGTCTAACGCCGGCGGTATTCCGGAGCTGAACGTAGACGGGGTAACCGGATTTGTGAGCAAAGTGGGCGATGTGGAGGATATGGTAAAAAATGCTTTGTATATTCTGGATGACGCCCAGTTACCGCAATTCCGGGTAAATGCTTTGGCCCGCGCCCGCGAATTTGAAGTGGATAAGATTGTGCCCCGCTACGAAGAAGTATACCAAAATGTAATTGACGCTCAGTTACAAGAGGTGAGTGCCTCGGTTTAAGAGTTTAGCTTATATTAGAAAAGCCTCGCCATTATAAATGCGGGGCTTTTTTATTTCCAAATCAGGCTAAGGAAATGCTGGCAAGACGATTAAACTTGTAAGTTTAAAATAGGCTGCCGGAATGAAAGGAGAATTTCAAAAATAGAAGATGATTAGCGGGGCGGCAATGATTTGTTAAGCTTTAATCGCTTGGCTATTATGGTGAACGCAAAAAACACCCACCCGCTTCGCCCTTGGTACGAAATAGAAAAAATGCTGACCTAGGAAACTGAGCCGGATAAAGCAGATATTCGAATGGGTTACCAGTACCTCACCAAGGATCTTTACTCTTTTATCTGGACGATTAAAGCCCAGTATTATCAACTCTTTCAACGATTCCGCGATTCCGGCAAGTTTACCAACCTGCAAATAATTACGCAAGGCTACGATTATGCTTTACCCACTTACAAAACCCGCTGGAAAAAATGGTATGCCCTACAACCCATACTTAACCAGATGATTAATTCCGGCAAATGGCTCATAAGGCCGCTCATGATTAAAGGAATTACCGATGAAGAGATTAGCCGGAAAATACTGAAAGCTATTATTTTTGAAGTAAATTTTCTATTCGCTGATTTAGCCCAAACCTTCGCTAACGTGTACCATATTGATTGTCGGGGCACGGCCATGACTTTCGATGATTGGTTTGATGAGCTGCACCTGCACTCCGAAAAATTTAAGCAAATTGCCGAAGCATACAAAAAATGCATCGAAAAACCACCCGGCAACAAAGTTATAAAAGTAGCACTCACATTACTTTTAACCTCATTCCTCTGAGCCAGCTGACTACTTATTCTTTATCTAAGCCCTGATCTGAACTCAAAAATAAACTTAGGGTTGCATTGCGTTGCTGATTAAGTATTTAACAAAAAGCTGTTTTCCAACCTATTTTTTTCAAAATATTCAAAAAACTAACCTGCATTGCTACAAAATAATCTTCTTTTCTAATTTTTAGAATAAAACTAGGAATCACTTCGATAAACAGTAAAAAATTTTCAACTTTGGTTTTCCTTTTTTAAGTTTTTATTGCCATGATTAAAGACAAATTTTTCATAATAGATTTTGATAGTACGTTTACTCAGGTAGAAGCTCTGGATGAGTTAGGAGAAATTTCGCTGAAAGACGATGAGAATAAAGATCAGATTCTGGCCGAAATCAAGAACCTGACCAATAGCGCCATGGACGGTAAAAGCTCATTTACCGAAGGATTAACCCAGCGTTTGATATTATTGAAAGCCAACAAAAAGCACTTAACCCCGCTAATTGCCACGCTAAAAACCAAAGTATCGGATTCTATCCGTCGCAATAAAGACTTTTTTACCGCCTTTGCCGATCAGATTTTAATTGTTTCGAGCGGATTCAAAGAATTTATTACTCCTATTGTTACCGAGTACGGCATTAAAGAAGAAAATATTTATGCCAATACCTTCCGGTTTGATGAAAACGGCAACATTATAGGATTTGACCAGGAGAATGTACTGTGCCGCGACAAAGGCAAAATTAAATTATTGGAAAATCTGGCTTTACAAGGCGATGTGTACGTGCTAGGCGATGGCTACACGGATTACGAAATCAAAGAAGCTGGCTTAGCGAATAAATTCTACGCTTTCACCGAAAACGTAGTCCGCGATGCGGTTGTTGCCAAAGCCGAACACATTGCGCCCAGCTTCGATGAGTTTTTGTACCAGAATAAACTACCCATGGCTATTTCTTATCCTAAAAACCGGATAAGCGTGTTGCTCCTGGAAAATATCCACCCGGAAGCGGTACGTTTGTTTAAGCAGGAAGGATACCAGGTGGAAATCATGAGCACGGCTCTGAACGAAGAGGAACTAAGTGAAAAGGTAAAAAATGTATCCATCTTAGGCATCCGGTCGAAAACTCAGGTTACCCAAAAAGTAATTCAAAGTGCGAATAAACTAATGGCGGTTGGGGCATTCTGCATCGGCACGAATCAAATTGACCTGAAAGCTTGTGCCAAAGCCGGAATTGCGGCCTTTAATGCGCCCTACAGCAACACCCGCAGCGTGGTAGAATTAGCTATCGGCGAGATTATCATGCTTTCCCGAAACATACCCAATAAGAGCGAAAAAATGCACCAGGGCAAATGGGATAAATCGGCGCATAATAGTTTTGAGGTGCGGGGTAAAAAATTAGGTATTGTAGGTTACGGCAACATTGGCTCTCAGTTGTCGGTTCTCGCCGAAGCGATGGGCATGGAAGTGTATTACTACGATATGGTAGAAAAGCTACAACTTGGAAATGCCAAAAAATGCACCTCTTTAAAGCAACTGCTGAGTATCGCCGATATCATAACCTTGCACGTAGATGGTCGAGCCAGCAACAAAGACTTATTTGGTTCTGCCGAGTTTGAAGCCATGAAAGACGGAGTTATTTTCTTGAATTTGAGCCGGGGCCATTTGGTAGATATTCCGAGTTTAGTTAAAAATATTAAATCCGGTAAAATTATAGGCGCCGCGGTAGACGTATTTCCGTACGAGCCGGCGAACAATGCCGAAGAATTTGTGAACGAGTTGCGCGGTTTACCTAATGTTATTTTAACCCCGCACATTGGCGGCAGTACTTCCGAAGCCCAGGCCAATATTGCCAACTTCGTTCCGAACCGCATAATGGAGTACATAAACTCGGGTAATACCTACCAAAGCGTTAATTTCCCGAATATTCAGTTACCAGAGCTGAAGAATGCGCATCGTTTAATTCACGTCCACGACAATGTTCCGGGAGTACTAGCCCATATTAATAATGTGCTGGCCAACCACCATGTGAATATTTTGGGTCAGTATTTAAAAACGAACGAAAACATTGGCTACGTCATCACCGATATTGATAAGGCCTACGACAAAAACCTGATCGGCGACCTACGCAATATCCAAAACACCATTAAATTCCGGGTGCTTTATTAGGTTGCAGGTTACAAGCTACAGGTTGCAAGTTGTTTTTCTAAACCTGTAACTTGTATCTTTTATATTTATTAAAATTTTCAACCTGCAACTTGCAACCTGTAACTTGTAACTAAATGAACAACAAAATATACTTTACGCCGGGGCCTTCGGAATTGTACCCCACTGTTCCCGCCCATTTGGCTACTGCTATGGCGAACAAAATTGGCTCTATTTCGCACCGGAGTCAGCAGTTTAAAGATATTTATGCGCATGCGGTAAATGGTTTGCTGCAGTTGTTACAATTGCCCGCAAACTGGGATATTTTGTTTGTTGCCTCAGCCAATGAAGTTTGGGAACGAGCCATTCAGAATAATGTGGAACGCGAAAGCTTTCATCTGGTAAATGGGTCTTTCTCGAAGCGGTTTTACGAAATTTCTCAGGAACTTGGTAGAAAAGCTACCAAGTGGGAAATACCTTTTGGGCAAGGCTTTACTCTTGCTGAAGTAGAAGTTCCTGAAAAAACGGAGTTGGTAGCCTTAGTACAAAATGAAACCAGTTCCGGTGCCAGTATGCCAGCAGCGGATATAAATCAATTCCGGGAAAAAGTAGATTCCGAAGCCTTAATTTATGTAGATGCGGTTTCTTCGGCGCCTTATCCGGAGTTTGATTTTAATCAGATTGACTCTACCTATTTTTCAGTGCAGAAAGGCTTTGGCTTGCCCGCCGGTTTAGGTATTTGGCTGGTAAACGATCGTTGCGTAGCGAAAGCGGAAAAATTAAAATCTAAAGGAAATTCGATTGGTTCGTATCATAGCATTCCGGCTTTGCTGAGTAAAGCGCGGGCCTACCAAAACCCGGAAACCCCGAATGTGCTGGCAATTTATCTGCTGGGTAAAGTAGTGGAAGAAATGAATCATCACGGAGTAGCTACTATCCGGCAGGAAACGGAAGCTAAAGCCAAAGTTATTTACGGTTACTTAGCAGAAAGCCAGAACTTTGATATTGCCGTAGCGGAACCAGCGCACCGGTCGCAAACTACGGTAATTGCCAACACTAAGGTTTCATCAGCGGAAGTAATCAAAAAATTGGCACCTTTTGATATGGTAATTGGCAGCGGCTACGGAAATTATAAAGATACTCAAATCCGGATTGCTAACTTCCCAGCGCATTCCCTGGCTCAGATTCAGGCATTAGTGTATAAATTACGGGAGCTATTCGGGTAAAAAATTACAACTTTTATCCTCAACAATAAAACCCGCCAGCTTTAAAGCTGGCGGGTTGGTTTTTATGCACGATCTAAACTAAGTAAAGTGACAAAATTAACTCAATATACTTGATGTCGGGATTGCTGTAATAAAGCATTAAACTTCAATTCCTCAATTCCAAAAAAGTCTAACATCTAATATCTTGATACTTGGGTCTATTTACTTAAAATACCTGATTTATTTCCTGCTTAATAAAGCTTAAAGTCGCAGTAGTAGGATCATAATTATCGGCTATAACAGATTCCAGAATGCGTTTCGCTAAATCGGTACCTTTGGCATTTTCGGGTAGTTCGTGGAAAGCTTTGTTCACCATGGTTACGACGTCTTCTTTGGCTTGTTTTACGTGCTGCCAAGCAACTTCGCTCATGTACACTTGTTGCGACACATTATGGCTAAATTCGTTCCGGATTTCGGCCAGAAGCGTGTATTGAAACTCTACTGCATTTTGGCCAGCCGGACTTACCCGAATCAATAAATTGCTGGGCGCAATCCGTTCTAACAATAAACAAATCCGTTCGTAAGCTTGCAAACGAATAGGTAAAACTATTTCGGTGTTTTTCATTCTTAATTCTAAAACCCGGCGTTGGGTTTCTTTGTCGAGGTAAGATTTAATTACCAGGTACATGCCTACTAGAACCAAAGCAGCGGGCAATAAAATTTTTAATAAATCAAAAAGGTATTCATGCATAGTTTTATTGGTAAATAGTTCGGCGGCCGAATTACCCTTTATACCGGAATCATTTCGGTAACTGGCCTGTTATTCTTTTATATTTGTTGGGCAAAACAATTATACTGAATATTAGTTATTTTTGTGAAAAATTTATTTCTCTACTAATATGGCGACTACCACACTAAATAAAATAGCTCCTATCTCAATTACACCCCGGGCTTTAAACGAGGTAAAACTAATTATGCAGAATAAAAACGTACCAACCGAATATGGGTTACGGGTAGGCGTGCAAGGCGGCGGTTGTTCCGGCATGTCTTATTTGCTGGGTTTCGATAAAAAGAAAGATAGCGATGAAGCTTACGAAATAGATGGGGTAATGGTGTTGATGGATAAAAAACACGGCATGTACGTGATGGGGATGGAAATTGATTTTCAGGACGGACTAAATGCCCGGGGTTTTACTTTTAACAATCCCCAAGCCCAGAGTACCTGCGGCTGCGGCAGTTCTTTTTCTTCTTAACATTGTCGTTTTTTGCGGCTAACCCAGACACCGCAAAGTGTACTTGCCTAAACCACGCATGAAATAGATCAGGTAGTTTTAACGAATTTTAAATATGCGTTAAAGAAGAACATTCCAATTCAATATAGTATTCAAACAAAGAGCCATGGTGATAAAATTACCTTGGCTCTTTGTTTATGGTTTATGTGTAATACCCAATAACATTAGTTACCTTCCATCAGGTTGATTTAAAAAATTGCGCCAACCCGCCGGGTTTCATATCCTACGTTATGGCCGCTATTTAAAGCAATTGGATATAAATTGTATTAATGAATCCGCGTTATCCGTGAAAATCTGCGATTCAGATTTAATAAAACAGCCACTTCGATAATTCCCGGTAAGTAGGTTTTTTACCGTATAATAAAATTCCCACCCGGTAAATGCGGCTGGCTATCCAGGTAGTAAAAATAAAGCCCAGCACCAAGAATAACATAGATAATAAAATTTGCCAGGTGGGTACGCCAAAAGGTAACCGGAGCATCATGGCAATGGGCGAGGTAAACGGAATCATGGACATCCAGAAAGCTACCGGGCCATCCGGGTTTTTGATAATAACCGTTTGCGCCACAATAAAAGATAAAACCAGCGGGATAGTTATGGGCAGCATGAATTGCTGGGTATCGGTTTCGTTATCTACCGCCGAACCTACTGCCCCAAATAAGGCTCCGTACAGTAAATAGCCACCTAAAAAGTAAAAGATAAAGCAACTCAACAATAAGGGCAAATTCAGATTATCTAAGGCACTTACTACGTTGTGCATTTCTTTTGCCTTACCAGGATCTTTGCTTGCTTTTAAAGTTTCGGTAATACGGGCATCGGAAAACCGGTCGATTTCAAACCGGGAGGAGACCACTGTTGTAACCACCGAAGATAAAATTATCCAAAGCAGAAACTGGGTAAGGCCTACCGCTGCAATACCAATAATTTTACCGGCCATTAGTTGAAAAGGCTTCACCGACGAAATGATTACTTCCACAATGCGGTTGGTTTTCTCTTCTATTACTCCCCGCATAATCTGCACGCCGTAAATAAAAATAAACATATAAATTAAAAAGGCGCCTACGTAACCGGCCGCCGTAGTAACCATAGCATTATTATTTTGCTCGCCGCTATCCGTAAGGTTAGTAGTATTAATGCTAACATTGGTTTTCATTTTATCCAGCACCTCCCGATCGATCCCGGATTGCTTGAACTTAATCGTTTCGATTTCTTTTTTCAGAATATTCTCCAGTTGCAATTGCTTGGTAATACCCAAATTAGTTTTAGAATATAGCCGGATGCCTTCCGGTTTACTTAAATCTAACTTAGGGATATAAAGCAGGGCCGTATATTCAGTTTGCAGGAAAGCCGCTTTTTGCGTTTCTAAGGATCCGCTTACCGGTATATACTTAGTCTCGCCGTTATCTTTAAAGGCATTTACAAAAAGGCCACTTTCGTCGAGCACTTCAATGGTATCCGTAGCATCCGAAACACTAGCCAACCAAATAGGCACTACCATAATAGAAGCCAGCAGCAAGGGTCCTAGCAAGGTCATGATAATAAAACTTTTTTTGCGTACCCGTACCAGGTATTCGCGCTGAATTATAAGCCAGATTTTATGCATCCTGATATTCTTTTACCTGTTTGATAAATATGTCGTTAATACTAGGTATTTGCTCCCGCAGAGCGTGTACTTCTACGCGCTCAATTAAATACCGCAGCAAATCATTTGGCGATACTCCATGCAGCAATTGTATGACTGCCCGAAAATAATTGCCATTTTGTTGTTGTTCCACTACCTTAAAGTCCGGAGATAAAATCAATAAACGACCTGTACCTTCTACCAGGTAAGAGCTGGTTTTATAGGTATTTTTGATTTCCCGTACCGGCCCATTTAAAATCATGCGCGACCGGTTAATTAAAGCAATATTATCACAAAGCTCTTCTACCGATTCCATGCGGTGGGTAGAGAAAATAATAGTAGAACCCGCCTCGCGAAGCGCCAGAATTTCATCTTTGATAATAGTAGCATTAATCGGGTCAAACCCAGAAAATGGTTCGTCGAGAATGATCAGTTCTGGCTGATGCATGACAGTAGCAATGAATTGCACTTTTTGCTGCATCCCTTTCGATAAATCTTCAATAGTTTTATCTAGCCAGGAACGGATCTCCAGTTTGTCTACCCATTTTTTTATTTTATCGCTTGCTTCAGCTTTGGATAAGCCTTTTAGTTGGGCTAGGTAAAGCAATTGCTCCCCTACTTTCATTTTCTTGTACAAACCCCGTTCCTCCGGTAAATACCCCATCGATCGGATATGATTGGGGTGGAGTGGTTCTTCCTTAAAAAAAACCTGACCGGTATCAGCCCCTGTAATTTGGGTAATAATTCGGATAAGAGAAGTTTTACCGGCTCCGTTTGGGCCCAATAAGCCAAAAATACATCCGGTGGGTATTTCGAAGGTTATGTCTTGCAGGGCCAGGTGGGTGGCATATTTTTTACTTACTCCTACAATTCTGAGTATGCTCAAGGCGATAGCTTTTATTTTCAAATTTAGTCTTTCGGCTTGGATACACAAGCTGTATTCTAAATTGATAAGCTAAATTCTTTGGAGACAATGTCAAGGTTCAATTTCCTTTACAAACCTAAACATTACCGAACTTAAAAAATAAAAATGCCTCTCCTTTATCAGAAGAGGCATTGAATTATAATCTAGGAAATCTGCTTAATCCTATTAATCCGCGAATTTCCGTCATTCTATTGAAAATATTCTTTCATTTTCTCGAAGAAGCCTTTTTCATTTTTTCCTGGGTTGGGTACAAAATTATCGGAGTTGCGTAGCTTCTCCAGAATCTGGCGTTCGTCGTTGGATACGTGCTTCGGTGTCCAGACGTTGATATGAATCAGTTGGTCGCCTTTACCGTAGCCGTTAATATCTTTAATGCCTTTACCGCGTAAGCGTAAAATTTTTCCACCTTGGGTACCAGGATCAATTTTAATTTTAACTTTACCTTCAATTGTCGGAACCTCAATATTAGCACCCAGAACGGCATCCACAAAACTGATATACTGCTCAAATACAATGTTGTTGCCTTCGCGCTTCAGCAGTGGGTGAACTTCTTCTTCAATTTGAATGAGCAAATCGCCGGCAATACCACCTCGTTGGGGTACATTACCTTTGCCACTCATCGAAAGTTGCATGCCATCACCTACCCCAGCCGGAACGTTAATAGCAATTACTTCTTCTCTTAATTCCCGGCCTTCTCCCTGGCAAACATCACAGTTTTGGCTTACTTTTTTACCTTCCCCATCGCAAACCGGGCAAGTAGACGTGGAAACCATTTGGCCTAACATGGTATTTACTACTTTTTTTACCTGGCCGGTTCCCTGGCAACCGCTACAGGTTTGCAGCGCTGTACCATTTTTAGCACCGTTACCCCCGCAAGTATTACAAGCTACGTACCGTTTTACTTTTATTTTTTTCTCCACCCCATTGGCAATTTCTTCCAGGTCGAGCTTTAATTTAATGCGTAAGTTAGTGCCTTTCCGTACCCGGCGGCCACCGCTCGAGCGGCCACCGCCAAATATATCGCCAAACGGACTACCACCGCCAAATATATCGCCGAACTGGGAGAAAATGTCTTCCATGTTCATGTGGCCATAACCGCCGCCATTTACCCCCTGGTGGCCAAATTGGTCGTAACGGCCCCGTTTTTCCTGATCGCTCAGAACTTCGTACGCTTCGGCGGCTTCCTTAAATTTGTCTTCGGCGGTTGGGTCATCCGGATTTTTGTCCGGGTGGAATTTAATGGCAATTTTCCGGTATGCTTTTTTAATTTCGTCAGCACTGGCGCTTTTGCTCACCCCCAATACCTCGTAATAATCTCTCTTAGCCATGGCCTATGCTCCTATTATAACTTTCGCGAAGCGAATTACTTTATCGTTCAGGTAATATCCTTTTTCAACCTGGTCTATAACTTTACCTTTTTGCGTTTCATCCGGAGCCGGTATCTGGGTAATGGCTTCGTGCAGCTCGGCGTCAAATGATTGCCCCACAGCTTCCATTGGTTTCAGACCTTTCTGCTGCATGATAGACTGAAGTTTATTATAAATTAAATCCACGCCGGCTTTTACCGCTTCTACTTCCTGGGCAGTTTCCATCGATTGACGGGCCCGCTCAAAATCATCCAGCACGGGCAGCAAAGCCACTACCATTTCCTGGTTAGCTGTTTTCAATAAATCCAGACGCTCCTTAGAAGTACGACGTTTGTAGTTGTCGAATTCTGAATATAAGCGTAAATATTTATCTTTCAATTCGTTTATTTCTGCTTCCGATTTAGTAGCCTGACCATTACCCGATGGTTGCTCGTTTTCCGCAGGAGTATCGGACTGCTCGGAGCCAGTATCTTCGGGTAAACTTGCCTCGGTTACATTTTCAAAATCTTCGGCTTCGTGTTTTGTATTATTCTCCGCTGACATAGCTTATTTATTCTTCCAATTGGTTTGTATGGTGCGTATCAATTTATTTGCCAAAGCCTTAAAGTGACAATCTGACACATTTTAGGCCTTGGTTTCTCTTCTGGTAAATGAAAATTTATTATTTTTAATTCCGTGGGCTTAAAAAATTTACGAGTTGGTTAAAGCCTGCCAAACCATATCTTTTAAAACCGGAATGTTTTTTTGCGTAATGCTGGAAATAAACACGGCCGGCACCTGCGGCGGCAAAGTAGCCCGAATTTCATTTTCCAGTTCTTCGTCGAGTAAGTCTGATTTGGTAACCGCCAATAAGCGCTTTTTCTCGAGTAACTCCGGATTATAGGTACCGAGTTCGTTTAAAAGAATAGTGTATTCATTGGCAATATTAGCGCTTTCGGCAGATATCATAAACAACAAAATGGAATTACGCTCAATATGGCGGAGAAAACGTAAACCTAAGCCTTTCCCTTCCGATGCACCTTCAATAATACCGGGAATATCCGCCATTACAAACGACTTATAATCGCGGTAAGCCACCACACCTAAATTAGGTACAAGGGTAGTGAAAGGATAATTGGCAATTTTAGGTTTAGCCGCCGACACTACCGACAACAGCGTCGATTTTCCCGCATTCGGGAAGCCCACCAAGCCTACATCAGCTAATAATTTTAACTCCAGAATTACCCATTCTTCCAGGCCGGGTTCGCCGGGTTGCGCGTAGCGGGGAGTTTGGTTCGTGGGTGATTTAAAGTGCGCGTTGCCTAACCCACCCCGGCCACCAGGCGTTAAAATCACCGTTTGGCCGTCTTCGGTTATTTCCGTTTTTACTTCGCCGGTTTCTGCATCGCGGGCAATGGTACCAATGGGTACTTCCAAGATGACATCTTCCCCGTTGGCGCCGGTAGAAGTATCTTTACCGCCGCCTTCACCGTGCTTGGCGATAACGTGTTTTTGATATTGTAAGTGCAGCAAGGTCCAGAGTTGGGCATTGCCCCTCAAAATAATATGCCCTCCCCGACCACCATCGCCTCCATCTGGTCCTCCTTTAGCGTTCTTTTTATCCCGGAATAAATGCGCCGACCCGGCCCCACCGTGACCGGAACGGCAGCAAATTTTTACGTAATCAATAAAGTTAGATGTTGCCACTTATTAGTATTTAGTCCACGATCCATGGCCGATAGTCCACGGGAGGTGTTAATTATAAATTTATAATAATACGTATTTCATTAAATTGGATACGAATGACTGCTGAGCGCTCCAACTACTTTAGTTAAGAGTTTAGATTGATATTTGGCGATAAAAAGCAGTTAAATTAGTTGTCCTTCCAAGAATCTTTAAGACTCGCGGAAGGACAACTAATCAGCTACGTAGCTAAAATTTTTCGCCGTGGTCTGTGGATTATCGACCATGAACTATCCACTGTTTACGCTTTCGGCTGGACCGCGTATGAATTTATAATCTCGCAAATTTCAGTGAAGATCTCTTCAATTTCCCCTATGCCATTAATGGCGTTGTACTTACCTTGGTTGGCATAATAGCCCGCAACCGGAGCTGTTTTAGTGTTATATTCCTGAACGCGTTTCCGAACTAATTCTTCGTTTTGATCGTCGGGACGGCCAGAGGTTTGTCCCCGAAGTAAAAGGCGCTTGGTTAGTTCTTCTTCGTTTACTTCTAAGGCAATCATACCACTAATGGCTGTATTGTTTTGTTCCAGTAAAGTATCTAGGCTTTTGGCTTGGGGTACGGTGCGCGGAAACCCATCGAATATAAAACCAGCCGCACTTTTATTTTCCTTCAGTTTTGAATCAATCATACCAATTACCACTTCGTCGGGCACCAATAAACCCTTATCCATAAGTTCTTTGGCTCTTAATCCGAGTTCGGTACCAGCCGCAATTTCTGAACGCAGCAAATCACCGGTAGAAAGGTGAATTAATCTATAGGTATCAATTAATTTCTGACTTTGCGTTCCTTTTCCCGCGCCCGGAGGGCCAAATAAAACAATATTTAACATGCCGTTTTTACGTTATTAAATTCAAAAGTACAAATAAAATTGAATCGTAGATTAAACAGATTAACGAACTATACAGATTTACTTAAATTTTATCTTGATACTATCCTTTTGCGGAATGCTTTTTATAATAATTTAGGTATATCGCTTATAATTTTTAAATTATGGTAATGGCTGAAGTACTTCTTTTCTATAGAATGAAGTAAGAATTAAATACCAAGCGTTTGTCGAAATGAAAGATTAGAAATGATGAAGTAGAAGTGAGGACTAATTACTCTTTCTATTTACTTCATATAAAGGCGGAACTAAGCTTCCTTCTATCCTGTGTGAGATGCCTCATTCATCGGCGCCGGAAGCTTAGAAGACCATCCACGGCCAAACGAGTGTCTGTTGCGAGTAGCTACTTGGTTCTAACAAATAGAGGTAATGGAATCAATGAATACTTATGGCTAATTTCTACCAGAATTAAAATTTATCATTAGCAAAGTTTTACTAATTCTCCTGGATTGATTTTCTTTTAAATAGATAGACTGGATTAATAACAGCTTAGCTTTTCAGTTTGTAAATATGCCGAAGATTCCGGCCTAAACCGTTATAATCAAGGCCGTAACCTACTACAAAATCATTGGGAATAGAGAGTGCGGCGTACTTTATTTCCAGGGGGTGTTGCAGGCAAGCTGGTTTTAAAAGCATACAAGCTATTTCGACGGAGGTGGTGGCCAGCGTTTGTAACTTTTTCAGCAATACACTTACGGTATGACCCGTGTCCACGATATCTTCTAAAATAATTACGTGCCGGTTTGTAACGTCTTCATTTAAGCCCACCAATTCTTTTACGTTGCCGGTACTTTGCGTATTTTGGTAAGAAGCCAGCTTGATAAAAGAGATCTCGCAAGGAACAGTAATTTCTTTTAATAAATCGCCAGCAAACATAAAAGAACCATTTAAAACAGCTAAGAAAAGTGGCGTTTTACCGGCATACTCCTGATTAATCCGGAAAGCTAAGCTTAAAATGGCTTGCCTAATTTCTTCTTCCTGTAAATAAACAGCAAATTCTTTATCGTGCAGTTTAACCGTAGAGGAGCTCATAGTTGGTCGCTAATTTAGGAGTGATACATTTCCGGCTAAAAATGTAAAGTATTCGGCTGGCTAGATCTTCTGCAAATCATTTTCTAAAGCCATTAAACTTTTATTATAACCCGATATTAAAATTACGGCAATATCTCATTTCCATAAATCGGTACGAGATTTATAAACGGAGCGTTCCCATTATGTTTTTATCGATTAAAGAGAGTTCCTAAAATCGAAAAAATTGCAGAAATCGTTTTACAAAAAGGAAGCCCTTAAAGGACTTTAAGGGCTTCCAATAAATTAAAAATATGAAACAATTATCGTCCGGCAATAAACAACACTTTTGATGGAGGCATATTTCCGGAAGTTACGGCATTAAGTTTTTGTTCGTGCAATTTTTCCTTATCTAAAGTCGGTACTGCGGTTGGTTCGGCATCGGGCGCCGCAATATGCGGGGCAATAACCAACGAAACAATCGACATAAGTTTGATAAGAATATTCATGGACGGGCCGGAAGTATCTTTAAACGGATCACCCACGGTATCGCCGGTTACTGAAGCTTTGTGGGCATCCGAACCTTTATATTCCATCTTACCGTTAATCATTACGCCTTTTTCGAACGATTTTTTCGCATTATCCCAGGCACCACCGGCATTTGATTGAAACATGGCCATTAAAACTCCTGACACGGTAACACCGGCCAGCAAGCCGCCTAATACTTCCGGACCAAAGGTAAAACCAATAATTATGGGCACAATTAAAGCAATAGCACCCGGCAACATCATTTCCCGGATTGCGGCCTTCGTAGAAATAGCCACGCATTTGTCGTACTCCGGTTTACCGGTACCTTCCATAATACCCGGTATTTCGCGGAACTGGCGGCGTACTTCTTCTACCATGGCCATAGCTGCCCGGCCTACCGCCGAAATAGCCAACGCTGAGAAAATAAACGGAATCATGCCACCCACAAACAAACCGGCCAATACCCGCGCGTTCGAAATATCAATTACGGTAATATTAGCCGTACCCATAAAAGCCGCAAATAAGGCCAGCGAGGTAAGCGCTGCGGAGGCAATGGCAAAGCCTTTACCAGTAGCAGCCGTAGTATTACCAACCGCATCCAAGATATCGGTTTTTTCCCGCACTTCTTTAGGTAACTCACTCATTTCGGCAATACCACCGGCGTTATCGGCAATAGGTCCGAAAGCGTCAATGGCCAGCTGCATGGCAGTGGTAGCCATCATACCGGCAGCGGCAATAGCTACGCCGTATAAACCGGCTGCTTCGTAGGATAAAATAATACCGCCGGCTAATACCAGAATTGGTAATACTGTGGATTCCATACCTACCGCTAAACCACCAATAACGGTAGTAGCGTGCCCCGTGCTGCTCTGCCGCACAATACTCATTACCGGGCGTTTGCCCATGGCGGTATAATATTCGGTTATAATACTCATTAAAGTTCCTACCACAAGGCCTACTAAAACCGCATAAAATACATCTATTCGGTTAAATTCAAATCCGCGCAGGTTTAAAGCGGTATCGGGCAGAATAAAGTTAATCACAAAATAAGAGGCAATAGCCGTTAAAATCACCGACGACCAGTTGCCTAAATTTAAAGCCCGCTGCACATCGCCACCTTCGCTTACTTTTACAAAAAATGTCCCGATTATCGAAAAAATAATTCCTAAACCGGCAATGACCATGGGCAACAGAATCGGCGAGATACCACCAAAGTTATCGGTTACCGTAATTTCGCGGCCCAGCACCATGGTAGCTAGAATAGTAGCTACATAAGAACCAAATAAATCGGCGCCCATTCCGGCTACGTCCCCTACGTTGTCACCCACGTTATCGGCAATGGTAGCCGGATTCCGGGGATCATCTTCCGGAATACCGGCTTCTACTTTACCTACTAAATCAGCCCCTACGTCGGCGGCTTTGGTGTAAATTCCCCCTCCTACCCGGGCGAATAAAGCAATACTTTCGGCACCCAGCGAAAACCCGGTTAATACTTCCAGGGCACGTTCCATTTCTTCGGCGTTGTAGGTATCTCCCACAAACATGGCTTTAAAAATAATAAACAAGGTACCTAAACCCAACACGGCTAAACCAGCTACGCCCATTCCCATTACCGCTCCGCCGCCAAAGGAAACATCCAAGGCTTTAGATAAACTGGTACGGGCTGCCTGCGCGGTGCGCACATTGGCTTTGGTGGCAATTCGCATCCCGATAAAACCGGCCAAAGCCGAGAAAAAAGCGCCAATAATAAAAGCAACTACAATTACCGGCGAAGACTTCTCGCCTACTGTACCCAGGTATCCTAAAAAAATACTCGCAATAACAACAAAATAACCTAATACCTTGTACTCGGCCTGCAAGAAAGCCATAGCTCCTTCGGCAATGTATTTAGCAATGGTCGTCATCTTGGCATCACCCGCATCCTGGCGACTGACCCAAGCCGATTTTACAAAAGTATACAATAAGGCAATTACTCCGAAAGCCGGAATTAAGTAAACAATGTTCTCCATGTAAACGGGTTTAAGGTGTTAAGAATGCTTTTTATACAATATGCGTATCTGGTAAATTAAATCTATTAATTCCAGATCTGCAAGCCACAAGATTAAATAATAATGAATTGCGGATTAAACGGATTTCACAGATTATAGCTCCCGCATGAGCACTTCGTACAAAGCTACCATACTTTGGATATCGGCTTTATGTACGATTTCGTCGGGAGAATGCACATTATCTTCGGGTGCTCCCACAAAACACCAATCCCAGGGAATAGCGCTTTGCTGCAATTCTTTGGCATCGCTCCCCCCAACTCCTTCTACCTCCAGTTGAAACGGAATATTTGTTTGTTGCGCCAAATCAATTAGTTTATTGACGAAGCTGCGCCGGGGAATTAATGAATCACGCAAGGAAATAACCACGCCTTTGCCGGGATGCACCCCTTCGGTTACCCAGGTAATATCGGAAATAAGCGCCTGTTTTACGCCGTATTTTTCGTGTAAATACTTGGCCAGGTAGGCTACCGAGCCGCCCCGGTGTTCTTCCCAGCACGAAAATACAATAGCTCCGTTTTCCAAGGTTTTCGCCACTTGCAAAGCACTCCAAACGCCCAATCGGTTATCCAGATAGCAGGATTGCACGGTAGTTTCTGTTTCCCGGAAATTGCAGGCAAAAACTAATTCCGTTCCCCGATCAATATCCCGCTCGAACTCGTAACTCAATCCATTATATTCATCGGATACCTGCAAAGTACAGGCAATGGGTCCCTGGCGGTCTTCCCCAACCAGCCGGTACCCGGTTTCAGTATCTGGTCCCCCGACTTTAATTAATTCCCGGCCATAGCGCACCGTAAAACCAATCGAATCAATATGGGCAAAAATAGCAGTGCGAGGCTGTCCAAAAACCAGAATAATACAATCCTGAAAACCTTCACCGGCTAATACCTGCGGCATAACCCGCCAACTCGCTTTATTGGAATCAATATAATCGAGTAAAAATTGAGTAAGTTTTCCTTCGTTACCCGAAGGAGCATGAATCCGGCAAAGTTGTTTTAATAATTCCATAGCAACTATATGCAATAGTAGAGTCTATACGTTTTAAGATTAAGAAGTAACTATTCCGATGTAAAAATTGCGTACCATATAAATTAAGAAAGTATCTTTATTCCATCGGAAGCAAATATTTAAAAATAACACCATATTATCTATTCACGACTAGTACACTCCGCCACCTTCGCTACTTATATAGCAATGGCCACTTAACTGTTCTTTACATAAGCTAAACCGATAGTAAAGTTGATGTATTAAATCTTTTTTACTGCTATAAATCAAAGCGAATTATTCCCGTACATACAAACTGCCTGTAAAAGCTAGTAATAGTATAATCATTTTGTTAAAAAAGCTGCATTTAACAAAGGGCGCGTAAAATAAAGAATTTCCTAATTGCAAATAGCACGTAGAAAGCAGTAACTTGACCGATTAAATCAATTTTTTGCAATTAAACCGGGTTATTTTTTACTTTTGGCGGGTTGGATTTAATTTAGGCGAAGGTCGTTTACTACCGGAAATTATATGACAAAACAATTATTCTAATACCGGAACCTTTATACGGGAAACAATAGTTAATTTTAACGTAAAAAGCTTTTATTTGCGCATGAAGAAATTGTTTTTTTTCTTTTGGATAGGCTTACTCCCTCTGCTATGCCTGGCTCAGGACCAAGGTCAGGAAGCCCCGAGAAAAGACACCATCCCCTATGCTATTCCGCCCGATACCTTTATTATGCGGGACTTATACATAGATTCCATCGACATTACCCCGCAAGCCATTGAAACGGATGGTTGGCTGCTGATGAACGAGGATATTAAAAATGAGTTAAGCGGCGCCGTCGATAACATGTACAATTTTAAATTCGAGCGGGCCGAGAAACAATTTCGTTCGCTCCGTCGGCGGTATAAAAAACATCCCATGCCTTATTTTTTGATGGGATTGAGCTACTGGTGGAAAATTGTGCCTACTAACGTGCAAACCAAACAGTTTGATGCGCCTTTCTTCGCCTACATGGATTCTACTATTTACTTTGCGGAACAGCTATACGAGAAAGACGCCAAAAATCTGGAAGCAGCATTTTTCCTGTCGGCAGCTTATGGGTTTCAGGCCCGGCTGCATTCCGAACGTAGTAATTGGCGCAAAGCCACTATTTGCAGCCGGCATTCCTTAGAGTTTCTCCAGAAAAGTCGGGTAGCCAATGGTTTAAGCCCCGAATTTTTATTTGGTGAGGCCCTTTATAATTATTATGCCGTTTGGATTGCGCAGAACTATCCTTTGTTAAAGCCGGTTATTTTGTTTTTCCCGCGCGGTAATAAAGAATTAGGGCTGCAGCAGCTCAAAATGGTAGCCCGCAATGGCTTTTACACCGGCACCGAAGCCAAATTCTTTTTAATGAAAATTTTGGCCAACGAAGAAAACGACCACTTCGAAGCCATGCCCATTGCCCGTAATCTGGCGAATACCTACCCCGATAACGCGTATTTTCAACGTTTTTACGCCATGATGAACTTCCGGGAAGGTAATTTCCGGGAAACGGAGCGCTTATCGAACGAAATCTTAACCAAGTACAACAAACACATGCCCGGCTACGAAGCTATCGGCGGCCGTTACGCGTCGTATTACCTGGCCTACATTTGCCAAAACCGCAAAGATTTTCCGAAAGCCAAACAACTCTACGACCAGTGCATTCGGTTCGCCCGGCAAACCGGCGAAGTTGAATCCGGCTACTACGTGTCTTCGCACTTAAACCTGGCCCGCATTTTTGTTCAGGAAAAAGATTTGGTCCGCGCTAAAGAACACTACGAAGAAGTAAAAGACAAAGCCGAACGCAAAACAGACGCTTTCCGCGAAGCCCGCGATTTCCTCCGTAAAAACCGGAAGGTGTGAGATGGTTTTAGGGTATAATATAAGTTATAAATTTCTTTTTGTTCGTTAATTATCAGCAACCTACTAGATTTTAAACGTAAAGTTATTACTGATTACTTATCATTTACCCATAAGTGGAATTAAAAGATCTAATCTTAACTCCTATTTACCTGCTTTTAATTTACACTTTGGTGTATGCCGTAAAGCCGCTGGTTACCAACAAGGTAAATCAAAAATACTTTACTCTAGCATTATCCTTGAAATTATTTGGGGCAATTGCCCTTGGTTTTATCTATCAGTTTTATTACTCAAATGGTATATTAGGAGGCGATACCTCCAATTATTTTAATCAGGCTAAAATCATCTACGCGGCCTTTCAAGACTCGCCTTTTTTAGCTATTAAACTTATACTGGCAAATGGAGAGTACGATCCAGCTACCAGATTGTATGCTGCCCAAATGATTTGGTACCGGGCACCAGCTGAATACATGGTAATTAAATTTGCCGGCTTTTTCGGTATTTTCAGTTTTGGTACTTATTCGGTAATAGCTTTGTGGTTTGCATGTTTAAGCTTTAGCGGCATGTGGGCCATGTATATTACTTTCCTGAAAATTTACCCCATTCTACATAAACAGTTTGCTACTGCCATCTTTTTTCTACCTTCCGTTGTGTTTTGGGGCTCAGGGCTTCTAAAAGATTCTTTAGCTATCGGGGCATTGGGTTGGTTATTTTTTGGATTTTACAGTTTTGCGGTAGAGAAAAAACAATTATTAAAATCTTTAATAATTGTTTTTTGTAGCGCCTACGTTATATACATTGTTAAAGTGTATATCTTATTATCCTTTTTACCGCCCGCTTTATTCTGGATTGTAATGGAAAATAGTGACAGAATTCAAAACCAGTATCTGCGGATGATAGCTAAGCCAATCTTTTTGATGTTAGGTTTATTGGTTTCTTATCTAGGCGCCACAAAGATAACCGAAGGAGATACAAAATACGATGTAACTAAATTAAGCGAGCGTACTCAGATTAATTCTTTATACCTTTCGAAGCAGGTTTATACGGGTTCAGCTTACGAAATTGGCGTTTATGATGGAAGCTTAAAAAGTATATTAACTGTTGGACCTCAGGCCATTATTGTGGCTTTATACCGTCCTTTTATATGGGAAGTGCGTAACGCAGTTATGCTTTTATCGGCATTAGAAGCAACCATCTTTTTTTATTTAACAATTTATTTTATGCTTAAACCTGGATTATTTCGAACGATAAAGCTGATAAGTATTAAACCCATGCTTACATTTTGTATGATTTTTTGTTTGGCGCTAGCATTTGGCGTAGGTACCAGTAGTGGTAATTTTGGCACTTTAGTACGTTATAAAATTCCAATTATGCCTTTTTATCTTTCCGCCTTATATATCATTCAGGTTTACACAAAAAATCCTAAAAAGTTAAGTCGGTTACCGGTTACAGCATAATATTGCTCTATTTTTTGGCGAGCAGCTACACCTAAGTCTTCTCTCAATTTTGGCTTACTGATTATTTCTTCTAAATTGGCGTACCACTGATCATCATTATTACAGATAAATCCATTAATTCCATGCTCTACTACCTCGGTATTCATTCCTACTGGCGAAACCAGCGCCGGAATACCTAAAGCCATATACTGCAAAGCTTTAAAAGCACATTTACCTTTTGCCCAAATGTCATCTTCTAAAGGCATTAAACCTACATGAAAATGTAGTAAATCCGCAATTTCTGTTTCTTTCTGCCAAGGTTTATACACCAACGAACGCAAACTCCAATCAGGTTCTCTATCAGAAATTACCCTAAATTCAAAGCTAAATTCTTTTTCCAATTCTTGTAAAACCGGTACTATTTGATCCAAGTATTTCATGGTAGAATGCGTTCCGGTCCAGCCAATAACTACCGGGTTGGTGTTTTGGTTCTTTACCTGATTATGGAGGTGAATAGTATCAATGGTGGTTGGATTAACAAAAGCATTTGGATTAAACTGTTTAGCAAATTCACACAAAAAAGAATTGCCACAACTAACCTTATATGCCCATCCGCAAATAGCTTTAACTTTATGATGCCATTTAATACCAGCTACTATTTTATTGTTTTCAGATGTATTAGGTAACCAGATAGCATCATCAAAATCGTAGATAATTTTTTTTTGTAAAACTTTTGCTACAATCCACTCAAACCAGGGCGGTCCAATTGGCGTTGCTTCCCGGTGAATAAAGATGAAATCAAACTTTGGCACTAAAAAAAGAAGAACAAACCTTTTAAAAAAACCTTTTAAAATACCCCAAACTTTTTGCACACTATGGCCGGGTTTGTAAAGAATATTCCAGGTTTTTTCATCTAAAAAGGATGCAAATGTATATTGCCCGCTTTCTTCCTTTATAAAGCCGAAATATTGTTCAAACCTAAATCTTTGAGAGGGTGCTTTACCGTGAGGATAGGGTGCTACAAATAATATTTTCATTAATCAACCAATTACTCCGCGGAGGTGCTGCTTACGTAATTCAACTCAGGAAGTAAAGAACGATAAACTTGAGCGTATTTTTTTATCGCATTGTCTAGAGTATAGTATTCTCTGGCTCGGTCACGGATAATGGCAGGATTTTTAGCTAACAACTCTGGTATTCCGGCAACAATTTTTGCATAGTTTTCGGCCGTAAAATCAGAAATAATGATTCCGGCATCCATCTCCCGAACAATACTTTCCACATCTCCTACTTTGGAGTTACAGATAACGGGTATACCCATGGCTAGAATTTCGCCTAGCTTGGTTGGCGAGCTGGCAATTTTAGAATAACTCTGTTTAATAAAAAATAAATTAATGTCCGAAGCTGCCGTAAAAACGGGTACTTCTTGGCGACTAGCCGCCCGAATAACAAAATCTGATGCTTGAAGCTTAAAATTTTTAGCCGTATTCAGAATCATTTCGGCCGGTTCAGTGGTAATAAACAAGAATACAGCGTTCGTATACTTTTCTTTTATAACGGCAAAGGCGGCCAGCATTTCGTCTAAAAGATACCAGGCGCCAACCGAACCTAAATAACTGATAACCAATGCATCTTCTTTAATCTCTAAAAGTCTCCGAGAGGCAAGTTTTTTATCCAGAGAGGTAAGACTAAATAAATTAAAATCAGCACTGCACGGAATAACCTGAATAGACGCTTGTTGGTAACTTTGCCAGGTTTGCATTTCTTGCTTCCCCGCCTCCGTTAGACTAATAATGGCATCTGCTTGGGCAATATAGGTAGCTTCCTTTTTTTTATAGTTTTTGTATGCTTGATTATAAAAAGGATTATTTAAGTTCCAGGCTCCTCCATCTACCCGCTCATCTACCCAAAAGCCCCGCATATCAAATAAAAACTTTACGCCAAACTTATTTTTTAAATGCACGCCTACGGCTGCACTTACGTAGCTGCGGCAATGCACCAATTGAAACTTTTTCTTTAAATGCAGCCGTTCGGCCGTTTTCCGAAGTTGGTACAAATCGTAGTATTTAGCTAATACCGGAGGACTAGAAGTAAATGAAATAGGCTGCCAGTTAATGTTATTTGATTGGATAATAGCTTCAATTACTGATTTATTTTTTTTAAATCGCTCCGGTTTTTCGCAGGATAATAAGGTAATGTCGTAGCCCAGTTTGCTTAAACCGACCAGGTACGGTAATACCTGCGATTGCCCCAAGGGATCTGTCATTCCATCGTAGGATATAAATAAAACAGGTATTGTATCCACTTAAGTTTTATAAAAATTTACAATGAAAAAAAGATTAACTATTTCATGATTAAGCTGTTTTGAACAAACCATTTTTGTAATACAATAAGCAGCCAAACACGATTATATAAATACTCTTTCCCTTGTAAAAAGCTTTCTTTTAAACGCTTTACTTCAGAATAATTCAGAACTCCATACTTATTTACAATTGTTTCATTTAAATAATCTTCAATCAGATACTTTAAACTAGTTTTTAACCATAAAGCCAACGGTATTGAAAAACCCCATTTGGGTCGATCAAAAATTTCTTTTGGAACAAAATCGTATAGTACCTGCTTTAATAAATATTTATTTATTCCGTTTTTAGATTTTAAATCCGGGCTTAAATTTAAGGCAAATTCAACAATGCGGTAATCCAGCAACGGCACCCTTGTTTCTAAAGAATGGCGCATGGTGGTCCGGTCCACCTTAACCAGTAAATCGTCTTGCAAATAATAGTACATATCAAACAAAGCCTGTTTCTCCATAGCCGTTAATTTCCTAGCGTGCACGTTCCAATCTTCAATTATTAAAGGAGTAGCTTGAAATTCCGGCTTTAGTAGTTTATTAATTTCCTTTTCACTAAATAAATATTGCTCCTGCGAAAAAATATGACTTTTCCGGCGATTTGCATCTTCGTATAAAAACACCTGAGCGGCCCTTTCAAGTCGATTGCCTAAAAAAGGTAACACTTTAGCAATAGGTTTTCGGAAGGTAGTAACCAAAGGATTAGCTAATCTTTCGGCCCATTGATACATGCCATAACCAAAAAAGAGCTCATCGCCCCCATCTCCAGATAAAGTCATCGTAACGTGTTTGCGCGCTAACTCCGACACTATTAAAGTGGGAATAGCCGAGGAATCGGCAAATGGTTCATCAAATATACCGGTTAATTGGTCAACCCACTCCAAGGCTTCTTTTTCAGTTACGGTAAACTCATGATGATGCGTACCTAAATAACTGGCCACTGCTGCGGCATATTTAGCTTCGTTGTATTTGCTGGTATGAAAAGCAATGGAAAAAGTTTTCACCGGCGTACTGGAAATTTGTTGAGCCGCCGCCGTAATTAAGCTGGAATCTATACCACCACTTAAGAATGTACCAAAGGGTACATCACTGATCATCCGGTACTTAACCGAACTTAGCACCAGGTCCTTTAATTTAGTTTTTGCTTCAATTTCATTATTTAACAAAACTGGTTTAAACTGATCAGATAACTGCCAATAAGGAATTGTTTTAAATTCATGCTTATTTATCCGCATGTAGGTTCCCGAATCCATCTTTTTTATTTCAGAATAAATACTATTGGGCCTCGGGATGTACCCTAAATACAAAAATTGATTTATTGCCTCTTTATTTAGAGTTAATTTTTTTTGTATGTGGGGTAGTTTTACTAAAGATTTTAATTCAGAAGAGAATGCCAAGTATGGCCCTTGCTGATAATAATAAATAGGTTTTATTCCCATCCGGTCCCGATATAGGAATAGCTCTTTTTGCACCTTATTGTAAATGGCCAAAGCAAACATGCCATTCAGCCGATGAACAAAGTCAGGCCCCCACTTTACAAAAGCTTCTAATATAACTTCCGTATCCGAAGTAGTTTTAAGATTTATACCTAATTCAGGCGCTATTTCCTGAAAATTATAGACTTCACCATTAAAAACAATAATGTACTGTTGATTAGCCGAATACATGGGTTGATTGGCTGCTGCTGATAAATCAAGGATGCTAAGGCGACGATGGCCTAAGCCGGTTGTTCCATCATAAAAATAACCGCCTGCGTCTGGTCCCCGATGCGTAATACACTCCGTTAATAATTCTAAATCGGTTTGATTCGAAAGTTGCCTAAAATCAACAAATCCGGCAATTCCACACATAAAGTTTTACTCAGAATTTTGTAAATAAAAACTAATAAAAAGCTAAATCAATAAGGCATGCTCAAAATAACATTACCCCAGTTTAAATGTTTAGAATGTATTTGATATATGATTTAAAATCTGTTATAACATGTATTTTACTAAAATTGATTGAGTAAGCCTGGCAATTTTTTAAATTTCAATGACCAAAATTTCCATTTTGAATAACCTTCCATATACCATCTTTCAGCACAGTCATTTCACGATTTAGCAGTTCTTTCATCTTAGTATTATCTGGATTTCTTCTAGTCATATCTCCTTCTTGTAAAGGAGGCAAATGAACAATTTTAGAAGATGATCCTACAATTTCAACTATAATTTTAGCTAAATCTAGAACCGATGTTTCAATATTACTGCCAATGTTGGCGACATCATTCACGCATAAATTATTTTTAAATGCATTTACAGTAGCATCTATATTATCATCTATATAACAAAAAGTTCTGGTTTGGGAACCATTGCCATAAATAGTTATATCTTGGTTATTTAGAGCCGCACTAATAAATTTAGACATCACAAAATCCCGACTTTGCTTAGGCCCATAGGTATTAAAGAACCTAAATATGGTATAATCAAGATTATACTCTTGTTTGTACGAACGCATATAAGCTTCCGCAATATTCTTCACTACCGCATAAGGCAAACGAGAATTAAGCGGCGTAGTTAGCTCTCTCTGCGGAAACTCTACGGGTTCGCCGTATACTTCGGAAGAAGAGGAATAAAATACTCTTTTAACGTGCGTATTTTTGCTTAAATTAAGAATATTTTCTATGCCTTTAATATCTCTCAAAACTAATATAGGATTATCCAGGGTTCTTTTAACTCCTACCAAGGCAGCATAATGAAATACATAATCAAAATGATGCGCGTAAAAAATGGATGAAATATCCGCATAATCATTTACATCACATTTAATAAACCGCCAGTTCTTATACTCAGCAGAAGGGAGTTTTTGCATGTGTCCTGTCAGCAAATTATCAACAATTAAAACAAAATTATCAGAGTCTTCTACTAATTTGTCAGCTAAACAACTACCAATAAAACCTGCGCCACCCGTTATTAAAATATTTGCCATTTTTTAAATATCTTTATATTATATTTTTTAATGTTGCCCAAAACCTTCTTGTGCTTAAAGTAGCTGGCCTAACAAAAATTGATTTAACTAAATACCACATCGCACTAGACCTATGTTTTTTGGTCAATGCTAAATGCAATGCTGTATAAGTATAACCATCCGCTAAAACTAAATCTTTATATTTACTGTACTTATTCCTAACTGCCTCATCTTCCCAAAGGTATTTCATAAATAAGCTTTTTCTTCTTATAAGTTTATCCTTGTTAATTACCAGTACACTGCGTAGCTCATGGTTAACCACCGTAGAAGTAATTACATTAGAAAAACGGAGCGGATAAATAGCCGCTAATCGTAACCACAACTCATAATCTTCGGATGCCGATAAATCGCGATCGGTATTGAAAGGGTGCTGTAAAGCTACATCACGCCTTAAAAAAACCCCATTACAGCTCAGGAAATTACCTTTAATTAGTTTATCATTAAGTGTTCCGGATAAAGAGTTTACTACAGAAAGAATTTTTCCTTTTGGATCTTTTATGTCGTAACCTAAATGGAAGAATTCCGGATCTTTGTATTGCTGAATTAATTTATAAGCTTCTTCTAAATGGTTAGGATACAATAAATCATCCGAATCAAAGTAATTAACATACTTACCTCTTCCCAGTTTAGCTCCTGTATTACGGGCTACCGCTCTTTCCTCATTTACCTTTTTATGGTAAATAACTTTATCGCTGTTTATTGCACTAACTACTTCTTCCGTATTATCCGTACTTCCATCATCTACTACAATAATTTCAAAATCCTGAAAGTTTTGTTTTAACACAGATTGAATACTTTTTTCTATAAAGCTTGCCCGGTTGTACGTTGGTATTACTACAGTAAAAAAAGGGTCAACTTTCATATAAATTTTCTAATTTAGAGATCATTTGATCTAATGTAAAACTAGCAAAAACGTTCTTCTTTCCTTCTTTAACCAGATTAGATCTTAAAGGAACATTGGTTAAAAGTTCCTTCATTGCGTTGAATATCTCCTCAGAATTTTTATATGGTACCACTAAAGCATTTTTCCGATCTTGGACGAATTCAGAAGCTACACCAGATAAAGTAAAGATAGAAGGAATGCTTGAAGCTAACGCCTCAATATAAATTTGCCCAAATGCTTCCGAACTTTGTTCAATTGGTACATGAATAAATATATCGAATAAACGATACAATGTTGCTACATTAGGTTCAAAAGATATTTCTATATAATTATTTACATTTAATTGGTTTAATAGTTGGTGCACTTGTGGTTTATAACTTCCATTAGCGTTAGCCAATATTAATAAAGCATTAGGGTAAAGCTCTACAATCTTTTTAAATGCAGGTATAATGTATTGAATACCTTTTAATTCCATGTACCTGGAAATTACTCCTATAACCGGAAATTTATTATCAGGATTGTACTTCGATTTTAAGAACTCAACTTTGTCTGAATCTATTTTATCAAAATAAGTCAGATCAAATCCATGATGAACAACGCTAACCTTTGTTGGTCTTACTTTCTCCAAGTTTATAAGTATATTTTTCACAGATTCAGATGGAGCAATAATGTGGGTAGCTAGAGAATTAATGACTTTGTCATAATAAACCGCTTTAGGAAAATAAGCATGATGCTGATTCCCATGATGCCGGGTCATAATTCGCTTAGAAATACCCGCCAATTTACCTGCTGCTAAGCCAATCAAGCTAGCTTCAAACAAATGCGCATGAATTAAAGTTGGATTTTCTTTTTTTAAGATCCACCATGTATTTATAAAAGCCGCCGGAATATTTTTTTTGCTTTTATAATTGAAAGCGTATACTTTAATTCCTTTCTCTTCTAAAAATTTTTGTAATTCGGAAATTCCCGGATTTAAAAGAATAAATTGCAACTCAAACTTACTTTGATCAAGATTAGCCGCAATCCATTCAAAGGCTAATGCTTTATTTATATTAGAAAGAATATACGTTATCTTAATTCTATTCAATTGAATTTAATTTATGAGCAAACTTATTTTTGTAAGTTTCTTTATCCTAGACATTTATTTTTCTTAATAATTATAGTTTTTAATACAGACAAGTAGTCAAACCTTAACCTTAATAACTGTTTTGATCTTAATTTACTGATCAAAAAAAATAGCCTTTGCTCCTTCGTATATAAGGGGTTTTTTCCTATTTCCCCATGTTTTTTTATATTTAATAACATCCGTAAATAAGTAAGGGAATATTTTTAAAGAAGTTTTTATATCCGCCAATATTATATTTTTACTTGATTTCTTGATAAATACAAGTAAACTAATATGTACTAGCATACTCAGGTATGTAACCACTATATACAACATATAATTGAACCACCCCTTTTTATACCATAACAAAGCTTGCGACAACTTAGCCTGTACGTTCATTGGTCCTTGAGGGGCACTTTTACCACCCAAATGAATGATAGCAGCCATAGGAAAGTAAATAATTTTAAAATATTTAGCAATCCGTTCGCGGCACCATTCTGACTCTTCACAATAAAGAAAAAAATCTGGATCAAAACCGCCCACTTTATCAATTACTATTTTACGCAACAACATAAATGCCCCCGAAACATCCCCAACTTCCATTATTACATTAGTTTCCTGAAACAATCTGTTTACACCAAATATTTTGCTAAGCAACCAATTATTGGTAATAAGATGATTAAATAAGGTGTTTTTACGAAAAGGATAGAAGGAAGGCTGAAAAGATTTATCTTCATTTAAAAGCTTACAACCCAACAAACCAATTTTTTTGGTAGTATCGGCTTCCATAGCCTGATAACATTTTAGCAGGCTATCATCAAAAACTAACGTATCAGAATTTATGAGTAAAATATACCTACCAGTAGCATAGGTCATTCCTAAATTATTAGCTCTACCAAAGCCAATATTTTCTAAAGATTTAATGTAAGTAAGATTTGGAGATACTTCTTTAAAGGCAGTACTAAAATCCTCGATTGGCGCATTATCTACAAGTATTATTTCATACTTTAAATACCTCAAATTGGCTATAATGGATTTAATGCAATTAACAGTTATAGTAAAGGTTCGAAAATTAACTATAATAATTGATAAGTCCATTTAGTATAAAATACTAATTATTATTTTGTATAATTTTTAAAAACTTATCTATGTTCTGCATACTTTCATAATTTTCTTTTAACCAATCATCGCTTTTGTCCCACCATTTACTATTTAATAATTTAGTGATGACTTCATCGGAAAATCTTTTCTTAATAAACTTAGCGGGAACTCCACCCACAATGGTATAAGGTTCCACATCACGGCTAACGATTGATCCGGCCGCAATAATAGCACCATGACCAATTTTAATATCGTCTAATATTACAGCATTAGAGCCTATCCAAACATCATGTCCTATTTCAACGCTACCAGCTTCTTTAAAAGCTTGATAGGAAGAAAAAGTAGGCTTATTCAGCGAATAAAATACCGGGCTCGTTGACACAAAGGTACTAGTTGGATGCTTACCCGGACAAATGGATACATACAAGCCCACAGAACAAAATTTACCTATATTGCTATTTACTATTAAATTATAACCTGAAAAGTAAGAATAAGCGCCAACCTTGGTATTATAGCAATATGAATGTTTGCTGACTCTCACGTTTTCACCTAAATCGCACTGTTGGACAATAGAGGTAACATGAACTTTACCGTTAATCCACTTAGCATTAAACCAATCAAATATTTTTTTAGTAATTAGGATTAGCATTTCTAATTTTTTGATAAATCTACCTTATCCGGAAAAAACTTTCCGTTAGCGGTTACAATTATATCGTAAATTTTACATCTTATCGGCAATGGTAACCATTTTAAATACTCTTTTTCAGCCGCTGCTATCCAATACTCATGAGCAAACATTTTAAAAATATTATATTTAATTCCTACCGGATTGTCTGGATACCTCTCATTTTTATTTTTATCAATGTATAATCCAGGATTAAGAAGCACCAACTTTTCTTGCGCAGTTCTATACTGCCTTACTCTCCGGATATAACTTCTAAAATTTTTTAATCCTAGATCAATATGATAGGCGTAAGCTTTGGAACTAATATATATAGGATAATTCTCCTGAAATGCTCTAACTGCTAAATCATAATCTTCCGCATCATTAAGTCTACTATCAAACTGGCCTAACTTCAAAAATAAATCTTTAGGAATTGAAAAATTATTGGCAGAAATATATGGGTTCTTCAGTAAAGCGACTTCTCTATTGTCTTGAATTAAATTTTTGTTCCATTTATTGTTCTGCCAATTTTCAAAAATGATAAATTCTCCTTTTAGTTCTATACCAGGTGGCTCAAGCTTTCCCACCAACAAACTATTCTTAACCGAATTATGATGTTCGACATGAGCTGATAACCATTCTTTGGGCACAATCATATCATCATCCATAAATACCAGTAAATCACCCGTAGATTCTGCTGCGCCCCGGTTTCTTACAGCAGCCCGGCCACTGTTGGCTTGTTCTATTATCTTAAAACCGGGTAACTGAATTTTGTTATTTTGGATAATACTAGCCGTACCATCGGTAGAACCATCCACCACCACTATTACTTCCTCAGGCTTATAAACTTGCCTTTCCAAGCTATGCAATGCCTTAAGTATTTTATGCGCCCCATTATATGTAGGTATTATAATTGAAACTTTCATTCGTCCTAAGATTGGGTCGTTTACTTGTAAGATAAAACTGTTACTTTGTTGCCGTAATTAGGCTAAGGGCTTTTTTAAACCTAGACAGCCAAATAGAATTAGATTTTTTCAAGTCCCAACTTGTAATTGGCAACGGAAAATCAGATGTTTTCAGATGCAAGGCTTCCTGAATGGTGGTTGCCTTTACTTGTATCTCTAAAGCGGGCCAGGCTTCTGCTCTTAAATAATGAATGTTTTTATAAGTTTTATAATTCTGGCTATTAGCATCCCGCCAAAGCTTGAAATATTTAGCAACTTCAAACTCATTAGAATGACCCCAGCTATTTAATTTACCCCAAATTTCCTGCTCGCTTCTTGCCCAGGATTGATGTAAAATTGGAAAATTTGCTTGTACATTAAAATACCCATTAATACGGGCACTCTCATAATTTGGATAATTGGTGGCAATATTAGCAAATTCAATTTCTTTAAAGGTTTTAGGTTTTATCCATAAAATACCGTTGGGTAAAAATTTATATAAATTGATTAACGGACAACGGATATTTACTTTTTTATCGGATTTAAACTTTCTTAAAAAAGAAACAAAGCTCTCAAAATCGATAAAGTATTCGTCAGAATCTATTTGAATGTGCCAACCGTCTTCTTTACCTAAAAACTCCGCCATTCGGTTTCTTTGGCGGGTATCGTTTTCTATGGGTTGTAAAGTTGGTATATAAAACTGATCCTCGTATATTTTAATTTTCCCTAAGGGGTCCAATTCTGCCACCATTTTCCTAAAACGCTCCTCATCCCAGGCGTATAATCCACCGGACCAGCTTTTACGGTTACTATCCATTGACAAACAAATAATATCTGCATCTGCATAAACCGGGGGAATAGAATAACGTAGCAGCTCCCAATCGTAGGCTACGCAAAACCCAACCTTGATCTTATTTAATGCTTTAGCCATTTTTTAGTATGATAAAAAACATCTTTAAAGAACTCAAAATCGAAAGGTTTTTTGCTAAAAACTTTAAGAGCATACTTATATCCTTGCCAATATTTTCTTTCGTTAAATGATTGTATGGCGTTATCTTTCACCATTAAAATATTTTCTTCAAAATAGCCGGGAAGCATCGTACACCACGCTCTTACTTGTTCCAGTTTTTGACCTAATGCTTTTTCACCCAAACTAATATTGATTTGTTCCGCTAAAAACAAGTCAATTATTTGTTTTTTTACCCGGTACCAATAATGATAAATCACCGAATTGCATGGTTCCAGCTTTGTATTTTCCTGCAGAACCACAGAAAAGGCGTACTGTTCGCTAGCGTGACTTTGGGTAGATAGATAAAACTGATCCGTTAAGGAGTATACATCCGGGATAAATCGGGCGTGCGTCGCATGGAAAAACATGACACCCGCATTCCAGGAATAATGCTTTGGGGTAACACTAATTTTACTTCCGCCAGCTAACAAGAATTGTTTAGATTCAATCAATTGTATAAAAGCCCGCGACGCTTGCCCAAATGGCAATGGTTGATTCCATAACTTCTCAAATTCATACTCCTTAAGGTGCATAAAGCTATTTACCGGGCTTAATTTCTCTAACAGTGGAGTAGGATCCGCAATAAAAAAGGTGTCAGAGTCGACATATATTAAATTACTTTGAACTAAGTGAAAAGCTTCTTCGATTAAAGCAATTTTCATCCGGTGCAAAAAGTCTATTGTTCCGCGCATTACCTTAATTTTCTCAGTGGTAAGCGTAACGTATTTAACCGGCACTCCCTGCAAATAAAACTCAAAATAAGTGGGATAATCTGTAAAAAGAACTACCTGTGATGTAGCTGAGTCATTAGGCAAATGCGCATAAAAACTTAAAATAGTTAATATTGCTCTTTTATACTCACTTTCTTTTCCGAAAGACTGAGTAGCCAAACTTATCATTAATACTAGCTTTTTGCTTTTGCTAAACGATACGCCAATTTAGCCAACCTTATTTTAACGGACATAGCGGAAGTAATTTTATTCGCTAACTTCCAATTAAACCACGCTGTTTTCTTATCACCCGCCCGCAGAGCACTTTCAATTTCGTACATTACCCAGGTTTCGCCGTAGTAATTTAATACCTCTTTTAAATGGCTTGCTTTTTCATTTTCGGGCAAATAATTGTTTACCACTCTTACGCCTTCTACAAAATCAAGCATTTTAATGGCGTTTTTAGCATATTTGGCAGTATTGGAGGTATTATGAACCCGGTAGCAAGCTAGAGCTTTGGGCAAGTAGCCAAAGTTATAATGTTTGCTTATTCTCACCCACATTTCCCAATCCTCGCACCACTTCAACCGCTCATCAAAGCCGCCTAAATCTTCGTAAACAGCTCTTTTAACTACAATACTGGGGGTAAATATTCGTTGACGATAGGCAATTGATCGTAAGAAATCCGGAATAATACCCGCTTGCGTTTGAATTAGACTACTTAAACCAATAAACTGATCCTGTTCGTTAACGGAAAAATTCTGACAAAAGGCTGCCCCAATAGTTGGATTATTCTGAATTACATTATATAGTTCATTGTAAAATCCGGGTAACACATAATCGTCGCCGTGCAATTGATGCACCCACAATCCTCTGGATCGTTGCAAACAGGTTTCAAAATTTTTTGTATGACCTACATTTTTTGGTTGGCGAAAAAAACCTACTCTTCCCTTGCCCACTTCTTTCACCACCTTTTCCGGATTATCGCTTGAAAAATCATCAATTACTTCAATCTGCATCAGATCGGGTCCGGGGTCTTGCTGGAGCACCTGCTCTAATGTTTTTCTTAAATAATTAGAACAATTATGAGTAGGAATCATAACAGACCAAAAAGGCCGATTATCAGAACTAACCGGTACTATCGTAGCTTTATAACTTTCCATTATGATACTAAGGAAGAAACTTTTTTATATAATACTTAAAAAGTTCTCTTCTTTGCTGTTTGCTAAATTGTTTAATCATACCTTGCGCAATCGATGGATAAATGCTAATAACACTATTAAGCAATTCTTTATAAAATTTTGGATTAAATATAGATTTATCTTTATATAGCTGGTTCAAAAGCTTTTTTAAACCATAGCTAACTTCTTCTTCTGTTAACTTTAGGTCTACAATTAACTTTTTAAATATTATACTACCTTCTAAATAATATCTACCACTCGTCCAACCAGTAGAAGTAACATTAGAAGAATGTTTTCGGAAATAATTTAAATACTTACCTGATACTGCAACACTTCCTTGTTGAGCAATCTCACACCAAAAAAGCCAATCCCCACATTGTCGGAACATAATAAACTCTTCACTTAACTGATAAAATGCTTTTCTTTTGAAGATGGCCATACTAGCATTTTCTAAATCGCATTTACCTAACATATTTTGTACAATCCATTCCTTTCCATTAACAAAAGAATAGAGCATTGGATTACTTGTTAACCTTAATATTTTATCATCAGACACTATGAGAGATTGGCAATAAGCTAAAGTTGTACTTGGAAAATTAACTACCAAGAAGTACATCTCTTCAAGAAAAGTAGGTTCACACCAATCGTCACTTTCCGCAATCCAAACCCAATCACCACTTGCTAGTTCAATACCTCGCTTCCATTGAATGTATGTAGAACCGGAATTCTTTGAATTAATAATAATATGAGAAATCTTAGGGTTTTCTCTATATTGTTCAATTATTTTGCTACTACTATCTGTCGAACAATCATCCAGAATTATAATCTCAAAATTCTGATAAGTTTGATTCAAAATTGAATTTATTCGTTTATCTAGAAACGTGGCATGATTATAATTTGGTATGATTACCGAAACTTGCATTATTTCTACTTTATAACAATTTGCTTTTTAATCTATTAAACACTTTGTAAGCAGGAATACTAAATTTAATAAGTTGAAGTCCTTTATATCTTTCAAATAAATAATTTTCTAATTCTTTTGGCAGTTTATACGATGACTTATTATTATAATAGAAAAAGAATATTCTTTTAAATAAATTTAAAGCACCATAGTTTCGCTTTAATATTCTAAAATATCTATTAAAATTATATTCATGCAACATTAACAATGGCTCTACAAACTGGTTTTTTACTAATTTTAGATTATTACTAAATTGATTATCTGAAGCAGAATTAGAATGGACACGAAAATGAACAAGATGTTCAGGCAAAAAAAATGACTCAGAATTCAAACATATACGTAGAGCAAATTCATAATCTACTAATTGAACTAAATCCAAATTATAATTTCCAAATTGTTCGATGCAGCATTTTTTAAAAAGAAGAACTATTGGCTCACCAATAAAATTAACCAACAAATTATGTTTTGCTATTATACATATATCAGATGGAATTAATTTTCTTGGTGTAGGATAATATGTTTCTAGCTTTATAACATTACTGACAAAAAAGTCTTTCAAGAAAACACTTGCTGAGTCTTCTATTATGAAATCTCTACTACAAATGCAAATAGGTACTTCATTGATTATACAAGCATGAAGCATTTTTTCTATACAATCAGAGCTTAAAAAGTCATCTTGAAATATAAACTTTATCCATTCCCCTTTAGCCAATTCAATGCATTTTTGCCAATTTTTTACTAAACCTAAATTTTGTTCATTAATAAATAATTTTATTCTTGTATCAATTTCTTGAAATTCATTTATGATATTCACAGAATTATCAGTCGAACCATCATCTACAACAACAATTTCAATTGCTTTATAAGTTTGGTTTAGAACAGTAAGCAGGCACTCTCTTAAATACTTTTCACCATTATAGACAGGAATACAAACTGTTACAAGGTCTACCATTCTCTTGAATACTATATTTAACCTTTAATATAAGAAGTCACGAATTTGCTAACTATATTATTTAGAAAAATCTTATTACGAGAAGTACTTTGAGTTAATTCGTGAGGAGGAGTAAAAAACTTATCTAATGCTCTAGCTTTTGGCGGTAATTTCGTAACATCATATTTACGGCTACTTATCTGGTACAAAAGGGAAGGACGTAAGTACCCCTTTTTGATATGATCTTTTACTTCGTCTAATGAAATAAATTTATTGTCAATGGATTCAACCAACTCTTTTACCCATAAATGCCCCAGAGGATTTGTTTTGGTTATCCATGGTTGGCGAGTCATATCTGTATAATGTAGTAAATGAGTTTTACCTTCTTCGTAATGCTCTAACGAATTCCATTCACCTTCAATAACGGGTTTAATATTTTTAGCTATTTTGAACTCATACATCAGTTGTTCATAGTTTAATTCTCCACTATCCAGTTTAGCAATTATAGATTGTATATTCCAGTTTAATTTTTCACAATTCATGAGCATAACAGCAAATTGGGGTTTTCTGGTCGATCCAGATATATCATAAGCCGAAAGTACATCTCCTCCTTCAAATGGTTTACTCCATAAGTCAACAATATTACTAAACACTTGCATATCCGAATCAAGATAAATAGCCCTTCCTTTAAAACCTTTTAGTGTAGGAATTAAAAACCGTTGAAAAGAAAAGGGGGTTCTTGGCTTATTTTTTGGATCTTTCGGTAAGGGAATAGGAATATTTGCCTGATACAAAGGAAAAACCTCAACACTCATGGTAGTATGTTTTCTTATTGAATACTCAAGCACCTTTACTGGTATTAACTGTGGTTCGGCACTACCAACGAAGATTCTGATGGGACTTTCTATATTAAGTGGGGCATAGTCTATATCTAATTTCATGATTGTTTTTGATATGGATTTAAATTGAAGGTCAAAACTTGATTGACCATTTGCCAATAAGGTTTTTTCGGCTAAGTCCTTAAAATCTTTGCTATACGAAGTGCCACCATCAACCCCTAATGAGCGAATTTTTTTGGCACCCGCTAAACCTAATAAATTAACTACTGCTTCCGCACTGAAATATAGAACTGGTACTTCCGGGTAGTTTTTAAAGTTTGGTTTAGGACTATAGGGAACATCATTAACCTCGATTGATCTTGTAGATTTATAATACCAAAGTAATCTACCCTCTTTATCCAGTTTGCGAACAAACTCGTTTTCTTTTACAATATCAACAAGACATTTATCAGTAGGACGATGAGCAAAATGAGGATGCCAAGGAAGTACTAAATATTGGGCATTAGCATCAATTTCCTGAGCGCAACTTTCCACCACATCAAAATCAATGGCATGCGCCACAGTTACTTTTATCTTTTTTATAACATGGTTTAAGGAAACAGTGAAAAAGTCTTTTAAGTTATATTGATTTATGTAAGCATAAGAAGGACCCTTCCCTAAGATAAGCCATGGTTTGTGATAATGTTCTTTATTCTCCGCAAACCACTCAAAAAAATTCTGCATAGATGAATATTTACATTTACCTCAATTGGTAAAAAATTATATTTTCCCAACAATATCGTGTAACCGAATTAATCCCATACAATAATTATTTTCATTAATTACGGGCAAAACCGATATTTGGGAAGGTCTTTTTTCCATTAATTGTAAAGCATCATAAGCCAACATTTCCGGCTTGACCACTACCGGATTTTTAGTCATTACGGAGATAGCAGTAAGTGAAGCAATTTCAACAGTAGTTTTATTTTGCACTATTCTTCTTATATCTCCATCCGTTATAATCCCTAGCAATGCGCTATTACCATCCACGATGTTAACCGCACCTATTTTGCCCTCGTTAATTTTACTTAGAATATCATTCCAACTAGTCTCTGGTGCGACAACAAAATTTCTGGTATCTGTACGCATCAAATCCTTTACTTTTAAAGATAATCTTTTACCTAAACCTCCGGCGGGATGATTTATGGCAAAATTTTCGGAAGTTATACCTTTTACTTCCATGAGAGTCATAGCTAAAGCATCTCCAATCGCTAGAGCTACGGTAGTACTACAGGTAGGTGCCAAATTCAAGGGACAAGCCTCTCTTGTAATGGAAGCATCAAAAGCCACATCGGCATGATTAGCCAAAGTAGACCGTACATTACCCACTATGGCAATAATGGGAACATTTCTCTGTTTAATGTGAGGCAAAAGGGCAAGAATTTCAGAAGTTTCTCCGCTATTGCTTAGCATTATTAATACATCTTTGGAGCCAATAATGCCTAAATCTCCGTGCATAGCATCAGAAGCATGCATATAGATTGCAGTTGTACCCGTGCTTGTAAACGTGGCAGCTATTTTGTTAGCTATAATTCCAGATTTTCCAACACCGATAACAACAACCTTGCCTTTGGAGGTAAGTATTAATTCTATGGCTTTATCGATCTTCTTACCACTAAGCAGGCCGGCACATCGTTCAATTGCTTTTGCCTCTAGCAATAGCATAGTCTGAAAAGATTCGATATACCCGGTAGTTGCGCTTGTTGTATCTTCCTTAAAATTGGTTTGAACCATAATTATGGATTTATTACTTAGTTAGGTACACTAATACTCTAGGTCCATTTCGCTCATTTCGCTTTTCCAAAATTTCACTGTGCACAAATCCTTGATCTTTAAGAACTTCCAGAATAGTATCTAGCGGCAACCATTTAGCATGTTCATACATACCAGAGAAAACATCTTTACCCTCCATGTATTTTTTGTATAAGTATTTCTTTCCATCTACTTCATCCTGCTCTAAAGCTTCTTCCGAATGCGCAATATGGGTGTCTAGCAAAATAGCTTTATTTATTAGCTTTCCTAAATCTAGCAAATGCTTTACTGGATTCTTTAAGTGGTAAAGTACCCCTATATGATGGCACACATCGGCTTTCAGCAAGGAGAATTGATTTTCCCAAGCCTCAACATTACACTTAAAAACAGTCGGGTGATAATTAAAGAAGGCAGTACGTACAATAGTTTTAACAACATTCTCCACTCTGGAATCAATAGCGGTAACTTTAGCAGCCAGTTGACAAAGGCTAACAGTATGGATACCTTCAAAGCATCCTATCTCCAGAATATGTTTGGTACTGAGATCTATTCTTTTCGAAAGCAACGCATGACGGGGATCAGGAATGTGCTGTGGTGTTTCACGCTTTCCAGACCAAGCAATGTTTCCGAATCTTCTTCCTTGAGAATCAACAATAAAACTATTCCAATTCAATAAGCTATTTAGTTCAGATAATTCTTCATCTGTTAAATGATCCAGCAATGGTATTATAGTTTTACCTTCCACAAATCCTTTTAAAGGTAATTGAGGTTTTATTGAATGATCAGCTACTTGCATAACTGGATTTCTTTCTGCTGAGAATAGCTTTTGGAAAAACTTCTTCATTAAATAATAGAATTTTTATGTATGGGAGCAATTAAGAAGAAACATTAGGATTTCATTATTCCTTTAAATTCTACTTATAAAGGAATAACGTTAAAACTTTTTTTAGCGATTGCGATATATCATTCTTTGAATAATTGATCTAAAATTTCTTTTAACGCTCCTTTTCTGATAAATTTTCTCTAGTTGCTGAAGTTTATTGATGACCTTATTACCAATATTTGGTTGTAAATCAAACTTCACTTCGTTAGCTGGTTTAAATTCAACCCATATTTCGGGCATAATGGAAGTATGGGTTACAATATTAGAATCAGGCTGTAAAATCTTAAGTTTTAACCCAGCTTTACCCGCTAATATAGTAAGTCCCTCAACTGTAAAGTTATATTTATGGGCAATATGAAACATAGGGAGCAAATTACCCTTAAAAAAGTCAAACTGGTCCACTCTTGTTAGATCAGGCACAGATATAATAATCTTTCCGGAAGAACTTAGTTTTTGCTTACAACTTTTAAGAAGTTCGAGAGGGTTTTCCACATGTTCAAATACATGGTTCATAAAAATAAGCTCAGCCTTTATTAAAGGCAAATGCTTATTCAAGTTATTTAAAGAACCAAAATAAAGATCAGAAATTCCGTTTTTTTTTCCATACTCCAATAAACGGGCATCATAATCACAGCCTGCTACTTTACAACCAAAATTAAGAAAGGGAACCAAAGCCCCACCTGCACCGCACCCAACTTCCAAAACCCAATTTTTTTGTTGCAAAAAGGGTTCTGCAAGAGATAAAAATTTAACGCCATATTGCTTCTGACGTTCAAAATAAACAGCATTATCCGAGGAGCGATTATACATATACTGATACTCGTGTGCATAAAAGTCAGTTATACTTTCCTCATCAGGATAAGGGTTAATTCGCACAGTTCCACAATTAAGGCATAGTTCAGAGTTTAAAGGTAAGCCGTAACGCTCTACTTCTGCAATTACTACCCCTTTAGATTCACCACAAATACAAGTATTTGCCTTAAGATGATAAACCCCATTTTCCAACTTTTGCTTTACACTCGTAATATGCTCCATTTGTAAGATGGAATCCGAGTAAAAGGTAAAGCCTTCTCTCCGAAATCTAGGTGAGATGATGTGTTTATTCATGAGAATATTGATTTTCTAAATTTACTTTATGCCATTCTCTTACTTGGAAAAAAGAAGATTCTATCATATCCTTACTCACAGATCGAACGGTGAAAGGAAATGACTCCACCACATCAAAAAAGTAAATTAAACTGGAAGTCAAACTAATTTTAGCATAGTATTGCCCTCTTCGTAAACCAACTGCCGGAAGACTGATTTTAATAATAGCTTTCCCCTCTTTCATTTTAAATATTTTTCCGTCGTCTTCTGAGTTGATTACCAGCGTGTAATTATTTTCCTGCGCAAGTTCTCGGATAATGATTCGTACAGAAAAACTTTCAATATTTTGCCAAGCTTTACAAATAATACAAAGATTCGTAAACGTACCACTTATTAATTCTTCCAGTAATTCACCTTGCTCATTTTCGAAGTAGACTTCTTCTATATCTAGTCCAAAACTGTCCTGTTTTGACTTTACGGGTTGTTTCAATCTACCTGGTACTCGTTCAATCGGACTCGAAAGAAGCTCATCTTCATATTGATTTATTACCTCTGCAACGTTACCACTTGTTATCACCATCCCCTTTTTTAAAAAGACTCCCGTGTTACAAGTGGAAAGTATAGATTGCGTACTATGCGAAACCAAAATAAACGAAGTCCCTTTCTCCCGAAGTTGTGCTAAGCGTTTATAACATTTTAATCTGAATTTTATATCTCCTACTGCCAGTACCTCGTCAATTAATAAAATGTCTGGGTCAGTATGAATGGCACACGCAAACCCTAAACGTGCCGCCATACCGGAACTGTATGTTTTAACGGGAGCATCAATAGCATCGCCTATTTCTGAAAATGCAACCACCTCTTCAAATCTTTCAGTTATTTGCTCTTGTGTTAAGCCCAGAATAGCCATATTTACATAAACATTTTCTCTTCCGGTTAAGATATTATTAAAACCCGCCCCGAGTCCAATTAAAGGGGCAAGCCGTCCTTTTATAGTTACCCGTCCTTTATCAGGTTTAATGAGTCCACTAATAATTTTAAGCAGAGTGGTTTTACCAGCGCCATTAGCGCCAATAAGAGCAACCGCTTCTTTTTTCTTCAGGGAGAAATTAATATCATTAAGGGCCCAAAATTCTTCTTTCCTTAAATAGGCTGCCCTATTTACCCCAGTAATTTCTTTTACAATATCTTTAAGCCCGTAATAAAGAGAACGTTTCAAATCTCGGCAAAACTTTTTTGAAACTGCTTCAACCGATAAAATAATATTGTCCTGTTCAAGATTAGGTAGTCTTTCAGCAGAAGTAGTTGTAATAATATCTTTGATCATTGATTAAGAAGCCCTTTCTACAATAAAAGGCATAGACAAACGGTAAAAAAGCCAGGAAAGCAAAAGCAAAAAAATATTAAATACTGTAATTCCTGTATATACAAAACTGTTCACTAGATTTCCGTTAAGTGTTAGTTCACGTATACCTAATAGTAAATAAGTAATAGGATTCATGCGTACTATTTGTGCAAAAACACCATTACCTTCAGGCATAGGAAAAACTACTGGGGTAAGAAAAAGTCCAAAACCCAGTAAAATAGTTATGCCTTTACTAATGTCTGAGTAAAGTACATTTAAGGGAGCTAACAGCATTCCTATTCCAAAACCAAACAATATAAGATTTAAAACAGCAAAAGGTGCCAGAATTGTTAAAACGTTTACGGGTAAACCATACCAAATAAATACTCCAATTATTAAGATCAGTTTAATTCCAAAATTGAAAATAACTTCCCCCAGTTTTGCTAAAATTAAAGCCTCTCGAGGAAACTTAATTTTAGAGAGAATATCTTTTGCTGCAGTTACTCCATTTATAGGACCAAGTACAGCCTCCGTAAAAGTTTGCCATAAAGCAGTACTAAAAATAATGTAAGCAGGATAAGGAATATTAGTTGTGCCTAAATTTATTAGTCGTGACTGACTAGCCAACGTAAACGTTAGAGCAGTCGCAATAGCTGGAATAAAGGCCCAAATAATCCCGAGTGCTGACTGGCGATATTGCGCCTTTATATCTCTGGTCATTAAAGTATAAGCAAGTTGTTTGGCCGAAATTAGATCAATCACCATATTTTTAATTAGATGCGAAAACCGCTTTACTTCACTGTCAGAGGTATAAATAATATCATCTTTAGTAAACTTACTCATGTCTAAAAACTTTGATAAAACCTTATATCATTAAAGAAGAGGCTAAATTGAAAAAGAAAACGTACTAGGTTGAAAATAACAACCGAAAGATGCATGTACATTAAACCTAAATTCAGCAAGCGGGAACGCGGCTCTATAATTTCGGTCCATTCCTGCTCTTCGGCTGGGTAGGAATTGCGTACCGGATTGGTAGTTTTTAATACTTGAGTTGTCTCCACTTATCTTTAATATTCTTACTTAAATAGCTTCCGACTTTTAAATTCCGGCAATTATTCTCTTGCGTTTAGCTCTATTTTGTTGGGCCGCTTCCGGAATTATTTTACCGGAACAATCCATTTATTTTGAAAGTACAGTTTAAAGATTTTGCCGTATTCTATATTTTTAATGCTTAAAACTTAAAATGAATTAGTTAAATACGTATACTCTTTTCTTTCCGGATGGTTATAAAATATAAAATTACCTATATTTAATCCTTGTATATTCTCCCGAATAAATTTTCCATGAAACAGAACAAAATGGAACTATCCACTTATTAAGGGGCAAAAATACATTTCTAACACCACTTTATAAAGCCTTTTTAGTTAATAGATGCAGAAACCCTATTGCACATTACGGAGTAAGAAGAAATCAACGACCCATACCTTAAAGAATTTATAATTTATATAAAAATTGTACTTTCCCGGATCAACTTATAGCTAGTAACTTAAATCAAAGTTTTAGTAAGAAAACTAAACGGAATCAATCATAGATTATACCCAATTGCTTCAAGTAGCTGCCATACCGAAGGAAATGAAACCCGGCGGGTTTTGAAAACCCGCCGGGTTTAAGCAATTTTTTAAATCAACCTGATGGATGGCAACTCATACTATTGGGTATTAACTATCTACTGCCCTACCATAAAAATGGCATTACCGAACATGAGTTTGCCGCTGTGCCAGAAAGCCCGGAACAAAGGATTATTAGCTAAGTAAACAATTTGGCCGCGACCCATTTCCTGGGTACCGAATACAAGCGAGTCTTGCAGGCGCTTTTTAACTTTGCTCCCGGCAAAACCAGTGGCGTAAATATCTTTCTTTAAAACGCCCACATTCCAGCCCTGCTGCATAAAAGGATAATCGTTTACTTCCTGAATTAAAGCAAAATAAGTAGGTCCGTACCCAAAAGCCAGCGGATGCGAATTATCCAGGGTAAGCCGGTAAATACCCCCTTGTACCAATTCCGAAAGGGCAGTCCGCTCGGCGTCGCCGTACCGTTTTAAAGCGCGGTAAGGGTCTTTTTTTAAATCGATACTATCCGAAATTTTTCTTTTGGTTAAGGTAAAATCGCGTTTCCCGGCCAAGTGCGCGGCGGCGCCTTCCAGGGCAATTACTTTGCCGCCGGCGCGCACCCAGTCTTTTAGCTGCGTTAAGCCTTTTTCATCGAATATATCGTTGTAGCGGCCATCGGGTAATATTAATACATCGAGTTGCTGCCAGGGAACGCGGTTAAAAGTTTCGGTGGAAATAACGGTAACCGGATAATGAATCTGCTGCTCAAAAAAATGCCAAACCTCCCCGAAAGCCGTGGACGAAATTCCCTCACCGGCCAAAAGACCAATCTTCGCTCTCCGGACGGAACGCACACTCGTGGAGCCAAAATCTACGCCGCTGCTCACAAAACCGGTGGGCGATGGCGTTAGTTGTACCCCAAACGAATCGGCATGGGCTTTAATTAAAGCATCAAACTTAGTATTTAAGCGTTCGTTACCCGTACGGGTGATTATTAAAGTGCCCGGCGCGTATTGTTGTCCGCCGGCTTCAAAAGCTTTTTCGGAGAAGCGTACTTTTACGTTTTTATTCAGCAAAGCGGCTAGAAACTTTAAATCGGTCAGGCTGTTATAACGAGCCAAATAAGCGTAAGGCGCTCCGGTTGTTACTGTTGCCGAAGAAGCTTTTACCCCCGCGGGAATAGGGTTTTCGGATGTATTCGTTACCCGGCTTTTTAAACCATAAGCGGGCAAACCGTAGGCGTACGGAATGGCCCAGGAAGTAATATCGTAGGTTAAAGAATCTTCTAATTTGGTGTTTGGGTCAAATAAAACTTTTAATAAAGTAGATTTGGGCTGATACATACTAACCACTAAATCATTTAATTCAATTTTTACCGCTTCGGATTTGCCGGTGGTATAATTAAAGCCAAAACCCGAACTATTTTGGCTGGCGTACCCGTATTTAATTTGTTGCCGATCGAGGTAAGTGGTTAATTGCCGTACTTTCCCGGGCTGGTTCCCGGCTTTTAGAACGTAGGTTTTGTATGCGCCAGTTGGGTTGGTACGGGCTTGTTGGTAATACTTCTGATATTCCTGTAGTACTTGTTCCTGGTGGTCGGAAGCCGCTTCGATGGTGGCCAGACTCGCGGCGTAATGGTGCGCAATGCGTTGGGCTAAAGTCAGGGTATCGCCGTCAGCTTTAACTATCGCCCGACCACCCCGGCCGCCGCCGCCTTGTTCGTAGGTCATGGCAATGGCGCCGTTAAAGGTGGGCCAGGTATCGCCGTAGCTGGGGTAAAATAAATCGTAGGTTTCGCGGGTAAAGTACAGCCAGTTGTTTTTATCGAAATACTTGCGGTTGTTTTCCCCGATAATCTGCTGAAATTGCCGCTGCCAGGGAGTGATGGCTTCGTGAAAAGGTTTAGCGGCCGGCGAAAAATAGTAAGGCGCTTCTACGCCCATCTCGTGAAAATCGGCGTGTACCTGCGGCATCCATTGGTTGTACATGACAATGCGTTGCTGGGTTTCCTGCTGCGTTTGCCAAGCCCAGTCGCGGTTTAAATCGAATAAATAATGATTAGTCCGGCCGCCGGGCCAGGGTTCCTGGTGTTCGCGGGCCAGCGGCGAAACGTTGGGTAACTGGTTGGCTACCTGGTTGTACCACATGGCGTAACGATCGCGCCCGTCGGGGTTCACGCAGGGGTCTACCAGCACTAAGGTATTCTGCAGCCACTTGGTAATTTCCGGGGTGGAGCTTGTTACCAGGTTGTATAATACCTGCATCACCGCCTCCGACGACACGGCCTCGTTGCCGTGTACGTTGTAGCTTAACCACACAATTACCGGCTGCTTACCGGTAGCTTGTCCCGGCAGTAAACCAATGCGTTTTAAATTATCCGTCCGAATAACTTCCCGGCGATTAAAGTTTTCTTCTGATGATAAAGTAGCGAGTAGAAGTGGTCGGCCTTCGTAGGTGTGACCGTAGGTTTGCACCTGCATGCGTTTCGGTGCCTGACTCGCCAGATACTCCACGTAGCGTACAATTTGGGCATGCGGCGTAAACCGTTCTCCTAAATTATAGCCTAAAAATTGCGCCGGCGTTTGAATATTTTGTGCCTGCAGCGACACGGAACCTGTTAAAACCAAGAATGAAAAAAATAAAAACCGGGGTACGCCTAGCCTCATAAAAAATCAGGATTTTGGGCTAAGTTCGGCAATTAATGTAAGGTGCAAAAATTTTTTATTTTATTTGGAATAGTTATTCTATGGGTTAAAAGAAGGTAAATAATTTTTTAGCTGATTTTAAAATACGTTGCTATTATTTAGTGGAGCCGGTTCCCGTCTCCATTCTAAGGTGCTATTGCGGTGGAACGGTAACCAGTTTGCCTCCTGGCCGGCGGGCCTCGTTTGGCTCTCTCGGACGGTTTAGCGAACCTTGGCTCACTCCGTTGCGCCATGCTGCTTGCAGCACCGGAACGCTAAAAGGTCCTCTAGAACCAAACTGGTGTCAGTTGCTAATAACTACTGCTTAATCAATTATGGCCAGATTTACCGCTATGACTTACCTAGGTTATTTCTACCAACGAAATCTTTTTCTTGTTTTATTTGGAAAGGCACGGACTGAAATCCGCGCCATTGCAGTAAATTTATTCTCGTCAATAGAAATAATGTTAAGTGGAAAGTTAAAAAATGGGGTAGTGGTAAAGAAAGTATGATGGGATAAAAAGAGGCAGTGAAGTGTTTAAGATGATGGAATGTTCGAAGTTCAGATCAAAATAAACTGTCCCCACTGCCAGAGCAGCAAGGTAGTAAAAAATGGCAAGAAAAAGAATGGTTCTCAGAACCTTCTATGTCGTAATTGCCAGAAGCAATTTCAGCCAATATATCGCTATAGAGGAGCGGATCCGACTACCAAGCGGTTGATACGGCGTCTTCTGGAAAGAAATAATGGTGTTCGTGACATTGAAAAGTTGCTGGAAGTGAGTAGAAAGTGTGTGCTAAGCAACTTGTGCCGACAGGGGAATGCCCTTAAGATTCAACCAACCCAAAAGCATTATAGATCCGTACAGATCGATGAAGTCTGGAGCTTTGTCGGAAAGCGCAAGAAAGGAAAATACTGGTTGTTGTATGCTTACTGTCCCCAAACAGATGAAGTACTGGCTTATAGTTGTGGCGGCCGAAGCGCTAAAACAGTACGCCAGCTACTCAAAAAGCTAAAAGGAGTGGAAATAGAACAATATTGTACTGATCATTGGAAAGCGTTTGCTCAGGTAATCCCCCCGACAAAGCACACGATAGGAAAAGCTTACACTAAAAACATAGAAGGCGTGAATACTTGCATCAGAGCCAGAAACAGACGGTTCGTCAGAAAAACAACCTGCTTCTCCAAAAAGAAGGAAAACCATTTAGCAAGTCTAAACCTGATGTTTGACTATCGCAATAGACATAAAGCCAAACATCATACTTTGTAGTCCACAACTAAAAATGGGAAGACATTAAATCAAGCGTTCTTGTAGTGTCCGAAAGAAATGGGTCACTTTATTAAATACTTTAGAAATAAACCTTAATGGCTTTTAACTCTTGCTTAAAGCCTTGCATTTTTTTTAAATCATACATGAAAGAAAACCAAACTAACCGGCGTCATTTCTTAAAACAAATAAGTACCCTGAGCGCTCTGGTAGCGGGTACTCCTGGCTTCGTGCAGGCAATGCCTTTGTGGGAAAATAATCCAGTTAAAGAAGGCGATGGTTTTACTTTTTTGTTTCAGGGCGATTCCATTACGGATGGTAACCGTACCCGCAATAATGATTGGAACCACGTTATGGGTCATGGTTATGCCTATATTATTGCCAGTAAATTATGGTACGAGTATCCGGCCAAAAAATTTCGCTTTTTTAACCGGGGTATCAGCGGTAATAAGGTTACTGATTTAGCTGCTCGCTGGCAAACCGATACGCTGGATATAAAGCCGGATGTTTTAAGCATTCTCATCGGCATTAACGATGTTTCCACCTTTCTAAGCGGCAATCAGGATTTTTCGGCCGAACAATACGAGAAAAGCTACCAGGCTTTATTGCAGCAAACCAAACAAGAGCTACCTAACGTGCAACTAGTACTTGGCGAGCCATTTATTCTGCCCGTGGGGAAAGTAAAGGAAAAATGGGCCGAATACAGCCGCGAAGTACAAAAAAGGCGGGAAATTGTAAAAAAACTAAGTACCGAATACCAGGCTATTTTAGTTGGATTTCAGGATGCATTCAATAAAGCTTTGGCAAAAGCTCCGGCCGATTATTGGATTTGGGATGGCATTCACCCCATGCCAGCCGGTCACGAGTTAATGGCGCGCGAATGGCTAAAGCAGGTAAGCAAAAATTTAAAATTAATTAAAGCTTAAGTCAGAATAGATAACTTTAACCATCCATTATCTTAATTTTTTACCGCCATCTAGCAATGAAAACACTCGTCTGTATTTCTCCCGGTCTGTTGGAGTATAACCAAGGAGAAATACCCGTATTAACTCCCGGAAATGCTATAATAAAAATTAAACGCATTGGCATCTGTGGCACCGATTTGCACGCTTTCGAGGGAACCCAACCTTATTTTGAGTATCCCCGGATTTTAGGGCACGAACTGGCCGGGGAACTGGTGGAAGCAGATGAAGCAGAAGGCTTCGAAGCCGGAGAAGCAGTTACTTTTATTCCGTATTTTAATTGCGGCACCTGTATTGCCTGCCGAAACGGCAAACCCAATTGTTGCACCTCCATAAAAGTGTGCGGCGTACACGCGCACGGCGGCATGGTCGAGTATTTATCGGTGCCTTCTTCCTCGCTCATTCACGGCGAAGGCTTAAGTTTTGATGAACTAACTTTAATAGAACCTTTAGCGATAGGCGCTCACGGGGTAAGACGGGCGGTCATACAACCCGACGAATTTGTATTGGTTATTGGCGCCGGCCCGATTGGTTTAGGCACCATGGAGTTTGCCCGCCTGGCCGGCGGAAAAGTAATTGCCCTGGATATAAACGAAGAACGCCTGCAATTTTGCCGCGAGAAGCTGCAAATACCTTATACGGTAAATGCTTTAACCCCCAACGTAACCGAACAACTCGCCCAGATAACCAACGGCGATATGCCCACCGTGGTAATAGATGCTACCGGCAATCAGAAAGCCATAAACAATGCTTTTCAGTACTTAGCCCATGGTGGCCGATACGTGCTGATTGGCCTGCAAAAAGGCGATATCAGTTTCAGCCACCCGGAGTTTCATAAACGCGAAGCCACATTAATGAGCAGCCGCAATGCTACCCGTCAAGATTTTGAAGCGGTGGTGGCCGCCGTGAAAAGCGGCTTAGTAGCCCCCACTTCCTACATTACCCACCGCGTATTATTTAACCAGGTGAAAGACGCGTTCGAAAGCTGGCTCGACCCGGCTACTGGCGTGGTGAAAGCGGTCATCCAAATGGAGTAAACTACCCAAAACCAAAACTGGCTAAACTAAAATTTTGACTATATAAATAAAATTTAACGGATGAACCTAATTAAAACGTGCATTCTCTTTTTCTTAGGAGTTTTACTGGCTGTAACTAATGGGTTTGCCCAGCAAGATTTAAAATTATGGTACCAGCAACCCGCCAAAATCTGGACCGATGCCTTGCCGGTGGGTAATGGCCGCTTAGGCGCCATGGTATACGGCCGGGCGGCCGAAGAACTCATTCATCTAAACGAAGAAACTCTTTGGTCGGGAGGCCCGGCTAATTTAAACCCCAACCCGGAAGCGCCCAAATACCTGCCGCAAATTAGAGAAGCACTTTTTAAAGAAGATTATAAAACAGCCGAAGAACTGTGCAAAAAAATGCAGGGTTTGTACACCGAGTCGTACCTGCCTTTAGGCGATTTAATTATTAAGCACAATTTTACCACTGAACCCACCGATTATTACCGCGATTTAGATATCTCGAACGCTACAGCATTAACCCGCTTTAAAATAAACGGTACCCAATATACCCGCGAAGTTTTAGCTTCTGCCCCCGACCAGGTTATTCTTATCCGCCTGCGCTCCGATAAAAAAGGACAGCTAAATTTTGATGCTACTACCAAAAGCTTAATCCGCTTTCAGAACGCAGCTAGCGGCCCGAATGAGGTAGTCATGAAAGGCAAGGCACCGAGCCACGTAGACCCCAATTACGTAAACTATAACCCCGAGCCGGTTATTTACAACGAAGCCGATAACTGCCGGGGTATGCGCTACGAATTAAGGATAAAAGCGAAAAACCAAGACGGTAAAGTTACTACTGATGCCACCGGTATCCACGTAAGCAACGCCACCGAAGTAGTTTTGTATATTTCAGCCGCTACCAGCTTTAACGGTTTCGATAAATGTCCCGACAAAGACGGAAAAGACGAATCGGCCTTAGCCCAGGCCTACTTAAACAAAGCTTACACGAAAGATTTTGAAACCATCCGAAAAGCCCACCTGAAAGATTATCAGAATTATTTCAACCGGGTAAGTTTATCGCTCAACCACAACCCACCGGTAAATTCGCCTACCCTGAAACGGCTGATGCGCTACACCGATGGCGGCAACGACCCGGGCCTGGAAGCATTGTATTTCCAATACGGTCGGTATTTACTTATTTCCAGTTCGCGGCCGGGCGGCATTCCGGCTAACTTGCAGGGTATCTGGAACCCTATATTGCGGGCCCCCTGGAGCAGTAACTTTACTACCAACATTAACGTGCAAATGAATTACTGGCCCGCCGAAATGGTAAACCTTTCTGAGCTGCATACGCCCTTAGTAGATTTTATAAAAAATACTGCCGTTACGGGTAAGCAAACCGCCAAAAACTTTTACAATGCGAAAGGCTGGGCTTTGCATCATAATTCCGATATCTGGGCTACTTCTAACCCCGTGGGCGATTTAGGCAAAGGCAGTCCGTCGTGGGCGAACTGGGCTTTGGGCAGCCCTTGGCTGAGCCAGCATTTATGGGAACACTACAGCTACACCAACGACCAAAATTATTTAAAAAATACGGCTTACCCGCTCATGAAAGAAGCCGCCCTATTTTGCCTGGATTGGCTCGTGGCGGATAAAAACGGCCATTTAGTAACGGCCCCCGCCTCTTCGCCGGAAAATATCTTTATCGACGATAGCGGCCAGAAAGGCAGTATCTCGGTGGCTACTACCATGGACATGGAAATAATCTGGGATTTATTTACCAACGTAATCGAAGCTTCGGAAAAACTCGGTACCGATGCCGAATTTAGAAAGTTGTTAACAGATAAGCGGGCAAAATTATTTCCATTGCAGATTGGTAAAAAAGGCAATTTACAGGAATGGTACAAAGATTGGGAAGACGAAGACCCGCGTCACCGCCACGTATCGCATTTATTTGGCTTACACCCCGGTCGGCAGATTTCGCCGGTTACTACCCCTAAATTAGCCGAAGCCGCCCGCAAAACCCTGGAACTGCGCGGCGACGAAGGCACCGGCTGGAGCATTGCCTGGAAAATAAACTTCTGGGCCCGCCTCCACGATGGCAATCACGCCTATAAAGTCATCCGCAATTTGCTGCGTCTGACTGGGGTAGAAGGTACTGATTATGCCAAAGGCGGCGGCTCGTATTCTAATTTATTTTGTGCTCACCCTCCTTTTCAGATAGATGGTAATTTCGGGGGTATTTCGGGCATGGGTGAAATGATGCTGCAGAGCCACGCCGGCTTTATTCATCTACTACCCGCTATTCCGGATGTTTGGAAAGACGGCAAAGTAACCGGTCTACGGGCCCGCGGTGGTTTTGAGGTAGATATGGAATGGAAAGATAATAAACTGATAAATACCACCATTCGCAGCATCAACGGCACAGCTACTAAAGTACGGTACGGTGATAAAGTAATTGATTTACATTTAAAACCCGGACAATCTAAAAAGTTAAACGGTTACCTGGGAAGTTAAAATAGTTTTGATTTTATCTTAAATAGACCTAAACAACGAATAAAATTGAAAAGATACTGCTTAGCCCTGGACCTGCACGATGACCCGGCCATGATTGCCGAGTACGAACATTGGCACAAACCTGGCAACGACCGACCCGGCATAAAGCAAAGCATCCGGGATGCCGGTATTACCAATATGGAAATTTATCGCCTCGGAACCCGCCTGTTTATGATTATGGATACTGATGCTAGTTTCAGCTTCGAACGCAAAGCCGCCCTAGATGCTGCTAATGAGTTGGTGCAAGACTGGGAAAAATTTGTAGGGCAGTTCCAAAAACCGGTACCTGGGGCAAAAGAAGGTGAAAAATGGACGTTAATGGATAAGATATTTCAATTATAAAAAGTAAATACCAAATTCATACTTAATTGTCCTTAAGAATTTGTTTAATTACTGCAATTGCCGGCTTGTCCGTGGAGACAGTTTCCGTCTACATTTACGGGTGCTGATGCAACTTCCAATTACAAGTTTGCCTCGTAGCCGGCGGGCCTCGTTTGGATTTTCCGGGCTGGTCTAAGTTTCTTTTGTACGTTCCTCACAATGCCTCATTCCTCGGCACCAGAACCTTAGAAGGCCCTCCACCGCCAAACTGGTGTCAGTTGTTAATTGCTACTGCCTTGCCACAGATAGAGTTTAACCTGATTATTTTATTCGTTTCTTGGCCAAATTCGGGCTAACAACCTTTGACTTTCCTCTTTGGAGGTCGGACCGTTAAGTTTTAAAAAATTATTGTTGGCGCGAATGTCTACGCTCGTGTCTACTATTGGGTAGGCCTCCGGCCGGGCAAACCATAATACATTTCTAAAACCAAGGAAGCCAAATTCCTGCCGGCCAGAGGCCGGAAGATGAGCAACACGAGCGAGGACGCTCGCGTTATTTTATATAAATTCACAGTTATACTCGCATTTATCAATAAAACGAAAAAGCTCTTTATCTACGGAGGTCGACTTAGAACATGCAAAGAGGATTAAATATAAGGAGGAAGTCCGGAAAACGGTAGTTAGTAGAACAGACAGCAGTCGGGGCAACGAGGCAAACTGGTTACTTTTCAAAACGCATCAGCACAGTAGCATGGAGACGGAAACCGGCTCCAAAGAAATACAGTTCATATTATGTCTTGTATACATTTAAAACAAAGGACAGACCTTATAGCCTGTCCTTTGTTCGTGTTTGTTGCTCTAAAGTATTTACTTACTAGCTTGTATACCATGATAAGGCGCATTTATTTCTATTTTACCCGCCCATTTTTTAGGCACCGGTTTTCCGGCCGCCCAGTGGATGCCGTTAATTACCAATCGCTGAACTGGTTCTAAATCGAAATCTTCGGGGTGGCCTAAGGTGGTCATAAAAAATTTACCTCCGAAGGAGTTGGTGCCGGTCCAGGCTACCGGATTATCAATGGCTTCTTTATCCGGGTTGACGGCGTGCCCCATTAACAGCCAAGTAGAGCCTTTTTTGGGGTAATCGGGCAATACCCGGTACAACCAGGAACGAGCATGAAAATTAGCTTGTACCCCGGTTAAAATAGGGTTTTTAGCTTCTTTAGAAATAATGCTGACATCGGTACTGGATTCGTGGCCATAATGGGTATGCTTGGCTGCCCCGCCCCAACCAGGCGGCGCGTTAAAAGCCATTTCGCCAAATGCATTCCATTTTTCGAGCTCGTGCCCGGCCGGGTAGTTAAAGGCATGGGTAGTCGTCCGGAAGCCAATTACCGGTTTGCCGGTTTTTAAATAATCCTCAATGTGCCGGAGCTGATCAGCGGGCAACCGGCGCCAGCGTAAAAAAAATACGGCTACATCGGCGTCTTGTAAAGCTTCTAAGCCCGGAATGTTTTCTTCGGAATTTTGATCGGGGAATGCTTTTAGAACTTTGGTCCGGAACCCGTAATTTTTTTCCAGCTCAGCGGCAATGGCCGGCATGGTTAGTTCGCCGCTATACTCGTGGTCGCCGGTTACAAAGACAATTAAAGGCTTTTTAGTATTGCTTTTAGTTTGGGCACAAGCGTAAAACGTACCCTGAAACAATAAACCAAGAATTAAAAATAAGTATTTAAAACTTTTTAAATTTTTCATAAACCGCTAGTAAGTGGCTAAATATATTTTGTGCTAAGTACTTCGACGAAACTAGTGCTTCGTAAAATTAGAAATTGAAAATTATGAATTAGAAATTAGGGCCTAATACTATTTTAATTTACTTTTTTAATTAATCGAATTTTAAAATCTATTTTGTTGTGCTCTAGTTTTTAGGATAGTTTATAATAAATATTGAACCAGAATATTTGTCGAACAACGAACAACTAATAACCAACAACTAAAAATAACTACTGCACCCCATTCTCGAGCGGATGTTGCTTGAGAAGTTCATCCGGGGAATAAAATCCGGTTTTATCTTTAATGGAAGCCCGTACCATTTTTACTTTATCGGGTGTTACAGCTGGCGCTTTGTTGCCAAAAGAATTACGCACATAAGTAATTACGGCAGCTACTTCGTCGTCTTTCAACATGCCGCCAAAAGGCGTCATGGGAACCTGGCCGGGGAATTTTTTCCCTTGTACTTCAATAGGGCCCTGCAATCCCTTTAAAACAATTTTAATCATGCGTTCCTCATTACCCAATACCCAGTTGGTGCCCGTAAGCGGCGGAAAACCAGAAGAAGCCAATCCTTTGCCATCGGGTTGGTGGCAGGTAGCACAGAACCCCTCGCGGGCATAGATTTCTTTGCCTTTAATCAATAAATCCCGTTCGGCACCTTTCAGATCGGTTTTAACCATTTCTTCTTTTTCCTGTACCACTTCCCGGCCATTGAGGTGAGCTACCGCCGTTTCATGGGCGTGTATCATCCATTCATCCAGCGGTTTCTTGGCTGCTTCGGCTAAAATCGGTAATCCTTTTTCTTTATCGAGCCAGGAAGCGGCTACTATGGCTTCCAGCCGTACCCGGCCATGTTCATCGCGGGCGGCTTGCATCAATAAATCGGCCTGGTCGGGTACCTGGTGGCCAGTATAACGCACCACCCGAACAGCCGCGGCCCGGGCATGATAATCTTTGGCTTGCAACAATTGCCGCAATAAATCCTGGTCTACTTTATTCATGCCCCAGCTTACCCACAAGCCTTCGAGTAAGTGGTGTTCGTATTTCGGATCATTCTTATCCAGTTTAGCTGTCCAGGTTTTCAGGTGAGCGAGTACTTCTTCTACTGGTCGGCCTCGCAATTCCCGACGGGTCCGGTAACGGGTCCGGTATTCCGGTAATTTTAAATTTTCCAGGAGTTCGTCGATGCTGGCGCCCGCTACTTTGGCCGGCTGCACCAATGGCCGACCCGGATAAGTAATGCGGTAAATACGGCCGTGCACGTGGTCGCGCAGCGGGTCGCGGGCGTTGTGCTGCATGTGCCCGATTAAAATGTTATGCCAATCGGCTACGTACAAAGAACCATCCGGGGCAATTTCCATGTCTACGGGCCGGAAGTTGCGGTCTTCAGAGATTAAAAGATCTTGCCGGTGTTTACTGATATAGCCGGTTCCATCGTCTTTTAAAATGTGTTGCTTCGTGCCTAAAAAACCAATGGTATTGTTAATAATTAAGTCGCCTTGCACTTCGTCCGGAAAATGCCGGCTCGAGATAAACTCCAGGCCCGAAGTAGGTCGTACCCGGTGCTTGTCTTCAATTAACTGTACCGATTTGTGCGTGGCCACGCCGTAACGGGGCTTAACCGTGCCCGGCATCATCCAGCGCACATCCGGACTGGAGGTTTCCGCGAAAAAATTTTGACCCCACTCATCAAAAGCAATACCCCAAGGGTTAGGAATAGAAAGTTGAGCCGTGCGTTCCAGTTGGCGGCGCTGCGGATTGTAGCGGTAAAAACCCCCGTTAGTAGCCCGGACCGGACCATAGGAAGTTTCGACATTGGTATGTAAGAAAACTCCCTCGCCCATGTAAATAGCGCCGGAGGGGTCTAAAGTGTAGGCGTGGTGCGCGTGGTGGGTATCGTGGTCATCGAAACCGCTTAACAGAATTTCCCGGGTATCGGCTTTATCGTCGCCGTTGGTATCTTTAAAAAGCATGAAATTAGTGCCCTGCGAAACATAAACCCCTTCTGGCGCCAGCTCAAAACCAACCGGTAAATGCAGGCCATCGGCAAAAACGGTCTGCTTATCGGCTTTACCATCGTTATTTGTATCTTCCAGAATAATAATTTTATCATTGGGCTTGGTATCGCCGGGTTTATAATGCGGATAGCTGGGCATAGTAGCGACCCAAAGGCGGCCTTTGTTGTCGAAAGTCATCTGGCAAGGTTTGGCTAAATCGGCAAATTCTTGTTCCGAGGCGAACATTTCAATTTTATAACCGGGCGCTACCTTTAGTTTATTTAAAGCATTTTGGCCGTACATGTATTCCATGCTGCCGTTTTTCTCCGGATTATAGTTAGTAGTTACCGGGGGCAATTCAGCCGTATTTTTATCGGCGGCGGCTACGTCCATTTTCTGGCCTTTGGCCGCTTGCCAAATGGCCTGATCGCGAATATCCGTCATCTGGCGAATCTTTTTTAACTCCGCCGGATAATTATCCGGCCCAAAAGGATCGTAGCGGCGGCCGTACACGTGCACGCCGTTCGGAATTTTAAGGTCATTGTGCCACATCCAGTTTTTTTCCTGAACGGCCGCGTGCACCATGGCCCGGTTTTTCTCATTTTTTACGGCCACTTTACCGAAAACCTGGTCGGCTAATAATTTATCAAAGCGGGCGTATCCTTTGTCGCTTAGTTGCGAACCGTCGATGGTGAGAAATTCATCGGTAGTATCGTACCAGCTTTTGGTGGGCGTAAACGCATTCACGAAAAGTACTTTGTTTTTGGCGGCTACTTCTTTCATGGCCTCGGTGTACAAAGCCAGGTTTGCGTTTTCCTGTTTGCCGTTGGGCAGGTCGTATTTTGCGGAAAGATCTTCGAAAGCAATGGGCGAAACCAGCGCGAGTTGAGGAGTTGTTTTGCCGTTGTATTTTTGCTTTAAGGTGTGTTTTACAAAGGCATCCAACTCGGCTTTGTAATTTTCGAGACCTTTCTTGCCTTCAAACGACTCGTTGTAACCAAAAAAAGCAATAATGATATCGGCTTTATGCCGGGTAATCCATTCATCGGGCGTTTCGTAGTGGCCCTGGCTATCGGAGTTATGCGCCAGTTCGGTCTGGAATTTTTCGGCGCCCGGAAAGGCCCAGGGCGAAACCCGTCCGGAATGCGGCCGGAAACCGGGCGTGTTGCCCCCATCGCACATGTTGCGGATATAAAGCTGTTGGTCCGGGTAGCGTAGTTGCAACTCCGTTTCAAAATGCCCGTAGTTCATCATCCGGGAACCCAGATTATTGCCCACTAAGATAATATGCGAACCTTTGCTAATTTTTAAGGGGATGGAGTTTGATTGGGTAAACTGCAGCGTTAAGAGCGCTATTACTACCAGCCCCAAACTGGTAAGCATTACTTGAAAACTTCCTTTTTTAATAATTTTCATTTACTGTCTTGTTTATCTAAAAATATACATTCTTTTCTGAATTTTACCGCAAACCATCTTTAATTCTGGTAAACGGAGGCAAATAATCTACCCGGCACTATCCTGTTTCTTTTTTTTCTATCCTTTAAATTAGGAAAATTAATAAGAGTAATAACTGCTGTCAGTAATTATTGATAAATCCGGTAAGAAAAAGTTGGTACAACTTCTTACCGGATTAACCTGTAATGCAATCTTTTTTAAAGCTATTATTTCAATAACCTAAGTTTTGAGCCAGATTTTTATTGTTCCGTATTTCGGCGGTTGGTACCGGGAATAAAAGCTCTCTTTCCTTTAATACCGGTCCGTAGGAGAACTGGTGCCCTATGTAGTCGTCGAAATTTTTGGTTTTTACATTAAAGGCTTTGCGCAAGCGGACCATATCGAACCAGGTTTTATTTTCGTAACTCAGTTCGTGCCACTTTTCCCGCCAGGTAGCTTCCCGGAACTGTGGCTGGCTTAACCCGGCTAGTTCCGGCAGTTCGGCTCTTCTTCTTATTTTATTAATGGCTTCGTACGCTTCCGCTGTTGGCCCGCCGGATACTTCATTGGCAGCTTCGGCATAAATTAACAAAACCTCGGCGTAACGCATCAACATCCAGTTTAAACCGCTACTGGTAGTTTCCAGTTGGGCTTTCGGGTCAAAATGTTTGTAGATAAAGTAACCACCCAGGTTAACATTGGTGTTGCGGTCGCTGCTCAAAGAGTATTCGGTAAAGTAAAATTCTTTTTCCTTGGTCCGTTTGTCGCCGGGTTCGTACGTCTGCACAAAATCGGTGTTGGCGTAAATGGCGCCGGTTTCGTCGGAGTAAGCCGAAATACCTTTGTTATACGGAATAATGGAAGTTTGCCAGCCCGAAGCCATAATAAAAGGCGCAAACTGCACCATAAAAATATGCTCCCCGGTATTTTCGGTAGCTTCGTTGTGCAAATCGTTGTAAGAAGCAAACAAATCGTACGCTCCGGACGAGATAACTTCCTGGGCTTTATCGGCCGCTTTTTTAAAATATTCGGCACCTTTCTGTAATGGATACCCGGCCATAGTTAAATACACGCTGGATAGTAAAGATTTAATAGCCCCAGTTGTTACTTTTCCGGTTTTATCCGTGATAGGTAGCCCGGCAGCTTCGGCCGCCACCAGATCAGATACAATTAAGTTGTAAATTTCTTCTTCGGTAGCTTTGGGGGGGTATAAAGCCTCGGAATTTAAATCTACCGGCTCCGTTATCAAAGGAACTTGCCCAAAAATCCGGACCAGGTTAAAATAGTAATACGCCCGTAAAAATCTGGCCTCGCCTAGTAAACGCGCTTTCTGGTTTTCGTCCATGGTTATGCCGGGTATATTTTGAATAGCCAGGTTGGCATTGGCAATCCCCCGGTAACTGCTGGTCCAGTAAGTACCCCCGTACGAATTGTCGGAATTATTAGCCAGGTTCCGGATATTAATACTGTTCTGGGCTTGGCCTAAATCCGTATTGGCGAGTCCGGTAGCAAATTCCAGCATCATCCAGGGAGCCCCGTTAAACCCGCCGCCGGTAGTTGACCGTAAATCGGCATAAATGGAGTTCACGATACTTTCGGCGTGTTTCGGTTGCGTAAAATAAGTATTCTGGGTGAAATTAGACTTGTCCGTTTCCTCCAGAAAATCATTACAACTCGTACTAAAAAGCAGTAATCCTATCCCTAAAACCAAATGACTAATATATTTTTTTATTGTGATTCTCATAATAAATGTTTTTAGACTGAAAAATTAAAAACCAAGATTTAGACCTACCATAAACACCCGGGGCTTGGGATAATCGTATAAGGCTAAGCCCTGGTCGAAAGTACCGCCCGAGGTAGCGACTTCCGGATCGTACCCTTCGTACTTGGTAATTAAAAAGAAATTCTGCAGGGAGGCATACACCTGTAAGCGGCTAATGCGTAATTTTTCGGTTACTCCGGCATTAAAATTATACCCGAACAGTAAGTTTCTGCCTCTAATAAAATCGGCATCTTGTACCCGGTGGCTATCATCAAAGGTGTCGTAACCAGCGGGGATTGGGCGCCACTGGGCAATATCGGTGTTCTGATTTTCGGGAGTCCAGGCATTTAATACGGTGGCAAAACTGTTGGCAATTCCCTGGCGGTCTTCGGCGGAGTGCTGACTGGCCAAGGAGACATCGTTGCCATACATAAACTGTAAATCAAGCGTTAAGTCGAAGTTTTTATACTTAAACGTGTTAATCAGGGCGCCAAATCCATCGGGAATACCTTTACCAATTATCACCCGGTCGCGGTCGTTGATTTGGCCGTCGTTGTTCACATCCTGGTATTTTACGTCGCCGGGTAACCGTAAATATTTGGCGGCTTGGTCGGCTTCGGCGGTGCTCCAGGTGCCTTGGCGCACATACCCGAAGAACGAACCTACTGGTTCTCCTTCCCGGATAATACCGCGGCCGGAAAAAATATCGTCGCCCCCCGTTAAGGCTAAAACTTTATTTTTGTTGATGGAAATATTAAAGTTGGTATTCCAGGAAAAATCACCGGCCGAAATATTTACCGTATTCAGTCCAAATTCAATGCCCCGGTTTTCCATACTGCCCACATTGCGGGTAACGGTAGTGTACCCGCTGCTGGAAGGTACGGGAGCACTTAACAGCATATTAGTAGTTTTCTTGCGGTAAACATCCACTTCCAGGGCTATCCGGTTGCTGAACAAGCCCAATTCCAAGCCGGCATCAATCTGTTGCGTTTTTTCCCATTTTAAATTCTGATTACCTAACCGGCTTACCCCTACCCCAATGGTGCGGGTGCCATTAAAAATTACTTCGTAGTTGCCCATGCCGGCTTCGGCCTGGTAGGCATTTATTTCGGAGTTACCCGTAACGCCATAACTGGTGCGTAATTTTAAATCTGACAAAGCCGGAGTGCCTTTTAAGAAACTTTCTTCGGATACTCGCCAAGCTAAAGCGGCGGATGGGAAAAAGGCATACCGGTTCTCCGAACCAAATTTAGAAGAACCATCGGCCCGACCCGTTAGCGTTACTAAATACTTTTCTTTTAAGCTATAATTTACTCTCCCAAAATAAGAGTTCAGGCCATAAGCAGTAGTACCGGAAGTGGGCGGCACGGCGGTAGCTCCGGCGCCTAAGTTATTGTATCCGAAATAATCATCCTGAAAATTCTGCGACTGCGCCCGGGCCGTAAAAACATCTACGTGCTGCCACGACAAACCCAGTAAACCGGTTAGGGAATGATTAGCCGATATTTTTTTATTGTAAGTGAGGTAGTTTTCGAACTGCCAGGAATTATGCCGCTGGTTTTGCACGTACGCTACCCCACCCTGGTCTTTCGAAATATAATTCAGTTCCCGGCCACCGTAGTAATTAATGGCTTGGTTGATAATGTTGGTACCCAGTACGGTTCTTAGCTCCAGGTCTTTGGTTATCTGAATACTAGTATATAAATTACCCAGTGTGTTTTGAGTTTTTAAGATATATCTCCGTTCTGCTCCTACTTGTAAAGGATGGTCGCCCCCTTCCATACCCGGATAATCGGCATTGCCGGCCCAGGTGCCATCGGCATATTTTATCGGAATAATGGGCAATGCTTCCAGTACCTGGCGCATGAAAGTTATACCGCCTTCGCCTTGCAAATCCAGTTGTTTTTCCTGCTGATCATTATAACCCAACGAGCCGCCTACTTTGAGCCAATCTTTAATCTGACTATCGAACACAAAACGACCAGAGTATCGCTTCAGCCACGATCCTCGCATTAAACCATCTTCGTCGCGGTAACCCAGGTAAGCCCCAAAGCTGGATTTATCGCTGCCGCCGGTAAAAGATAATTGGTGGTTTTGCGTAAAAGCTTTTTGCGAAGCTTCTTTTTGCCAGTCGGTATCGTACAACGGATTGCCATTCGCATCGAAAAGCAAAGGGTTGGTTCTTTTCGTTTTCGGGTCTACGTATTTGCCGGCTGCCCAACCTTCGGGGTCATACTTTTGGGCGTTCTGGTAGGCTACATCTTCGACCTGTAAAAATTCTTGGGAATTTAATAAATCAATTTTACGGGTCAGGGTACCAACGCTAAAGTACGTGTCGTAATTTACTCTTCCCCCGTCTTTGCTGCCCCGCTTGGTAGTTACCAGAATAACCCCGTTAGCACCCCGGGCACCATAGATAGCCGTGGCCGACGCATCTTTTAATACTTCAATCGAAGCAATATCATTGGGGTTCATGTAATCAATCGGCGAGGTACCATTCCCTAAATTGGTAACGTTCAGAATAACGCCATCCACCACATAAAGTGGGTTGTTCGTAACACTCACGGAAGTGTTTCCCCTAATCCGGATATTGGCGGCTCCGCCGGGTCGGCCGGAGTTTACCGATACGTTCGCGCCCGTTACCCGGCCCGCCAGCGCCTGGGTAAGATTGGCCGAAGGACGTTCTTCCAGAGCCTCCGCTTTTACCGAGGCCACTGCTCCCGTTACATCCGATTTTTTTTGCGTACCATACCCGATTACTACCACTTCGTCCAGCGCCTTGGTATCGGCCGCGAGAGTTATGTTAAAGGAAGAACGGTTGTTAATAGGAACTTCCTGGGCTAAATAACCCACGAAAGAAGCGATTATTGTACCGGTACCGTTAGGCACATTCAGGGAAAAACCTCCCGTTGCATCGGTAGTGGTACCGGTAGTAGTTCCTTTTACCAGGATGGTAACACCAGGTAAGCCTTCTCCTTTTTCATCTGCTACTTTGCCGGTAACAGTAAGCGCTTGCCCAAACAAATTGGTAAGCGAAAGAAAAAAGAGGGGAAGAATAAAAATAAATTTCAACTTTCTAAGTATTTTGTATTGCATCATGTAAGCGTTTAAGGGTGGAACAAGTGGGAGAATTTGAGTTTATACCATGTTATTCATTCATTTTTGTGGGTGATTAAGGCGTGCTTTTTAGATTTAGATAATTTTGAATTTACAGGCCTTAAAAGCTCTTACTATCCTGCTCTGTCCGGTGTCTTTCCTTATTATTTTAAAAAATTTCAATAAAAAGCCTCCACCACTAACTTATACCCGGGCATGGTGGCTTAATGGTGTTCAAAGAATGCAAGAAATTGCTCTAAAAATTTTATATATTATTTTTAAATGTGGGAAGGATAATGAGCGGCAACTCCTCATTTTTACTGTGCTTTATGGCGGATGCAGTAAAATCAGATTGCTTAAGCGAGAGGAGTAACTTTCCGGCGAGCGGCCAACAAGTACCTGGCTTTACTAATAACCACCGATTATTATCTCCTACGGGTTAATGTAAATAAATCAGGAAATTGCCCAGCCTAACCAATTAATCTGAACCCGTATTCTTTCCAAATTGACACTTTAATAGGGCACTTCGTACTTGGAGGAAGTTTAAAGCTTTGTAGCTAAATAATTCTAGTATTTAGATTGTGTTTCTTATTTATTACTTTTATTTCTTTTCTACACTTTCCCTTTACTATGTCAGGCTCTGAATTTGAATTATTACTGCAACGCGCGTTGCACACCGCTCAACCTACTATTTTTGACCAGCCAGTAGCTACCGTATTTAGAAGTTTCGACCGCGCGGAAAGCCATTCCCGCCAAGGCGGTCCGGCAGGCAATGAATTACATTTTACTTTTGAAAAAATTCGTTTAGGAGTGGCTATTGCTTTAATGCAAATATTTACTGATTTGGGCGGCGAGGAAGTAAGTACTAATGTTTTAACCGTACTAAAAAAAGCGGCTAAAGCTACCAGTATCGCTCAAATTGATGGTATTATTCAAAAAGAAAATAAAGCTTTCGATAAGCTTTTCCAGAATTTGTATACCAACGTGGAAGGCGAGTTAATTCTGGATTTGTTTGCCCGCACCCTGGAAGCCGACTCCCGTCGCGAAATGGGCCAGATTGTAAAAGAAACCTTACAAGCTTTAGATACTTTAGAATTTCCTTCGAATGAGGAAGACTAAGAATTAATTTCCGCAAACAAGCAAAGATTCTTGGGCATTAAAAATTTATTGCCTTACACCTAAGTAATGACCGGTTTAAATTTTAGCCTTCCGATAATCAAGTAAAACTTTTACCTTTTTCATTCACCTGGCACCCTCTTTCCAGCTAAATCCTGACTTTAGGGAAATAATTAAAAATTAGCGACTGGTATTCATTTCGATTAAGTAAAATTTAAATGAAAATGGTATCTTAAGGCACCTTGAGCGAGGTAAAATAAATCGGTTTTGTGCCAAGAAGAATAGAATAGCTTGTTCGTCGAAAAAAATATATGCCTTAAAAATTAAAGAATTGCATGGTACTTTAAGAGAAAGGCACGCTTTTAAAATTTTACCTACAAACTTCATTTATTTCTATTTTATCTAAAACCATAATTTATAAATCCCGATACAATTAGTACGTGCGCCCCTAAATTCTAACATTCATTATATTTATTTTCAATTATTTATGAAAGCTACCGTGACTTACCGGAATGAAAATAAACTTTCTTGCTTGTGTCTTATTTGGTTCAGAATTTTATTGTTTTTGTTCATCTTTATCCATACCACTGCCACACTGCAAGCTCAGGAAAAAGAATGGGACAAAACCTTGGGCGGCAACGGTGACGACCACATGCCTTTTCTTCGGCAAACGAGCGACGGCGGGTATATTTTAGGCGGCTGGTCCAATTCCGAAAAAGGCCAAGATAAATCGGAAGATTCGCGGGGTAATTTTGATTATTGGGTAGTAAAGTTAAAAGCCGATGGTTCGAAAGCCTGGGATAAAACCTTCGGTGGTAACGGCGATGACTTATTAACCTCACTCCAACTAACCCGCGATGGCGGCTATATTTTGAGCGGCTTTTCGTACTCGGAAAACAATAACGAAAAATCGGAAGAGTCCAGAGGCGGCGCCGATTATTGGGTAGTAAAATTAAATGCCAACGGTACCAAGGCCTGGGATAAAACCTTAGGCGGCAAAGGCGATGATTATGGCCAGTATCTGGTGCAAACCCAAGATGGCGGGTATATGGTAGGTGGGTACTCCAATTCCAACATCGAAGGCGAAAAATCGGAAATCAGCCGGGGAAATTATGACTATTGGATTGTAAAACTAGATGCAAGTGGCTCTCCGGAATGGGATAAAACCATGGGCGGCAATGCCGATGATAAATTAACGATTTTAGAGCAAACGCAGGAGGGCGGTTACGTGTTGGGTGGCTATTCTAATTCGGATAACCGGGGCAATAAATCCGAAGCCTCCCGGGGTGATACGGATTACTGGGTAATTAAAATAGACGAAGGCGGCACACTAATCTGGGATAAAACGTACGGGGGGTCGGATTTTGAAAATTTGCAATTTGTGCAGCAAACGCTGGAGGGGGGGTATATTCTGGGCGGTCAGTCCGAATCGGAAAAAGGAGGCGATAAAACCCAGGCTTCCCGGGGTGGTTCTGATTATTGGGTGATAAAGTTAAAAGCCGATGGTTCTAAAAGTTGGGACAAAAGTTACGGCGGAAAAGGAGACGATTTCTTTTCGGCTCTCCAGCAACTGAGCGACGGCGGGTATATTTTGGGCGGCTCGGCCATGTACGGCATTGGGGGCGATAAAACTACGGCAGGTGCGGGAGACCTGGATTTTTGGGTACTCCGAATTAAAGACGATGGCAGTAAGGTTTGGGATAAAACGCTGGGGGGCGCCGAATACGATCTTTTAAACGCTATCCAGAATACCCGCGATGGCGGGTATATTATGGGAGGTTGGTCTTTATCGGGAAAATCGGGTAATAAAACCGAAGCTTCCCGGGGAGGTTATGATTATTGGGTAGTAAAAATGGAGGACCCAGGAAATCCGAATAAACCTTATTGTGTGCCTTCAGTAACCTATACTTGCCAGGATGTGGACCTTTACATCGCTAATTTTACCTTTAATACGTTAAGCAACCAAACTGCTGGCTGCGAAGGCAATAACAATGGCTACGTTAATTTCAACCCAATTGGTAAACTAACTACTACCGTTAACACCGGCCAAAGTTACCCTATCCAACTGCAGTCCGGCCCTGATCATCCGCAAGGTTTTGGTATCTGGATTGATTTTGATAACGACGGCGATTTTGACGACAACGGAGAACTGGTGTATAACCTGAAAGAAGCTGGTACCGGTACCTTCTCCGGAATGATTACTATTCCGGCTAATGCTTCCGAAGGTTACCACCGCTTGCGGGTCCGGACCAAGTATAACAGTTCCTTCGCCGAAGAAGAGGCTTGTTCCGAGGCAGAATACGGAGAAACGGAAGATTATACCATTACCATTGCGGAAGCCCAAAATGCTACTCAGTGGAATATGCGCTTCGGCGGTGCGGGCAACGACGGGCTTTTAACGCTTATTCAAACTACCGATGGCGGGTATATAACCGGCGGACATTCCCCATCCGGTATTAGCGGCGACAAAACGCAAGCTACTCAAGGTAAAAATGATTACTGGCTGGTGAAGACCGATGCCAATGGTAAAAAGTTATGGGACAAACGCTACGGCGGACCGGACCATGAGTACCTGAACCGGATTTTACAAACTCTCGATGGCGGCTATCTCTTAGGCGGCTCTTCCCTCTCCGGCCTTGGTGGGGATAAAACCCAAGACAACCGCGGCGACCGCGATTATTGGATTGTAAAAATAGATGCTCAGGGAAATAAGCAATGGGATAAACGTTTCGGGGGCAGTGGTTACGACGAGCTGAAGAAAGTGCTGCTACTCCCCACCGGCGAATACCTGCTGGCCGGTTACAGCAACTCCCCCGCCAATGGCGATAAAAGCCAGGCTAGCCAGGGCGGCACCGATTTTTGGGTAATAAAAATTACCAGTACCGGCGCTAAAATTTGGGATCAGCGTTACGGCGGTACCTTAAACGATGATTTAATGGGCATTGTACCCACCTCCGAAGGCGGTTTCCTACTGGCGGGCAGTTCTGCCTCGGGCCGCAGCGGCGATAAAACCGAGTTAAGCCGGGGCGGCAACGATTTCTGGCTCGTTCGCATTGATAAAGACGGTAACAAGCAATGGGATAAAAGATTTGGCGGCAGCGGTCAGGATGAGCTTTATTCCCTCGGACGCACCACCAGCTATATTTTTCTTGCCGGTCAAAGCAATTCCCCGGCTGATGGCGACAAAAGCCAGGATAGCCAGGGAGGTAAAGATTACTGGCTGCTCAAAGTATCGAACAATGGCGCTTTAATTTGGGATAAGCGGTTCGGCGGAGATCAAGAAGATGAACTTCGCGGTAGCATCCAAACCAAAGATGGCGGGTACGTACTGGCCGGATATTCGTTCTCGGGTAAAAGCGGTAATAAATCGGAAAATAGCCAGGGAGAAAGCGATTATTGGTTGGTAAAAACCGATAAAGAAGGTAATTACCAATGGGATAAAAGGTACGGCGGCCAGGCAACGGAAGAATTAAGAGCCATTATTCAAGCTCCGGATGGCAACCTTATTCTGGGTGGTAAATCGGCTTCGGGAGTAAGCGGCGATAGGTCTCAGCCCAGCCAGGGGGGTACCGATTTTTGGTTAGTAAAAGTAGCTCCTTATGCCGCCGAAACACCGCAGGTAGCAGCCAGAGAAGTTAAACCTTTCCTGGAAAATCCTGATTTAATCAGTCCGATCCGTTTAAAAGTGGCTCCCAACCCTTTCGCCGATAGAGCAAACATTCATTTTACCTTGCCTACCACGGAGACCGTTACCTTAAAAGTATACGATAACCAAGGAAAGGAACTTACTACTCTTTACCAGGGGAAAGCGCAGGCTAACCAAGCCTATTCGCTGGAATGGCAAGCAAGGAATTTTGCTTCGGGCATGTATTTGCTGCAACTACAAACCTCCACCAAAACCCAGCACTTTAAAGTAATAATTAATAAGTAGTTGTTGGTTGTTGAACTTTTATAATCAAGAACTTTAATACAAGTAATACTTTAAACTTATACCGAATAGTAGTAAGGTATTTCCCTAGTAGCTTTAGTATATTTGACAGCATTAATAATGTACTTATAGGCGGTAAGAGACGCAACTTGTTCTTTAGCGTAGGCGTTTATGGTATTAGTCAGCTACTCTTCGAGTTCGGGTTCCTCTTTAAAGTTGTGAAAAGCCATCTTTCCTATCGCGCCAGAACCTTTCTAGCGGGTTTAAGCTCCGGATTAGCAGAAGGCAGGTACACCAACCGGATCTTCTCCGGCCCCGGCTACTGCTTGGCCCGGTGCTAGCCCGCTTTATCTAAAAAGATAATCTTATCCACCGCAAACTCTTGCAAGAAGGCTTCGAAGAAGAGCGTGTTGACCTGGGGAGCGTACAAGGCCTGCCACCAGGCTTGCCCCAAGGAGCGTTTTTCGGCTCGCATCCACTTTAGCAACTCGGTGGCACTCTCCTGGATTTCTAGCTTTTTTACTCTCCCCATACCCCAACAACAGCTTCATCCTACGCAATGTTCTTCTTACTAAGTGGTATAATTTAGAATATCTTGATGCTGCCGCAACAGGAAAATTCCCGGATAATATTTTGGGAACATTACCTTTGAAATATTACTGGTGAAAGACACATAAAATAAAAGCAAAGCGGATAATTGCTGAATGGAACTATAATGTTTGGATAATGAGATATTAGATTACCCGCATGGTCAACCGGAATATTTCGGCTTAAACTAATTTTAAAATCTGAATCGCTTTTTTTAGTTAAAGTGGAGAATATGCATTAGGTATACCGATTATTTAAATAATACGCCAGGTTTACCCACAAACGTTGCCTGCGTTTTTAAATTTTATTTAATTAAATATTTTAATTATTCTTAATTTTTAACCGAAAAAGCATTCGAAATATTCTCCATTAATTAAATAACAATATGACCGGGTGATTAATCTGGTTAATGAATAAAAGATAATTTTTTATTTACCCCGCATTCATCTATACAATTCAACTATTTACCGATACTTAGGGGCGGATGGTAATTTTAAGTTGCTTCTTTGCTTATGTTTCAATCCCGGGCATTTACCATTTTTACGCATATTTTAGGCTGGTTTCTGTTCTTCAGTTTGCCGGTCTTTTTTCTGAACCAACGTTCGGAAACCGAGCAGTTTTGGTCGGTTATTAAAACAACACCTTATTGGTTTTTTTACGGCTGCTACATTTTTCTTTTTTACTTCCATACCTTAGTTCTTTTACCCCGCCTTTTTTTTAAGAAAAAGTATTTTACTTACACCGCTATCCTCTTACTTCTTTTATTAGGCTTTTATTTTCTTAGGCCTTTTGACAGGTTAATTTCCGGAGTGAGCCGGGGTACTGAAATCAGCCGCAGACCGGGTCCGCCGGACAGAAGTTCTTTTCCTTTTCTTGAACGGCAAATACCGCCCCCTTTCCCACCTGGCAACGGCAGAAATTTACCGCCCCGAAACCTTAATGTGCGCCTGGATATTACCAGTATCTTCTTATTCATAATGATCCTGGCCTTAAGCATGGCGGTAGAAATTGGCCGGCAATGGCGTACGACCCAGCAACGTGCCCTGCGGGCGGAAGCCGATAAAGTAAAAGCCGAATTATCGTTTTTAAAAGCGCAGATAAACCCGCATTTTTTGTTTAATATTTTAAATAATATTTACTCCTTGGCCGTTACGCAAAATGAAAAAACGGCGGAAGCTATTCTTACATTATCCAATCTTTTGCGGTACATCACCGATGAAGCCACTGCCGATTTTGTAGATCTAAAAAGAGAAATAGCTAGTATCCAAGATTACCTTGCCTTGCAGCAACTGCGGCTAAGTAAAAAAGTACAACTAAATTTTTCGGTGGAAGGTAACCTGGAAAATAAACGAATAGCGCCACTGGTTTTAATTCCCTTTATCGAAAATGTTTTTAAGTTTGGCATCAGCAACCGCGGCGAATCAAAAATAACCATTCAAGTTCAGGTAGAAGATCGCGCTATTCGCTTTTATTGCCAGAATCCTATTTTTTCGCAAAAAACTAACCTGGAACGTACCGGCATCGGGCTTTCCAATACCCGAGAACGCTTGCTGCATTTATACCCGGGTAACCATACCTTAACTATTAGAACAGAGAACGGTTATTATTCTGTGTGGCTTACTTTACCTGCTTAAAATTGGCTGATTAAGTAATTTGTTTTACTAAATCAAGATGATTAAGAATGACAATTTAGCCGTTTGTTGCTGGAGCCTTTTAAAGTCTCCAGTTATTGGCGCTGATACGGTAGAGAAGTACCCTGTTTGCCTCGTGGCCGGCGGGCCTCGTATGGCTCTTTCAGACGGTTTAGCGAACCTGGGCTCGTGGCACTGCGCCATGCCTCCTAGCCTCGGCACCGGAACGCTAAAAGGCCCTTCACAGCCAAATTGGTGCTGTTTATTCTTGGCTAATTGGTTCTACCAATTAAGTGCATAAGATTAGAAGGAGTAAATTCGTCAGTCTTACTTCTATTTTAGTTCCATTTAATGTTTGAAACAAGGTATAGTTTTTTAATAGTATTGTTAATTAGAAATTCAGGAAAATGATGTTGTTAAGATGTGTGGCGGTAGATGATGAGCCCTTGGCCTTAGATATTATTAAGGCGTACGTAGGCAAAACACCAACTTTAACTTTAGTACAGACTTTTGACGATGCGATTGCGGCCTCGGAGTTTTTAAGAATTACCGCTATTGATCTTTTATTTGTGGATATTAATATGCCGGATATTTCCGGGATTGATTTGGTGCGGGCTCTGGAGAAAAAACCTATGGTGATATTTACCACGGCGTATAAAAATTTTGCTTACGAAGGTTTTCAGCTGGAAGCCATTGATTACTTACTTAAACCTATTGCTTTTGAGTTTTTTGCCAAAGCGGTAAACAAAGCAGTTGATTTTTTAGAATATAAGAACCGATCAAAACCCGAGTTAGAGGAAAGTTTGTATGTAAACTCGGAATACCGGTTAGTAAAGATTAATCTCCGGGAGATAGACTACATCGAGAGCCTGGAAGATTATATAAAAATTCATATAGCGGGTTCTAAACCTATACTTACTTTACTATCAATGAAAAAAGTTTTAGAGAAATTACCCGCGGATAAATTTAAAAGAATTCACCGGAGTTTTATTGTGGCTATCGCCAAAGTGGTTGCCATTCAAAACCGGAAAGCCCTATTAACCTCCGGTAAAGAATTACCCATTAGCGACTCCTATACCAGTTTTATTCAGGATTGGATTCAGGCAAGTTCTAAATAATTATTCACCCGCCGTTTTTGGTTAAATAAATTTATAAAAAATAAATATTCCTTGCATCAGAAGGTTAATAAAACAAAACAGCTTTTATAGCAGAAATGATTAAATCAGGTATACTTTCCGGATCTCGTTGTACTTTTCGGCTTCAATTTTTACGTAATACAATCCTTTATTTACGTTACTAAGGTTCAAAGCTTTAATAGTCTGGTCCTCCGTTTCGTAATAGGTTTCCTGAAAGACCACATTGCCAATAACATTCGTCACCCGTAACTGCATGCGCTTTCCTTTAAAACCGGATAAAGATATAAATACTTTACCCGTACTAGGATTAGGATACAAACTTGCTTCCGGCACTATATTCTGCGTATTAAAGCCACTAACAAATGGCTTATCCAGGGTTCCATTCTCAAATAATCTATTTTGCGCTACTCCGTAAAAACAGATCAGCCAGGCGCTTATTAAAAGTATTACTTTTTTCATAACAGAATAAAAATAAAAAATCGACAGAAGTATAAATTTTCTACTGTTTACGATTGCAAATATCCGACCAACAATACCGGATAATTACGTGGGCTTTAACTCCAGAACCAGTACCAGAGCGTTGTTACTTAAAGCTTCTAATTCTACTTCATCGGTATCCCATAAAGCCAAGCCATCTTTTTCGTGCAGCAAACGGCCTTGCGCTTCAAAAGCGCCGGTTAAAACAAAAATAAAGCAAATAGACTTTTTTTCCTGTAAATAAAAGGTGGTTTCCTGACGACCAGCCAAGCGGCCCAAGCTTAAAGTAAAAGGAAGCTTCGAGGAAACATAAGGCGCCTTACTTCCTGCTATTATGGGAGCAAGCTGATTTTCTATATCTGTAAAATTAAAGGGGAAAAACGGGTGGTTAAGGGCAATTACAGATTGTGCGGCCTTTATTCCTAAAAGTAAAAAATGAATACTATCTGCTTCGTAAGGGTTCTTTAAACAAATAAACGTTTTGGCGGGAACGGTAATTACCGGAACTTCTCCAACATCCGCCAATACTAAATTTTGCTCAGCAGTTTGTACTTGAACGGCACCCGTTAGCGGAAAAATAACTAAATGAGAATTTTGATCTATTTCTACTTTTATGGATTGGGAACCGGCCAGAGTCTCTTCATTCAGTAAAAATAAATTACCCATGGGCTGCTTGTGTTTCTGATAAAAATCGCCGTAGTTGAAAGTACTAAACCTGCTGAATAAGGTGGTTTCACTAGTTCCTCGCTGGTCGGCCAAAAAGATTTTTCCGGGTGTTTGCTGCATTGGTTTAGTTTTCTGTTTGTAAGGAATAAATACTTAAATAAGGTTGCATCCGAAATAAATGCGGGAATGCTTTATCAGAACCCGAATTTTTATCGGATACTAAAAGATAATTATCGATGGTTTCGTGCCAAATAAGAGGTTCGGAATAGAAATTAAAAGCTATTTGGTGTTTGCTTTTATTCTGTAAATCGGAGTTTATAATTTCAAACTGAAATTTGGTAAATTTCAGGAAGTGCTTGCCCAAATTATTAATAATATCCGGAACAATTTCGTTTAATTGCTGCAAATACCCGGTAACAGCGGCGCTCACCAGAAAATGCAACTTTTCGGCACCGGGCACCTGTTGCACTAATTCGGCGAAAGTGCAGTATTTCTTTTCTTGGTTATAGAATTGCGCCTGCATTTTAAACTCGGTGTAGCTATCCTCGAACACTAACTTATCCCAGGGTTTAGTAGCGCCGGAGTCCACAATTTTACGGTAACACAAACTGATAATGCGTTGGGTCATAATAGAAAGTAAGGAAGACGTTAAAGCTTAACCCCTAACGTCTTAGGTTGGTATTTTTTAAAAATCTAAAGTTTAGGCGGCAACGTTTAGTTGAATAGCCAGTGCAAAGCCATCGGTAGTGTTGCCGGTAACCGTAGCAATTTGTACCCCGGCGCTGTCGTCGCTAAATACATTATCTTTGGCGTTATAGGTATAGCCGCTCAGGCCTTTGTTGTACCCGTTCACCGCCGCCAAGGCCGTGCCGCTCCCTTCCGGAAAAGCAATTTGCGTAACCTTAAGCGAGGTGCCGCCGGCATTGTAAATATGTACGTGAATGTGCGTCGCCCGTCCGTTGTACCAGCCCGGGAAAATAGTGGTAAAAGTTACCAGTCCGTTGGCATCCGTTACTTGCCGGCCGCGCAGAAAATGGACCGACTGTAAATTAGTGGATTGCATACCGGAGCCGCCGTACTCGGAGTAATTGCCTTCCGCATCGCAATGCCAGATATCTACAATGGCGTTGGCTAAACCGGCGCAACCGTTATTGGTATTGCCAATGGTGATTTTAGCGGTTAATTTATAACCCGGGCGGCCATCGGTAATATCGCTGCGCACGTAAGAGGCCGGACTTTTGGTCGGGAAAGGACCTTCCGTTTCGGAAGGCGCCACGGTACAGGTTCCAGAATTAGTGCCGGTAGTAGTTCCCGTACCGGAAGTATCCGTAGAAGGTGTTACCGTATCTTTGTCTTTATCGCAAGCCGAAATAATAACCGGCGTAGCCATGGTGCCCAGCAACAAATTTTTTAAAAAGCTTTTTCTTTCCATTTTGATATTCTAATAAGGGGTTCCTTTTGATTGCTGAAGCAAATTTGCCGGAACTCCTCTCCTATGGCAATAAGGTATCGGTGAATAGGATTTTTGTATCGACGAATGGTTGCCAAGCCTTAAAACAGAATTAAATAAGGGCGATAAGGCCTTTTAAAATTTAGGGTGATACTTGGTTTATTTTTCTTCATCCGGCGTTGTTCCGGTTTACCCCGGCGCCGGCGGAGGGGTAAAAGTAGTTCTTCCGAAGAGAGGATTTATAACGGTGTGATGCGTTCAGCTAAGTTTTGCGCAGCGCTTTATTTGGATGTAGTTGATTTATCCGATAGATTACCAAACAATACGCTTACCGATTCTTTTCAGGACCGTAGAACAATACCTTACCCAAATTACCCGACGCTACCAACAAGGCAACGCCACCGAACACACTTTCCGGGGCGATTTACAGCAACTCGTCGAAAGTTTGGTGCCGGACATCCGGGCCACCAACGAAGCCAAAAGACAAGCCTGCGGCGCTCCCGGACGAATTATTTCATTTAATTTACACTATATTAAAAAGCTTATTTGACGTACTTGCCCTATTAAAACCTTAACTAAATTGCCGGACTTTAACTTTTAACATTATAACTTACAATGCAAAAAGAAATATGTGTTTTAACGGGTGAAGATATAGAGGTAACAAGCCATAGAGATTGTTATTCATATGATTTGAACATTTTAGAAAGGAAAATAACAATTTTCATTTGCCATGATTGCCAATATAAAATAAAGGATGCTCCTATGCATATAGTTAAAGGGTTAATAGCCAATGGTATTTGGCCGGAAAGAGCTTTTATTATTGCTGAAGATCATATTGACAATGAGGTAAATTAAGATCCTGCAAATAGCGAAAGAATACTACTGAATCAATATCTGGAAAGCACAAATTACCCTAAAACACCTGCTGAGCGGTTGAATTCTCTTCTTCTGTTTTTATTCTCATTACAGAAGGTAGATGGTGAACAAGTATTTTTGGATTACAATAAACCTTGGATTTTTCTAAAAAACTATTTTTCTAGTCCGAGTGAGTTCTTGTTTTATTTAAAAGGATTAGAGGAAAGCGATTTTATAAACTTTAAGCCACAACCTCAAATACATGATTCAGATTATTCTGGATATTTCCAAATAATACATAAAGGATTAAACCAGGTTGTAGAATTAAGTAAAGTAGAAATTAATTCAAAAACCTGCTTTATGGCTTTTGATAATAGAACCAAACCATATAGAAAAGCGATCAAGAATGCAATTTCAAAAACAGGATACAAAGTGATTATTATTGATGAAGAACACATAAACAGTGATAAAACTATTCCAGATGCAATTCTTTCAGGTATAAAACAATCAAAGTTTTGTGTTGCTGATTTTACGCTTCATAGAAATGGGGTGTACTTTGAAAGTGGATATGCCTTAGGATTAGGTAAGTCTGTAATTTACACCTGCCATAAAGATGATTTTAGTGATTCCCATTTCGACATAAAGCAATTGCAGCATATTATTTATAATACTCCAGAAGACCTAGAGAGAATGCTGGTAGACAAAATAGAGGCCTGGATTAAGTAGGTTGATTTATATTGGTAAGTATAAAGGATTTCATTTCTATTGAGAAGTTGAGGTTATGCGCCATCTTCTAAAACAAAATTCTGCTTTGAAATTTGAGAGAAGTGCTACAATTAGTGATTTTACCAATATTTTTATTTCGAATATTTTAGTTATTTCAAAAAGTCTAGTTGAATGCCACTTTTTAGGAACAGCTTTTTCGTTTGGCTATACAGCACCCCTCTACCTGTACCCCGAAAATAACGGCCAGCAAAGCATCGAGCAAACCGCGGCTAGAACGCCCAACTTAAACCCAACCATCGTCCAGCAAATTGCCGATAATTTAAGTTTAACCTTTACGCCCGAAAAGACCTCCCCAACCCCTCCAAAGGAGGGGCTTTTAGAAGAAGCATCGCTTTCGGGAAGGCTTGGCAAGATTACCAATGAAATGAAAAACCCGAACTCCCCTCCTTCGGTGGGGCTGGGAGAGGCCGGATATATTACCGCAAATCCGTTAACCTATAAGCTCATTAAAGAAATGCGGGATGCTTTAAAAGACAACCCTACCGAAGCGGAAAAAGTAATATGGGAGTATTTACGTAATAAAAAAACCGGCTATAAAATCAGAAGACAACATATTATTGATGATTTTATCATGGACTTTGTTTGTTTACGAAAAAAGTAGTGATCGAAATTGATGGAAAAATTCATTTGCACCAAAAAGAATACGATGCTTTAAGAACGCAGCGATTACATGAATTAGGTTACGAAGTTATCCGTTTCACGAACGCCGAAGTATTCTACAATCCGGCAGCAGTGGCTTCACAAATAACAGCACATCTTGATCATAAAGATTTCCCCAACCCCTCCGGAGAAGAGGCTTTGCACCATAGCTCCCCTCCTTCGGAGGGGTCGGGGGAGGTCGAGGTCTTCGCCCCCATTGATTTACTGGATTATATTTACGCCGTGCTGCACAGCCCCACTTACCGCGAGAAATACAAAGAATTTTAAAAATTGACTTTCCGCGCGTGCCTTATCCCAAAAACCCGGAGCTATTCTGGCAACTGGTGCAACTGGGCGGTGAACTCCGGCAAATCCACTTACTCGAAAGCCCCGCGGTCGAAAATTACCTCACCCAATACCCCGTAGATGGCAGCAACGTAGTGGGCAAAGTAAAATACCAAAACGGCCACGTGTACCTCAACGAAACCCAGTACTTTTCCGATGTGCCCGAAATTGCCTGGAACTTTTACATTGGCGGCTACCAACCCGCCCAAAAATGGCTCAAAGACCGCAAAGACCGGCCACTCGACTTCGACGACATTCTGCATTACCAAAAAATAATCGTCGCCCTCACCGAAACGGCCCGCCTTATGGCTGAAATTGATAAAATACCGCTTGAATAAGGGAGAACCTGTTTTATCAATTACTTTATTCCCTACTGTTTGGATTAACTTACTACCGTTTATTTTGGAATACCTTTTGAAAAATGGATCAGAAAAATAAAAACCGGGCGGGTTTTTAAAACCCGCCCGGTTTACTCCTGCCTTGCGTAAATAATTACGTAACTTCCTGCCGGTTTTTTTCGGCTTTTAACTCTTGTAATTCCTGTTGCAGGTTTATAATAGTGGCCTTTAAAGACCAAATCCGCATACAGCCCAGCCTTTTTACATTAGAAACTTCTTGCTCCGATAACTTTTTGGCCGCTTTGTTCGGTACGGGCAGCCGGTAGCGGACCGCCCGATATGCCGGCTGTAAGCTTTTAATTCTTCTTTTCTTCACCAGAATAACTCCCGCGTGTGCCGGAATAAATTCGAGGCAATTTTTAAGTCTTTCCGGAATAGCAAACCACAATTCTTTGATGCGTTCGGATTGGTGCGCGTGTTGTTTTTCCGCATCTTTTTTTAAATCGGCTTTTGTGCGCTTTATTTCTATTTCAAGGGCATAATTGGCTTTAGTTAAGATGAATAAATCGCATTCGTGCAGCTTCATGCCCCAACTGATATTGGGTACAATAATGTGCCGCCTAACGTCCCATAAATTAGCCACGGCGGTTTCCATTTGGCAAAGAGTGGGCACAGGTTGCTTTTCCGGTTTCATAAATTTTTACTGCCTCTTTATCGCAAAAGAACAAAATAAAGCCCAGCGTTCCATAACAACTATTCCTCCCGCGAAATCTCTGTTTGCAAATAAACTAACCTTAAACCTTTAAAAAAACAGAAGCAAGAAGTTAGAAATTCGGGAATAAAAGAATTTAGGCAGTGCAACCTTGGGCCGCTAGTTTGGTAGCCGCAGATAATGGAGAGCTAGGTAAAAAGCAGTTTACTCGATCATCATTCGAGCATTTTATCGGTCAAGGATTTTACCTTCCGCCAAACTTAGAATGGCCTATTTTTTTAACACCTCGTTGCTACCTTACGTAAACGGGAAGAATGCCGGAATTTAACTACTTCTTGTTGCCGGTATTTTTCCGGGTTTTTAAATGTAATGTATCCTACAAATTCTAATGTTTATATCTTTTAAACCAAGCATCCAATTAAAACCAATACCTGTCCTGGCAATAATTTTTATACTGTCGCTTTTCCTGTTGGCGCTTTTACCAACGTCGGGGCAGGCGCAGCTTACCGCCCTGAAAAAAGAAGCAAGCACCGATACGGTTGCCGTACCCGACTGGCCCGTTGATACCCTGGGCCGGCGTACTCCCCGGGGTACGGTACAAGGCTTTATCCAGGCCATTGCCGACGAAAATTACTCCAAAGCTGCTTATTACTTACACCTCGACCGCAAACAACGCAAGCAAGGCGAGCAACTGGCCCATACCCTGCAACGTTTACTTGACCACGGCGGCAAAATTGTGCCGTACTCTTTAATCAGCGATGCCTACACCGGCCGCACCGACGACAACCTGGGTCCGGACCTGGACCGCGTGGGCTCGGCTACGGCCAACGGCGAAACATTTGATTTGTTCCTGGAAAAAACCGAAGATAAAGCAGGGGGCCCTATTTGGCTGTTTTCCGCGCAAACCGTTCAGCGTATTCCCGAAGAAATGGAACAAACCCCCACCCCGCTCGCCGATAAGATTATGCCCGCCGTGGTGGTAAAAAACAAATGGGGCGGGGTCCCGATTGGGCATTGGTTCGCGATGCTGCTCATTGCGCTCCTGAGTTACGCCTTGGCTTGGAGCGTGGTACGGGCCGTACAGTTTATTTTACAAGTAAGCTGGCGCCGAGCGAAAGAAGAACCAATTGCCGGCGTAATTAAGGCCTTTACCTTACCCGTGCAATTATACCTGGCTCTGTGGTTGTTCTTCCAGTTAAGTCAGCGGGCGGGCATTTCTATTATTGTGCGGCAAAAATTTAGCGTGCTTACCGTAATTATTGGGTTGGCCGTTTTTCTGTTATTGTTGTGGCGACTGGTTGATGTATTTGGCCGGTTTTTAGAACGGCGCATGATCCGGCACCAGCACCAGGCGGGGCTATCGGCGGTACTGTTCCTGCGGCGGGGAGCCAAAATTGCCGTAATTGTACTGGGGGTAATCGGAGTCTTGAGCACCTTGGGTTTTGATGTTACTACGGGTTTAGCGGCTTTGGGAGTAGGTGGTTTGGCTTTGGCCCTGGGCGCTCAGAAAACCGTGGAAAATTTTGTGGGCAGCGTTACCCTTATTGCTGATCAGCCCATTCGGGTAGGCGATTTTTGTAAAGTAGGCGATACCGTGGGCACCGTCGAAACCATTGGCATGCGCTCCACCCGCATCCGCACCAACGACCGCACTGTGGTTACCATTCCCAACGGCGATTTTTCTTCGCAACGCATTGAAAATTACGCCCACCGCGATCGCATCTGGTTTCATCCGACCTTCGGGGTTCGCTGCGATACCAGCCCGAATCAGCTCCGGTATTTGCTCGTGGAACTTCAAACCATTTTGTATTCTCATCCCAAAATTGACCCGGCCTCGGCGCGGGTGCGCTTGGTGGGCATCGGCGAATATTCGTATAACCTGGAAGTTTTCTCGTATGTCCTCACCAGCGATTTTAACCAATTTTTAGAAATCCAAGAAGATTTGTTGCTCCGGATGATGGACGTGGTAGAGGCCAGTGGTTCCGGTTTTGCTTTCCCGTCCCAGACCGTTTACTTGGGCAAGGATACCGGCAAATCAGAAGAAAAAACGCAGGCTGCCGAACAAAAAGTAAAAGAATGGGGCAATGCCCACGACTTGCCGCTTCCTAAATTTAGCGATGATCGCATTCAAAGCCTCCGGAATTCCATTCCCTACCCACCCGAAAACGGGAAAAGTAAATAAGAAATAGTAGGCTGAGTTTTAATGTGATTCATTTAATTGGAAAAAGAAGTTGTTTTTACTAACCTGTGCGAGCGGCATGCCATTATTTTAAGCCAATTAGGTAAAAAGTCTTTCTTCGCAGGTAAGTCTGTTACGTTCTAAAATACACTTCTTTCGCGAGCGTCCTCGCTCGGGAAGATTATCTGGAAGGCCTCTGGCCGAGCGAATCCATACGCCTAATTAAAACTAGTTAATAGCTCTTATTATTTAAGTAACTGTAATTCAAGTATTTTGGGCGGAAAATTTGTAATGATTGAACCTTGTTAAGCAGAAGCATAATAAGAAAGGTGTAGTTAAATGCTACACCTTTCTTATTATTTAAAAAAATTTCAACTTTCAACCTCCATTTTGCTTTTTTTAAAGCTCGATATTAAATCTCAAGAATTGTTAAAGTAAATCAACCGCGTATTGCGACCGAAAAACGGCTTTACTTCTTCCCGGTGGCGGCCCAAAAAATGCCGGCGTACAAATGATTTAAAAAAGCCGGTTCACTGAAATTTGTGGGCAAATGACCCAAAGCGGTATAAAAAGCCCGACCGCCATCGTAATTGTGGTACCAGGCTACCGGATGTACTTTGCCCATGCCCTCTCCTTTTACCCGTCCCCAATCCACTTTCGGGTTATAGGTAGTTTCGTCTACGCTTAAAATGTAATTGAGCCCGGTAGTTTTTTCCGGCCCAAACTCGTACCATTCTTCGGTCCAAAGCCGGTCATCGGCAAAGCCTTGTAAACCCGGAAATTTAGCGTCCAGGATTTTAGTTTTGGCCGTTTGAATGGTAGGGTGAATGTGGAACATGCGGCCGACCAGCTTGGTGTACCAGGGCCACTCGTACTCGGTATCCGAAGCGCTATGAATGCCCACAAAACCTTTGCCCCCTTGAATAAAGCGTTCCAGTACTTTTTGCTGGGTTTCGTCGAAAATATCGCCGGTAGTATTTAAAAAGATGACGGCTTTAAATTGCTCCAGGTATTTATCCGTGAACCCATTCGGGTCTTCCCATAAAACCACGTCGAAATTATTGCGCACGCCCATCTGCTGCAGGGCCAGCACACCCGCGTGCAGCGATTCGTGGTGCCAGCCTTTGGTGGTCGTTACCAGTAATACTTTAAATTGCTTTTGCGCCTGGCTGCTAAACGCGAGGCCAACCTGTAGAAAGAAGAATAAGAGTAGAAATTTAAATTTGTTCATAGCAATTAGTTGAATAAAAAGGGGAAGATAGTAAAATTTTAAATCTCTTCTTGAATCAGAAAGAGGACGGGATAAAATAAGTAGTTCCGCTTTAAAAATGGTTCTATTATAAGTATGAAATGAAGATTCAATTAATCGTGTTTATTTCCTGGCCGATAAATGCTGCTTACCGGGTGATGGATAGTCGACTTTTTTAATCTTAGGGCGAAGCAATTTTTAATTAAAACTTATTCCTTTAATCTCTAAAAAACGGCTAAAAATATATCTGATTTCGTTTTTAAACCTTCGTTCCGTTTTATAATCTAAAGGATTATAAATACATGCATCATGAAAGAAGCACCTCCTTCAGGTTCACAATTTAAACAATTACTTTGTTTTAAAAAATTAACCGTTTTCTTAGCACTGGCTTTACTAGGCAGACTAGCTTTTCCGGAAATTGGAATGGCGCAACGTCCGGATCGGACAAAAACCCACGAAAACAACCGGTCGAATAATCAGGAAACTAATAGCCCAAGCGGACAAGTACACCGATCATCTACCTCCACCCGCAACAGAGATTATTTTAATTCCTACTCCCGTCCGGAACCGAGCCGACAAGAGCGTTACCAACCGCAAGGCCCTAGAAGCCGGGAACTCGCTTATAGAAGTAGCCGGAATTACCGCACTCCCGTAATCCCGAGGTCATCCAAAACCTATTATGTGTCCGGCCGGGATAGAAGTCCGGATTGGCGTTACCGTAACTTACCCAGAAGAGGCTATACCGTAGCTATGGCGCCAGCCCGGGCTATTACCATTGCTTTTGGCGGCCTTTATTTTCATTACGATAATGGCGTTTATTACCGCCCCCTGAACGGCCGTTACGTGGTAGTACCCGCCCCGATTGGTCTTCGTACCCGGGTAATCCCAACGGGATACCTGCGGTTCTTTAGCCACCAACGCTCTTATTACTATTACTACGGCACTTATTACACGCTTCAGAACGGCTACTACGAAGTGGTTAAACCCCCGGTGGGTGCCTTGGTCGAAAGTATTCCGGATGGCTATGAACAAATAGTAATAGACGGCGAAACGTATTATCTGGTAGATGGCGTGCAGTATAAGCCAGTACTCCACCTTAACGAAATCTGGTACGAAGTACTCAAAGTAGACTGATATTTTTCACCTCTATTTTAAATTTAGGGTAAAACGCTCGGGTATTTTCCGAGCGTTTTTTATTCATAATAATAAGCTTTTTAATCGTAAACAATCCCATTGTCAGCCTATGCCATTCATTATTAAATTCCATAAAAGTGCAACAAACTCAATAGTTTTTCGAATCATTATCGGTTTCTATTTGAGCTGGTAAGTTTATCATCCTGAATTAGTTTTGAAAGATTTAATTGGTTACCTGTGACGGCAGCTATCAAATTTGTGCAGATATTATGAAGTAAGAAAACAAAAAAGAGGAGATAGCAGTAGAGGGCTTAAACAGAAATTAGAGGGAAATACCATCTGAAAACAGATTTTATCGGCTAAGGCAACAATTATAAGTTAATCTTATTGGGCTAAATGTTGCAAATCAGGGCTTATTTGTTAATCAAAAGGCTGCTCCCTATATTGTCGCCATAGTGCCCGGACTACTTAATTTTAAAGAAAAGTAGTCGGTAAAAATTAATAAACAATTAAATTTCAACCTAGAGAATAGAAAATGCCTTCCGGACTACTCGCTTTATTAGATGATATTGGTGCCCTGGTAAAAGTTAGCGCCGCCAGCCTGGACGATGTTCCCACGCAGGTGGCCAAAACTACGGGCAAAGTGTCCGGCATTGTGATTGATGATACCGCAGTAACGCCCAAGTACGTGGTAGGACTGGACCCGGCCCGCGAACTGGCCATTATTTTTCAGATTGCCAAAAAATCATTAATTAACAAAGTTGTTTTTTTAGCTCCGGCAGCCTTATTACTCGGTTTTTTTGCTCCTTGGGCCATTCAACCTATTTTAATGCTGGGCGGAGCTTATTTATGTTTTGAGGGCTACGAAAAAGTGCATTCCCTATTTAGCCACCATGAGGTAGCGCACGAAGAACAAGCCGAGCAAGTGAAAGCAATTACACCGGAGGAGCTGGAAAAAGAACGGATAACCAGCGCGGTTCGCACGGATATCATTCTTTCTTCGGAAATCATCGCTATTGCGTACAGCCAGGTGGCCGATAAAACCTTGGTAACTCAAATAATAGTACTATTTGCCGTAGCCGTTTTTATCACGGCGGCCGTCTATGGATTCGTTGGGTTAATTGTAAAAGCCGATGATTTTGGAGTACATCTGGCTAAGGAAAATCATCATTCAAATGTCCGGAATATTGGGCGTGGCATAGTAAAATTTATGCCGCATTTTTTAAAAATTCTCGGCTATGTAGGTACCGCTGCCATGTTGTGGGTCGGCTTTGAAATTATTACTCACGGCATTCCTTTTTTGCATCATTTAGTCGAAAGCCTGGAACATGCGTTAGCGAGTGTGCCTCCGCTGGCCTGGTTAGCCAAGGCCATAGCTTGTGCCATTGGCGGCCTAATTTTAGGTTTTATCATTGAAAAATTTGTAGTTCTTATTCGTAAACTGATTTAAAATAGCTAACAAAATGGTAGTATTAAGTTGAAATAGCTTATCCTTAAGGAAATATATACCTGTTTTCTACCTTAACCTGATTTTGACTAATAACTTATTAAAACAAAAGCCTCAAGGAGTTATATTGCGGCTTTTGCTTTTGGGTTAAATAACCTACAACTGGTTATATTGCAATTCTGATTTGGCAACTTAAATGCAATGCTTACATTTAGGCAGTAATTACATTTTAGATGCAAACGATCACCTTACGCCTGTCAATTCTTTTGTTAACTGGGTTTTGCGTATACTCTTGCACCCGCAACCCTTATGCTGCGACGAATAAATCCTATAAAAAACAGGTCAGAGCTTTTACCCACGACTTGCGGCAAGTTCCGGTTACTACTCCTGGCGCCGATAGTTTGTCCATGGGGACATTTGGGTAGGAGCAACTAATTTTAATATTCGCAAGCCTAATTATGTTATTATCCACCATACGGCCCAAAGTTCTACGGCTCAAACCCTGCAAACGTTCACCCAGACCCGTACCCAAGTAAGCGCCCATTACGTTATCGACCGCAACGGTAAGGTTTACCACATGTTAAACGACTATTTGCGCGCCTGGCACGCCGGAGCCGGAAAATGGGGCAATAATACCGATATAAATTCTTCTTCTATTGGCATTGAACTGGACAACAACGGCTCTGAACCGTTTGCCGAAGCTCAGGTAACAAGTTTGCTAAAGCTGCTGGCCGTTCTGAAAAAAACCTATAACATTCCAACGGCTAATTTCATTGGTCACGCCGATATTGCACCCACTCGTAAAAACGACCCAAACGCTACTTTCCCCTGGCAATTGCTGGCGCAACAAGGCTTTGGTTTATGGTATGATCCTGAGGCGCTGGAAAACGTACTTCCGATCGATACGGCTGCTAATTATGTACTTCCATTATTGGCCGATACCACTCAAATGCCGGTAGATAGCCTGATTAATGCCCGAAATTTACCCGCTAGTTTTAATGCCACCGAAGCTTTACGAATAATTGGTTACGATACCGGCGATTTAGGAGCCGCTATTAAAGCGTTTAAATTGCATTTCATTCAAAACGAAATAGATACCATGCTAACCGAATCGGATAAACGGGTACTTTTTAATTTGTACAAAAAGTATTTATAACTCTATAAAAAGCTTTAGAACTAAAATCGGGGTTTACTGAATGGGAATTTCAGTTTTTAGGAAAAGGCCGGTTGTTTTAACAGAAAGAAATGTATCAAAATAAAAAAGATTGTCTTATATTTCTTTTCCATAATAATCTTTAATCCAAGTTTAGCTTTCACCTACTCGTTATTAATCTAATTATCCATAAACCGAATTTAAAAGAAATTACCATGCCTAACAGACGTTCCTTTTTAAAAACTTCCGGTGCTTTGGCCCTATCCGGTTTGCTGCCGCAGGTAAGCCAAGCAACTTCCTTCTTGCCAAGTCTGGCGGCCAAATACCCGCCTTTTGGGATACAAACCTACACTTTAAACTTTATGCTGAATGGCCCGGATGTAGACACTAAATCGGTTTTAAAACAAATAGCGGCTATCGGCATTAAGGAATTAGAAACGGCTACCGGCACGGCTACTGGGTTGTATTACGGGCATAAACCGAAAGAATTTGGCGCTATGGTAAAAGATTTAGGCATGACTTGGATAGCGAACCATTACGGCGGCCTGCCCAGAACCAGAACTACTCCGCCATCCGCCGCTAGTGGAGCAGTTGGAGCTATTGCTACCCCGCCTACTCCTGGCCGCCCAACCATGCCCGGCGGCCCCCGGACGAATTTAGCCGAGAACCTGCAACAAATTGTGGATGAGGCAGCCGAAGGCGGTTGCTCCTGGGTAGTTTGTTCCAGCTCCGCGGAGTCGACGATGGATGAAATAAAAAGAACAACCGAAATTTTTGCGAAGGCCGGGGAAGCGGCTCAAAAAATAAAATGAAGTTTGCCTACCATAATCACCAGTCGGAATTCGCGAAAGTGGAAGGTATTAGCGCTTACGATTATATTTTAACTAATACCAACAAGAAAGAAGTGTACATGGAACTGGATTTAGCCTGGGCTTTCCTCGCCGGCATGGACCCGGTAGAAATGTTTAAACAATACCCAGGGCGTTTCCCGCTTTGGCACGTGAAAGATATTGATCCCGCCACGAACCGGCCATGCCCGGTAGGAGCCGGTAAATTTGATTTTAAACGGGTGTACGAAAACTCCAAACAATCGGGCGTAACGCATACTTTTATTGAACAAGATGGCGCCAAAACCATCGACGACCCGGCCGCCAGCGTAAAATGGTTGAAAAGTAATATCTACTCCTAACGCAATCCGTTTGATTTAAATGAAATACTTTATTTTGATATGGGTAATGCTTGATTGTGCAAGATGCGGTAGGAGATGCTAGTACAAGTTCGTTCCCGTAAATTTTGCCGAACTTTTGCTTTTAATGCTGAAAGAATAAGGGATAACTAGCATAAATTTACCCTACCTAGTAGCAAAAAGAGAACCCACCGGTATAAACCGGTGGGTTCTCTTTTTGCTTAGAAGCTCCTTATTTTAATTAACTTTTAACATCTTTTACTACATACTCAGATTTAAGCAATACCGGGGTCAAAAGCGCTCTTCCATCCTGTGTAATGAGTTTAAAAACTTATAGGTAGAATAAGGCTTTACCGGGATATTTCAGCAGTTCGCCCATTTCTCCCATCTCGTATTTATCAATAGTTTGCAGAAATAGGAGGTTAGAGCCTGGCGCATTTATAACGCCTTATATTTTAAAAATAAATGTAAGTTATTGAAAAATAGTCTTTACTGACTATTGGAATTGTAATTTAAGTCATCTAAATTGCTATAAGATCATACGGCAAAACTTATAAAAAATATAACTATTTGTTAATACTTTTTTAAACACCAAGCCTCCTTACATCTAACGCAGTCCCTCCTGATAATATCCGCGCAATAGTTACAGAAGAGTTTTAAAGCTTCCACCTTTGCAGTTGCTATTATTACGTCGAAAGACAACCTTAATACGAATTAATGCAAATTTTGAAATTGGGTGCCTATTACCAAATGGGTACAGAGCATTTTCCGGCTTTATTTTCTGACTTACAATCAAACTACTATGATAGCTAAATACTCACATTTAACTCTCTGATAACACTTTCCCGCAAAAATTCACTAACCTAAATAATACCCTTATGAGAGCAGCATCTACTTTTTTATTACTTATTATTGGTTTGTTTTTCATTCACTCCTTATCGGTTAATGCGCAAAGTACGCTGATTATTACGAAGAAACGTCCGGCCCAATTAGATATAAAAGCTTATAAACAAATTGCGATCGGAGATATTGTAGGCCCGAGCGGCGCGAAAAATGAAAAATCGCTGGACCTGACGGATGATTTAACTTCTAAACTATTTAACTCTAATACTTACGAAATAGTAGACCGGAACGCCTTAGCGCAAATTTTATCGTCGCAAAAGAATTCGGAAATAAAAACTATTAACGAAGGTACAGCGGCCGCCCTGAGCAAAAAACTTAGTTCGGCTTTACTCATAATCGGCCGATTGCAAACCGAAACAATTGAGCAAAAACCCATGTCGCAAAAGCAAAGCATAGTAGTGAACGGCTGTAACTATGAACATTGGTGGGAAGCCACTGGCGCCGTCACGATTCAGCTTAAAATTATGGATGTAAAGACGGGTAAAATGCTGTTTTCCAAACCCGTTTCGGCAAAAACAAAACACGAATCCAAGCCGGCATGTACCCCTACCAGTGGGTTTGACCCGGAATCTATTGCCAAAAACTTAATTGCGGAATTGGCTACTGAAATCACGAAAATAGTTATTCCCTACGAAGAAAAGGTGCAGTTAACCTTTGATACACCGGTTATCACTTTAAAAAATCCTTTCAAAAAATTAGGAACTGCTATTAATTACTTAAAGATAGGCGAGCACGATAAAGGTTTAGAAATCCTAAAAGCTTACGCCGACGATACTTCTTTAAAAGAAAATCTCCGGCCAAAAGCAATTTTCAACTACGGCTTGGGCCTTTACGCCAGCGAAAAATATACCGAGGCGCAAGCGCAATTTAAATCCGCACTCGTCCTGACCCCGGATAATCTGTCTTATAAGGGGATGTACGATTTGATTGATAAAGAAAAAGCCGCGGGTAAAGGTTTGGTTGCTAAATAAGTTTAAACGGTTAAAATAATACTACCATGAATATTAAATCTACTTTCATTCTTCTTACTGGTTTGTTACTGACCAACTCTCTGCTCGCGAACGTTTTTCGGGTAAATAATACCTTAACTACGGATAAAGCCCAGAAGATATTTAAAACTATTCAAGAAGCGCACGATGCTACCGATGTAGCTGCCGGCGACACGCTGATGATTGAAGGTACCGCTACTACTTACGACGGTGTAGATCTTACTAAAAGATTAGTACTTATCGGACCAGGTTATTTGCTGGCTCAAAATCCACAGACCCAGGCGAATGGCTCCCAGGCAGTTGTTTTAGGAATTGATATACAATCGGAAGCCAGTGGCAGTATATTAATGGGATTGACCTTCGCTTATAATAGTACTAACTACACGCCACATATTGGTGCCAATAATGTTATTGTGATGCGCTGTTACCTACCTTATCCTATAGAAATGTATAATGAGGTGGTAAATGCACAAATTTTACAAAACTATTTTGAAGGAAATGCATTTACTATAAATTCAACTAACTATACATTTACTGGGATAACTTTTAGAAATAATATTATCGGTGGTGGTGTTAATATTGCTTCTACTAACACTTACCAAAGGGTGTTTTCAGCGGTAGAGAATAATATATTTTTAGGTAATGTAAATCTTACCGCTTCTACCTTCCGGAACAACATAATTGCTGGTAAAAATGCGACCGTTACGGTTAACTCCGGTACGGTTCAGAATAATTTGGTTAGTAACAACCAGTTGCCAGCTACCAACGGTAACCAGACTTACAACGAAGCCCAGCTTTTTGTGGGTGCCGCCGGTAACAGCCCGGACGGGAAATACCAGCTTAAAGCCGATTCACCTTATAAAACTGCTGGTTTAGCGGGTTCCGAACCCGGTGTATTTGGCGGCGGACAGCCTTACGTATTATCGGGTTTGCCGCCCATCCCGTCTATTTACGAATTAACCGCCGAAAGCTTCGGCTCGAAGCAAAACGGCTTACCGGTAAAAATCAAGGCCAAAGCTAACCAATAAAGCCATGCGGTATTTAGCGGTAATCTGGTTTACTCTCTGGGGAGTAACATCAGCCTTTTGCCAAGTGGCGCGGGTAGAATATTTCGTGGATACCGATCCGGGAATTGGCAAAGCTACAAGAAGCTTAACCTTAAACCCCAACGACCTTGGAGTTAAAGATTTTAACTTAGCGCTGACAGATGTTGCGGAAGGCAGCCACATACTTTACGTGCGGGCCAGAGATGCGCAAGGACATTGGTCGCATACGCAAGCGCATAGCTTTTACGTCGTTACCGGCACCACGGCTACCGTGGGCGCTTCCGAGTATTTTATTGATACCGATCCGGGACACGGTAAAGCCACGCCGGTAACCGCCGCCTCTGGTCCCGATGGTTCAGTGCCGTTTGTGGTTTCGTTGGCCGCAGTAACGGAAGGATATCACACCTTATATGTTCGGACGAAAGATAACCAGCAACATTGGTCGCACACGCTAGCGCATAGTTTTTACGTAGTGGCCAATAAAGCTACCGCTATCACCGCTACGGAATATTATCTGGACACCGATCCGGGGATTGGGAAAGCCACGCCGGCAACGGCTACACCCGATGCCGATGGCTATATTCGTTTTGGGGTAGCCTTAACGGAGGCAAGCAAAGGCTTTCATACCTTAGCGGTGCGGACGAAAGATAACCTGGGCCACTGGTCGCAGACGCAGCAGCACGTATTTTATAATAACGCCAGCAGCGGCACGGTAAATATTACCGCACTCAAATACTATTTTACCAGTAACGGCCAAACTTCGGCTACTTATACCTACCAAGCGCCTACTCCAGCGCCTATGGTAGATTTAAATTTCCCCGCCAAATTAAGCGATTTGGAAGGCAACCGCGAATACGTTATGCACATTTGGGCGGTTAATAGCGAAGGCGCCCGTAGCGGCGTAATAACCAAGAAAATCAAAGTTTGCAACGGTGAACCCACTAAAGCCAACTTCGATTTCATACCCTTGGGCACACAGGTAAGCTTCATAGATAGCTCGCGTAATGCTACCAAATACTACTGGGATTTTGGCGATGGTACCGCTGATTCGGTTTCTAATCCGGTGCATACTTATAGCGAAGGCGGCAATTACGAGGTTAAATTAATAGCTTCTAACTTTTGCAATAGCGATACACTAGTTAAAAAAGTAAATGTTTTGTCTTTGCAAAGTATGTATCCAAATGTAGGCGGGAATACGGGAAGTGTCACTGTTACTATCTTAGGCGGTGGTTTTACTAATAAAACAATTATAAAACTAGTAAAAGATGGCGCAGAGATAAAGGGAAGGTACATTATCAATAGTCCAGATGGAAAAAAATTGAATGCAATATTTAATTTATCAGAACAAGAGATTGGCAAATATGATTTACTTATCACCAACGAATCAGATGTTGTTCGTCTTGATAATGCTTTTGCTGTAGAACAAGGACGGCCTCCTAAAATATGGGTAGAAATTGTAGGTAGAAATGTGTTCAGAGCGGGACGACCTGAAACTTTCACAGTAAAGTACGGCAATACTGGGAATGTTGATGCAATTATGACCCCTATAACTTTACTGTACCCGAAGAATGTAAAAGTTGAATTAAAATCTAAACCTGCGAAAATATCAGGTATAAATGGGCTTCCTAATTTTAATGAAGATACAATTTCTTTATATATACCTATTAGGGATTCACTACTTTTACCATTGATCATTCCACTAATATCTGCTAATGGTCAAGGTGAATTTGAAATACTATTGACAGCGGCTGATGAATCAAGTTTTCCTTTATCTGCTTGGGCTAATACCCCCCTCATAGAAAACTTGGCTGATTCTGTTCTAACTACAGGAAGGACAACCGGCGAAAAGTCTAAGATTAATCCTTGTCTTGTAGCCGGAATCGGAGTTGGTTTAGTTGCTGCTGGAGTAGCTGTTGAAGTAGCTGCTGTAGCTTGTCCTGTGGCTGTTGGCGTTGCTGTATTGGATGTATTATCAAACCTTTATGGGTTCTATATGAGTATGCAAAGTATTCAGCTCAACTTTGTATCTGCAACAGATTTTTATTTCTCTACAACAGGGTTATATGGTTCTGTTTTGGGGCTTGGAGCAACACTTCTTGTTTGCGCTGAGGTTGAACTTGGCGCTCCCGTAGCTATGGCAATAACTGGAGTGGGAGCACTTATAGCGGGTTATGGTTTAGCTACGGGATGTGGTGAGGAAGTTGCTTATTATATTATTAATCTTACAAGTAGAGCCTCTTTCGATCCTAATGAAAAAGTTGGTCCTTCAGGGAATACTTTAGAAAATTTTGTAAAAGGGCAAACGCCATTTAGCTACAAGATATACTTCGAGAACAAAGATACAGCTACCGCACCTGCCCAAGAAGTAGTTGTTCTGGACACCTTAGATATTTCCAAGTTCGACTTATCCACCTTTCAACTGCAATCTTTCGGATTTGGAGATACAACTGTTAAATCCATTCCGGCCGGATTACAAGCTTATTCTACCAGCACTTTGTTGCAACGACCTGGCAAACCAGATTTACTAGTAAGAGTAGATGCCAAGTTAGATACCGCAACGGGTATTTTAAAATGGCGTTTTCTTTCGCTCGACCCGGTAACCCGAGAATTGATTGATGACCCGTTGGATGGTTTCCTACCACCTAACAAAACATCCCCAGAAGGAGAAGGCTTTATTTCGTATTCAGTTTTACCGAAAAAGGAATTAGCGCACGGCACGGAGATTAAAAATAAGGCTACCATTTATTTCGATACTAACGCGCCTATCGTTACCAACGAGTTCCTGAACACCATTGACAAGCAAAACCCGGCCAGTAACATCACGGCTTTGCCGCCGGAGACGCAGGATACTACTTTTACCGTTAACTGGAGCGGCACCGATGCGGGCGCCGGGGTGCGGAGTTACGATGTGTATTACGCCGTCAATAATGGCCCCTTCCGGTTGTGGCAATACGATGTAACCGCCGCCGCAGGTAAATTTGCCGGTAAAATAGATTCTTCTTACGCCTTCTACAGCATCGCGAAAGATTACGCCGGCAACATCGAGCAACCTAAAACCACCGCCGAAGCCGCTACTACCGTGGTAAAAAGAGTTACGGGTCTGCCGGGCAATCTACCGGATGGCTTTACCTTCAAGAGTTATCCCAACCCCACCGATAGTAAAGTTTTACTCGAATTTACGCTACCAACTGCGGAGCACATAAGTCTGATATTGTACGATGTCCTGGGCCGGCGAACGACGGTTATGAAAGACAAAAAGTTTGGAGCCGGTACACATACCGTACCCTACGATTTAAAGCAGTTCCCGGCGGGTATGTACATTTGCGAATTAAAAGGAGAAAAGTTTACGACCAACCTTAAAATTTTGAAGCAGTAATTGTGATTAGTACCAGGGATTAAACCCGGTAGGTTTTAAAAACCTACCGGGTTTGCATTATTTTAGAGCAAATTGAAAATGTAGTACATATTCAACTACTTAAACGCAATTTAATCCCGACTAGTAATACCCAATAGTATGAGTTACCTTCCATCAGGTTGATTTAAAAAATTGCTCTAACCCGGCGGGTTTTCAAAACCCGCCGGGTTTAGTATCCTGTGTTATGATAGCTACATGAAGCGATTGGCAATAATACTCCTTATGCAGAAGAATAAAACCTAGCCCGCTAAGGCCAAATACAATATGCGGCTGCTTACCAGAATCACCAGTATTCCTACTAAAATCATTAAACTTTTCACCGGCAAATTTTTAGAAAGATTCGCGGCAATAGGAGCAGCTATTACCCCTCCTAATACTAAGCCGGCGATAATCTGCCAATGATGAATCCCAATCATGGTGAAAAAAGTGAGCGAACTGGAAAGGGCAATAAAAAACTCGGCTAAGTTAACGGAACCAATGGTAAACCGCGGCGGATGTCCGCCGGCAATTAACGTCGAGGAAACAATTGGTCCCCAGCCCCCGCCCCCAACTGAATCCATAAATCCGCCGAATACGGCCAGAGGTGCAATTAATTTTTCTTTTAATTTGGAACGGTTGGGCTTAAAAGCTTTTACAATAATTAAGGCTCCTAATACCAAAGTATACCCGGCCACTAACGGTTTAATAATATAATTGTAATTTTCCAGCTCCGATAAAATATAAGCCCCCATGGCGGCCCCAATTACTCCTGGAATCAACAGCGAGACGAATAACTTGCGGTTCACATTTTTCAACCTTAAGTGCATTAAACCAGAGGCGCCGCTGGTAAAAACTTCGGAGGCATGCACACTGGCGCTGGCTGCCGCCGGAGAAATACCCACTGTAAGCAGGAAAGTAGTGGAAGTTAAACCGTAAGCCATGCCTAGCGCCCCATCTACCATTTGAGCAATAAAGCCACCTAGCATGTATAAAAAGAATTCGGATGTAAGGTTTTGGGCGAGCCAATCGTAGGCAGTACCGGAATTCCGGATAGGTATTTGGCCAATTAGGATTAAAATGGCCGCCAGCAGAAATAATAGGACTGCCCCGCTCATTAATTTACGCTTTAGTTTTCCAGGTTTGCTGGCAACCTCTAAATCAACCGGTATAGTAGCTGAATTTACTTCTGGTTTACTTTCGTTAGCCGAATGGGATGGTAGCATAATTTTACTAATTACAACTTAACTAATTTCATCAATGGTAGATACCGGAAATTTAAAGCCAGAAAACTTTCAATCGAGGCGTATAGGTTAATTAGGCTAATGCAAAACTACTTATTCGATTCATTTAACCGCTAAATATTAGTGGATGTGGTACGAATAAATGAATGAAACCTACCTGAAACTTAATTTTTTAATTCTTGTATGTTTTTTAATCTCAAAAGGTTACCTATATATTCAGAATTTGTTTGAACAATAATCCGGGAGCCTTTCACGGTTTTAACTAAATTCTAAATAAATTTTATAAAATAGCATCTAAGGTTTTATAGGAGAGGCAGTTATTAGTGCCGGTAGAGGGCAGGCTAATTTTCAGGCGGGATGATCGCGTTTTACTAATAAGTTCTATCGCTTTATAAATACCCGGCTATAATTTTTTACCATATTAGATGCTTTCCAGAACACTTTCCTAGTAGGTAGGTGATACAAACGTTAATTTATTTTCTTAATGTTCCTCAACGGCGGGATTAGGTAATTTCAACGGTAAAACGGGAATAATCTATAACTAAAGATTAGACACATACGGCAATAAAGCAGCGGCGAGTCACTTAATGAACCGCTACTTTATCTACCGTAAGTTAAAAATTACAAGTTTGGCTGCGGCGTAGTACGCAGATAAGGTTTAATTATTTTATGACCTTTCGGAAATTTGGCGGGTATGTCTTCGGTAGCAATTGCTGGTACAATTATGCAGTCCTGACCGTTTTCCCAATTAGCGGGGGTAGATACACTGTAATTAGCAGTAAGCTGCAGCGAATCAATTACCCGTAAAATTTCGGCAAAATTACGGCCGGTAGATGCCGGATAGGTTAACGTTAGTTTTATTTTTTTATCCGGCCCAATAACGAAAACGGAACGAACCGTAGCCGTATCGCTGGCATTCGGGTGAATCATGTCATACAAATTGGCTACTTCCTTATTAGGATCCGCAATTAACGGGAAATTGACCGTAGTATCTTGCGTTTCGTTGATATCTTTAATCCACCCCGCGTGCGAATCAATCGGATCAACACTAATTGCAATTACCTTAGTATTACGCTTATCAAACTCGTTTTTAATGCGAGCTACCGCACCTAGTTCAGTGGTGCAAACAGGAGTATAATCACGCGGATGCGAAAACAAAACGGCCCAACCATCACCAATCCATTCGTGGAAGTGAATAACGCCTTCCGACGTTTCTGCTGTAAAATCGGGGGCAATGTCCCCTAATCGTAACGCCATAGTTTTTTTATTTTAGATTAATAAAGATTTTTATGGAAAGTTATAAATTTTAGTAGTTTAATTTAAAATATTCGCTAAAAAATCACTCTTCGCTTCGCCTGGAAAAGCCTGGGTTAAATAAACAGAAGGACTTAATTAATTTCTTATTTAGCCGGCCTGCCGCTTCTCCAAATGCAATTGTTGTTTTTGCAGTAACTGCGTTTCGAGGTAATTGATGGGTTTGATGTTTTCAAAAACAATACTTAACTCTTGTTCTAGCTCGGGCAACCGGTTTACGGCCACCCGCACTTTTATCAATTGTTTTTCCGGATCTACCTGCGCGTGATGGTGCAGAAAATAACTTTTGCGTAAAAGAGTATCCGAGAATAAAGTAAAAGCTTCGGAACTAGTAGAAAATTGGAACGTTAAACTTTCGCCAAATGAACTTTGCCAGGTTAATAAATCCTGACCGGTAGAATTAACCGCTAAAGCTTTATTTCCGGTTTTCGCGTGCAACCATTTTAAAAGTGCCACTGAATTTCGCACTTGGGCCTGAAACGATTTAATTAATTTCTGCAGTTCGAGTACAAGGCTCTTATGAAGAATGGTAATCTTTGGTTTACGATTAACCAGCGGTACTACCGGTAAAGAATTTGGGGCAACTAATACGTTGTTTTCGTTTTTAACTAATGAGTGAAAGGAAGTAGCAAAAGAATTCGTATAGACAGAAGTAACAGCTTTCATGCGATAAATTTTTAAAGTAGAACATTGATTCTTAACTGAATTTGCCAGCACCGCCATTCTACTTCGGTCCGGCCGCTAGCTACAACAACCCCGCATACAACAGAGGCCATAAATCTTTGAAAGCGTTTTCATTTTGTTCATCGTGTTTTACGGTTTATATAACCACTAAGCCTTCTTTTTGTTATAGGAAAACTTGATTGGTAAACATAATTATTTATTCAATAATCCGTCAATAGTTAAAGCTACGTAATATAAACCGCCAATAGTTGGTCCGGCCGCGTACTGAATATAGCGTTGGTTAAAGACGTTGGCGCCGCCGGCTTTAATAGTAGTATTGATTTTTGGCACCCGATAAGTAACCTGCGCGTCGAAAGTATGGTATGCTGGTACAACCCCGTTAGCTAAAGGACTTTCCCACAAGAAAGAATCCTGCCATTTCCAAACAATATTAAAACCTACATTCTTCACTACCTCCCGGTTCCCGATGGATAAGTTAGTAATAAATTTGGGCGTATTAAAACCGGTTACAAAAACATCTTTTTCTTCGTTGGTTTTGATATTATTGTAGTTTACATTACCAGCCAGGGTAAATTTCTGGTAAAAATTATAAGTAATCCCCAACGAAGAACCGTAGTTGTTATACTTATTTTTAGCGTTGGTATATACCCGGTAACGGGTTTGTTTGCTGCGGTTAACGGCTAACATATCCGTTACCGATGCATCCGTACCTACTTTATCCGAAGCGGGTACTGCAACCTCTACCTGGCCCAAAAAGCCGCTGTATTCGTTGGTGTACGCGTCTATATCTACTATTAATTTATTTTCCAGCAAAACGCTCTTATAACCCACTTCAAAAGAATTAATGCGTTCCGGACGAGTAGCGGATAAATTTGTCGCTTCCAGTAAGGCCCGGTTTTTTAAGGCGGCATCGTTAATGGCTAGTCCGGCAGTAACATCTTTATTTACAGCCGCATTAAAAGTGTTTACCGAGGCCAAGGTATACGAATTATCCAGGTAACCTAAACCTTCGTTAATGTACGATAATCCTCCTACTCGACGCACATTTCCATTATTTACGTAAGATAAGGCCTCAAACAACGAAGGAAACCGGAATCCATTCTGGAACGAAGCCCGGAAGTTATGCTGCTCCGAAAGCGTATATACCGCTGCTACCCGAGGGTTTAACTTAGGATCGAATTCCGGGTTGTAATCCAGGCGCAATGAGCCGAATAGTTTCAATTTATTATCGAATAAAGTTTTTGTAACCTGACCGAAGCCCCCGATTTTTTTGTAGTACACATTGTTACCACCCGGAAGCGTTCTTTCGTCAATGGGTCGCGAGAAATCCACGAAGTTGTTGCCATCCGGAATAATTTCATACACGCGGGCATCTACCCCAACCAGTACATTCACGAATTTAATTTTATCGCCAAAGTCGTATTGTCCTTCGGTGTGATAAAGGCGGCTCATTTGCTTTAACCAAGCCCCACCAGTTGCTGGCGCTCCCGGAATAACCGCTCCGTGATCCCAATTATTAATACCTCTGATAGTATTTTTTAAATTCTCGAAGGCTGGTGTTCCCGGCTCCGCTCGGCCCTGGTCGGCGGCTTGCCGGGCAATTTGCATGGCAGTGGCCAGATCCGTTCCTTTATTTAATTCTCCTTGCAAAGCCGTTTTATATTTACCGCCCCAAACCTGGTTCGTACCGCCGCCGGTAATATCCAGGTTATCCACCATTGGTTTTACGTTATACGAATCGCCGGTATTTTCAATGGAGGCGTAGGCCCGCACGAAGTAATTAGTGCCTTTTAACTCCAAGCGGTGATTTTGAACCCGCACATTGTCTAACTGAATTTTATTACCGCGCTGGAAAACTCCGTCCATTTTGCCAATCCGGTAGCCGTAAGAAAGTTCCGCATTGTCGTTTAAGCGGTAATGAAGGGCCGCATCAAATTTTAAATTATCTACAATCGGACTAACAATATCGCGCTCCCAGTAACCGGTTCTTCTTACCAGAAAAGTTTGGTTTTTACCTTGGTATTGAATGCCGCTTAAGGTTACTGCATTGTTATTTTCGTCGCCGTATTTATTCCAGGCATCGTAAGCCGGATTATTAGCGCCGGCTAATTCCGGAAAGCTTGGATTGGCGGTATTCAAATTATTGGGATTTTGGTCGGTCGCCGTATTGGAACGCCAATCGGTACCCCGCATGTAGCTCCCGTTAATTTTAAAGGCCCACTTATTATTAAAAGCTTTGGCGTAGCGAATAGCCGTTTCGGTTAACACACTCGGGTCATGATCAATGCCATCTACGTGGTTCACGCCCGTTTTTTGGTAAACACTTAAACCTTGGTGTAAAAAAGGACTTTTGGTAATCAGGTTAGCCATACCATTTATGGCATTCATGCCGTACAAGGCCGAGGCCGCACCAGGGGTAATTTCTACGCTGGCAATATCTAATTCCGTTGGTCCAATGGCATTACCTAGGGGCACCCCCAGGGTTGCGGCCTGCATGTCTACCCCATCCACCAATTGCATAAACCGGAAATTATTCGGAATATTAAAACCGCGGGTATTTGGCACTTTAAAGGTAAGGCTGGAAGTAGTCATTTGCACGCCTTTCACATTTTCCAGGGCATCATAAAAGCTGGGAGCCGGCGTATCTTTAATGGCCCGAATATCTAATTTCTCAATGGCGACCGGCGATTTAAGAATGCTTTCCTCTACGCGCGAAGCCGTAATTACCACTTCTTTCCCGAGTACGGTTTGCGTAACCATGGCTACATTTAGTTTGGAGCCAACACCCTTTACTTCATACTCTTGCTGCTGAAAACCAACCGAAGAGAAAACTAAGGTAAACGGAAAACGCAACCTGGTTCGTAAGGAGAAATCACCGGAGTTGTTTGTTACGGTGCCCGTAACGGTGCCTTTTACGTACACACTTACTCCTGGTAAAGGGCCTTTTGCTTCCTGATCTGTAACCTGACCGGAAATTTCAATAATGTTATTTTCCTGACCATAAACAGTCAGACACGTGAGGAGCAAAGAATAAGTGAGTAAAAGTAATTTCTTCATTTTTATTAAAAGGATAGCTAATTGTTTTCTTGTTTTTAGTTACTGGTTTTCTAGATTTAGTAGTTGCAGATTTAATTATTTTTTATTAGTTCAGGTAAATTTTTAAGTATTTTCGCCGCAACCCGAACTTTTAAAGTGCATTTACACCATTGTTTCCCGCTTGCCGGTTATATTTTTCTACTTTTTAGCCGGAGTTCTACAAAAGCAAACACATATTGTCTACAGAAATTATAGACAAATAAAGAAAGAAGTTTTGATAGTGGCAAATATTTTTTTTAAGCCAGCAAAGAATTTATTTTTTCGAGGTCGGTTAAGTAGGTAGTATCCAGAATATTGGCGGTGGCATCGCGCACCTTTTTCATTACAATCCGGATTTCGCAGGTTACTTCGTCCACGCACTCGTCGCATTTGCGGTAATACAAATGACTCACGCACGGAATAGGCGCTAAGGGCCCGTCAATCATGCGAATAACATTACCTACGGAGATTTGAGTGGGATCTTTTACCAAAGCGTAGCCCCCGTTTTTACCGCGGGTACTTTGCAACAAGCCTTGAGTTTTTAAATCAACCAGAATGGCTTCCAGGAATTTCCGGGGAATACGTTCCCGTTCGGAAATATCCGAAATTAATATAAGGCCTTTGTCGGCGTTTTTAGTGAGGTATAATAGGGCTTTTAGGGCGTACTTCGCTTTTTTAGAAAGCATATTATTGTTATAGCCGGCAATTAGCCGGTTTTTACTTTAAATTTCTTTTGTAATTCCTGAATAGAAGCTTTAAATTTTTTATCGGTATCAATTAAATCCGAAACCGTTTGCACCGAGTGAATAACGGTACTGTGGTCGCGGCCGCCAAAGTGGTAACCAATGGATTTTAGCGAATGGCTCGTAAATTCTTTCGCGAAATACATAGCTACTTGGCGGGCAGTTACAATTTCTTTTTTCCGGGTTTTAGCTTTCAGCGAATCCAAGGTCACATCAAAATACTCTGCCACCGTTTTCTGAATAAAATCCAGGTTTACTTCAGTTTCAACGTCTTCGATAATGTGTTTTAAAGCATTTTTGGCCAGTTCTAAGTCTATTTCTTTACGATTAAGGGAGGACTGGGCAATTAAGGAAATAAGTACGCCTTCCAGTTCCCGCACGTTGGTATCCACGGAATAAGCCAAGTACTCGATCACGTTATTCGGAATATCAATCCCATCGGCCTGCATTTTCTTTTGGATAATGGCCATCCGGGTTTCAAAATCCGGGCTTTGCAAATCTGCGGTTAATCCCCATTTAAAGCGCGAAAGTAAGCGCTCTTCTAAACCTTTTAATTTGGGCGGCGCGCAATCCGAAGTCATAACGATTTGTTTGCCGGATTGGTGCAGGTGGTTAAAAATATGAAAAAACATTTCCTGCGTTTTTTCTTTGCCGCTCAAAAATTGCACGTCGTCAATTATTAAAATATCTACGAGCAGGTAAAAATTGGCAAAATCCTGCACCGTATTCGTTTTTAATGATTCGATAAACTGATTAACGAATTTTTCCGAGGAAACGTACAATACAAATTTTTCGGGCCAGGTACTTTTAATATGATTGCCAATGGCGTGGACCAAATGGGTTTTGCCTAAACCCACACCGCCGTATACCATTAAAGGATTAAAGGAAGTAGTGCCCGGTTTGGTGGCTACCGCGTACCCGGCCGAGCGGGCCAATCGGTTACAATCACCTTCAATGTAGTTTTCGAAATTATAAGAGCCATTGAGCTGCGAGTTAAAAAAATTGCGGTCAATGGTTTTAGAATCAAAAGGGTTTTTCAGGAAATGCTGTTCGGGCTGATACGAATTGGTGATAGCCGTTGGAATCTTTTTGGTAGGAATATTAACCGTTTGCGGCTTATTAAAATCGTTGCCCCGGTCCACAATAATAGAATACTCGAGCCGGCCCTCGTTCCCTAGTTCCTGATAAATAACTTTTTTTAACAAACCTACATAGTGTTCTTCCAGCCATTCGTAAAAAAACTGGCTCGGCACTTGTATGGTCAGCACATTATCTTTCAGTAATAAAGGCACGATAGGCACAAACCACGTTTTGTAGCTTTGCTCTCCTATGCTGTCTTTAATTACTTGCAGACAGTTCTTCCATACTGTCGTACAGTCTTTGATCAT